>NZ_GG668578.1:331046-597716 GCF_000160755.1 Proteus mirabilis ATCC 29906
TATTGAGCGACAGGAAACACCGAGTTAGTTAAAAAACCGCGCCTTATATCCCCGACCTGAAGGACGGGGTTTTACGGTGCTTTGGATAAAACGTATTGATAAAAATCAGATAATTTCGTTCATTAAAGGGATATTAGCTACGCTTTTGCAGTGGTATGATAGGCAAAATAGCCACCCTTATCTGCTGAGAAAACGGCAGAATTACTTAATCGAGACACTATCATGATAAAAAATTTACTTTGTGCCGTGTTTGCGCTGACACTGCTGGCAGGATGTGCAACACCAAGCAATAAATTATCGATTGAGCCAGTGATGTCTGTACCACCATCAGATCCAACTATGCGCCCAATTACACTTAGTATCACCAGCCAAGATAAACGACCTTCGAAAAACTTAGCGGAAATGAGTCGTAATGGTAAGTTAGAGGTTTTAGTCCCCACACGTGATTTAGCTTTTCTAATGCAAGAAATCGTTCAAAAACAGATGATGGCACGTGGCTATACTTTTGGCTCTCCAGCCGCAGCTGACGTAATTGTGGTGATAAATAAACTGAACGCAGATATTAGTGAAGGAAGTCTACGCCATAATATTAGTGCTAAAGCAGATATTTCCGTTGTTGTCAGCATGCCTAATGGTAGCACAAACACTAAAACCTATCGTACTAGCTACAATGTACAAGGCCCATTTGGCGCATCCAATGATAAAATAGCGGCAGCGATTAATAATGTTTTATCTGAGCTTGTCAGTGATATGGCAAAAGATCCTTCCGTCAGCCAATACATCAAATCTAACGCTCGTTAATTAATAAAAAACGGCTTGTAAAGATAGCAAGAAACAAGCCGTTAAAAGGAATTTTGCATGCTTCAAGCCGCCTTTAAACAGACCACTTGGTATAAATCTTTTATTTTACTGTTACTTGGTTTCACTTCGGGCTTACCCCTTGCATTAACAGCAGGAACCTTACAAGCATGGATGACAGTAGAAAATATCGATTTAAAAACGATTGGTTTTTTCTCATTGGTTGGCCAAGCTTACGTGTTTAAATTCCTCTGGTCGCCGTTTATGGATCGCTATACACCTTCATTCTTAGGCCGCCGCCGGGGATGGATGTTATTAACACAAATCGGTCTTGTGTTAGGTATTGCGGGTATGGGCTTTTTAAACCCTAGCCATCATTTATGGTGGTTAGCCTCGTTAGCCGTCATCGTCGCTTTCTGTTCTGCCTCACAAGACATCGTCTTTGATGCCTATAAAACCGATATCCTAAAAGCCGATGAACGAGGCACAGGTGCAGCAGTCTCTGTGCTGGGCTATCGAATAGCGATGCTGGTTTCTGGGGGCATGGCGCTATGGCTTGCAGATAAATATATTGGCTGGCAAAACATGTACTGGCTAATGGCTGCCTTAATGGGCATTGGTATTATCGCCACGCTATTAGCTCAGGAGCCAGAAACCGCCGTCAAACCTCCACGTACACTCTATGAAGCCGTTATAGAGCCTTTATATGAGTTTTTCTCTCGTAATAATGCATGGTTAATTTTACTACTTATTGTGCTATACAAAATGGGAGATGCCTTTGCGTTAAGCTTAAGTACCACATTCCTTATTCGTGGCGCCGGATTTGATGCAGGTGAAGTGGGATTAGTCAATAAAACGCTTGGATTGGCAGCAACCATTGTCGGAGCCTTATTAGGCGGTTTATTAATGCGCCGTTGGACTTTATTCAAAGCGCTGATGATCTTTGGTATTTTGCAAGGGGGGTCAAATATCGGCTATTGGTATTTAGCTATCTCTGAGCAAAATATTTATAGCATGGGAGCGGTAATCGCTTTCGAAAATATTTGTGGTGGTATGGGAACGGCGGCTTTCGTTGCTCTACTAATGACACTATGCCATCAATCTTTTTCAGCAACACAATTCGCCCTTCTTTCCGCCTTAGCGGCTATCGGCCGTGTCTATGTTGGTCCTGTTGCAGGCTGGTATGTAGAATCCCATGGCTGGGAAGCGTTCTATCTTTTCTCTATTGTTGCCTCTGTTCCCGGTATTATTTTGCTGATGATCGCTAAAAATACACTCACTTATACGCAAAAAACTGGCGAATTTTTACAACGAACATTATTTATTAAACAATACCGTTTAGCGATTTATGGTTTACTCTTTGCCGTATTACTATTTTTGTGTAGCTTAATATTACTTATTATTAATTCGTTACCAAATTTAGAGATGTTTCAGTCAGTTGATTTTATACAATCTATTAATAGTGAATTATTAAGCGAGCTTACTTC
This sequence comes from Proteus mirabilis ATCC 29906, assembly GCF_000160755.1. Lineage (GTDB taxonomy): Bacteria > Pseudomonadota > Gammaproteobacteria > Enterobacterales > Enterobacteriaceae > Proteus > Proteus mirabilis. Next base: position 333,332 of record NZ_GG668578.1, read on the forward strand.
TACACTCTTCTTATATGGTGTCATTATTGGCGCCGTTAGCTTAATTATCGGGACTATTTTAGATTACTTGGCACTGAAAAAAACAGCTAATTAAGTTGCCTCAATCAATCATCTATTCAAGGACAGCCTAGGCTGTCCTTTTTCTATGTTATCTCTTTATGCTCAAACAGAAAATAATAGGTGATATAACAAATTATCTAAACAGTCTGACTTTTACTGATTTACCTTTAATTTTACCTTGTTGAAGGCTTTTCCATACCTGTTTAGCAATGGACTGTTTTACCGCTACATAGGCATGAGTTGGATGGATATTTATCTTACCAATATCTTCTCCACTAAACCCTAAATCTCCAGTTAATGCACCAAGGATGTCCCCTGGACGCATTTTTGCTTTTTTACCGCCATCAATACATAGTGTTGCCATTGTCGCAACCAATGGTGTGATTGATAAACCTGAAGGGGCTGATTGCCAATCCAGTTTTATATTCAACATTTCTTCCAGAGCATTGGCGCGAGGGATCTCTTCTGGTGCGCAAAAACTAATCGCTAAACCACTTTCTCCCGCTCTGGCTGTTCGTCCAATTCGATGTATATGAACTTCCGGATCGTGTGATAATTCATAATTAATCACCATTTCTAGCGCTTTGATATCTAAGCCTCGCGCAGCGACATCTGTGGCGACTAACACTCGACAGCTACCATTAGCAAAACGGATCAATGTTTGGTCGCGCTCTTTTTGCTCCATATCGCCATGTAACGCAAGGACACTTTGGTTGCTTTCGGTCAAAGCTTCATACACATCTTGGCAATCTCTTTTGGTATTACAAAATACCACACAAGAATTAGGTTGATGATGACTCAAAAGCTTTTGTAATAATCCCAATTTGCCATAACGGGAGATCTCATAAAATTGTTGTTCAACCGCTGGCAATTCATCCGGTGAATTAATCTCAATAGTGACAGGATCTTGTTGAATTTTTCGACTAATTTTAGCGATTTCATCCGGCCAAGTTGCAGAAAAGAGCAAAGTTTGACGTTGTGCCGACATTTGAGAAATGATGTCGCTAATATCATCAAAAAATCCCATATCCAGCATTCTATCTGCCTCATCAAGTACCAATGTTTTTACATCAGCAAGTGTGACAGTCTGCTTGTTTAAATGATCTAATAAACGCCCCGGAGTCGCGACAATAATATGAGCAGCATGAATTAATGAATCCCGTTGAATGCTAAAAGGCACCCCACCACACAGAGTCAGAATTTTAATGTTAGGCAGAAAACGAGCCAGTCGACGTAACTCATTAGCGACTTGATCAGCTAATTCTCGAGTTGGACATAATACTAATGATTGAGTATTAAATTGTTTTGCATCAATACGTTGCAATAAACCTAAACCAAAAGCTGCTGTTTTGCCACTTCCGGTTTTTGCTTGGGCTCGAACATCTTTCCCGGCAAGAATAGCAGGTAAAGACGCTTCTTGGACGGGAGTCATCGTTAAATAGCCAAGCTCATTAAGATTAGTAAGTTGCTCAGCAGGAAGTGCATGAAGATCAGCAAATGAGGTCACAATAAAATTCCGAATTAATAAGAAAAAAACAGTTATCTGCCATGATACTATCCCTTTTTTATGGTGTCGTGAGATATTTCACCTCACCTTCGTCATTTCTGTTAATTAAAACTTATTGCCATCATTATTCTTCTTCTCTCACTCTATATTCTTTTCATTAACATACCAAAATAATAAAAACAAACTAATCAATACTAAACTTCCGATAAAGAAAACCCAGATCAATATTCTAGAATATGATCATATTTTAGATACAAAGCACTATAAAAAAACACTTTATAAATTATAGTATCAAAACAAACAGTGAGAATAATTCACACCACAAACAATACAACAGAAAAACTAATTATACGTTATGATAAGAAAATCAATTTTATTGTTTATTACAACAACATGCACTTTACCTGCACAGGCTAATTATCTCGGTGGATTTGCTAATATCAGTATCAATTATCTTGACTGGACGACACATACCACCCATAAAACAGGCCAAACTTCCCATAAAGATGATTTTGCTTATTTAGAACTTGAAGGGGGAGCCCACTTTTCATGGGGTGAGTTTTATGGCTTTTTTGACTTAGAAAATCCTTTTAATAATCGACAAACACAGCCCGGCGATAATCAGCGCTATACCGTCAAAGGAACTAGCCGTATTTATTTAGCTGACAGTGGATTAAACCTTTATGGCCATGTATATGGTACTTGGTCACTGCCCGGAAAAGAATATGGCGGTAATTTCCATGAGGTTAATACACTTTATGGTATTGGGTATAACACACAATTAGCAGATATCTGGTTTAAACCTTTTATAGCTTTACATTATGTCGATCAAACTTATTATTCAGGAAATAATGGCTATGTGGTTGGTTGGGTTGCCGGTTACGATTTTAACCTGGTAAATCAAAAGTTTAGCATCACAAATTGGCATGAGATGGAGTTTAATCGTAATAAACGTTATGGCAATGGCGGAAAAAATGGCTTTAATGGAGCTGTCGCTATTTGGTGGCACCCCACGGCTTCCATTACTACAGGCATTCAATACCGCTATGCTTATAAAAAGTTAGGAGAAAACTTTTTACAAGATGGTGTGATCTATAGCTTAAAATATAACTTCTGATGGCTAATTGTTAATTTTTGTGACAGCGAATCACTTTTTATTCGCTGTTTGTCATTTTTAGCAGTTAATAAAAAAATTTCTTCTATAATAGAAATATTCAACAAACAATCAATCTGCGATATAAAAAATCATATAGCGATTAAATAAAGATACGAAACATCAAGATAAAACGAAATTTGCTTTCTAATACTCCTCAGACCTGTACTGTGTTTACTTTTTAGACAAAAAACGTTTTCTTACACTTTTTGCTGTAATTTTTTTTGTAAAAATATGTATTTATTTTAAAAACATGCTACTTTATGAAATTATAGTTAATTCACAATAATTAAATTAACATTTATTTAATAGTTTAATTACTTGTGATCACATTAACACAAAAGACTAACCAATCACTTACTTACCATTACAATTGTTTACACTGTAGCAACCTTACCGTAAAATGTCCTTACTGATACTGATGAAACAACAATAGAACCTTTATCATTTGGGTCGTTGGATGAGACTTATGAAATACATAAAAAGTATTGGGACACTCTCGCTATTAGCAGCCGCTGTTCTTTTAAGTGGTTGCGATATGGCGTTAATGAATCCCAAAGGCGCTATCGGCGCTGAGCAAAAAACATTAATCCTCATTGCGCTTGGTTTAATGTTGATTGTTGTGATACCGGTAATTCTGATGGTGATTGTTTTCGCTTATCGCTACCGTGAATCCAATACTAAAGCAACTTATCGCCCTAATTGGGCTCACTCAAATAAAATTGAGCTTGTCGTGTGGACCGTGCCGATTATCATTATCGTGATATTGGCAACCATCACATGGAAAACAACCCATGAACTTGATCCCTATAAACCACTAGTTTCAGATGAGAAACCGGTTACCATTGAAGTGGTTTCAATGGACTGGAAATGGTTGTTTATCTATCCAGAACAAGGTATTGCAACCGTTAACGAACTGGCTTTCCCAACCAATGTTCCTGTTAATTTCAAAATTACCTCTGATTCTGTCATGAACTCATTCTTTATCCCGCGCTTAGGTGGACAAATCTATGCCATGGCTGGAATGCAAACCAAACTTCACTTAATTGCTAATGAACCAGGTGAATACCAAGGTATGTCAGCAAGTTATAGCGGACACGGTTTCTCTGACATGAAGTTTACCGCCATTGCGACACCTGATCGTGCAGGCTTTGATGCATGGGTTGCAAAAGTAAAACAGTCATCAGATACGTTAAATACCACCGCTGCATTTGATGAACTTGCTAAACCAAGCCAGAAAAATCCAGTGACCTACTATTCAAGCGTGAAGCCGATGTTATTCCAAGAGACCATCTCTAAATTTGGTCATACAGGTCATGGCGCTCACACCGGTAGCAATCAGACTGAACACTCTGATGCAACAATGAATATGAACATGAGCCACGCGGCACATGCAGGAGCAGAGGAATAAAGGCATGTTCGGAAAATTAACTCTCGATGCAATCCCGCTACAAGAACCCATTGTTGTCGTAACCCTAATCGGCATCATTCTTGGCGGTCTTGCTGTTGTTGGCGCTTTAACCTATTTCCGTAAGTGGAAATGGCTATGGAGCGAATGGTTAACCAGTGTTGACCATAAAAAAATTGGTATTATGTATATCATCGTTGCAATGGTCATGATGTTCCGTGGCTTTGCCGATGCCATTATGATGAGAAGCCAACAGGCACTCGCCTCAGCGGGTGAAGCCGGTTTCTTACCACCTCATCACTACGATCAGATTTTTACCGCACACGGCGTTATCATGATTTTCTTCATGGCAACACCTTTCGTTGTCGGTCTGATGAACCTTGTTGTACCTTTACAAATTGGTGCGCGTGATGTGGCATTCCCATTCCTAAACTCACTGAGTTTCTGGTTCTTTGTCGTCGGTGTACTGCTTATCAATATCTCTTTAGGTATTGGTGAATTCGCACAAACAGGTTGGTTAGCTTACCCACCACTTTCGGGCTTGGAGTACAATCCTGGGGTCGGGGTCGACTATTGGATATGGAGTTTACAGATATCCGGTATTGGTACGCTTCTGACGGGGGTTAACTTCTTCGCCACTATCCTGCGTATGCGTGCACCAGGCATGACAATGATGAAAATGCCAGTGTTCTCATGGGCTGCATTATGTACTAACGTACTGATTATCGCTGCATTCCCAATTTTAACCGTCACTATCACACTACTGACGTTAGACCGCTATCTTGGTACACACTTCTTTACCAATGATATGGGCGGTAACATGATGATGTACATCAACCTTGTTTGGGCTTGGGGTCATCCAGAAGTTTATATTCTTATTCTGCCAGTCTTTGGTGTGTTCTCTGAAGTTACCGCGACGTTCTCTAAAAAACGTCTATTCGGTTATACCTCTTTAGTCGGTGCGACCGTTGTTATCACCGTCTTATCATTTATCGTTTGGTTACACCACTTCTTTACCATGGGCTCAGGTGCCAACGTTAATGCCTTCTTCGGTATAGCCACCATGATCATCGCTATACCCACAGGGGTTAAAATCTTTAACTGGCTGTTTACCATGTATCAGGGCCGTATCGAGTATAAAAGCCCTATGCTATGGACAATCGGTTTCTTAGTCACCTTCTCAGTAGGGGGGATGACTGGGGTACTATTAGCGGTTCCTGGCGCAAACTTTGTATTACATAACAGCTTGTTCTTAATCGCTCACTTCCACAACGTCATTATCGGTGGTGTGGTGTTCGGTTGTTTTGCTGGTATGACTTACTGGTTCCCTAAAGCATTTGGCTTCACGCTTAATGAAAAATGGGGTATCCGCGCATTCTGGTTCTGGTTTATCGGTTTCTTTATGGCCTTTATGCCACTGTATATCCTTGGCTTTATGGGTATGACTCGCCGTTTAAGCCAAAATATCAACCCAGAATTCCACCCAATGCTGATGGTTGCTGCTGGTGGTGCCGCTCTGATTGCTCTTGGTATTGTTTGCCAAGTTATCCAAATTTACGTCAGTATCCGCGACCGCCACTTAAACCGTGATTTAACAGGTGATCCATGGGGTGGACGTACTCTGGAATGGTCAATTTCTTCTCCTGCACCTTTCTATAACTTTGCCGTTGAACCGCAAGTGAAAGCTCGTGATGAGTGGTGGGATCAGAAAGAAAAAGGTACTGCTTATCAGCGCCCTGCAAAATATGAACCTATCCATATGCCAAAAAATACCGCAGCAGGCGTCATTATCTCTGCATTTAGCTTAGTGTTTGGCTTTGCCATGATCTGGCATATCTGGTGGTTAGCGATTGTTGGTTTCGCAGGAATGATAGTCACTTGGATCGCGAAAAGCTTCGATACAGATGTTGATTACTATGTCCAAGTACCTGAAATTGAAACCATCGAGAATAAGCATTATGAAGAACTGAAAAAAGCAGGTGTGAAATAATGTCAACTCAAACTTTAAATAACGCAAACGCCCATGAGCATCATGGGCACCACGATGCAGGAGCGACGAAAGTTTTCGGCTTCTGGATCTATCTAATGAGCGACCTTATCCTGTTTGCCAGCTTATTCGCCACTTATGCGGTGCTTGTTAACGGGATTGCTGATGGTCCTTCAGGTAAAGAAATCTTTAGCCTGCCTTTTGTTTTAGTTGAAACCTTCTTACTACTGTTTAGTAGTATCACTTTTGGTTTCGCCATGCTTAGCATGAATAAAGGTAGTGTTAGCCAAGTCAATCTGTGGCTATTCGTTACCTTCTTATTCGGTTTAGGCTTCGTGGTAATGGAAGTGTATGAGTTCCATGAACTTATCGCTGAAGGTTATGGCCCAGATCGCAGTGCATTCTTATCGGCATTCTTTGCCTTAGTATCAACACACGGTCTGCACGTAACAGCGGGATTAGTTTGGATTATTATTATGATGATCCAAGTATCACGCCGTGGTTTAACTGATGTTAATCGCACTCGTTTAAGTTGCTTAAGCCTGTTCTGGCACTTCCTTGATGTTGTCTGGATCTGTGTGTTCACCGTAGTTTATCTGATGGGAGCGATGTAATGAGTCATCCAAATACTTCTCCTTCAGGCGCAAGCCACGGCAGCATGAAGTCCTATCTGATTGGCTTTATTCTGTCCGTTATCCTCACCGTGATCCCATTTTGGATGGTGATGGAAGGAACAGCTACAACCTCAACTATCTTATGGACAGTCGTTGGTATGGCCGTCGTACAGATTGTTGTTCATTTAGTCTGTTTCTTACATATGAACACGTCCTCAGAAGAGCGCTGGAACGTTATCGCATTCCTATTCACCTTGTTGATTATCGGCATTGTTGTGATTGGCTCACTGTGGATTATGTACAACCTGAACATCAATATGATGATGGATTAAGAGTTGTCGCTATGATTAAGCAATACCTACAAGTCACCAAACCAGGAATTATTTTCGGAAATTTAATTTCTGTGATAGGTGGTTTCCTTCTCGCCTCAAAAGGCGAGATTGACTACCCCCTATTTTTCGCGACTCTACTTGGGGTGTCTCTGGTCGTTGCTTCTGGTTGTGTTTTTAACAACTATATTGACCGTGATATTGACCGTATCATGGAAAGAACGAAGAATCGTCCATTAGTTCAAGGATTAATCGACCCGCAAATTAGCCTTATTTATGCCTCAGTATTAGGTATTGCAGGTGTTGTGCTGCTCTATGTAGCAGCCAACCCACTTGCAATGTTTATCGCTGTATTCGGCTTTATTATTTATGTTGGGGTTTATAGCCTCTATATGAAACGTAAATCTGTTTATGGCACACTGATTGGTAGTTTATCAGGCTCTGCACCACCGGTTATCGGCTACTGTGCTGTTAGCGGTGAATTTGATGCGGGTGCAGCAATTTTATTACTTATCTTTAGTTTGTGGCAAATGCCTCACTCTTATGCCATTGCGATTTTCCGTTTTAAAGACTACCAAGCAGCCAATATCCCCGTATTACCTGTTATTAAAGGGATCTCAGTCGCTAAGCGCCATATTATTCTCTATATTCTGGCCTTTATGATTGCAACGCTGATGCTAACTTTAGTGGGATATGCAGGGTATAAATACCTGATTGTTGCCTCTGCAGTCAGTATCTGGTGGTTGGGCATGGCATTATCTGGTTATAAAGCAACCAATGATAAAGTGTGGGCAAGAAAATTATTTATATTTTCTATCATTGCCATTACATCATTAAGTGTAATGATGTCTGTTGATCCCACCAGTTCAACAGAAACGGTTCTCGCTTATCTGAGATAATGTAATTTCAATTGCAAAAAATGCTAATGCCAGTCAATCATGACTGGCATTTTTAGTTTAAATGCCACATTCAGCCTTATCAGTACAATTTCGTCTTTTTTTGTATCCCATTTATTGATTAACCTCGTGACAAAATACTATTACAATGAGGTATCAGTAATACGAGGTAATCCATGAATGATAATAAAATGACTCCATTAGAGCGCAAAGCGACATGGGGACTAGGAGCTGTTTTCTCTCTTCGCATGCTTGGCATGTTTATGGTACTTCCCGTTTTAACCACCTACGGACTGCAACTACAACATGCGACAGAATCGCTAATTGGATTAGCTATTGGTATTTATGGATTAACTCAAGCAATCTTCCAAATTCCTTTTGGATTTTTCTCAGACAAATTTGGCCGAAAATCAATGATTGTTTTCGGCTTAATTATTTTTATTGTTGGTAGCATTATTGCTGCTTTAAGTGACAGCATTTATGGCATTATCATCGGGCGAGCATTACAAGGTGCTGGAGCTATATCTGCCGCAGTGATGGCTCTGTTATCTGATCTAACCCGCGAACAAAATAGAACCAAAGCAATGGCCTTTATTGGCATTAGCTTTGGTATTACGTTTGCCTTAGCCCTTGTTTTAGGGCCAATACTCACACATATTTTTGGCTTACAAGGCCTATTTTGGGGCATTGCCCTACTCGCTTTCGGCGGGATTATGATCACCCTCATTACCGTACCGAATAGCGAACATCATATACTTAATCGAGAATCAAGTTTTGTACGAGGAAGTGTCAAAAAAGTTTTATTTGATGCGCAATTATTAAAGCTTAATGTCGGGATTTTTTCACTACACACTTTATTGATGGCCGCTTTTGTCGCACTTCCTTTGATCATGCATAATGCCGGATTAGTTAATGAGAAACATTGGGTTGTTTATCTAGTCACTATGCTGATTGCCTTTATTTCAGTATTACCCTTTATTATCTATGCAGAAAAAAAACGTAAAATGAAACAAGTGTTCTTACTGTGTATCTTTCTGCTGATTATTGCTCAAGCTATTTTTATGATTTCAGGAACCAGCTTGTGGCTAATTATTTTAGGTATTCAGATATTCTTTATTGGTTTTAATATTATGGAGGCACTGCTACCTTCATTAATTAGTAAAGAAGCACCAGCAGGTTATAAAGGCACAGCAATGGGGATTTATTCCACCAGCCAATTTCTAGGTGTAGCATTAGGTGGTATTTTAGGTGGATGGCTCTACCAACATTACGATGCTCAAGCAGTCTTTGCTGGATGTTTATTGATTGGCTTAGTTTGGTTTGCCATTAGCTTAACATTACGTCAACCACCTTATGTTAGTAGCTTACGTATAGAATTGCCGGCACATTTATCAAATGCTCAACAACAACAATTAGAGCAGAAATTTAAGCAACAACCTGGTGTTAATGAAGTGGTAATTATGGCACACGAACAAAGTGCTTATATTAAAGTGGATACCAAGCAGACACCAAGAGCGACATTAGAATCGTTAGTGCTCGGTGTTTAAACCTCATATACCCTGTAAATGCGCTGAATAAACCAAACAGCGCATTTTTTTATACTTTCGTCATTAATCACGAAAATTGGTAAATTGGAAAGGCTGACCTAATTCACCCTCTCTAACTAATTTCATCACAGCTTGCAAATCATCACGTGATTTACCTGTTACTCGTACTTGCTCACCTTGGATCTGTGCTTGTACTTTTAATTTGCTGTCTTTGATCATTTTAACGATTTTTTTCGCTAAAGGAGTATCAATACCTTGTTTTAAGGTCGCTTCTACACTGTATGTTTTTCCGCTGTGAGTCATCTCTTCAGGGATATTTAAAACAGCACCATCAATCCCTCTTTTTGCCATTTTCTCACGCAGAATATCTAATAACTGCTGCACCTGAAATTCAGATACACTAGTTGTTTTTACTGACTCAGTTTTTTCGTTTAACTCAAAACTTGCTTCAACATTACGAAAATCCCAACGAGTAGTCAGTTCACGTTGTGCGTTCTCTACCGCATTGCGCACTTCATGCAAGTCAACTTCAGATACGATATCAAAAGATGGCATTCGTTCTTCCTCAATAAATAAAAACAAACCTGAATAATAGCTGTTTTTCACTCAGCAAAAAAGCCATACTCATGTCATTACTCTTGACTTTCCATATAACAAAGCAGAGATAGCTTCAGCAAGTGAAGATAAACGATGTTATAATTTGATATAGCTCTCAATTTGCATTGATAAAATTACCGAACTGTTAATAATATTAGGTTAATGTTAGATGAATAATATGGAGCGCCTGTTTACCATTTAGCAGGAGAAAAATGATGAAAATAACCGTATTAGGATGTGGTTCAATTGGTAAACTTTGGATTGCAGGATTAACGCAACAAGCCCATGAAGTACAAGGATGGTTAAGAATACCTCAACCTGATTTTGACGTTAACGTTGACTCCATTAATGGTATCCCATTTCAACAACGCATTATAGCCAACCAAAAAACATGGCTACAACACAGTGAGTTACTGCTTGTTTGCTTAAAGTCTTGGCAAGTTTCAGACGCGGTTAATGCACTTATCCCTCACCTCTCTGCTGATTGCCCGATTTTACTGATCCATAATGGTATGGGAACACTAGATGAGCTCACCCTACCTGAAACACCGACTAAAAGAGCGATATTACAAGGTATAATCACTCATGGTGCTTATCAACAAGATCAAAAAGTGCTCCATACAGCAGAAGGGATCACCCACATTGGTCCACTAAATACAACAGCACGTCAATACGGTTATTTAGCTGAAATTTTACATCAAGCTTTACCGGATGTAGCTTGGCACAATGATATTCATACTATTAGCTGGCTAAAATTAGCCGTAAATTGTGTTATCAACCCTTTAACGGTGTTTTATCAATGTCGCAATGGTGATTTATTAAAATACCCTGAGCATATCCAGAAAGTCTGTGATGAAGTTTATCAGGTAATGGAGCGAGAAGGTGTTATACCTACCTCTAGATCACATTTACATGGTTATATTATCGATACCATAGAGCAAACTGCTAATAATTACTCATCTATGTATCAAGATGTGAAATATCAACGCCATACCGAAATCGATTATATTACAGGCTATCTATTACGTAGGGCATCAGGGCAAGGACTCGTGTTACCCGAAAATAAGCGACTTTTTCAATTTATAAAACAGAAGGAAGGCAATTATGACCATATCCGCACTCATCTGTCTAGCTAATGGTAGTGAAGAAACAGAGGTTGTTACCACCGCTGATTTACTCGTTAGAGCTGGAATTAAGGTCATACTTGCTAGTGCTGAAGATGATGTTGATGACTTAGTGATCACCTGCTCACGAGGGATCAAATTAATTGCTGATGTCCCATTAGTTCGTGTTGTTGATCACCATTATGATGCCATTATTTTACCCGGAGGATTAATAGGTGCAGAAACCTTACGAGATAGTCCTCTTGTTGTTGAAAAAGTACGCCGCATGCACAGTGAAAATAGACTAGTTGCCGCTATTTGCGCAGCTCCTGCGATCATCTTAGAGTCTCATAACCTCTTTCCAATAGGCAATATGACAGGTTTCCCCGGCTTAAAAGATAAAATCGAACCTAAAAAATGGGTTGATTATCGGGTTTACTTTGACGAAAGAGTCAATCTGATTACTAGCCAAGCCCCTGCTACCACTATAGATTTCGCACTTAAAATTATTGAGCGCCTAAAAGGTAAAGCAGTTGCAGCTGATGTCGCTAAACAACTTGTATTACCACCAGGTATTTATAATTATCAAGATGAATTTACTGGGCTTGGGGATAGGTAAATACCATATATAGGATCTCTTACTTAACACCTAATCTTATTAATAAACATATTATTTAATAGTTATAAATCTATTTTTAAGACTTATTTCAATGTTTGTTTCTTGTTTTTGATTTCAAAAAACATACTAACAGGTTAAAATGTAAAATAACTTCTGGAGGATAAGGCATAATGAAAACTCTCCAATATCACAAGAACTTACCCAAACTTGTTACTTTAATTTCTATGGGATTAGCCTCAGTGCCAGCAGAAAGCTTCAAACATAACCAACTATCATTTACACCGGATATCCAATATTCTTTCAGTTCAGCGCAATTTAACCAATTCGTTGCTATCCCTATTGATGAAGCTACTGAAAAAATGAATATTTTAGCCGAATCAATTAATAAACATTTAATTCATTTAAAAGAGAAATGGATAAATCCTCCTCATTATTTTATTAATGAAGATGATTATTATCAAATAAACAAAAGTATAAAACGTTTAGATAATTCTTTAACTGATATCAAAAATATTCTTCTTTCATTACCAAAGAGTGATACACAAAAAAAACAAAGTGTACTCTTATTTGGTCGTTCTTTAGCTCATTATCGGAGTGTATTAACAGAGTTTATTTCATTTATAGAACAAACTCATCAACCATCAAAAACAACTAATAAGAAACCTAATATAATAAGTGCTGATATGCAAAGATTAATACAAACAGAGCATAAAAAGTTAGGTCTAAGTAAACCTAAATTTAATAACCATTAATAAATATGATCGAAATTTCAATACATCCTGATATTGAAAATAAAACTATTGCTAATGAATACGCTAAATTATTAAAACTTTGGAAAGAAAAAAAAGTATTATCTTGTTATTTAGGTGCTGATGGTAAATGGGAAAATAGTGCGAAATTATGTCAATCTCTCATTTCTAAAATACATATTAGAATACCTAATGAACCTAAGTGGCATGAAAATATGCCTCAAATACAAAGAAAATCAAATCATTACTTAGTTTATTGTCAACATTGGCTTTACCCAAATAGATATCAAATTATTGCTATTATGTCACCTAATGCACACGAGTTAGCAAAAACATCATTCCTAGCAGAGTTGGAAAAAAGGGCTGAAGAATTTCAAAATAATTTTTAATAAACACTGTATTTTAATATATCCCCCCAAAATCATATTAGCATCCTAATTATTGGGGGGGTATCTCTATTATATTATTAATACGACTTTCATAAAAAATAACTATATTACTTCTTACGATACACTTTTACGTTATTAAAGCCTTGTTCACGTAAATATAGTGCTTGTAAACGACTCATCATACCTCGCTCACAATAGAGCAAATAAGTTTTGCTGTTATCTAAATCACCAAATTGTGTACTTAATTTATAAAATGGTAATTCTTTAACATCTACACCCTCTAATTTTAGAGGTGAGTTTTCTTGTTCTTCTGGAGAGCGGATATCCAGTACAACGTCATTCGTTGCAAACTCAGAGACCATTTCAACTTCTGTTACTTGCTGTACCGTCTCTTCAGCAATACGGCGAATATCCATATTCTTAGCATTTTCAACAACACTATCGAGAATAGAAAAATCAAATTTTTCTTCTTCAGCTTCGATTTTGGCTTTAACCGCTTTTACTGTAGGATTCTTGGAGATAACACCACAAAACTCTGGCATAGTACGAGCAAAATCTTCCGTACCAATTTGGCGAGCGATATTAATGATATTTTCTTTATCGTGTGTGATAAGAGGACGCAGAATTAAGGTATCCGTCGCATTATCAATTAAACGTAGATTGGTTAATGTTTGGCTAGAAACCTGCCCTAATGCTTCACCTGTTACAATAGCTTGTACGCCATAACGCTCAGCAACACGAGATGCCGCACGCACCATCATACGTTTCAGAACAACCCCCATCTGGCCATCATCAATTTTCTCTAAAATTTCTGCCACAACGGGTTCAAAATCAACGGCAACAAAATGTACTTTATGAGAGCGTCCAAAGCGGTTCCAAAGATAATGTGCAACTTGTTTAACGCCAATTTCGTGGGCTGAACCACCAAGATTAAAAAAGCAGTAATGAACACGACTACCGCGGCGCATCAACATATAACTTGATACACCAGAATCATAACCACCAGAGATAAGTGATAATACATCTTCTTGTGTACCAATAGGGAAACCACCAATACCTTCATAGCGAGCATTAACTAGGATCAGCTTATCATCTTCAATTTCTAGATTAATGGTCACATCCGGACGAGTTAATTTTACTTTTGCACTTTCAACGTGTTGGTTAAAACCACCACCCACATAACGCTCTACTTCATTAGAAGTAAAACTGTGTTTACCACGGCGTTTAGCTCTTACGCAAAACGTTTTGTTTTCAACTAAATGACCAAAGGCAGCAAAGGTCTGTTCAAAAATATTATGTAAATCGGTATAGCTATGCTCTTCAACTTGTAAAAAGTGATGAATACCTGGGATACGAGTTAGCGCATCACACACCGCTTCGCTTTTACTTTCGTCTTTACTGACAACCACAATGTTGTCCCAGTGGCGAACAACCGTGATATCATCACCTAATGTACTTAATACATTGCGAATATTACTGGTCAGAATTTTGATAAAACGTATACGAACAGATTGGCTTTTGATCGTGATTTCGGGGAATAATTTAATAATAAACTTCATAGTCAATGGTCATAGGTTATTAAGTAGAGACATAAACTACAGTGATATTAATTGACTGGAGTTTATAAAAGTCACAAAGTATATCACCAATATTTAGGCCTCACCCGCAAAAATCGCTGACTGAATAAGAAATTTTCTTCTCAATTGTAGTAAGATGATCACTATTATTCAGCTAACATGCTTTTCATCAAAAATATTATGGCTAAAAAAACGACATCAATTAACCAAGACACCACGCAAACTCCAAGTTTTGAAGCTTCGATGCAAGAACTTGAGCAAATAGTTAACCGCTTAGAATCAGGTGAATTACCTTTAGAAGAGGCCCTTAATGAGTTCGAACATGGTGTTCGTTTAGCTCGTGTGGGACAAAAAACATTACAAGATGCTGAACAACGTGTTCGCATCTTACTCAAAGAGGATGATGACGCTACACCTGATGATTTTATCCAAGAGGCTGAATAATTGAGTAACGCAACTTTATGTACGGATGCGTTCCGTCAAAAATTACATTCTGCACATCAGCGTGTTGATGAAGCACTCAACCAAGCGCTACAAACGTTGCCTTTTTCTGATATGCCACTCAGCCAAGCAATGCGCTACGGAGCACTCTTGGGGGGGAAACGTTTACGCCCATTTCTCGTTTATGCGGTAGGAGAAATGTTTAACGTACCTGTTGCTAATCTTGATGTGCCAGCAGCCGCTATTGAGTGCATTCATGCATATTCACTGATCCATGACGACTTACCGGCAATGGACAATGATGATTTACGTCGAGGAAAACCCACTTGTCATATTGAGTTTGGCGAAGCCAATGCCATTTTAGCGGGTGATGCATTACAAACCTTGGCCTTTGAAATTTTAGCCAAAAATGCGATGCCTGATGTCGCCATTGCCGATCGCGTAGCCATGATTGCTGAATTAGCCACAGCCAGTGGTTTAGCGGGTATGTGTGGTGGACAGGCACTTGATCTTGATGCCGAAGATAAATCAATTGATCTTGTCGCTCTTGAGAAAATTCATTTACATAAAACAGGTGCATTAATTCGTGCAGCGGTTCGCCTAGGGGCACTTAGCGCAGGGCAAAAAGGGCACGATGTGTTACCTGCACTGGATAAATATGCCCACTCTATAGGCTTGGCTTTCCAAGTTCAGGATGACATTTTAGATGTTATTGGGAGCACTGAAGAGACTGGAAAGCGACAGGGAAGTGATCAAGAAGCTGGAAAAAGTACTTATCCGGCTCTACTTGGTTTAGCACAAGCACAAAAGAAAGCACAGGAATTGTATAACGAAGCATTGGATGCCTTAGCGTTTCTTGAACAATACGAGTACGATACCTCTACGCTAAAACAATTAGCGAATTTTATCGTAGAACGGAAAAACTAATAAAAAATAAAAAGAGCAGCTTACCTGCTCTTTCCCTATTACAAGTCATTAATTAATAGGCATCACATGAGCATTGATATCGAAAAATATCCCACATTGGCGTTGGTTGAAACACCCGAAGATTTACGCCTATTACCAAAAGAGAGTTTACCTAAACTCTGTGATGAGCTAAGGCTATATCTTCTTAACAGTGTCAGCCGCTCAAGTGGTCACTTCGCCTCAGGTTTAGGTGCTATTGAGTTAACGGTTGCGCTTCATTACGTTTATAAAACTCCCTTTGACAATCTGATTTGGGATGTGGGCCATCAGGCTTATCCTCATAAAATATTAACGGGTCGTCGTGATCGCATTGATACTATTCGTCAAAAAAACGGCTTACATCCCTTCCCTTGGCGTGATGAGAGTGAATATGACAAACTCTGTGTTGGTCATTCATCCACCTCTATCAGTGCTGGACTGGGTATGGCTGTTGCTGCAGAGCAAGAAAACCTAGGCAGAAAGACTGTTTGTGTGATTGGTGACGGTGCAATTACTGCAGGAATGGCATTTGAAGCCATGAATCATGCCGGTGATATTAATCCAGATATGCTAGTGGTACTTAACGATAATGAAATGTCGATTTCAGAAAATGTCGGGGCACTAAATAACCACCTTGCACAACTTCTATCTGGCAAACTGTATACCACGCTACGTGAAGGTGGCAAAAAAGTCTTTTCTGGTATTCCCCCAATTAAAGAATTACTGAAAAAGACAGAAGAACATATTAAAGGCATGGTTGTGCCCGGCACCATGTTTGAAGAGTTAGGTTTTAACTATATTGGTCCAGTTGATGGTCACGATGTTATTGCTTTAGTACAAACGCTCACGAATATGCGCGATCTAAAAGGGCCGCAACTTTTACATATTATGACCAAAAAAGGTCGGGGTTACGCTCCCGCAGAGCAAGATCCAATCAGTTGGCATGCGGTACCTAAATTTGATCCGAAGACCGGTACTTTACCTAAAAGCCCGAATGCACGCCCGACGTTTTCAAAAATTTTTGGGGACTGGTTATGTGAAGAAGCCGCCACTGATGAAAAATTAATGGCAATCACCCCTGCTATGCGTGAAGGCTCTGGTATGGTGCGCTTTTCTAAAGAGTACCCCGCACAATACTTTGATGTCGCAATTGCGGAGCAACACGCCGTCACCTTCGCTGCTGGATTAGCCATTGGTGGTTATAAGCCGATCGTGGCTATTTACTCTACCTTCTTACAACGCGCTTATGATCAAGTGATCCACGATGTGGCTATCCAAAAACTCCCGGTACTCTTTGCTATCGATCGTGGTGGCATTGTTGGTGCGGATGGTCAGACCCACCAAGGAGCTTTTGATCTCTCTTTCTTACGCTGTATCCCTAATATGATTATTATGGCACCTAGCGATGAAAATGAGTGTCGCCAAATGTTGCACACAGGTTACCATTATCAAGAAGGGCCTGTCGCTGTACGTTATCCTAGAGGATCAGGGGTTGGTGCGCCATTACAACCGCTGAGCGAACTTCCTATAGGAAAAGGTATTATTCGTCGCCAAGGTAAAAGTATTGCAATTTTAAACTTCGGAACCTTATTACCCGAAGCCTTAGATGTTGCAGAAAAACTGGATGCAACAGTTGCAGACATGCGCTTTATCAAACCACTAGATAAAGAACTGATCCTTTCTCTTGCCAAACAACACGACATACTGGTCACCTTAGAAGAAAATGCCATTATGGGTGGCGCAGGTAGCGGCGTTAACGAGTTATTAATGCAAGAGCGTTGTTTAGTGCCCGTACTCAATTTAGGGTTACCTGATCTTTTTGTGCCACAAGGTGGACAAGAAGAGATCAGAGCCGATTTAGGACTTGATGCAACAGGCATTGAAAAATCGATTAAAGCTTATCAGGCTCATTCTTTGAGCTAATATTCCAAAAGTCTCTCTTGCTTGTAAAGCCGGAGAGACTTTTGATAAGGTTAATAAATTCTGACTTTATTTTCTTGTAAAAACTGCCCTTATTTCTTTTCTTTTTTAATTATTTTCAAATCTTGTTAAAGATCACTTTTTAATGAAATTAACTGTAATTTATCAATTTTAAAATTGAATCCATTCAGCGTTAATTGATTCAATCAGTTAGATTTTTCCTTTTTTCTTTCCTTTAACGAAACGTTTCGATCACCCTCACAATATAAATAAATCCAACTTGTTTTCCTATTTTCATTTCCTACTATGTAGAACAGCGAAACGTTTCGCTGAGGAGGCAAAGATGAAAAAAGGTGTATTACTTAATAGTTCAATTTCTAGCGTAATTGCACGTTTAGGACATACTGACAAAATAACGATTGCAGATGCTGGATTACCCATACCCTCCTCTGTTGAGCGTATCGATCTTGCTTTAACTCAGGGGATCCCTGACTTTATGTCAGTGTTACAAACGATCACCCATGAAATGCAAGTCGAAGCCGTTATGCTTGCCATAGAAATTAAAAATATAAACCCACTTCTTTTTAGTGAGATAACCCGTTATTTGCATTTATTAGAACAACAACAAAAAAAACCTATCGAGATCATTTATGTCACTCATGAAGAATTTAAAACACAACTTCCAGATAATAAAGCGGTGATAAGAACAGGTGAATGCTCTCCTTATGCCAATATCGTGCTGTTTTCTGGTGTGACTTTCTGAGGCCAATATGGAAGCATTACTTGAATTAAAAAATATTGATAAATCATTTCCAGGCGTAAAAGCATTATCTGGTGCGACGTTACGAATTTATCCTGGCCGAGTGATGGCACTTGTTGGTGAAAATGGCGCAGGTAAATCCACACTAATGAAAGTGCTAACAGGTATCTACCAAAAAGACGCAGGTGAAATTATTTATCAAGGGGAACGTTGCTCTTTTAATGGTCCTAAGTCTTCTCAAGAAGCCGGAATAGGTATTATCCATCAAGAACTCAATCTTATCCCTGAATTAACCATTGCAGAAAATATCTTTTTAGGTCGCGAGTTTACCCGTGCATTTGGTGCCATTGATTGGAAAAAAATGTATGCAGAAGCGGATAAATTACTTGCTCGCTTAAACCTTCCTTATCGCAGTCATCGCTTAGTTTCTGAATTATCCATTGGTGATCAGCAAATGGTTGAAATTGCCAAAGTACTCAGTTTTGGCTCTAAAGTGATTATTATGGATGAACCGACAGATGCATTGACAGACACCGAAACTCGCTCTCTGTTTAGTGTGATAACTGAATTAAGAAATCAAGGTTGTGGCATTGTCTATATCTCACATCGATTAAAAGAAATTTTTGATATTTGTGATGATGTAACTGTGTTGCGCGATGGTCAATTTATTGGCGAAAAGCCCGTTTCTTCATTACAAGAAGAGACTCTTATTGAAATGATGGTAGGCCGTAAATTAGAAGATCAATACCCTCGCATCCATATTCCTGCAGGAAAAACTAAACTTAATGTCTCTCACTTAAGTGGTGCAGATATACATGATGTCAGCTTCTCCCTATATGAAAATGAAATTTTAGGTATTTCAGGGTTAATGGGCGCAGGCCGTACTGAATTAATGAAAATGATTTACGGTGCATTGCCAAAAACACAAGGTAGCGTGGCGTTAGAAGGTAAAATTTGTCAGATCAAAAAGCCTGCAGATGCACTTGCCCAAGGTATTGTTTATATCTCTGAAGACAGAAAACGCGATGGTTTAGTGCTAGGTATGTCAGTAAAAGAGAATATGTCACTGACGGCGCTACCTTATTTTAGTCGCACTATGGGGATCTTAAATCATAAAGAAGAGCAATTAACTGTCAGTGACTTTATTAAATTGTTCAACATAAAAACCCCGTCCATCAATCAGATCATTGGTTTTTTATCAGGCGGTAATCAGCAAAAAGTCGCTATTGCTCGCGGACTAATGACTCGTCCTAAAGTGCTTATTCTTGATGAGCCTACCCGCGGTGTCGATGTGGGGGCGAAAAAAGAGATTTACCAATTAATTAATAAGTTTAAACAAGAGGGATTAAGCATCATTTTGATCTCTTCAGAAATGCCAGAGGTAATGGGAATGAGTGACCGCATTTTAGTTATGCATGAAGGTCGTATCAGCGGTGAGTTTTCTGCCAATAATGTCACACAAGAGATGCTAATGGCGGCGGCTGTTGGTAAACAATATGGTGCTACAGTAGGAGTTTGAGATGAGTACAAAATCAATACCAGCGTCAAAACGATGGTTCTCTAAGGCTTGGTTATTAGAACAAAAATCACTCATTGCCTTATTGTTGCTTATTGTCGTGGTTTCAACACTCAGCCCGAATTTTTTTACCTTAAATAATATTTTTAACATTCTACAACAAACCTCTGTTAACGCAATTATGGCTGTAGGTATGACATTAGTCATTTTAACCTCTGGTATCGATTTATCGGTAGGTTCATTACTCGCTTTAACCGGTGCTGTTGCTGCTTCTATGGTAGGGGCTGATGTTAATGCGTTAGTGGCTGTTGTCGGTGCTTTAGCATTAGGAGCCGCTATTGGTGGCGTTACAGGTGTCATTATCGCTAAAGGTAAAGTGCAGGCATTTATTGCCACATTAGTGATGATGCTGTTATTGCGTGGTGTCACGCGTGTTTATACTGATGGCAGTCCAATAAATACAGGATTTAGCGATAATGCCGACCTGTTTAGCTGGTTTGGTATTGGACGCCCCTTTGGGATCCCCACCCCTATTTGGCTGATGATGATTGTCTTTTTAAGCGCGTGGTATGTATTGCATCACACACGCTTGGGTCGCTATATCTATGCCCTTGGAGGAAACGAAGCAGCAACCCGTTTATCTGGTATTAGTGTCGATAAAATCAAAATTATTGTTTATGCGCTTTGCGGTTTATTAGCGGCCCTTGCCAGTGTCATTGAAGTTGCTCGTCTTTCTTCCGCCCAACCAATGGCTGGCAATGGTTATGAACTGGATGCTATCGCCGCTGTCGTCTTAGGTGGTACCAGTCTTGCTGGCGGTAAAGGACGCATAATGGGCACACTTATTGGTGCGTTAATTTTAGGCTTTCTCAATAATGCACTCAATTTATTAGGCATATCATCCAATTATCAAATGATAGTCAAAGCTGTTGTCATCTTACTTGCCGTGCTGGTTGATAACAAAAAATAATACGCTTTCTCTTAATCCGAACCCCGACAGGAATATATTATGAAACTAAAAAAAATAGCAACGCTTCTCTCAGTGGTTGCTCTAAGCGCTACCATAAGTGCCAATGCATTAGCAAAAGAGTCTATCGCCCTCGTTATTTCAACGCTCAATAATCCTTTCTTTGTCACCATGAAAGACAGTGCACAAAAAGAGGCGGATAAATTAGGTTATGACTTAGTCGTACTTGATTCAATGGATAATCCAGCCAAAGAATTGGCAAATGTGCAGGACTTAACCGTAAAAGGCACCCGTTTAATGCTCATTAATCCAACGGATTCTGATGCTGTAGGTAATGCCGTGTTAATGGCAAATAAAGCTAAAATTCCTGTAGTAACCCTAGATAGAGTAGCCAATAAAGGTGAGGTTGTTAGCCATGTTGCTTCTGATAACCGCCTAGGAGGAAAAATGGCGGGAGATTATATTGCGGAAAAAGTGGGTAATGATGCCAAAGTGATCCAACTAGAAGGGATCGCCGGAACCTCCGCTTCTCGTGAGCGTGGAGAAGGCTTTAAACAAGCTGTTGATGCTCACAAACTTAATATATTAGCAAGCCAACCTGCTGACTTTGACCGTACTAAAGGCCTTAATGTTATGCAAAATCTATTAACCGCTAATCCTTCAGTGCAAGCGGTATTTGCTCAAAACGATGAAATGGCATTAGGGGCATTGCGTGCATTACAAACAGCAGGTCGTACCGATGTCTTAGTCGTTGGCTTTGATGGCACAAATGATGGCATTAAAGCGGTTAACCGAGGTGTTTTAGGTGCGACTATTGCACAACGCCCCGATCAAATTGGTATTATTGGTATTCAAACCGCTGATAAAATTCTGAAAGGGGAAAAAGTGGCTCCCACTATTCCTGTTGAGCTTGAATTAGTCACTCAAAAATAATCACCCATCTAACCACGTAGTACTTTCGCTGCGTGGTTAGTTTCGTTATAAACTAGGTTTTCAAAGGATAAAAGGCTATGACAACTCCCCGCCTTGCTGTTTTAGGTAGCATCAATGTTGACCATATTATGAATATTGCACAATTTCCCAAGCCCGGAGAAACCGTGATTGGTCATGACTATAAAATAGCATTTGGTGGTAAAGGGGCAAATCAAGCCGTCGCTTGTGGACGTAGTGGTGCCGATATCACGTTTATAGCCTGTGTGGGAGATGATGCTATTGGTCGCGAAATCATCGCTCAATTAAAAACAGATAATATTGATACTGATGCAATTCGTATTATTCCCAAGACACCTACAGGTGTAGCAATGATCCTAGTTAATGAACAAGGCGAAAATGTCATTAGCATTGTTGCCGGAGCAAATAGTGCTCTCACTCCAAGCCATTTGCATCAGTATCGTCATATTATTGAACAAGCAGATGCTTTATTAATGCAATTAGAATCCCCTCTAGACACTGTCTTTGAGGCAGCAAAACAAGCCAAAGCACATCAAACAAAAGTGATTTTAAATCCCGCTCCTGCACAGCCGTTATCTGATGAATTTCTGAGTTTTATTGATATTATTACGCCAAATGAGACAGAAGCCGAAATATTAACCGGTATTTCTGTGCATGATGAAGTGGGTGCAGCTAAAGCGGCTAATATTTTGCACAGTAAAGGCATAAAACACGTTTTAATCACTTTAGGCAGTCGTGGCGTATGGTTTAGTGAACAAGGCACCGGTATGATCATTCCCGGTTTTCGTGTTGAAGCAGTTGATACTATTGCCGCAGGTGATACCTTTAACGGTGCATTTGTTACAGCGATATTAGAAGGTAAATCAGCTCATGATGCGATCCGTTTCGCCCATGCAGCCGCGGCAATTGCAGTGACACGTCATGGCGCGCAATCCTCCGTCCCTTGGCGTGATGAAATTAAGTCATTTTTAGCAGAGCGAGCATAATATTTTGGCAACAATGAAAGATGTCGCCCGTTTAGCGGGTGTTTCAACATCCACCGTTTCCCATGTTATCAATAACAATCGTTATGTGAGTGAAGGTATCCGCGCAAAGGTTAATCATGCAATAGCAACCTTAAATTACGCCCCTTCAGCATTAGCTCGTAGTTTAAAAATGAACTGCACACGTACCATAGGGATGTTAGTTACCGCCAGTAATAACCCCTTTTATGCTGAAGTCGTTCGAGGTGTTGAACGAAGTTGCTATGAACAAGGCTATAGCCTCATTTTATGCAACACCGAAGGCGACTATGAGCGCATGGATACTAGCCTTGAAACCTTGCTACAAAAGCGTGTCGATGGGCTGTTATTAATGTGTACTGAAGCCCGCGCACCATCAAGTGAAGTATTAAATCGTTATCCACGGTTACCCATGGTGATGATGGATTGGTCTCCATTTGAATACAGTAGCGATATTATTCAAGATAACTCCCTATTAGGGGGAGAATTAGCCACGAATTATTTAATTGAAAAAGGTTTTACTGACATCGCCTGTATTGCGGGTCCCCAAGATAAACTTCCCGCTAAACATCGCCTACAAGGCTACTATAATGCGATGCAACAAGCTGGGTTACCCATTCGTAAAGAGCTAGTTTTAACCAGTGATTTTGAGTTTGCAGGTGGCTTTAGTGCAATGCAAACACTGCTCTCACTCCCTATACAACCACAGGCCGTATTTACCTGTAATGATGCAATGGCGGTCGGTGCTTACCAAGCGATTTATCAAAAAGGACTACGTGTACCTGATGATATTTCTATCGTCGGTTATGATGACATCGATTTAGCCTCTTATATGATCCCCCCTTTAACGACTATTCATCAACCCAAAGATGAATTGGGCAAACTTGCTGTAAGCCAATTATTACGTCGTATGGAAGATATTGAAGCACAAGCCAATCTATTAGTGTTAACACCCAAACTGATTGAACGAGGCTCGGTGATAGCTCATAGGAAATAATCTTTTACATTAATAGGTTAATAGGTTGTGTATATATTTCACACAACCTATTTGGTATCCTATAAAAACTGCTATATACTTATGCTATATAGCAGTTTTTATAGGAGCTATTACTATGATCCAGTATGGCAAAGTATTTATGAGCAATAGAACACAAAATGTTCGATTACCCGCTGAGACTCGATTTCCGGATGATGTAAAAGAAGTTTTTGTTCGCGTCAAAGGCAAAGAGAGAATAATCACACCTATACAAAATGCATGGGATAGCTTTTTCTTATCAGAAAAGTCTGTAACAGATGATTTCTTATCTGAAAGGCCTGATCAAGCCACAAGTGAAAGAGAATCCTTTGATGATTAAATACCTATTAGATACAAATATTGTTATATTCACTATTAAACGCAAGCCTGAGTTTTTATTACCAAAATTCAACCAACATGCTGAACAATTAGCTATTTCTACAATTACACTCGCTGAGCTCATTTTTGGTGCTGAAAAAAGTGTAAATCCAGCCAAAAACTTAGCTACGGTTAACGACTTTGTTTCTCGACTGACTGTTTTATCTTACGATGACTTAGCAGCTTTTCATTATGGAGACATTAGAGCAACACTAGAAAAACAGGGAAAACGCATTGGTGATAACGACTTACATATAGCAGCACATGCTAGAAGTAAGGGGCTAATAGTCGTTACCAATAATACTCGAGAATTTGAAAGAGTTGATGGTTTAAGAATTGAGGATTGGACCGTTATTAACTCAGACCCCCAAACTGATTGAACGAGGCCGGTGATAAATTTTATAAAATAACAACAAGAAGATTAACACTATTATTACTGATACTCTCTTTTAAAGAGAGAGTAGTTATTTTATCTAAGTTAACAAAATAAAGCATTATAAAATCAATAAGTTAATTTATATTTTTAAATGATATTATTTCTTATTATTTTGTGTATTACCTTCTATATTTAATCTACTTTTTCTCATCTTTTATCCAATAATCCATGAAAGATGCAAAACTCTATCAGATCTATTATACTCTTATTCTTTCGCATTATCTGTGGCAATACTATTTTTGGTCATTTGGGTCATCATATTAGACTTTTTACGCTGAAACGATAATGTGTCCTTTTGTTTATCGGGCAAGTGTTATCCTCTTTGTGACGATTAATCACTTCCCATTTTGAAAAAATTTGAGAGTATTATTATGTCATTACCTTCTTGTCCTAAATGCAACTCAGAGTATACCTATGAAGATGGGGCAATGTATGTCTGCCCTGAATGTGCCCACGAATGGAACGATGCTGAGCCAACAACTGATAGCGATGAGCTGATTGTTAAAGATGCCCATGGTAATTTATTAGCCGATGGGGATTCAGTGACAGTCATTAAAGATCTAAAAGTAAAAGGTAGCTCAACGCCACTCAAAATTGGTACAAAAGTTAAAGGGATACGTTTAGTGGAAGGCGATCATAATATTGATTGTAAAATTGATGGCTTTGGACAAATGAAATTAAAATCTGAATTTGTGAAGAAAAGCTAATCTTGAATTATCATTAAAATGATTAATAACATTATTTTGATTTCAGAGGCGCTCATTAAGCGCCTTTTGTTTATAGCGATATGATTTATTTATTATCACCAAAGTGATCAAACCCTTTCAGATTAGGGTGCACTTCTTTACCTTCACGTAAATAACGTATACCTTCTGCAATTGGCATAATTTGCCCTATGCAATGAAAGTCAGCGCCCGTATGGGCTAAAGCAATATCTAAAGCCCCACGATTTATTTCAGGCACGGTAAAGCATAGTTCATAGTCTTCGCCACCACTTAATGCCCAAACTTCAGCTTGCTCTTTACTCACCTGTGATTTCATTGCCGCAGAATAAGGCAACGCATCTAAGTTAATACGAGCACCACAACCACTTGCCGTTAAAATATGGTTTAGATCTGAAATAAGACCATCAGAAATATCAATAGCAGCACTTGCTAAAGATCTTAATGCTTGCCCCTGTAAAAGACGAGGCTGCGGACGCAAATGCCTAGTAATAAAATAGTCTCGGCTTTCTGGTTGACTAGGTTGTAATCTATTTTGTAAAACCGCGAGTCCTGCCGCGCTATCACCTAAAAAGCCTGTAACATAAATCCAGTCACCAATTTTTGCCCCTGAGCGTAATAGTGCCATACCTTGAGGAACTAAACCTTGTATTGTGATGGTTAAGCTCAATGGCCCTTTGGTTGTATCCCCACCAATCAATTGAATAGAATAATACTCTGCTAATGCAAATAGAGAGCGACTAAAGGCCTCAAGCCAATCATTATCGACTTTTGGCAATGTTAAAGCTAATGAGGCCCAAGCAGGATCTGCCCCCACCGCGGCTAAATCACTAATATTAACCGCTAATGCTTTATACGCTAAATCTTCAGGGGAAATGGTTGGTAGGAAGTGTATTCCACTGACTAAGGTATCAGTACTAATTGCCACTTGTTGCTTTTCAGGTACAGTCAATATTGCACAGTCATCCCCAATTCCCGTACTCACATCTTTGCGTTTAACTGGCTGAGAAGTGAAATATTGTTTAATGAGGGAGAATTCACCACAAGGCATTATCAATTTCCTATGAAGCAATGCTTATTAAATAAAAGGCCGGAGTAACCGGCCTTGGATTATTAATTTACCATAGAGGAAACGTGAAGAACGTTATTTTTTACGTACAGTTGGTGCAGCTTTATCCAACACGCCATTGACAAATTTATGGCTGTCATCAGCACCAAACACCTTAGCCAATTCAATCGCTTCGTTAATGGCTACTTTATAAGGAACATCTTCACGGAAGCTGAGTTCAAACATAGCTAAACGTAAAATCGCTTTTTCAACTTGGCCTAGCTCTTCCAGTTGACGTGATAAATAAGGCTCCATCGCCTTATCTAAACGTGCTGCATTGATTGCAACACCCACTAAAAGCTCACGGAAATAAGCAATATCTACACCTTGGGTATCCTGCTCGGATAAAAACTCCAATTCCACATCCGCGATGTCATTTCCGGATAATTGCCATGAGTAGATAGCTTGTACAGCACACTCACGAGCACGACGACGAGCAGCAGGTTTCACAAAATTCCCCTTTAGTTAAAACAGATGATTAGCCTTTAATGGCTTTAAGTACATTGATCATTTCAAGTGCTGTCATTGCAGCTTCAGCACCTTTATTGCCCGCTTTAGTACCAGCTCGTTCAATTGCCTGCTCAATGCTTTCAGTGGTTAATACACCAAAAGTCACAGGGATCTCACTTTGCATTGCAACATGAGAAAGGCCAGAGCTGCATTCGCCAGCAACGTATTCAAAATGTGCGGTTCCACCACGGATAACAGTGCCTAACGCGATAACTGCATCATATTTGTCGCTTTCTGCTAATGCTTTTACAGTTAATGGCAACTCATAAGCGCCAGGAACCCAAACGACGGTAATATTTTCTGAGGAAACTTGTCCGATACGCTCAAGTGCATCAACGGCACCTTCTAACAAGCTATCATTAATAAAATTATTAAAACGGGCAATTGCAATCGCCACACGTGCGTTTGGCGCCGCGACAACACCTTTGATTACGTTCATAGGTTACCTTTTTCTCCTATCCGCGGGGCGCGGATTTTATCACATTCTTTCCTTTACTGCGCTCAGTTTTATGATAACACAGCAAAGGAGCCAAAAATCCTTGATAAATCAAGGTAGTTAGTTGGCTGATAACAATGTCGTAACGACAGGGAATAACACACACGGCGCTATTTTACTACAAATAGCGCCATAGACACACATATTTGCATCTATTAATAACGAGGTTTTAAACAAACGCGGATATCAGGGCCGATTTGTTGAAGAGAATCTATTGTAAATTCAGGGGATTCAGATAATGACGACAGTGGTGAAATGGATAATAAACCTCGAGCATCATCGCCTAAAATTTTCGGAGCAATATAAATGATAAGCTCATCAACAAGACCAAGCTCTAATAGTGCGCCAGCAAAATGTGCGCCACTCTCAACCCATATACTATTAATATTGCGTTTACCTAACTGCATCATTAATAACACTAAATCGACACTACTATTTTTGCCATTAGTAGGAAGCAAAATTTCTGAGACATCACCTTGCCAATCTTCTTGCTGAGAGTGAGTCCGAGCAAGCAAGCACTCACCTGCAAGTTGTGTAATTTTATAGTCGGGAGTTACCCTATTTTGGCTATCGGTAATAATGCGAATAGGCTGGCGTAATGACTCTAGTGGATAAATCGCTTTTATCTCATCGGATAATACTTCCCAACGCACATTCATTGCAGGATCATCGGCTAAAACAGTGGCACTCGTTGTTAAAATAGCACTAGCTTGCGCGCGAAAGTTTTGCACATCTTGTCGCGAAGCGTTAGAGGTTATCCATTGACTTTCCCCTGATGCTAATGCCGTTTTACCGTCTAAAGAGGCGGCCAGTTTTAATTGGATATAAGGAAACCCTGTTCTCATACGTTTAAAAAAGCCGATATTCAATTTTTCAGCTTCTTGCATTAATACGCCATGAGAAACATCAATACCTGCAGCGACTAATTTATGTAAACCACGTCCTGCCACTTGAGGATTGGGATCTTGCATTGCAGCAACAACACGTTTTACCCCGGCGTTGATTAAAGCATCAGCACAAGGAGGCGTTTTACCAAAGTGGCTACATGGCTCAAGCGTAACATAGACGGTAGCACCTTTGGCATTTTCACCCGCCATATTTAATGCATTCACTTCGGCATGTGGACCACCTGCATGATGGTGATAACCTTCACCTATAATCTTCCCTTCTTTCACAATCACGCATCCCACATTTGGGTTAGGTGATGTTGTAAAACGTCCTAATGCAGCTAACTCTATCGCTCGACGCATATAGGTTTCATCATTAGCCGGCTCATTGCTCGTAGGATTGTTGCTGTTGTTAATTGTCATCATAGATTTATTATTTATCGTTATTTTCAAATAGTCGTGTGAAGCGAATGATTAATCTTGTAATTTTGCAATTTCTTCGCCAAAATCGCGCACATCTTCAAAACTGCGATAAACCGAAGCAAAACGGATATAAGCAACTTTATCCAGTTTCTTTAGTTGTTCCATAACAAAATTACCGATCTGTTTGGAAGGTATCTCTCTTTCGCCCGTAGCCCTTAATTGTGATTTGATATGATTAATAGCAGCTTCAACATCATCAGAACTCACAGGGCGTTTTTCTAATGCTTTGAGCATTCCTCTACGTAGCTTTTCTTCATCAAAAGGCTCACGGATTTCATCACTTTTCACAACACGAGGCATCACAAGCTCTGCGACTTCAAAGGTAGTAAAGCGCTCATGGCAAACAAGGCATTGACGACGACGGCGCACTTGTGAGCCATCACCAACAAGTCTCGAATCAATTACTTTGGTATCTACGGCTGTGCAAAATGGACAATGCATAGTTATTCCTACTGTTGACAAAACTCCTAAACAGTGTACCTGTTCAGTGAACAAAAAACACCCTGTCAGTCATTAACTGGCAGGGTGTTTGCGATGTTTATGTCAGAAAAACGCTCTATTAAGGTAAGAGTGTTGTCTGATCTGCACCCTCTTTTTCCACTTTTTGAACAATCAGGTGTTCGCGTTTCATGCCCATTTTCAGTGCTAATGCAGAAGCCACATAAATAGATGAAACAGTACCGAATGAAACACCGATTAACATCACTAAAGAGAAGCCTTTAAGCATTGAACCACCAAAGATATAGAGCATCAACACAACTAATAATGTTGTTGCTGATGTCATGATGGTACGGCTTAATGTCTGTGTTAGTGAAACGTTCATGATCTCATAAGAGGTACCACGACGAATTTTACGGAAATTCTCACGAATACGATCTGATACCACGATACTATCATTCAAGGAATAACCGATAACAGACATCAATGACGCGACAATGGTTAAATCAACCTCAATTTGGAAGAGTGATAAAATACCCAAAGTGATCACCACGTCATGGGCAAGTGAAATAACAGCCCCTAATGCTAGACGCCACTCAAAACGGAATCCAACATAGATCAGAATACAGATAAGTGCAGAAAGTAACGCCATTGCCCCTGTTTGAGCCAATTCACTCCCGACACTTGGCCCAACAAATTCAATACGTTTGACTGTTGCATCATTATCAATTTCAACATTGATAATATCGATGACTTTCTTACCTAATTCTTGACCAGCCTGTCCTTCAACAGGAGGCATACGCACCATAATATCGCGGCTGCTACCAAAGTTTTGTAACAGAGGATCTTTATAGCCGGCGGCTGCCAAGCTATCACGCATTTTATCTAGATCGGCCGGTTGACTGAGATTGATCTCAATAACCGTTCCTCCAGTAAAATCTAATCCCCAGTTAAATCCTTTCACGGAAATGATAGCAATAGATGCTACCAAAAGCAGAAACGAAATAGTAAAGGCGACGTTGTCCCAACGCATAAAGTCAATGACTTTACGACCATGGTTTAATTGTTCAACAGTATAATCCTGTGCCACAACGTGCTCCTTAAATAGACAGTTTCTTGATGCGTTTACCGCCATACAGCAGGTTTACAATCGCACGTGTACCCACAATAGCGGTAAACATGGATGTCGCAACCCCGATAGCAGTTGTGATAGCAAACCCTTTAATGGAGCCAGTACCGACTGCATAAAGGATCACGGCAGTAATTAACGTGGTTAAGTTCGCATCAATAATACTGGAGAAGGCACCTTTATAACCTTCATGGATAGCTTGTTGTACTGAGCGACCATTACGTAACTCTTCTTTAATACGCTCGTTGATCAGTACGTTAGCATCGACCGCAACCGCAAGGGTTAAGACAATACCCGCAATACCAGGCATGGTTAACGTTGCACCGGGTAATAATGACATGACCCCCACAATTAACACCAAGTTTGCTAATAGCGCCGTACTCGCGATCACACCAAATTTACGATAATAAATAATCATAAAGGCAACAGAGGCTATCAGACCCCATAAACAAGCTTCTAAACCTTGAGTTATGTTCTGAAGACCTAATGTTGGCCCAATGGTTCTCTCTTCAACGATTTGAATAGGTGCAATCAATGCCCCAGCACGTAATAACAGAGATAATTGACGTGCTTCATTCGCATTAGAGATACCAGTAATGCGGAAGTTATTACCTAAACGGGTTTGAATATTAGCCACATTAATAACTTCTTCATTTTTTACCAAAATTGCGCGATCGTTTTCATCACGTTTACCGCTGTCTTTATACTCTACAAAAAGAGTAGCCATCGGTTTACCGACGTTATCTTTGGTAAAGTTAGACATAATAGAGCCACCAGCACTATCAAGTGAAATACTTACTTGAGGCTGGCCGTACTCATCGGCTTGTGACGTTGAATCGGTAATATGGTCACCCGTCAATACAACACGTTTATAAAGAATGGTTGGTCTACCATCTCGAGTGTATTTCACTTCTGAGTCACCCGGGATGCGTCCTGTTTCTAAGGCGGAAGGATCAACATTAGTATTCACTAAACGGAATTCTAATGTTGCTGTTGCACCTAGGATTTCTTTCGCACGAGCCGTATCTTGAATACCCGGTAATTCAACAACAATGCGGTCAGCACCTTGGCGTTGAACTAATGGCTCAGCAACCCCTAATTGGTTGACACGGTTACGTAGGATGGTGATATTTTGTTGTACCGCATAAGTACGCGCATCACGTAAACGCTCGTCGGTAAAAATAGCTTTTAACGAGTTATTATCCCCATTTCTAAAAATGAGATCTTGGTTACGACGCGCAAGATAATCTGATGCTTTAGAACGGTCATCAGCGTTGCGGAAACGGATTTCAACACCATAATTATCCGTTTTGCGGATAGAAGAATATGGAATGCCTTCGTCACGTAATAAAGTACGTAAACTATCAACATTTTGTTCTTGAAGTTTACCTAACGCGGTTTCCATATCAACTTCCATTAAGAAGTGAACACCACCACGTAAGTCTAACCCTAATTTCATCGGCTCACCGCCAATGGCTTCTAACCATTTTGGCGTAGCTGGTGCAAGGTTAAGTGCAACAACGAACTTGTCACCTAACGCAGGTAACAACGCTTCACGGGCACGTAACTGAATGTCAGGGTTACTGAAACGAGCCAAAATCGCACCATTTTCAAGGGCGATTGATTTCGCTTCAATTTTTTCTTTATCTAATAAAGATCGAACTTGATCCAGTGTTTGCTCATTGGCGGCGGTTCCCCGCGCGCCAGTGATTTGAACAGCCGGATCCTCACCATATAGGTTAGGAAGTGCGTAAAGCAGACCGATGAGGATAGCGAATATCAACATCAGATACTTCCACAAAGGATAACGGTTTAGCACGGCAGTTCCCTTTTCCCTTTGGGGAAATCAAATTAAATAGCTTTCATTGTGCCTTTTGGTAATACAGCGGCAACAAAGTCACGTTTGATAGTTACTTCAGTTGTTTCATTCAGAGCAACAACGATATAGCCGTTATCTGAAACTTTAACAACGCGGCCGATTAAACCACCAGTAGTTAACACTTCATCACCTTTACCGATAGATTCCATCAGTTTACGGTGTTCTTTAGTACGTTTTTGCTGAGGACGTAGGATCATAAAATAGAAAATTAAAATAAAGATCACTAACATCGGTAAAATAGACATAAAGCTTGCTTCAGGTGCTGCTTGTCCAGCAGAAGCAACAGCATCAGAAATGAAAAAACTCATTCACTTTTTCCTCATTGTTGTCGATATCGACGATACTCAAGTTATAAGCCCAATATCATACACAGAATTGGGCTTTCTCGTATACATTAATCGCACTTACTCGCACTGCTATTTAGCGGTGGAACTGGTTTACCAATACGTTCGTAGAACTCATGCACGAAATCTTCGAAACGTGACTCATCAATTGCTTGACGAATTTCAGCCATTAGACGCTGATAATAGCGTAAATTATGGATGGTATTCAGCCTTGCACCTAAAATTTCGTTACAGCGATCAAGATGATGTAGGTAAGCGCGACTATAATTTTTACAGGTGTAGCAATCACAATGTTCATCCAGAGTTGATGTATCTGAACGATGTTTAGCATTACGAATTTTAATGACACCATTTGTTACAAACAGATGTCCATTACGTGCATTTCGTGTTGGCATCACACAGTCAAACATATCGATACCACGACGAACACCTTCAACTAAATCTTCAGGTTTACCTACACCCATTAAATAACGAGGTTTATCCGCAGGGATTTGTGGACAAACATGTTCTAAAATACGGTGCATATCTTCTTTAGGTTCACCAACAGCTAGGCCCCCAACAGCGTAACCGTCAAAGCCGATTTCCACTAGCCCTTTCACTGAGATATCACGTAAATCTTCGTAAACGCCGCCTTGAATAATACCGAATAATGCATTTTTGTTGTTTAATTCATCAAAGCGTTGACGACTACGTTTAGCCCAGCGTAATGACATCTCCATGGAATTTTTAGCATAATCCCAATCTGATGGATATGGCGTACACTCATCGAAGATCATCACAATATCTGATCCAAGATCGTACTGAATTTCCATTGATTTTTCTGGGCTTAAGAAAATCTTTTCACCATTAATTGGGTTACGGAAATGCACACCTTCTTCTTTAATTTTACGCATTGCGCCTAAACTAAAGACTTGGAAACCACCTGAATCGGTTAGAATTGGCCCTTTCCACTGCATAAAGTCATGCAAATCACCGTGTAATTTCATGATCTCTTGACCAGGACGTAACCATAAATGGAAAGTATTGCCTAAAAGGATTTGTGCACCTGTGGCTTCAACTTCTTCAGGTGTCATCCCTTTAACTGTACCGTATGTCCCTACAGGCATAAATGCAGGTGTTTCAACGACACCGCGTTCAAACTTAAGACGACCACGACGGGCATGACCATCTGTTTTATCTAATTCGTATTTCACTCATCCTCCAAGCATCAGAAAAACAGTCCAATGCATAATAAAAACAGCACATTCTAATCATTTGTTAGACGGCTGTATATGTTACATCAACAAAAGCTGTGCTTAGTCAAAGAGATCAAGCAGCAAAGTTGACATAACCGGTCATAAAATGAAAAAAAACGTTAAAAAATAGAATAAAGCCCTACTCTTCACCCACTTTTTCATTGATAGCTAAAGGATTACGCGTAATAAACATCGCATCACCATAACTGAAAAAACGATACTTCTGTTCAACCGCTACGTTATAAGCATTCATGGTATTTTTATAACCAGCAAATGCAGAAACCAGCATAATTAAGGTTGATTCTGGCAAATGGAAGTTAGTTATCAAAGCATCAATAACTTGATATTGGTAACCTGGATAAATAAAAATTTGCGTATCATCAAAAAAAGGAGCAATTAATGCATCTTTGGCTGCTTTAGCCGCACTCTCTAAAGAGCGAACAGACGTTGTACCCACGGCAATCACTCGATTACCTCGTGCCTTACAAGCAAGCACGGCATCTACCACCTCTTGAGGGACTTCTGCATACTCGGAATGCATAGTGTGTTCTTCGATATTATCCACACGAACAGGCTGGAAAGTGCCAGCACCAACATGCAAAGTGACAAAGGCCATCTCAACGCCTTTGTTACGTAACGCTTCTAATAACGGCTCATCAAAATGCAATCCGGCTGTGGGTGCAGCTACTGCACCGGGACGCTCATTATAGACCGTTTGATAAAGCTCTTTATCGGATCTTTCATCTGGACGATCAATATAAGGAGGAAGAGGCATATGACCGATACTATTTAAAATAGTCAGCACATCTCTTTCATCATCAAAACGGATTTCAAATAGTGTATCATGGCGTGCAATCATGGTTGCTTGTACACTTTCGTCTTCCCCTAAAATCAGTGATGCGCCCTCTTTGGGTGATTTTGATGCACGAACATGGGCTAACACACGATGTTCATCTAGCATACGCTCCACTAATACTTCTATCTTGCCACCGGAGGCTTTACGACCATAAATACGCGCGGGGATCACTCTAGTATTATTAAATACAAGTAAATCACCGGCATTGAGTTTATCTAATACATCCGTAAAGACACCGTGAGATAAATTGCCCGTTTTCCCCTCTAGGGATAATAATCGGCACCCACTACGTTGGGGGTGAGGATAGTGAGCAATTAAGGACTCAGGCAGGTCAAATCTAAAATCGGATACACGCATAATTAAACGACTACTTTCATAAAAAACAGGCGCACTAGTCTAGTGCTGCATGTTAATCAGTGCAACAAAGAAGCACTTTTTTATTTAAAAAGCGCTATGATAGTACAATGAACTATCTTGCTCACTTACACCTCGCCTTTAGAGCGAAAAGCTCCTTATTAGGCAATATGATGGCGGACTATGTAAAAGGTACGCCGAGTAACGATTACAGCCAAGCGGTAATTGACGGCATTCGCATGCATAGGCGTATTGATGTGCTGACTGATACTCATCCATTAGTTAAACAAGCTCGACAACTTTTTCCGAATGAATACCGCCGCGTTGCACCCATTACTTTGGATATATTTTGGGATCATTTTCTCTCACTACATTGGGATAAATTTGAACCTGACATACCGCTCTTGGAATTTGTTACTTATGTGCGCAATACCATTGAACCGGATTTATGGCGAACTCCGGAAAAATTTCAAGAGCTCAATGAATATTTATGGCCCCAAGCGTGGTTGACTCGTTATGCTGATAAAACTTATATAGCACAGACGTTAAAAGGCATGGCAAAAAGAAGACCGCGTTTAAGTGCGCTTGCAGGCTCTTATATTGCACTAGAAACGCATTATAAAGAGTTAAGTGAGATTTTTTGGCAATTTTATCCACAATTGTTAGAAAGAGCACAACATCATCAGCTGGATGACTGATACATTAAGGCTCTTTTTATTCATCTGTTTGTCATGGTTAAGCATTACATTGAATCGAGCAAACAGAGACTACGTCAATTTATCTTTTTATTGGTAACGATCCGTTAACAAGCGTAGTATTCATTTATAAAGTTGATTAGAATAGATAGTTATACAAGGAGTCATAAATAAGTCATTTTTGTTGTATAAAGTTCATCGTTATAACCTATCAAATAGATTGTTCTGTATGATTTTATCAATAACGATTGATTATTTATGCTGTATACATCATTTAAAAACAGGGCATCACCCTAAATTTAAAAACAGGGTATCCCCTAAATTTACTCTAAATAGTTCGAGTGAACGCAGTCAACAACGCGACAACTTGAAATATGACGAGTATAAACTCTTTCAATTTACAGGAGTACATTATGGTTCTGGTTACTCGCAAAGCCCCAGATTTCACAGCAGCTGCTGTTTTAGGTAACGGTGAAATTGTTAATGATTTTAACCTGCATTCATTTATCAAAGGCAAACCTGCGGTTATTTTCTTCTGGCCAATGGACTTCACTTTTGTTTGCCCTTCAGAACTGATTGCATTTGATCACCGTTTTGAAGAGTTCCAAAAACGTGGTGTTGAAATCATCGGCGTTTCTATGGACTCAGAATTCGTACATAACGCATGGCGTAAAACAGCTATCGATGATGGCGGTATTGGTGAAGTAAGATACCCAATGGTTGCTGATATCAAACACGATATCATTAAAGCATACGGTATCGAACATCCAGAAGCGGGTGTTGCACTACGTGGTTCATTCCTAATCGACAAAGAAGGTGTCGTTCGTCACCAAGTGGTAAACGACCTGCCATTAGGCCGTAATATTGACGAAATGATCCGTATGGTTGATGCACTACAATTCCACGAAGAGCACGGTGATGTTTGCCCTGCACAATGGGAAAAAGGCCAAGAAGGTATGGGCGCATCTCCAGACGGTGTTGCTAAATATCTGAAAGCGAACTCAGGCAAACTGTAATATTCCAGTAAGCTAAACAAATATTTGCTAAAAGCCTGTGAAAACAGGCTTTTTTATTAATACTCCATCTATTCTTTTGCCTTTCAACTCAATTTATTAAGATTACTATTTGTACATAACATTATTATTTATTCGCTTAAAGATGATTTTGTGATCATCTCTTCAAAAAAAATTCTCGTCATTAATAACTTCTCTCTATACTTATTGTTACGTAATTGTTAACCACATTAATACTAGCGTATACACACCTACTTTCACTTATCTCTATTGAAACTAACCCACTGTTATTAATGGATATAATCATGATTACTATAAAAAAAACGCACCTGCTGTTACTTACCACACTTTTTTCACCTGCACTCTATGCCGCCTATGAGCCAGCGGTTGAAGCACAACAAGGTATGGTGGTCTCTTCACAACATTTAGCCTCACAAGTAGGAAAAGATATTTTGCAAAAAGGAGGGAATGCCATTGATGCAGCTGTTGCTGTTGGCTATGCACAAGCTGTGGTAAATGCTTGTTGTGGAAATATTGGCGGTGGTGGTTTTATGACTATACACCTTGCTGATGGCACCAATACCTTTATTAATTTTCGAGAAACGGCGCCTACGGCAGCATCTAAAAATATGTATTTAGATAAAGACGGTAACTTGATTAAAGAGGCAAGCCTATACGGCTATCTTGCCTCAGGGGTGCCGGGTACAGTGAAAGGACTTGATGCAGCATTAGAAAAATATGGCACTCTTTCACGCCAAGAAGTGATGGCTCCCGCTATTAAACTAGCCAGAGAAGGCTATATTTTAACCCGTGCTGATACTGACGTATTAGACACCACCACAGAGCGATTTAAACAAGATCCTGAATCAGCAAAAATTTTCTTAAAGCCTGATGGAACACCATGGCAGCCTGGCGATCGCCTCATTCAAACAGACTTAGCCAATACACTTGAACTTATCGCCAACCAAGGTGCTGATGCTTTCTATCAAGGGGAAATCCCTAAAAAAGTAGAACAAGCTTCAAAACAGCATAATGGGTTATTAACCAAAGAAGATTTTGCGAACTTCACTATTACCGAAACACCTCCCATTACCTGTACTTATCGAGGTTATGAATTTATCTCTGCTCCTCCTCCCAGTTCAGGGGGCGTCACTATTTGCCAAACACTGAATATTTTAGAAGGCTACGATCTGAAATCGATGGGTTTTAACTCTGCCGAATATGTTCACACGCTCACAGAAGCTATGCGTCATGCTTATATGGATAGAAACACCTTTCTTGGCGATCCGCAATTTATAAACAATCCAACAGAAAAGTTATTAAGTAAAGCCTACGCCGCAGAGCTTCGCCAACAAATTACACCGAATAAAGCCACCCCATCAGAAAAGGTACAACCCGGTATTGCACCTCATGAAAGCCCTGAAACCACACATTATTCGGTGATTGATAAAGATGGTAATGCCGTTTCAACCACTTACACCATCAATGGTCGTTTTGGTGCTGTCGTTATCGCACCGGGGACTGGCTTTTTCCTCAATAATGAGATGGATGATTTTACAACTAAAGTTGGCGAGAAAAATCTTTATGGCTTAGTACAAGGTGAACGAAATAGTATTGCCCCATTAAAACGTCCACTGTCCTCAATGAGTCCAACCATTGTGACTAAAGATGGCAAACCCTTTCTTGTATTAGGCTCACCGGGAGGCTCTCGTATTATCTCAATCACCTTACAAACGGCACTTAATATTATTGAGTTTGGTATGTCCCCCCAAGAAGCCGTCAATAGCCCTCGAATTCATCATCAATGGCTACCTGATGAGGTTTATTATGAACAACGAGGATTATCAAAAGATACCTTAGAAAAACTTTCTGCCATGGGATATAAAATGGTCGAACAAACGCCATGGGGCGCGGCTGAATTGATTATGGTCGGCCTTCCAGGAGAACAAGGAGTGATCCCTGCTTCGTCAGGTAATGATTCTGCTGTTTCAGGGGCGATACGCGAAGGTTATCTTTATGGTTCAAATGATGTTCGACGTCCAGCAGGTAAAGCCGTGGGCTACTAACCATAAAATTATATAATACCATTGGCAAAAGAAACCTTCTCTTTATTAGACAAGGTTTCTTTTTTTATGAAAATGATCTCGTCACTGTTTTACAATTTATTAATATCTTTTTTTATTAATAATAATCAAGATTCATTTTTCATTAAATAAATAATTAATATTAAATATCAATTCATCATTAAAACAATAATTTCAAACGTAATATAAGAACAAATATCTTTATATTCTATTTAAATAATAGAATATATATAAACAATATTAATTATCCTTCGTAATTACAGATAAGAACAATAATCACTTAATTTAATTTTTTAACTAACGATAATTAATTTTATTTCTATGATTGCAGTCACAGAATAAATTTTTTAATAACCACAATATCATAATGGTTAATGAAAAATACGTAAAAACCGAATGTAACATATTGTAAATACAAATATTTAACAATTCACCACAAGCTATTTTCAGTAATAAAAAGTGTTGATAACTATTATATCTATTCTAAACCAATCGTTATTATATTTTATATACAACGAAAAACAAGTAGAGAAAAGAACACATTTATCATCACAACTTATTTCTTATTTAAATTAGTTAAGCGGAGATAAATATTAATGTCTGATACACATCATCGTCCTATATTAGATATTGGACTATCAAGACTAGAGTTTCTGCGAATATCCGGTAAAGGGCTGGCAGGGATCACCATAGCACCCGCACTACTTTCTCTTTTAGGTTGTAAGCAAGAAGAAATAGACAGTGGCGTTATTCAACTGACAACCACACCTAAAGGTGTATTAGTGACTAATCGTGCCCGTTGCACTGGCTGTCATCGTTGTGAAACAGCATGTACAACATGGAATGATGGTAGCGTTGGCTCTTTCTTCTCCCGTACTAAAATCCATCGTCATTTCTATTTTGGTGATAAAGGCATTGGCTCTGGAGGGGGCTTATATGGCGACTTAAACTTTACCACTGATACTTGTCGCCAATGCAAAACACCCGAGTGTATGAACGTCTGCCCAGTAAAAGCTATCCGTTATCAAGAAGAGTTTGGCTGTATTGTCGTTGATACTCGTCGTTGTATCGGCTGTGCCGCTTGTACAACAGCTTGCCCGTGGATGATGGCAACCGTCAATCCACAAACGAAAAAATCCGGTAAATGTAATTTATGTGGTGAATGCGCTTCAGCATGCCCAACAGGGGCATTGCACATTATTGAATGGAAAGAAATTACCGTTTGATTTTTCTTAGCAATCACCTCATTGACCCCTCTTTAGATTAGGAAGCAATATTATGATTAACGGCTGGACTGGCAATATACTAAGAATTAATTTAACTACCGGTGCCATCTCTCGCGAAAGCTCAAGCCAATACAAATCCTTAATTGGTGGTATGGGCTTTGGCTACAAAATTATGTATGAAGAAGTTGCACCCGGTGTAAAACCTTTTGATGAAGAAAACAAAGTGGTATTTGCGGTAGGCCCGCTAACAGGATCAGGCGCACCCTGTAGCTCTCGCGTCAATATCACCTCTCTTTCAACCTTTACTCGCGGTAATTTAGTGGTTGATGCCCATATGGGAGGCTTTTTTGCCGCATGGATGAAATTTGCCGGCTATGATGCGTTGATCATTGAAGGTCAGGCAGATAACCCCGTGTGGATCCATATTGATGATGACCAAGTTTCCATTGAAGATGCCTCTTTTTTATGGGGAAAAGGAACTCGTCAAACAACAGAAGAACTTTGTGCTCAAACAAGCCCAGAAGCGTGTGTTGCTGCTATTGGCCCTGCGGGTGAAAACCTTGTCCCTCTTTCAGGACTTATCAATAGTCGTAACCACAGTGGTGGTGCTGGAATTGGTGCCGTACTTGGTGCTAAAAAATTAAAAGCGATTGTGGTTGAAGGAAGCCGTGGCGTTAATGTTGCCGATCGTAAAGCGTTAAAAGAGCTTAACGACTATATGATGACACAACTTATTGGCGCAAATAATAATCACGTCGTACCAAGTACCCCACAATCTTGGGCAGAGTATTCACATCCGGGTTCACGTTGGACTGCACGTAAAGGGCTTTATTGGGGAGCAGCTGAAGGTGGCCCCATTGAAACAGGGGAGATCCCACCGGGCAATGCCAATACTGTCGGCTTTAGAACCATGAAATCAACCTTCGATCTTGGCCCTGAAGCAGAACAATACACGGTAAAAATGGGGGGATGCCACTCATGTCCTATTCGCTGTATGTCACAACTTAATGTCCCGCAAGCGAAAAAATTTGGCGTACCTCAAACAGGCGGAAACACTTGTGTCGCCAACTTTGTTCATACCACCATTTTCCCTAATGGCCCGAAAGATATTGAGAAAAAAGGCGATGCCAATGTTGTTGGTAATCTTGTCGGCCTCAATATTTTTGATGATATGGGCTTATGGTGCAACTACGGTCAGCTTCATCGTGACTTTACTTATTGCTATACCCACGGAGTTTTTAAACGCGTTCTTTCTGAAGAAGAGTATAACGATATTCCTTGGGATAAACTTGAAGAAGGTGATCCCGCATTTATCAAAGATTTCTATTACCGCTTAGCCCATCGTAAAGGTGAATTTAGTCACCTTGCTGATGGCTCTTATTTAATTGCACAACGCTGGAATTTAGGTGAGGAATATTGGGGTAATAAGAAAAATAAACTTTGGTCACCGATGGGTTTCCCTATTCACCATGCAAATGAGGCTTCTGCTCAAGTAGGCTCCATCGTCAACTGTATGTTTAACCGCGATGCGATGACACATACTCATATCAACTATATCGGTAGTGGTTTACCGCTAAAATTACAAAAAGAGATTGCAGGTGAACTATTTGGTTCTGGTGATGCTTTTGATGAAACCAAAAACTACACGCCGATTAATAAAGCAAAAATCGCCTATACCAAATGGACCATTTTGCGTAGTTGCCTACATGATGCCGTGACATTATGTAACTGGGTATGGCCAATGACCGTATCACCTCATAAAAGCCGCAACTATCGTGGCGATTTAGATATGGAAGCAAAATTTTTCACTGCCATTACCGGTGAACCAACCACTTCTCAAGATCTTGATTTAGCCTCAGAACGCATCTTCACTTTACATCGTGCTTACACGGTTAAGTTAATGAACACAATGGATATGCGTAATGAGCATGACCAAATCTGTTCATGGGTATTTGATAAAGATCCTGATATTCCTGTCTTTACGGAAGGGACAGACAAAATGGATAGAGAAGATATGCAACTCTCTCTCACCCTATTTTATGAAGAAATGGGCTGGGATCCACAATTAGGCTGTCCAACAAAAGCAACTTTAGTACGCCTTGGATTACAAGATGTTGCTGACGATTTAGCATCACGTGGCTTATTACCCAATTAATAGGTAAAGGAGATCATGATGAATAAACAGAATGCATCAGCCTCTATACCACCTGATATTGCTCATGATGCTGATATTACTTTAGAACAACCGGATATTTCTCTTCGTCGTTGGCTATTGCCGTTATCAGAGAGAGGTATTGGGCATGGTACTCACACCTTAACGGATACCACAGAAGAGCAAATTGAAGATATCGCGCAATTATCGGCTGAACAACACCTAGCCAATGCAATCCGTCAATGTTCAAAAGAAGGTGAACTATTAGCTATTTCCACGCTGTATGATGCGCCTTATTCACTCTCTGAAGAAGAGGTAATGCAATTAAGAGTCGCGTTGAACGAGGACGCTTTCGTTGATATTACTTATTTAACACATAATGGTGAGGATTATTTCTATTCTGACACTGTTATGTCAGATAACTATGCACAATTACAGCTTCTCAATAGATATACCGATATTTGTACTGCCATTGCAGGTTTAGTTCGCTTTGAATGCGAAACCTACCCTCGTCCATTGAAGCAAAGCATGTTGATGTCGGAGCCTTTTTATTACACCGCTGCAGAAATAGACGATGCATTGACGCTGATGAAAACTCACCCTGATTTTCAAGATATTCAGCAAATATTCGCCTCTAACAATGCCCCTTACCTATTTAGTAGCACCCTAATGAGTTATGGCAAGGCGAGAGGGTTAACAGAATGGCTGGAGGTAGAACAATATGAAAATCCTTAATGCTCCACCCTGTCGACGAAATGTTCTGTGGGTATTACAACAGCATCAGATTGAGGAGCAAAAATAATGCATGTTTCTCGCCGTAAATTTGTAGCAGGTATAGGTACTGTGATCTTTTTCAGTGCGCCACTGGGTAGTGCCTTAGCGGCAGCCACAGATAAAAAACCGATACGCTATGCCATGATCCATGACGAAACACGCTGTAATGGCTGTAATATTTGTGCCACAGCGTGCCGTCGATTAAATAAAGTACCAACCGGAATGGCGCGAATGGATATTGCACACATTCCATTAAGCTTAAAAGAAGATAACGATAAGTACCATTTTTTTAGACACTCATGTCAGCAGTGTGAAGATGCTCCTTGTATCTCGGTTTGTCCTACGGGCGCATCTTGGCGCGATGAAAGCAATGGTATTGTTCGCGTTAATAAAGAGAAATGTATTGGCTGTAGTTATTGCATATCAGCCTGTCCTTACCAAGTTCGTTATCTTAATCCCGTAACACATGTTGCTGATAAATGTGACTTTTGTCTTGAGTCTCGATTACAAAAAGGGTTCCCACCGATTTGTGTCAGCGCTTGCCCACAAAACGCCCTACTCTTTGGTAGAGAAGATAGCCCACAAATTCAGCAATGGCTAAAAACACATGACTACTATCTCTATCAACTTGATGGAGTAGGAAAACCGCATCTTTATCGACGTGTTGGACCTCATGTACAAGGGGGAGATAACGTATGAGTGCAATAAATATCATGCCAAATGCAGCACAATTTCAAGCCTCACTCAAACAGTATGTCTTAATCTATACACCGGACTATTTACCACTTTGGTTAATTGTTGCCGGCGTATTATTTGTCGGCATGCTACT
Organism: Proteus mirabilis ATCC 29906; assembly: GCF_000160755.1. GTDB lineage: Bacteria > Pseudomonadota > Gammaproteobacteria > Enterobacterales > Enterobacteriaceae > Proteus > Proteus mirabilis. The sequence goes on from NZ_GG668578.1 coordinate 377,411, forward strand.
TGTACTCGCACTTCATGGTTTTTTACGTTACCGCTTTGCCACACCCCATGGAGAGCATCATCAAGAAGAGAAACTCTATCTTTACTCAAAAGCGGTACGTTTATGGCATTGGAGTAATGCAACTTTATTTATCTTACTCCTTCTCAGTGGCGGGATTAACCATTTCGCCCTACTCTCGGCACATGACACGGCGTTACTCGTCAATGTGCATGAAATTTGTGGTTATCTACTCTTAGTATGCTGGTTGTCCTTTGTATTAATTAATCTTGTTGGTGGCAATGGTAAATTTTACCGTATTGACAGTAAAAACTGGTTGCAACGAGTATTAATGCAAACACGTTTTTATCTTTACGGCATTATTAAGGGGGAAGATCATCCTTTTCCAGCCACTCCCAAGGTTAAATTTAATCCACTGCAACAAATGGCTTATTTAGGTGTGATGTATGCATTAGTACCATTACTTTTAATCACGGGGATCTTACTGCAAAATCCCATGTTTATCCCTGCTGATGCTGTGCTATTTAAAGCTTGGTTATTAATAATTCACCAAATACTAGCCGTGTGTAGTGTCTTTTTTATCTTTGGTCACCTTTACCTGTGTACCACCGGAAGAACGCCATTCCAAACCTTTCGCAGTATGGTTGACGGCTACCATAGACACTAATAAATAGATGGTTCAAGGAGCTTATATGTCAGTCCCTTCACAGGAAAATATCACACTAACCAAAGAAGACTTACGCCAACTGCATGTTTCAAGTTCACTTTATCGTTGGTTTTTGCGTTATTTTCCCCATGGAGGTACTTACCGTGCTATCCATAATGAATTGATAAAACAACGTCAAACACAATGGATAGAAAGCTTAATTCAATATATTTATCTGCGTCATTTTAGTCAGTCCTCTTTTGCCAAACAGGAACAAGAAGTGATAGAAAACATCTTGTCCCTGTTAGGCAATGAAAAACAAACCGGTGTGACATTACAACGTTTACCCTATCACCAACCGCAATCTAGCGACGAAAACATTCAGTTTTCTACCGAATGGCATCAACTGATTGTCAAAAGCCAACAATTTAATACCGCCCTCGCATTATGTGGTCGTGATAATATTGTCGCCTTTTCCGGTGATGAAAACAGTATTGCTAACACTGGTTATAGTAACCAATTAATCAACAGCGGATTTGCTGGAAAGATCAGTAATACGGCAGATCAATGTCGTATTGGTAGCTTAGGAGGACGCTCTCGTATTTGTAATAGTGGCAACGATGTTAAAATTTACGCTTCTGGTCAAGGGGCGCATATTGCCAATAGTGGTATAAGAAACTTTATTAATGCGACTCAATCCCGTACAAAAGTCACCAATACTGGTGATTTAGCACATATTACTGTTACTGGCGATAACGCCATTGCTATCAACACAGGTGATAACTGCACACTCTCTGTATCTGGGGATAACAGCGTGTGTATCTCAACAGGGCATCTTCAGCAATTTTGCTTAGGAAAAGGCGGTAGCGCTGTGATTGCCTATCACGATGGAAAACGTACCCGCTTTAACGTTTTCTATGAAGGTGAAGATAATATTGAGGCCGGCATTCACTACTACTTAGATGAAAAACAGCGCCCTGTTGCAATGGATAATATTACTGAACTCAATAATTAATAAAAAATTCTCATAGAAGCTATTGGGCAAATATGGAGACGAAACACGATAACGTCGCATTGTTTCACAAAGATTTAGAGTTATATTTTATATTTTTGATATAAACAGCAAAATATATTTTTAAGCATAAAATGTGAATAAGCTATTATCACCACTTGTGACCAAGTTATGCATTAGGGACTACTGTGATAGTTGTATTAGCATCCTTGTCTTTCTTTATAAAAGAACCATTTTTATCTTTAATATATGCAGAATTACCGATCCTAATTTCCTCTTCATTTAAAGAATACATTATTGACATCACTTTATCTTTTTCTATACATTTTTTGTTACTTTTAATTTCAGTAAAACATAATCGATCGTATTTTCCTTCTTCTAAATATCCATCACCGTAATTCCATATAGAAATCAAAAATAAACTATTTTTATTCTTAAATAAATCATACTTTTTATCTAAAACATCTTGATTGTTTTTCCACCATATTATTTTTCCATAATCAGTTATCGGAAAATCCTCAACCAGAATAGAGGTGGTATACGTATCTTTATGTACTCCCATAACTTTAACGGGAATAAAAAACTCATACACTACAAAAAAAATAAAAGATAGCAAAAATATGATTATTGTTATTTTATATTTAAAAGCCATTATTTTGGACTCCGAATTTTTATATTAATAGTCGCTTCCATATTGGTCATAAACGGTTTAAAGCCTAATTTGTCATATCGCTGTAATACAAACCAAATTCTAAAAAATCTGAAATTATGATAAAGAGCAGACATAATATCATTACTATCTAAACCAAAATGATCTTGAATTTTATAATGAATAATTGCATCACAATAATCATTGTAAATTTCTAGCTTTTGTAAAGTAATGGTCGTTGACCAAGTGTCATGTACGGTAATCCCCAATCCATTCACTCTATCCTCAAGACGATCGAATTTAGGAAGCACGCTATCGCCTATATAACTTTTTAGCACCAAGTGAATATCAATACGGTCTTTTATACTTCGAGTATTCCAATTAATAGATTTATTAAAAACGTCTCTTATTTTCAGTAATGAACTATTATCAGAATCATCTTCTAAAATTTGCTCTCTGATAGCATCGTTTAATAAAGGATCATTATAAGGTGCGCCATCATTAAATTGCATATGAGTTATCATTTTATTAATAAGGATCGCATAAGGACTACGGAAGGCAAACATTGATGATAAATGGCGAAATTCATCAAACAAGATTTGTGCACATTCAGCTTTTCCTATTTTTGATATCACTATGTTATGATTATTCGCATCATAGACTTTATTAAAAAATCCATCATTTTCTATTGTTTGGAAAGTGTATGGATTTACTCTCATTGAAACATCACGCAAATTAAATTGATTTCGTAGCTGATCTCCACTCAAATCTCCGTAACGCATATCATCTGCACTGTAATCATCCATACGTCTTTGAGTTTGGTATATAACCAATGGAGTAATTATCGCTGACATAATTCTGCCTTGTATAAACTCTTAAATTGTACTTGAGATACTATATCCCGACGTACCAGCCATGATGTGATTACATGTAATACTTTCATAGTGTATTGTAATTATTTCACTGGGTAATGAATCACTTTGAGTTATTGTGCTGGCATTCACCTGGGAATAATTAACAATTGATGCATTAGTTAAAACAACAGTCATATATTTTTCTTGTGAACCAGTAGCGGAGGTTCGATAGTAATCAAGTTCACATCTTAATATTTCATTATTTGTGATGGCGACAATGAGTAAAGGCGTTGATTTATCGACATGTTTGGTAATTGACATTGGATGGTGGCTCAGATTTTGGGCTCTGTTTATATTGAATGAAGAAGCTATTACTAATATCTCATCAGTATGGTTTTCTTGATATTTATTTCCTATTGAGTCCCAAGTAGAGCACCCTGCTGAAATTAAGCCCTGTTTATTTCCATTTAAACGTAAGTAAATATTATTAGCCATGATTAATTCACCTTGATTATGAGCAGTTTTAAACACTCTAAAGCAATACTGCTAGTATAGTATTATGATAAAAAAACATACAAGTAACCTACTATAGGTATTAATGGAGTGTATTAGAAACAACATGGGTGATGATTATTTAGCAACTTACCAATAAAATATATTCGCTGGTATTACTCTCTATGTTTAATATAACTTTTTATAGATGAAGATAATATTGTGGTGAGTACTTACTACTATTTAGATGAAAAACAGCACCCCGTTGCAATGAATAATTTTACTGAATGCTTATAATTAGTAAAAATCCTCACAGAAGTTAGCTTGTAAAAATGGACACTATAATGTCCAATTATGCCATATTATGCTATAATTGGACATTATAGTGTCCATTTTATGTTTAGAGCTAATAATGAAACTCTCATTACTTACCGATATTGATGTTAGTCGAGCTTTTGCTACTCATTTACGAAAACGACGAGAAAAAGAAAAATGGTCTCGGGAACATCTTGCCGAGCGCAGTACCGTCCCTGCATCAACAATTAAAAAATTTGAGTTACAAGGCAAAATTTCATTACGACAACTACTGTTACTTTGGCAGTGTCTTGATGATTTAAATAACCTTTATGCCGTTGTTGACCCTAAAAAAGCCAATAAGCCTCGTATACCAAGAACCATTGAAGAGGTATTACAAGATGAATTTTAAGCTAACATGGTAAACAACCACCATTAAACATAATCAAACATCTTGCAGAAATAGCTGGTTTTGAAAGTTGGCAACAAGCACAAACGTATATCCATCATACTGTTGATATTATTAGTCAATTCTCATCGTTAGCTAAAGAGTATGGCGTTTCAAATTCCGTTCGTGCTGATATTGATAAAACGCTTACTAATCGCCTAAAAGAAAATCAACACTTACTTTAATTTCGTAAAAAAGGGAAACGGAAGTTTCCCTTTTAGATTTTAATTTAATGTATTTTAGCTTATTTGTTTATCCCAGAGTGGATCACTTTTTTATGTTGTGAGCCAGCTACTTTATCGTAAATAGCGCATACAACAATAGTCACTAATACAGGAATTAACCACGCTAATCCTTGCTCACTTAATGGTAATTTAGCCGCCCAATCCGGTAATAAATGTTTTAAATGATCAGATGCTTTAATGGCATCAAAAATGCCAAAAAATAAGCTTATTGCCATTGCAGGGGCAATAATGCGGCTTGGATTATGCCAAAAACGTAAAGTGAAACTCATCAGAATAATCACAATACAAGGAGGATAAATCATCACCAGAACAGGAATGGAGAACGCAATCAGTTTACTTAAACCAAGATTAGAGACTACCGCGGAAAATACAGCCAAAATCAATACTAATGTACGATAAGAAATAGGCAAATAGCGGCTAAAAAACTCCGCACAAGCACAAGTTAAACCTACCGCTGTCACCATACAAGCTAAGAAAATAAGCAGAGCTAAAAAGAAACTACCAAAATTACCGAAAGTATGTTGCACATAAGCATGTAAAATATCTGCGCCATCTTTTGCTTCTGGAATAATGCTGCCGCTAGCAGAACCAAGCTTAAATAAACTAAGATAAATCGCCGTTAATAACACACCCGCGATAATTCCCGCCCACATAGTATAACGTGTTAATAAAGACGAATTATCAATCCCTCTTGAGCGGGCCGCATTGACAATAACAATACCAAAGACCATCGCGCCTAACGTATCCATGGTAAGATAGCCATTAATAAAACCTTGGGTAAATGCCATATCTTGATATGCTTGTGTAGCGGGGATCGGCGTTCCTGCTGGCCAAAATAGCGCAGCTAAACCTAATACAGCTAAGGCTAAAATTTTAATCGGTGCCAGAATGTGACCAACACTATCAAGTAATTTTCCCGGATACAGTGAAATACCGATAACAATTAAAAAGTAAATAACACTATAAATAAGTAAGGCAATATCACTATCACCCACTAAAGGGGCAATGCCAACTTTAAAAGAGACCGTTGCGGTTCGAGGGGTGGCAAATAAAGGGCCGACAGCAAGATAAGCGACTATTGCTAATAAAAGTCCCATAGATTTACCAATGGGGGTGCTTAATGCTTCAATTCCCCCTCCCACTTTCGCTAATGCCACCACTGTTAGCACAGGTAAGCCAACTCCGGTTAGCAAAAAACCAATGGCCGCAGTCCAAACAAACTCCCCTGATTGCAACCCCACCATCGGAGGAAAAATAATATTCCCTGCTCCAACAAATAGAGCAAAAGTCATAAAACCTAATGCCAGAATGTCTCTGGAAGTTAATCGATGTGCCATAAGATTTGTTAATATATCGTTATTGGATGGTTAATTTACATTTACTATATAAAGTAAATACAACAAAAATATCAGCAGTATCTATTTTGCTTCATGATGGGTTATTCAGAATAATATTTAAGAATAATCATTTTACACAGAGCAATTACATATTAAATAGAAAAAAGCGCCGATAACTGCTCACAAGTAAAACTTTTATAATGAAAAAAGGCAATAGCTGATCTAAAAAGCAGAATAATCATCTAAAGTATTTTTTCAGGCCAGTGATAACTGTTATATATCGCCAATTATCCCCGATATGATTTGTATATTTTTTACTCACCAAACAGTAATCTAGCCATCAATTAAAGTTCCCATTAATTAATAATATTAAAATTTAACGCTACGATATTAGATTTTATTGATATTGATTTGATGGGTATATGACAAAAATACCTTTATCACCTCTTTTAAAAATAGGTAATAAAGGTACTAATAAAATAAGGATAAAAACGAAATTATTTTTTTTCTGTTAACAATGTTTGCGGCATGATAAAAGAAAAAGTGCTTCCTACACCGACTTTACTTTCAATATTCAGTATTGAGTGATGATGTTGTAAGGACTTTTTGACAATCGCCAATCCAAGCCCTGTACCACCGGTGTGGCGGGAGCGCGCTTTATCTACACGATAAAAACGTTCAGTTAAGCGCGTTAAATGTTCAGCACTGATACCCGGCCCATTATCTGACACACTAAACAACATACCTTGTGGTACTTTTTTCCAACTCACGCGAATAGTCGTACCCTCAGGGGTATGATTTATGGCGTTATAGACAAGGTTAGATACGGCACTACGCAATTGCTCTTCATTACCACGAACAGCCCATTTATGGTCAATATCAAAGATGATATTTTGTTGTTCTTGGCTTAATGAGTGCGCGTCATGCTCAAGCACGCTTAATAGCGCAGGCATATCGACAACCGTGTTCAAATCAATATGAGGCGCAGATTCAATACGTGAAAGCTGTAACAGTTGTTGTACTAATAAGTCCATACGCTTTGCTTGCTCTTGCATGGTCTTAATCACTTTATGTTCAGCCGGGTTTTCTGCGGTATTCTCTTCCATCATCTCAAGATAGCCTTGAATAACCGTTAAAGGTGTTCTTAATTCATGGCTCACATTAGCAAAAAAATCACGTCGCGAATTTTCTAACTTATTCTTCTCGGTAACATCGCGAGCAACCATTAAACGTTGATCATCCGCATAAGGCATCACCCGAAATTCAACAATAGCACCATTATTTAATGCAATAGTTAAAGGGCGGCTAAAATCGGCGACGGTGAAATAATGTAAAAAATCGGGATAGCGCAATAAATTAAAAATATTTTGTCCATTATCATCAGGCCAACGAAAGCCTAGAAGATGCTGAGCAAGACTATTACACCAAAAGATATTTCCTTCATTAGTGATCATCACAACGGCATCTGGTAGGCTCTCCGCCCCGCTACGAAAACGCTTAATTAAATCACCTAATTCTCGACGGCGTTTACGGTTACGTTGCTGTGTTTGTCGTATACCATAAAAAATAGGCTCCCAGCCCCCTTTTCCTTCTGGGGGTAATACCGATCTATCGAGCCATAACCATTTAGATAATTTCATTAAATTATAGGCGTGCCATATCAAGGCACTCAGTAATGAGACCACGAGCAACCAAGGAAGGTGGCCGATAAATAGTGATAATACAAAGGCAGGTAAACAAAATAGAAATAGCCCCCACACGAGGGCTTTCCATGAGAGTCGTTCTAACACCAGTTAATTACTCCCTTATCAACTCAAAATCGAGCAGAGAAACGATATCCCGTTCCTCGTACCGTTTGTATCATTCGGTCATGGCCATCTTGCTCTATAGCTTTACGCAATCGACGAATATGTACATCGACAGTACGATCTTCGACATAAACATTGGTGCCCCAAACATAGTTTAGCAACTGCTCTCGGCTATATACACGTTCGGGATGGGTCATAAAAAAGTGGAGAAGTTTAAATTCGGTAGGCCCCATATCAATGGGTTTATCTTGACTGGTAACTCGATGTGAAACAGGATCAAGACTTAATCCATTAAATTCAATCACATCTTCTGCCGACATCGGTGACAATCGTCGTAAAATAGCCTTTACCCGAGCCACCAGCTCTTTAGGCGAAAAAGGTTTAATCACATAGTCATCCGCGCCTGTTTCGAGACCTTTGACTTTATCTTCTTCTTCCCCTTTTGCTGTTAGCATAATAATAGGAATATCACGGGTATTAATTTCACGCTTCATCTGTTTAATCACTTGGATACCCGAGCCTCCGGGGATCATCCAATCTAATAAAACCAGATCAGGGTAAGGGTCAATCAGAAAACTCAATGCAGTATCATAGTCCTCAGCTTCAATAGGCTGAAAACCATTTTGCTCTAATACAAAACAGATCATCTCTCGAATTGCGGTTTCATCTTCAACAACAAGAATACGCCTTGCCATACTCTATCCTGTGTTATTTATATAGAGGGTCATAATGATTATGAGGCACTTTTATGACAGATTTATGACTGACTATGACAATACTGGAATACAGTGTCATTGTTAAGGTAAATAAGGCTAAAATTGGTGTAATTTCACTCAAAATACGTAGCTCATAGGTGGATTTTCACTAAAAAAGTAAGGTGCGCTATACTGACGGCAGTTAACATTAAGGGATAGCAATGCGGATTATTCACACCTCAGATTGGCATTTAGGACAATATTTTTTTACAAAAACTCGCGCCCAAGAGCACCAACAATTTCTCGATTGGCTATTAGCGCAAATCCGTGAACAACAAGTTGATGCAGTTATTGTTGCAGGGGATATCTTTGATACTGGCTCCCCCCCCAGTTATGCCCGAGAGCTTTATAATCGATTTGTCGTCGCAATAAGAGATACTCAGTGCCAACTGATTATTTTAGGGGGTAATCATGATTCTGTGGCAACGCTAAATGAATCTAAATCACTGTTAGCGTGTTTAAATACCACCGTCATTGCTAATGTTCACACTGAAACCCCACAAGCCCCTATTATTCTTTATCAAAAAAATCACACACCTGGAGCATTACTTTGTGCAATCCCCTATTTACGCCCTAGAGATATGATAAATAGCAAAAGTGGGCAATCGGGAGCAGACAAACAGGGCGCTTTAAAAGAAGCGATCGCAGATTATTATCAACGCCAATATCAAGCCGCGCTCGACTTACGAAAACAACTCAATGTTAACATCCCTATCATTGCCACAGGGCATCTGACAACGATTGGCGCCAGTGTTAGCGATTCGGTACGTGAAATTTATATCGGCACATTAGAAGCCTTTAACGCAACCCTATTTCCTCCATTTGACTATATCGCCCTTGGTCATATTCATCGCCCACAGCGCGTCAATAAATCGGGTCATATTCGCTACAGTGGTTCACCTATTCCATTAAGTTTTGATGAAAGTGCACAACAGAAAAGTGTTTGTCTTATCGATTTTGAGCAAGATAAGTTAGCGGAAATGACACTATTACCCATCCCTGAGTTTCAGCTATTACGCACTCTTTCAGGCTCGTTACAAGAAATTGCCACACAACTCGAAAAGTTAGCAACACAATATAATGAAATGGATACCACGATTTGGCTAGATATTGAAGTTTCAACTCAAGATTATCTCAGTGATATTCAAACCCGTATTCAAGAGCTAACTCAATCGCCACTCTTTGAAGTGATCGTATTAAGAAGAGCGAGAAAACAACGTCAAGCACTGATGCAAAATGAGAAAGAAACCCTAACTGAACTGACTGTATATGATGTATTTGAAAGGCGCTTAGCTCAACACCAGTTTGAAACCGAGGAAGACAAAACACGGTTAACCACACTCTTTAAGCAAGCGGTTGAAATGGCAGAGCAAGAGGATAACAACGCACGATGAAAATCTTAAGTCTGCGCTTTAAAAACATTAACTCACTCAAAGGCGAATGGAAAATTAACTTTGATCAAGAGCCTTTTGTTAGCAATGGGCTATTTGCCATTACAGGCCCGACAGGTGCGGGTAAAACCACGCTCTTAGATGCAATTAGTTTAGCCTTATATCACAGAACGCCACGCTTAGATAAAGTAACCCAATCTCAAAATGAATTAATGACTCGTCACACTGCAGAATGTTTAGCTGAAGTGGAATTTGAAGTTAAAGGGGTTGCCTATCGGGCATTTTGGGAACAACGTCGTGCTAATTATAAAGAAGAGGGAAACTTACAAGCCCCACAGGCTGAGTTAGCAAAAATTAATCGTTTAGGCGGTGAAGATAAAGTTTTAGCCAATAAAATTAGCCAAGTAAAAGAAAAAATAATCTCGATCACCGGATTAGATTTCGATCGCTTCACTAAATCCATGTTGTTATCACAAGGGCAATTTGCTGCATTTCTCAACGCTGATGACAAATCTCGTGCAGAGCTACTTGAAGAGCTTACTGGTACAGATATCTATCGCCATATTTCACAAACAATTTTTAAACATTGGCGCGAAGAAGAGCAGGCTTTAAATACGCTAAAACAACAAGCTCAAATGATGGCATTATTGGATGCAACAACACGCCAAGAGCTATTAACACAACAAGCCAATATTCAAGCACAAGTAACAAGGTTACAAAAAGAACAACAGGAATACCAAGTTGCTAAGCAATGGCAAGAAAAAGCGCTAGAAATTCAGCAACAACAACAATCAGCCCAAGCGGGACTCAATGAGGCTCAACAGGCATTAATTATTGCTCAACCCGATATTCAACGCTTAGAAAAAAATGAGCCAGCAGAAAAAATTCGCCCTCTTTATGATGAAAAAAATCGTCGTCTTACAGAGCAAAACTATTTAGCAACACAGTTAACAAGCTTAAAAACAGAAAAACAGGCTATTGAACAACAAAGCCTACCTATCAATAAAAAATTGGCAGACTTTCATGAACAATTAAAAACGCATCATGAGAAAAAACAGCACACTTTACAGTTAATTCGTGAGAAGGTACTGCCTTTAGATAATCAATTGGTGCTGTTACAACAAGAAATTAGTACTAATAACCAACACAAGCATAAATTAGAAAAAATATGCGCTGAATATCTGCAACATTCTCAGTTAGCCGAGAAAAAATTAATCACCACACAACAACAAGTTAATCAATTAAATAACGACTTAACACAACACGCCTATCATGCACAACTTGCGGAAAATCTACCCTTATGGCAACACTATTTTCAGCAATATAATGAAATATCAAACCAATATCTTGCCAACCAAAAACGAGAAACAGCAGAGCAGGAAAAAGTCATAAGTTTGGAAAAAGCATTACAACAAGCTACCCAAACATTAGCCACCCAACAAGAGCAACTTAATTTACAGCAACAGCAACTACAATCTTATCAAACACAATTGGAAGCGCGTCAAAAAGCAGACAAACCCGATGAAATAAAACCGCGATTACAACAAATTAATCTGCAAAAAAATGCATTGGCAAAAATTATAAATTTACACACTCAATTACAACGTAATGGCAAAGAGCAGCAACATTATCAAACTACATTGAGTGAAAATCAGCAAAAAATAGCGACTCTAACCCAAACGATTGCAGAAAATGATCTGGCACTAAAAGAGAAAGCACAACATCTTAAAGATTTAAATGACAACTATCTTTTGCTACAAAAAGTCGCCGAATATGAGCAAGAGCGTGCACGTTTACTGAAAGATAAACCTTGCCCTCTATGTGGCTCAACACAGCATCCTTATGTAGAAACCTATCATGACATCAAACCAGATGAGACAAAGCTACGTTTAGAAGCATTACAACAGCAGGTGCATTCACTCACCATCACCTTAGCCGAACAGCGAACCCAACGGGTAAACTATGGCTCACAAAATAGCACCTTGAGTGACAATATCGCTCAGTTAACCCAAGAGAATAGCGTACTGACCCAACAGTGGCAGACGTTAGCACAAGCACACCATTTACCGTTAGTTGATGATGCAGATAACTTACTGACATTAGAACAATCATTAAATCAGCAAGAGCTTATTCTCACAGAAAAGCTTGACAGTTATCAGCAATTAGAAGCCCAAACACATCAAAAGAATACGCATTTTCTCAATGCAAAAGAGCAATTTAATCAACAACAACAATCGGTTAAGAAACAGCAAAATGATTTAGATTATTTGCAAAAAATAATCAAAACCTATCAGCAACAAAGCGAGCACTTGCACCAACAGCAACAACAATTAGCACAACATATTCAGTCAGCGATTGAAAAACAAGGCTATACACTCCCTGAATTTGAGCAGTTCACGCCATGGTTGGCAGCTCGTCAACAAGAGCACCAGCAATATCAAAGTCAGTTAAAAGAGCTTCAGCTATTACAACAAAGCCTACGTGAACAGCAAGTGACGCAAAATGAAAAAAAACGTTATTTAGCAGAAAAACAGGCTGAACTTGAGGCGCTATTAGCAAAATTAAACCAACAACAGCACCAACAAACACAATGGCAGGATCAACGACAAGCCTTATTTGGTTCACAGTCTGTAGAACAGGTACGTAGTGAACTTGATAAACATAGCCAATTTTTACAAACCCAGATTGAGCAATATACTCAAGAAAAAAACCAACTCGAAAACCGACTTAATCAATTAATTGGCCAATATCAAGAGAGTGAAAAAGCCCTACAACGAGCAATAACACAAGCACAACAAGCCACTGAACACTATCAACACGCGTTAAAAGAGAGTCTTTTTGCCGATGAAAATGACTTTTTAGCCTCTCTATTATCGGTAGAGGAAAGGACACGTCTGCAAGAGCAGCAAAAACAGCGACTTGATAAACTTTTACAAGAAAAAACGCGCCTTGAGACCCAAGAAAAAGCCTATCAACAACATTTATTACAACAACCATTACTCTCAACCCAATGTACTGCTGAGCAATGTAATATCCATTTAGACGACTTAGCAAAGCAACATAACGCATTGCAAGAAACACTATTTAGTCTGCAAATACAATTACGCCAAGATGATGAAAAACGGATAGAGCAACAAACACTATTAGCGCAAATAGCCAAACAGCAAGCGCATTATGATGATTGGAGTTATTTAAATGAGTTAGTTGGCTCTGCATCTGGTGATAAATTTAGTCGCTTTGCCCAAGGGTTAACCCTCGACCATCTTATCTATCTGGCTAATCGTCGCTTAGAAAAACTACATGGTCGTTACTTTTTACAACGCAAAACGACAGGTAGCCTTGAATTACAGATTGCCGATACATGGCAAGCAGATGCTCTACGCGATACACGTACACTTTCTGGTGGAGAAAGTTTTTTAGTCAGCTTATCCCTTGCCTTAGCGTTATCTGATTTAGTCAGTAATAAGACGCAAATTGAGTCACTCTTTTTAGATGAAGGCTTTGGCACTCTCGATCCTGATACACTAGATATTGCTTTAGATGCCTTAGATAGCCTTAATGCTTCTGGCAAAATTATTGGTGTGATCAGTCATGTTGAAGCGATGAAAGAGCGTATTCCGGTACAAATAAAAGTGAAAAAAGCGGGGGGTTTAGGAATAAGTCAGCTAGCACCAGAGTTTAGATATGGTAATAAGAGCAATGAAAATCAATCAGTTAAAGACTAGCTCTAATAATTTGATGTAAGTGGTTAAAATTTTTAGATATCAATAAATCACCCACAGCGTCTATAGTATGTGCATAGATTAGCTCAGGCTAAACAGCTTTAAACGCTTATATTTATCAAGGAGATAAGCATGTCTAACGCATTCACAGAATTAATGAAAAAACGTAGAACAATTTATCATTTAGGTAATCAACTGCCTATTAGCGAAGACAGAGTTGCTACGATCATCAAAGAAGCGGTTAAAGAAAGCCCTAGCGCATTTAACTCACAAACTTCTCGTGTTGTCGTTTTATTTGGTGAACAACACCAGAAATTATGGAATATCGTTAAAGATACTCTGAAAAAATTAGTCCCTGCGGATGCATTTAGCGCAACAGAAGCCAAAATTAATAGCTTTGCTGCCGGTGCAGGCTCCATCCTTTATTTTGAAGATACTGATATCGTTAAAGGGCTTCAAGAGCAGTTCCCACTGTATGCTGAAAACTTTCCTGTTTGGTCAGAGCAAGCCAGTGGTATGGCTCAGCTTTCTGTCTGGACTGCACTTGCGGCTGAAAATGTAGGGGCATCACTGCAACACTACAATCCAATTATTGATGATGAAGTTCACGCAACTTGGGATATTCCTCGCCATTGGAAATTAAGAGCACAAATGGTCTTTGGCTCTATCGAACAAGAAGCAAGTGAGAAAAATTATATTGAAGATGACGCTCGTTTTAAAATCTTCAAATAATAGAATTTAATATAGACATCTGATCCAAATACCCTCTTTTTATTTTCATTCCTTGCCCACAGCCTCTGTGGGCTTTTTTTTGCCCACGACAAATAATAAAGGGAGCATTAGCCCCCTTCTTTTATGACTTGATCAGTTTAATATCATGCTTTCGCTGCTTTTTCTGAGCTTCATAAAAATTTTCATGAGAGCCTATATGTAATAAATACAGTTCCAGCTTATTGGCAACCCATGAGTAACCTAGCAGTACGGTTAAATCATTAAGTCTAAACTTATGTACTCTAAGATGAGCAAGGTCGCCTTTTTTTTGCTCTCCAATTAATGGATTATCGATTATTTGATCAATTTCATCTTCAATGATCTTCACATCAGATCCCGGCAATTTTTTCATTGCCTTTTCAAAACGAGCTGACTGGTAAACATCAATCTCTTTTTGTGGTTCGGACATATCGAGAAACCTTTTTGTTTTCGACTTCCGCCTGTGCCAGTAACAATTCTTCGATAAAGCTATATGGCAGATCGGGATTATCTTCAGCTATACGGCCTATTTTTGCCCAGTGTTCTATTTGTTTAGGGACACTTCTGCTTTTCGCTTCCGCATGAATTTTAGCATCAGACACAAAGTCTTCATCTAATCTTACGGAAATAGCCATTACTTATACTCCAAGCCTCACAGCAGTTATAACTTTATAATAACGACAAAACGCAATCTTTTGTCGCATAACAAAACAATACACCACAAATTATTTCTTGTAAAGACATTGACTCTTATGTTTATTCCTCCACATTTGGAACAAAAAAACATAAAAAAAGAGCAAAGTGCGTAATGAATACAAAGGTAGGGATGGACCCTTTGTGTTCAACACTTTGCTCTCTTTATTTAGTTACGCACCTCTCATAAGAGGTGCTATTTTCACAAGGCGTATGAAAATATGTTATTTACGAGTAATGTTGTTCGCTTTTGGTTGAGCAATAGGTGACTGCTCAGCAAAGTATTTCACTACTGCATCAACATCTGGCACGCTGTAAACCGGATCTTTACCTTCTTTCAGTACAGAGAAGTTACTACCGCCTGTTGCTAAGTATTCATTTGCAACTACACGGTAATTCGCTTTCATATCCACAGGCTTACCATCAATACGCATTGATTCAACAATCACACGTTGTCCAACAGGTGCTTTGCTGTCCCATGTATATTGGAAATTACCCGATACCGCTAATACTTGTGGACGTGAACGATCCCACTGTTGCTCTAATAAGCGTTTGATCTGCTCACCCGTTAATGTTTGTGTTAACAGTACATTAGAGAATGGTTGTACGGTATAAATAGCGTTATAAGAAACATCACCCCCCGTCATATCAGCACGAATACCGCCACTGTTCATTAAGGCGATTTGTGCGCCCCCCATATCTTTTGGTTTTGCCGTATATAAATGGGCATCAGCAATAACTTGACCTAGACCCGATTCGCCTGCATCGTTAGTTTGCTTGGTTAAGTTACCTTCTAGTTTACCAATAATACGGTTCGCTAATGGTGTAGCAATTTTCTCGTAAGCTTCTAACAATTTAGTGACAGCAGGATCTTTTTCATATTTGCGGTTATCAACCCAAATATTACGCGCTTCTACATCAACAACATCTTTCGTTGTTTTATCTAATTTCAGGTCGATACGCGTTAACATGGCGCCATTAGATTGTGCAGAAGTCACTGATCTACCGTTAATAGTACAGTTATAAGCTTGGTGAGTATGACCCGTTACAACAAAGTCAACCGCTGGATCTAATTGTTCAACCACACCAAGTACTTTACCTGTAATACCATTACATGCGTTGATATTTACTGGACCACCATCACGGCGCTGTGCAGCACCTTCGTGGATCAGAACACCAATCGCCTGTACACCTTGAGCTTGTAACTTAGGCACTAAAGCGTTGATTGTTTTTGCTTCATTGTGGAAGCTTAAACCTTCAGTTCCTTTTGGTGTCACGATAGCCGCAGTACCTTCTAAAGTTAAACCAATAAAGGCAACCGGAATACCATTGAACTCTTTAATCACATATTCAGGGAATAACGTTTTACCTGTTTCGTTAACAGTCACGTTAGCCGCTAAATATTGGAAATCAGCACCTTTAAATTCAGTAGGACCTTGACAACCTGTAACTGGATGGCAACCACCGTTTTGCTTACGCAGTAACTCACCCATACCTTTATCAAATTCGTGGTTACCTACTGAAGTTGCTTCTAAACCTGCTAATGACAGCGCTTCAATAGTTGGCTCATCATGGAACATTGAAGATAACAGTGGGCTAGCACCAACCATATCACCGGCAGCTACCACAATATTATTTGGGTTATCTTTTTTCAGCTCTTTGACCAGCGTAGCCATATGCTCAATACCACCAGGCTTGTTTGGACCTGGTGCTTTTAATGCACCATGGAAGTCATTGAGTGCAATCACACGGACATCAACGACGTTCGCTTCGTCATAATTTTTAGCACAACCTGCTAATAAGACGGAGCTTACTGCAAGGGCTACGAGTTTATATTTATGGTTCATTTAAGTTTTATCCCTAGATCAATATTCACGTTTCGGACAATCAATCACTTCGAAATCTTTGCTATAACAAATATAGAATTCATCTCGATTAATTTGAATTTCTTTATCCTTCAATGATGGATTATTTTCTTTTAAGAACTTAATCAATTCACTATTTGAAGGGCGGCCTTCTGGTAACACTAATGCGTCAAATAACGCTTGTTGCTGACCAAAGAATGCTTCTGGCGTATCAAAGGCACAAACGCCATGTTTTTCCCATTCACCTTGCAATAAGTCAATACCCGGTGATGAACATAAGTAAGGTTTAATCGCTGAGTATTCTAATGGTGGTAAATCCCCTTTACATAAACGAGGATGCTTGCGTATGTCTTTCCAGTCACGGCATTCATCCCATGATTTACCATCGCAGGTTTCAGCCCATAGCCCATGAACAATCCAGCCAAATTTATTATCTGAGAAACACTGGATTTCAAATTTATCGAATTCGCGTTTAGCACGCTCTTTTTCGTTATCGTTATTTAAACGCTTAATATTATTTTTTTTATAATCACAAAAAGCCGGTGAGTAATTAATGGCTAATTTAAAGTAATCTGTTGATGCTTTACTATTTTGACCATAACGATCATTTGTCGCAATATAGTCATAATTGGCAGTAGGTGCATCAGGTAAAATACAAGATACGCCTTCAACTAATTTTGCTTGCGGTTTTAATGGTTGTTTAACTTCAGGTGCTTGTGTCACACAACCCGCTAAAATAACAGCTAAAATAGCAGGTAATAGCTTTATAAAGCGCATAAAATCCCCTTAAAGAGCAATAACTGCACTCTTTCACGCCAAAACATGAGAACGACCTGCCCGAATGGACAGGTCTATAAGATTATTTCTTCTCAGTTAGGTCGATTTTGTAAATTGCAAAACCGATATCGTCATTTTCCACAAAGGTCATTGGATACTGAGCAAAATCTTTAATAAAGTTAGCGGCTTTTTCACTTGGTGAAGTTTCAAAGCGAACATCTAATTGTTTATCTGTCTTAATCGGTAAGAAAGACCAATTATTCGCAGCTTTTGTTGCAACTTCGCCATTTTCTTTCGTTTGCTTAGCAATATAAGAAGCTAAAATTGCACGGTTTTCATCTGGTGATGCAAAGGCGATATTGCTTTCACCTGTACCCGCAAATTTACCACCGTATCCACGATAGTTATTGGTTGCAATTAAGAAAGTTGCTTTAGGATCGATAGGTTTGCCTTGGTAAGTGACATTTTTGATACGGTTTGCATCTTTATTGACAACTTGGCAATCAACGTCATATTTAGCAGGCTGAGTTAAATCAACTTTATACTCTACGCCACTGATAGTGTCGAAGTTATAAGTACGGAAACCATCCCAGTTGATTAAGTATTGTGGTTTAGTTGAATTAGGATCAACTTGGTTCCACATACCCGCTGAACATTCTAACCACTCAACAACATCTGCACCGGTTGCTTTTACAACCACTAATGTATTTGGATACAGATATAAGTCTGCTGCGTTACGGAATGTTAAGTCACCCTTTTCTACTTCAACGAAGTCTGCAGGTGCATTTTTACGTCCGCCGGCTTTAAATGGTGCTGCTGCACCTAATACTGGCAGGCCGTCTAAGTTCGGATCACCTTGAATAAAGTGTTTAGTATAATCAACCTGTGCATCGTTAACGATTTGTACCGTTGGATCACTTTGTACTAAAGCTAAGAAGCTATACATATTAGCTGACGCTTTACCAATATGTTTTCCGACGAAATCACGAGTACCTTGGTGTGCTTTTTCAATGATTTGCGCTAACTCGGCATCACGTTCAACTAATGCTTTTTTGTTTGCTTTATCAAAGATAGGACGCGCTTCACCTGTTGCTTGGGTCATCACCCATTTGCCGCTGTCGTTATTGATAACCATATCGACAACACCTAAGTGATCACCCCATTGGCCTGGCATTACTGCTGGAACACCATTTACAGTGCCTTTAGCAACATCAACACCTTTAATGCCTTCAAATTCTTTACTTGGGAATACGCCGTGAGCATGACCAAACATAATAGCGTTAATGCCATCAACTTCACTCAGATAATAGACTGAGTTTTCAGCCATAGCTTTATAAGGCTCAGAAGAGAAACCAGAGTGAGGGATAGCCACAATCAGATCCGCACCCTCTTTTTTCATTTGAGGAACGAATTTTTTCGCTGTTTCTGTAATATCATTGACAACGACTTTTCCATCCAGATTGGCTTTATCCCAGATTAAAATCTGTGGTGGTACAAAGCCGATATAACCAATCTTGATAGTGTGCTCTTTGCCATCACGATCTTTTACTGGTGTATCAACAATGATATAAGGTGTGAAATAGTTTTTGCCTGTTTTCGCATCCATGATATTGGCATTGATATATGGGAATTCAGCGCCCACAATGGCTTTTTTCAGGTAATCTAAACCATAGTTAAATTCATGATTACCAAAGTTACCTACGGTATACCCCATGGTATTCATTAACTGGTGCGCTGGATGAGCTTCCCCTTTCTCTAAGCCTTTAGCTGCTTGATAGTCAGCCAGTGGACTACCTTGGATCAAGTCACCGTTATCCACTAAAATCGCATTGGTTGCTTCAGCTTTCGCGGCTTTAATTAAATTCGCCGTACGAACATAACCAAACTGTTCTGTTGGTTTGTCTTTGAAGTAGTCAAAGTCGATTAAGTTACTGTGAACATCCGAAGTCTCCATAATACGGAGATCGACTGTCGCAGCATTCACATTGAATGCGACCAACATTGCTAATGTTGAGATTTTCAACACATTCTTAACCATTACACACCCCTTATATATTGGTTAACAGGAGAGCACAGTTGCTCTCCTTTTATTACTTCTGTCAAACAATACTTGCTTTGATAAAACTAGAAGTACAGACGCATACCAGTTTCAAAGATATATTGTTTTTTATCTTCATAAGCTGGGTTTTCGCTACGAGCATCATCATATGCCATTTCAGCGAATAAACGTAAGTTGTTGTATTTAGATACCGCAAAACGTTTATCTACACCCACAGTATAGGTTTCTTTTTTGTAGTTGAAAGTGTTAGCATCGCCATCACGCAGGTAATAACCCGCATACATACCACTTTCGATACGATCCCAGTGCCATTTCACACCAACACCATATAAATTCGCTTTCCAATCGCCTTTAACTGAGTTCCATCTGTAATCTTTTTCTGAGGCATTGCTCGCTAAAGTTAAGCCTGAGTTTTTCCCACGAGATTGACCATAGTCGATACCGATAGAGAATTCGCGACCAGGGAAGAAGTATTCTGCACCGAATGCTAAGATACTATTTTCTGGTGTTTTACCTCGAACCGTACTTTTACTGCTATGGGTTGCTTCACCTTTAGCTGCAGAATAACCCGCATCAAACTCTAAACCGAAGGTTGATTTATAAAAACCAACAATGGAGTAAGCACGAGTAATATCACCGGTAGTACGAGTATTATCATCCCCAGTTTTACCCGTTATCGTACCTGCAAGCTTAAACCCTTCATAACGGTTTGTTTCAATAAAGATAGTTTGTGGTAAACGAGTCATAAAGTTGTTTTTACCAACCCCTTTACCATCAGCATAACCATTGCTATAACCCACAGCGCGGCCTAATACATCACTAAAGTAAAATACCCCTGTATTACCATAGCCGTAGCTTGATTTTTTTACCCAGTCAATCGGGATATAAGTACGGCCAAATTGGATTTGTCCATAATCGCGATGAGAAAAACCAACATAGCCTACACGGTTATACATCTCAAAATTAGATTTAGGGTTATCACTATTGGTTTTTTGAGTATCTGAACCCCACTCTAATTTACCAAACACTTTGATATCGTTAGTCAGTTCATGGGAACCAAAGAAACCGATACGGCTACCATCATCATTCATTTTCATTTCATGATTTTGGCTAGTCACTTGCGTTTTTAAACGGAACTGACCGTTAACATCAAAACGTGTACCTTTATCGTTGTACACATTTACTGCGTTTGCAGATCCCGACAGAACCAATAAACCTACCAGCGCTGCTAAAGGCTTTAAGCTTTTCATGATTAAAATACCCATCTATTTTCTATAGTTTTATGATTTTCTTTCTAAGGTTAAAAATAATACCGCCGTCTATGATTAACCCTGATTTCAGTTCAAAGAGCCGCCGCCACGGATCTCAAACAAGAAAATCGCTTTTACAACCGTTCATTTTTATAACTGCTATTATTACTCTACTTAATTTTCTTACAGGCTTTAATTTCCTTGACACAGAGATATTCACCAATAAGACACAAAAATAATGTCCTCATTACTATTTAAATAAGGGCATTGCTTTTATTTCTATCCACAAATCGAGTAGAGCATTGAATTTTCGCTGGCATGTTACTCAAAAAAAAGCCTAACTTTCGTGATATAGCCCACAATTACATCAAAGTATATTTTCATGGTTACATACCTGAGTGATGAGCTTCACAATTAAGCTTAAAGATACGTATTTTTTGAACTTAATCAACTTTTTCAAAATACCATTTTTTAATTTTTCTTTTATATTTCATTTTGTTACATAGCTAATGTTTTTGCTAATAAAAAAATTTACCTTGCTATTTAATATATTTAAAAGGACGTATTATTTTTAACCACTAAATAAATAACCCTAAAGATTTAAATATTATTATCTCAATTCTATAATTTTCTATTTTTATATTTACTTGTTATTTAAATAAGCTTAAAAATAAATTTAACTACAATTTAACTCGCAGTAATGAATGACCTACACACTTTATAAGGATAATTAACTAAAAATATCAACCAAGATAGGACAAGAGTAAGGTTTAATTACAATCTCTAATCAATGTTTGTTTATGAACTACGGATTCTATTAATCATAACTAAAGCTAAACTATAACCATAGTTAACATAAAAAGGCTATTTATGCGTTTTTGTCAATTTTCCGCAAAAAAATATTTATATTTGTGATTTAGATCACCATCGTTACCATGAAAAACAACCTGTTACTTTTTCTTAAAACTGTGATAAAAATCACATCCAATCGTCAAGATAAATTTTCTTTTGTAAATTAATGCAGAGATAAATCTGAAAGTGTTGCAAAGAAAGCGTTCAAAAATAGGATAAAAACTCAACTACGTGATAATTATCACATTACGACAATTCTTGAGATTTAGATTATCTCCCCCGTAAAACGATAAGTTAATTAGCAGCAAATAAGAATAAAACTCATTTTCATAAAGTAATTTTACTAATTATTCGATTCAGCTTGAGCACTGTTTTTATACTGTGAGCCGATAATAAATTTCTTTTAAAGGATATTACCTTTTAGATACTGCTAACATTCAGTATCATATTGCTGTTAATCATGATTAAGGGGAATGTCAGATGCTGTGGTTTAAAAATATTTTGGTCTATCGCTTAAATAAAGAGATAGCGCTGTCAATGGATGAGTTAGAACAACAGCTGGCTTCATTAGCATTCACCCCTTGTAGTAGCCAAGATATGACCAAAACGGGTTGGGTTTCACCTATGGGTGATCGTGGCGAAGCACTTATCCATGTTGCAGGTAAACAAGTCATGATGTGCGCACGGAAAGAAGATAAGATCCTCCCCGCCACCGTCATTAAGCAAGCGCTACAAGATAAAGTTGAAAAGTTAGAGGGTGAACAAGGTCGTAAATTAAAGAAAACCGAAAAAGCGACATTAAAAGATGAAGTTGTCCACACGTTACTTCCTCGCGCATTTAGCAAATTCTCACAAACCTTTATTTGGTTAGATTTAGATAAACAATTAGTGATTGTTGATTCAGGTAGTGCAAAACGTGCCGAAGATAATTTAGCCTTATTGCGTAAAACATTAGGTTCGCTACCCGTGGTTCCACTCAATTTTAATGAGTCTGTCGAATCAAAAATGACACAATGGGTTCGTTCCGGTGAACTCCCTGCTGGTTTTACATTAATGGATGAAGCCGAGCTTAAAGCGGTATTAGAAGAAGGTGGCGTGATACGTTGTAAGAAACAAGAGCTTGTCTCTGATGAAATTGCCACTCATATTGAAGCCGGTAAGTTTGTCACCAAGCTTTCTCTTGATTGGGAAGATCGCCTGCAATTCATGCTTTGTGATGATGGCTCTATCAAGCGCATTAAATTTAGTGATACCTTGCGTGAGCAAAACGATGATATTGATAAAGCCGATTTTGCCCAGCGTTTTGATGCCGATTTTGTCTTAATGACAGGTGAACTAAGCGCGCTAATTGAAAGGGTTATCGAAGTACTTGGTGGTGAAGCCGAGTAATTTTATCACCCGATATCATAGTACAAAAAAACAGCCTATCTCACGCTATGATCAGGCTGTTTTTTTATCAATTATTCCGCCGCTATTTTTGAATTAAATAGCGTATTGTCGGCCCATCTTGCTGA
Source organism: Proteus mirabilis ATCC 29906 (assembly GCF_000160755.1). Lineage (GTDB taxonomy): Bacteria > Pseudomonadota > Gammaproteobacteria > Enterobacterales > Enterobacteriaceae > Proteus > Proteus mirabilis. The sequence continues at coordinate 400,821 of NZ_GG668578.1, forward strand.
ATATCTAATACGGTATAACCGTAGTTTTTCGCATCTAAGGGAATATTATTAATAGACTGAGGACAATCGCTTACCACTTCAAGGATCTCACCTTTTTTCAGTGACGGCATCGCTTCTAATGTTGCCACCGCAGGATAAGGACAAGGCTCACCGACCATATCAAGACGATAATCTGGCACTATGGTTTTTTTCTCGTTCATGCGATTTCCTTATTAATTTGTGTTGAAAGCGCTTGCGCTTGTTGCGCTCTTTTGCGGAAGAAATGTTTTTCCCACCAAAGTAGTAATATAAAAGAGAGACCAAGTAGCAGGTAGGTGATGGCTAATCCACCAACTGGGCCAAAGGTATCTAATAGGTTGATTTTATCGTAGTCGGTAGCCAGTACCGCAGAAAAATCATCCCAATAGTACGCCAGTATTGTTGAACCAATCACGTTACCTAAACCTACCCACCAGAAGTGGATCTGCCCTTCAACTGCACGATACATCCAGCCTGTTTCACAACCACCAGCAAGCACGATACCAAAACCAAACAACAAACCACCAATAACTGCATTAGGACCGGCCCACATAATTTTCGGTGCAGCACCTAATTGTACATAGCTAAAAATACCCACCGCACTTACTGCCATACCGATAATAATCGCTTTCGCCATATGCGTTCTACCGGTTATCCATAAGTCACGAAATGCGGAAGTAAAACAGATTTGCGCACGTTCAATTAAGATCCCAAAGCCAATTCCCCCCAGCATAGCAAAGCCGAGTTTGGGTGAATCAAATAGAATGATTAATGACCATGCGATCATGGCAAAAAAGATAACCATCCCCAATCGAAAGCGACGTTTTGCACGTTGTTTATCTTGCGTAATAGGTGATGCTTTACTGACTTTTTGCAGTTTTACCGGTATACGAAATAGTGGCATTAATGAAAGTTTGGCACCAAAATAAGAGCCAATAGCAGTAGCAACAGCAAAGAACCAAGCATGCAATGAAAATTGAGGAATACCGGTAAAGAATGCCGCGAGGTTACACCCCATGGCTAAACGTGCACCAAATCCGGCAATAATACCGCCCAAAACGGCCTGAAGAATACGCACTTTATGCTGAGGATGACGAAGTTTGACATTATTGGCCCAAAGTGCTGCCATAATACAACCACCAAACATCCCAATAATCATTACCCCATCAATACGAGTGAGTGGTGTCCCTTCAAGACCAATGATTTTAAAGTAACCCCATTCTTCTGGATGCGCACCAAACCATTGCATCACATGACCGCCCCAGCGAGTAAACTCACCAGTAACTGCCCAGAAAGTGCCGGTTAAACCAAAGTAGTAAGTAGATAAGATACCTGCTGCAATAACCGCCGGAAGAGGCTTCCAGAAACGGATCAGGTATTGAGATTTAAATTCTGACCAAGACATGTTTTTCCCTAGAACTTACCCCCACGAGAGACCCTCTCCACGCAGTAGGATTGGTCGAACATGTTACTCCAAAAATATTTTTATCAAAGGATCAGAATTAAGATAAATGACAGAAGTTTGCGTTATAACAAACTTCTGTAACAGAGAAATAACTTATGAGTATTTAAAAGATCAGTTGAGTGATTTGATTTAATTAACAAATACGGGGTAATGGCTCGTTATAAGGGAGATCTAAAATACGACTTGTGCCAAAAATTCCCGTTAAACGAATATAACGCTCTTCAGTTACTTCACCAATGGTACAAGCATCTTGACCTAAAGTATGTTGATGCAAAGCCTCAAGAACTTGTTTTTCTGCTTGCGGTGACACGACTAATACAATTTTACCTTCGTTAGCAAAATTGAGTGCTTCCAGCCCTAATAATTCACACACACCACGTACAGACTGTTTCATTGGCAGTTTGTTTTCATATACATTCATGCCACAGCCACAGGCTTGAGAAAACTCATGTAAAATAGCGGTCACGCCACCACGAGTTGCATCACGTAATGCACGAATACCATCAATTTGACGTAAAGGCGCGATCATTGGTTCAAGCACGGCACAGTCACTTTGCAGATCAGCTTCCAATCCTAAATTTTCACGTAAATTTAAGATAGTGGCACCATGATCGCCTATTGTACCGCTGACGATGATCTTATCGCCGGCTTTAATGTGACTTGCTGCCCAATCAATTTTACTTGGGATCACCCCAATACCCGCAGTATTAATGAAGATCTTATCCGCAGCACCACGAGGAACCACTTTGGTATCCCCCGTTACAATCTGAATACCTGCTTGTTGTGCGGCTTTTGCCATCGCCATCACCAATGTTTCTAGCGTTTCAAAAGCAAGTCCCTCTTCTAAAATAAAACCACAAGAGAGATAGCGAGGTACAGCCCCACCTACAGAAAGATCGTTCGCGGTTCCGCAAACAGATAATTTACCAATATTTCCACCTGGGAAAATGATCGGATCAATCACATAACTGTCGGTACTAAATGCCAGACGATCGCCCTGTGCTGTGAGATCGGCTAATGCAATACGAGCCTGATCTTCTTTTTCATTCAATAATGGATTATCGAATGCTTTCAAAAATAGCCCTTCGATAAGTTGTTGCATACCTTGCCCACCATTTCCTTGAGCTAAGGTGATTTCATCAGGTTGTTTCATATATTACCTTCACGGCGATACTGATAATAAGCCGCACATGCACCTTCTGATGACACCATTAAGGCACCTAATGCCGTTTCTGGTGTACAACTTTTACCAAATAATGGGCAATCAGAAGGTTTGCATCGTCCGGTTAATACATCGCCACAGCGTGATTGTGGATTATCAGCCACTTGTTGTGGTGCTGGTGTAAAACGTCGTTCAGCGTCAAACTCAGCGTAAGCGGGTGTTAGTTGAATACCAGACATAGGGATCTCCCCAAGTCCACGCCATTCACTGCTCTCTTTTAGCATAAAAACATCTTTCAATGCTTTTTGCGCAAGTTTATTGCCTTCATTAGGGACAATACGACTATATTGATTTTCAATACTTAAAACATAATCTGCATTCTCAGCTTTTGCTTTAAGCTGTTTTACTACCATCAGTATAGCTTGTAATAAATCCAACGGTTCAAAACCTGTCACCACAAAGGGTTTTTCAAATTCATCACATAAAGGTTGATAAGGCGTGCAGCCAATCACCATACTGACATGACCGGGGGCAATAAAACCATCAATACGTACATCTTCTTGCTCTAATAAGCAACGTAAAGTCGGTACGATAGTAATGTGCTGACAAAATAGCGAAAAATTTTTCAGTCCACGTAATTTCGCTTGTTGCAGCGTCATCGCCGTACTTGGCATGGTAGTTTCAAAACCTAAGCCAAAAAATACCACTTGTTTATCAGGATTATCTTGCGCAATTTTTAATGAATCAAGCGGTGAGTAAACAATACGGATATCACTACCGCGACGACGAGCATCAAGCATTGAACCATGACGACCGGGCACCCGCATCGCATCACCGAAAGTACAGAAAATGACCTCTGGACGGGCTGCAATTTCTAAGCAAGCATCAATGCGCCCCATAGGTAACACACATACCGGGCAACCGGGACCATGAACAAACTCAATCTCTTGTGGTAATAAGCGGTCGAGACCAAATTTAAAAATGGCATGCGTATGTCCGCCACACACTTCCATAATCTGTAATGGGCGAGTGATGGGATGAGGCCATTGTGAAATAGTTTCACGTATTTGAGCTAATAATGCTTTGGCCAATTCGGGATCACGAAATTCATCAACGTATTGCATCATCAGCCTCTTCAAGGGTAACACCATATACATGTTGTAATGCATCCAGAGTATCTTGAGCTTCTTGTTCATCAAGAATACTCATGGCAAATCCAACATGAATAAGCACCCACTTATCTAATAACTCTGACGGGTCACCCTCACAAACCATAGAGATATTGACGGCACGTTTTACGCCACTGACTTCAGCATAAGCGAGTTGGTGGACGTCATCGCCCACCTCAACTATCTTGGCAGGAACACCTAAGCACATAAACGGCTCTCCAACCAAGCTAACCACTCTTCCATACCTTCGCCAGTTGTCGCAGATAATGCAATGATCTCAATATTAGGATTGACGCGACGCGCTGATTCAATGCACGCTTGCACATCAATATTAAGATGTGGCACTAAATCAATTTTATTGATAATCATCAGATCTGCAGCGGCAAACATATGCGGATATTTTAATGGTTTATCTTCCCCTTCCGTTACCGAAAGGATAGCCACTTTATGTTTTTCACCCAGATCAAAACTGGCAGGGCAAACCAGATTGCCAACATTTTCAATAAAGAGAATACTGTTGTCTTTTAAACCTAATTGATGGGTAGCATCATGCACCATTTGTGCATCAAGGTGACAACCTTTACCCGTATTGACTTGAATAGCAGCAACCCCGGTTTCACGAATACGATCAGCATCATTCGTCGTTTGCTGATCACCTTCAATCACCGCACAAGGTACACGTTGCGTTAGCTGTTTTAACGTTTGAGTTAGCAACGTTGTTTTACCGGAGCCGGGACTTGAAACTAAATTCAGCGCCAATACATTTTGCTGGGCAAAATGTTCACGATTATGAACGGCAATTCGATTATTTTTATCCAGTACATCCATCTCAATTTTTAACATTCGTTTTTGGCTAATTCCGGGAGCATGAGTACCAGCTTCCCCTTGCCCATAATGCATGTTGTCATTATCAATAACTGGACTAAATTGTTCTTCGTGTTCATGGCTATGTTCGTGATCATGGCTATGTTCATGTTCATGGCTATGAGTATGTTCATGAGAATGTGCATGATGATCGTCATGCCCATGATGATGCTCATGGAACACTTGGGCTTCATTTTGCTGTGCATCATGATAAAAATGGAGATGAACATCGCCACTATTATGGTAATGGTGATGATGAATAATGATAGGCTGACCATGAGTTTCGTAATTGTGCTTATGCTTTTGCTCAGACTTATCAATATATTTATGAACAGTATTCGCTGGAGTAGCATTGTGTTCATGATGATGATCATGCCCATGATGATGGTGATGACCGTGATGGTGATGGCCATGGTCGTGATGATCATGGTCGTGAGAGTGATGGTGGTGATCGTGTGAATGAGGCGCTACACCTTCAATGCTGACATTACCTTCACCACAACCGCAAGTGCTACACATATTCTGACTCCTGACTATTCAATAAGAAGAATTTGACTCGGTGTCGCGTAAACGTTCTACATTATGATCTTAACTGACCACGAAACAGGGAACGCCGACTTAAATCAACTTCTGTGACGGATTGTGTCTGAACAGGAAGAGAAAGAGCCATTTTTGCACTGTTTTCTGCTAACTCAACCGCCTGCTCACCTTGTAAATGGCGATCAAGTGGCGACATTAATGAACAAGCCAGATATTGAGCACCATTAGCAAGTTCACCAACGACAAATTTAACCTGACCACAAGGAAGCGCTAAGGCGATACGCTCACCAATTTTACGTCTTGGCCACTCTTGTGATGGCCCGGGCAACACAATAAGCTCTAGCATCCAAGGCGTTAAAATTGTTCCAATCCATTGCTTTTCAAATAAAGTAAATCCCCCTGCTTTTACGGGAATATTTTCTCTATAAAAAGGCAATGCTTGCATCTCTTTTTTGGCAATCTCTCGAAAACTGCTTTCAAGTAATTCAATAGGTGGTTCATCGTATCCCGTGATATCCCAATTTAATTCACTCATGCTGTTACCTCTTTAGGGGTTACGGTGATCCCATGTTCACGCAAAATATTAACCACTTGTTCAAGTGCTATTTCCATCGATTGCTGACCAATATCTGACAATGACATACTTGGCGCTAATGAAGCAGGTTCAATACCCACTAAAATCAGTTTGCGAGGAAATTCATCAGTCATACGTAAAGCCATTAATACATCCGATAGCCCGAGTTGATGCGGTGAAATTTTCTGGGTAAATAATGCAGGTACATCATCATCATGTAATACAAAGATACTGCCCGGCTCGTGCTGGCTTCTTACTGCATCAGCAACAATCAATAAATCTCTTGCAGCAATATCTTGCAAAATTTCCATGCCTGATGTGCCACCATCAATAACATCGACGTTCTCCGGTAAAGAGAAGCGCTCTTCGAGCGCTTCTACGATACGAACACCAATGCCTTCATCGCTTAGTAATAAATTACCAATACCTAAGACAAGTGTACGCATTACAATACCTTCACCTTACTTAATTCTTTACCTGTTAAATCAACCATATGCACAGCACAAGCCATACATGGGTCGAAAGAGTGAATGGTTCTTACCACTTCCAGAGGTTTGTTAGGATCAGCCACCGGCGTTCCCACTAGTGATAACTCATAAGGACCCGGTTCATCATTAAAGTTACGAGGACCCGCATTCCATGTTGAAGGAACAACAGCCTGATAGTTTGTGATTTTGCCATCTTTAAAGACTATCCAGTGAGATAGCATACCGCGCGAAGCCTCTTCAAAACCGACGCCACGATACTCTTTACCCGGCTCAAACTCAGGTTTAATAAAGGAAGCAGTATCTCCACGGCCAATATTATCAACCAGTGATTGCCATAAGAAGTTAAGCGAATCTTGTAATACACAAGCATGAACGGTACGACCAATAATGCGTCCCCAAGTTGACTCTAACTGCTCTGTCACCAAGGTTTGACCGGTTAATTTGGTGTAGATCTGATTAACTTCGTTATAGTGTTTTACTGTGCCTTCATGTTTACCCGCTAAACCACACACTAACCATGCTAAAGTACCTACTTCTACAGGTTTACCGTAAAATGTGGGTGACTTAACCCATGAGTATTTATTATTTTCATCCCAACCGGTGTATTTAGGACGAGTTAAACCTTCCCATGGTTTTAATGGTTCATCATCTTCATACCATGCGTGTTTACCACTCTCTTCGATGCCGTCTTTCAGGTTTTGATCTTTCCAATCTTTAATTGGACGATAAGTAGAAAAATCAACGCCTTTCATATAGCCACCTGAGAGTAAAAACTCAGTATTATTGCCATTAATAGGCAATTCAGGCACAGATAAGTAGTAATTAGCCCCTTTACCGATTTTTAACCACTCTGGATAATAAGCAGCAAAAATAGCAGTATCCACTTTATAAACTTGTTCAATAAAATCACCCAAGTTATCAATAAAGTGTTTTACATACATTAAACGTTCTAAATTGAGAACATTCGGTGCATCAAGGTTAATTGGGTTAGCAACACCGCCCACCGCTAAGTTTTGAATATGCGGTGTTTTACCCCCTAACACGGCAACAATGCGGTTTGCATCGCGCTGGCATTCCAATGCTTGTAGATAGTGGGCTACCGCAATCAAGTTAACTTCAGGAGGTAATTTCATGGCTGAGTGACCCCAGTAACCATTAGCGAAAATACCTAACTGACCGCTATCAACCAAATCTTGAATTTTCTTCTGCACTTTTCTGAACTCTTCAGCAGAGTTCAATTGCCATTGAGAAACCCCTTTAAGCATCGCTGAGGCTTTTTCAGGATCTGCCTGTAATGCTGCCGTAATATCAACCCAATCCATCGCAGACAACTGATAGAAATGGACGATATGGTCATGAATAATGTGAGAAGCCAGAATTAAGTTACGGATATACTGAGCATTAACCGGAATATCCATCCCTAAGGCATCTTCTACAGCACGTACTGAGGCTATTGCGTGAACCGTTGTACAAACACCACAAATGCGTTGCACAATAATCCATGCATCACGAGGATCGCTTCCTTTTAGGATCTCCTCCATTCCACGCCACATAGTACCGGAAGACCAAGCTTTAACGACTTTTCCGTTATCGATTTCACAGTCGACGCGTAAATGCCCTTCAATACGGGTAATAGGATCAATAGTAATGCGTTGGCTCATGATTTAACCTCAGCCTTTTTTAATTGTATATTTGACTCTGTTTGTGCTGGTAGTACCGGCAGTAAACGGATAATAAGAATGTAAGCAGTAACTTCGAATGCAACGAAGCCAATAGAAATCAACAACTCACTTGCAGTTGGGAAATAGTGATAGCCGTTGCCTGGGTTATAAGCGACTAATGAATAGTTCATACGCCACATTGCCGCACCCACTAACATAAATAATGCGCAGACAAATAACATTCTTGGGCTACGACGATTATTTTTCAGGTGCATCAATACCAGAGGAATAAACAACAAGGCACTTTCTGCAAGGAATAACCAAGAGAACATATCCCCTTTAGCGATATAACTCAGCTTACCGTTCCAGATCACTTCACCCCAACGTAATACCAAGAAGGTGATCAGAAGTACTTCTATGATTTTAGTTAACTTGGTAAATAGCGGTGTTTCATCGTCATTAATAGTACGGCTCGCTTTTAATAAAGAACCTTCAAAAATAACAATAGTGAAACCGAGGATAAAGGCGGTTAATAAAGAGAACAGCGGTAGCATTTCATAAGATTGCCACAGAGGATGCACCTTCCAACCTGCCGAAATCATTAATGATCCCATGGAGGATTGGTGCATGGTTGGCAATAAGGCGCCTAGACCAATAATAAAGAACATCGCTTTATTAAGGCGTCTTAACGAAACTTTCCAACCTAAACGTTCCAGTAGTGCAGGTAAAAACTCTAATGCCATCACCATAATGTAGATGGTCATACAAGTTGCTGTTTCAAACAATACGGAGTTAACGTTAAAGTATTGAGGCATAAAGAAGTGAGGCATGTTCCAGTAACGACCAATATCGATTGCTATGGATAATCCACCTAACGAATAGCCGAACAAGCTCGCTAATAATGCAGGACGTACTAAGGGATGAAATTCACCTTTATTACAAACATAAACAGCCCATGCCAGTGCCCAACCACCACACGCAAAGCCTGTTCCGATAAGTAAGTCAAAGGCTATCCAAATACCCCAAGGATAACCGCCATTTAGATCGGAAACATCCCCAAGACCCAATACCAAACGCTTACCAATAAGAATAAAACCAAGCACAGCAAGCGGTAAAAACACTCTAACAGCTAAAGTAAATAACTTACCGCCAAGTGGACGAGGATCATGACTCGACATCGTTATCCTCCTTATGGTGTTCCTGCTCTTGTTTTTTACTATTACGGTTAACCAAATAAGTAATGCCCGCAAGCGCTGCTATTGGTAAAACCATACCTTTATACAGCGTATGTTGAATATGTTCAGAACGCGCACCCGTTGATAATGGAGCCACTTCTGGCATACCTAGGTTTTCAAAAGGCACCGCGGAAAGTACCATCACCTGCGTACCACCACCTTCAAACTCACCATAGATATGATCTTGATATTCTGGGATCTTATGTAGATAAGTATCGCCACCATTAATGGTTTGGCGTGGATAGTGATATTCTTCACCCGCTTTTTTCGCTAACCGGCGTTTTGCTTCTTCAAGCAACTCTTCACGAGTACCAAAAATCACAGCACCTGTTGGACAAACCTCAACACAGCCGGGTAATAAGCCTTTATCTAAGCGCTCTACCCCTTTTTGGTTACATAGTTCACATTTATAAAGCTTACCGAAGGGATCATCATAATCGTATTTAGGAATGTTATAAGGACAACCCACCATACAGTAACGACAACCTGTACAGATATCTGCATGATAATGCACAATACCGGTTTTCGGATCTTTGGTTAACGCTGAAACAGGACACACAGAAACACAGTTAGCATCAACGCAATGCATACATTGTTTCTTAATAAAGGCATAACCGTTTTCCAGTTGATCTTTATTTTCACCTGTTCCATCACGCCAAATTTGAATAATGTTATTTGTGTAAGGACTTAGTTTGTCATTGTTTGACCAGATCGGATCACCATTAGCATAAGTATCACCACGCTCCATGGGTTCCGGATGATTAATTTCCTGACATTTTGTCACACATGCTTGACAGCCTACACAGAGTGTAGAGTCATAGAGCATACCGAGAGCCCCAGGAATTGGAGGACGGTTCTGCGCCGCAGCATGACTCGCAGTGGGTGCCATTCCCGCAAGGAGAACCCCACCTGATGCCAGCTTAAAGAAATGACGCCTATTCACCGTTTATCCTCCTGTGAGGCTCCTGTGGTATTTTTGTCACGGCCTAATTGACGCACAGCCATCACACTTACCCCAGCAACAGCACCAACAACTGCACCTAATAAGCCTGCTGCACCATAAGAAACACCACCACCTTCTTTGGCGTTAACATCGGGTACTTGTGCTTTTGGTGTTGGCTGATAAACATTCGCAAGTTGGAAAATACCTTTCGTAAACCCGACACCCTCTTCATTACAGCCATAGCAAGGGTGACCAATACCAACAGGCCAAATTCCTCCACCAATATCGCAAAATTCTAATGTTGGGCAGTTACCGTAAGTTTCAGGTCCTTTACAACCTAAATGGTATAAACACCAGCCTTGGCGGTGTCCTTCATCACCAAATTCTTTAGCAAAACGACCCGCATCAAAATGAGGACGGCGTTCACAGTTTTCATGTATTAGACGCTCATATGCAAATAGCGGTCTGTTTTTGCTATCTAACTTAGGTAATGAATTAAAGGTAATAATATGTGCAACTGTAGCTAAGAAGTTATGTGGGTTTGGTGGACACCCTGGAATATTGATAACTGTTTTACCCGGTAAAATAGCTTCCAGTGATTTAGCGCCAGTAGGGTTACCTCCAGAAGCTGGTACACCACCCCATGCAGAACAAGAACCGATAGCAATAATTGCCGCCGCACCTTCAGCGGCTTCTTTGATATGCTCAAGAATAGGTTTGCCTGCCACCATACAGTAAATACCGCCATCTTTGTCAGGGATAGAACCGTCGACAACAAGGACGTATTTACCTTTGTATTTCTCCATCGCATTATGTTTGTTTTCTTCTGCTTGATAACCAAAAGCGGAAGAGAGCACTTCGTGATATTCAAGTGCGATAACATCCAGAACAAGGTTTTCAAGTGTTGGGTGAGTCGCACGTAATAAAGATTCCGTACAACCTGTACACTCTTGAGCACCAATCCAAATAACAGGTGGACGTTCAGGTGATGTCATTGCTTGTGACATTTGCGCGGCTGCTTTGCCGCTTAATCCCATGGTAGCTGATAACGCTGCGCACAATTTCATAAAATCGCGTCGGTTAATACCATGTTGGGAAAAAACATTATTCCCCAAGGCCATATATCTCTCCTGATATGATGATTTTTAATTGGAATAATTTTAAAACACCGCCTTTTTAACACTCCGACACAATAATGACTTGATCATTATCAAGCGATAATTCATTAAAAAATAAATTATTCTTTTATGCGAGAAAAAACGTTTCAGCTATTTAATGTTTAAGATGGATTTTTAATATATATGGTCAATTTAAAATTAATTATTCTTTATATAGTAATGATAAAATAAGTAGTAATAATTCTTATTATCAAAAAATGAGCTAATTAAAAATAATACAAATCATTTAAAATCAAACAGATACAGAAAACACAAAAAACAATCAATTTATAAGACAATATATTTAAAATAATACAAAAATAATAATTTATTATTTCTAATTTTCAACCCACATTATTAGAAATAACTTAATATATTTTTTTAATTATAAATATGATGGTTATTTTCATATTATCAACCTTTGTATTACATTATATAAATTGTTAAAAACTGGATTTTATAAATAATAAATAATTACATTAATATCTCTAATTTCATTACTAGATTGATTAATCAACAAAGTTATCTTCATTACGATCTTTATTGATGACTTTATCGTAATCAATACTTAAACCGTCTATATTTTAACCAGTAATCAACCTGTTTTTCTCATAATTTTTCATATAGTTATAAGTATATTCGTTTTTGGAATAACAATTTAGTGTCGTAAAAACGACTTGTTAGATAAGTAATCCATTATAACAACCGGTGGTTATCTCCCAGAAATACTCCACAATAGCTAATTAATATTATTTTGAAATTATTACTAATGGTTATTTTATAACATTGCGATTTTGCTAGTTGGATAACGCTAACTCAATTTTGATGTTAAATATTGGTAGCAAATTGATGCTTGATACTGACAAAGACAAAGTAATAATGTGTTTTTGGCACAATAGCAGAAAAATGTGCCACAAAATCTAAAAACGCCTCGCGAAGAATGTTAACAATTTGTTGGTGTAGCAGGACTTGCATAGATAGATAGATAGATAGATAGAAAACAACCGATGGTATAAGCGGGCTCTCGACAAGATGAAACACACATTTGCTGCGTAATAAAACAAAAAGCCATAGTACCGCGAAGTACTATGGCTTTTAAATTTATTAAAATAATAAAAATGCTATGTGTAGTTCTCTGCCTTTCTCTTTATATTTTACTCACAACCGACAAAAATATCCGTTGCAGTATAGATAAGTAAATAAAATCAACTTATCAGTAATTGAATGACTGAAAACAACGATCTACCTGGTGTAATAAAAAAAGTAAGTAACCAAAACGGAAACTTAGATAATAAATAAATTAGGCGTTGTTACAGGTTACAACATGTTTCAATTTGTAACTTGGGATGCATTATATCCAATAGAATTTTTTGCGCAAGTTTTTTTACACTTAAACCAAATAGCAATAAAAACATTATTAATCATGTGGTTATAGTTATATTTACCATAAGAACAAAAATATTTATCAAATAAAAAGTGAAAAAATATGAATAGTTAACGAATATTGATACTATTGGAACTTTAATAATAGTATCTACTTATTATTAATTGATTCAGCACATAATCACTTAAGTAATTTAATTAATACTGCTATACAAAATTTAATCTAAAGACGATTAACAACATTTAACACTAAAGCTAAATTTTATTTTAGCGCAACTATTAATATACTAGAAAAATAAATAGTACAAAAAGATAACCATATTTATATCTTTGGTGAATAAAAAAAGCACTCTATTAATCATTGCAATATGACTGATAGAGTGCTGATATTTTTAAGTATAATATGAGTAAAAAATTAGTTACCCGATGATACGGTTTCCATCCCCACTAGCCCTACTTTGAGGTATCCCGCCTTCCTTAATGAGTCCATTGCCCCCATTAAAGTTTCATAATCGACCGTTTTATCGGCTTGGAAAAAGATAGTCGTTTCTTTATTCGACTGCGTCATAGAATCCAAGACACTGGCCATCGTCTCATGAGTTACCATCTCTTCACCGATAAAAATCTGTTTATCTGATTTAATCGTCAAATAAACAGGTTTTTCTGGCCGAGGTTGAGGCTTGGCACTCGAAGCAGGTAAATTGACTTTAATATCAACCGTCGCTAAGGGGGCTGCTACCATGAAGATAATCAGCAATACTAACATCACATCAATAAAAGGTGTGACGTTAATATCATGCAATTCATTATCTTCACCTGAATCATTACCAAGATTCATTGCCATAATTCATTACCTTGATTTGCTGTTTTCAATATCTAAGTCACGACTGACTAAGGTCACTACACCTGTTGCAATATCGCCAATTTCACCACGATAACCGGAAATCATACGTGCAAAAATATTGTAAATAATGACCGCAGGGATAGCTGCAATCAAGCCGATGGCGGTTGCTAATAATGCTTCTGCGATACCGGGGGCAACCACCGCTAAGTTGGTAGTTTGAGAATGCGCAATACCAATAAAGCTATTCATGATCCCCCAAACCGTACCAAACAAACCGATAAAAGGAGAAATTGCCCCAATGGTCGCTAAATAACCATTACCACGTCCTAATTCACGAATAATAGCGGCGACACGACGCTCCATGCGCATCTCAACACGCTCTTTAATACCAGATGCAACGTGACTATCTTGAGAGTAAGTACGCTCTAATTCAGCATCATTAAAAAAGACGGCTGTCGCACTTTTATTGCCAAATTTTTGGCTAATCGCTAATGCCTCTTTGAGGGATTTCGCTTCTACTAATTGCGCACTTTCATTTCTTAAACGACGACGTAATGCTAATAAGTAGCTACCTTTAGCAAAGAACAGCGCCCAAGTGACAATAGAGGCGAGTAGCAAACCGATCATGACACTTTTTACCACGAGATCTGCATTGCGATACATTCCCATAACAGAGAGATCTTCAGCAAATCCCCCTCCAGTGACGATTTCAGGTGTCGCACCTTGCGTGGCATTTTCTGGCTCTAGAGCTGTCTGTGCAGCATCTCCTGTACTCGTCGATGTATTCTCTTCTGCCACTGGTGTTTCAAAAGTTGCCGTTTTGGCTGCTTCCCCCGTTGGCGTTGCCGTATTTTCTGCTGTTGGTGCAATCGTTGTAGTCGCCGTTCCCTGTGTAGAAGCGGTTGAAGAAGTGGCCGTAGTCGCAGGTTGCTCAGTTTGCTTAGCCGGTGTCGTATCCGCAAAAGCAGAGCCTGTCAGACCGATTGCCAATATAATAGAAGCTGTCAAATTACGCATCAGTTGGCCTTTTACTCTCTTTCTTATCTAATTATCTATTCAGTAATGAAGTTTCTATTTCACTACTTACCCAAAATCGTTTATTTACAATCATCCTGTTGCCATCAGGAAAAAGAGAAACGCTCAGATGATATCAAACATGAAGCATTTTGATAGTAATTATCATTACTATTTAGCCATTTTTTTTTCATTTGTCGATTTTTAAGACAATTTTTCGTTATTTCATATAACGTGAAATTTTATCAACTGTCGCGATCCTCTTTTGTACTTCAGTAAAAAATGCATTAACTTGAGGTAAACACATCATTACATAACAAGTAGGTATAAAGGATGACGCAAAAAAAACCAGAAACCTCACTGCTATTAAGTGGTCGATCAAAAAAATATTCACAAGGCGCAGTAAACCCTATTATACAGCGAACTTCATCGGTTATTTTTGATACGGTTGCCCAAAAACGTGAAGCCACCCAAAAACGAGCTGAAGGCGCTCTATTTTATGGGCGAAGAGGTACTACCACGCATTTTGCACTACAAGAGGCACTAACCGAACTAGAACAAGGGACCGGTTGCGCATTATTTCCATCAGGTGCGGCGGCTATTACTCAATCTATTCTTGCGTTTATTGAACAAGGTTGTCATATCCTTGTGACTGGTTCCGCTTACGATCCCACGCAAAATTTTTGTGATCAGATATTAAGTAAATTTTCTGTCACCACAACCTACTTTGATCCCTTAATCGGCA
The DNA here is from genome assembly GCF_000160755.1 of Proteus mirabilis ATCC 29906. GTDB lineage: Bacteria > Pseudomonadota > Gammaproteobacteria > Enterobacterales > Enterobacteriaceae > Proteus > Proteus mirabilis. Next base: position 416,083 of record NZ_GG668578.1, read on the forward strand.
CTGAAATTAGTCAATTATTACGCCCTGAAACAAAAATTGTTTTTCTAGAATCACCCGGCTCTATTACGATGGAAGTGCAAGATTTACAAGGTATTATCACTGCGGTAAGACACTATAACCCAAATATTATTATAATGATTGATAATACGTGGGCAGCAGGTTTATTACTTAAACCTCTTACTTTAGGTGCTGATATTTCTATCCAATCAGCGACCAAATATATTATTGGTCACTCAGATGGTATGTTAGGTTTTGCTGTTGCTAATCAACGTTGTTGGCCACAATTACGTGAAAACACGTATTTATTAGGCCAGTGCGCAGATCCGGATACAGCTTATATGGCAGCTCGTGGTTTAAGAACCTTAGCAGTTAGAATGAAACAACATGAGCAAAGTGGATTAGAAATTGCGCGTTGGTTAAAACAGCACCCGCTAGTGGATAATGTCTACCATCCAGCACTCTCTTCTTGTCCGGGGCACACCTATTTTCAACGTGATTTTACTGGAAGTAATGGGTTGTTCTCTTTTAGTCTAAAAAAGATCCTCACCACTGAGGAATTTTCACGTTTTCTTGATAACTTATCCCTGTTTAAAATGGCCTTTTCATGGGGTGGATTTGAATCTCTTATTTTAGGCTATCATCCCAATGATATTAAAGCGATGCGACAATATGACACTCAGCCCACTCTCGCAGGAACCTTATTTAGAGTACATATCGGCTTAGAAAATATTGATGATTTAATTGAAGATCTAGAGCAAGCATTTTTACGTATTTCTAACTAATTCATCTCTTTTTTTATTAAAAAAAAGCTATCCCTGTGGTTTCACAGGGATTAAATCAAACGATCATCTTCTTTTTACGTTAGAATAGCTCTCATATAGTTTTTTTGTGATGCGAGTTCGCCGAATGGATACATTAAAAGAGATAATTCACGCGCTACTGCAACATGATTATATGGTGCTAGCTGATCCAAATATTTTGTGGATTATTTATATTGTTCTTTTTGTTATTATTATGCTGGAAAATGGGGTTCTACCTGCCGCATTTCTACCCGGCGATACATTATTAATTCTCTGTGGTGCATTAATTGCCAAAGATGTTTTACATTTCTTGCCAACCATTATTGTGTTAGGTACTGCCGCGAGTATTGGTAGCTGGCTTGGATTTCTGCAAGGCCGCTGGCTAAGTGATACTAAAGTGGTCAAACGTTGGATGGCTCAATTACCCGAACAATATCACCATAAAGCCAATGATCTTTTCCATCGTCGAGGCCTGTACGCACTATTAATTGGCCGTTTTATCGGTTTTGTACGTACATTACTACCAACTTTGGCCGGTTTATCTGAATTACAACAACGTCGCTTCCAACTATTTAACTGGATTAGTGGCTTCTTATGGGTCGGTCTTATTGTCTCATTAGGTTATATACTGAACCTGATCCCTTTTATTCAAAAACATGAAACATTGGTGATGAATATTCTTATGACATTACCAGTATTACTATTAACTGCCGGTTTAATTGGCTCTATTGTGATGTATATTCGTCATCGTAAAAGTAGCAATAACAGCGCCAAATAAGCCATTTCGAGTAACACCAAAAACGCCATTATTTAAAGTGAAATAATGGCGTTTTTTATGTATTATTCGATGCTGTGACACACGTTCAGTTGTTCATTTTCTTATCTCCTATCCTATTAAGATATTTATAAAACAGATTTATTATTGTAATGGTAATATTTCAACTAATTGATTTATTATATTTTAATGGCTTTCGAAGCAAGAAATGTTGGAATATAACTATCAATTAAAAAACGAGCCTGAGGAGCAAAATCTTCAACAAAATCTTGTAATAAAAAACCTGCTCTTAATTGCCCACCAATCAAATCTGTCAACGAATGACCAAATACAAGTCCGTCTCCCTTTGCAATTTTTTCTTGCAAAATATCTGAAGGTAATGAATTTTGATCACTATAAGGCAAACGATAAGTCGGTCTCATTAATCCTTGTGCACGCAATGCCTGATTTCTGTCATCAACAAAAACTACAGGGTTATAAAAACTCGCCATAAGAACTCCGTTTTTTCTCAATACACGATAACATTCTTGCCAAACAGGATTAACATCAGGTACATAAAGATTTGAAATTGGATGAAAAACAATATCAAAACTTTCATCAGAAAATACCGATAAATCAGCCATATCCCCTTGTTGAGTAGTTAAAGCTAACTGATGTTTTTGTGCCAATTGACTATCTTTACTCAGTTGCCCTTCAGATAAATCAAAAACGGTCACAATACCACCAGCAGCAGCTAAAATAGGTGCTTGTTGCCCACCAGCTGAAGCTAAGCAGAGTATATTTTTACCTTTAATATCTGCTAACCACTCCTTTTTAACGGGATTCGGCGTTAAATGTACTTTCCAGTTTCCTTTTTTTGCCTCGATAATTTCTTTATCGTCCACGGGTTTAGACCATTGATTTTGCATTGCGGCTTGTTTATCCCAATGAGCTTGGTTTAATGTTAAATAATGACTTTTCATACTACTCCTTATAAATTAACTACAATTAATAACTATAGTTATGAAAAAAAGGGTTTAACACTCGCATTCATAACCCCGCTGTTATAGTGATGTCATATTATCCCGTCTATATACAGTGAAATAATTTTTCCTAATGATTTGTCATGCTACAGCATATCAAGAACATAAAATTAAGGTGGAAACAACCATGCAAAATTTCACTTATTACTCCCCCACTCGAATTCATTTTGGTCAAGGACAAATTGCAAAATTACGTTCTGAAATTGGGAAAAATGAAAGAATTTTATTAACTTATGGCGGTGGAAGTATTAAGCGCAATGGGATACTTGATCAAGTGCATGCGGCCTTACCAGGGTATCAAATTCATGAGTTTGGCGGTATTGAACCCAATCCTTCGTATGAAACGCTAATGAAAGCTGTTGCTTACGCTCGTTATCACGGTATTACTCATTTACTGGCTGTAGGAGGAGGCTCTGTTGTTGATGGAACCAAATTTATTGCGGCTGCAATACCTTATCAAGGAGAGCCTTGGGAGATTGTCACTAGCCGAGGTCAGGCAATTGAAAAAGCACTGCCATTAAGCTGTGTACTAACCCTTCCAGCAACTGGATCTGAAACCAATTGTTTTTCCGTGATCAGTAAAAAACAAACGATGGATAAACAAAGTTTTGCTAGCCCACATGTTTATCCTCATTGCGCTATTTTAGATCCAACTGCAACGTTTTCTTTACCACCAAGACAAACCGCTAATGGCGTTGTTGACGCATTTATTCATATTTTAGAGCAATATCTCACTTATCCGGTAAATGCGCTTGTACAAGATGAGTATGCAGAAGGCCTATTAAGGATCTTAATCGAAGAAGGACCGAAAGCCCTCACCTCACCACAAGACTACGATATCCGTGCTAATATAATGTGGACAGCATCCCAAGCACTTAATGGTATTCTTGGTGTCGGTGTACCGCAAGATTGGGCAACCCATGCATTAGGCCATGAAATTACTGCATTACACGGGCTTGATCACGCACAAACCCTCGCGATTGTCTTACCCGCGCTATTAAACGAAAAACGTCAGGAGAAATACGCTAAGTTGATCCAATATGCACAAAAAGTGTGGGGGATCCATCAAGGCTCTGATGCATTTAAAATCGATAGCGCCATCAATGAGACTCGTAAATTCTTTGAACGCATGGGACTAAAAACACGGCTGTCTGACTTTAATATCAGTGAAGCGGATATTCCAGCCTTAGTGCAAAAACTGCAACAACATGGACAAACCGCACTCGGTGAACATCAGGATATCACCTTGGAAGTCAGCCAGCGTATCTATATGGCAGCACTCTAAGTACTTAAAGGCAACTGGAGGTATATAATGAGTAATCCTAAATTGATCCAACTATCTGATGGCAACACTATCCCACAACTTGGACTTGGGGTTTGGCAAGCAGATAATGATCAAGTTATTAAAGCGGTACATCATGCTTTCGACACAGGTTATCGTCTGATTGATACCGCCGCTATTTATCATAACGAAGAAGGTGTTGGTAAGGCATTAAAGCAAAGCACTATTCCTCGAGACGAATTATTTATTACCACCAAATTATGGAACAACGATCAATCCCATGCTCGTGGTGCATTACTTGAAAGCCTTGAGCGATTACAACTTGATTATGTTGATCTCTATTTAATGCATTGGCCAGTGCCATCTCGCGAGCTATACCTTGACGCTTGGAAGCAGATGATTGTGTTACAAAAAGAGGGACTGGTTAAAAGTATTGGGGTATGTAATTTTAAAGAAGAGCACCTTGAGCGCATTATTACAGAAACGGGCGTTTCCCCTGTCATTAATCAGATTGAAATTCACCCATTGATGCAACAAGCTTCATTAAGAGCTTGGAATACCACCCATAATATTGTGACAGAATCATGGAGTCCTTTAGCACAAGGTGGCGAAGGCGTGTTTGATCAACCAATTATTCAGAAACTGGCAGAAAAATACCAAAAAACACCGGCACAAATTGTGTTACGTTGGCATTTAGATAGTGGCTTGGTTGTTATTCCTAAATCAGTTACCCCTTCTCGTATTGAAGAAAACTTCCATATCTTTGATTTCAAATTAGAAAAAGAAGAAGTTGCTGAAATAAAACAACTAGATAAAGGAAAGCGGTTGGGGCCTGATCCTGATACTTTTGTTGATATCTAGTATTTCACGCTCTATAAGTAAGCCAATAGTACTCTTGCTATTGGCTTTTTATTAACTATACCAATGATATATATTTTATATCATTACACTTTAAAATAAGACAAAGTAAATTTATTGTTTTTTAATATATGATTAGCGCATGTCTAACTAAGTCAAATTAAATCTTTATTTACATTTAAAATTTTCATCTGCTATTTTTTATATATTGTTAAGTTAGTTACTTAAAGTTCAGTTTCTGATATCTAAAAAAACTATAAATACGAAAATCTCATCATTATTTGTTACGATGAGTTTAAAAATGACGACGTTAAATAATGTACCTTCCCCACGCCCCAGTTCTATTACGAGAAAAGTCGCTTGGCTTAATATTTTTATACAATTAGCATTTCCTATTGTGACAACCATGCCTACGCAGACTTTTGCCAATGAGAATAATTTTAAAAAACATAATATTAGCGATATAAATCAACAAAATACTTATCAAGTCAAAGCGGGTGATACCCCAGAATCTATCGCAAAAAAATTTAATATAAAATTATTTAAATTGATTGAAGCTAATCCACAACATGTATCGTTAACGGGTGAGCTAAAAATAAATGATGGAACTATTCTTAATATTCCTAATGAATATTTATTAAAAAAAAAGTGGCTCAATAATCAAGATGAGGCAATCCCCTCAACAGAGGGCGAAGAGCTCGCTAAAATTATTGTTGATAATTCATTTTTACTCAATAAAGATATCGATGTAACACAATATGCAATTAGCCAAATCTCCAGTAAATCCAATCAGAAAATAGAACAATGGCTTAATCAATTTGGGCATGCGCGAGTTTCACTTTCAGCAGATAAAAATCTCACCTTAAAAAATAGCTCAGCGGAATTGTTAATTCCATTATATGAACAAAAAGAAAAGCTGATCTTTGCTCAAACTAACTATCATCGCAAAGATCTTCGTAGCCAATTTAATTATGGTATTGGTTATCGCTATTTTACTGAAAAATTTATGGTCGGCATTAATGGCTTTTATGATCATGATTTAACGCATCATCATAATCGTTTGGGAATTGGCGCCGAAATTTGGCGAGACTATTTCAAATTAAGTTCTAACCATTATCACCGTCTATCAAGTTGGCGAGCCTCTAATAATATCTTAGATTATAGTGAACGCCCTGCGAATGGTTGGGACATTCGAACAGAAGGCTATTTTCCAGCTTATCCACAATTAGGCACTAAATTAATCTTTGAACAATACTACGGTAAAGAAGTTGGTCTATTTGGCAAAGATAAACGGGACAAAAATCCACATACCTACACATTAGGGATTAATTATACTCCGATACCATTAGTCACATTAAATGCCGAGCGTCGTATTGGCTTACATGATCGTGCTGATAATAACTTGAATATCAACTTGTCCTACCGCATAGGAGAATCACTCGCTTCACAACTTAATCCTGATAATGTCAAAGCAATACGTACATTAGCAGGAAGTCGTTATGACTTTGTTAATCGTAATAACGATATGATTTTAGAATATAAAAAGGAAACTTTAGTTTTCCTTTCTATGGTTGATTCAATAAATGGTTATGCTAAAGAGGAGCGCGATTTACAAGTTCAAGTAAAAACAAAATATCCGTTAGCCAATATTGAATGGTCCGCAAGTAAGTTAAATGCCCAAGGCGGGCAAATAAAACATCATGGTGGAACTCACTACACCGTGATTTTGCCTCAATATCAAATTGGTGCAATTGAGAAAAATAGCTATATCATTAGTGCTGTTGCCATTGATACCCATGGCAATCGTTCAGCGCCTGTTCAAACAACGGTTATTGTAGATAAATCGTTAATCAATACGCGTAATAGCCTATTTTCACCTAAACAGAGCCAACTATTCGCTAACGGTGAAGCAACCCAAAAGTTAATATTATCCATCGTTGATAATGATAATTTACCCGTTGATATTGATAGTAAAGAAATTACTTTACAGCAACAGTCTGATACAGAAAAAGGCAATAGCCGTATTTCTACTTTCTCTCGTTTAGCTGCTGGGAAATATCAATTAACGGTTACAGCAGGAAGCATACCGGAAAAATTAACCCTAACCCCCGTATTCCGTGATAATACCTTCAACTCAGCAACCGTGACACTTATTGCCGATAATCAAACTGCCCATATTGCAAAAGGCAACCTAACGGTTACAAAAGATAACGCGCCAGCCGACGGTAAAAGTCAAAATAAAATCAAAGTACGAGTCACTGATAGCAACCACAATCCATTGGCTCATTATCCAGTCAACTTTACTGCCAGTAATGGTGCTAATGTCATTAGCTCAAGAAAAACGGATGAACAAGGTGAGATTATTGCTTCAGTGACTAATACTCAAGTAGGGAGTTCGCAGATTGGTGTACAAGTAAAAGGGATAACCTATTCGACTGAAGTCCATTTTAGTGTGGATAATGATAGCGCCTATATTCCACAACAAAACTTCACGATCACACCACCACTTTCTCTAGCCGATGGTAAAACAGAAAAAACCATTTCATTACAAGTTGTTGATAAGCAAAATAATCCGATACCCGCTACTCATGTGACATTATCGGCAGATAACCAAGCACAATTAAAACAAACCATATTAACCACAGACGAGCAAGGTAAGGCGACCACCACTATGATAAGTAAAGTCGCCGGTACGGTCACCGTGAGGGCCAAAATAAACGACAAGATGACTCACGCGACAACCCAATTTATCGCCAACCAAGCTAAGGGGGTTATTGTCTCCATAACCGCATCCTCTACAACTCATGTCGCAGATGGTCAAACCCCTGTCTTCCTTACTGCATTAGTACAAGATCAGTTTGGTAAGCCGCTCCCTCATGCACAAATTAGCTGGGAAACTGAGCACGATAAAAGTATTGTTAACATTGAACATACCACAATGACTAATGAGCAAGGGATCACCACCAACAAGTTAACCAGTACACAAGCACTCAGTGTGCGGGTAACTGCGCGTATAAATAACAATGCCTTTACTGCTGAGCCAATTACTTTTATTGCTAATGGGCAACAAGCTTTGATTAGTGAATTATTGGTTAATAAAAATCAGATTGTTGCAGATAAGCAAGATCCCGCAGAACTTACTGCAATAGTAACAGATAAACTGGGTAATCAACTTCCTGATACTATTGTTAATTGGCAAGGGAGTGCTGGTACTCAATTTGCTCAGCAACAAACTAAGACCGATGCTCAAGGTATCGCCAAAAATACGCTAACAACATCACAATCAGGTATCACAACCATCACCGCGCGATTAAATAATGGTCAACATGCACAAACTAACTTAGTTGCCGTTGCAGATCTCAAAAGTGCCACTCTCACATTAACGACATTAAATAATAAGCAATCTGCCATAGCAGATAACCAAGATAGCATTACCGTAGTAGCAAACTTAACTGATGCTTATCATAACCCATTGAAAAATATCCCTGTCTATTGGCAATCAAGTATTAATCATATTGATGAAACTACTACTCAAACAGATGAAAAAGGCAGAACGCAAGTTGTCATTTCAGGAACCAAAGCACAGCCAACAACAATTACCGCCTATTTATCAAATAAAGAGAAAAAAAGCATTCAGGTAACCTTTGTTGCGGGAGCGCCAGTGCAACAAAATAGTTATTTGACGATTGAACCACAATCTATCATTGCCGATGGTAATGCCTTTGCTGTGGGTAAAATAGACCTGCGTGATAAATTTGATAATCCGGTAATAGGTCGTAGTAACGATATTGCGTTAATTGGGGATAACAGCACCATCCAATTCAGTAAAATCACAGAAACGGCTAACGGCAATTATCAAGCTCATATTAGAGGTACAAAAGCGGGACTCAGTCAAATTACCGCCACTATTGATAGTATTACGGTAACGCAATCTTTAGGATTTTTAACAGATAATAAAACAGTCAAGATCCACTCCGTTAAGGTTATGGCACCTTATACCGTAACAGCGAATGGTAAAGACAAAGTCATTATTCAAGCACAAATCACCGATAAACATAACAATCCAGTATCAAAAGGCGTTACTGTCGGTTGGATAAGTGATCTCGGTAAGCTTGCAGCACCATTAAGCATGACCAATAAGCAAGGAATAGCTGAAATTACCCTCTCAAGTACTCAGGCAGGAAAAGCGAAAGTAACGGCAGTGCTCAATAACCAACAATCTGTCAATGCTGATCACATTGTCACCTTTACGGAAGGTGATATTTCGGCCTCTCTTTCTACTGTTGCCATATTCCCTGACACTATTGTAGCAGGGGCAAATAAAGCGACCGTAACAATAACCTTAAAGGATAAAGAAGGTAATTTATTGCCCAACTTAGCCAATAAAATCACCTTAACGCCGCAGACTAATTTACAAACAACGATTACGCCCTTTAAAGAGAAACAAAAAGGCATTTATCAAGCCCAAGTGAGCGCATTAAAAACCGGAAAAACCTCGTTATCGGCTCACGTTGCTCCATTAGCAATAAAACAATCCGTTTCTTTAACGGTGCTCCCTAATAACACAACAGCAAAGGTGAAAAACTTTACTATTAGCAATATGCAACCACATGCTGGGGAGTCTATTACTTATAAAGCCTATTTAGTTGATAACCATGATAATCCTGTCGGTATGGGTGTACCTGTCGCTTGGTCAACGAATGAAGGTAGTCAACTCGAAACACCATTAACTTTTACAGATGATAATGGTGTAGCAATAGTTGGATTATCTCGACGCTCTGTCGGTGTTGCCAAAGCCAGCGCAATATTAGCAACAGGTACTTATATAGCAGATGATGTTCACTTTTTAACGGGTCACATTGATGAAACGATGTCAGAACTGTCGTTGAACCCGAGTCAAATCATTGCTAATGGCAAAGATAAGGCATTATTGACATTTGTTATTAAAGATAAAAATGGAAATATCATCCCCAACCAACAAGTAAGCGGATTTTCTAAAAATCCAACCATCAAATTTAGTCAAGCACAACAAATATCACCGGGACGCTATGAGATTGAAATAACAGGAACTCAATCGGGCACAGCACAGATTGGTGTTATGGTAAATGGCACCCATTTCAAAAAACAAAAAATATTACAACTTAATGCCGATGTGACGACATGGAAAATACGCGCTGTTGAGGTTGATAGAACAACCATAACCGCAGGAGATAAAGGTGTTAACTACCAAGCAACTGTCGTTGATGCCAATAATAATGTATTACCTAATGTTATTGTGTCATGGAAATTACTCGGATCAGCAGATGATTATCATTACAGCACTTATACTAATGATAAGGGGATAGCAACGAATCGAGTGACTAGTCATGTCTCGGGACGCTTGAAGATGAGCGCTTATCTTGATTCTAATAATTATAAATCAACACAAGATATTACTGTAATACCGGCTGAAATAGATATTCATAAATCAACCTTTAATAGTCATCGTCGTTCTATAAATGCTGATAATAAAGATAGTACGTTATTAAGCGTAAAATTAATGGATAAATACGGTAATACCATTGATGGTAAGAATGTTGAGATTAAAACTATCAGTGGTAAGCCTAATTTTAGTGACAATCCATTAAAGTCAGTGGGCAATGGTGAATATCAAACAAATGTTACAGCAAATACGATGTCCGATATTATCTTAACCGCTCAAGCTGAAACAATAACTATCGCAGAGCCATTGACGATTAAAGTGGCTATCCCTAAATCTGAAATTACCTTTGAGAAACCTATCCAACAGGAAATCTACAAATCAACTGTGATTGATGCGTTAAGTTATAAAGGTGTACCACAAAATATGCAGGTAATATGGTCAAGCTCTGATCCTACTGTTGCTTCCATTGATACAACAAGTGGGCAAATCTCCATGAAAAAGGCTGGTACTACAATTATTACCTTACAAACCTTAGGTAATGAGCAATATCCATCAGCTAAAAATAGCTATCCTTTAGTGATAGAAAAAGCGCCACCCAAACTGAAAGTAACCTCTCCTCACACCATACAATCGATCTGGAATGATGGCATTACCCATCAAATAACAGCGGAATTTGATAATCCAGAGGTTAAAAATACCCCCATTCATTTCTCTAGTAGCGATACCTTGGTAGCCACCATTGATAGTAAAGGTAACTTAACCGCCATTAAACCAGGAAAAACAAAAATAGTAATACAAAGTGATGCTACAGATAAATTCCTAGCTGATAGACAAACTGTAGACTATCAGCAAGAAAAAGCTGCACTAAGTTATTATTTTAAAAAGAATTATATTGTATTAACACCTGATTCTGCTGCAGATAAATTATTGATGGCTCAAAGCCCTACGCCAGATGTCCCCGTTGAAGCGAATGCAACTTGGTATAGTAGTCAACCTAACATAGTTGAAATCACCCCAGATGGGATTATCAAAAACCTTAATATTGGGCAAACAACATTAACACTTGAGGTGAAAAATAATAATTATTTTCAAGATCATGAGCAAAGCTATAACGTCATTATACAAGCATCGCCTCGCATCAAAATTAACTCATTTGAGTTTCTATCTGCGGGAGAGAGCAAATCAAATACACATTTGGATGATTTAACTTGGCAACCTTTATACACTTCAGACGATCAGTTTATTGTTAAATGGTCTTCATCAGACACACCTAAAGCGATTAACTTCGAGTTATTTGATGAAAACGGCACTTCTATCGCCTTAGAAGAAAGACAAAACTATGCACCTAAATATAATATACATGACCCAGTAAAAATTCAGGTACCGAAACAATATCTAACCAGTCCAAAACAATTAACACTAGAAGTCACAACCTTTGATAGTAATAATCAGCCTTATGTCGATCCTAAAAAGTATAAAATTAATATTGACTATTTTCCTGCCAATAACGCATATAAAATAATCTCTCTTGATTATAATTCTAAATTTATCTATACAGATACAGGTACCCTTGCTTCATCTTGTCAAAATGGTTGGTCAACCACTACAACACATCTTATTTTAACGCCAAGATTAGTATTTAAAGGTGAGCCGAAAAAGTTACTTTATCCCATTTATATTACTACGGAATTATATGATGTAACATTAAATCCATCGGATAAACTCATCGGACATATTAATGAGAAATTAACTTATCCAGATAAGATTATATTTAGCGAGCATTCTAAAAAAATAGCTGAAATATCGCCGACATCAGCACACTACGCATTAGACGAAGAATGTAGAATTAATGATTCTGGTCATGGTACGTTAAAAGCAAATATAACCATAGGTAACAGATCCAGTTATCTTAAAAAAGAATTTCATTGGGATGGCCAAATAGGGGGATATTTTTAAAGACCGGGTGCTTGTACCACATATCTCACAACTTGAACAAAAATTGGGGGGAGGAAACCTCCCCCATCAAGCTATTGATGACACATCAAAACAGCTTGAACGACCATGTTTCCGTTACTAATGTTAAGCGAACATAATCGTTCACCGACAATTAAAGCAAACATAAGTACCGTCACACAGACAACCGTAATGCCAAATAAGGTTATTTTCGTCAATTTGATTGACTCCTTTTAATAAAGGAGGCAGAATCAAGTTGTTGAGCTTTGAGACTGCCTCGGATTTTATGAAAATAAAATTCGGGGCTTTTGTCTTTTTGGCTCTAGCGCAATGCTTGAACCAAAACGATCCAAGCACCCACCGCTATAGTAGCAGAATTTTCCCTCACCTCTATACCTTACTGGTAGTATTTTTTAAAATTAATCAAATTAAAACAACATGTTACATGAATAACTAATAAATATTCTTGTTGACACTGACATCTAAAAAAGACAAAATCAATCCGCTAAAACAAAGAAATTTACTTATTTTATTTTCTTGCCTCCATTCTTGAAAAAAGATCTGCACCCACCTCTTTGTTTTGCACTCGCCCTACATGTCGTTATGTGGGGCTTTCTTTTTTCTATTACATAGAAAAAAAGAAAAATCCCGAATAGGTAATTAATACCTATTCGGGATTGGTATAACGACAACTAAAAAGTTAAGATTTTTTTATCTTTGCATGCATCTCTTGGACTGAAATAACATCAATAGTAGGATCAGCACTCAATGACAGTGTTGTCGCAAATCCGCCATTTAATGTGGTGTCATAGTGAACTTTATATTGTAATGCACTACGGCGGATCAGTTTTGAATCCTCAATAGCTTGGCGACCGGCAGTCGTATTGACAATATAGTCATACTCACCATTTTTAATTCTATCTTGAATATGAGGTCGCCCTTCATGCACTTTATTCACTAGGCGAGGATTGATACCGGCTTCCCCCAAGACAATGGCAGTACCATGTGTTGCATCTAACTCAAAACCATTTTTCAATAGCTTAGTTGCTAAATCAACGACACGTTTTTTATCACCTTCACGAACCGAAAGTAGCGCTCTTCCTTTTTTCTTCATGGTGGAATTGCTACCTAACATCGCTTTAGCAAAAGCTTGTGCAAAAGTAGCACCAACCCCCATCACTTCACCGGTAGATCGCATTTCAGGCCCTAAAATAGGGTCGACACCTGAGAATTTATTAAAGGGGAGTACCACCTCTTTAACCGAGTAGTAAGGAGGGATCACCTCTTTGGTAACGCCTTGCTGTTCAAGACTTTGTCCTATCATTACTCGAGCAGCAACTTTTGCTAATGGCACACCGGTTGCTTTAGAGACAAAAGGCACTGTACGTGCGGCGCGAGGATTCACTTCGATAAGATAAACATCATTACCTTTCACCGCAAACTGTACGTTCATCAACCCTTTAACGCCTAATTCAAAAGCAAGTTCACGTACTTGCTTGCGCATTATATCTTGAATATCTTGGCTTAAAGTATAAGCAGGTAGAGAGCAAGCAGAGTCTCCAGAGTGAACACCCGCTTGTTCGATATGCTCCATAATACCGCCTATCACCACTTGCTGACCGTCACAAATCGCATCAACATCCACTTCAATGGCATCATCTAGGAATCGGTCTAACAGTACGGGAGCATCATTAGAAACACTGACCGCCGTTTGGAAATAACGACGTAAATCAATTTCATCGTAAACAATTTCCATTGCTCGTCCACCAAGGACATAAGATGGACGTACCACCAGCGGGTAACCAATAGATTTTGCCTTATCTACCGCTTCTTCTAATGTCGTCACTGTGGCATTTTCTGGTTGTTTTAACCCTAACTTATCCACGGCTTTTTGGAAACGTTCTCTGTCTTCTGCCTTATCGATTGCATCAGGACTGGTGCCGATAACAGGCACCCCTTCAGCTTCTAAAGCTCTTGCTAATTTTAATGGCGTTTGACCACCATATTGCACAATCACGCCTTGTGGTTTTTCGATCCGTACTATTTCTAATACATCTTCAAGGGTGACTGGCTCAAAATAAAGTCTATCGGAAGTATCATAATCCGTTGAAACCGTTTCTGGATTACAATTGACCATAATGGTTTCATACCCATCTTCCCGTAATGCTAGAGCGGCATGAACACAACAATAATCAAATTCTATCCCCTGACCGATACGATTTGGACCACCACCTAAGACCATCACTTTAGGTTTGTCTTGATTTGGATCCGACTCACACTCTTCTTCATAAGTGGAGTACATATAAGCGGTATCCGTAGCAAATTCTGCCGCACAAGTATCAACCCGTTTATAAACTGGGTGTAATTGATATTGTTCTCTTAATTGGCGAATGGTTTGCTCTTTCACATTCAAGATATTAGCTAGGCGCGCATCAGCAAAACCTTTACGTTTTAATTGACGCAAGAAATCAGCATTTAGACCAGCTAAACCAAGTTGTGCCACTTGCTCTTCTAGGCGAACAATCTCTTCTATTTGCACTAAGAACCAACGATCGATATTGGTGAGATTAAACACCCCATCAACCGACATTCCAGCGCGGAAAGCATCCGCGATATACCAAATGCGATCCGATCCGGCTTCTTTTAATTCACGACGAATTTTGGTGAGCGCTTCGGGATCGTCGAGGTTTACTTTAGGATCAAACCCAGTTGCACCAACCTCTAGTCCGCGTAATGCTTTTTGCATTGACTCTTGTTGAGTACGCCCAATAGCCATCACCTCACCAACAGATTTCATTTGCGTGGTTAAACGGTCATTGGTACCGGCAAATTTTTCAAAGTTAAAGCGAGGGATTTTAGTCACTACATAATCAATAGAAGGTTCAAAAGAGGCTGGGGTTCTTCCTCCAGTGATATCATTCATCAACTCATCGAGGGTATAACCTACTGCAAGTTTTGCCGCGACTTTTGCAATTGGGAAACCTGTTGCTTTTGACGCTAATGCTGATGAGCGAGAAACACGAGGGTTCATTTCAATAACAATTAAACGCCCTGTTTTAGGATCAACGGCAAATTGCACATTGGAGCCACCGGTTTCAACCCCAATCTCGCGTAATACTGCCATCGAGGCATTACGCATAATTTGATATTCTTTGTCTGTTAGCGTTTGCGCTGGAGCAACCGTGATAGAGTCACCGGTATGGATCCCCATCGCATCAAAGTTTTCAATGGAGCAAACGATAATGCAGTTATCATTTTTATCGCGCACCACTTCCATTTCATACTCTTTCCAGCCAATTAATGATTCATCAATTAATAGTTCATTTGTCGGTGATAAATCTAAACCTCGAGTACAAATTTCTTCAAATTCTTCACGATTATAGGCGATCCCGCCTCCCGTTCCCCCCATAGTAAATGAAGGGCGAATAATACAAGGGAAACCCACTTGCTCAGCCACTGCAAATGCTTCGTCCATAGTATGAGCGATGCCTGAACGAGCCGTATCCAGACCAATTTTTTTCATCGCTTTATCAAAGCGTTGTCTATCTTCCGCTTTATCAATAGCATCAGCCGTTGCACCTATCATTGTTACGCCAAATTCAGTTAACACCCCTTGACGCTCTAATTCTAAGGCACAGTTTAATGCCGTTTGTCCGCCCATTGTCGGTAATATGGCATCAGGGCGCTCTTTCTCAATAATCTTTCTGACCACTTGCCAATGAATAGGCTCAATATAAGTGGCATCTGCCATTTCAGGATCTGTCATAATGGTAGCAGGATTTGAATTTACCAAAACAACACGATATCCCTCTTCGCGCAGTGCCTTACACGCTTGTGCGCCTGAATAATCAAATTCACACGCTTGACCAATCACAATCGGGCCTGCACCTAAAATCAGGATTGTTTTAATATCTGTTCTTTTAGCCATTTTTTTCACTCCTGATTTATTTGTTTGTCACTGATTGCAGGTTTTGACGATATTGCTCAATAAGTTCAATAAAGTGATCAAAAAGCGGCGCCGCATCATGAGGCCCTGGGCTCGCTTCTGGGTGACCTTGGAAACTAAATGCAGCTTTATCTGTGCGATGAATACCTTGTAGCGAACCATCAAATAGTGATTTATGTGTCACCCTTAAACAATCAGGTAATGATACTTCATCAACAGCAAAGCCGTGGTTTTGGGCGGTGATCATCACACTGTTATTATCTAAATCTTTAACGGGATGATTGCCACCATGATGACCAAATTTCATTTTTACGGTTTTTGCACCACTCGCCAAGGCTAATAATTGATGCCCTAAGCAGATACCAAATACTGGAATATCGGTAGTTAAGAAAGTTTGGATGGCGTCAATTGCATAATCACAGGGCTCTGGATCCCCCGGACCATTAGAGAGAAAAATGCCATCAGGTGAGAGCGCTAACACTTCTTGGGCTGAGGTTTGTGCTGGAACCACTGTCACTCGACAGCCTCTATCCACCAACATACGTAAAATATTACGTTTCACACCAAAATCATAGGCCACCACATGTAAAGGGAGATCTTGTGGTGATTGAGTGGCGGGCAACTCCCCTGTTAATGTCCAACTGCCTTGTGTCCATTGATAAGGTTGTTTCACTGTCACCGTTTTCGCCAAATCCATTCCTTTTAATCCTGGAAACGCTTTCGCTTTTTCAAGCGCTTGTTTAGCATCAAGATGAGTGCCTGCGATAATACAACCGTTTTGTGCGCCTTTTTCTCTCAATAATCGCGTCAATTTACGTGTATCAATATCAGCTATCGCCACAATCTGATGACGTTTAAGGTAATCGGCTAAGCTCTCTTCGGCACGATAATTACTCATCACTAGGGGTAAATCGCGAATAATTAACCCTTGAGCATGGATAGTTGCTGATTCTTCATCTGAGGAATTAACGCCGGTATTGCCAATATGAGGATAGGTGAGAGTAACAATTTGTTGGGAGTAAGAAGGGTCGGTTAATATTTCTTGGTAACCGGTCATGGAAGTATTAAAAACGACTTCACCGATAGCAGCGCCTTCTGCGCCTATCGACCTGCCGTGGAATTCGGTCCCATCTTCTAGAACCAGTATAGCTGATTTAATCAAAACGCCCTCCAGAGAATAATAAATCACATTTCATGCATATTAATTCAGATTTAAGACTCTAAATCAATGCCAAAAACATAAATTTGGGCAAATTTTTGGCAAATTGGGCGCATTCTAAAGATCCCATGAGCAGATGTCTAGAAAAAACACTCTTTTAATTAAAAAAATATCAATCATTAGCAATTTAATCAGCTAAATGACAATTTCTATCACCAATCTTACAAATTTAACCGTTTGCTTACCAAGATATTTTAAAAAGATGATAGAGAAAAGAAAAAAAGAGACTTAAGCGAAATTTTAACTATAAAAATGGAAGAAAATAAAGGAAGTTATAAAAAAACAAAAACAACAAACAAATATTATATAAACAACAACAAAAACCCACAAATAATATAAATAATCATGGGTTTTCAATGAATTAAATATAAAATAAAATCACAATTCTTCTAAAGAAAGCACATCTTTCATATTATAAAGACCCGATTTTCTTTCACTTAACCAAATAGCTGACTTAACTGCACCATTTGCAAAGGTCATTCGACTCGAGGCCTTATGGCTAATCTCTACTCGCTCACCAATATCTGCAAAAATAGCAGTGTGTTCACCCACAATATCCCCTGCACGAATAGTCGCAAAGCCAATACTGCTAGGATCACGTTCTCCTGTATGTCCAACTCGTTGATAAACCGCACAATCTTTCAGATCACGACCTAAAGTCTCTGCAATCGACTCGCCCATCGCTAAGGCCGTACCAGATGGTGCATCAACCTTATGACGATGGTGAGCTTCTACAATTTCAATATCACTATAAGATCCCATCACTTTAGCTGCCTTTTCTAATAATTTAAGCACTAAATTAACGCCAACACTAAAGTTAGCAGCAAAGACAATAGGAATAGTTTGTGCAGCACAATTAATGGCTTTTTTACCTTCTTCATCAAAACCGGTAGTTCCAATAATCATGCCTTTATGATGCTCAACACAAAATGCCAGATGGGACAACGTACCCTCTGGACGCGTAAAATCGATTAAAATATCAAATTGCCCTACTTGAGCTAATAAATTATCAGTAACAGTGATACCGATATGACCAATTCCCGCTAACTCTCCTGCATCAGCCCCTATCAATGAAGAATTAGTACGTTCAAAAGCAGCACCTAATACCACACCTTGTTGCTGATTAATCGCTTGGATCAGCTGGCGCCCCATACGCCCTCCAGCCCCCACTACGGCAAGACGAAGTTCTGTTGCAGACATAATCTATGTTCTCCTTAATAACACTTATGATCTTTATTAATACTTTACAGATTAACGATGTCATTCGTTTGATGCCAGCATTTAACGACGATAATAAGAAAAACGAACAAAAGGATAGAGATCATCAGCAAAAGCGATGAACCGCATGATTATTCATTAAATTTTACGATTTATAAAAAAGGAGATAAAAAAAGCAGAGCCTTGGCTCTGCTTGGTAAATTAAATGTTTATAGCTATTGTTATTATTCGACTACTTTATAGTCAAGACGTAACTCTTTTGGCACTTCAAAAACAATGTTTTCTTCTCTGCCAGATAGCTCAATCACTTCTTCTGCACCAAAGGCCTTTAATCGTGCTAAGACTTGTTGAACTAAAATATCTGGTGCTGATGCTCCTGCTGTCACCCCAACAATATTGGCATGGCTTACCCATATTTCATCAATATCTTCAGCACTATCGATTAAATAAGAGGGTTTGCCTGCACGTTGTGCAAGCTCTGCTAATCGATTTGAGTTAGATGAGTTTTTAGAGCCAACAACAAACACGACATCGGCACGCTCTGCAAGCTCTCGAGCAGCTTCTTGACGATTGGTTGTCGCATAGCAGATATCATCTTTACGGGGCCCGATGATTTTAGGGAATCGTTTATTTAAGGCATCAATCACTTCGGAAGTATCATCGACGGATAATGTAGTTTGTGTCATAAAGCAAAGATTATCTTCATCTTTCACTTTTAGTTTCCATACATCATCTGGAGATTCAACCAAATACATTCCCCCTTCTGGGTTACTGTATTGCCCCATCGTCCCTTCAACTTCTGGGTGTCCGGCATGGCCAATTAAAATGGCCTCTTTACCTTTACGGCTCGCCCTTGCGACTTCCATATGTACTTTGGTCACTAAAGGACAAGTGGCATCAAAAAGCATCGTTAAATTACGAGAGCGTGCCTCTTGGCGAATAGCTTGAGAAACACCGTGTGCTGAGAAGATCAAAATAGCGTTATCCGGCACTTCGGAGATTTCTTCAATAAAAATAGCACCACGTTCGCGTAAATCATTGACTACATATCGATTATGAACCACTTCGTGGCGTACATAAATTGGCGCGCCATAGATTTCTAATGCACGTTCAACAATGCTGATAGCTCGGTCAACACCCGCACAAAAGCCTCGTGGGTTAGCCAGCAATATTTGCATTTGTTGTTTCCTCCTGTGGATCAATACTGACGACTTCAATATCAAATGTGACATCTTGTAACGCTAATGGATGATTAAAATCGACAGTAACAGAATCTTCCGTCACTTCCTGCACAATTCCTGGCATTTCATTACCATTCATTGCCGTAAACAGCATAATGGTACCTGTTTCAGGAATACCGGATTGCGCAAAATCAGAAGGCATAAAGTATTGAATAAGATCAGGATTATATTTACCAAAAATATGCTCCCCCGCAAGCGTGAAGGTTTTCTTTTCCCCTTCTTTAAGTCCTACCAACTCTGCTTCTAAAGCAGGCGATAAGCTTTCATCACCAAGACGAAATAACGCCGGTTTTCCATGTGCTTGTGTAGATTCAGCAACAGAGCCGTCTGCCAATTTTAAGGTGAAATTCAGCAATACCGCACTATTATTGAGGATCTGCATACTCATACTAATACCTTCTATTAAGCGTAACCCCCGCCATTAGGCAGGGGTTATTTTAGTTAACTGATCTGTCAGATTACTTCTGCTTGTTGGTTTCTTGTGGGCTGGCATTCTTATCAGGGAAAAAGCTCTCAATGATAATTAAACCTGCACCAAGACAAATAGACACATCAGCAATATTAAAAGTAGGCCAATGCCAATCACCGACATAAAAGTCCAGAAAATCGATGACAAATCCATGGATCAGACGATCAGAAAGATTACCCAATGCTCCGCCTATAATAAGCGCATAAGCAATATTACTTAGCTTGGCACTCGCTTTATTTTTATACATCATCACCACTAAGACAATGCAGATTGCCAGTGCGATTAATGCAAAAAACCAACGTTGCCATCCGCCTTTATCGGCTAAAAAGCTAAAAGCTGCGCCATAGTTATGAGCATAAGTGAAGTTGAAAAAAGGCATGACAGCCACAGATTCATACAGACGGAATGTCTGCATGAAATACTGTTTTGTACCTAAGTCCAACACCACTACAGCAATAGCCAACCAGAGCCAGCGTAAACCTGTAGAGCAAAGTGTTTTCTTCATCAATTAAGCAAACTTACGTTCTTCACCGTTACCGGCTACGTTAGTAACACAGCGACCACATAAATCAGCGTGTTCCGCCACTTGACCAATGTCAGTTGCATAGTGCCAGCAACGTGGACATTTTTCACCTTGCGCTTTACTCAAGACAATTTTCAGCCCCGCCATATCAGATGCTAACGCGTTTTCTGGCGCATCATGAATATCAGCAACGGTCGCTTGAGAGGTAAGTAAAACAAAACGCAATTCGTTTCCTAATGCATTCAGTTTTTCCGCTAAGGCTTTATCCGCATACAGTGTTACTGCCGCTTCTAAAGAACCACGTAGTTGCTTATCGGTACGAGCTTGCTCTAACACCTTATTGACTTCACTACGAACGGCTAATAACTCCGCCCAGTACTCATCATTTAAGGTTTCAGATGCCTCTAAACCAAATAAATCTGTGTACCATTCTTGAGTGAACACAAATTTCGCACGCTCACCCGGTAACTGTGCCCAAATCTCATCTGCGGTGAACGACATAATTGGTGCCATCCAACGTACTAATGCTTCGATAATATGGTATAGCGCAGTTTGACAACTACGGCGAGCAACACTGTCGCTTTTCGCAGTGTATTGTCTGTCTTTAATGATATCTAGATAGAAAGATCCCATTTCTACTGAGCAGAACTGCATAAGACGCTGAATAACATTATGGAAATCGTAGTTTTCATAGTGTTTGAGGATATCTTCCTGTGCCGCTTTCGCACGACCGACCGCCCAACGATCAAGTATTACCATCTCTTCAGGTTTAACTTGATGTTTAGCCGGATCAAAGCCATTTAAGTTCGCTAAGAAGAAACGCGCTGTATTACGAATACGACGATAAGTATCAGCAGAACGTTTTAAGATCTCATCGGAAACCGCAATTTCACCCGTATAATCGGTGGAGGCAACCCATAAACGTAAAATATCCGCACCCAGTTTGTTCATTACATCTTGAGGGCTAACAGTATTACCAATGGATTTCGACATTTTACGGCCTTGTCCATCTACGGTAAAACCGTGTGTTAATACTTCACGATAAGGCGCTTTGCCTTTAATTGCTGTTGAAATCATAAGAGAAGACATAAACCAACCACGATGTTGGTCTGAACCTTCTAAATAGAGATCAGCTGAATTGCCATGGAATTCAGGGCGAGCATCAACTACGGTTGAGTGTGTTGATCCTGAATCAAACCAAACATCAAGTGTGTCAGGTGTTTTCATGTAGTCATCAGCTTCATCACCCAGCAGTTCTCGGATATCTAAGTCCCACCAAGCTTGAATACCACTCACTTCTACACGCTTAGCGACTTCTTCCATTAACTCTAGAGTACGAGGATGAGGCTCTTGTGTTTCTTTATGCACAAACAGCGACATTGGTGTTCCCCAAGTACGCTGACGAGAAATACACCAGTCAGGACGGTTTTCCACCATTGACTCAATACGAGCTTGGCCCCAATCAGGGATCCATTTAACACCTTTGATCTCTTTTAAGGATTGTTGACGTAATCCATTTTTATCCATACCGATAAACCATTGTGGAGTGGCACGGAAGATAACTGGTGTTTTATGTCGCCAACAGCAAGGATAACTATGTTGCATTGCTTCATGATGTAATAGAGCACCCTTTTCTTTTAGTAACTCAACAATCACATCATTAGCTTTAAAAACAAACACACCATCTAAGGTCGGATACGTATTAGGAAGATAACAACCATTAGGTCCAACCGGATTAGCCACTTCTAAACCATATTTTTGACCAATAACAAAGTCATCAGGACCATGACCCGGTGCGGTATGAACAGCTCCCGTACCGGCATCTAATGTAACGTGATCGCCTAAAATGGCTGGCACATCAAAGCCCATAAATGGGTGATTGAAGCGCAATAATTCTAAATCACTACCTTTACATTCACCTAAAACAGCCCAGTCTGTGACACCGATACGTTTCATAACGTGTTCAACTAAGTCTGCCGCTAAAATGACGCACTCATCATTAAATGAAACTAATGCGTAATTAAATTCGCCATTTAATGCAATTGCACGGTTAGCAGGTAATGTCCATGGTGTGGTAGTCCAAATAACTAAAGAAATAGGTTTATCAGTAACGACACCAAATTTAGCCGCTACAGCGTTTGAATCAACTGCACGGAAACGCACATCGATAGAAGGAGAGGTTTTATCGTAATATTCCACTTCCGCTTCAGCTAGCGATGAACCACAAGCCGTACACCAGTGAACAGGTTTTGCCCCTTTTAATAGGTGACCATTAGCGATAATACGCGCTAATGCACGAATAGTATTGGCTTCCGTTTTGTAGTCCATAGTGAGATAAGGTTTGTCCCAATCTCCTAGCACACCTAAACGAATAAAATCTTTTTTCTGCGCCTCTATTTGCTCATAAGCATATTTACGGCACTCCTCGCGGAATTGAGCTGCAGAGACTTTTTCTCCTGGTTTACCTACAATTTGTTCAACTTTTAATTCAATAGGTAATCCGTGACAATCCCATCCTGGAATGTACGGAGAATCAAAGCCTGACAGCCCTTTGGATTTAATAATAATATCTTTGAGAATTTTGTTTACTGAGTGACCAATATGAATATTGCCGTTGGCATAAGGAGGGCCATCATGCAAAATAAATGTTTTCTTACCACTTTTAGCTTGACGAATAGCTTGATACAAACCTTCTTTGTACCAACGTGATAACATTTCTGGTTCGCGCTTTGCTAAATCCCCGCGCATAGGGAACCCTGTTTCTGGTAAGTTCAGGGTATTTTTATAGTCACTCATTCGATTCTCAGTTCCAAGTTTCCGCTAGTTTATGACTCCGACCGCTGCAATAAAAAATCCCTAGCAGCAGCCACATCATTTGCGATTTGCTGTTTCAACGCATCCAATGATGCAAATCGCTGTTCATTACGTAATTTCTTTCGTAACACAACATCAATACGACGTCCATATAAATCCATATTAACGTCGATTAAATGAACTTCTAATTGTACACCCTTACCTTTTACGGTAGGACGACTACCAATATTAGCCACCCCCGCTAAAGGCGATTGATGGTCGGCTAAATAAACATCAACCGCATAAACACCAGCAACAGGTGCCACTAAGCGTTTCATGGGAATATTGGCGGTTGGAAAACCAATAGTTCTGCCTAATTGATTACCATGTACCACGCGTCCACAAACGCTATAAGGGTGTCCAAGCAATGATTCAGCTAATGCTAAATCGTCATTGAATAAGGCTTCTCGTACCGCCGTACTGCTAATACGTAATCCTTTGTCACAATAACTTTCGGTATTTGCCACCTCAAATCCGTATCGAGCACCGGCTTGTTGTAAAAAATGAAAATCACCTGCTCTATTTTTACCAAAACGAAAATCATCGCCAATGGCTAAAAACTTCACACCTAATTTATCAACTAAGAGTGATGAAACAAACTCTTCCGGTGTTTGTGCCGCAAATTGCTTATCAAATTTGACACATAACAGGTAATCAATACCACACTCTGCCAAATATTTTATCTTATCGCGTAGGCGCGTTAGACGAGCAGGTGCTTTCTCTGGCAAAAAAAACTCCAGAGGTTGAGGTTCAAATGTCATCACAACAGTAGGTAGGCCACGACGTGATGCTTCTTGCTTCAAGTGTTTTAATAATGCCTGATGACCGCGATGGACACCATCAAAATTGCCAATTGTTAGAACACAACCATGATGTTGTGCTCGAATATTCTGTATACCGCGAATTAGCTCCATAACTGGCTCAATACCGTGGAAATAATTGGATTATACCTTGTCAAAGGCTCGAGAGTAACCCAATATATCAATGTTTATTGGTGAGTAATATCTTGCTTTGTCAATTCACTATGATTGTTAAATTAACATGCTCACTGCTAACAAAAAATAAACGATTACTCACTTGTTGGTTATAAAATCGCACAAAATCAACCGTAGATCCGCTTAGAATCTATTATTTATTACTCATATACACGATTTTGATGATTTTTTCACTCAAAAGACTGTATTCTACCCGTCTTAACTGATAAAATCTTGCGCCATCACAACGAAACCAGTGTCGCGTACAACGACGCTAATTTTGTATAAATCCATTGACAAACTTAGGTTGAAAAGGCATATTCCTTCACCTTTGTATTGTCCTCGCTAGAATATATTTGGGAGTTGGAACTTGGCTAATATCAAATCAGCTAAGAAACGTGCGGTTCAGTCTGAAAAGCGTCGTCAGCACAACGCAAGCCGTCGTTCAATGATGCGTACTTACATCAAAAAAGTATACGCAGCAGTTGCTTCTGGTGATAAAGAAGCAGCACAAAAAGCATTTAATGACATGCAACCAATTGTTGACCGTCAGGCAACTAAAGGCTTAATTCATAAGAATAAAGCAGCACGTCATAAAGCTAATCTGCAAGCACAAATCAAAGCAATGTAATTATTGTTTTTGTGTTTAAAAAACCGGCTTAGGCCGGTTTTTTTACATTCTGTCTATGCAAACTCTACGTATTTCATTCGTTATTGGCTTTCTTTTCACCACTAAACAAAGCTGAAAAATCGGTATTACACACACGTTGTACTGCCGGATGCTGGATCATACGTTCAGCAAAAATAACGTAATACTCTTCTTTTACCGAGTCTAATGTGCCTATTTCCTCAATATTACTTTGGACAAATGTCTCATTGGTATAAATAGAAGGTGCAACAAAGATAGCATTATGATTTAAACCAAATGCTTTCATTAATGCAGCATCATCAAATTCACCTAAAATTTCTACTTGAAGATTTTTATTGCGTATCCAAGTTAACAAATGACGACCTAACATAGAGCGTCGACCAGGGATAAGCAATTTTCTATCTTCTAAACATTCTGGGAATGGCTTTTCTGGTATTGGCTGACTACAGAAAAAACTGACACTACACTCACCCAATTTAACAGAGAACAGCCCCTCTTGTTGTGAGGAATCTACGGGACAATCAGATAAAATCATATCTAACTTATGCTGACTTAATTGCTCTAACAACAATTCGTGAGTCGATTCAAAACAGCGTAAATGTATTTGTTCATGATCAATAACCGCCGTTTCTAATACACGACTAACAAGTTGTTTGGATAGCGCATCGGCAACCCCAACATCAAATAACAGGTTAGATTCTCGACTATAGTTGACAATATCTAGCATCTCTTGGCTCAGCATAAACATTTTATCGGCATAGCGAAAAATAAGCTGACCTAATTCAGAGGGAACTAATCCGCGCCCTTGACGCTTGAATAATTTCCCCCCTAATCTTTCTTCTAATGCTTTAATTTGCCCTGTAATTGTCTGAGGTGTCAGATACAGCGCTTCCGCAGCCCCTACAACAGAGCCTTCTTTACACACATGCCAAAAATAATAAAGATGATTAAAATTGAGATGTGACACACGCATAGTGATTTTCCTTTCAACTTCTGTGATCTCATCACACAGACTTCGTTAACAACGCATTAGCGATTGGTGTTCCTTTCTCCAATCCTCATAAAAACACCTACGGCACAATACAAAGTATTGCGCCGTAGGTTTATGTTTATAGCTCGGTTTTTATTGTGTTTAGAAAACGAGTTTCCTACTCAATTTCACTATTTTTGCTTCTGCTTCAACTTCGGTAAAACAGAGTTAAGCAATAAATATCCCACAACAGCAGCCATGGTTGAGCCAACTAAAATACCCAGTTTAGAGTATGTATTATAGGCTTCTATAGCACCTTCAAACGCAAGACCTGCGATAAAGATAGACATAGTAAAACCGATACCACATAAAACAGAAACGGCAAATATTTGCTTAAGATTAATCGCATCTGGCAATTTTGCAATCCCTAGTTTTACCGAAACCCAACTAAAGAGAAAAATCCCAATCGGCTTACCTAAGAAAAGCCCTAATGCAATACCAACGGGTAAGGTCGATAACATGCCATCAAGGGTAACGCCATTTAAAGAAACCCCCGCATTACTAAATGCAAATAGCGGTAATATTAAATAGGCAACCCACGGGTGTAAAACATGCTCTAACTCTTCCGACGGTGAAGCCCCCTCTTTATCTCTTAATGGGATCAAGAATCCAACAATCACTCCCGCTATTGTGGCATGTATACCTGATTTCAAAATACACACCCACAAAATAAAGCCTAGGACTAAGTAAACTGCTGTATTACTCACTTTACGCCAATTAAGAATAAACAACATGATGGTAATTAGCGCTGCCAATAATAACGGGACTAATGCCACACTCTTAGAGTAAAAGAGAGCAATAATCACAATGACACCAAGATCATCAATAATGGCTAGCGCTAATAAAAAGACTTTCAATTCCACAGGAACGCGACGCCCTAGTAACGCCATTACACCTAGAGCAAAAGCAATATCTGTTGCTGCCGGAATAGCCCATCCTTGCTGACCAATCGCATCGCCATGATTAAAAAATAGATAAATCAAAGCAGGTGCTAACATTCCTCCTACTGCAGCAATTGCAGGAAAAATAGCGCGATCACGTTGCGCTAAGGAACCTTCTTTTAGCTCCCGTTTGACTTCTAATCCTACCACTAAGAAAAAGATGGCCATGAGTGCATCGTTAACCCATAAGATCAACGGTTTATCTAGCTCTAATGCCCCAAATTTAATCATTATTGGGATAGATAAAAACTCATTATACAAAGCACTAAGAGGTGTATTCGCCATTATTAATGCGATAATAGCAGCAACAATCAGAAGAATACCGCCTGATGCCTCTAATCTTAAAAATTGTCTAATAATTGCTGTCATATTGTTAACCTAAAAATGTCTATTTGTGTTAATAATATGCTAATTATGAATTCGTAAAAAACAGATTATTTAGCAAAAATAATTCGGCTTTTTCGATCTCAATCGCTTATATCAAGAGTAAAGAAGGGATTATGTAAAAAATAATCAATAAGTAATATCACGAAAGATAAAAAACAAAAATAAAAAAAATAAAATACAACCTATTGATACAATTATTTTTTATGATAAACATAAGCAATAATTCACATTTAAAACAAGAATTGATAGAAAATAGGTAAATATTCTATTTTTTATCCATATTATTGTGACTATAGTGTGCTTTTTATTAAGAATAGTTGATAATTTACTCACAAGAATAATAAGAGGTGAAGATAATATTGTTCAACCTTTTTTGTTACCAGAGGATACCTAATGAAATAAGAGGGGAATGAGTATTGAAGATAACAGAGAAAGTTTCTAGGTATTTTTATGAAATTGATAAGAAAAAGCCTGATAGGCAATACATTATCAGGCTTTTTAGGAATGAAGATAACGCAAAAATTATTTGGTTAAATCATCAAAGAATTTTTTTACTCCATCTAAGAAACTCTTAGAGCGCGGTGTATTTTTTTCACCACCTTTACCACCAAATGATTCACCTAGCTGTTCCATAAGCTGCTTTTGTTTTTCATTCAGTTTCACTGGCGTTTCAACAACAACACGGCACATTAAATCACCGACACCATGGCTACGTACAGATTTAACACCTTTGCCTTTCATGCGGAACATTTTGCCAGTTTGTGTTTCTGCTGGAATTTTTAGTTTCACACGACCATCGAGAGTTGGCACCTCAATTTCTCCCCCTAATGCTGCAACCGCAAAGTTAATAGGTACTTCGCAATAGAGGTTATTACCATCTCGTTCAAATATATGGTGCTGACGAACATGAACCTGTACATACAGATCGCCTGCCGGTGCTCCTTGCTCACCCGCTTCACCTTCACCACTTAAACGAATACGATCACCGGTATCCACTCCCGCCGGGATTTTAACTGATAAGGTTTTATAACGTTCAACACGGCCATCACCATGACATTTAGAGCAAGGCTCTTTAATTACTTTACCGCGACCATGACAAGTAGGGCATGGTTGTTGAACGGTGAAGAAACCTTGACGTAAATGAACCTGACCTGCCCCATGACATGTTGAGCAAGTTTCCGCTGATGTGCCTTCTTTTGCCCCACTGCCGTGGCATTTATCACAGGTTTCTAAGGTTGGAATGCGGATCTCTTTGGTAATACCACGAACAGCTTCTTCTAGCGTTAAGTCCATGTTGTATTGCAAATCTGAGCCGCGTGCAGCACGTTGTTGACGACGACCACCACCAAAAATATCGCCAAACACATCACCAAAGATATCGCTAAAGTCAGCGCCACCAAAGCCGCCACCGCCTTGACCACCAAAACCACCTTGTTCAAAGGCAGCATGACCATATTGATCATAAGCCGCACGTTTTTGTGGATCGCTAAGAACTTCGTAAGCTTCTTTAATTTCTTTAAATTTAGATTCCGAATCTTTATCACCTTGATTACGATCTGGGTGATATTTCATCGCTAAACGCTTATAAGCACGTTTGATCTCTTTTTCATCGGCTGTTTTACTTAACCCGAGTACTTCGTAAAAATCTCTTTTCGCCATTCTGGATTACCCTTGACATAAGCACACGGGCGTAGAGTTGCCTCGACGCCCGTGTTTCGGTATCAGTAACTGTTCATCATTGAGTTACCGCGGCCCGTTAAGGGCATTATTTTTTATCTTTGCCGTCTACTTCTTCAAACTCTGCATCGACAACATCGTCATCTTTCTTCGCACCTGCATCAGTTGCATCGGCAGTATTACCTGCACCCGCTTGAGCTTGTTGTTGTGCAATTTCTAACAGAGGTTTTGAAGCTTCAACTAACGCTTGCAGTTTTGCTTCAATAGCAGCTTTATCTTCACCTTTAGAAGCAATTTCTAATTCGCTTAACGCTTTTTCGATAGCTTCTTTATCGTTAGCCGCTAATTTGTCACCCGCTTCTTCAATTTGTTTACGTGTACCGTGAACTAATTGATCTGCTTGGTTACGTGTTTGCACTAACTCTTCAAATTTACGGTCTGCTTCTGCATTAGCTTCTGCATCACGTACCATTTTTTGGATTTCTTCTTCATTTAAACCTGAAGAAGCTTTAATGGTGATGTTTTGTTCACGACCACTGTTTTTATCTTTTGCAGATACATGCAAGATACCATCAGCATCGATATCAAAAGTCACTTCAATTTGTGGCATACCACGTGGTGCAGGTTGAATACCATCTAAGTTAAATTGACCCAGTGATTTGTTATCACTCGCACGTTTACGCTCACCTTGTAATACGTGAATAGTTACAGCTGATTGATTATCTTCAGCGGTAGAGAATACTTGACTATGTTTAGTTGGGATAGTGGTATTCTTCGCAATCAGCGAAGTCATCACGCCACCCATAGTTTCAATACCTAAAGACAGTGGAGTCACGTCAAGTAACAGAACGTCTTTAACATCACCAGCTAATACACCACCTTGAACAGCAGCACCCATAGCAACAGCTTCATCTGGGTTAACGTCTTTACGTGGTTCTTTACCGAAGAACTCAGCCACAGTTTTTTGTACCATAGGCATACGAGTTTGACCACCAACCAGAATAACGTCGTTTACTTCACTGACTTTCAAGCCCGCATCTTCTAATGCAACTTTTACTGGCTCCATTGAACGTTTTACTAAGTCTTCAACTAAAGATTCCAGTTTTGCACGAGTCACTTTGATATTTAAGTGTTTAGGCCCTGTCGCATCAGCAGTAACATAAGGTAAGTTCACATCTGTTTGTTGAGCTGAAGATAATTCAATTTTTGCTTTTTCTGCAGCTTCTTTCAGACGTTGCATTGCCAATGGATCATTACGCAGGTCAATGCCTTGTTCTTTCTTAAACTCATCAACTAAGTAGTTAATTAAACGGCTATCGAAATCTTCACCACCTAAGTGAGTATCACCATTGGTTGACAGAACTTCATAGGTTTTTTCGCCATCAACTTCATCAATTTCGATGATAGAGATATCGAATGTACCACCACCTAAGTCATAAACAGCGATAGTGCGGTTACCCACTTCACGATCTAAACCATAAGCCAATGCCGCAGCTGTTGGTTCGTTAATAATACGTTTAACATCTAAACCCGCGATACGACCCGCATCTTTAGTTGCTTGACGTTGCGCATCATTAAAGTAAGCAGGAACTGTAATAACAGCTTCTGTAACTGGTTCACCTAAGTAATCTTCCGCTTGTTTTTTTCATTTTTTTCAATACTTCAGCAGAAACTTGTGGTGGAGCCATTTTTTCGTTACGTGCTTCAACCCATGCATCACCATTATCAGCTTTAATAATTTTGTAAGGCATGATAGAAACATCACGTTGTACTTCCGCGTCTTCGAAACGACGACCGATTAAACGTTTGATGGCAAATAATGTATTTTGTGGGTTAGTCACAGCCTGACGTTTTGCTGGTTGACCAACTAGAATTTCACCATCTTGTGCATATGCAACAATCGAAGGAGTGGTACGATCGCCTTCACCGTTTTCAATAACCCGGGCATTCTTACCGTCCATTACAGCAACACAAGAGTTAGTTGTACCCAGGTCAATACCAATAATTTTACCCATTTAAACGCCTCCAAAGAGAATTCTTTATCAATTTGATTACCAATCTATATGAGGATGAATATTCATTTTTCAAGTCAAAAAATTAATGGACTCAATATCATCACAAAGCGGATAAACATCAACGCAACTCAATAGTGGTAATTGCAGTTGAAAAATAGATGGGGTCATAAATACATTCATCAAGGGGAAAAATAAAAAAAAATAGTAAAAAGATAAAAAAAAGATCTAGTAAAATAACAATATAAAAAATAAATATTATATATCAATAGGTTATGATAAATATTGTCTTTAACCCATTATGATGATGTAAAACAACAGCGATAATCCATTAATATAAAAAATAACTAATTGAAATATAACAGTTTCAATCAATTATTACACAAAGTGGGTTATCTCAATGATCAATAAATCATCAACAGAAGCATCACTCATAGGTAAAAATAGCAGGTTGTTCTTATTTAATCTTATTAGGGCAAAACGTACTCACATTCAATATTAATAACAAAAACAACCGATGCAATGTATTAAGCAGATGTAGAACGGCGTGCTGATTTAGGTCTAAAGGCAACCACAATTTCTTCGTTAGTTTCGATATAAGGGCCATCCAATAATTGAATACAATAAGGAACACTGGCAAAAATACCACTGACAATCACCTGTCCCTCACTGTCTTTTAATCCCTCTAATGTCTCTGCGATCGCTTTAGGCTGTCCCGGTAAATTTAAAATTAAGGCTTGATTACGAATAACTCCCACTTGACGAGATAAAATCGCCGTAGGAACAAATTTCAAACTGATTTGGCGCATTTGCTCACCGAAGCCTGGCATCTCTCTATCAGCAATCGCCAATGTTGCATCAGGCGTAACATCACGACGAGCAGGCCCTGTGCCTCCCGTTGTTAAAACCAAGTGACATCCTGCTTCATCAACCAGTTCACATAATGTTTGTTCAATCATCAGTTGCTCATCGGGGATCAAACGTGATTCGATATGAAAAGGGGTTGTGATTGCTTTTTTTAGCCAAGCTTCTAAAGCGGGCAGGCCTTTATCTTCATAAACACCACTGGATGCACGATCAGAAACAGAAACCAGTCCTATACGTAATTCATTCATATCAACCTCAAATTAATCAATAACTGCCAATTAGCGTGCTGATATTAACACGAGAACACGGGTGAATTAAAAACAATCTCAGTAAAAGCTATTATGTTATTTTAGCTATAAAAAAACGGGAGTTTTATACTCCCGTTTTTTATCACATTAATGATTTAATCTTAGTCATCAAGATATTTAGCAATATAAGAAGCAGCTAAAAGTTTAGCTTCTGCTAATTGAGCAGCATTGAGGGCACGGGCGGTTCGTTTTAGCATAGCCTCATCACCTTCACCATTTTCTACAGCAACAGCAAACCATGCATAGGCTTCTTTCAAGTTACGTTTAACCCCTTTGCCATAATAATAGTTTATTGCAAGGTTATTTTGTGCCAAGCCATTACCTTGTAGCGCAGCTTTTTTATACCATTCATTCGCTTTACGTTGATCTTTTGCTACACCATCACCTTCGTCATACATCACACCAAGGTTATTTTGCGCATCTCGATTACCTTGATTTGCCGCTTTGGTATACCAGAATACCGCTTTGCTACCATCACGCTCGACCCCTTCGCCTTCATCGTAAGAGACAGCTAAGTTGTATTGTGCATCAGCATGACCTTGCTCTGCGGCTTTAGTGTACCAAGTCACCGCTTTTTCATGATCTTGTTCGATACCAATACCTTCATCATATGAAATCGCTAAATTATACTGCGCATCGCTATCACCTTGCTCACCGGCTTTTGTATACCAATACACTGCTTTTTCATGATCTTGCTCTACACCATCCCCTTCATCAAAAGAGACGGCCAAATTGTATTGTGCTAAAGAGAGTCCCTGAACAGCCGCTTTGTTATACCAATAAACCGCTTTTTCAGCATCACGCTCAATATCATCATTCATATCATACATTAACGCTAAATTTAATTGCGCTTCTGCATGACCTTGTTCAGCCGCTTTTGTGTACCACTCCAATGCTTTTTGTGTATTTTGTTCTACACCTTCGCCACCTTCATATTTAACACCAAGTTGATACTGAGAAGCGGCATTCCCTTCTTCCGCACTTTTTTCAATCGCAGGTAAAGAGAAGGCTGTTTTATCTTCTGACATAGCAACACTACTAAAAAAGAGCGATGCCAGTACTGTTGCCAAAACCATCTTTTTCATAATTCACCAATAATAAATAGGATGCTTTTAATAATTAATTTTTATAATTATTACCGGATAAATTATTTATTCAAATCAATTTAATCTTAAAATTATTTTAAATATTATTTTGCAATAAAAAAAAAGACAACACCCCCCTATTTAAAGTGGGTGTTGTCAGTTTTTATAAGAATTAAACGCCAGATTATAATAAATCTGCAATCATTTTCTCTAATTTTTCCTGATCAACCGCAAATTTACGAATACCATCAGATAATTTATCAACGGCCATTGGATCAGCATTATGTTGCCAATAAAATTCAGCTTCAGTGATTGGCGCAGGACGTGATTTAACTTCACCATTAAAGGATAGTTTATGCTCTACTTCACCTTGTGCTTCTGATAACTCTTTTAATAACGCAGGAGAAATAGTTAGGCGATCACAACCTGCTAATTCTAAAATTTCACCAATATTACGGAAGCTAGCTCCCATAACGACGGTGTTATAACCATGCTCTTTATAGTAGTTATAAATTTCAGTTACAGAAATAACACCTGGATCTTCTGCTGGTGCAAACTCTTTTTTATCTGTATTGGCTTTATACCAATCCATAATACGGCCAACGAATGGAGAGATCAGATATACACCAGCTTCTGCACATGCACGAGCTTGAGCAAAAGAGAATAGTAAAGTTAGGTTACAGTTGATACCTTCTTTTTCTAATTGCTCAGCTGCACGAATACCCTGCCATGTAGAAGCAAGTTTAATCAGGATACGATCGTTACTAATACCCGCTTCGTTATACAGTTTAATTAAACGACGCGCTTTGACGATACAGGCTTGGGTATCATAAGAAAGACGTGCGTCAACTTCTGTTGAAATACGACCTGGGATCAGTTTTAAGATTTCTAAACCGATATTGACAGCAAGTTTATCACACGCATCAACGATTTGTTGCTCGCGAGAATCGCTTTGTGAACGCGCCCATTCAATCGCTTCATCGATTAATTTACGATATTCAGGAATTTGGGCTGCATTTAAAATTAAAGAAGGGTTGGTAGTTGCGTCTTGAGGTTGATACAGTTTCATTGCTGCAATGTCACCTGTATCAGCTACAACTGTAGTCAGTTTACGCAAAGAAGTTAATTTGTTGGTCATTTTGTTTATCTCATCTACTAGGTAAATCTGTTTGCAGTCACCTGCGGATATCTATTGATAATAACATGGACTGCTCACACTACAAGATGCTTAGATTCATCGAAAGCAATTATTTGAATGCCAAACGATTTCGCAAAACAAAAGTAGCAAAAAACAGAATAACAACTCAGGCTGAATCGTTTAATATGTCTATTTTATGGCACATTGGTGAAAGTATTGTTTTTTCCTATTATTATGATTTAACTTATCTACCAAACAATTTGCTATAGTAGAACTAAATCAAAATAACTATTGAGGGAATTATGCTAATTACTATTTCACCAGCTAAAACACTGGATTTCGAATCGCCTTTAGCAACAACGCAGTTCACCCAGCCTGAATTGCTCAAATATTCCCAACAACTTATTACAGAATGTCGAAAACTGTCGTCCAGTGATATCGCAAGCTTAATGAAAATTAGTGATAAATTGGCAGGACTAAATGCGGCTCGCTTTGGTGAATGGCAACCTGACTTTACACCCGATAATGCGCGACAAGCCATTTTAGCGTTCAAAGGTGATGTTTATACCGGAATGCAAGCCGCTGAACTTTTCACAGATGACGACTTTCAATTTGCACAACAGCATTTACGTATCCTTTCCGGTTTATATGGCGTATTGCGCCCACTCGATTTAATGCAACCTTACCGCTTAGAGATGGGCATAAAACTGAACAATAAAAAAGGCAGTGATCTATACCAGTTTTGGGGTAACATAATTACTGAAACGTTAAATAACGCCCTTGAAGCTCAAGGGGATAATATCTTGGTTAATTTAGCCTCTGATGAATATTTTAAATCAGTCAACCCAAAAAAACTCAATGCGGAAATTATTAAACCTGTTTTTCTTGATGAGAAAAATGGCAAATATAAAGTGATTAGTTTTTATGCTAAAAAAGCAAGAGGTTTAATGAGCCGTTTTATTATTCAAGAAAGATTAAGTGATAAGGCACAACTTAAAGAATTTAATCTAGAGGGTTATCAATTTAATGCCGCCGAGTCTGAAGGCAATACCCTTGTCTTTAAACGTGCAGAACATCTAGCAAAATAAGCCTCATTTTTTGCTATCAAATGATAGTAATTCATAAAAATAGCCCTGAAAATAGGGCTATTTTTATTGGGTCACAAGGGAAATTATAAATGCTTAACGACCACAGCTAAAGGCGACCAGTTTGATGAGGGAATAACGTCACTGCCTTGCATCGTCGATAGTTGTTGCTGATTAAATTGAGCCATTTGTTGAATAATTGTCGCAAGGGATCCCATTGATAATGTCTGTTCTTTTTCGATAACCTTCACAGGATCAGTTTCTATTTTCTCTACTCGGTTTGTTTTAACAGTCAAGACAAATTGATTATCAGCCGTTCGATACTGTTTATCTTTACCTGCTTGAGAGGATATTAATTTTTCATGCTCAGATAATCCTGATACAAAAATATGGCTCATTTCACCTTCATCATACACCGTCACTTCACCATGACGTTTTTGTACCACATAAACATTATTACCACTTCCTCCACCTAGATAATCATTTCCTGAGGTTGAAATAAACAGATCATGTCCACTTCCGCCATTAAGATTATCATTACCTTCTCCAGCAATTAAAATATGGTGCCCTTCATTGACAACAATATGATCATCACCTTTACCCCCATCAATCACTGAGCTACTTTGATTATGATTAACAACAATATCATCACCATCCATTAATTCTATCATTGGTAATAAATCTATAGCTTGAGAGAATATATCTTGTGATCTGTTTGAAAATAGTTTATTGAGAGACAAAATAGAATTAACAGGTTGATTATCATTAACGGCAATATCATCTCTCAGTAATTCTATTACCTTTAATGGATAAGGCTCTAGTGTTTGAGTGGATATAATACGCTGTAATTGCGTTGAACGTGATGATGGTTCTTCTCTATGAAAATACTGAGGATACAATGATAATGCCTCTTTATTTAAACGTAGGGAGGGTGGGATCATCAGAACATCACTTTGATGACTCAACCTAACATCCAAAGTGATAGTGGGGCTCAGTAAACGCTGACCGCTGTCTGGCTTAGGCAAATGAAAAACTCGATTATCTTTATCAATAAATTGAAGTGTCATTCCTGAGTTAAAAATAGCACTAACACTTTCCGTATCGAAAACAAGTTTAATATGAGCATCAGGATTATAGCGATGAGATAAAACGCCATCACTAAACATCAAATCAAATCCACTCACATCGGATAAAAAGAAATGACTAGTACAATCAGATGTTAATTGTTTATCATTATCACTCAGAGAAATAATGATCTTTTCATTTCTATTTTTAGCTAGCAATGAGCTTATTTGATAATTGTCATAACCGCGACTCAGTTTAATTGATGAATGAGCCGCAATTCCAGCATAATGATTATTCTCGCTATTACCCTGTAGATTAAGCTTTAAATGTTCTCCAGAAGAGAAACCACTGTATTGTAGCTCAGGTAATAATTGAATAAGTTTAGTTTTATTTTCAGATTGAATAGACAATGTGTGTTTATCGTCATTAATAGAAAGCTGTTGAAGCTTCTCTTGCTGATTATACTTTTCTAAATAACTAAAGTTATATGATACCTCTCTTGGTTGATTATTATTTTCATTAATAGTAAGTATAAAACCATCCATAGTCACAATGGTATATCGATGGGCTAATAATTGACTATTTTTATCTTGGTATACATGACTTAATGCAATTAAATGCTCGATAAATTGATCAGGATCTTTGTCATTACTAACTTTAAGCGTAAAAACAATATCTGTTTCACGACGAGAAATAGCGGTAATTTCATCAAAAGTATAATTTAACTGGATAAGACTAGCTTCTG
Organism: Proteus mirabilis ATCC 29906; assembly: GCF_000160755.1. Taxonomy (GTDB): domain Bacteria; phylum Pseudomonadota; class Gammaproteobacteria; order Enterobacterales; family Enterobacteriaceae; genus Proteus; species Proteus mirabilis. The sequence goes on from NZ_GG668578.1 coordinate 453,627, forward strand.
TATGCGTCTCTTCATCAATAATAGTTTCAAGTTGTTTAACATTATTATCCGTATTTGATGCTCTTAGAATAGTATAACTATCATTTCCTGCCCCTCCTTGTGCATAACCTTCCCGTAATACCAGCGTATCATCTCCAGCTAATCCATATAATGAATCTACCCCTCCCATGCCATTTAAATAGTTATTTTTTTGGTCACCATAAATAATATCATTACCTATTTCACTGCCTACTACATTTTCAATACTCTCTAAATAGGCAATAACGGGTTGTTTTTGTAGTGTTATATTAGGCATTGTATCCGCTAATTTATGGGTATAGATTTGTCCTTGCTCTTGAAAGATAAAAAGTCTGGCATGAAAACTCTGGCTATTGGATTTATTTTCTCCCCCGATAAATTTAATATAATTTTTAGATAGATTAACTTCATACCCTATATATTTTTTTTCTGTCTGAATAATACGTAATGTATCATTACCTTCTCTACCATAAAAACGGCTGGCATAACGAGGAGATTCAGAAGTGAACACATTAAAGGTGTCATCTTTTTCTCCTCCACTTAATCGTTTAGTCCCATTATGAACATCAAATATATTTTGTGTTATTAATGGTGCAGCAATAATATCATCCCCATTATAAGTATTAAAATAAAATAGCTCATTCTCACGCCAACTTGGCTCAAAATATTGTTTTTCAGCTGTTGATTTAATTAAATCATCTGTTAATTCTCCTGATGATAAATTTTGCCATGTTTTTTCTTTTGTTGTTCTTATTTTATCAAAAAAAGAGATATCCACCTCATCCTCAAAAACAGGATTATCATCTTCAAATGCAAAATTAATCGTATAACGATTTAATTGATTAACATAAAAATCCATATCAAAAATGAGAATTTCATCTGTTGCGATGGCTTCTTTAGGAACATAGTATTTATATTCCGTTCTTTCGACACTAAGATAATGAGAAAGCGCAGCTATCTTTTCTGCTTCTTCTTTACTTAAATTTTTCGCCACTCGTTGTACAACAATTTCTCCAAACGGATTAAGTATATTATCTAACGTTTTCCCCAATATACGAGGGATCACTTTATAATAATGATGTTCTTCATAAAGTTGTTTCTCATTCGAATAAAAATAATAACTGTGAGGCTCCTGTTTTTTTATTTCTTTAAGATGTTCTTGCGCATTTTGGGCAATCATGGTTTCTAACTGTGATATTGTCTCTAAATAGACGATTTCATTCTTTTTGCTTGGTAAGATATCCCCCATTAAAAATGCATAAAAACCATTATTAAGTTCTTCTAGTGGTGTAAATCCTATTTTTTCTTTCGCTTCTTCTATCAGTCTTGCGGCATTATAAATTGAAATGGCTAAGGCGATAACAGCTCCCGCGACAATACCAATAGGCCCCGCGACCGTCGAGCCAGCAAGCATTGCGATAGAAACCCCCAAAGTAACCAATCCGGAAACTATAGCTAAAGAGCCATTCACAATATAGTCAATCCGTCGTTTTTCATTTTTTTCTACTGAGATACGGCTAAAGTTATCGTAGATATTATAGATATCAAATCCAATAGACAGGATATTAAGCCCGATACCAATCCGAGTGCTGGTTTTACTAATATACTCTAAAGGATTATTACGGTACTTTAATAATCCTTTAGCTAAAGCGATTTCAATGAGTTCAGATAAGCCATTATAGGCCATTTCTGACCATGTTATGGCAAGATTATTGATGGTCTCTCTATGCTCTTGAGGGGTTAATAGCGGATTATTAAGTTGCTCAGCAAGCATAAAGGTTGAATTGATTGATTGCCATATACCGAAGCTAATATTAGCGTAACCAATTTTACTGATAACTCTCATATGTCTGGGAATTTTTAATGAAGGTATTCTTAAATTTTCCCAATCTTGCTGATTATACTGTTTACTACCTAATGCTATTATTTTCATTAATCTTTCATGAGCCGCGACATAATCAGCTCTACTGGCCATATGAGAAAGAAAATATTTAATTTTATCTTGTTTGTTATTTAATAGATAACGTAATAATGCAATAACTTCTTTATCTTTTTCATTGCCCGTCACAGATAAAAAATAATCATTAAGATGCTGAGGATCAAAAGTAATTTTTTTATCCCAGTTCTCTATCTGATTAAGATCTATCGCATCGATACTTTCACCATTTATCTTTGCACCTAAATAACAGAGTAATCTTTTGTCAATGACAAGATTATTAATTTCCACTTTAGAAGAAATGGTAGAGCTATCTTCACTTGTGGCTAAGTTAACTTCACCTTTAAACTCATTGAGTTTATTTAATGCTTCTACTGGTGATAAAGCGCTAATCTCTTCATCAGACTGACTGATAACAGCGAGTTTTTTTAAATTATTTATGGTCTCTTTATAGAGTTCAAAGCTTGAAATTTTGCTCAATAATACTCGTGATAAAATACCTTTATTACCCTCATCAAAAAAAGCATTAAGCCTATTTTTAGATAGTTCACTTAAATTATCTATTAAGTGAGGAGTATCATAAATTGCATGAATAATTTCAATAACTTGATACGTTCTTTCCGCTAAACTATAGTTCCCATAGTCTTTATTAGTTATTTCTTGCCACTGTTCAAAGTTCGTTCCATCCATTAAAAATTGGTTAAATTCTTTATTAACAGAGGGATCATAAAGTGATTGAATTAAATTCCTTTTTATTAAACTATTATCTGACGTATTAAATATTGCCGATAATTCAACCAAATATTTCTCAATTGCATTATCAATGAGTAAATCGTGATTTATTATTTTATCACTGAACTCTGCAAGCTTTTCTTTATGATATTTAAGGTTAATTTGATCGACTTTCCTAATAATTGCACCTAATTGAGCATAATTGATCTGATAGCGATTTAACTGAATGTAATTTAAAATATCAGCAATGGTCATATTGTCAGAATAGTCAGGAAAAATAGTGCTAATCTCATTCTGATAACCTAACTTAAACTCTTGATTATCTCTATAATTAGTGTAATTGTGTGAGACGAATTGATAGATTTCTGCAGCATAGTTTTTATTTTCAATATCTACTCTTTGCCTATTAGACACTGTATTAGGCTCATTAGGTACTGTTTCAGTAAGTAGCGTATTAGATGCACCTGTATCAGCAAGTAAAGGGTGACCAATAAACTGACTTTCAGTCGTCGGTTTTACCATAATGTATTCATTTTCAAGTATAACACTGTTATCCGTCACAGTATAAATAGGCATATTTAGCCGCTGAGCAATCCCTTCAATAAATAAATGACCACTTTGATAACTAAATAAAGTCTCCTTATTGGCAAAAACAATTGTTCTTTCACCAACAAATTGATGTTGTAAAATAACATTTTGTAGTGATTCAACACGGCTTTTCTGCTTAACAAGCGCATTGGTGGCAGGAAAGTATTCTTCATTTCCAGCAGCAATCACTCTTATTTCATGTTTTAAACAATAATCAAGAAAACGGCCTATTTCTGGTTTATCTTTTAAGTATTGTGTTAATTGTTCACTTTTTACACCATTATAGAAATAAATGACGATATCATCTTGATAAACGCCACTAATGCTTTCAATAATAATATTATCTACAAAATCTCTAGTAATAAAATTATTATCAACAAATAAAAAATCAAAATTTTCTTTACTTTCATTAAATAACAGATAACTACCATCTATTTCATTTTTGTTCTGATTAAATGACTTTTCTAGTAGGGTAAGAGGATCATTTTCATTAATATAAAAATTACTAGGATGATAGCCATGGTTTCGCTCCTGATAATTATTATTAAAATAACTTTCTAATTGTGCTATTTCATGAATAATCACTCTATTATTAAACTGATGATTGCTAAAAAACTCCAGATATAAATCACGATAAATACCTGCATCATCTGTTTTTTTTATAGAATCAATTTCATCTTCAATCAAATGAAGAAGCTTATTAACATACTTGTTGTTTCTATATTCTGATAATCTTTGATAAGTTAATTTTAAGTGCAGTCTATTTTCATCATCTAAAAGAAAAATATTTTTTATTTCAGAAACATCAATACCATCAATAATTTCTTTTAACGCTTTATAATTATTTTTAAAATTAATCGTATAATCATAACCAACAACCCCGATATTTCTATTTTTATCTAATATTAAAAAAGGGTTATCAATAATTTGCTCATAAATAAAATTACTAATTCCAGTATAACCTTCATTGATTTCATTAACCATCATTCGATAAAAAATTGCTGCTGCTAGGCTATTTTTTTGTGCTAATGCAATTAACTTTTCCTTTCCATAAAGGAGATCGCCATAGAATAATTTATCTTCTATTTTCTGTTTCACTTGATTCAGGATATCAACAAGAGAAATATTTTCATTGTTTTGATTAAATAGTATAATTTCATCAATTATAGAAAAACTGGCTGTTATTTTATCAAAATAAATATTCCCCCTTAGTGTATCAATTAATGAAACAATTTTATTCAATGAAAATGATTTTTTACCATTTAATAAATAACTATTAATCTTAATTAAATCTCGATAATAAACATCATTAAATTCCAGATATCCTTTTGGCTTACTCATTTTTTGATGTGCATTAAATTCAGTAAATTGAATATCAATACCATCACTATTGCTCATTATAATTACTTTACTGGATTTATTATTCTCAAGAATTTTATCTAAATTATTTTTAACTAAAAATATTCCCTCATCAACAAAAACATTTTTGGCCACGACTTCAACTAATTTACTATTTATTTTAAGTTCTAAAATGAGTTCACGCTGTTCACTGTAATGAATAACTCGTCCAACAACACCATCTTTAAAAGGCAATGAAAAACCAATTTTTTTTATATTTTCAGCAATACCTTTATGTAACTCGATTTCATTTTGATCCCATAAACTACGATATTTTGTTGTAGGATTTCTTTTATATTCATCAATTATAAAATATTCTTTTCCATCAGCTTTATTTAGAGTATAAGAGCCCATTGTTTTTATCAAAGCGTCTTTTATTGATTCTATATTAGAAAATTCCGTCAATTCAGAATTAGAATCAAATAGCGTAAATTTATAATGATTATTAGAATATCTCTTATAAGCAAGAGCAATGGCATGCGTTTTAAATGCAATAATCGCATAATATTCATTATAATATTGCATTATATATTCTAAGTGATAATTTATTTGTGAGAGACTACTTTCTAGCCTATTTGCATTCGATGCTTTCAAGCCATTTTCTGCTAAAATTTTTCGGTATTCGGTCGCCTTTGTTAAATCAAAAATTGTATAATTTATTTTTTCATATATTCTCTCCATTTGAAAAATCTGTGCGAATTTAATTTCTTTGATCTCTTTAATCAATTTTAACACTTCATATTCTTGTACACTATCAAATATAATTTTTTCAAGCTTATCAGATATTTTTTCTTTTTTATCCTTGTAAAGATTAATATTTTCCTTTAGCCAATGTAAATATTTATTCCCTCCTTCTATACCATTATTTCTAACCTCCAATAAATATTTTAAACTTATTCCATAACATACCCCTGAAAGTGGATCAAAATGGCTAAAATTATAATTATTTTCAGCTGAAGCGACAAGATTAATTCTTCCCATTATCTTTTCTAATGGTATTAATAAATCAGAAGTTTGTGAAAAATATTTAACGGATTTATCTTTCATTTTAGTAAAGAACCAATCCTTATCTAATTTATAAAGTAAATGTTCACCATTTTCTTTTAGCTGACGATGTTTAGCTACGGCAATCAAGAATGCTTCATCAATATTATTAAGATATATATGGAGTATTTTTTCTGAGTTTTCATTAGAGTCTCTAACAATAAAAATATTTTTATATGAATAACTATCTATTAATTCAATAGTTAAATGACTATCAATATGTACCTGTTTTTTTGCCTTAATATCATTAATAACTTCGGCATAAATATCTTTAGGTGTTACTTGCCAATATTTATCGAGAGTAAAGAAATTAAAATATTCGTTCTTAGCGTAAAATCGGTAAGATATAGAGTTATCAGCAATACTGTTTTTAACCATTTGATTAATAGTATGAATAAGGTCATCTTTTTTAGAAAAGAATTCCACTGTACCTTCAAAGTCAATGATTTTAAATAATTGATTGGTATTATCTATCTGTATAAATAAGTCTTTATCTTCTATTTTTAAGTGAAAGGATCCTGATGGGTAGTGCTGAAATACTGGATTAACACGTGTTTTATTTAGCTTTTGATAATTTTTGTTTGTAAGATAAGAATTATTAACAAATAAATTCTCTATACTTGCATTAATCTCTTTTACAATAAAATCAATCGCTTTAGTAAATTTATCCCGATTATAAAGAGATAAATTACTTTCTATTTTTATTAAAAAATCATTAGCAGCATATTCATTTTTATAAGTAAGAATATAAATATAATTCTCAATTAAAACACGCCTTACTGACTCAATATTAAAAGGTAATTCAACACTATGCTCTTTAATATATTTCACTATTTCTAGTGTAATTCTTTCAATATCATCATTGATATTAATTTTCTTAAATCTACCCATAGTCTACCTCTTTATTGTTAATTACATTAAGAGATAAAAACTAGTGTAATTCTCCTTAGCATTAAATGATTATTTTCTTATTTTTATTTGGGTATAAAATTATTTAAAACAATAAAAAAGCTCACCCTTATAGTGAGCTTTTTAATAAAAACAAAATTAATTAATATAAATAATTATATTTATTTAGGTGCTCGTTCTAACAAAAATGCTCTTAATTGAGAAAAATCTGCCGGTAAAAGATGCGATAGTAATTTTTTATCAGCACGCTCAGCTAATTCTTTTGGTAAAGGTAATGTATCACCTAAAATACGTTCGACATTTTCTTTAAATTTCGCCGGATGAGCAGTACCTAAAAATACCCCATATTCTCCTTCTTGTAGCTCATCACGTAATAGACGATAAGCAACCGCCGCATGAGGCTCTGAAATATAGCCTTTTTGTGCCAGTTCACGTACAGTTTCTTCCGTCGTTTCATCGCTCACAGCCCCATGCGAAAGATCCGATAACAGCCAACCTTTGCGACGATATAACTCTTCAATACGAGGCCAATTATTAGGCTGGCTAACATCCATCGCATTTGAAAGTGTTGCTATTGTCCGATGTGGTTCCCATTTACCACTATCTAAATAGCGAGGAACGGTATCATTCACATTGGTCGCCGCAATAAAACGTTTAACAGGCAATCCCATAGATTTAGCCAGTAATCCTGCAGTGAGATCACCAAAATTACCACTTGGTACAGAAATGACTAATTGTTGACGTTTTTCAGCTGGAATTTGTGCAACCGCTTCAAAGTAATAGCAGATTTGTGCCAGTAGGCGGCTAATATTAATCGAGTTAGCCGAGTTTAAATGCATGGTGTTCTTTAAATATTCATCATCAAATGCCTGTTTGACTAATGCTTGGCAAGCATCAAAGTCATCTTGAATAGCAACAGTATGAATATTCTCCCCTAATGTGCAAAATAGCTTTTCTTGTAATGGGCTGATTTTTCCTTGTGGATAGAGGATCACGACTTGGACATTATCTAACTTGTAGAAAGCATGAGCGACCGCTGCTCCTGTATCACCGGATGTCGCCGTTAAAATTGTAACAGGCTGGTCACCCGCGACTTCTGATAACATTTGAGCCATAAAACGGCCACCAAAGTCTTTAAAAGCCAGCGTCGGTCCGTGGAAGAGTTCAAGGCAACTAATATCCTCTTCTACTTGTGTCACTGGCGCAGGAAAAGCAAATGCCGTATTCACACGTTTTGCTAACACATCAGCAGGAATTTCATCACCGATAAAAGCACTTAAAATACGGCTACTGCGTGTTGCAAAGTCTAATTTTAATAGCGCATCAATTTCTGCTTGAGAAAATGAAGGCAAGTCTTTGGGAAAGAAGAGTCCTTGCTGTTTTCCTAAACCTTGTTTAACCGCTTGAGCAAAGCTGACTTGTTCTTGGTTATCTTTTAAATTATATAATTTCATTACTTACCCTATCTCTCTTGCGCCACGAGTATCTAAACGGCAGATGTGTACAAAGCCTTCATCGTTTTGTACATAATGTTGTTGTAACCATTGCGCCACATCTTGGGCAATAGCCAATGAATCAGTAATAGAAAACAGCGTTGGCCCTGAGCCTGAAATACCGCATGCAAGCGCGCCTTTTTGTAATGCAGCCTCTCTCGCTTTATCAAAACCAGGGAGCAACTGTGTTCGATAGGGCTCTGCAATCACATCTTTCATTAAGCTTGCGGCAAGTTTTGGTTGTTGTGTATGACAAGCATGAATAAATCCAGATAAATAACGACCATGATTAATAATATCAGCTTTATCGTATTGTTTAGGGAGGATAGCCCTTGCTTGTGCCGTTGAGACTTTGATCCCCGGATAAGCCATCACCCAATACCAATCGTCAAAAGCTGGCACAGGCTGACAAATAATGTCGTTTTGTTCCAAAATAAGTTGTAGACCACCTAAATAACATGGCGCGACATTATCGTAGTGCACACTACCGGAAATACGGCCTTCCAGCTCTCCCATCATTAATAATAAGTGGCTTTCACTAAATGGTTTGTGAGCAAATTCGTTTAATGCAACAAGTGCAGCCACAACAGAACAAGCACTTGATCCTAATCCTGAGCCTATCGGCATGTTTTTTTCAAGTGTCATCGAGACAGGTAATTGTTTACCTAATTTTTCACAAAATAGCTCCCAACATTGATAAACAATATTTTGCTTAGCATCAGAAGGTAATTTGCTAACAAATCGTCCTTTGCTGTGAAGTTGAAATTCTTGCGCCGCTTCAACGGTTACGCAATCTCCTAATAATTGACCATCAATAGGCGAAACTGCGGCTCCTAACACATCAAAACCGACACTCACATTGCCAATTGACGCCGGTGCATAAACTTTAACCACCTTTAAACTCCTAATTTCCATGATAGTGTACGTAATACATCTGCAAATACCCCAGCAGCAGTGACATCATTTCCTGCACCATATCCACGTAAAACTAAAGGAATTGGTTGATAGTAGCGAGTGTAGAAGGCTAGCGCATTTTCACCATTTTTTACTTTAAAGAGAGGATCGTTAGCATCAACGGCCATTATTTTGACTTGGCATTTCCCCTCATTGATGATCCCCACATAACGTAATACCTTCGCTGACTTTTGGGCTTCTTCGACTTTAGCATCAAACTCAACATCTACTTGAGGTAAGCGGTTTAAGAAACTCTCGACATCACCTGTACTATCAAATGAGCTAGGTAAAACAGGTTCTACATCAATATCACTCAACTCTAATTGATAGCCCGCTTCACGAGCGAGAATAAGCAGTTTACGTGCAACATCCATTCCCGAGAGATCATCTCTTGGATCTGGCTCTGTAAAGCCTTTTTCTTTCGCAGAAAGTGTCGCTTCAGACAAGCTTTTTCCTTCATCTAGCTGACCAAAAATATAAGAGAGTGAGCCAGAAAGAATACCATTAAATTGCACCAACTCATCGCCAGCATTAAGCAAGTTCTGTAAGTTTTCAATAACAGGTAAACCCGCACCAACATTAGTGTCATATAAGAATTTACGACGTGATGCTTCCGCTGATTGGCGAATTTGATGATAGTAATCCATCGACATCGTATTGGCTTTCTTATTAGGCGTAACAACGTTAAAGCCATTTTGTAAGAAATTGGCGTATTGCTGTGCAATCATTTCGTTTGAAGTGCAATCAACAATCACAGGATTGAGGAAGTGGTACTCTTTTTCTAAGCGAATAAGCTGACTAAAGCTAAAAGGCTCTTTAGCTGCTTGTAGCGCTTGTTGCCAATTATCTAAATCGATACCTTGCATATTGGTTAGCATCGCACGTGAATTGGCAATCCCACAAACACGTAGGTCGATATGTTTGTTTTTTAACCATGCTTGTTGACGATGGATCTGCTCGATTAGCGCGCTGCCAACACCACCAACACCGACAATAAAGACTTCTACGATTTGGTTAGTGTTAAAGAGCATTTGGTGACATAAACGCACCGCATTCGTCGCTGCATCATTGGCAATAACTGCAGAGATAGAACGTTCAGAAGAGCCTTGAGCAATAGCAACAATATTAATATTGCCTCGAGTTAAAGCAGAGAAGAAACGGGCTGAGATCCCTTTAAGGGTGCGCATACCATCACCGACAACCGAGATGATAGCAACATTGTTCATAATATCTAACGGATCAAGTACGCCATCTTTTAACTCTAGATAGAACTCTTCTGACAGTGCTTTTTGCGCTCTAATTAGCTCTTTTTGCGGTACACAAAAACTAATACTGTATTCAGATGAAGATTGAGTAATTAATACTACCGATATTCCTGCACGCGACATCACAGAAAAGACACGAGCCGCCATACCCACCATTCCCTTCATACCCGGCCCTGATACATTGATCATTGCCATATTATTCAGGTTAGTGATCCCTTTTACCGGCGTGCTGTCATCTTTTTGACCATCACCTATTAACGTACCCGGTGCTTCTGGATTGCCCGTATTTTTAATTAAACAAGGGATTTGAAATTGAGCAATAGGTGCAATAGTGCGTGGATGAAGGACTTTGGCACCAAAGTAAGAAAGTTCCATCGCCTCTTGATAGGACATGCCTTTTAATAGGTGTGCATCTGGGACGAGGCGTGGATCACAGGTGTAAACACCATCAACATCCGTCCAAATTTCACAACATTGTGCACGTAAACACGCGGCTAATACGGCGGCTGAATAATCTGAGCCATTACGACCGAGAACCACAAGCTCATTTTTTTCATTACCGGCAGTGAAACCTGCCATCAAGATCATATGATCTTTCGGAATATTAAGGGCGGAAATACGGCGAGTTGATTCAGGAATATCCACTGTCGATTCGAGATAATGACCTTGAGCAAGGAGATTTTTAACCGGATCAATGACGGTAACGTTATATCCTCTAGCTTGTAACACCGACTCCATAATGGCAATCGAAAGCTTTTCACCACGACAAATCATCGCAGCATTGATGCTATCAGGACATTGCCCTAATAGGGAGATACCATGCAGGATATGTTTAATCTCAGCAAACTCACGCTCAACTTTGTCTTTTAAGCCTTGGTAATCAAAACCAGGTTGATTTTCTCGTAAACCTTGCAATAGATTAGCGAAGATTTGCTCTGCTTCTCGTACTTGAGTGAGAGGTTCTTCTCCTTCTGCCGTTTTTTCAATCATTGCCACCAAGTAATTCGTTATCTTGGCAGGTGCTGATAATACCAGAGCGACTTGTCCCTGCTCTCGTTTTTTCTCAGCGATATCAGCAACATTCAGCACCCTTTCTGCATTGGCAACTGAAGTTCCCCCAAATTTTAACACTCGCATACAGCTCTCCTGATTTTTCGCCAAAAAAAAGCCCGCATTTCTCAATGCGGGCTTTTTCGTTTTTTGTTTTTTATATGCGACAGCCCGCCCCGCAATATAAAATTCCGGTGGTGGTGGTGGTAATAATTGTATTCATAGTCACTGGGCTGTAAGTACGCATAACAATCCTGTCTGTCTCAAAATTAGTTTGACCCTATACTGGTTAAAGCAAAGCGAGAGAGATGTCAAATTTTTTCTTTTCTATTGCCTCAATTTACCTACAATTTAAATAAAATTTATTCGAGCATTACTTATATTGTAGTATACATATTACTACTAATAAGGGGGAGTTACAGAAAATAACGCTACCATTTAAGAGTTACTTAGACATTTGTACTTTTACAAATAATAAGGTATTTTATTTCACTTCTTTTTTTGTAACAAAACTGGTAAAAAGATAAAATCTCACTATATTTAACATATATTTTTCTTTTGCATTACATAAATCAAATTATATAGTTAACTATTGAAATCAAGGTTAAGCTGTTATCTTGATTTTGATATGTGTCAACAAAAGTTAGCTTTTTAGATGGTATTTAATACAACAGGTGTTATATTGCTGTTAATAGACTATGGGCATTTTACATTCTGATTTTAACGTCCATTGTCAGTAAAATAGGTCATGTTTGTAATTAATAACGTGATGGTTATTTATCGAATTTTCATCTGGGTCTAATTTTGGCGTGCTAATAACAAAAATGAATAACCACACACCTTGCACACACAGAAGTTACACACAGATATCCTTTTTCTATTTTTGGTAATTTTAGGTAGCAAATATGCAAACCCCGCACATTCTGATTGTTGAAGATGAAGTAGTTACTCGTAATACCCTGAAAAGCATATTCGAAGCTGAAGGGTATATCGTACACGAAGCCACTGATGGCAACGAGATGCATAATATTCTGTCCGACCATGATATCAATCTGGTTATTATGGATATTAATCTTCCTGGTAAAAACGGTCTTCTATTAGCCCGTGAATTACGTGAACAGGTAAGTGTTGCATTAATGTTCCTAACAGGTCGTGATAATGAAGTTGATAAAATCTTAGGCCTTGAAATTGGTGCCGATGATTACATCACTAAACCATTTAATCCTCGTGAATTAACTATCCGTGCTCGTAACTTATTGTCACGCACTATGAATTTAGCGAATGGCACAGAAGAGCGTCGTTTAGTTGAAAGCTATAAATTTAATGGTTGGGAGCTAGATATTAATAGTCGCTCTCTTATTAGCCCTACAGGTGAACAGTATAAATTACCTCGTAGTGAGTTTCGTGCGATGTTACATTTCTGCGAAAACCCAGGAAAAATCCAAACTCGTGCAGAATTACTGAAAAAAATGACGGGTCGTGAATTAAAACCTCATGATCGTACTGTAGACGTTACCATTCGTCGTATTCGTAAACACTTTGAATCAACCCCTGATACACCTGAGATTATCGCTACTATCCATGGTGAAGGTTATCGTTTCTGTGGTGATTTAGACGAGTGATATCAGTGTTACCCTAGTAAAAAATAATGCTAAAAACCCCGGATTTCAGTTTCGGGGTTTTTCTTTATTAAAGCATAAAAGATAAAAATTGATCTTAGCGACTATTTTAAATAGAAACTAATTTATCAACTAAAAAAATTTCTTACACTTAATCTTATTAATTTTGTTAATTAATTAAAAAAATTACTCTTTCCATGGCATGATGGGTACTGCACTAATGGCATTTTTCGGTGAGCCATCGATAACCTTATCAGAGTAAGTAAGATATATCAGTGCATGGCGGTTTTTATCGTAAAAACGCACCACTTGTAGCTTTTTAAAGACCAGTGACGTTCTTTTTTGAAAAACAACATCACCACGATTTTTACCTTTTAAGACTTTTTCGCTTAATTCGATTGGCCCTACTTGTTGGCAAGAAATAGCCGCATCGGCGGTATCTTCAGCAAGCCCTAAACTACCGGAAATGCCCCCTGTTTTAGCACGGCTTAAATAGCAAGTGACATTTTTGACTTCAGGATCATCAAAAGCTTCAATGACAATTTTATGATTGGCACCAAAAAACTTAAAAACCGTATCGACATAACCAATTTCTTCAGCTTTCACCATTATTGACATCGGAAGCAAGATAGAAAGTGTGAGTATCTTTTTGAAATTAAACATATTAAATTTATTCCATAAAAAGAAGAAAGAATGATTTTGTCTAGGATAAAGCAAACTTTTGTTAACTGGTAGAATAATTTGTATACATGACTCATTGAAAAAGACTATATTTCATCTTTATCTAACAATATAACTTGTTATAGACGTTCAGGCTATTTACCATCTACAGCATAAATAAACGAATATGACTAAGGGAGATGTATGGATCAAACCAACATCATACGTGATTTACTCGCTTGGCTTGACAATAATCTGGATCAGCCACTATCCCTCGATAATGTCGCAACTAAAGCGGGTTACTCTAAGTGGCACCTACAACGCATGTTTAAAGAAGTAACGGGGCAAGCGATTGGTTCTTATATTCGTTCGAGGCGTCTATCTCGCGCGGCTGTGGCATTGCGTTTAACAAGTCGTCCTATCTTAGATATCGCTTTACAATATCGTTTTGATTCTCAACAAACATTTACTCGCGCCTTTAAAAAGCAGTTTGATAGAACTCCAGCCCTATATCGCCGTTCTGATGAGTGGTGTGCTGTAGGTATTTGTCCTCCAATAAAATTAGATCCTCAGCCTTTGCCTAAATGGGCATATGTGCAATTACCGGAGATAAAATTGATTGGTATTGAACAAACTTGTAGCCATACACTAGAACAATGGGCCAATGCTTGTTCCGATATGCGTCAGACATTTTGGCAAAATTATATTACTAAGGTAAACACTATCCCCCATGAGGTTTATGGTTTGCACCATACGCAACACAGTGATGAGCATGAAGATGAACAGCGCGTTATCTACACCACCGCCGTTGAGCCTGCTTATGCGAGTTTTGTAGAAGATGATACTGCTTATGAAGTCATATTAGAGGCTGGCGATTATATTCGCTTTGACTTCGAGGGAGAGGCAAAACGAGGCGCCATGCAGGAATTTTTATTCTTAATTTATGGTGTTTGCTTGCCAACCATGGGGCTTACTCGCCGTAAAGGACATGATATTGAAAAGTATTATCTTAAAGAAGTGCACTATGACAATGTGATGACCGCCGAGCCACAAGATCATATTAAGCGTTTTGAGTATTATATTCCCATTAAACGCGAAATGGCCTAACAATAAGACTCTCTTTTACAGCAAAGAGAGTCTGTTATTGTCATTAACGCTGTACTTCATCAAGAGCGATATCAGTAAGATGACTCACATCCCCTGCTGTTTCGATTACCCATCCATTAGCGAGCCAAGGACTGTTTTGATAGTCCACTCGTGAAATTGAACAGTTACGTAGTCTTAAACGTCGTTCAGCGTAAGCAGGTAGGCCTAACACAGTACTTAGCAGGCAACCTAATGCAATACCGTGACTCACCAGTAAAGGACGGCTATGCTCTGGTAACGCCAAGCAACTGTTTAAAGCAGCCTGCATACGATTAGCTAATTCCACCATGGATTCTCCTTGGGGAATTCGTCCATCAGGTGTACCATCAATTAAACTCTTGCGCCAAGCTTCTTCTTGTGTATTTAATGTGGCGATCTCTCGCTGTTCAAGAACGCCCATATCAAGTTCACGCAAACGGGGATCCGTGATTACGTCACAGCGACAAGCTTGTGCAATAATCTCTGCCGTCTGACAAGTCCGGCCAAGATCACTAGAAATTATGTGGGTAATACCTGCTGATTTTACTCTTTCAGCAACTTGTTGTGCCTGTCGCACACCCATTGCTGTTAGTGGGCTATCAGATTGCCCTTGTATACGTCTCGCCACGTTCCACTCAGTTTCACCGTGGCGAACAAGATAGACCTGTAACATACATTTTTTCCGTTATACTGCTCTAATTTTTCAAAGGATGATTAACTCATTATGTATCATGTCATTGCAGCCACTACGAATCCAGCAAAAATCAACGCGATCAAACTCGCCTTTGAGCAAGTGTTCGGTAAAGATACCTTTGATATTGAAGATATTAATGTCGATAGCCGCGTTCCACAGCAACCTATTGGAAATACAGAAACGAGAACTGGCGCACGCCAACGTGTGATGGCCGCAAGACAAGTACGTCCAGAAGCTGACTTTTGGGTAGGTGTTGAAGCGGGTATTGAAGACGATATGACTTTTGCTTGGATTGTTATCGAACACGAGCAAATTCGCGGTGAATCTCGCTCAGCCAGTTTAATGCTACCGGAACAGATCTTAAAAGGTGTTCGTGAAGGTCGTGAACTTGGCGATGAAATAGCATTTTTAACCAAGATTGATAATATTAAGCAAAAAGGTGGCGCTATTGGTTATTTTACTGATGGTTTATTAAGCCGCACTTCTGTTTACCAACAAGCGATTGTATTAGCTTTAGTGCCCGTCACTCATGATATTTATAAACAACTTAACAAAAAAGATGATGAATGAGTGATTAAATAGTCCTCTTGTCGCTATTTTAGAAAAATGCCATTTAACCAACTGATTAAATGGCATTTTTATTTCTAACGAATAGGCAATTATTTTTTTATCATAAGCTCTTTTTCAAGCCATAATTTCACATCATGGGGTGCTGTTTTTAAGCTATTAGAACCTCTGGTAATAGTGGCGATGCCAACCCCTAATAGCTCTTTTAGCTCTCGTTGACTTAATTCCCCACGCATTAATTCTTGAACAATACGCACTCTTGTTGCTAATGCACTGCGCTCATCTGGCGTCATTAAAAGTTGTAAAACAGGAAATTCAACTCCCTGTTCAAACGCTTGGCGTAATAACTCAACAAAACGTACCCAGTGTTCATTCTCTTCTGGTGATAATGCAGGATCTAGCATAGTGGGAACCTCTTCTAGCCACACTCATAAACTAGTACAAACTATAGCATATTTTATCCTGTGACAAAGAGGTTCCATTAATAAATCGCTTAATTATCTCATTAATAACGACTATTCCACTCAGTTTGAGTTAATATCGGTTGTTGCTCTCCGGCAAAATAGCTATAAAACACCGCAAATGAGAGTACATTTTTGACATAACCACGCGTTTCTGCGAAAGGAATACTCTCAATAAAAGCAATAGCATCTAGTTGGCTATTAGCATCAGATAACCAACGGTCAACCCGTGCAGGACCTGCATTATAGGCTGCACTAGATAAAATACGGTTTTGATTAAAACGCTGATAAACAGAATCAAGATAAGCGGTACCAATTTCAATATTTTTAACCGGATCTGTCAGTTGCGCACTACTTGCATACCCGGTAATACCTGCTTGTTTTACCGTGAACTCTGCGGTTTTCGGCATCACTTGCATAAGACCCGTTGCCCCAGCTGAAGAGCGAGCTTGTGGGTTCCATGCACTTTCTTGGCGAGCGATCGCCATCGCATAATTGCGATCTATCGCTTTATCTTTCGTATATCGTTCAAATTCATTTTGCCATGCAAGTGGGAAACGCTCTTCTAAATGGTTCCACATTTTACCAGTAATCGTTGCTTGTACTGCTAAGTCAGCCCATTGTTGCTCAAAAGCATAACGCGCTAGTTGAGATTGTGTGGTAGCAGGCTGGGTGGCAACATAATTTGCCCACTCAGTACGCGCTAAATTATCCATTTGCCAATACATTAATTCGCGTACTCGTTGCACTTCAGGTTGCTGTGGAATTGTGGGTGAAACACTTGGCGCTTTGTCTATTACCATAACATAAGGTTTACCTAGCTTTTCAGCCGCCACCATAGGATAAAAACCGCGATGTTGCGTTAGTTCTTGTAAAAGCGCTTGTGCTTCACTGTTTTTACCTTGCGATTGCAACACCATCGCTCGCCAATAACGCCACTCCTCTTTATTTTTACTTTCAGGTGATAATCTTTCTAACCATAAAGCTAATTCTGCGGGCTGATTTTGGCTTAACGCTAAACGCACACGACGCTCACGCAGGGTATCTGAAGCGGTATCTTGTATCACACTATCACGCCATTTAGCCTGCTCTGGTGTGGCATATGGCATATATTGCCAAGCGACCGTATCACGCATTAATTGGCGTTCAGCTGTCGTCATTTTTTGAGCTCTGGCGATACTATCAAGCTGTGCTCTTGCACTATCGGCATCTTTTCGCGCCCAACGTGAAAATGCGGCTTGTACAATATTACGCGTAAAATCTGTTGGTGAAAGTTGTGTGGCATAACGAGCAACCAGATTAGGGTGATCTTGTAGTTCAACAATGGCATCGTTAATCGTTTGATAATCCATCGGCAATCGCTTAGCTAAATAAGTTGCTAACCCAGTATTACCACTTTTTATTGCTAAATTAATCCGCTCTAACACTAATTCAATGCTTAAATTTCCTGCTTTTTGCCACTCATCAAATAGCGGATCACAGCTTGAAGGCATAGAAGTACCGTTTAACCACGCTTCTTTTGCACCAACCCACGCCGTTTGTTTATCCCCTGTCGCCCATTTAGCATAATAGTAGTTACACCTTGCTGCTTTAGGCTTAGGAGGATTAGGACTAAAAGTCAGTAAGTTTTGCCACTCTTGACGTTTTGCTAACTCATTAACAAACAAAGAAGGTAGTGCTTTCGCGGGTGGCAAAGTTGGATATTTTTCGACAAATTCAGTCACCACAGCCGGAGCGACCACATCAAGATTGTCGGTAATTTGGCGATATTCAAGATAGGGATAAAGAGGATAATCTTGTAATGTCGGTAATAATTTTTCAACTTGTGCTGTATCTTTAGCATCCCAAGCTGCTTTAATTTCTTGGTAACGTGTTCGTTGTTCACTTAATGAATCTGCTTGTGCCCACGCAGAGAAACACAATGTACTAATTGCCAAGACGAAGGACCACTTTTGCTTAACCACGTTACCTCTCCCACCTCAAATTTAAACATCCAAAGAATAAATACATTAGCTAATATGATAATCATTAACAATGTTAGTTCCCTCTTTAAATGAAATTTTCCTCACTTTTCGAACAAGCACTCAAGGATGATAAAAACCTCTCTTTTACCTAAGGTTTTCTTTTATAAATCGGGTATACTGGCGACTTTCATCGTTTTCGGGTCTTTGGCAAAATACTGACATTGACTTTACTATTGTTCATTTAGGTGTCATATATTCATTGCTTATTTACATTCTTTTGTGTTTAACGCAAAAACTGACACTTCAGATAAAATCTCTTTTATAATCAAAGGGTAATTATAGTGGCTCAATACGTTTATAGTATGTTGCGTGTCGGGAAAGTTGTTCCCCCTAAGCGACATATCCTTAAAAACATCTCACTCAGCTTCTTTCCGGGCGCGAAAATTGGTGTGCTTGGTCTAAATGGTGCCGGTAAATCAACCTTACTGCGTATCATGGCCGGTATCGATACCGATATCGAAGGTGAAGCACGTCCACAACCGGGTCTAAAAATTGGCTACTTGCCACAAGAGCCAAAATTAAACCCACAACAAACGGTTCGTGAAGCCGTTGAAGAAGCGGTAAGCGAAGTCAAAAATGCACTCAATCGTCTTGATGAAGTGTATGCAGCTTATGCTGATCCTGATGCTGATTTTGACCAACTGGCAAAAGAGCAAGGTCAGCTAGAAGCGATTATTCAATCTCACGATGGTCATAATCTTGATAACCAATTAGAGCGTGCAGCAGAAGCACTACGTTTACCAGATTGGGATGCCAAAATTGAACATCTTTCTGGTGGTGAACGTCGCCGTGTGGCTATCTGTCGTTTACTGTTAGAAAAGCCAGATATGCTGTTGTTAGATGAACCGACTAACCACTTGGATGCTGAGTCTGTTGCTTGGTTAGAACGCTTCTTACATGATTATGAAGGCACTGTTGTGGCGATTACCCACGACCGTTACTTCCTTGATAATGTCGCAGGATGGATCTTAGAACTTGACCGTGGAGAAGGTATTCCGTGGGAAGGTAACTACTCCTCTTGGTTAGAGCAAAAAGATGCGCGTCTTGAACAAGAAGCAGCCACTGAAGCCGCTCGCCATAAATCAATTCAAAAAGAACTTGAGTGGATCCGCCAAAATCCTAAAGGTCGTCAGGCTAAAGGTAAAGCTCGTCTTGCTCGCTTTGAAGAACTCAATAGCGTTGATTACCAAAAACGTAATGAAACCAGTGAGCTATTTATTCCACCTGGACCTCGTTTAGGGGATAAAGTGCTAGAAGTGAGTCACCTCACTAAATCTTATGGTGATCGCGTTCTGATTGATGATTTAAGTTTCTCCATTCCTAAAGGCGCTATCGTCGGTATTATCGGTCCAAATGGTGCCGGTAAATCAACGCTGTTCCGTATGATCTCAGGTCAAGAACAACCCGATTCAGGAACCGTGACTTTAGGGGAGACCGTGAAACTGGCCTCTGTTGATCAGTTCCGCGATAGTATGGATGACAGCAAAACGGTTTGGGAAGAAGTTTCTGGTGGTCAAGATATTATGCGCATTGGTAACTTTGAAATCCCAAGTCGCGCTTATGTGGGCCGCTTTAACTTTAAAGGCGTTGACCAAGGTAAACGCGTTGGCGAACTGTCCGGAGGTGAGCGTGGACGTTTACACCTTGCGAAACTTCTCCAAGTCGGCGGTAATATGTTGCTGCTCGATGAACCGACCAATGATCTGGATGTTGAAACGCTACGCGCCTTAGAAAATGCGCTATTAGAATTCCCAGGTTGTGCTATGGTCATTTCCCATGACCGTTGGTTCCTAGACCGTATCGCCACTCATATCATCGATTATCAAGATGAAGGTAAAGTCGAATTCTTTGAAGGTAACTTTACTGAATATGAAGAGTATAAAAAACGGACATTAGGTAACGAAGCTATCCAACCTCGTCGCATGAAATATAAACGCATCACTAAGTAATCATTATTTAGCTGAACGCAAAAAAGCAGAGCTCACCCTCTGCTTTTTTATTATCTCTCTTTACGTTTTATTGGCTCACACTATTCAATGACGATATTAACTACTTTGCCGATAGTCAAAGCTCAAGGGTGCAATAAATGAGAAAGAGCCGTTAACTAAACGGTGGCTTTCAGGTGCCGGAAATGGCGATGCCCGTTTAATAGTGTTAATCGCTTCTTTATCAAGGATACGATTACCTGACGAGGTTTGTATACTCACATCTAATAACTCACCTTTTGCATTGAGCGAAATTTCAACTTGTGTCACTCCCGTCGCTTTAAAACGTAATGCTGCACGAGGGTAACGTTTATACATATCAATATGGCTATGGACTAAACTTTCCCACCCCATTTGACCACTGCGAGATGATGAAGCGGTACTGGTAAAATCGGCACTACTGGTCGCGTTTTCACCTGATAAAGGGGCGGTTGTGGTATCTGCTGGCGCTTCTGAAACGGGAAGATCATCAGGCACTTTTACCACGACAGGCTTAGGCTTAACCACGGGTTTCACCTTTGGCTTTTCCGCAACTCGCTCATAAGTTCCCTGTTCGACTACAGGCATTTTAGGCACATCAAGTTGCTCTTTCATCGGCTCTGGCTCGGCAGCTTCTGGAACTGACATCACCTGTTCAGGCCCAACAGGAACCTCTTTGGGTTCTGCTTTTGCCAATTGATAAAGCCCCACTTGCATCGTCATTGCTGGAGGTAAAACCGCATATTGCTCATCTTTCGTCGTTATCCAACCTATAGCAACAACAACCAAGGTGACATGAAACACAATACTGGCAGTTAACCCACCAATAGAAAAGGACCAACGGCGTGGAAAAGTCGCCGACATACTACTCATAATTCTTGCCTCTGATTTTCTTTCTAATGAATTATAGGCATAATACAAACACAAATGATATTGCTTATTATTAATAATACAATAAAAAATTAGCTAAATATTGATTATAAAAATTCCTTATTAGAAGCAGTAATAGCTTATTATTTCACTCTTTTTTAGACACCAGAGACTATGACTAGCGATAAATCATTAGCACAAAAAATCAGTTGTGCCTACCAATCAACCTATGGTCAGCTTGTACGTTTTTTCCAAAAACGCACGGGTAATCACCATGATGCGGATGATTTGTCTCAAGATGTGTTTACACTATGGCTAAATCGAAAAGAACAAACTCCTGTCCAAGAGCAGCGTGCTTTTTTATTTAAAATAGCGAACCACGTTTTGATCGATCATTGGAGGAAAAACCAAAAACAAAAAAATATCTATCAAGAAGATTATCAATTAGAAGATGCGGTACAGAGCTATACGACAGAGCTTGATCCCGGGCACGTCCTTGAGCATCAACAGCGTTTAGATTTACTGACACAAGCTATTGATACTCTTCCTCCCCGCCGTCGAGAAGCTTTTATTCTTTATCGCTTTGATGGATTATCACAAAGCGAAATTGCAGAACAAATGGAAATTTCGATAAGCATGGTAGAGAAACATATTGCCGCAGCACTATTACATTGTAAAAGATATGTCGATGCAGGACAGGAGAAATGCACCAATGACGAGTAAGTCGGGAAATCAACCTCACACAGATGAGGCGCCTGCAACGCTTTTGGCAGATACCCATGATCAATTAAGCCAGCAATCTATTGATGAACAAGCTGCGCTTTGGTTCACCCGTCAACATAGTCAGCAAATGAGTTCACAGCAACGACAAGCCTTTAAACAGTGGGTAGCAGATAAAGATAATCAACAAGCTTATCAAGCTATCGCGGAAATTTGGCATAGTTGTGAAGCCTTACCACGCCCTACTATTGTGCCTATAGAAAAAAGGAAATCTTCACTCTGGCGCCCCTTTATTCACACTACAGCCGCACTCTGTTTAGTTGCTGTGTTATATCTTCCTTATAGTCATTTACCTGCCCTGTTAATGGATAATATGACCTTAGCCACCAGCAATTTTCCTAAAGAGATGACCCTCGCTGATGGCTCTAAAGTTTTTTTAAATAGAAATACACAGGTACGCGTCTCGTATGTCCAAACCCAAAGACGCCTTTGGTTAGATAAAGGTGAGGCTTATTTTAAAGTAAAACCCAATCCTTATCGGCCATTTTATGTCCATGCTGATGAGCGATTAATTAAAGTTGTCGGTACTGAATTTGAAGTGAGTCGTTATCAAAATAATCAAATTAGTGTCGCCGTACATGAAGGCATTGTTGAAGTTAAAGCCACAGAAAAATCCCCTGCGACTTACCTATATGCTGGCTCTCAAGCAATTAGCCAATCAACTGATAATCAATTTGTCATTTCCTCAGTCAATGCTGATTCTGTAGCAAGCTGGCGTTTTGGGCAACTCCATTTCTTTGAACAACCACTTGGTGACGTGATCACTAAATTAAAACCTTATCTGGATATCAACGTTCATATCTCATCAGCCGATGTAGCAAAAATAAAGGTATCAGGTGTAGCAAATATTAATGACGCGAAAAGCTTTATTACTGCACTTCCGCTACTTTTACCGGTTAATGTTATTTTTACTGATAAAAATAATGTGTTAATTATCAATAAGTAAAAACAAACATGAAAAATATTCTTTTTTACAGGTGAGGATAATTCTCATTTCACCCTCTTACTTAGTAACAAAAATTATTAAGTCTATGAATGGGATTGGTGAAATGAGAATACATAATAAAAAAAGGCCCCTAAAAAGGTCGCTACTCACATTATTAATAACGGCTACCGTGGCAGCCCCTTATAGTTATGCGGCAACGCTATCAGTCTCTTTACCAGAGCAATCTTTAGCTGATTCTTTAAACACTATTGCTAAACAAGGTCAGGTACAAATTCTGTTTGATGCCAACGCAATAAAAAACTTACGGGCTCCTGCACTCTCTGGTCAATATGAAACCCATACCGCATTA
Organism: Proteus mirabilis ATCC 29906; assembly: GCF_000160755.1. Lineage (GTDB taxonomy): Bacteria > Pseudomonadota > Gammaproteobacteria > Enterobacterales > Enterobacteriaceae > Proteus > Proteus mirabilis. Next base: position 477,073 of record NZ_GG668578.1, read on the forward strand.
CAAAAGGTGTTAATCGGTAGTGGTATGGAAATTATTTCACAGGGAAATGGCTTTGTTATTCGTCCATTAGCAACAAGCAGTACGATTGTGATCCCTGAAGTTAAAGTCACAGGGGTGGGAAGCAGTTATCATCCTGCTACAGATGTTGTTTCAGCACCACAATACATCACCTCTGAAGAGATAAAGCAACGTAATACTGGCGATGGCAATGTCACCGACTTACTTAAAAGTAACCCTGCGGTTCAATTTGCAAATAACGATAGCAACTCGATGAACCAAGGTGAAATTAAGCCCTCACGTATTTCTATTCATGGCTCCAGTAGCTATCAAAATGCCTATAAACTTGATGGCGTCAGTTTTAATAATGACTTTGATCCGGCCAATTCGGGCAATGGTGAAACCAATACCCGTATTACCAGTGATGAGCAAGGGATGTATCTTGATAGTCGACTTATTGATAGTGTCACCGTTTACGATAACAATATTCCCGTTGAATTTGGCGGATTTACTGGAGGCACAGTTGAAGTACAAAGTCGTCGTTGGTCTGGTGAAACCCATGCCAATGCCTATTACCGTACTACCCGTTCAAGCTGGAATAATATTTTCACCGATCCCAAATTAAAATTTGATACTGCAAATAATGATTTTAGTAATCCAGCCCGTTTCCAGAAAAAATATGATAAACAAAACTATGGCGGTTGGTTTGAAACAGGTTTAACGGAAAATACAGGATTAATTTTCTCAGCTTCTCGTCGGGAATCAACCATTCCGATGATGATAAGTGCTGAAGGGGGAATTGTTCACACCCCTGAAGGCGAATTAGAGCATGTATTACAAAGCCCACATTATCGTGATCAAACGCGTACTTCAGATAACTACTTTATCAAATATTCTTGGAATATCTCTGATAAACAATCTTTTGATCTATCAAGTAATATTGCCCGTTATAAGAGCTATCTGTTCTCCAGCTCTGTGTATAACTCCGGTTATGATAATGAACATAATGGACTCAGTTTTACCGCCCTTTATAAGCATCAACTTGCGCTAGGAACCTTAGAGTTAACCGCAGGTTATCAAAATCTGGAAGATAAACGCACCAATGATCAAGACTACTTTATCAAAGTAGAAGATTACACTGATTGGCAACACCCTAATCAAGTCTCCAGTGGTGGTCAAGGTGATCTGCGTAGTAAACAAGAAACCTATAGCGCCAAGAGTATTATGCGTTTTGATCCCATCGTGTGGGGTACCGTCACTCATCGCCCCACCACCGGATTTGAAATTAGCCGCACCAAAGGCGCTTATATTCGTGATAAAACCTATTACAACTATACCTATCGCGGCATGACGGTCAATGATGAATGGATGGGAAGCTTATCACAAACGACGCGTTTTCTAGCGGGTACCCATAATGCGTCTTATATCAATTATTCATTTTTTATTGACGATAATATTCAATATAAACGCCTCACCTTACGTCCCGGTGTACGTTTAGATCGTGATGATTTTGTACAAAAAAACAACCTCTCACCTCGTTTAAGTGCTACTTACGATATTTGGGGCACAGGTAATACTTTAATTATTGGTGGGGTAAACCGTTACTATGGACGTTCAATGCTCACTTACGCCCTTTATGGTGCGCAAAATGCCGGTTTACAACACTGCTATTTTGACTGTCAAACATCGGAGGAAAAGTGGACTAATCGTACCGACTTTGATGGTGTTGATTCACTAAAAACCCCTTATAACGATGAATTCACTCTAGGTCTACAACAAGAGATAGCCTCAACCACTTGGCGTTTACAGTATGTGCATCGCAATGGTCGTGATGAGGTGCGTAGTGATACTAAATATCCAGACTCAACCATTGATGAAAAACGTGCTATTCGCCACTTCAATAATAATGGTCGTAGTACACACGATACCTTAACGCTCTCCGTGAGAAATAGCCAACCATGGGAGCTTGCTAAAGCCGATCACGTCTTTAATGCTTCGATTAGCTGGCAAAAAAGCAAAACCAATACGCCAAAAGACTCAGGTTATGCCAATTTTGATCCCAGCGTTCAAGGGATGAACTATGACAAGGTGTGGTATGGCGGAAAAATTATCAATGCCAAAGACTTACCCTCTGACAACTTTAACTCGCCGTTAAAAGTGACCGCTGAGCTAACCAGTGTTTGGGATGATGTAGGAGTGACTTGGTTTAACCGTTTGCAATGGAATGGAGCTCGTTCACAAGCAGAGAAAGCCAATAATGGTGCGCCAAAACCAAGTGAGTACGGCCCGCTATTTGAATATAAAAAACGTCATTACAGTAGTCGTTTTACTTGGGATACCAAGCTCAGTTGGCAGCCTGAATTTGCTTACGGTGTAGGTATTTCCGTTGAAGTGAATAACGTACTCAATACCAAAAATGTCAATGATTACATTACCTATCAAGATAAAGAGTACAAATCTTACGAGCCAGGTCGACAGTTCTGGCTACAAGTCAGCTATGACTATTAAAAATTGATGAAGTTAATGTGAGCAACCGAGTCAATAAACAATAAAAACATGACAAATAAGCAATGAAAACAATAAAACAATTTTTCTATTTGGTTTCACCTTTTTGGGGGCGGCGTGCCGCCCTTTACTGCTGGTTCCTATTAATTCTCTCTTTAACGTTAACCCTCTCATCCGTTTGGTTTAACGTCAAAATGAATGAATGGAATGGCAGCTTCTATAACGCCCTACAACAACTCGATGGGCAAGCCTTATATAAACTGCTTCAACAGTTTGTGATTATTATTGCCGGATTAATTACCGTAGTCGTGATGGGTGATTTCTTACGCCAAAAAATGATCATTCGCTGGCGTGAAGGTATGACAGAGCAAGTGCTTGAGCGCTGGCTATCAAAAAATAGTAAACACTATATGTTGCGGTTAACCTCGCAAGAGCCAGATAACCCCGACCAACGAATTGCTGAAGATATTCGTTTACTGATTGAATCGACAATGCGCTTAACGGTGACCTTTTTACATTCACTGTTAACGCTTATCTCTTTTGCCACTATTTTATGGTCACTCTCTGGTGCGCTCTCTTTCTCTTTAGCAGGCAAAGAGTGGAATATACCGGGTTATATGTTCTGGGCCTGTATTATTTATACTCTTATCGGGATCACCATCACCCAGCTCATTGGTTCTCCATTACGTAAAATCAATATGGATAAACAGCGTAAAGAGGCGGATTACCGTACTGCGCTTATCACACGTAAACAACATGGTGATGCTATTGCTGGTCAACGGGGTGAAATGAGCGATCGTCATGAACTGATGGGACGCTTTTTAGAGGTGATCCGCAACTGGAATAACCTTATCCGTTATGAAAGAAACCTTGCTTTCTTTACTGTGGGTTATCAGCAAGCCACGGCAATGGCGCCAATTATTTTTGCTTTGCCAAAATTCCTCGCCGGCGAATTAATGCTAGGGGGATTAATGCAGTTACGACAAGCCTTCTCCAGTGTTGCTGGGGCATTAAGCTGGTTTATTTTCTCCTATAAAGAAATTGCTGCATGGCAGGCAACGGTTACCCGTCTTTATCATTTTGTGGTGTTGTTAGAGCATGATCACCAACCTGAGATCACCGAGTTAGATGATAAACAAACTAAGCTGACAGCCAATTTATCGTTGTTTATGCAAGACGATAGATTATTAATTAACAATATTCACTTTTCTCTCAAAGCGGGTGAATTGGCGGTAATTGAAGGTAGCTCAGGTATCGGGAAATCAACGCTGTTACGTGCGTTAAGCGGCCACTGGCCTTATTTTAAAGGAGATATTCAACGGGTAACCAATATCAGTTGGCTCCCACAACGTATGTATCTGCCTGTTGCCCGCTTAGATAGCTTATTAGCTTATCCTTGCCAAGCATCTCAGTTCTCACAACAAGAGTACCAAGAAGTGCTTCATTGGGTGGGGCTAGATAAAATAAAAAATCAGCTTTCACTGGAAACAGATTGGACAACACGCTTATCCGGTGGTGAACAACAACGTCTTATCTTTGCCCGTTTATTACTCAATAAACCCGATCTTATTTTATTAGATGAAACCACATCCGCTCTTGATGAACAAAATGCCCTACATATGTTGTTATTACTTAAACAGCATCTACCAACCTCGGGCATTGTCTTAGTCAGTCATCAGCGTTTCACTCACGCTATTGCCGAGCAAGTAATTTCATTACAAGCGCCGACTGCGTCCTCCTCTCAATCAGCTGGAGTTACTGAATATGTATCGTAAGTTACTGATTATCTCAGTCAGTTTATCACTTCTGGGTTGTGCAACAGGCAACTCGTCTGAGCATACCAATAATGCCCTTTCACTGCGCCCCGATATTCGCCATTTTACGCTTGATAATGGCTTAAATGTCTATTTGCTACAACGCCCACAAACGGGGGTTGAAATGCGTTTACTGGTGAAAAGTGGCTCGGTACAAGAAGATGAAAAACAACTTGGCTTTGCCCACTTTACCGAGCATATGGCCTTTAAAGGCACGACTCATTTTCCGGGAACAACTGGGTTTAAACAACTTGAAAGCCTAGGAATGAAGTTGGGGAGTCATGTTAATGCGGCAACGAGCTTAAACTCAACAACCTATAAATTATCCCTGCCTAATGCCAATCCGACCCAAATAAAAACAGGGTTGAGGATCTTATCCGATTGGGCCTTTGGCATGACATTTGATCCCGTTGAGTTTGATAAAGAGCGTCCAGTGATCGTCGAGGAGTGGCGATTACGCCAAGGTATTGGTTTTCGTATTAATCGCCAACTTGAAGAGTTACGTTATTATGGCAGTCGTTATCTAGATCGTGATCCCATTGGGGACTTAGATATCGTTAAGCATGGTGATGTCAAAGAAGCAAAACGTTATTACGATACTTGGTATCAGCCTGAAAGAATGGCATTGGTGTTAGTGGGTAATTTTAATCAAGGTGATGCGATTGCTGATATTACCCAAATGTTCAATGCAAAAAATAGTGAAAACAAAGGCGTTGACTCTCCATCATGGCACCGCTTTATCGACAATAAAGATTTATTAGTAAAGACGATTTTTGATAAAGAGCAAGGCTCACGCATTGTGCAATTCACTCTACAGCGTACACTGCCTGCACCATTAAATAGTCGCCAAGGTCAATATGATGATTTAATGGACTCGTTGTGGCTCTCTATCTTAAATCAGCGCTTTTCAACCATTGTTGATAATGGGTTAGTGCCTTCCGTCAGTGCCAATACACAAGGTGCGATGTTAGATGCCCGTCGCTCACAACAATTGATGATTGCCCATCCTAAAGGGGATGATTATCAAGGTACATTAGATATTCTATTTACTGAAGTACAGCGTTTAGCCTCACAGCCAGTATCTCAGCAAGAGTTAGATAATGCCCGCAATGCGCTGTTAAAACGTCTTAGCCAACAAGCTGCTGGTGAAGAGCGCTATGAGCATGGTTATTTAGCTAACCAAATTACTACGGCACTTGAATTAGAAATGCCAATCCAAAGCAAAAAGCAGGCGTTAAACTTAAGTTATCAACTAATAAATAACGTTACACCTGATACCTTAAAACACTATTTTGCCCAATACCTAACACAAGCTTCACCACGAGTGGCAATTATCGGCCCAGATAGTGATAGTCAGGTATTTAGTGCCACTAAAGCCTCGCAACGCTGGCAAGAGATTAGACAATCTGATCCCGGTGCGTTTACATTGAAAACCCATGCGGTGGTATTAGATATTAAACCTGAGCAAACCGGTACTGTTGTCACCACACAAACACTTCCGATTGAAAAAACACAGCTGTGGACACTGAGCAATAACGTAAAAGTTATTATTAAAAATGACCAGTGGCTAAAAGACAATATCCAAGTATCACTGCGTATTCCCGGAGGTGTTTCTCTGGAAACAGGACAAAGTTTAGGCTTGGTTCAGTGGGCATTAAACTTACCAGAAGTGAGTGGATATGGGCATTACAACGCAAGAGAGTTAGCGTTATTTAGTAAACAGCATCAAATCAGTTTGCGTCCATACAGTGAGTTGTTATTCCACGGCTTGCGTGGCGAAGCGCCTATTGATGAGTTAGACACCTTGTTGGCCTTATTGCATTTAAAAGTGACAGCACCACAATTTAATGGGCAAAAATTAGAGCAACAAAAACAAGCAACGGCATTAGGGATCGCCAAAACACCAGTTGAACGTATTTTCTTAGATCATATTAATAAAGAGAGCTATCAAAACGGCGAGCGCTTAGTGATTTCGCCACAAGGCCCTTGGCAACAGTTTACCGCCCAACAATTACAACAAACGAATCAATCACTTCTAGGACAGCCTGCCGATATGGTATTGGTGATTAGTGGGCCTATTAACCTAAATCAGGTCAAACCGATGATCGAACGTTGGATAGCAACGCTACCGACACGTTCATCGCAACGTCTATTTTGGGCTGATCCGGCGATTAATCCCAAATTAAGCTCATTTAATAAAACCTACCCTATTGCCAGTAGCGATAAGAGTATGATCAGTATTCAATACGCAGCCAAAGCCCAATGGTCACAACAGCAACTGTTAGCACTTAACTTGCTTGATACCGTTGTCAGCCAACGTTTAAGGCTTAATCTTCGTGAACGAGCGGGCGGGATCTACTCGCTAGGCTTTTCTGAGTCATTAACCAAGCTACCAAGTAGTTTTTATACCGGACGTTTAAACTTTACCGCATCACCACAGCGGGCAGATGAATTAATTGCACTTGCGCGTAAAGTGGTCAATGACGTAAAACAAGCGGGTATTACCGATAAAGAATTACAAGAGGCAAAAAATATTTGGTTAACTGAATATGGGCAAGCCAAAGAGAGTGCTAGCTATTGGACTGATGCACTTGCTCAAGTGGCAACAGATGACCAACAATATCAACGACTATTAACTGAGACTGCGATTGTCAACGGAATAAGTGTCAGTGATGTTAATCAAGTTGCTCGTCAGTGGTTGGGTGAAAATGAAAAAATCTTCAAACTAACACCGCCAACAAAGCAATAAATTTCTATTTATCACTTTAATAATAAACGCCCAGCATATCTTTATTCTGGGCGTTTATTCATCTAACCTGAATAACTTAGCAATATTTCATTCAATATTATTGTCTATTAAATTTATTAATCTTTTTTGAGCGCCCAACGACCACTCCCCAAAAACATCACCGCAATCGCAGCAAACATATAGAAGCCAGCACTTTCAGGTGCCCATCCCCCCGTTTTGGGATCTAAGGCTAAAAGATCACCGGAATGTACCATCAGCACCGCAACCCCCATGGTTGCCGCCACAACAAATGCTGAAAATCGAGTAAATAAACCGATAATCAGTAAGATAGGACATAGAACTTCACCCAGTAATGTGCCATAAGCAATAAATGCAGGTAAATTAATATTTGCCAACATTCCCTGTATACCGGCAAGTCCTCCTGGCTCCATTTTGTGTAATCCGTGTAATAACATTAAGACACCTAGCGAAACACGTAAAACAAACTTACCTAAATCGGGGTGGTTTGTAAGCTGATTAAATTTATTAATCATAACGTCTCCAAAATCAACAATGTGATGGGCATTTTTAATACGTATTAATGGGTATTTATTATTATATGATTAAAAAATATGAATGAGTGCAATTTTTATTATCATTATTTGTTATGGTTGACGAGGCATTTAGATTATTATCGTTTAATTAGGAGCTATTCACCTTTTCCATGATTAAGATCACAACTTATTAACATAATCAACTCTTAATCAGCAACTTCTCGTTATGCTATAGATATCTCATCTGACCAGTATAAAAAAGGTATCTGATGGCACACTATTCTTATTTATTTACTCCCCTTGATTTAGGGTTTACTACGCTTAAAAATCGTATTTTGATGGGCTCGATGCATACTGGACTAGAAGAAGATCCACATGATGCACCTAAGCTTGCTGAATTTTATGCTCAAAGAGCTGCAGCAGGGGTGGCACTTATTGTCACCGGTGGGATCTCCCCTAATAAGCAAGGTGTATTGTTGCCACATGCAGCAACGCTAATGTCAGAAGATCAACTCGCTTCTCATCAATTAGTCACTGATGCGGTACATAAACAGGATGGGAAAATCGCTTTACAGATTTTACATACTGGTCGTTATAGTTATCAGCCTAATTTAGTCGCCCCTTCAGCGATCCAATCGCCTATCACCCCTTTTATGCCCCAAGCAATGAGTCATGAGCAGATAGAACAGACTATTGAAGATTATATTCATTGCGCTAAGTTGGCTCAGAAAGCAGGCTATGATGGTGTTGAGATCATGGGATCTGAAGGCTATTTAATTAACCAGTTTTTAGTAAGTCATACGAATCAACGCGATGATCAATGGGGTGGCTCTATTGAAAATCGTTGTCGTTTTGCATTACGTATTTTAGCTGGCATAAGAGAAGCTGTGGGTGAACACTTTATCATTATCTATCGTTTATCAATGTTAGATTTAATTACCGAGGGAGCTAATGCCTCAGAGGTATTTTATCTTGCTCAAGCAGTAGAAAAGGCCGGAGCAACCCTAATCAACAGTGGTATTGGTTGGCATGAAGCCCGTATCCCCACTATTGCCACTATGGTACCAAGAGGACAATTTGCTTATGTCACTCGCCAATTGATGGGAAAAATCAATATTCCTCTTATCACTTCTAATCGTATCAATACACCTCAAGTGGCTGAAGCTATTTTAGCGGAAGGCTGTGCAGATATGGTGTCTATGGCGCGTCCTTTTCTTGCCGATCCGCAATTCGTATTAAAAGCGCAACTTGGTCGCGAGGATGAGATAAACACCTGTATTGCCTGCAACCAAGCTTGCTTAGATGAGATATTCAGTGGTCACCCAGCATCTTGTCTTGTAAACCCTTTTGCCTGTCGAGAAACAGAGCTTATTTTAACCCCGACTCAAGCCCCTAAAAAAATTGCTGTCGTTGGCGCAGGCCCCGCAGGATTAGCATTTGCCATTACAGCAGCTAAACGTGGTCATCATATTACTTTATTTGAAAAAGAAGACCGTATTGGTGGACAACTCAATATTGCCAGTCAAATTCCGGGTAAAGAAGAATTTAAAGAGACATTGCGCTACTTTAAGCGGCAATTGCAAATCACAGGGGTGATCGTAAAAAATAATACGGAAGCGACACTTTCCCATCTGCAACATTTTGATGAAATTATTTTAGCCAGTGGTGTTATCCCTCATATTCCAGAGATTGATGGCCATGATAATCCGATAGTAAAAACCTATCTTGATGTCCTTAAATACCATCAGCCAACCGGCGAAAAAGTGGTGATTATTGGCAGTGGTGGTATTGGTTTTGACACTGGCCTTTATCTTACCCAAACAGGCCAATGCAGTAGTTTAAGCCCTTGTGCATTTAATAAAGAGTGGGGAATTGACCCAACACTTACGCATCGCGGAGGGATCACCTCAGCCGATCCTTTTATTAAAAAAGACAAACAGATTGTTATGACGCAACGTAAAAGTGGGAAATTTGGCTTAAGTTTAGGTAAAACAACAGGCTGGATACATCGCTTAACATTGCAGAAAAAAGGGGTCAAATGGCTAACGGGCTGCCATTATCAAAAAATTACCGAGCAAGGGGTAATAATTGAACATAATGAACAACAGCAACTGCTCGCGGCTGATAGCGTGATTTTATGTACCGGGCAACAATCTTATCGTCCGCTACTGCAAGCGTTACAACAAGAAAATAAAACCGTCCATCTTATTGGCGGGGCAAAAGAGGCTAAAGCATTAGATGCCAAACGAGCCATTAAGCAGGGAACAGAATTAGCACTTACTATTTAACACTCGATTTATCATATCAATAACCAGAAACCCCATATAGTTTCCTATATGGGGTTCTGTTTTTATTATTAATTTTTGTTGTTACTTACTACCCTTCCTGTCTTACTACTCTTTATATCTATTTACTACTTATACTCTTTAGCCATTATTTTTTTCAGTTAATGGGTTGGCAACTAAACGCTCATCTTCGGCTATGCAGACCGTTGCGGTAAATAGCACATCAGTTGATGAGTTTAATGCAGTCTCTGCTGAATCTTGTAAGACACCAATCATCACACCTACCGCAACCACTTGCATCGCAAGATCATTACTAATACCGAACATGCTACAAGCAAGCGGAATTAACAGTAGCGAGCCACCAGCAACCCCTGATGCACCACAAGCACAAATAGCAGCAACAAGGCTTAGCAATAAGGCTGTTGGAATATCCACAGGCATACCCAAGGTATTTACCGCAGCAAGTGTTAAAATAGTAATAGTGATTGCCGCTCCCCCCATATTAATGGTCGCACCTAATGGGATTGAGACAGAATAGGTATCTTCATTTAAATTCATACGACGACACATTGCCATATTCACCGGAATATTAGCCGCTGAACTACGCGTAAAGAAGGCAGTAACACCACTTTCACGTAAGCAAGCCCATACTAATGGATAAGGATTACGGCGAATTTTCCAAAATACAATCAATGGGTTGACAACGAGCGCAACAAACAGCATACAACCAATTAAAACAAGTAAGACATGCAAGTAGCCAGCTAAAGCTTTAAAGCCAGTCGTAGCAATGGTTGATGATACCAAGCCAAAAATCCCGATTGGCGCTAAACGGATCACCACACGCACAAGGTTAGTTACCGCATCTGCAAAATCTTGTGTTAATGCTTTAGTCGTATCACTTGCATGTCGTAACGCTAAACCTAAGCCAATAGCCCAAGCTAAAATCCCCATATAATTGCCGTTAATCAGTGCATCTACAGGGTTAGCCACCACATTAATTAATACACCTTTTAAGACTTCAGCAATATTTTCAGGTGGCGATAGCTGTGAATTATTGACAACTAGCGTTAATACTGAGGGAAACACAAAGCTTGCCACTACTGCTGTTAGTGCAGCAAAGAAAGTCGCCAGCAGATAAAGCACTAATATGGGACGTATACTGGTTTTTTGTCCTTGACGGTGGTTGGCAATCGAAGCCATAACCAATACCCAGACTAAAACAGGCGCAACGGCTTTTAAGGCACTAATAAATAAGTTACCTAATAAGCTCATCATTTTAGCCACTTCTGGTGCTAACCAAGCCAGTAAAATACCCGCAATTAAACCAGCAAGTATTTGTTTAACGAGACTTCCCTGAAAAAGCAGGTTAAGTACTCTGGATTGTTGTTTATCCATAGTTATTCCATTACTTAAAATAATATTTAAAAAAGCAATTGTGTGCTTGCTTTTGCCAGTATAAGGAAATGAATCTTGCTGAAAAGCTTATTTTGCAAAATATACATCATTAGCTATTTTTGTTAACAACAAAATAACACAATTGTGATCATAATAGGATTTTGTTCTTTTTAACGTACAGTCCACAAATGAAAGAAATTATTATTATCATAAGGTTAGATTTAATCGTTAAATAAAAAACTAACTCTTATACTATTTACCTTGATTTTTCTTAATCACTTGATGAGTTTAATTTTAACTTTTTAATAACATCTTAATTAGTTTAACTAGCCGATTGGCAACTTTAAAACACTTTTTTTGATGAATAAATAACCATGATATTAGCTTCAATCAGCAAGGAAAAATAATGCTTTTTTATCTCAGTAAAACATCATCATAGTAATTCTATTATTACGTTTTCTTAAGGTTTTTTCTTTAAAACAACATATCCTAAACTGGAAAACAAAAGTGAATGTCTTTTTTCAAATATTCTTGCTCAATGAAGCGCTTGTAGGGTATTTAAGTGAAAAAATTTTCTGTCTAGTTTTTATTGATTTTGTTAGAGTGTTGCTGTTTTAAACAATGAAAAATAAACCCTATGATATGTATTACGGGTAAATAGATAACAAGAGAGAATGTTTTTGTATTTACCCCCGAATGACTCAGTTTTAGGAAGCCTTTTATATGGAAATCGTAAGAGAGCTGTTCTTGGCGCTTTGGCATCAAGATTACGAAACCTTAGCGAATCCCTCACTGCTTTGGATTATTTACATTTTATTATTCAGCATACTATTCCTAGAAAACGGAGTACTACCCGCAGCTTTCTTACCAGGAGACAGCTTATTAATTTTAGTGGGTGTGTTAATTGCTAAAGGAACCATGGATTTTCCATTAACCTTACTTATTCTAACGGCAGGTGCTAGCTTAGGTTGTTGGCTGGGTTATCTGCAAGGGAAGTGGCTTGGTAACACCCGACTTGTACGAAGTTGGTTATCACATTTACCAGAACACTACCACCAACGAGCCCATGGACTTTTCCATCGACATGGCTTGGCGGCGTTACTTATTGGTCGTTTTCTCGCTTTTGTTAGAACATTATTGCCGACTATTGCCGGCCTTGCTGGCTTACAAAACGGTCGTTTTCAAGTTTTTAATTGGCTAAGTGGTCTGTTATGGGTTGGTATTTTAACCACCTTAGGCTATTTATTAGGAAATAGTCCGTTATTCCGCCAATATGAGCATCATTTAATGAATTTTCTGATGCTACTGCCTGTTTGTTTATTAGTGATTGGCTTAATCGGGAGTGTATGGGTCGTCATTAAGAAGAAAAGTAAACAGAGTAATCAACCATAATCTATCGCTATTTCTATTATTTTTTATAGCGTTAATATTTAGCATCTTAAAGCCTGTTTTATGATTAAAACAGGCTTTTGTTTTTTATTTCAAGCTATTACTGATTATTTTTTTAATATCACCCTTGGCAAGAATAAGACTTTTCTCTTTTTTAGGGAATAAAGTCATTATTTAATTTTATTATATGGTAAATCTAGTCTATTGTTATAGGTATAACCTCATATCTTGATTAAAGGAGTTACTCATGTCACACCAACGTTCAAATGAAGATCTGCGTAGTGAATTAAAATCTCTGGCTGATACTCTAGAAGAAGTTCTGAACTCCTCGGCAGATAAATCAAAAGAGGAATTACAAAGTTTACGAGAAAAAGCTGAATATGCGCTACGTGGCTCTCGTGCAAAACTCAGTGATGCAGGTAGAGAAATCGTCGATAACACTAAAGAAATGGCGGGTAAAGCGGACAACTATGTGCGTGAAAACCCATGGACAGGTGTTGGTATTGGCGCGGCAGTAGGTGTCGTACTCGGTGTTCTACTTTCGAAACGTTAATCCATAATGAGTGATACTCAAAGACCACAGGGCCCCGCATCCGGGGTTCTGAATTCTCTTAGTCGTATTGGCGCTGTTATCGTTGGCATGGTTGAAACCCGCCTAAAATTAATCGCCATCGAACTAGAAGAAGAAAAAATTACACTTATTCAGCTTATTTTAATGGCGGGGATCACCTTATTACTCACCGCCTTTGGCTTAATGAGTCTACTTATTCTCCTCTTTTGGGTGATCCCACCTGAATATCGTATTCATGCTTTAGCGATTACAACGGCTATTTTGCTAGTTGGTGCCTTAATAGGTGCTATCATGACATTGAGAAAAGCCCGCAATTCAACGCTGTTAGGTGATACTCGCCAACAACTAGAATTAGATAAGCGTCTTTTGGAGCAATACTGCGATGAGCAAACAAAATAGACGCACCTTAGCATTAGCAAGACGCAAAAAGCTGTTGTTGGATGAAATTCAACAACAGCGCACTCAATTAGCGCAAGAGGGGCAAACATGGTTAGAGGTCACAGCACCTTATGATAAAGCATGGAATATCTTAACCTCGTTAAAACCTATCTTGTTAATAGGGGCGAGCGTGGTATCTCTTTATAGCATTAAGCACCCTAAAAAACTGGTTCGTTGGGGACGACGGGCGATAGGCGCTGTTGGTTTAATACGCACATTACAGAAGTCTGTCAAAAAAACCGCTGACTAAACATCAATTTTTTTGTGTAAGAATGTTAATTCTTCTTAATATCCTCCATATTATTTTTTCTTTATTGTATATCTCAAGCCAAACAGTGGTTATTTACACTAAAAACTGGCAATTAAACAAATAAAATACAGATATATTAAATAATATAAAATTTTATCAGGAATAAACATCATGAAGAATTTTGAAAACATTGCCTTATTAATCGCACGTATTCTCATGCCAATTTTATTTATCAGCGCAGGGTATGGAAAAATTGAAGCCTATGAAGGTACTCAACAATATATGCAATCAATGGGTGTTCCGGGAGCCTTATTGCCTTTAACCATTTTATTAGAGTTAGGGGGTGGATTAGCCATATTATTCGGTTTCTTAACTCGCACAACGGCTATCTTTACCAGTGTATTTACGCTGTTAACCGCACTACTGTTCCACACTAACTTTGCAGAAGGGGCAAATCAGTTAATGTTTATGAAAAATATGACTATTGCGGGTGGCTATTTATTACTGGTTATCACAGGTCCGGGTAAATGGAGCTTAGATCGCCTATTTAAGAAAAATTGGTAATAATAGATTTAATAATAAAAAGATCCTCTAGGGGATCTTTTTTAATTGCATTATCAAACTCTAGCGAACAAACTATTTTTTATCCGCGGCAAAGAGTTTAGGAATTTCGCGTAAACACCAGGATTTAGCTTCTCCCATACTGTCTCTGCGCCACGCCATAATAATATTATTTTCATGATGATATTCAGGGCCAACCACACGCAAACGCCCCTCTTTTAAATCATCTTCAATTAAATCAATAGGCATAGTAGCAACCCCTAAACCGGCAATTAATGCTCGACGTTTATCTTCAATCGAACTCACCGTTAAACGACGCTGTTTATCTAATAACAGTACAGTTAAAACAGGTCGTTCTCTTGCGGTATCGGCGATAGCAATACCGCGATATTTTAAGCGAGTTTCTTCTGCAAGTGGTTCAGGTTCATTATGGATAGGGTGATCAGGGCTGGCAACATAGACACTAGTGGTATTATATAAAGGGCGGAAATTGATTTCTGATGAAGAACGAAAATGCATATCCGGTGAAATAACAATATCACATTTACCACTTTCTAAGCTTTCCCATGCCCCAGCAAGTACTTCGGTGACTAAAGAGAGTTGTGTATTTGATTTTTCAGCTAATTTTTCAACTAACGGGAATAAGCGAGATGCGGGTGTTAATGCTTCACACACAATCGTAATATGTGGCTCCCAACCGCGAGCTAGCGCTTCAGCATCAGAAGTTAATTTATCTGCAGCTTCAAGAAGAATACGCCCTCTTTCAAGTAACATTCTTCCCACATTAGTAAATTTAGTTCGATGTCCTGAACGGTCAAATAGCACAACATCCAAATCTTCTTCTAATTTCTGCATGGTATAACTGAGTGCTGATGGGACGCGATTTAGCTCATCAGCGGCGGCAGCAAAACTTCCTCTACGATCAATGGCATCCATCACTCGTAGAGATTCCAATGTAATGGCTTTATCTTTACTCATTATACTTATCTCTATCAAATAATTTGATTATTGGCACCAGATTAACTTGCTAACAATCTACAGTCCATATCTCTATGATGAATATATTGATTAATCGACTCGAAAAGTACCGCGATGATAAAATACAGAACAGCACAACAGTGTGGCAAAGCGGACTATGGCTGGCTACAAGCTCGCTACACATTCTCCTTTGGCCACTATTTCGATCCTCATTTTTTAGACTATGGCACATTAAGAGTACTGAACCAAGAAGTGCTCGCACCAAATTCTGAGTTTAAAGCAAAAACCTATCCTCATGTGGATGTCGTCAACCTGATCTTAAGAGGTGAAGCGACTTATCTTGATAATATGGGGCGAACACTTACCGCCAAACAAAACGAGTGTTTATTAATTTCGCCTCATAATACAGAAACTTACATTGAAAGAAATAGTAGTCCAGATACCCCATTAACTCGTATTCAATTATGGCTAAACGCGTGTCCACAACAAGAGAGCATCGCTTCACAAAAATTAGCTTTAAATGAAGATTTAAAATATCAATTATTGGCTTCCCCATCAGGGGATAATGGCAGTTTGATGCTAAGGCAAAATATCTGGCTCTATCATATTAATTTAGCGCAAGGGGATGAAATAACCTTGCCGATACAGGGTCAGAAAGGCTATTTGCAATCTATCAAAGGCGGTGTCCATTTCCAAACCTCAGAGCAAGAGCTTGGGGAAATCCGTTGTGGTGATGGTGCTTTTATTCAAGATAGCAATATGCTAGCGCTAAGATGTCAAAAGGCTTTTCGTGGTCTTTTTATTGATATCGTTTCTTAATCAGCTAGCGATATCAGCGAGCAATCATTTATCATCACACTAGCAATAGCAATAGCAATAAAGCAGAAAACCCTCGAGCCACAGAGTGAATCGAGGGTTTTATATAAGGTGAGTTGACCGTTAAGCCGGGTTCTGTCGTGGACAACCATTCATCTAGGCCAGAACTTGCGCGCTGGCTCCAGCAACCTACCCGGGTTCAATGCGGGCCGCACCATAAGAACCCCTATTTGGTCTTGCTCCGGGTGGAGTTTACCATGCCACAAACTGTTACCAGTTGCGCGGTGCGCTCTTACCGCACCCTTTCACCCTTACCTGATCCTGTAAACAGGCCATCGGCGGTTTACTCTCTGCTGCACTTGTCGTAGGCTCGCGCCTCCCAGACGTTATCTGGCACCCTGCCCTGTGGAGCCCGGACTTTCCTCCCCTCTATCCGTCTCCCCGAAGGGACAACGATAAAGCAGCGGTTGTCTAGTCAACTCAGGGGGCGGATTATAAGGATTTTCCGCGTTAATGTATAGCGAAAGAAACAAAAAATCGTTTTACTGATCTTGTTCCGCTTCATTTTGCGCAATGACGTGTTTGTACAACGCATTTTTCTTCACGCCATAAATCTCAGCGGTAACTGCTGCCGCCTTTTTCAAAGGTAACTCTTTTTGTAAAATCGCCAATGTGCGTAATACTTCTGGGGCAAAATGGTCTTCTTGTGGCTTTTGATACCCTTCCACAATTAATACCATTTCTCCTTTACGGCGATTTTCATCTTCACGAACCCAGTTAAGTAATTCCCCAACGGGCATTCCTTGAATGGTTTCCCACGTTTTGGTTAATTCTCTTGCCAATACAACATAGCGCGCTTCCCCCCAAACCGTCACCATATCCGCTAAACTATCTAATAAACGGTGGGTGGACTCATAAAAGATTAAAGTACGTGGCTCTTGTGCTAAATCACGCAAACAATCTTGACGACTTTTTGTTTTTGCTGGTAAAAAACCTTCATAACAAAAACGGTCAGAAGGTAATCCGGCGGCTGATAGCGCGGTAATTGCCGCACATGCCCCAGGTAATGGCACCACTTTTATACCGTTTTTGCGACACTGATTGACTAAATGATAGCCGGGATCATTAATTAATGGTGTACCTGCATCAGAGACTAATGCGATACTTAGCCCTTGTTGTAATTTGCTAATTAATTGATCTGCTTTTTGCTGTTCATTATGATCATGTAACGCAAACAAACGTGCGTTAATGGCAAAATGCTGTAATAGAAGCCCTGTATGACGGGTATCTTCTGCAGCTATTAAATCGACATGAGACAGCACATCAAGTGCCCGCTGGGTGATATCGCCCAGATTACCAATGGGTGTGGGTACTATGTACAGTGTGGATGTCGTTACCGCTGCTCGATTAGGTTGATTCATTGTTTATTCCGAATGACCGATTTAAAATTGAGCATAATTATAAAACATCACTGGGTACAGTATGCTTTCCTCAATTTTTGTGCGTTTTAAAACAGGTTTATCCTATACTGCAATACTTTCTGCCTTGATTATGTCAGGTTGTACCCTGACGGGGCAACAACAACAGCCACTGACACCTGCTGAAAAAGCGCAAGTGGAAATGAAACAATTTCAGAAAGTCATTGATGATGCGAACGGACAAGCCTCTTTAGATGTGATCCGTGCCTATATTGGCCTAGAACCCCTTATCACTGATCCTGTATTACATCAGCAAAATATTGATGATACTTGGTTAACACTCACGAAGCTTACACCTGAACAACGTCGTAGTGTGGTAATCAAAGCTGATGAAAATACATTACAAGGCTGGTTAGATTTACTCAACACTTATGAATATAACCAAGATGATGCGGGTAAATTATCCCAAGCAATACGCGAATGGCAAACACGCTATCCACGCAATCCAGGAGCGCTAACATTACCGACGCTGTTATTGCGCCAATCACAATCTGCCGTCAGTAACAGCGGAAAAATCGCATTATTATTACCGTTAACAGGACAAGCTAAAGTGTTTGGTAATGCTATTATGCAAGGCTTTACCGATGCTAAAGAAGGTTTACCTCAAGTTCAAGCTAACGCAGCGCCAGAAGCCCCCCAACAAGATAGTTTAGCTTCCATTTTAGCAGAATTAGGTATTTCATCTCCGAATGCAGACACAGCGACAACGGAAAACGATAATTCAACAGATGAGAATACAGCGGAAGGCGCTGAAAATAGTGATGCTACTTCAGCAAAAGAAACCGAAGCCTTTGCGGGTAATAGCCGCGTGCAATTAGATCCTATTGTCCAAAATAATCGCCAAGTGATTATGTATGATACCAATAGCCAACCCATTGATCTGTTACTGAAACAAGTGCAACAAGAGGGTGCTGATTTAATTGTGGGGCCACTATTAAAACCCGAAGTGATCAAAACTATTGAGTTAAAAAGTGGTTTACCTGTTTTAGCACTAAATGAAGTTGATAATATTCCTCTTGCTACTACAGTGTGTTTCTTTTCACTTTCCCCAGAAGATGAAACTCGTAATGCGGCTCAACACTTACGCCAGCAACAAAAATCTAATCCACTTATTATCGTTCCTGACAATAAATTCGGTCAAAGAATGGCACAAACTTTTGCGGATGAGTGGCAGCGTAGCGGGGGTGGAACCGTCTTACAACAAACTTTCGGCTCTCTTGATAGTCTAAAAAGTTCAATTAATCGTGGCGTGGGTATTCGAATGACAGGAACCCCGGTATTGCCAACAGACAATGCACCACTGCCATTAGATACCGCTTCAATGCCAACAACAAACGGTGCTATTGATTCTGTGTATATCATTGCCACTAGCGATGAGTTAACATTGATTAAACCAATGATTGATATGGCAATCAGTACCAAAAAACGCCCACCGATTTATGTCAGTTCACGCAGTAATCAAGGGGGAATGGGGCCAGATTTTCGTATGGAAATGGACGGTATCCAATTTAGTGATATTCCTCTTATGACGGGAGCAAATTTACCGTTAATGCAAAAAGCATCCAGTAAATTTGCGAACGATTACTCATTAATGCGCCTTTACGCTATGGGTATTGATGCATGGTCATTAGCAAACAATTACAATGAACTCACCAAAGGAACCTTACAGTTCAATGGTGTTTCTGGCTCTTTACGTGTGGAAGATAATTGCACTATTTATCGACAACTCCCATGGATGCAATTTAAACAAGGTAAAATTGAACCTGTGGGACAATAAGTAAGCAATTTCCCCCATAAACCGCCTCTTTGAAGTCTCCAGATAAGGAGCTGACTTTATCTTGAGGCGGTTTATTTATAAGAGATAACATCAGGAAATCATGGATGATTATTCCTAAAAGTACTTATCTAGTCGGACAATATTATGAGAGAAAAGCGTTAAATTACTTGCGCCAACAAGGGTTAAAGTTAATTGAGCGTAATGTCCGATATCCCTGTGGAGAAATTGATCTTATTATGCAGGGTAATAGAACATGGATATTTGTTGAAGTCCGCTTTCGGCGTAGTGCACAATTTGGTGATGCAATCAGCTCAGTGACCTACAGTAAACGGCGCCGCTTATGGTACGCCGCCAATTGTTGGTTAGCTCAACGCCAACAAAGTATCGAGACGGTTAACTGTCGCTTTGATATTTGTGCATTTGATCAACGCCAGTTAATATGGCTAAAAAACATTCTCGATCATACGGAATTTATTCGTTAAATTAGATTATATAGGTCTTAACGTGCTTGATAGAATAAAAGTCTGCTTTACAGAGAGTATTCAAACTCAAATTGCAGCAGCAGAAGCGTTACCCGATGCCATTTCCAGAGCTGCCATGATGATGGTTCAATCTTTGTTAAACGGACATAAAATATTAAGCTGTGGCAACGGTAGCTCAGCAGCAACGGCTCAACGCTTTGCTGCTAGTATGATCCATCGTTTTGAAACAGAGCGCCCAAGTTTACCGGCATTATCTTTAAATACCGACAGTGTTGTGATGACCGCCATTATGGGAAATCAGCAACATGATGAAATTTATGCCAAACAAGTACGGGCATTAGGGCAAGCAGGTGATGTACTGTTAGCTATTTCCACTCATGGTAATAGCAGAAGCATTATTAAAGCTGTTGAAGCCGCTGTTACTCGAGATATGACCATTGTTGCACTGACTGGCTATGATGGCGGTGAGCTTGCTGGATTATTAGGCCCTCAAGATGTGGAGATCAGGATCCCCTCTCAGCGTACAGTCAGAATACAGGAAGTGCAGATGTTAACGGTCAATTGTCTCTGCGACTTAATTGATAATACATTATTCCCACATCAGGATGACTAAGGAGTTACTATGAAATTGCTTCCGATTACCGCAGTACTTTGTTCCGCGCTATTGCTACAAGGCTGTATTGGTGCCGCTGTGGTGGGTACTGCTGCCGTTGCTGGCAAAACCGCAACCGATCCTCGTTCATTAGGACAACAAGTTGATGATGGCACATTGGAAGCCCGAGTTTCTGGTGCTCTAAATAAAAACCAACAGATCAAGAACAGTAATGCGCGCATTGTCGCTACCGCTTATCAAGGAAATGTGTTGTTAACTGGACAAAGTCCAGATATGTCGGTTGCAGAGACAGCTAAACAAGTTGCTAGCAAAGTGGAAGGAGTAAACAATGTTTATAATGAAGTTCGCCAAGGTGAGCCTGTGACATTAGGCACTGCTTCTTCAGATACATGGTTAACCACTAAAGTACGTTCACAAATTTTAGCTAGCGATGCCGTCAAATCATCTTCCGTAAAAGTGATCACCGAAAATGGCGAAGTATTCTTATTAGGGATATTAACCCGTCAAGAAGGGGCTGCAGCCGCTAAAATTGCCAGTGAAACCAAAGGTGTTGTTAAAGTAACAACGGCATTTACCTATCTAAACTAAATATATCGCTGATAGGTATCACGTGGTAGTAGCGTATTATTTTACCAGTATCGGTCATTGTAACAGCGATAACCGATACTGGTACTCTATAGTGATTAACGTCTCAACATACCTTTATCAATAATAAAATCGATAATCGTCTCTAAACCTACTTTCTCTTTTAAGTTAGTAAAAACATAAGGTTTCACAGGACGCATTTTGGCTGTATCTGCTTCCATCACTTCTAATGACGCTCCCACATAAGGCGCAAGATCGATCTTATTGATCACCAGCAGATCAGAATGTGTGATCCCCGGCCCCCCCTTGCGAGGGATCTTCTCACCTTCTGCAACATCAATAACATAAATAGTAAGATCAGCCAATTCAGGGCTAAAGGTCGCACTTAAGTTATCTCCGCCACTTTCGACAAAAACAATATCTAAGTTTTTATGGCGCATCGCCAACTCTTCTACGGCAGCCAAATTCATTGAAGCATCTTCACGAATAGCCGTATGAGGACATCCTCCTGTTTCAACACCAATGATCCGATCCGCATCAAGAGCCTGCGCACGAGTTAAAATTTTTGCATCTTCTTGTGTATATATATCATTGGTAACAACGGCGATTTGGTAACTATCGCGCATAGCTTTACAAAGAACTTCTAATAGTGCTGTTTTTCCTGAACCAACAGGGCCACCAACACCAATACGCAGTGGTTGATTATATTCTTGCATCTCTTTATCTCATGAACGAAAAAGTCGAGTATATTGAGTTTCATGGCGACTACTGGCGATCACTTGAGCTGGCGTAAAACTGCCAATATCCTCTTGTGGCCAATGTGCCGATAACTCAACAATAGCGGGGATCTGCTCAGCTAGAGCAAACAACATTTTTTGCCCTGCGCTTTGCCCTAATGGCACCAGTTTTACCCCAGACATCACCGTATTTTCTAACCAGCCCCAAACATAGGCACAACAGAGCTTTTCACTATCGATATGCCAATGCACGGCAGCTAACGCAAACGCCATTAATTGCGTCTGTTTAACCCGCTGTTGTAACGTATCGTCTAATTCAATGCCTAATTGAGGAAGTAAACGGGCAAAAGCGATCCCCCGTTGACGCTCTTCCTGCCTTAACTCTTTGGTTTCGCGACTTGCGACCATAAAGTCACACCAATATTTCACTGTATCGCTATCACCCTTTGCCAAACTCGTTTGTAATCGCCGCAATATAGGAAGCTCGAGTGTGGCTAATGTTCCGGTCATTTGTGCGCTTAACCAATCTGACAAGGTTTCTGCTGAGCATACCCAACCTTTTTCAATGGCCCACTCTAACCCTTGAGAATAAGTAAAAGCACCTACCGGAAGAGAGGGGCTAACTAATTGATATAAGCGCAGATCAGCTAGCATCATGCACCTCCTTTGATGATCGCAGTGCCATTAATGATGGTGATCATGGTGGTGGTGATGACCACCGGATGATCCACCATAAGCCCCCGGCTCAGGTTGGTATTTTTCTAAGCCAACCACCACCGTAGCCCCTAAGCCGCGAGCCATATCATCTAATACATGATCGTGAAAATAACGACACCAACCTGCTTCTATTTGCAATGGTACATGTCGGTTACCTAAGTGATAACAAACACGAGCAAGTAATAATGGATCGTCACTATAAACCGTTGATACTTGCTCTTTAGCCGCTTCAATGGTGACAACATCGCCCTCTTCTGACAGCAGAATATCCCCCTCTTTAAGTACGGTGCCTCGAGGCAAAAATAGCCCGGCTTCTTGCCCGTCACTTAAAGCCACTTTTAAGCGACTTTTGGTGCGCTCATCCATGGTAAGACAAAGGGTTAACTTTGGCTTTTCTGTAGAGGTTAGTTCAAGCGCTTTTTGTTGATCAATAATCTGAGTAAATTTTTTCATTCAATAAATTCTCAATAAAAACGCTGGTTAAAATAAGAAATAGCGTTGAGCCATCGGTAATTCAGTCGCTGGCTCACAAACCAGTGGTACACCATCCGCTTTAACAATGTAAGTTTGTGGATCTAATTCGATATGAGGAACATAGTTATTGTGGATCATCGAAGCTTTTGTGATATGACGACAGCCCTCCACACGACCAATTAAGCTTTTTAAGCCTAATTTTTCTGGCACTCCCGCCTCAATACCCGCTTTTGACATAAAGATCATCGACGTTTGATATTTGGCTTTTCCTAAACAGGCATACATTGGACGATAATGAACCGGTTGCGGGGTTGGAATAGCCGCATTAATATCCCCCATTGGCGCATAAGCGACCATACCACCTTTTATGATAAGTGCCGGTTTGACGCCAAAGAAAGCAGGATCCCATAGCACGATATCCGCAAGTTTACCTTTTTCTATTGATCCCACCGTATGAGCAATACCATGTGCCAGTGCCGGGTTAATCGTGTATTTAGCGATATAACGTTTAATACGATTATTATCATTATCTGCGCTATCACCCGCTAATGTGCCTCGTTGCAATTTCATTTTATGTGCACACTGCCAAGTGCGTAAGATAACTTCTCCGACTCGTCCCATGGCTTGTGAGTCTGACGACATCACCGAAATTGCCCCCATATCATGTAAGATATCTTCTGCAGCAATGGTTTCGCGACGAATACGAGATTCAGCAAATGCCACATCTTCAGGAATAGAGGGATCGAGATGATGACAGACCATCAACATATCAAGATGCTCGTCCACGGTATTAATGGTATAAGGCATCGTTGGGTTGGTTGATGCAGGTAAAATATTGGGCTCTCCTACCGACTTGATCACATCAGGGGCATGACCACCACCTGCGCCTTCGGTATGGAATACATGGATCACTCGACCGGCAATGGCTTTTACTGTCTCTTCATAAAAACCACCTTCATTTAAGGTGTCAGAGTGAATAGCCACCTGTACATCCATTTCATCGGCGACATTAAGGCAATTGTGAATTGCCATTGGCGTTGCCCCCCAGTCTTCATGTATTTTAAGACCTATAGCACCCGCTGTTATTTGTTCGCGGATTGCTTCGGGCTGACTGACACAACCTTTACCAAATAACCCCACATTAATAGGTAATTCATCCACCGCCTCTAACATGCGGTACATATTCCAAATACCGGGGGTAACTGTGGTTGCATTAGTACCTGCCACAGGGCCTGTTCCTCCACCAATAAAGGTGGTTACGCCAGAAACGAGACCTTCTTGGGCTTGTTGCGGACAAATAAAGTGGATATGGGTATCAATACCACCAGCAGTGACAATTTTACCTTCTCCCGCGACAACTTCTGTTCCGGGGCCAATGACAATATCCACATTGGGCTGAACATCTGGATTACCTGCCTTGCCAATACCGACAATACGGCCATCTTTAATACCAATATCTGCTTTTACAATGCCCCAATAATCTAAAATAATGGCATTGGTGATCAGAACATCGACACACTCAGCACTAACAACTTGGCTTTGCCCCATACCATCACGAATAACTTTACCACCACCAAATTTGACCTCTTCGCCATAAGTGGTGAAATCTTTTTCAATTTCAAGAAACAGCTCGGTATCTGCTAATCGCAAACGATCGCCTGTTGTTGGGCCAAACATATCCGCATAAGCTTGACGTGAGATAGTTTTCATTTTTTCTCACTCTCCAATTTACCCATCACTTTGCCATGAAAACCATAAATTTCACGTTTTCCTGCAAAAGCCACTAACTCAACAGTGCGACTTTGACCGGGCTCGAAGCGCACAGCCATACCAGCAGGAATATTTAAACGAAAACCTAATGTCTCTTCTCGTGCAAACCTGAGTGCCTCATTCACTTCATAAAAGTGGTAATGAGAGCCGACTTGTACAGGTCTATCGCCATGATTAGCCACCTGTATGGTTTTTGTCTCGCGACCAGCATTCAGTTCAATATCGCCTAATGCTGCATTAACTCTAATTTCACCGGGGATCATGTTATTACCTACACAATAGGTGAGTGAATTGAAACCAATTTGGTGCCATCGGGGAAAGTGCACTCTACTTGAACATCTTTTATCATCTCTGGCACCCCTTCCATTACTTGCTCTGCGGTTAAAACAGTACGTCCTTCACTCATTAATTGAGCAACTGTTTTCCCCTCTCGTGCGCCTTCCATAATGGCGCAGCTAATCAAGGCGACAGCTTCAGGGTAATTAAGTTTTAATCCCTTAGCTAAACGTCTTTCTGCAACAAGGCCTGCAGTAAAAAGCAGTAATTTATCTTTTTCTCTTGGTGTTAATTCCATTTCTGCTCCTAAAATAAACGATTATGTCGCCCAGATCCGCGGTGGCTCAGGGCAATAACCTAGCCAGTGCTGTCTGACGATTTGCCATACTTGCGCAAAACACGCCATCATCGGCTCGGTTTGCGTCCCTAATACACGTAAAACTAAAATGCCATCAACATCCGTTAAACCATATTCAACTAGGGGATTTACCTTCTCTAAATGGTGTTGAATAATCTCTTTTAATGCATCGGTTGCAGGATAAATATAAAGCGAGCCAAACATAGGAAATTCACGCATTGCGGCAGCTTGTTTTTGTAAGCCTTCAACCCGCATTGACTCTGTTAAAATTAATCTCTCATCAACATAAAAATTTAAGCGCCCTTTTACCTTGCCAGTTTCAAACCACTCATTTAAAACTGGGCGTCCAAAACACTGCATTTCCCAGCCGATAAATTTCGCTGATGAGGCTAAATGAATATGTGTGGTTAAACACACTTGAGCATCAGGAAAAAAGATATTCTCTTGGGGTAACCACTCTAAAAAGCCCTCTTGTGCAACCGTCAATGTCTGCGTTTGCGATGCAGTGCCTCCTGCACTACGATAAAATTTTGTCGCCCCCGGCGTTGTTAATAGGGCATGTGCGTAAGGTTGCACATTA
Organism: Proteus mirabilis ATCC 29906; assembly: GCF_000160755.1. Classification (GTDB taxonomy): domain Bacteria; phylum Pseudomonadota; class Gammaproteobacteria; order Enterobacterales; family Enterobacteriaceae; genus Proteus; species Proteus mirabilis. The sequence goes on from NZ_GG668578.1 coordinate 503,201, forward strand.
ATATTAATGGATAACGTATCACCACCGACCACCCCACCAGGAGGATGCAACAAATAGGTATGTGCAACACCTTGCTCTGGATAAAAAGGTCGCTGAACCATTAAGGGGCCGAGATGACGTTTTTCAGTAAGACATGTCTTTCCTCGCTTTAACTCATATCGTAAAGCGATGTCAGCAAGCCAACCCTTCTCAGAAAAGTCAGGCATACCCACTCCTGCCAACTTGGCAAAATTGATCAAATAAATCAGGAAATAGACGAATATATACCGCACTACCCATCAGATTATGTCATTCAAAATCACCGAGAAAATAATGAAATGAATGTTGGGTAGGGTGTGAATAAAGATAAATTGCATTTTCCTCAAACAGGATAAAGCGCTCCATCAATGCCGCGCGATTTTACACCGAGTTTCAAAAAATGCGTTTTAAATAAACAGCAATTTGTTTAGAAAAAATAACAATGGTAAAAATAAAAGTAAAAAATGAACAGATATCGATATTGTTATTGCTCAGCAACAAGATTATATTCTGAGCCACTCTTATACTATTCGGTATAACGACGCGGTTTCGCAATAGGAATATTGTGATAATAAAACCCATGCTTACTGCTTATAAGTTCACAAATTAAGTGGTTAACTTTAAGCTTTGTTTATTTTAACCCATGTTCATTTTGAACTTGCCTGTGGTATATCTAAGACAATGGAATACAAACACATACTTTCTTCTAACCAAATATCCTTAAAAACGTTTTACATCGAAAACCCGATGATCGCGATGGTATATGGTGCAAAAGGTGAGATTTGTATTAATGGGCAAACTATCACAGTCACCACTAATCTCACGTTGATTATTCCTAAATATAGTCAAGTTTCTTGTGATGTGACAAATTTTTTCCCGACCAAACCGATTGAATTACATACCTTAGTACTGTCTGAAACTGAATTACAATCTGTGTTCTCTTTACTTAAACCATTAATAAAATCAGGGGCGCCGATTACTCGTCATCTTCCTGATTATCATCTATCAACACCTGAGGTGGTTAAAACTAATTTTACGTTACTTCAGCAATGTCTACCGCTTGAACATGGCACCCCCTCTCAAGAGACCCTGTTTATGCAACAGAGCCTCTTTTTTATTTTGCTGGCGGTTTATCACGAAGGGGTCGATATTCTTAATATTTTTCGTTTTAATTATGATGAGCCAAAAAATCAGGCGATTACTCATCTAATAACACAAGATCCGCAACGTAAATGGCATTTAGAGGATGTAGCAAAAACGCTCTATACTACGCCATCAACATTACGTCGTCATTTAAGTAAAGAGGGCGTTTCGTTTTGTCAATTACTGTTGGATGTCAGAATGGGGATCGCATTAAATTACCTCACCTTTTCTAACTATTCTGTGTTTCAAATTAGTCATCGCTGTGGTTTTGGTAGTAATGCTTATTTTTGTGACGCATTTAAACGTAAATATGGTATGACACCATCGCAATTTCGCACTCAATCCCGCCAAGCAAACGATCCGAATGCAATAGCCACAATGGCGTCACAAAATGACGAATCAATAAAAAAAGTATTTTAATGGTTATAACAACGCATTTTTGCTTAAAAACGAAGTTCCTCCCATTAATCGCATTTGATTTAAGATCCACTGCTGTCGTTTTAGCAAATACGCGGAAGGCTTATTAACATGAAGAATATGTGGATTAGGTAAAACAGCGGCTAATAAAGCCGCCTCATGGGCGGTGAGTTGTTTAGCAGGCTTGCGAAAATAGTGCTGAGAAGCCTGCTCAACCCCAAAAATACCGTCGCCAAACTCTACGATATTCAGATAAACGGTTAAAATACGTTTTTTAGACCAAATCAGCTCCACCACTGGCGTCATTCCGGCTTCAAGTCCTTTTCTTATCCAACTGCGCCCATCCCACAAAAATAAGTTTTTGACCGTTTGTTGTGAAATAGTAGAGGCACCTCGTATCGTTTTTGAGCTTTGCAGGCTATTTTGGAAAACTTTTTCAATCGCATCGAAATCAAATCCCCAATGTTTTGGAAAATTTTGATCTTCAGAGGCTATTACCGCTAAATAGATCTGTGGGGATATCTCATTTTCACTAACCCATGTAGAATGGGATACATAAGAAAAATCAAACTTACTCCACGAAGAAATTTGTCTTTGTAGCATTACAGCAGAAAAAGGCACCGGTAAAAAAGAAAACAGGACAACTATCCCTAACCATAAAGCAATTAGAATAATTAATAGTTTCTTTAACTTTCTCACTAGTACCATCTGCTGTATTCACTCTATTGTTATGCCATTTCTAGTACTTTTTTAACCAGCTTCTCAATCCCCACCTGAGCTTGTGCTATCGATTCTGCCAGCATATATGCAGGGGTGGTCACAACCCGATACTCATCATCAACCACTATTTCGTCGACAGGACAATTAATATGTATCCCTCCCATTTCGGTGATCATTTCTGCCGTTTTTGCATCATTACCAATGGTTAATTTTACTGGGGCATTTAACATCTTTGGTAACATAACGGGGGCGATACACATTAAACCTAATGGTTTTTTCTGTTGATGCATCTTTTGAACAAAAGTTAAGAGCTGTTGGTTAATTTCACACTGAACACCTTTCGTGGCGAAATTACATAAGTTCTTTGCTGCACCAAAACCTCCGGGGATAATTACCGCATCAAAGTTTTCAGCCTTAGCATCTGATAAAGGCGATATTTTCCCACGAGAAATACGTGAAGCCTCCTCCATCATATTCCTTTTTTCTGCTTTTTCTTCTCCAGTAATATGATTAATTACAGTAGGTTGAAAATCATTAGGTGAAAAATAATGAACCTCAGCTTTATTTTGGCTTAAAGCAAGCATTGTGAGCACTGATTCGTGAATTTCACTGCCATCAAAGACACCACAACCACTTAAAATTACCGCAATTGATTTCATATCTTTCTCCATTTGTAGTAGATTACTAGTTACCCATTTATAGGTGTAAACACCAATCGCCATCACATATTTAAATGTTTCTTGTAACAAAAAAACTTATATTTGCTATTTTGTTGCTTGTATGATGTATGGAATAGCTTCATCCTATTCGCCTATGTAATGATAATCAAAAAAGCGAGTAGAAAAGTTTCCCTGGTGTTGGCGCAGTATTCGCGCACCCCAACCTTCGGTTGGGGTTATTTTTTTCTAGCGTCTGCCAACCAGTTTCTTAAACTTTCTACATCCTTTCTCCAATCTCTTTCTAACTCATCTACCCATTCCTGAACATTATCCCACCATGCAGGTAATTCTGGAGATTGGATCTGTTTTGCCAGTTGCTGTAAATGTTTTAAACCTATAGAGCCTGCCGCGCCTTTGATTTTATGTCCTTCCTCAGTGATGCCCTTTTGATCTCGTGCCGTCAGATTAGATTCAAGGACAGACAGGTAACTTGGCATCATCTTTTCAAAAACATCTAAACCATCCGTGATTAATTGAGGTCCGACAAGTTCGATGTATTGATTCAGCATGTCGATATCGAGTAACTCTTCATTTTTACTCAACAATTGAGGTGACTCACTCGATGTCACGGAAACCGCTTCATCTCCCCAGAATTTATTAATAATGGCTGTCAACGCATCCACAGAAAGCGGTTTACTGAGCACATCATTCATTCCAGCGTCTAAATACTCTTTTTTGTCTTTTAAGACATTGGCGGTTAAAGCAATCAATGGCGGCAGTTCACTGCTATCAAACTCTTGACGTAATTTTCTTGAAATATCAAATCCGGTCATATCAGGTAATTGAATGTCTAACAGCACTAAGTCATATTCACCCGGCTTAAACATTTGCAAAGCCTCTTGCCCAGTCATCGCCACATCTACCGTGTTGCCTAATTTTTCTAATACTGAACATGCTACGATAACATTTAGCTCAATATCCTCAACCAGTAAGATATTAAGGGCAGGAAGCAATAATTCATCATCCTCTTCAAAATCACTTTGCTCTTTAATCGCAGGAGCGACAATGGAAAGCGTAAAGATAGAACCATGTCCTAACTCACTCTCCACATGAATATCGCCTCCCATATGCTGTGCTAAGCGTTTTGAGACAGCAAGACCAATACCTGTTCCCGTTGCAGAACGTCCACCTTGACTGTCGTTGACCTGATAGTACATGGCAAAGATTTTCTCAAGTTCACCTTGAGGGATACCAATACCACTATCTTTCACCTCAAAGAACAACTTATCAGGCGCTTCTTGCCAAATACGTACTTTAATTTCCCCTTCTTGGGTAAATTTCACCGCATTACCAATTAAGTTCCATAAGATTTGACGCAAACGAGTCCCATCGGTGGTAATTTTATGCGGTAACGTTTCTTGCGCTTCTAAGGTGAATTTTAACCCTTTAGGCTGGACTAATAATCCCGATAGGTTTTCTAAATCAGAGATAAATTCAGTAAAGTCGATAGGTTGGTTATCAAGCTGGATCTTTCTGCGCTCAATTTTATCCATTTCAATCACATCGTTAAAAATATTACCTAACGTTATGGCACTGACATGGATAGTTTTTAAGTAGTTGAGCTGTTCTGGTGATAATTCGGTATCCAATAAAATACGACTTAACCCCACAATCCCATTAAGCGGCGTACGTAGCTCATGGCTGATTGTAGAAATAAAGGTGGTCTTATCACGGCTAGCATTTTCTAACGCGTCTTGATAGCGCTTACGCTCTGTAATGTCACGTCCAAAGCCCATTAAGCCGTGACGCTTACCAATTCGGTCATAAAAGGGCACTTTGCGTAACTCAAAACACGCTTTACGCCCATCCGGATACACCAACCACTGCTCATAAGTGAGTGACACATTATGGCGAAAGACTTTCTCATCGGTTTCCATCACTTTGACGGCGATATCTTCGTCATACACATCCAGTGGTGTTAAGCCAATTAATTGCTTTTCACTTTTACCGGTCAATAGCTCTGTAGCACGGTTACAACCAGAAAATTCATTATCTTCGTTGCGATAGTAGACCAGATCTGGCGAGGCATCTAAGAAGGAGCGTAACAAGGAAGATTGTTGCTCTAGTTCAATTTGCGTCAATTCACGACGCTTCATTTCACTTTTGAGTTTTTCCAATAGTTCAAGATGGGCTTTTTCTACTTTTTCACGCTCTTGGATCTCTAAATTTAATTGCTCAATATTCTCTTTTAATTGTGAATTCAGCTCTAAGTCTCGCTGTCGCATTACGCCTAATTTATCGACCATCCGCGATAAACGACGTCGTGATTCTTCAAGTTGCTCTACCACCACGGAAAGAAAATAGACAGCCCAAGGGGTAATAATCAAACCAAAGAAGATAGAGCGTACCAGATCGATACTAGTGACATCACCGGCAAGTAGGAATGTCACGGCCATCTGTACGACCATCGCTAATACAACCAATGCGGATGCTAACAGTAATGAGAAGCGGATTAACCCTAGCCTCATCATTAAATCTACATAATATTGGGCAAGCCCTTTGAGCAATTTCATTGAAAACTCCAATAGATTGAATCTAGAGAATGATACCTTAAAAATACATTGACGAAGTGGTGAACATTCAGAAAATTGTAGCCAAAACACGATTTTTCACCTTGTATCTTGCCTTTGCATTATTTTGTATCAGTGATCCTCCTTTTTCCCCGCGAGCATTTATAAAAACAATTTATAGAGGTATTACATAAATAATAGTTATATTCTTTACCAAAGAGAGAAATTAAAAAATGCAATTTGTCTTTTTTTAGATAAAAAGTATAAAAACAATAAAATACTAAAATAGATTAATAATTAAGATAAATTCACTGGCATTACCTAACATCAAAGAATGCAATAAAGCAGAACCCCATAAAAAAAGTGAGATAGCTCACACTCACTATCCCATAACCAATGAAATAATTTCCAAATAATATTTTTATTTATCAAATAATTAAAGAAAAAAAACGCTCATCACGCTGGCTATAGTCAAATATCCTTGCTGATTGACCTGTTTTTTATTTATCGATAATTTGACTAGTAGCTTAGCAAAATAAAAAACCGAGATAGCAAAGCTAAAGACACCATCACCCGATGAGCACCCATAAATTTACCTACACCCTTGAGACAAAATCGTTCCTTTTGCGCTCGTTCTTGAGGTGCCCATAAACTGAGTAGGAAGCAAACTATGCTCTATCAAAAAACAGCGGAAAAAGAGAATTGTGGTTTTGGGTTAATAGCCCATATTGAGGGGAAAGCCAGCCATAAAATTGTCAGAAATGCGATCCATGGCCTTGCCCGTATGCAGCATCGTGGCGCGATCCTTGCTGATGGAAAAACCGGCGATGGTTGTGGGTTATTATTACAAAAACCAACGCGTTTTTTTCAGTTAATTGCCGAGGAAAATGGCTGGCATTTAGCGAACAATTACGCAGTAGGCATGCTATTTCTAAGCCAAGATAATGCTATTGCTGCACAGTGCCGTCAAATTGTTGAAGAAGAATTGCAACGAGAAACACTCTCTATCGTTGGCTGGCGTAAAGTACCAACTAACACAGATATTTTAGGCAGTATCGCCCTCTCTTCTTTACCGTCAATAGAACAAATTTTTGTCAATGCGCCTGCCGGATGGCGTATTAATGATATTGAGCGCCGCTTATTTATCGCTCGTCGCCGAATTGAAAAACGTATTACCGATAATGATTTTTATATTTGTAGCCTCTCTAATTTAGTGACTGTCTATAAAGGGCTGTGCATGGCAATTGATTTGCCTCGCTTTTTTACTGACTTAGCGGATTTACGGATGGAATCGTCCATCTGTCTTTTTCATCAACGTTTTTCCACCAATACCACCCCAAAATGGCCGCTTGCGCAGCCTTTTCGCTATCTTGCCCATAATGGTGAAATCAATACCATTACAGGAAATCGTCAATGGGCAAGAGCAAGAGCCTATAAATTTCATACGCCGCTGATCCCCGATTTACAAACTGCAGCGCCTTTTGTAAATGAGAGTGGCTCAGACTCAAGCTCACTGGATAATATGCTCGAACTCTTTCTTAATGGGGGGATGGATATTGTCCGCGCTATGCGCCTATTAGTGCCGCCCGCATGGCAAAATAATCCACAAATGGATGATGATCTACGTGCTTTTTTTGATTTTAACTCTATGCATATGGAGCCTTGGGATGGACCTGCGGGGATCGTGTTATCTGACGGTCGCTATGCAGCCTGTACACTAGATAGAAATGGCCTGCGTCCAGCTCGCTATGTTATCACGACCGATAATATTATTACCTGTGCTTCTGAAATTGGCATTTGGGATTATCAACCTGATGAAGTTCTAGAAAAAGGGCGTGTCGGCCCTGGCGAACTAATGGTAATAGATACTTATCAAGGTCGCATTTTACATTCTGCTGAAACTGACGAAGATTTAAAAAGGCGACACCCGTATAAACTTTGGTTGGAGCGTAACGTTAAACGCCTGATCCCTTTTGAGCAATTGCCTGAGCCACAAGCGACAGGAGAGCGCGCTTTTGATGATAGCTTACTGGCGACATACCAAAAACAGTTCGCTTATAGCCAAGAAGAGCTGGAAACGATTTTGCATGTACTGGCTGAAAATGGGCAGGAAGCCACCGGCTCGATGGGAGATGACACGCCCTTTGCCGTACTTTCTCAGCGCCCACGCTTAATTTATGACTATTTTAGACAAAAATTTGCGCAAGTGACCAATCCGCCGATTGATCCATTAAGAGAAGCGCATGTGATGTCTTTAGCAACCTGTATTGGTCGCGAAATGAATGTCTTTAGTGAAGCGGAAGGACAAGCCCATCGCCTCAGTTTTAAATCACCCATTTTGCTTTATAGTGATTTTCAACAATTACTCAATCAAGAAAGCCCTTATTATTCATCCATCACGCTAGATATCACCTATCAACCGACTGAAAATAATTTAGAAACCGCACTACACATCTTATGTGAAACGGCGCAACAAGCGGTTAATCGTGGCGCAGTATTACTGGTTTTATCCGACAGAAATATCACTCAAGCGCGATTACCTATTCCTGCGCCTATGGCAGTAGGCGCGGTACAAAAAGCCTTGGTAGATAATAATTTACGCTGTGATGCCAATATTATTGTTGAAACCGCAAGCGCCCGTGATCCCCACCACTTTGCTGTACTATTAGGTTTTGGCGCAACCGCTATTTACCCTTACCTGGCTTATGAATCCTTAGCGCAACGAGTCGATAAAAAAATATTGTCGGGTACTTATGCGCAAGTCATGCTCAATTATCGCAATGGGATCAACAAAGGTCTGTATAAGATAATGTCCAAAATGGGGATCTCCACCGTTGCCTCTTACCGTTGCTCACAGCTATTTGAAGCCGTAGGGTTGCATGATAATGTCGTTAAACGTTGCTTCGATGGGGTTGATAATCGTATTAACGGTGCAGATTTTAGCGATTTTGAACAAGACTTATTTAATCTATCCAAACGTGCTTGGCTAACTCGCTATCCTCTAGACGCTGGTGGGTTATTAAAATATACCCATCAAGGTGAATATCACGCCTATAATCCTGATGTGGTTCAAGCGTTGCAAAAAGCGGTAAATAGTGGTGACTACGCTGATTACCAACATTATTCCCAATTAGTGCAACAACGCCCTATTACCACCTTACGTGATCTATTAGCTCTCAATGACACAACCCCTATTGCAATTGAAGATGTCGAAGCAGAAAGTGAACTGTTTAAACGCTTTGATACTGCGGCGATGTCAATTGGTGCATTAAGTAAAGAAGCCCATGAAGCCCTTGCGCAAGCAATGAATACCTTAGGCGGATTTTCAAACTCTGGAGAAGGTGGTGAAGATCCGGCACGCTACAACACCAACAAAGTTTCACGTATCAAACAGATAGCTTCAGGTCGTTTCGGTGTCACGCCATCTTATCTAATGAGTGCCGATGTATTACAAATCAAAGTGGCACAAGGGGCAAAACCCGGTGAAGGTGGCCAGTTACCCGGTGATAAAGTCACGCCTTATATTGCGCAACTGCGTTATGCCGTACCGGGAGTCACACTGATTTCCCCGCCTCCCCATCATGATATCTACTCTATTGAAGATTTAGCACAACTGATTTTCGATTTAAAACAGATTAATCCCCGTGCGCTTATTTCTGTCAAACTGGTCTCTGAGCCGGGCGTTGGTACAATCGCCACCGGAGTCGCTAAAGCTTATGCAGACTTAATTACTATTGCAGGTTATGACGGCGGTACTGGTGCCAGCCCATTAACGTCAGTTAAATATGCAGGTAGCCCTTGGGAATTAGGGCTAGTAGAAGCGCAACAAGCATTAGTTGCCAACAATCTGCGTCATAAAGTGCGCTTACAAGTTGATGGTGGATTAAAAACGGGGGTTGATATTATCAAAGCGGCCATTTTAGGAGCTGAAAGTTTTGGTTTCGGTACCGGGCCAATGGTGGCGTTAGGCTGTAAATATCTGCGAATTTGCCATTTAAATAATTGCGCTATGGGGGTTGCGACCCAAGATGAAACCCTACGCCGCCAACATTTTCATGGTTTACCTGAGCGCGTTATCAACTATTTCCGCTTTATTGCCCAAGAAACCCGTGAACTTATGGCACAACTTGGCGTAAGGAAAATAACCGATTTAATCGGCAGAACGGATTTGCTTTCTTGCTTAGAGGGGATAACCAGTAAGCAGCAAAAATTATCGCTCACAGGATTATTAGAAACCGCGTCCTCTCCTACAGGTAAAGCGCTCTATTGTCAGGAGCACAATGATACTTATGATAAAGGAGAATTAAATCAACGTATTGTTGCGCAAACCATCACAGGCGTCGAACAAAAGATAAGCCAAACCCACTATTTTTCCATTCGTAACACAGACCGTTCAGTGGGAGCCACGTTATCCGGGCTCATTGCCAAAACCTATGGTGAAAGTGGTTTATCTGCTACACCAATAAAACTTCACTTTACGGGTACTGCTGGCCAAAGTTTTGGCGTTTGGAATGCGCAAGGGGTGGAATTAACCTTAGTGGGTGATGCCAATGATTATGTCGGGAAAGGCATGGCGGGTGGACGCATTGTTATTTCACCGCCAGTCGGTTCTGCCTTTAAAGCCCATCAGACCACGATTATGGGAAATACCTGTTTATATGGCGCAACAGGTGGAAAACTCTATGCATCTGGATTAGCGGGTGAACGTTTTGCAGTCAGAAACTCTGGCGCCATTGCGGTGATTGAAGGGGTTGGGGATAATGGCTGCGAATATATGACCGGCGGTATTGTCTGTATTCTGGGTAAAACAGGGATTAACTTTGGTGCAGGGATGACGGGGGGCTTTGCCTATCTGTTAGATGAAGATACCACACTATCACAACGGATCAATAACGCCTCTATTGAGCTTCTTCCCGTGGCTAATTATGCGATTTTGGCAGAGCATCTTCGCGGTATGATCGCAGAGCATGTACGGCTAACTGGCTCCCAACAAGGAGAAAGACTACTTTCTCAATGGGAATATTGGTCACAACACTTTAAATTAGTCAAACCTAAATCGAGTGATGTTCATGCCTTATTAGGTCATCCTCGCCGTTCAATCGCTGAATTACGCGTTCAGGCACAATAGGAGAAAAATGATGGGTCAGAATGTGTATCAATTTATCGACTTAAATCGCGTTGAACCGACTAAAAAGCCGTTAGCTGTGCGTAAAATTGAGTTTGTCGAAATTTATGAGGCATTTTCTGCTGAGCAAGCCTCTGCACAAGCCGATCGCTGTTTAGACTGTGGTAATCCTTATTGTGAATGGAAATGCCCGGTGCATAACTATATCCCTAATTGGCTAAAATTAGCCAATGAAGGACGAATAATAGAAGCAGCAGAGCTTTCTCATCAAACCAATAGCTTACCGGAAATCTGTGGTCGTGTTTGTCCACAAGACCGATTATGCGAAGGCGCTTGTACGTTAAATGATGAATTTGGTGCGGTCACTATTGGTAATATAGAACGCTATATCAATGATACCGCCTTTGCGCTGGGCTGGCGCCCTTCCCTGTCTCAAGTCACCATGACAGATAAAAAAGTCGCCATTATTGGTGCAGGCCCTGCGGGATTGGCTTGTGCTGATGTGCTGATCCGCCAAGGAGTAAAACCCGTAGTCTATGATAAACACCCTGAAATCGGTGGATTACTCACTTTCGGTATTCCCTCTTTTAAACTTGAAAAATCGCTGATGGTAAGACGACGCGAGTTATTTAGCGAAATGGGAATAACCTTTTGTCTTAATACAGAAATAGGCAAAGATATCTCACTAAAAACACTGACGGAGCAATATGATGCTGTTTTCCTTGGCTTGGGTACTTATCAAAGTTTGAGTGGTCATTTTGCCCATGAGAACGCAATGGGGGTTTATAATGCCTTACCTTATTTAATTGGTAATACTCGCCATTTAATGGGTTATGCAGAAGATCCCCAATCACCTTATATCGACCTCAATAAAAAGCACGTGGTGGTGTTAGGGGGTGGGGATACGGCGATGGATTGTGTACGAACCGCTATTCGCCAAGGTGCCACTAAAGTAACTTGTGTTTATCGTCGCGATGAAAATAATATGCCCGGCTCTAAACGTGAAGTAAAAAATGCCAAAGAAGAAGGTGGCGAATTTTTATTTAATCGCCAACCCCTTGATATTGAAGTAGATGCTAATAATAACGTCATCGGTGTTCGTGTAATAAAAACACAAACCAACGGGGAATTAAAATATATAGAAGGCAGCGAACATATATTATCCGCAGATGCGGTTATTCTTGCATTTGGTTTTAAACCTGCACACTATCCGTGGTTAGATGAAAATAATATTCAATACGCATCATCGGGTAGAATTATTATTAATGATGATCCACTATTACCTTTGCAAACGACCAATCCTAAGGTGTTTGCTGGAGGTGATATTGTAAGAGGCTCCGATCTGGTGGTCACCGCGATAGCACAAGGAAGAGAAGCAGCGGAAGGGATCTTGCGTTATTTATCTTGTTAAAGATAGCAATATTCAATATTACTTATCTTTAATACTAAAATAGTAACAATACAATTTTATTTATAAATTACCCTGTTTTATTAAAATGGGGTAATTTATTTTTAACTATTATAAATATTAATTATCCCCTCCTAAAAACAACTATTTTAATAATTATTCTCATTATTGTTTAATAATAATTTCCTCCAACACCTTTCTACAAAAAATAGTTGTTTTATTTTGTATAAAAATAACATCTATGCTCTATAGTTAATTTAATTTATTTTCCTAATTTTTACTTTATCTGTTTTTATTTAACTTTTACGCTAATTTTTGTCCATCATTATTTGACTGCAATTGTTAATAACATCACAGTCTAAAAAAATAGATTTTATTTCAGTGCGCAAACTTGATAACAATCAAATATTGTCAGCCTAGCAACTTCATAATGGAATTACCTGATAACTTTACCGAAAAATATAACTTATTGATATTGGGTTATTTTATTCATTAAGCACATTGTCATAATTAACTAGGGGATCACCATGGTGATGCAACTTATAGCCGTAGCCGTTATTATCGTAACGGTCTATTTGCTAATAAAAAAATATGAAACCCGTATGGTATTGATCGGTGCCGGCTTATTGTTATGTATTTTAAGTCTGACACCGCTCGATGCTTTCACTGCATTTAGTGATCGCATGGTTTCATCATCATTAATTCAAGCTATCTGTTCAAGTATGGGTTTTGCCTACGTGATGAAATACACCAAGTGCGATATGCACTTAGTCCATGTTTTATCAAAAGTCCTGACTCGTCTTGGTTTCTTTCTTATTCCAGCAACCGTGATCGTCACTTATTTTATTAATATTGCGATCCCATCAGCAGCCGGATGTGCAGCGGCCGTTGGTGCAACACTTATTCCGTTATTAATCGCGGCACGTATTCACCCCGCAATCGCAGGTGGTGCGGTGTTATGTGGTACTATCGGTTCCATGTTAAGCCCTGGTATGTCACATAACGCTTTTGTGGCGAATATGGCCAATATGGAAGTCGTCGATTTAATCGCTCGCCATAGCCCATATAGTTTAATGGCAGGAGCAATAGCAGCTGTTTCACTCGCTGTTGTCGCTTTAGTGAAAAAAGAGTTTAAAGTCTCTTCTGTAGCCACAGATGTCGCCAACTCATCTTCTCAAGCAACACCAGAAGCAGTACGCCCTAATTATTTATATGCAACTGCGCCTTTTATCCCATTAATTCTATTAATACTGCCTTTCTTCGAAACATTTAGTACTTTTAAACTATCTGTGCCAGCAGCAATGTTAATTGGTGCTATTTATGCACTGATCATCACATTAACCAATCCGGCTCAAATTACTAAAGAGTTCTTTAAAGGGATGGGTAATGCTTATGGGGATGTGCTGGGGATCATTATCGCAGCAGCCGTATTTGCAGCCGGTCTAAAAGCATCAGGTCTGATTGATGCCTTTATCAACTTCTTAACTCACTCACCTGAATTTGCCCGTTGGGGTGGTACATTAGGGCCATTCTTAATGGGGATTATTACTGGCTCTGGTGATGCTGCAGCATTTGCTTTCAACGAAACCGTCACACCACACGCTGCACAATTTGGTTATGAAATTCCTGACATGGGTATGGCAGCAGCATTATCAGGCGCATTAGGTCGTACAATGTCACCATTAGCAGGGGCAGCCATTGTTTGTGCTGGTCTTGCCAATATCAACCCTATGGAAATCGCAAAACGTACTGCACCGGGTATGATTATCGGCGTCATCGCTGTTGCGTTATTCATGTTATAAGTGGAGAAATGATTATGTCAGTTTCACTAGAACAATTAATTAAATGGCGTCGCGAATTTCACCAATACCCTGAAATTGGCTGGTCTGAATTTTTAACCACTGCCAAAATCGTCAAAGTGCTACGTGGCTTAGGATTAGAAGTTAAAGTCGGCCCTGAAGTTATTAACCAAGACTTTGCTTTTGGACGCCGTCGTCAGGTGGTTGAAAAAGGATTGGCGGTAGCAAGAAAACACCATGTTGACGAAGCACTGCTTGATGAAATGCAAGAGCTTACGGGTTGTGTCGCTATTTTCGATAGTGGCAAACCAGGGCCTACTGTTGCACTGCGTTTTGATATTGACTGTGTTGGGGTAACAGAAACAACAGAGACTCAACATCGTCCACAAGTAGAAAATTTCGCCTCTTGTCATCCTGGCGAAATGCATGCTTGTGGTCATGATGGTCATATTACTATTGGTTTAGGGGTTGCTCACTGGTTAGTCGACAATAAAGATAAAGTGAGCGGTAAAGTAAAAATTTTATTCCAACCCGCAGAAGAAGGCGTTCGTGGTGCAAGAGCAATGGCGGAAAGTGGCATTGCTGATGATGCAAATTACTTCTTAGGCTCACACTTAGGCTTTATCGCCAATAGTGGTGAAATCGTTCTTAACCCAACACATTTTTTATGTACCACTAAATATGATTTCCGTTTTAAAGGTACGCCTTCTCATGCGGGGGCAGAGCCAGAGCTAGGTCGTAACGCATTAGCAGGCGCTTGCCATGCCGCAACACAAATGCTGGGGATCTCTCGCCATGGTAAGGGGATGTCTCGTATTAATATTGGGGTATTAAAAGCCGGTGAAGGTCGTAACGTCACTCCTGCCAATGCCGAAATGCAAATCGAAGTGCGTGGTGAAAATGAAGAGATCAATAGCTTTATGGCTGCCAATGCTGTACGTATGGCAGAAGGTGCCGCACATAGCTTCCAATTAGAAATGGAAAGCGAAGTGATGGGGGAAGCGGTTGATTTAACCAATGACCAAGAACTGATTGATGTGATGGCCAAAGTGGTGGGTAAACACCCAGAACTCACTGCGATCCCAACCCGTCCATTCGGCGGAAGTGAAGATGCAACGGTGTTAGCAAAACGAGTACAACGCTGTGGTGGTAAATCTCTTTACTTTATTGTTGGTGCCGATAGAACTGCCGGACATCACCAAGCAGGCTTTGATTTTGATGAACAACAACTGATGACTGCGGTAAATCTTTACACGGGTTGTTTAGAAGAATTACTGAAATAATCTCTTTTATTTAATTGACTCATTAAAACGCTCTATATCACTATAGGGCGTTTTTTTATGCTGTTTTATCGTACAAAAAAATTTAAATTAACCTATTGACCCTTACGTTACGTGAGGTTTTAACCTGCATGACATACAGGAGGTGAAGATATGCTATTTCAAGTAGGAGAGATCGCTAAAAAGACGGGATTAACAGTCCGTACTCTCCATCATTATGAAGAGATAGGTTTATTGCAACCGACTGCAAGAACCGATGCAGGTTATCGACTCTATGATATGAAAAGCATAGAGCGATTAACGCAAATTCAAATGCTACGTCAAATTGGCGTCAAACTGAAAGACATCGGTCATATTCTTAATGGTCATAGTGCAGAGATAGCTTGTTTAATTGAAGAGCGCATTAGCCAATTAACCACGCAAATGCAACAAATTGCCAAATTGCGTTATCAGCTAGAGCATGTTCAACAACAAATACAAACAGGCACTCCATTTACGCAACATGACTGGTTTTCTTTATTGGAGATGATGTCTATGTACGATAAATATTTTACTTATTCTGAGTTAGCGCAGTTACCCCTCTATACTGCGCACACATTAAAAAGCCAAGCATGGCAACAGCGTATTTCAATCGTCAATAATTTGATTAAACAAGGTAAATCTGCCGATTCAAATGAAGCGATGCAAGTTTCAAGAGAGTGGATGATAGCTTTAGAGAAAGATACTGGGGGAAATCCCGACTTTTTTGTCCGTTTAAATAAAATGCATATTTCTGATGATAAGTTTGCGACGGCTACCGGTATTACTAAACAGATGATAGATTTTGTTGCTAAAGGCTTTAGCGAATATCAATTATCTGTTTTTAAACCTCATCTGACTCCGGAACAATTTGCCGTAGTACATCAGCACTATTTTGATGCTGGCAGTGTCTGGCCTGAGCTTATTTCTGGATTATATAATGCACTCACTTGCGGAGAAAAAGCAGATTCAGAGCAGGTGCAAAACCTCGCTAAGATGTGGCTAAATATGTTCAATCAGTTTACACAGGGTGATAGTGATATTCAGGCCAAGATCCGTACCATTTATCAAACTGATCATGAAATCGCTAAAGGTACATGGATGACACCTGAGATTGGTCAATATTTATTTACGGCTATTAGTTTGCTAGTGCAAAAATAGCGTTAATTGAAAAATCAAATAGATATAAAAAAGCCCAGCATTTAACTGGGCTTTATGCAATGAAAATAAAAACGTTATTTATTTCACTACACGCAATGATGGGCGACCTGTTGGGCGAGGAGGCTCAGGATCATCATCTGGAGAAGATGGGTTTTCAGCCTGTGTCTCATCTTTCACTAAAGACAGTCCTTCAGTGGCCGAAGCTGAACTGCCGTCTTGCTGCTCATCATCCACCAATGATGGTGTATAACCTTCCTCATAGGCTGGCTCTGGCTCAAACATCATACCCGCACCATTTTCTCGCGCATATATTGCTATTACAGCCGCCATAGGTACGCGCACTTTACGAGGTACACCACCAAAGCTTGCACTAAATAGTACCTGATGCGGCATCAATTCAAGATGACTTACCGCAAAAGGAGAAATATTTAGTACGATTTGACCATCGTGCGCATATTCCATAGGGACTTGAACACCCACGACATTAACATCTACCACTAAGTGGGGGGTTAACTCGTTTTCAAGGATCCAATCATAATGCGCACGCAATAAATGCGGACGGCGCGGAGACATATCCTTAATCTCCATGCTCTATTATCCTCTTGAAGGTAAACGCATTTCGCGCTCTGCTTCGGTTAATGACGCAAGGAAAGAATCCCGCTCAAAAACACGTTGCATATAAATTTGTACATCTTTCGCACCTGCACCGCTTAAATCCACGCCTAATACAGGTAAACGCCATAAGAGAGGAGCTAGGTAGCAATCCACTAAGCTAAACTCTTCACTCATAAAATAAGGGTATTCTTTAAATACCGGAGATACCGCCAATAGCTCTTCGGCGAGTTGTTTACGTGCTGCATTAGCTTGTTGATCGTTACCCTTTTCAATAACATTCATTAAAGAGTACCAATCTTGTTCAATGCGATGCATCATTAAACGGCTACTACCACGAGCAACAGGATACACTGGCATCAAAGGAGGATGAGGGAAGCGTTCATCAAGATATTCCATAATAATACGTGAATCATATAAAGTCAGTTCACGATCGACCAAAGTCGGCACACTCTGGTACGGGTTAAGATCGATAAGATCTTGTGGAAGATTACCAGCTTCAACCTGTTCAATTTCAACACTGACACCTTTCTCCGCAAGGACAATTCTGACCTGATGGCTGAAAATATCAGTCGGACCGGAAAACAAAGTCATTACCGAACGTTTGTTGGCAGCGACAGCCATGAAAACCTCCAAGTTAATCAATTAAAGGAACAAACATGCTTATGCATCTTCCATTCCCCCATTCCTACAAGACAAACAGACTCATGCCGTTAACTTAAAAAGTTATAAATAACTTAACTTCATTGAGTACGACATTGAGTACCACCTGCATAATAGTCTTATCCTAAGATAATTGTATTTTACAGGTTCAAAAAACCGTTTGTCTTTGCGGCACATATCATAATCAAGCAATACCAAAACAATCACAATATCAATTTGTCATAATAGTTTTGGTATGACTGTCAAATTCTTTATGGACATTAACCACAGTAAAATGGCCATAGGCAGCATGCAGCATTAAGAAATCGTCGAAAGAAAGACACTAAAGCAGGCTATTCTATCAGATTTCATGTCACTTAGGGTGAACAATGCGAATAATTCAATTCATTCTGCTAATATACACAAAAACTAAGTTTATAATATCATAAAAAAAAGATATTAAGGATTAAACTCTAAAAAAACGTATTTTTGATCTGCTTTTAATCCATGCTTTTTTCGACCACAACACCACATTTTCAAAACAATTTTAAAAATAAAAAAACCCGCCTGTAAAGACGGGTTTTTCAACATCAAATTGATATCTAAAAGATAACAAATTAACGTTTTGAGAACTGTGGACGACGACGTGCTTTGCGCAGACCCACTTTTTTACGTTCAACAGAACGCGCATCACGGGTAACGAAACCAGCTTTACGCAGATCAGAACGTAGAGTCTCATCGTACTCCATCAGTGCACGAGTGATACCGTGACGAATCGCACCTGCTTGACCAGAGATACCACCACCTTTAACAGTGATATATAAATCCAGTTTACCAAGCATATCAACTAATTCCAGCGGTTGACGAACAACCATACGTGCTGTTTCGCGGCCGAAGTAAACTTCAAGGCTACGTTTGTTGATTACGATATTACCGCTACCTGGCTTAATGAAGACACGTGCGGAAGAACTTTTGCGGCGACCTGTGCCGTAGTATTGATTATCAGCCATTGCCTATTATCCCGATTAAATGTCCAGAACTTGCGGTTGTTGTGCCGCGTGGTTGTGCTCAGCGCCTGCGTAAACTTTCAGTTTACGGTACATAGCACGACCCAGAGGCCCTTTTGGCAGCATGCCTTTTACCGCGATTTCGATTACACGCTCAGGACTACGGGCGATCATCTCTTCGAAAGTCGCTTGCTTGATACCACCTACGTGACCAGTATGACGGTAGTAAACTTTGTCAGTACGTTTATGACCAGTTACCGCTACTTTCTCAGCGTTTAAAACGATGATGTAGTCACCAGTATCAACGTGCGGAGTGTATTCCGCTTTATGTTTACCGCGTAAACGGCGTGCGATTTCAGTTGCTAAACGACCTAAAGTTTTGCCGTCTGCATCAACAACATACCAGTCGCGTTTTACGGTTTCTGGTTTAGCTGTAAAAGTTTTCATTATTGAAAATTACCCAATGTTTAGTTACACGTTGGTGAACACTCGGTTCAAATGCTATTGAGGTTCACACGACTCTTGTGTCCAGCAAACCTACCCCTTCGAGTAGCACTGCTGACTCTAAAATGCGAGTTTTTTGGGAAATAAAAAACTTGCTGCAACGTGGGGTCGCAAGATTATAGAGAAGTCAGAAAAAAAAATCGAGTCATAATTGAAAAACAATTGGATTCTTTTTCAATATTTCAGCAAAAAATACCTTATGGCGCTATTTTTGTTAGCCTACTCGCCATCTCTGTCATCAACTATTACCACCTGAAGAGAAGCATTCTCCCTTGCCAAAGCGATTGTAATCACTTAATAAGTACCGTTTTGCCATTTTTATAACAATCAATAGCATCAAGCGTTACAATGAGCGCCATCCTACCATAATCAAAACAGAGTTTCTTTAACAATTAAGCGAGATGAGGCTGTGAAAGATACTCTTCACTTTGCATTTCTTGCAAACGCGATAAACAACGTTGGTATTCAAAACGTAAAAATTGCCCTTGATAAATCTCGCTCATCTCAACATCAGCATTAATAATTAGTTTCACCTTACGCTCATAGAACTCATCAACCAATGCTAAGAAACGACGGGCAACATCTTCATTTCTACTCCCCATCTGCACCATTTCATAAAGCAACACAGTGTGATAGTGCTTTGATAATTCAATATAATCAAGTTGACTCCGCGCTTGTACACATAACGTATCAAAGTTAACCGCCAGTACACCATTAGCCACTTTTCTCATTACCATTGGACGATGATTAATGGTTAATGTGGGCGCGAATACAACTTCACTACTGCTGGCAAGCTGAGTAAAAATTTTATCCATTTGCTGGCGGTTATGCTCTGTTAATGGAGATAAAAATAGATGGGCTTGAGTTAATGTTCTTAAGCGATAATCAATCCCCGCATCAACATTCAAAATTTCACAATGGTTTTTTATTTGTTCTATAGCAGGTAAAAAACGTGCTCGTTGTAGTCCATTGCGATAGAGATCATCAGGGGGAATATTAGATGTCGCCACTAAAGTAATACCTCTGGCAAATAACGCTTCAAGTAATGTTCCTAAAATCATCGCATCAGTAATATCTGAAACAAAGAACTCATCAAAACAGAGTACATCGGTTTGCGCTTTAAAGCCGTCAGCAATGATATCCAGTGGATTTTCTTGCCCTTGTAAGCCTTTTAATTCATCTTGCACCCGTAACATAAAGCGGTGAAAGTGCAGACGCAGTTTTCGTTCTGTGGGTAAGCTTTGATAGAACATATCCATCAACCAGGTTTTACCTCGCCCAACCCCTCCCCACATATAAACACCACGCTCAGGGACAATTGTGCTTTTTTTCGCACGAAACTTTCCTAACAACCGCTGAGTAATAGAACTTTTTTCTGGTGATGTCCGGTTTAATAATGCATGGTATAACTGTTGCAGATGGAGAACGGTTTGTCGCTGAACCTCATCAGGTTGATAATCCCCCTGCTGTAACGCGGTTTCATAAAGTGATAATGGCGTGCTAACGGTCATGGATGCTCTCTTATCCTTAAAATTTTGACATAAGTAAATACCTTGCGAATGCCTCTATTATAAGCAGTAAGAATTGTTTTAACATCGATGTAACACAGGAATTTTCATATTAAGCTTAAGGATATTATTCCACCCATGCCTTTTAGCGGTTATGATGTTATAAGAATCCATCGTCCTCACTATTAGATGAAAAGGAGTTGCCATGGTTTGGGTTTATGCACTGATTGGATTAGTTGTTGGTCTTATTATCGGCGCACTGGCAATGCGTTATGGTAATAAAACCATGCGCCAACAAGATGCTATAAAAGCAGAATTAGATACTAAAAAAGAAGAACTTGATACATATCGCAACGAGCTTGTCAGCCACTTTGCTCGAAGTGCTGAACTACTGGACAATATGGCGAAAGACTACCGCCAACTTTATCAACACATGGCAAAAAGCTCCAATGAGTTAATGCCAGACATGCCTGTTCAAGATAACCCATTTAATTATCGGTTAAGTGAATCAGAGGCAGCCAATGATCAATCCCCGATCAAAATGCCGCCACGGGATTATTCCGAAGGGGCATCTGGATTATTTAGACCTACCGATAAAAAAGATGATTAACACACAAACGCCACAACTATTGTGGCGTTTATTTTATATTATTTTGTAAAAAGTTAATGATTTAATGGGACGGTTTAAAGATAGCTATTGTCTTGTAAATCCATGTAAAAGAAAGCCCTACTGATAGCTTACCAATGAACTTTCCTTTATTTCTATATGTCTTAGTAACATCGAGCTCATATTGAGCAATAAATATTTTTGATAACAATATCAAGAGACTCATATTCATGTTGACTAAAAAAAGAAAATTACTACTTAGCGCATTAGCGATGAGTGTTGGTTTATCACTCTCTACTCTCCCGGCAACCAGTATGGCTGCCCTGCCTTCGGTAATGCCATCTGGAGAACAACTACCTAGCTTGGCTCCAATGCTAGAAAAAGTCTTGCCCGCTGTGGTCAGTGTGCATGTTTCTGGAACTCGAGTACAAAGCCAGCAGGTTCCAGAAGAGTTTAAATTTTTCTTTGGTCCAAATTTTCCTTCACAACAACAAAGCATCCGCCCTTTTGAAGGCTTAGGTTCAGGGGTGATTATTGATGCTGAAAAAGGTTATGTATTAACCAATAATCACGTTGTTGATGGAGCCGATAAAATTCAACTCCAAATTAATGATGGCCGTGAATTTGACGCCAAATTAATTGGTAGCGATCCACAAACAGATATCGCCCTGCTACAAATTGAGAAACCCAATAACTTAACCGCCATTAAAATGACTGACTCGGATAAATTACGTGTTGGTGACTTTGCGGTTGCTGTGGGTAATCCATTTGGTTTAGGTCAAACCGCGACTTCCGGTATTATTTCAGCCTTAGGTCGTAGTGGTTTAAATCTGGAAGGGTTAGAAAACTTTATTCAAACTGATGCATCAATTAACCGTGGTAACTCTGGTGGTGCTTTAGTTAATCTCAATGGTGAACTTATCGGTATTAATACCGCAATTTTAGCACCAGGTGGTGGCAATATTGGTATTGGTTTCGCGATCCCAAGTAATATGGCGCGTGATCTCAGCCAACAACTGATTACACATGGTGAAGTAAAACGCGGTATTTTAGGTATTCGCGGCACTGAAATGAATGCTGATTTAGCGAAATCCTTTAAAATTGATGCCCAACGCGGTGCTTTTGTCAGTGAAGTATTGGCGGACTCTTCCGCAGCTAAAGCCGGTATAAAACCAGGTGATGTCCTTATTTCTATTGATGGTAAACGCATTAATAGCTTTGCTGAATTAAAAGCAAAAGTTGGTACAACACCACCAGGTAAAGAGATCCTGATTGGTTTGATCCGCCAAGGAAAACCAATGGATGTCAAAGTTACACTAGAGAAACAATCAGCAGATGCAACGCGAGCGGATAACTTCTCTCCCGCACTTCAAGGGGCAACGCTCAGTAACTATGTTAACAAACAAGTTAAAGCGGTTGCTGTAGATTCTGTGGAGAAAGGCTCAGCGGCGGCAGCATCGGGGTTACAAAAAGGCGACCTTATTATTGGTATCAACAATATGCCAATTGGCTCCTTAGGTGACTTACGTAAAACCATCGATGCTAAACCACCGGTTCTTGCATTAAACATTAAACGTGGCAACGAAGAAATTTATCTTCTGTTACGTAACAGCTCGCGTTAAACCCCCACTTACTTGTATCTAATTTATTTGTTCCTTTCTGCCCTATTACTTCGGTAATAGGGTTTTTTTCTTGATTTCATATCACTAAAAAACGATTTTCTACGCTGACATATCCTTTCAAAAGCGAAACTGTGCTATTCTCATGACACTTACGACGCTATCCTCTTATTCAAACATAAATACAGGATTTTTA
This sequence comes from Proteus mirabilis ATCC 29906, assembly GCF_000160755.1. Taxonomy (GTDB): domain Bacteria; phylum Pseudomonadota; class Gammaproteobacteria; order Enterobacterales; family Enterobacteriaceae; genus Proteus; species Proteus mirabilis. The sequence continues at coordinate 526,214 of NZ_GG668578.1, forward strand.
TGTTAAGCAAGCTACTGCGATCTACCTTGATTGGTGTTTTAACAGCTGCCATTCTTTTGGTTGCGGTACCTTCTATCCGCCCTATCTTTATTGAACACCTGATTAATGGTGATTTTCTTAATGCCCCATTTAGCTATAACAAAGCCGTGCGCCGTGCGGCACCTGCGGTAGTTAATGTCTACAGCAGCACAATGGGAAGCTTTTCTCAAGAAGGGCGCGAGCTTACCTCGCTAGGTGCGGGGGTGATTATGGATCCGCGGGGCTATATTCTTACCAATCAGCACGTTATTAATAATGCAGATCAAATTATTGTGGCTTTACAAAATGGTGATCTCTATGAAGGGTTATTGATTGGCTCAGATCCCTTAACCGATCTTGCAGTATTAAAAGTTGATGCAGAAAAATTACCCACCATCCCCATCAATAGTAAGCGTATTTCTCATGTGGGTGATGTTGTTTTAGCCATTGGTAACCCATTTAATATTGGGCAAACGATCACACAAGGTATTATTAGTGCCACAGGACGTGTCGGCTTAAGCCCAACACGTTACCAAAACTTCCTTCAAACCGATGCGTCAATTAATGAAGGAAATTCAGGGGGGGCACTGATTAATACTGAAGGTGAGTTAGTGGGTATTAATACCATGACCTTTGATTCAGGCACCTACAATGGCTATCGCCCCAGTGCGGAAGGACTTGGCTTTGCTATTCCAACACAATTAGCCGTAAAAATTATGAATAAGCTTATCCGTGATGGGCGAGTTATTCGTGGTTTTATTGGTATTACCGCGAAAGAGCTACCTAAAATTCGCTCTTCAAATACCGATATTAAACAGATCCAAGGATTACGTATCTTCCGCATTACGCCCAATAGTCCTGCTGATAAAGCGGGAATGAAAATTGGCGATATCATTTTAAGTATCGACCATGCTCCGGCCAAATCAGCTATGGAGATGATGGACTATATTGCAGAAACACGTCCTGGTACCGTTTTACCGGTAACCTTATTACGTGATGGTAATGAAATAAATGTTGATGTCACAATTTCAGAATATCAGCCAGAGTCATAGCCATAGCTAACTTTCGCGAGTTACCTTGTTATTCACGACATTATTGCTTATTTACCATGCGGCTATTTTCAATGGCATGCCAAATTTTTTCTGCTTTACGTCCAATAAAAATCAGAGAAATAGCCAAGATAAAAAAGAAAATTGCACTATGTAAGCTATTCCAGAAATATTCAAAAAAGCGGGTATAAAGATTGATACCAAGGAATGTTAGTCCAAAGCCTCTCAACATGCCATCATCGGTTTTTAAACTGATATAAATACAAATGACAGCAACAACAGCAAATAATAAAGCCCAAGGTAATAACTGCACACTTGAAATGTAATACCACGTATCCGGATCGTAATTACCAAAAATAGACATGATCCACAACGCAATAAAGAGATAAAACAGTCCCATTATCTTTGTCATAAAAAATAAGCGACGACGCATTAAAATATGTTGCAAAAAATAGCATCCCGCTAATAATGCAGAGCCAAATAACACGAAGCGAATAGGATAATTCATGCCTAGCCAATAAGCGCCCCAACCGGACATATAACCCGTTTTAGCACCAAACCAATTGCCCAACATTAATAAGAAAAATAACCACACTAATGAAGAGCGACTGATAAAGCCAATCACAGCATAAATAATGCAACCCATTAAAAGAAGTGGCGCAATATTACCACTACCATCATCTAACAACTCACCGAGTTGCCAAAGAAAAACCGCCGTAAATAATATCCCTAAAAAGAGAATAAACTCAGTACTGTAATGCCATAGTATTTCTTTGCGTTGGCGTTTAAAGCCCCAAAAATAAAACATACCAGCAATAAGTGCAGGAAATACCACACGCATAATCTCAGAAATACTAAATAATTCGATAAGATAATGAATTAACGCAGTATCACTAAAAAGGTTAACGGCAGCAATAATTAAGCAGGCAATAGCTATCCAAAAAGCATAGCGACTCAATCTTTTCCAATCAAAGGGAAGGCGTTGTAATGTACTTTCTAGTTGTTGATGCTGTTGTGCTGATAGCTCACCAGATTGTTGCCAATGATCAAGTGCTTGACGAATAACACGCTCTTGTTTCCTTGTGACCTGCATGGCGTTTTTTCCTTTTTTATTGGTAAGCGGTTAATAAAGAGTGACCTTATGAATTATCTTATTCTGTTGCATTATTAAACAGAAGAAATACAAAAAACCATAGCACCAATAAAGTGCTATGGTTTTTAATCACGATAACAGGGTAACTAAACTTAATTAGTCATTAGAATGTAGACGTTCGATTTTAGCCCCTAAACCCTGTAATTTGGCTTCAATATTTTCATAGCCACGGTCGATATGATAGATACGATCAACAATCGTCGTACCTTCAGCAATGCAACCGGCTAATACTAAGCTGGCAGAAGCACGTAAATCGGTAGCCATCACTTGAGCGCCTGAAAGCTTATCAACACCATGACAAAGTACAGTATTGCTTTCGATTTCAGCATGAGCCCCCATACGGATAAGTTCAGGAATATGCATAAAACGATTTTCAAAAATCGTTTCAGTGATCATTCCTGCTCCATCAGCCACAAGATTTAAAAGACTAAACTGAGCTTGCATATCGGTTGGGAAACCAGGATGTGGTGCCGTACGCAGAGTGACCGCTTTAGGACGTTTACCATGCATATCAAGGCTTATCCAGTCTTCGCCCGTTTCAATATCAGCACCCGCTTCACGTAATTTAGCTAATACCGCATCAAGCGTATCTGGTTTAGCATTGCGACAAACAACACGACCACGAGAAACCGCCGCCGCGACTAAGAATGTCCCCGTTTCAATACGGTCTGGTAAAATTTGATAGGTGCCTCCACCAAGGCGTTCAACCCCTTCAATAGTAATGCTATCGGTGCCTGCACCACTGATTTTTGCGCCTAAGGTATTAAGAAAATTCGCGGTATCTTCAATTTCTGGCTCTCTCGCCGCGTTTTCAATAATGGTTTTACCTTCGGCTAAAACAGCGGCAGTCATAATGGTAATAGTGGCACCTACGCTCACTTTATCCATTACAATATGTGCCCCTTTTAAGCGACCATCAACACGCGCTTTCACATAACCTTCATCCAGCGTAATTTCCGCACCAAGCTGCTCTAAACCTGTAATATGCAGATCAACTGGGCGCGCACCAATCGCACAACCACCTGGCAAAGAAACCTGACCACGTCCGAAACGTGCAACTAATGGCCCTAATGCCCAAATAGAGGCACGCATCGTTTTAACTAATTCATAGGGGGCACAAAATTCGTTGATATGACGAGCATCAACAAAAACAGAGCCGTTGCGTTCGACTTTAGTACCTAAACGATTAAGTAACTTAATGGTGGTATCAATATCTTTTAGCTTAGGAACATTGGTTAATTCTACTGGCTCTTCGGCAAGGATAGCAGCGAACAGAATTGGTAGTGCAGCATTTTTTGCGCCTGAAATAGTGACCTCACCGGATAAGCAGGTAGGCCCTTGTACTCTAAATTTATCCATCTGTAGAACTCTCTTTTTTATTTTGCTGTACGCTGTATACCTACTGAATTAAAGCCCGCTGAGTTTACGATCCCTTTTCCACTCTTCAGGTGTGTAGGCTTTAATAGATAAAGCGTGAATACGATTATCTGCGATATATTCCATCAAAGGGGCATAAATGGTTTGTTGTTGTTTCACTCTGCTCATTCCTTCAAACATCGCGCCAACAACCACAACCTGAAAATGACTGCCATCACCATTAACAATGACTTCATCTAAAGATAGGGTATCCATTAATACTTGTTTGATTTCATTTGTATCCATAATTGCTCAATCTCAACGTTAAAATAATAATCAGTTGCCTATCCTAATAGAATCCGGCCTACTCTTAAACCATGAAAAACCCCCTTAATGATAAAAGTATCAATAAGGGGGATTTTTTTATTGCTTTATCGGGAAAAGCATTAAGCAATATTCATAATTTCATCAAGATCATAGAGTGTGATTAGCGTTTGAAAGCGCTCACTAACACCTTGAATAACACATTGACGCTCAAGTGCTTCCATTTCGGCCTTTAGATGGACAAAAAGTGCTAATCCGGTTGAGTCAATATGATCAAGTTGAGAAATATCGATGATATTAATATCAGCTAATAACGCTTTACGTTGTTGCCAAACTGGCAATAACGTTTCTCTATCTAGCGTTCCTTGGAAAGAGAGTATTTCACCCTCTTTTTGCCAATTTAACGAAGCTGACATACTATTTTTTCTCATCTAATGTAATCGGTGTTTTGGCACTAATTTCTAATTGCTTAGTTAAACCATCAACCCCTTTCGCACTTAAAATATCAGACCACTCATTTTGTTTGGTGGTGATCATGCTAACGCCTTCGGCAATCATATCATAGGCTTGCCATTCACCCGTTTTACTGTTCTTGCGCCATTGAAAATCAAGGCGTACTGGTGGTCGACCATTTTTATCAATAATAGTGACACGAATAGTCAAGTTTGATTTATCCGCAAAAGGTTTAGCGGGTTCTATGCGATATTCTTGCCCTTCATACATTGCTAATGCTTGACCATATACTTGTGCAAGATAATCTTTAAAAGCGGCAAAGTAAGCATCACGCTGAGCCGGCGTTGCATTACGATAATAAGGCCCTAACACTAATGCTCCGGCATATTTGATATGTACATAAGGTAACAACTCTTGTTGAACAATCTCACGTAACAGTTCCGGATTTTTACGGATTTCTGGTTGCTCAGTTTTTAATTTATCAAAGGTTTTTTGCGCGGCATCTTCCATCAAAGCATAAGGATTGGTTTTATCGACCGCCATCGCAAAAGGTGTTATCACCAATAATGCGACCATTAATAAGCGTTTAAACATACTCGCTTCCTCTTGGGATTATATTTCAGTAAATACGGTGCACTAAATAAACCACACCGTAAGCGAATGAGCATTAAGGTAATGCTGGTTGTTCGGTTTGCGTTTTTGAGTCAGAGGTTGTTTTTCCATCTCCGTCACCGGTTTTATAAAGGAACTGACCAATCAAATCTTCAAGCACCATGGCTGAATGGGTATTGGTAATTCTGCCACCATCCTTTAGAAAATCAGAACCTAAATCTTCATCATAAAAGCCGAGATTTAAGGCCAAAAACTGTTCACCTAATAAACCTGATGTGCGAATAGAAAGAGAACTGCTGTCAGGAATATGGTCATAAATGTTTAAAATATCGAGAGCAACTTCAGGACGATAGTTACCTTCCACCTCTTCTTTTAAGGTAATAGAGGCAACGCGACCAATAACCACCCCACCGATTTTAACCGGTGAACGCTCTTTTAAACCACCAATATTACCAAAACTTGCGTAGACACGATAAGTAGGTTGATTACCCACTTCTTTAATATCAGCCACTTTTAAGCTTAAAAAGACAACCGCTATCAGTGCAATAACAACAAATAAACCAACCCAAACTTCAATTTTTTTACTTTGCATGACTTAATTCCCAAACATCAGTGCAGTTAGCACAAAATCTAAACCTAATACGGCTAACGATGAATGAACAACGGTACGCGTTGTTGCTCTGCTAATCCCTTCCGATGTTGGGATTGCGTCATACCCGTTAAACAGCGCTATCCAAGTCACGGTAATGGCAAACACGACACTCTTAATAAAACAGTTCACTAAGTCTTTTTGCCACTCAACCGCACCTTGCATTGATGCCCAGAAAAAGCCTTCATCAATGCCTTTCCAATCCACGCCGACAATAGCACCACCCCAGATCCCCACCGCAACAAAGATCAGTGAAAGTAATGGCATACTAATAAACCCGGCCCAAAAACGTGGCGCAACCACTCGTCTAAGAGGGTCGACAGCCATCATTTCTAAACTGGATATCTGCTCTGTTGCTTTCATTAAACCTATTTCTGCGGTCAGTGCAGAGCCTGCACGTCCAGCAAATAATAGCGCCGTCACCACAGGGCCTAACTCTCGTAACAAAGAAAGTGCTACCATCATACCTAGGCTCGCTTCCGCACTAAATGTCGTCAGTACTAGATAGCCCTGTAAACCAAGAACCATGCCAATAAAAAGTCCAGAAACCATAATGATCAGTAGCGACTGAACACCAACACTGTACAGTTGCTTCATTAATAATGGCCACTGCTTACGAAACTCAGGCTTACCGATCAATGCTCGAAATAGCATGATGCCGGCTCTACCAAAAGTCGCAAAAATCGACAGTGATCGCGCGCCTAACTGCGCTAGTAAATTAACCACGTACTAATTACCTCGTCCTAATAGATCATCCTGATAGTTCCCCGCAGGAAAACGGAAAGGTACAGGTCCATCAGCAATACCATCTAAAAACTGTCTTACTTGTCTGTCTGGATTTTCCTGTAGCTCTTTTGCACTTCCCTGAGCAATGATTTTCTGTTCTGCAATAATATATGCATAATCGGCAATACTCAGTACTTCAGGGACATCATGAGACACCACCACACAAGTGACCCCTAATGCATGGTTTAATTCATCAATCAGTTTTACTAATACCCCCATGGTAATGGGATCTTGTCCAACGAATGGCTCGTCAAACATGATTAAATCTGGATCAAGGGCTATCGCTCTTGCTAAAGCGGCTCTGCGCGCCATTCCCCCCGATAATTCAGATGGCATTAAATTAGCTGCCCCTCTTAACCCTACCGCTTCTAACTTCATCATCACGGTAGTGTGAATTAACGCCTCGGGTAAATTAGTATGCTCTCTTAATGGGAAGGCGACATTTTCAAATACATTCATATCAGTAAAAAGGGCGCCTGATTGAAAAAGCATACTCATTTTTTTTCTTGACTGATATAAAGCAGAGCGTGATAACTTAGGAATATTGTCACCATCAAACCAAATATCACCACTATCAGGCAGAATTTGTCCCCCCATCAAGCGTAATAAGGTGGTTTTACCTATCCCTGAAGGCCCCATTATTGCAGTCACTTTTCCTCTAGGCACATCCAGATTGATTTGCGAAAAAATCTTTCTGCTACCGCGAGTAAAGTTCATATTGCGCACTTCAATTAAATTGTCTGGTTGTGCGTTCATGAATAAAACGTCCTTAAGCCTGTCTGCATAAACAAAATTTATACGCTATTTTGGCAGGTCATTGTCAATGTTACAAAGAAATCACCACTATTTAGCAATTTATTGCACGGTTGATTTTACTTTTCGTGCTTGGCTAGTCAAAATATGGTGAATTAGCAAAACCTTTTGACAATAATGTTTTTTATCAGCCCTGTCTTATTGGTTTTTTCTTTATTTTTCACTCATTGTTGGAAAACTGATGGCATGTTGATTACTTTGTCTCTTCTCATTGTTGGGTTGATGTTATTAGTCTATGCATCAGACCGACTGGTGTATGGTGCAAGTGTGTTTGCTCAATCATTAAAGCTCCCTCCTGCCGTTATCGGTATTGTTATTGTGGGAATGGGTACTTCATTGCCGGAGCTTTTTGTTGCAACCGACGCGGCCATCCACAATTTACCCGAGATAGCGATAGGTACAGCAATAGGATCTTCATTAACGAATCTGCTACTGATTGCTGGGATTGGAGCGATGATTTATCCCATGAATATCCAATCTGCGGTACTAAAAAAAGAACTTCCTTTGATGATTATAGTCATCTTATTAGCAGGACTGGTGGTTTCTAATAGTCATCTAGGGTTGAGAGAAGGCTGTTTACTTTTTTTCATCGGCTTCGCCTCTCTTTTTCTAATGATAAAAATGCTCCATAAAACCTTAACACAAGTGCGCCATGTGTTACCGCTAGAGACACTTTCACGTTTTGAATTACAAACTAATCCACGTAATTCTGTTGCCCTATTTTGGGTGGTTATTGCATTACTGATAATCCCTGTTGCAACAAGAATGATCATTGATAATGTTTTTATCATCATGCAACAGTATCATCTCAGCGGTTTTTTAGTTGGACTAACCTTGCTATCTATTGGCACCAGTTTACCTGAATTAGCAACGACCGTTGTGGCAGCCTTAAGACGTGAAAATGAACTGGCTCTAGGCAATATTATTGGCGCTAATATTTTTAATCTCACCTTTGTACTAGGCATGCCCGCATTACTCTCTCCTAGCACATTTAATATGCAAGCATTCTATTTTAGTTTTACTGTGCTGGTGGTCGCGGGCCTACTTTTCTCACTCTTTTCATTGGGGCGCAAACAGCGGCTAAACCGTGGAAAGGGGATTTTCTTATTAGTTTGTTTTATTGTTTATATTACGGTGTTGTGCGTTGCACATTCTCTCTTAACCTAAAATAAATGGTACAAAAAAATGACCGGATTTGATTTTCAGCAAGCAGGTAAAAAGGTTCTTCAAATTGAACAAGAAGGATTAGCTGAGTTAGCACAATATATCAATGACGATTTTTCTCTTGCCTGTGAAAAAATCTTTCACTGTCAGGGAAGAGTGATTGTTATGGGCATGGGAAAATCAGGTCATATTGGGCATAAAATTGCCGCCACCTTTGCCAGTACCGGCACCCCTTCTTTTTTTGTTCACCCCGGTGAAGCCAGTCATGGCGATTTAGGTATGGTGACAGAAAAAGACATTGTGCTGGCAATTTCAAATTCAGGTGAAGCCAGTGAAATTCTCGCCCTTATCCCTGTCCTCAAGCGTAAACAGATCCTTTTAATTTGTATGACACGCTCACCTCAAAGTACAATGGGGAAAGCTGCTGATATTCATCTTTGTATAAAAGTCCCTAAAGAAGCTTGTCCGTTAGGTTTAGCCCCTACCACCAGCACGACGGCAACACTGGTGATGGGAGATGCCTTAGCTATCGCTTTATTGCGCGCTCGAGGTTTTACGGCGGAAGACTTTGCACTATCGCATCCCGGTGGTGCATTGGGGCGCAAATTATTGCTTCATGTCAGTGATTTAATGAATAAAGAGGATGATATTCCACGCGTCAGCAAAGAAGCGACATTACGCGAAGCACTGGTAGAGATCACCCGTAAAAAATTAGGTATGACCGTTATCTGTGATGATAATATGTTGATTAACGGTATTTTTACTGATGGTGATTTGCGTCGTATCTTTGATTTAGGTATTGATCTTAATAATGCCAAAATATCAGATGTAATGACGAAAGGCGGAATTCGCATTTCCCCAGATAGCTTAGCGGTAGAAGCGCTTAATTTAATGCAAGCAAAACATATCACTTCACTGTTAGTCACTGAACCAGATAGTGATATTTTATTAGGTGTTTTACATATGCACGATTTATTGCAAGCTGGGGTTGTTTAAGCTTGTTATGCGTTCATAAGGATAAAGATGAATACAATGATAGAGACCTGCTACGGTGCAGTAAGCAAGCAAATAATGCAAAAAGCAGAAAAAGTCCAATTGCTGATTTGCGATGTTGATGGTGTGATGTCTGACGGACTTATTTATATGGGCAATAACGGTGAAGAGTTGAAAGCGTTTAATGTCCGTGATGGCTATGGCATTCGTTGTTTACTTACATCGGGTATTGAGGTCGCTATCATTACGGGTCGTCAATCTAAGCTTTTAGAAGATAGAGCCAAAACACTTGGCATTACATATCTTTACCAAGGACAGCATAATAAGCTTTTGGCGTATCAACAACTGTTAGATACACTAAACCTTAAACCAGAACAGACAGCCTATATTGGCGATGATCTGATTGATTTACCGGTAATGGAAAAAGTAGGACTGTCAGTTGCCGTTGCTGATGCCCATCCATTACTCACACCTCGTGCCGACTATGTTACCCATATTTTAGGTGGACGCGGTGCAGTACGAGAATTATGTGATTTGATCCTATTAGCCCAAGGTCGACTTGAAGAAGCTAAAGGTTTATCGATTTAAACGTATAACGACACAGAATGAATAAATTAAAATCCTGGTTTACCCTGATTTTAGCCATTATTGCTCTTGGGCTAATTGGCTGGAACTATACTAACAATACTGAGCTTGATGATGGAAAGATTGTTGAAGATGGTCAACCCACCTACCAATCTAAATCATCAATATCCTTTGTTTATGAACCAACAGGTATACTGGGATATAAACTAGTTGCTGATGATGTCAAAAACTATGCTCAGCAAAAGTTTACATGGTTTACTAATCCTGTCTTAACGACTTATTCGCCGACAGGAGATGCAACATGGACAGTGCGTGCAAATAAAGCCAAACTGACAAACAGTAAAATGCTCTATCTTTATGGCGACGTTCAAATTGATAGTTTAACTGATGACTCCCAACTTCAGCGGATCAGCACAGAAAATGCTATCGCAGATCTGGATACACAAGATGTTTCCTCTGATGATGAAGTGACTATTATCGGCGTCGGACTGAAATCAGTCGGCTTAAAAATGCGAGGCAATCTGCGTGAAAAACGTGCAGAGCTGATTGAACAGGTGAACACCTATTATGAGATCCCTAATGAATCGAAAAATCCGTAATACACTAATTATCAGTACGTTATTCTCAATAAGTGTCCCAGTTATGGCACTTAAAGATGATACACAACAACCTATTGTTGTTAATTCCGAGAAACAGTCACTTAATTTAGAAAAAAACATTACCACTTTCACACAAAATGTTGTGGTAAAACAAGGCTCTATTGATATAAGAGCTGATAAAGTAGTGGTTACACGTCCTGGTGGCGATTCTAAAAAAATCGTGATTGAAGCTTTTGGTAACCCTGTGACATTCTATCAGTTACAAGATGATGGTAAACCAATCAAAGGTCGTGGTGATAAAATGACCTATGAGATGGACAAAGAGCTGGTGACCTTAACAGGTAAGGCTTATCTTGAACAATTAGACAGTAATATCACCGGTGATAAAATCACTTATCTCGTACCGACACAACAAATGGAAGCATTTAGCGGTAAGGGAAAACAAGTCACCACCGTTTTACTCCCTTCTCAGTTACAAGAGAAAGGTCCCGGTGTTAACAACAAAGGTAAGTAACACTTTATGGCGCTGTTAAAAGCTGAAAATTTAGCAAAAGCATACAAAGGGCGCACCGTTGTCGGTGATGTGAGCCTCAATGTTAACTCCGGTGAGATTGTTGGCTTACTTGGCCCTAACGGTGCGGGGAAAACCACCACCTTTTATATGGTGGTAGGTATTGTCGCCCGTGATGCGGGTAGCATTACTATCGACGATGAAGATATTACCTTACTCCCGTTACATGAGCGTGCGCGTAAGGGTATTGGTTATTTGCCACAAGAAGCCTCTATTTTTAGACGCTTAAGCGTTTATGACAATATCATGGGAATTTTAGAAATACGCCATGATTTAACGGCCGAACAACGAAAAGATCGTGCAGAAGAGCTACTTGAAGAGTTTAATGTCAGTCACTTACGTAATAGTTTAGGGCAATCTTTATCAGGGGGTGAACGCCGTCGTGTAGAGATAGCACGGGCGCTAGCGGCAAATCCTAAATTTATTTTATTGGATGAGCCTTTTGCCGGTGTTGACCCTATTTCCGTTTTAGATATTAAGAAAATTATCCAACATCTACGCGATTATGGCTTGGGCGTATTAATTACCGACCATAATGTACGCGAAACCTTAGATGTGTGTGAACGTGCTTATATCGTCAGTCAAGGACACCTTATTGCCCATGGTTCACCAGAAGAAATTTTGGCAAATGAGCAAGTTAAACGTGTTTACTTAGGTGAAGGCTTCCGCCTGTGATCTGAGTGACACTTTTATTTCGTCACGGATGACAACATAAGAGGATCCATCGCATCACTATGAAACAAAGTCTGCAACTTCGTCTTAGTCAGCAATTGGCCATGACGCCACAGCTCCAACAGGCTATTCGTTTGTTGCAACTTTCTACGCTTGAATTACAACAAGAAATTCAACAAGCCCTTGAATCTAACCCATTGCTTGAACAAGAAGACGATCAAGCGGATGTAACGCATTCTGATAGCTCATTAACACAAGAGAGTGATGATAGTACACCAGACAATGAGCGTGATAATGAGGTGTTAGATACCCTAGATGCACTAGAGCAAAAGGAGATGCCTGACGATCTTCCTCTCGATACCCAATGGGAAGAAATTTACACCGCAGGCACCCCTTCAGGCACCAGTAATGATTATGCGGCTGATGAATTACCACTCTATCAAGGTGAAACCACGGCTTCACTGCAAGATTACCTTACTTGGCAAGCTGACCTAACACCTTTTACTGATACTGATCGTGCTATCGCGACAAGCATTATTGATGCTGTCGATGAAACAGGATATTTAACAGTTTCAACAGATGACATTCTTGCCGGAATGGGTGATGATGAGTTAGAGCTTGATGAGATTGAAGCGGTATTAAAGCGTATTCAACGCTTTGATCCCGTAGGTGTCGCAGCCAGAGACTTAAAAGAGTGTCTGTTAATTCAATTGTCGACATTTCCAACTAATACACCTTATTTGAAAGAGACTCAACTTGTTATTGAGCACTATTTAGCGTTATTAGGTAATCGTGATTTTCGCCAATTAATGCGTCACACTAAGCTACGTGAAGAGACATTAAAAGTAGTAATTGAGACCATTCAATCTCTTGATCCAAAACCGGGTTTAAGTATTGATACAGAGGAATCACAGTATGTTATTCCTGATGTACTGGTAAAAAAATCAGGAGAACACTGGCAAGTTGAGTTAAATACGGATAGCATTCCCCGCCTACGCATAAATGAGACTTATGCAGCGCTTGGGCAATCAGCTCAAAACGAAAGCGATGGGAAATTTATTCGTGACAATTTACAAGAGGCTAAATGGCTGATAAAAAGCTTAGAAAGCCGTAATGAGACATTATTAAAAGTCGCTCATTGCATTGTTGACACACAGCAGGCGTTTTTCGAATTCGGTGAAGAGCATATGAAACCCCTTGTTTTGGCCGATATTGCAGAACAGGTTGAGATGCACGAGTCCACCATTTCTCGCGTTACAACGCAAAAATATTTGCATTGTCCTCGGGGAATTTTCGAATTGAAGTATTTTTTCTCAAGCCACGTAAATACTGATAACGGAGGTGAAGCCTCTTCAACAGCAATTCGGGCTTTAGTGAAGAAACTAATCGCAGCAGAAAACCCAGCGAAACCACTAAGTGATAGTAAACTGGCAAATATGCTCGCCGAGCTTGGTATACAGGTTGCTCGACGAACTGTTGCGAAATATAGAGAGTCATTATCCATCCCGCCTTCAAATCAACGTAAAGAGTTGGTTTGAGCATAATTGAGAAGGAAGACACTATGGAACTTCAAATCACTGGTCATAATATTGAATTAACTGATGCTCTGCGTGATACCGTCAAAGCAAAAAGCGCTAAATTACCTCAGTTCTTTGACAAAATTAATAACGTCCAAGTTATCCTCAAAGTCGAAAAAGTGACTAAAATTGCGGAAGCGACGATTCAAGTAAATGGCGGTGAATTACATGCCTCTGCGGAAGCAGAAGATATGTACGCAGCAATTGATGGATTAATGGATAAACTGGCTCGTCAATTAACCAAACACAAAGATAAACTGAGACAACATTAATTCATTTCCCATTGTAAAATGGGAATACAATCGGCGATGTTAGAGTGTTATTGATGTCGCGTTTGTTCAATTAAAAACAGCGCCTAAATAATCCGCTAACAAAAACCAGATGTCACTCTGTGGCATCTGGTTTGCTGGTCTAAGTGAATAAGACAATGAACAACGATACAAAGATGAATATTAGCGACGTACTTACTCTGGCATGTACACATAACAATGTGCATTGCACAAGTAAAAAACGCGCGTTAGAAATTATCAGTGAGAATGCAGCTCAAGCACTGAATTTACCAGAGACACTGATTTTTGAGGCTTTATTAACGCGTGAAAAAGTCGGTACAACAGGGATTGGGGGTGGATTGGCTATCCCTCATGGGCGTATTGAAAGTGATGAAACTGAAAAAGTTGTTGGTGTGTTTCTTCACCTAAGCGAGCCTATTGCCTTCGACGCTATTGATAATCAACCTGTCGATTTGTTGTTTGCATTACTCGTTCCTGCAACACAATGTAAGGAACATTTACACACACTGTCTTTGATTGCAAAACAGTTGGCTGACAAAAATTTATGTCGCCGACTACGCTCCGCACAAAGTGATGAAGAGCTTTATCAGATTATCACAGAATAAACCTAATGGGTTTGGGTTTATCAGGACGCGAATAGCATACAGTGGAATGATATTCATCACTGGGAAATTAAGGGGAGCTACCTCATGGTGCTGATGATAGTCAGCGGACGCTCTGGTTCAGGTAAGTCAGTCGCTTTGCGTGCGCTTGAGGACATGGGATTTTATTGTGTTGATAACTTACCTGTCGATCTGTTACCGGAGCTTGCGAAAACACTGGCTGAGCGTGATGCTGCCGCTGCCGCAGTCAGTATTGACGTACGTAATATGCCAGAATCACCGGAGATTTTCGAAAAGGCGCTGGAAAGTTTACCCGCGGAATATTCTCCACAACTGTTATTTTTAGATGCTGATAGAAATACGCTGATCCGCCGTTATAGTGATACTCGACGCCTACACCCTCTTTCAACGAAAAACCTCTCGCTAGAAATGGCGATTGATACAGAGAGTGATCTGCTCGAACCTTTACGATCACGGGCTGATCTGATTATTGATACCTCAGAGATGTCAGTGCATGAATTAGCCGAAATGCTACGTACTCGCTTACTCGGTAAACGTGAACGCGAATTGACCATGGTATTTGAGTCTTTCGGTTTTAAACATGGTATTCCTATCGATGCTGATTATGTCTTTGATGTACGATTTTTACCTAATCCCCACTGGGATCCCAAATTACGCCCAATGACGGGGTTAGATCGTCCAGTCGCAGCCTTCCTCGATCGCCATACCGAAGTGCATAACTTTATTTATCAAACAAGAAGTTATCTAGAACTTTGGCTACCGATGTTAGAGACGAATAATCGTAGTTACCTAACTGTTGCTATTGGTTGTACTGGCGGCAAACATCGTTCTGTTTACGTGGCTGAACAACTGGCTGACTATTTCCGCTCTAGAGGGAAAAACGTACAATCACGCCATAGAACACTTGAAAAGCGCAAATGACCCAATATCGACGCGTAGCGATAAAAAACCGTTTAGGCATGCATGCAAGGCCTGCCATGAAATTGTTTGATTTGGTCAATACATTTCAATCAACGGTGACGTTACGTAACCATGAAGGCGTTGAGGCGCAAGCAGATAGTGTGATTGCGATGTTGATGTTAGATTCCGAACAAGGCAGTCACATCGATATAGAAGCCAGTGGCTGTGATGAAAAAGAAGCGATTGATGCGATTATTGCATTATTTGAATCAGGGTTTGATGAAGATTAATTCTAATCAAAAACAATAGATTAGCATTTCTTAACAAAAATCCCAGAAAGAGACTGTGATCACTGCCTCTTTCTTTTTGCTACAGAACCGCCTATTATCTTACATAGAGTTTAACAACACCCCCACCTAATCCGTGGGGGTGTTGTTTTGCATTGGAACAAATTGGAGTGTGGTATGACAAAGCCAACAATTATCATCAATGAACTTGATGCAGAACGTTTAGATTCATTACTAGAGCAACCTGCCTTTGCAGACAGCCCAATTGCAGAAGCTTTAAATGAAGAGTTAGATCGTGCTGACATTGTTACACCAGCTGATATCCCTGCTAACATCGTCACCATGAACAGCAAAGTCCGTTTTATGGACTTAAAAAATAATGAAGAGCGTATTCGTACTTTAGTTTACCCTGCTTCATTAAAAGATAGTGCGACTGAATTATCAGTCATGGCGCCAATGGGGGCTGCACTATTAGGTTTAGCTATCAATGATGAGATCAGTTGGCAGCTTCCTAATGGCCTTGAAACTAAGGTCAAAGTATTAGAAATTCTCTACCAACCTGAAGCTGCTGGTGAATTACACCGTTAAGCAATGCTGAAGGTTCGCGTGTTATTTTTTATCTTATTAACGCAATAAAATACAAGTAAGCGCGATATCTCAGCCCACTTATGGGCTGAGATTAAAGGTAAGGTGCTACTGACCTGCGATACTCATTTCTGGTAATAGTAGCGATCCACACTGAATATTACTGCGGGTTTCAATATCATCACCTATTGTGGCAATATTCGCCCACATCTCTTTCAAGTTACCGGCAATAGTCACTTCACTCACTGGATACTGAATTTCACCATTTTCGACCCAGAAACCGCTCGCACCACGGGAATAATCCCCTGTCACCGTGCTAACCCCTTGTCCCATTAATTCAGTGACCACAAGCCCTGTGCCCATCTCTTTTAACAATTCATCAAAGGAGAGGCCTTGCCCTGGGATACGCCAGTTATGAATGCCCCCCGCATGTCCATTGCTTTTTAACCCTAATTTTCTTGCGGAATAGCTAGTAAGGAGCCACTCTTGCAGTACCCCATCTTTAATAATATCTGCATCTGATGTGCGTACCCCTTCACTATCAAAAGGCGTTGATGCTAATCCTCCCACAATATGTGGACGCTCTTGAATATTTAACCATTGAGGGAAAATCTGTTTTCCTAAGCTATCTAACAAACAAGATGACTCACGGTAGATCATGCTACCACTGATGGCTGCCACTAAATGACCGAAGATCCCCGTTGCTACTTCCGCTGAGAAAAGAACAGGCGCTTTCATGGTGGATAATTTACGGGGAGCTAGACGAGATAAGGTACGGCGTGCACACTCTTGTCCTACCCATTCAGGAGATTGTAACGCCTCAAAACGGCGACTAATGGTATAGGCATAATCGCGCTCCATATCCTCACCCTCACGAGCGATAACGCAACTCGACATTGAATAACGAGATGAAGAGTAGCTTTTTAATAAACCAAGGCTGTTACCAAAGACGCGAGTTCCACTATGACTATTAAAGCTTCCTCCTTCGGTATTGACGATACGGCTATCACTGTCTAATGCAGCTTGCTCCGCACGAGACGCCAGCTCAATCGCTTTATCTGCTGTTATGTCTGTTGGGTGGTAGAGATCAAGAAAAGGGGCATCGAAGGCTAACAGGGCTTTATCAGCAGGCCCTGCATAAGGATCAACAGAAGTGTAGCGCGCAATATCTACAGCCGCTTGTACTGCACGTTTAATCGCATCAGGACTTAAATCTGTAGAAGATGCACTCCCTTTACGTTGTTGCTGATAGACGGTGATCCCTAATGCACCATCACTATTAAATTCAACATTTTCTACTTCACCATAGCGTGTACTAACGCTTATGCCTGTTGATTTATTAATTGCAACTTCTGCACCGTCACACTGTTTTGCGGCGATCTCCAGTGCAAGAGAAACTGCCTCTTCCAGCTGTTTTACCTGATCTGTATTATTCATTGAGAACCATTTTCCTAAGGAGAACATCACTTTTTACTTATTTTTGCTAAAGTAAATCAATTGACAGGTGGTCAACAAGCGATTTTCCCAGTTACAATAGAAGATATATGAATGTTATCACCCGTCGGGCTTTTGGTCATTCACCAAATCACACTCCCGGCTTACTCTGCAACAGGAATTTTTATTATGGCAAAGCAGCCAGAAGAGTGGCACTACCTCAATCCTGAATTTGACAATACACCGTTAGAAGAGGAAGAAGAGGAAGAGATCATTTGGGTCAGCAAAAGTGAAATTAAACGTGATGCTGAAGCGTTAAAGAAATTAGGCACCGAACTTGTTGAGTTAAGTGCTCAAGAGCTTGAACGTGTTCCTCTTGATGAAAAACTACTCGCTTCAATTAAATTGGCGCAAAAGGTACAACGCGAAGCGCGTCGTCGCCAAATTCAATATATCGGTAAGTTACTCCGTAATGTTGATGAAGAGCCGATCCGCCAAGCACTAGATAAACTAAAAAATCGCCATAATCAGCAAATTTTAGTGTTACATAAACTAGAAGATCTGCGTACACGTCTGATTGACGGTGGTAATGAAGTGATTGAGGAAGTGGTAGCGCTTTATCCTATGGCCGATCGCCAGCAATTACGCACACTTATTCGTAATGCTAAAAAAGAGAAAGAAGCCAATAAACCGCCAAAATCATTCCGCTTATTGTTTCAATATCTAAAAGATCTCTCAGAGTCAGCTTAACGACTGATGCTCCTGAAAACGCAGTGCTAAATCATGATACCACTGCGGTTTTCAGGATACCTTGTAATACTTATGGGCTTTCAGCTAGCTCTACTTGGCTTTTTTATGTTCACAATGAAAGCGAAATAGCTCTTTACCGAGCGTCTCTTGCGCTTCTTGCATTATCTCAATAATGGGCTGGAAGGTGCGGGAATGATGCGGTGCATGTCTGAAAACAATATTAACAGGCAATTCAATTTCTCCTGTTAATACATCCCATAACGCATCAAGATTATTACCAAATGCTTCATCCAATTGAAATTGCTGAGCAAACTGATGATAAAAAGCATCTCGATCCGCCAATGTGCTGAAATCAAAAATAATCTGTTTCATTAAGGTGCAACTCTTTGCATGGTACGGTAATGATCGGTGGTTAAATAAATTAATCCGTCATTAGAATATAGCAGGCGATCGCTACCACGATGTCCACATTGATAATTGACATCTGCTTCAAACCATTGGCGCCCCGCTTCTTCAGGTAACTGTTTTTCACGGTTCATAAAGCGATCACCACCAATCGCCCGTCCTGGTAAAACTTCACATAAATTGCCCGCTTTCGCATTCCAACCTTTAGCACGAGCCTCTTTTTTGCTGATATAAAAATCAGGTAAGCGGGCGTGTTGTTGCAAATAATCAGCCACTTTATTGGCTTGGGTCTTTTCATCAATTGCTAAAGGACGTTGAGACTCAGGCTGACTGATTGAACTCTTTGACGATGTAGATGTTGTTGATGTAGGAGGCGCTGTTGCTGGTATCTGCGTTTCAGGTACTAATCCTTTATAAAGAACAAAAAATAAAACAGCCACAACAATAAGAACAGGGAATAGACGTTTGCCCATAAATAGCTCCATTTACTCACTTAAATAGAAACTCCATCATAGCGATGGAGTTTTATTGGGGTAATTTGTATAAATAGATAACAATAACAACTGTTAAGCAGTACCACCAACGGTTAACTTATCCAATTTCAGTGTCGGTTGCCCAACCCCTACCGGCAAGCTTTGCCCCTCTTTGCCGCACACCCCGACACCTTTATCTAATGCGAGATCATTACCCACCATAGAAACTTGTTGCATCGCTTCAATACCTGAACCTATCAAGGTTGCGCCTTTAATTGGTTTAGTAATTTTACCCTTTTCAATTAAATAGGCTTCTGAAGTTGAGAAAACAAACTTACCCGAGGTAATATCAACTTGCCCACCACCAAAGTTTGGCGCATAAATACCGCGATCGACACTGGCGATGATCTCTTCAGGAGAAGATTTACCCGCAAGCATATAGGTGTTGGTCATACGTGGCATTGGCAAATGTGCATAGGATTCACGACGCCCATTGCCCGTCGGTTTTACCCCCATTAAACGCGCATTCATCTTATCTTGCATATAGCCTTTTAAGATGCCATTTTCGATTAATACGTTGTATTGACCTGGTACGCCTTCATCATCAATCGCCACGGAGCCTCGTCGGCCTTCAATTGAACCATCATCCACGATAGTACATAACTCAGAAGTTACCTTATCGCCAATACGCCCAGAGAATACCGATGTTTGACGACGATTAAAATCACCTTCTAAACCATGTCCAACAGCTTCATGTAATAAAACACCGGGCCATCCGGCGCCTAAAACCACAGGCATTGTACCTGCCGGTGCAGCAATAGCCGATAAATTAACTAATGCCATGCGTACCGCTTCACGGGCATAAGTCGCTGCATGGGTTTCGCCATTTTCTTTAGTCAGAAAATAATCATAACCAAAACGACCACCGCCACCACTCGAACCACGTTCACGTTTACCGTCATCTTCGACCAGTACGCTTACTGAAAGACGTACAAGAGGACGCACATCCGCCGCTAAAGTACCATCCGTTGCAGCAACTAACACATGCTCATACACTCCCGTTAATGAGGCATTGACTTGTTTAACACGTTTATCTTCAGCCCGTGCCACACGATCAACGTCATGTAATAGTGCTATTTTTTCTTCACGAGACAAACTTTGTAATGGATCATTTAGGTTGTATAACGGAGTATGTTGAATAGCACCCAGTGTATGGATCTGCCCATTGCCTTGTGCTTGCACAATACTACGCGCAGCATGAGCACTTTGGTTAAGTGCGTTGAGTGTTAATTGGTCTGCATAAGCAAAACCTGTTTTTTCACCATAAATCGCTCTAACGCCAACCCCTTGGTCAATATTGTAAGAGCCATCTTTAATTATCTGATCATCTAATATCCATGCTTCGTGGTAGCTTGATTGAAAATAAAGATCACCATAATCAATTTGACGCTGTGCAAGCTGCTCTAGTGTCGATGCTAAATCATCTAAACTCAGGTTGTTCGCTTCCAACAGACTTTCGCTGACAACAGCTAAACTCATAATTCTTTTTTATCCTTAACTTTTTTTATTAAGTGTGTCAGTTTCGGGCGAAAGCGATTATGTTTCACAACCCGTATCTGTTCACGCATACCTTCTAAACTATCGACTCGAATATTGAGCGTTAGGGCACTGACCGCATCAGGGTTCTTTTTCAATACTTTCCCCCAACCATCCACAGCCATTGTATGACCCCATGTGCGACGAGCATCATGGGTACCGACTTGAGCCGGTGCCAAAATAATACACTGATTTTCAATAGCCCGCGCGCGTAACAATGGCTCCCAGTGCGCTTTACCTGTTAAACGAGTAAAGGCTGCCGGTACAGAAATAATTTCAGCACCTTTTTCTCTTAATGCTTGGAAAAGACCGGGAAAACGTAAATCATAACAAATCGTTAAACCTAATTTACCCACAGGTGTATCCACTACAGTCAAGCGTTCACCACGTTGATAAATGGCTGATTCATTATATTCGCCTTGTTCATCATCAATGTTCACATCAAACATATGAATTTTGTCATAACGAGCGCGGATCACCCCTTCATCATCAAAAACTAAACTACTACTGGTGATCTGCTCAGGAGAATCTCGGCTAATCAATGGCATTGAACCCACTAAGATCCACACCTTATAGCGCTGCGCCATATTAGCAATCGCATCTTGTAATGGTCCTTTCCCCTGAATTTCAGCATGTTTATGATAATCTTTTGCGCTGGAGAAAAGTAATGCATTTTCAGGCGTTAATACAAGCTTGACTGAATCGGGGAGTTGCTTAATCTGTTGCTCTATTTGCGCCAGATTATTTTTTATATTTTTTCCGCTACAAAGCTGCAAAAGTGCGACATTAACTTTTTTCATAACGCCTGATCCTCCTTAAGTTGACGCAGTACTTCGTCAATCTTTGGTTGTTCTACCGTTCCGGTAACATGATAACGTATAACTGAAATCTTACTCCAAAGTGGCCCCAGTACTTTTGAAGCTGCAAATACAGCAGCACCAGCGATGGGGTTAATAGCAAATGCGGTAGCAACGCCTACTGTAGCTGATATTTCAGGAGTTACCACTACTTGTAAGTCCATTTTACGCGCCAACAGATCCACTTGACCTTTTATAGCAATATCGGCAATAACACCATCTACAGCAACGCTTTTCGCGTTTAAAACACCTTGTTTAACCGTCAAATCACCTTTAATGGAATCATACTCAAAATTATCACTAAAAGTATCTCTAAAGTCGAATTGCAACTTACGTAACAGGGCATCAAAACTGACTAGACGTAATAATTTTCCTGCTTGCCCAACATCCACCTTTTCAATACGCCCTTTTCCAAGAGAAGCATTCACTTCACCATTGAGTGTTTTTAGATCAAAATTCCAAGGGGTATTGTGCCACTGCAGTGAGAAATCTGCCGTAAGTGGTGACTGAACAATCGGAATGATATAACCAAAGTAAGCCGCCATTTCATCGACTTCCGGTGCCGTTAGTTTACCTGCCAACTTAGTGATACTGTTGCCTAAACTATCTTCTGACCACACACCACTCACAGATAGCTCGCCACTGCTATTTTTAAGCTTACCTGCAGTTAACAATAATGCTCCGTCACGAGGCTGTATTGCACCTTCAATATTCCCTAGTAATAATCCATTCACCCAACACTCTTGGCAGGCGAAATTGATAGCAGGAATATCTTTAAGTGAAAATTGAACTGCTTTTTTGGCATCAGGCACATTTGCCATTTTTAAGGATTTATTTTCTTCTGTTGGGCTAGCGCCATTAAAATAGAGATAGGTAATATTCACCTGCCAAGGTTGTGCCGTATTGGGTACAAATAAGTCACCTCGTAACTCACTCCCTGAGAAGGATAATTTTACACCATCATCAGCACGCATAATTTCTGTTTGTGGCGCAATCCATTGCTGACCAGCAAAATTAAGTTCAGGCAGACTAATATGAATATTGGTAGGGAAACGTATCGCGTTTTCAGAAGGGGCTAATGATGAAAAAGCCATTAAAGTAGGTAGCCATTTATCGCCTTGCAATCCCTGCAAAGCAATAGTCAATCGTGATTGATCATTTAATTGAGGTAGTGTGAGCGAGGAAGAGACTAAATTACCTTGTAATAGACGTAATGGTTCACCTAACGCCCATTCACTATTTAATGACCACTGATCTTGTGCATCGGCACTAACGTTAAGTTTTTCACTATTCCCTTTTGCTGAAATCACAATGGGGGAAGCGTTTTTAAAATCATCGGTACTTGGCGCAGCTAACTGACTTTGTAGCGCATTCACTTGTCCGGTCAGATCCACTTGATAATTGACATCCGCTGTTTCTGGAATATTAACACTTACCGCGCCATGCCAAGGTAAAAAACCGCTTAATTTATGTTGTATATCATTAGGTAATCCCTTAATTTTCCCGATATCCCATTGTCCTTTTAGATCAACACCAACTTGATAAGCATCCCGTTGATCACCACCAGCAAAAGAAAATGTCAGAGGTTGACCAAACCAATTCGCGGTTAAAGTATCGCTCTCTAATTTATCATTATGGTAACGAAATTGTCCCGTAACACCTTCTAGGGTGGTATCCATAAAGGCTAATGTGACATCGTTATTGTTTAAGTTTACCTGACCAGAAGCGACCACCTGCTCGCCATCAAAAGGAATGTCGAGATGCAAACTCCCGTTAATTTTTCCAGCCACTTTTAGTATTTCAAGTGTATGACCAATCGTTGCCATTTGCGAAGCTAGAAAATACTCTTTTAAATCATCGCCCGTGGCTTCAATATCTGCATCAATAACAATTTTTTCTTTGTTATAGTCCTCAATAATCGCCGTCAAGTTTTTAGCGGTGGCTTTACCAACCTGAACATTATCAGAGGACATCCATAAGCCGTTATTCATAAAATTAAGATTAACATTGAGATCAAACAGTGCCGGCCATTCACTATCATATTTGAAGGTTGCCTGTTTTACTGGGGCATAGACTTGAAACCAACCATTATGTTGTTCAAAAGGGAAATCCCGCGGATCACCATGAAAAATAAACGTACCGTTTTTAACGTTTCCGGCAATAATCGCGTCAGAGAGATATTGTGTTAAATCTTTACCGACATATTTTTCAGGTAAATAGCGCCATGTCTCACCGGCATCGGTCACATTCACTCCCGAAAGAATAGACAGTTGTTGATGCTCTCCTTGTTTTTGATAACGAAAATCACCGGCAACCCAAGCGGAGGTGGCTTTTATATCAATCCCTTGACTCCATAACGACAGAGAATCTCCCTGATGCTGCCAGTAAACCGTACCAGTGCCTTTTTCTATATTAAGTGGCGCTTTAAAAAGCCCAGCAGTATCAATTTCACTGTTATTAAGCGCAAAATTAAGCGCTCCTTGCTGTAATGTGCCCTTTAAATGACCATTAAAATGTGCCACAGAAGGGATTTCTTGCCAGCGTTTCCAAGCAACATTTTGCCAACTGATATCAATGGCACTACGTTTAAAATCATCGGGGGCTAAATCAAGAGCAAATGAGTCGACCATGCCAGAAAATTGACGATACTGCCATTGGCGCACGACATCAGGCGTTAAAAAAGAGAACAAAGGCAATAACGCAGATAACCGTTCTAATTCAATATTTTTAGCACGGATACGCCAAGCTTCATCTTGTTGTTTTTCTTTAGGTTGATAAAGTACCGCTAAATAACCATCTGGCCATTCATCGCCATCCATCGTTATTTTTCGGGTATAAGGGATATCAGCAAGCCAGCCATTTTCTTGGCGTCTCATACGTAGAATTAAATCTTCTACCTTTAATACATGTGTGCGCCCTTCATTACGCCAATCCATTTCACCTTGATGGATTTGTAACTGGCTACCCGTGATCCGCCCATTACTGATCTCTATCCAATTAGATAGGCTGGCTTTCGCTTCACCAAGGCCACTGTTACTTTTAACCCATTGGCTTAACCAAGGGGAAATATCAACCTCATCAGCGGTGACAAACACCTGTCCTTTATCGAGTGCCCCCTGCTTTTTCGTATAGAGATCAAGACGTACTTTTAGTCCACCATAATGATTTATTGGGGTATCTAAAGTAACTTCCCCTTGCGCACGATGGCGGTTTTTCTGATTGAGCCACATTAATTCGGGAATATGGAGCGTGCTAGTGTCACCAGAAGGTGATAAAAACACGAAACGGCTATCAACCAATTTAAATCGGTCAAATTGTTGTAAGAAAATGGAAGAGATATCATCAGGTTCAGTGAAGGTAATATCACCATTTTGCCCAGTAAAAATAGGCTTTTTGTAATTTACAGCTAACTGTTCAAAGGTTAATTCACGAAAATAGAGTTGAAAATGAAGCAGTGAACGCCAAACATCAAAAGAGAAAATGATCTGTTCAGCACTCACTTCAACACTGTTATTATCAATATACAGCCCAGTAATTTGGATATCAGGGCCAAAGTTTTGCCATTCTCCTTTCACCTGTGTCATGGTGACTGGGCTATTGAACTGTTTAGATAAATAGGTTTCAATTTCAGGGCGATAATTATCTAAACGAGGCAGAAAATAACGAAATCCACTTAATACTACGGCGAAAATAATCAGGCAAAAAAGGGTTATCAATAATAAAGATTTAGACAGCCGCTTCATTTAGTCTCCTTTCTGCCATCATATTTATTAGCAAGGCGAATCCATTACATCATCACCACATCAAACTGCTCCTGACTATAGAGTAGCTCAGTTTGCACTTTGACTTGCTTCCCAACAAAAATTTCCACTTCGGCTAAAGCATGTGATTCATCACCTTTTAGTGCTTCCACAACAGCGGGGGCGGCATAAACCAAAAAGCGATCTGCGTCTATGGTTTTATGAACACGAACAATTTCTCGTAATATTTCATAACATACCGTTTCAACTGATTTTACTGTACCACGGCCTTGGCAAGTAGGACAGTCATCACAAAGTACATGCTCGAGACTTTCACGGGTTCGTTTACGTGTCATCTCAACCAAACCTAATTGTGAAAAACCATTGATGGTCGTTTTCACGCGATCTTTGCTCAATGCTTGTTCTAAGGAAGCTAATACTCTACGGCGATGATCTTCATTACTCATATCAATAAAATCAATAATGATAATGCCGCCTAAATTACGTAATCTCAGTTGCCGCGCTATCGCCTGACTCGCCTCAACATTGGTATTAAAAATCGTCTCTTCTAAATTACGATGACCAACAAAAGCGCCCGTATTGATATCAATCGTTGTCATTGCTTCGGTTTGGTCGATAATCAGATAGCCTCCTGATTTTAACTCGACCTTTCGCTCTAACGCGCGCTGAATTTCACTTTCAACCCCGTAAAGATCGAAAATAGGTTGATTACCTTGGTGTAATTCAAGTTTAGCGGTTAATTCAGGAATATATTCACCAATAAACTCCTGTAATTGATGATAAGTTAATTTAGAGTCAACCCGAATGCTATCTAATTCAGCCCCTGCAAAATCACGTAAAATACGTTGTGCTAAAGCGAGCTCACCATAAATTTGAATGCGCGTTTTATTTCTTTTTTTACGCTCAATGATTTTATTCCATAGGCGCTTTAAAAAAGCAGCATCTTGTTTTATTTCATGTTCGCCGACACCTTCAGCGGCAGTGCGAATAATAAACCCGCCATTTTCATCACAATACTCTTCTACCAAGCGTTTTAAGCGCTCACGTTCTTCTTCACTTTCAATACGTTGTGAAACACCCACATGAGAAGCCCCCGGCATAAACACCAAGTAACGTGATGGTAATGTGATATCTGTTGTAAGACGTGCCCCTTTTGTACCTAGAGGATCTTTCACCACTTGTACAATCAAGTCCTGACCTTGATGTACAAGTTGCGCAATATCACGAACATTAAATTTTTTCTGCTCTTCACCCGCGATACATTCCGTGTGAGGCATAATATCAGAAGCATGTAAAAAAGCGGCTTTCTCAAGCCCAATGTCAATAAATGCAGCTTGCATCCCAGGTAATACACGACTTACCCGACCTTTGTAGATGTTTCCGACAAGACCTCGTTTGGCTTCTCTTTCAACGTGGATCTCTTGTAGTATGCCCCCGCTGATATAGGCCACTCGGGTTTCAGAGGGAGTCACATTCACTAATAGCTCTGCTGTCATGAAATCTCCTTATCATTCGCTAGAGACAAAAATTGAGCTATCAATGCTTCGGTTTCAACAAGCGGTAAGCCGACAACAGCATGATAGCTACCCTCAATCCGTTGTACAAAACGGCCTCCTTTTCCCTGAATACCGTAAGCGCCAGCTTTATCCATTGGCTCTCCCGTTTCAATATACGCACTAATTTCACTTTCTGTCATCTTTCTAAAAGTCACATCCGTGACAACTAATTGGCTTATTGTTCGGGTTTTATCTGAAATAGCAATCGCCGTCATCACTTGGTGGGTTGCACCTGAAAGATTACTTAGCATTTGTGCTGCATGCGCTTTATCTCGTGGTTTTTCCAGAATACGACCTGCTTGAACCACGATAGTATCAGAGCCTAATACCGGATAGTCATTTGTCGCTTGACGTACCCCCTCTTGAGATTTCTCTCTCGCCAAACGGATAACATAATCTTCTGGTGCTTCACCTTGTTGCCAAATTTCATCAATTGCCGGTGTAATGGTGCTAAATTGAACATCCAACAGTGACAGAAGCTCTCGCCTTCTGGGGGAACTCGATGCAAGGTAAAGAGTGATCACAATAATATCCTCATGACGGTGACACAAAAATACCGTCATGATCCAGAGAGGTTAATGAACTGAAAACTGGTGACGGACTTTGCGAAGCAAAAAATAAAGCCATGGCCAAAGAATACCACTGACTGGACTATTCCAGAATACTTGTGGGTGAAAAGTCACGGGAGAAAGCAAAAATTCTGCCCAAAATACAGTAAGATCAACCACACCAATCGCTAACATTACCACTAATGCCTGTTGCCATAACGCTAAGTTACAAAATAATTGATATTTAAAGGCGATAACATAACTTACTAGGGTATAAGCCAACGCATTTACGCCTAATGTTGTCCCTTGCACTAAATCCATGCTCATCCCAAGAACAAATGCTGTTCCAACGCTAATACGATGAGGTAATGACGTTATCCAATAAATCAGAAACAACACCGGCCAAATAGGGCGATAAACTTCTAGTTGCTCAGGCCAAGGCATAATTTGTAACACCAAAGCTATTAGAAACGAGAGCCAAATAATCCAACGCCCACGGCTACGATAAGGATTGATTGTCACTATCTACCTCGATTCGTATTAGGTTGAGGTTTATTGTTTTCCGTTGGTGGTACTGGTGCTATATCACTTGGGGTGGCGCTATTTTCCGTTGGCTCTTGTGACATAGAACGAGGCAGTGGTGGCCCCGCTTGTTCATAGTTAGGCAGTACCTGTGGCATTAATTGCATCAAACGTTCATTGGCAGCACGGTAAACCTCTGAGGGTAACGGTGGCGCTTGTTTCTTCTCTGAGGCGTTCCATAATAGCAACAGATAACGTAAACGTTGTAATTCAGCAGAAGGTCGCACATTAATCACCGAATAAGCACGTTGATTATCGACTTTTACCGAAGAAACAACCCCAACAGGATAACCTTCAGGAAAGCGTCCCCCTAATCCTGAGGTGACTAACACATCCCCTACACGAATATCGATATTCGCAGGTAGTGCCTCTAACAGTAGATCATCCGCACACCCAGCCCCTGAGGCAATAACGCGAATATCATTACGTAATACTTGTACCGGTAATGCATGAGAGGTATCACAAATTAACAGTACTCGGCTGGTTAACTCACTTACGGCAATAACTTGTCCAACAACGCCTTTATCACTAATAACAGGCTGACCTTCATACACCCCATCATTAGTGCCTTTGTCTATCACCACTTGATCTCGATAAGGCGTACTATTACCAGACAACACTTGTGTTACCGTCATTTGTTCATTTTGACGTAAAGGTGAACCAAGTAATTCTCGTAAGCGGGCATTTTCTTGTTTAAATTGTTCCAGTAGCTGACTTTCACCACTGCGAACAAGAAGCTCTTTTCTTAGCGCTTGATTTTCAAATTGTAAACGTTCGCGAGTTGCAAAGGTTTCAGAGAGTTGATCAAGGAAACGACGAGGCCCATTTGCAAGAAAATAGAAAGGACTCACAGCAGTATCCAAATACTGACGGACTTTTGAAAAAGCACCTATGCGATTATCAGCAATTAACAACGATATCGCGATAATCACAGCGATTATTAATCTTAGTTGCAGGGAAGGCCCCCGACTAAAAATAGGCTTCATAAACTCTAAGATCACTCACACGGAGAAGTAAAAGAACAGGTGTTAATATTGTTATATTGTGATTAAGGGGGAATCCTTTCTCCCTTACTCGCACAATAATATTAATCTTCGCTAAATAGATCGCCACCGTGCATATCGATCATTTCTAATGCTTTACCACCACCACGAGCCACACAGGTAAGCGGATCTTCAGCCACAATAACAGGAATACCTGTTTCTTCCATTAATAAACGGTCTAAGTTACGTAACAGTGCCCCACCACCCGTTAAGACCATACCTCGTTCTGAAATATCAGAAGCAAGCTCTGGCGGACACTGTTCTAAGGCAACCATCACAGCACTTACAATACCTGTTAATGGCTCTTGTAAGGCTTCGAGGATCTCATTGGAATTTAAAGTAAAGCTACGTGGTACCCCTTCCGCTAAATTACGTCCACGTACTTCAATCTCATTTAATTCGTCTGAAGGATAAGCAGAGCCAATATCATGCTTAATACGCTCAGCGGTTGCTTCACCGATCAACGAACCGTAGTTACGACGTACATAGTTAATGATAGCTTCATCAAAACGGTCTCCCCCAATACGTACAGAAGAGGAATAAACCACACCATTTAATGAGATAACCGCAACTTCTGTAGTCCCACCACCAATATCAACGACCATTGAACCCGTCGCTTCAGATACCGGTAAACCTGCACCAATTGCAGCAGACATAGGTTCTTCAATTAAAAAGACTTCGCGAGCACCCGCACTAAGTGCCGACTCGCGGATAGCCCTACGCTCAACTTGTGTCGCACCAACAGGTACACACACTAATACACGAGGGCTTGGACGCATAAAGCTGTTGTTATGAACCTGTTTTATGAAGTGTTGAAGCATTTTTTCGGTTACATAAAAATCAGCAATAACACCGTCTTTCATTGGACGAATAGCTGCGATATTCCCAGGTGTACGCCCTAGCATCTGTTTGGCTTCATGCCCGACGGCTGCAACACTTTTTGATGTACCTGCGCGATCTTGGCGGATCGCAACTACAGAAGGTTCATCGAGAACAATACCTTGTCCTTTGACATAAATCAGGGTATTGGCGGTACCCAAGTCAATAGACAGATCGTTGGAAAACATGCCACGAAATTTTTTAAACATACGAAAGGATAATCCTGCAAGCCGGGACGGAAAAATCCGTCTACTCTACCAACCACAATAAGCAGCGACAAGGCGCGATCCGCTACTTAGTTAAAAGTGGACACGTGAATAATCATAAAGGCACAATATTCTACGTTACTTTTCCCAATTGGAGCAGAAAAAAACTGCATAAAAATGGGCTAATTAAAACGATTAACGCATAAATTCGATCCTACGTAAGATTTATTTGACTTAATCACAATACAAATCACGTAGATATCGACAAAGAAAAATCTTACTTGGTTGCCACACTGTGACACAAAAGTAAGGGTTCAAGTTCAAATAAAATTTATTCATTTAATTATTCACATCAGCAATATCTATTTTCGATAACATTTACCCCATCATTTGATGAAGATAGCGATCATCATACTCATCTTGATGGTGGCCAAAACAACCTATTAGCTTAATTTCAATAAACGAAGATAAATGTTATTTTTGGCCCAATCGTAAAATATTTTAAGTATCAACTCACAACAAAAATGTAAAACTCAGAATAATCTCTGCTTAAATGAACATAGAACCCATCGTTTATACACTAAAAAGCGTTAATTTGTCTCATTATTACACGAGATATTGTGCACAATCACAACGCTTGCTAAAAAATCACCTATCATGACAGAAACGGATAGCAATAAGAGGTCATCATGAAAGCATTATTAGTCGAACAACACAGCGATAAACTTAGCGCCGGCGTCCAACATATCGATGAATCACAACTCCCTATTCATGAGGTCATTGTTGATGTCCACTACTCGACACTAAACTACAAAGATGGCTTAGCTATAACAGGTAAAGGAAAAATTCTACGCCAATTTCCGATGGTCCCCGGTATCGATTTTTCAGGGGTAGTTCACCATACAGAAGCTCCCCGTTTTCATATTGGACAACATGTGTTACTAACCGGTTGGGGGGTAGGTGAAAACCACTGGGGCGGTTTAGCACAAAAAGCGGGCGTTAAAGGTGATTGGTTAACGGCGCTGCCCGAAGGACTGTCGTTAAAAAATGCCATGATCATTGGTACAGCTGGTTTTACTGCCATGCTTTGTGTGATGGCGTTAGAACAAGGTGGCATAACACCCGATAGTGGTGAGATTTTGGTTACAGGTGCCAGCGGTGGTGTCGGTAGCACCGCAATTAGTTTATTAACCGCACTTGGCTATCAGGTTACCGCTCTCAGTGGCAGAGCCAGCAATCACGATTATTTACGTAAACTGGGGGCCGAGCATATTATCACCCGTGAAGCATTTGAGGCTGCGGGTAAAGCGTTAGATAAACAGCGTTGGGCAGGCGCTATTGATACCGTAGGTGGACAAATCCTTGCCAATATCTTGTCACAAACACATTACAATGGCACCGTTGCCGCCTGTGGATTAGCAGGAGGATATACGTTACCTACTACAGTCATGCCATTTATTTTACGCAATGTTCGTCTGCAAGGTATCGATTCCGTTTATTATCCTGCAGAAAAACGCGCTCAAGTATGGCAACGTTTACTACAGCTATTGCCTGATACATTTTATCAGCAAACAGTAACCGAAATTACACTCGATGAGGTGCCACGCTATGCTCAGATGATAATGGATAATCAAGTAACAGGTAGAACCTTAGTTAAGTTGTAATTATTTATCATGATTTTGAGCTAATTTCTGGCATTAAACAGATTAATTTAATGCCAGATTATTGCGTTTTTAATATTAAACCTGCTTAGCAATGTGATCTAGATCACATTTATAACATATATTATCGATCCAGCTCAAAGAAGCGTAGATTTCCTGTCACATCAATAAATAACGTCATGTTATGATTATTTTTTAAACTTCTGTTTATTTTACTTTCTTGGTTTTACAATCTTGTAAAAACTTTTAACTTTTCATCAAAATAATCCCATCTTTCCCTGATTAGACCAGTATTTTGCTGTTATCTTCTGTGAAATGTCTATAATGTCGGACTTTGTGATTTGTATCGTAACATTCGATACAATAAAAGATGACAAAACGAAAAGCACAGGTTATTTTGTCATTTCGTTGACGAATTGACGGAGATAGAAGCATAATGTCGGAAAATTTTCATATTTTGCTCCTGAATGGTCCGAACTTAAACCTGCTTGGCACTAGAGAGCCGGAAACTTACGGACACCTAACTCTGAATGATATTGTTCAAAGTTTGTCAGCGGATGCTCAAGCATTAAATGTGAAACTGACTCATTTTCAATCAAATGCTGAACATGAGCTAATAAATAAAATTCATGCGGCGCGGGGAAATGTTGATTATATTCTTATCAACCCTGCAGCATTTACGCACACCAGTGTTGCACTGCGTGATGCATTATTAGGGGTGAATATTCCATTTATTGAAATTCACCTATCCAATGTCTACAGTCGGGAACCTTTCCGTCACCACTCTTATCTTTCTGATATCGCAACTGGCGTAATCTGTGGATTAGGTGCTGAAGGGTATCGATTTGCTTTACAGGCAGCGGTCAACCGCTTGTCTTAATAAAAAACATCAAAAGAGTACGGAATCAACTCATGGATATTCGTAAAATTAAAAAACTGATCGAGCTAGTCGAAGAGTCTGGCATTTCTGAACTGGAAATTTCTGAAGGTGAAGAGTCAGTACGCATCAGTCGCAACTCTGGCGTTCAGGGTCAAATGGCTCCTCAGCAATATTTTGCGGCACCAGCAGCACCTCAACCTGCATTAGCAGCTGCTGTGGCACCTGTAGCACCAGAAACACCAGCGGCTACAGCAACGCAAGAAATTAGCGGCCATGTTGTTCGCTCACCAATGGTAGGTACCTTCTATCGTTCACCAAGCCCAGAAGCAAAAGTCTTTGTTGAAGTGGGTCAGCAAGTCAATGTTGGCGATACACTGTGTATCGTTGAAGCAATGAAAATGATGAACCAAATCGAATCTGATAAAGCGGGCGTTGTTAAATCTATCCTTTGCCAAGATGGCGATACTATTGAGTTTGACGATCCACTCTTTGTCATCGAATAACGAGGCAGGCCCATGCTAGAAAAAATCCTCATTGCCAACCGTGGTGAAATTGCACTGCGTATCCTAAGAGCTTGTAAGGAACTTGGGATCAAAGCAGTCGCCGTTCACTCCACGGCAGACCGTGATTTAAAACACGTTCTGCTGGCAGACGAGACTATCTGTATTGGTCCCGCTGCTTCAGCAAAAAGTTACTTAAATATTCCGGCAATTATTGCCGCGGCAGAGATAAGTGGCGCGCAAGCCATTCACCCAGGATATGGCTTCCTGTCTGAAAATGCCGATTTTGCCGAACAAGTTGAACGCTCAGGCTTTATTTTTATTGGCCCTAAAGCGGAAACCATTCGCCTAATGGGTGATAAAGTTTCCGCTATTGAAGCGATGAAAAAAGCCGGTGTTCCTTGTGTACCAGGTTCAGATGGCCCATTAGGTAACGATACAGCCAAAAATATCGAAATCGCCAAACGCATTGGTTACCCTGTTATCATCAAAGCATCAGGTGGTGGCGGTGGTCGCGGTATGCGTGTTGTTCGCTCAGAAAAAGACTTAGCGCAAGCAATCTCCATGACCCGTGCGGAAGCCAAAGCGGCATTTAGCAATGATATGGTCTATATGGAAAAATACCTTGAAAATCCACGCCACGTCGAAATTCAGGTGATGGCCGATGGACAAGGTAATGCTATCTATTTAGCTGAACGTGACTGCTCAATGCAACGTCGCCACCAAAAAGTGGTTGAAGAAGCACCAGCACCGGGTATTACCCCTGAGATCCGTAAAAATATCGGTGAACGCTGTGCAAATGCGTGTATTGAAATTGGCTACCGCGGTGCGGGTACGTTTGAATTCCTCTATGAAAATGGCGAATTCTACTTTATCGAAATGAATACCCGTATTCAGGTTGAGCACCCTGTTACTGAGATGATCACCGGTGTTGACCTTATCAAAGAGCAACTGCGTATTGCATCAGGCTTACCATTATCGGTCACGCAAGATCAAATTCACGTTCATGGACATGCTATTGAGTGCCGTATCAACGCAGAAGATCCAAAAACCTTCTTGCCAAGCCCGGGAACCATCACTCGTTTCCACTCACCAGGCGGATTTGGTGTACGTTGGGAATCACATATTTACGCAGGTTACACCGTTCCACCACACTATGATTCAATGATTGGTAAATTGATCACTTACGGTGAAACACGTGAAATTGCGATTTCTCGTATGAAAAATGCGTTGGCAGAACTTATTATTGACGGCATTAAAACCAATATTGAGCTACACCAATTCATTATGAATGATGAGCAATTCCAAAAAGGTGGTACTAATATTCACTACCTAGAAAAACGCCTAGGTTTAACTGAAAATTAATCTTTTTAGCTTATCAGTAAAAGGCATAGTTTATCGACTATGCCTTTTTTATTCGACTAAATAGTCTATTAAATAACCCAAATAAGTTCCTGCAGCACACTTAACCGCCAATCAATTCCTCATCATTTGATGCCACCAATAAGTTTATGATCAATTTTCACTGAATCACCTCTCACTTTCCCGTACAATCCTTCCCATTCGTTTTAATCCTATAAAGATTGGGAGAACAGATGGACAAGCGTTTTGTTCAGGCCCACAAAGAAGCCCTCTTGGCCTTAGTGCTTACTTTTATCTACTTATTGGGTTGGTTACTTACTGCCTATTTACCCGATAATACTGTGGGGCTAACCGGCCTACCGGTTTGGTTTGAGCTTTCATGCCTATTTTTGCCTGTGCTATTTTTTTTACTGTGTTATCTGATGGTACGCTATTTTTTCAAAGATATGCCGTTAGGAGATGAGCATGACAATGCAAACTGAGGTTATCGTGCCACTGGTTGGCTATCTCTTATTGGTCTTCCTATTATCCGCATACGCATATCGTAAACGTGAAAAAGGACAATTTCTTAACGAGTATTTTCTTGGTAACCGCTCTATGGGTGGATTTGTCCTTGCAATGACCATCACGGCAACCTATGTCAGTGCTAGCTCTTTTATTGGGGGACCAGGCGCGGCTTACAAATACGGCATTGGCTGGGTACTTCTTTCGATGATCCAGCTCCCCGCTATTTGGCTCTCCCTCGGGGTACTAGGTAAAAAATTTGCTATTTTGGCGCGTCGTTATAACGCCGTCACCCTAAATGATATGCTCTATGCTCGCTACCAAAGTCGCTTTTTAGTCTGGTTTGCCAGCTTAAGTCTACTGGTAGCTTTTGTTGGTGCCATGACCGTACAATTTATTGGTGGTGCTCGCTTATTAGAAACCGCGGCGGGTATTCCCTATGAATTTGGTTTGCTGATATTTGGTATCTCAATCGCATTATATACAGCGATTGGCGGATTTAGAGCCAGTGTATTAAATGATGCCTTACAAGGCCTTGTGATGTTATTGGGCACCTTTATTTTGCTTTTTGCCATTATCTACAAGGCGGGTGGTTTAGATATTGCAATACAAAAACTAAATGCTATCGATCCTGCCCTTACCTCTCCTCATGGTGCTGACGGCATTTTAACTGGCCCCTTTATGGCGTCATTTTGGGTATTGGTCTGTTTTGGGGTTATCGGCCTTCCCCATACTGCAGTGCGCTGTATCTCTTATAAAGACAGCAAAGCCATGCACAGAGGGATCATCATCGGCACCATCGTGATGGCGTTATTAATGTTTGGTATGCACTTTGCGGGCGCATTAGGTCGGGCAATCATTCCTGATCTCACCGTGCCAGATCAAGTTATTCCAACCTTAATGGTTGATGTATTACCGCCTTTTGCTGCCGGTATATTTTTAGCGGCACCGATGGCAGCCATCATGTCAACGATTAACGCACAACTGCTACAATCATCAGCGACATTGGTCAAAGATCTCTATCTCAATCTCGCGCCTCATGCCATAAACAATGAAAAACGCATTGCGCGTTTATCTAGCCTATCTACTTTGATTTTAGGGATCTTATTGCTATTTGCTGCATGGAACCCGCCATCAATGATAATTTGGCTCAATTTACTTGCCTTTGGTGGACTACAAGCGGTTTTCTTATGGCCTCTAGTACTTGGCCTTTACTGGAACAAAGCAAACCGTTATGGCGCGATTGCGGGCATGATAACCGGTGCCACACTCTATGCTACACTGGCAACATTTAATATCCAGATTGCTGGATTTCATCCTATTATTCCTGCGCTGTTATTGAGCTTAGTGGCCTTTCTTGTCGCAAATAGGTTTGGAGAACAAACCTTGCCTCAATCTGCTCCATTACAGTGAACTTGTTTTTAAAAGAGATTAATTATGCCTTGGATACAATTAAGACTAAATGCCACCTCAGAAAACGCCGAAGCCATTGGTGATGAGTTGGTTGAAAGTGGCGCGGTATCAGTAACCTTTCAAGATAGCCACGATACCCCTATTTTTGAGCCATTACCGGGAGAAACTCGCCTCTGGGGTGATACCGATGTTATTGGCTTATATGATGCAGAAACCGATATGAGTATCATCGTGGCTATGTTAGAAAACACGGCGGTGCTGGGTAAAGGATTTGTACATAAAATCGAACAGTTAGAAGATAAAGATTGGGAGCGCGAATGGATGGATAACTTCCACCCTATGCGCTTTGGTGAACGTTTATGGATTTGCCCAAGCTGGCGTGAAGTGCCTGATCCTAACGCTGTAAATGTCATGCTCGATCCAGGTCTGGCATTTGGTACTGGTACTCACCCAACCACCTCTTTATGTCTACAATGGCTCGATGGTTTAGATCTCGCAGGTAAAACCGTTATCGACTTTGGTTGTGGCTCTGGTATTTTAGCCATTGCAGCATTAAAACTGGGGGCTGCGAAAGCGATAGGTATCGATATCGACCCACAAGCTATCCAAGCAAGTCGCGACAATGCGCAACGTAACGGTGTCGCTGATGCACTGACGCTATACCTTGCTAAAGACCAACCAGACAATCTCAGTGCCGATGTAGTGGTCGCCAATATCTTAGCTGGCCCATTACGTGAATTAGCACCTATTATCAGCACACTGCCACGTCAAGGGGGTCATTTAGGTCTTTCCGGTGTTCTTGCCACACAAGCTGACAGTGTTGCACAAGCTTATCAAGAACAATTTACTTTAGATCCTGTGGCTGAAAAAGAAGAGTGGTGTCGTATTACCGGAGTGAAAAAATAACATAGGTTAAATATTAAACAATTTGCGATAATATTAAACAGTTAAAGTTTCACTTAATGATTATTTATCAGGCATTAATCACAATTTTGCCTGATAAATATCACCTTGTTGCTTGAGTTTGTTACTTCTCTATATTTAAATTTAAAATTTTAGAAAAACAGTAACATTTTGTTTTTATTGACTAAATAATCTATTTATAAAAAATCAAGTATAAAAAAGTAACTTTTTTTCGCGATTTGGTTAAACTTTGTCCTTTCATATCTGGTAAAAAATGCGTAATATACGCGCCCTTGCAGTCACAGTTTGGCCCTCTTTTCATCTATGCGAATCGGACAGTATCAGTTAAAAAATTGCCTCATTGCAGCTCCAATGGCTGGCGTTACAGACCGACCTTTTCGGTCACTTTGCTATGACATGGGTGCGGGGATGACAGTTTCTGAAATGCTTTCTTCTAATCCTCAGGTTTGGAAGACAGACAAGTCTCGGTTACGGATGGTACATAGCGATGAATTGGGGATCCGCTCCGTACAAATTGCGGGAAGTGACCCTGTTGATATGGCTACAGCTGCGAAAATAAACGTAGAAGGTGGCGCTCAGATTATCGACATTAATATGGGTTGTCCGGCAAAAAAGGTGAATAAAAAGTTAGCAGGCTCGGCATTGCTGCGTTATCCGGATTTAGTCGCAGAGATCCTTTCTGCGGTGGTCAATGCGGTTGATGTACCTGTTACACTCAAGATCCGTACAGGATGGTCACCTGATGAACGAAACTGTGTAGAGATTGCCAAATTGGCTGAAGATTGTGGTATTGCGGCTCTCACCATTCATGGACGTACGCGCGAGTGTTTGTTCAAAGGTGAAGCTGAATACGACAGTATTCGGACAGTTAAGCAGAGTGTCTCTATTCCCATTATTGCGAATGGAGACATAACTGACCCGCTAAAAGCCAGAGCAGTGCTTGACTACACTGGAGCCGATGCTTTAATGATCGGTCGCGCTGCTCAGGGAAGACCCTGGATCTTTCGGGAAATCCAGCACTATCTGGACACAGGTGAACTGTTGCCTCCTCTGCCGATTGCAAAGGTGCAACAAATAATGCAAAAGCATGTGCGTGAATTGCACGACTTTTACGGTCAAGGCAAAGGAACTCGCATTGCACGCAAGCATGTCTCTTGGTATCTCAAGGAACATGCCCCTGATGACCAGTTTCGGCGCTCCTTCAACGCCATAGAGGATGCCAGCGAACAGCTGGAGGCGTTGGAAGCATATTTCGAAAATTTTTTGCGTAAATAAATAAAAGAGCTGACAGAACTATGTTCGAACAACGCGTAAATTCAGACGTACTAACCGTTGCCACTGTAAATTCACAAGATCAGGTAACCCAAAAACCTTTACGTGACTCAGTTAAACAAGCACTGAAGAACTATTTTGCTCAATTAAACGGTCAAGATGTTAATGACTTATATGAGCTGGTATTGGCTGAAGTTGAACAGCCATTGTTGGACATGGTGATGCAATACACCCGTGGTAACCAAACACGTGCTGCGCAAATGATGGGCATTAACCGTGGCACACTGCGTAAGAAACTGAAAAAATACGGCATGAATTAATAGAAGTCGTATAACACATTGAATTAAAAAGTCCTTTCCATTATTTGCTAAGGGCTTTTTGTTATTATTACCCCACCGTGTACCCCACATTAAAGCTCACAGCATCTATTAACAATAATTAGCTCCAGTACATACATATAAGTATTTAGTTATAAAAGGCATGATCAAAATGGTGATACCTGTTTCGCCAAACTGATTGCTTAATGTGAAGAGGGAAAGATAGATAAACTACAAAACTTTCGTAGTTTAAATTATGTACAAATAAACTCTATTATCCTGCGATTTGTTCACTACCCCCCTATAAATCTTTTTGAAGCCCTCAACTGTGCACCCTATGCACCATTAACTTAATCCATTGATATTAAATAATAAATAAGGGTGAACACGGTGTGCACCAACTGTGCATACTGTGCACCTTTTTGCTGATAATTTACTCTTTTGGCGATTTACACTAGGTGGGCGACGCCTTGATATTAAGGCGTCCTAATCGAGGTGAGTGTGTTTAACGTTCTAACCTATTGATAATTTCACAAATATGTTTTTCTCAATAACTCGGGGACAATTTTGTCCTCTGGAAGACCAAAGCACTAATAAATGCTTTGGCTCAGATTTAAGCTGTGGTGTGACTGTAAAGGTATTGCGATTTCCACCATACCTATACTATGGTGATTTCCACCATGGTTGATAACGAAAATTTGCAACTAACAATAAGTCAGCTACACCCCATCAAATGAGGCTAAACGTTCTTTTTGCTCCCCCGTTAAGTTGAAAGCAAAGTCTTCATGCTCAATTTGCCATGTACCAAAGCTCATAAGGAAAGCAATAGCAGGGTCAATTTTGTTGGCTGATTTCTTTTTATTGGGCTTGATATTCGCGTTTGCGTCCGTTTCCATGACGACATTAGCCATCGCCCACGCAAGCACCGGATCGCCATTGTGACGAATGATTTTACGATTAACAAATACCTCGGCTGATTTCGCCACAGGGCTAAACTTCATGTAAGTTTGAGGGAATGGCTCAACATCTAACCCCGCACCTTGTAGCTGTGTCCTTAAATGGGTAGCGTTCCATGTATCAAATCCTGTCAATTTGATATTAAATTGTTGGCTGTCTCTAAGCACATCATCACGAATGCGATCATAATCAATACAATCGCCTGGTGTGGTTCGGAGCCAACCTGATTTAACCCATTGACGGTAAATCGCCCTGTTCTTATTGGCGGGGTTCTGTAACTGCGCTTCGGGGATATAGTGGCGAGTCAATAACAACAATTCATTATCGACAGGAAAGGTATAGCAGACACTGGTGATATCCCCCGTAGAGGATAGGTCCATTCCTGCATAACACGCTAAGCCTTTAAGGTCAGTTTCGGTATAGTCCATTTCACACGCTAACCATGCGCCCTCACCCATCCAAGGCGTTTCCCCCTGACACCAAATATTAAAGCGTTTAGTTAACATTTCCGTCCATTGTGAGGGAATGCCTCGTGCCTTTTGTATTGTGTCATACAAAGCATCACCATCAACTGACACATTAAGATTGGGATTCGCCTTTATCCACAAGCGTTCATCGTCAATTTCTTTTTCGTCGTCGAGTTCATAAATCAAAGCAAATAACGATTCATTTTGTTCTTCACCGGCGAGAATTTGACAACAATAATCATAATGTTGTTTACAGGCTGAAATGACATTGCTGCCTGACGTTGTGATCGCAAATAAAATGCCCTCAGGACGTGCCCCCATCCCTAACTCAAGGGCAGAATAAACCGCATTATCAGGGTGTAAGTGATATTCATCTACAATCGCTAAACTGGGATTGGTTCCCTCAATAGTGGCGGCTTTAGCGGCAAGAGGTTTCAATAAGCTATTACGTTTCGGATTAATGACTTTATGTTGCTGTATGGCCACCCGTTTTTTAAGCGGTTTAGACAGCACACACATTTGACGGGCATCATCAAAGACAATACGCGCCTGATCTCGGCTCACTGCAGCGGTATAAATATCTTGTTGCCCGTTTTCCATCACCAAGAACCAATTAGCCAGTATTGCCGCAACGGTGGATTTTGCATTTTTGCGGGGAACCTGAATATAAGCACTGCGGTATTTTCTTCGCCCCGTTGAGATCACCTTGAAACCAAGGAGATTCGCAAAGGCAAATTGTTGCCACGGCTCAAGCTCTATCGGCTTACCTCGCAAGTGCCCTTTAACATGCGGGCAAACACGAGAGAACCCGATAAAACGCTCTACGACCTCATTATCAAAGGTATAAAGCGGATTATTTAAGTCATTATAGTAACGTTCAACCGCTTGCTTTAACCGCTGACAGGCGGGGATTTTACCTGTTTTAATATCGCTTGCGTACTGCTCCCATGCGTTCATAGGCGATCTAATTCGTCCTCTTCCTCGGTTTCAATTGGATTTTTACGACGAGAAACGGGATCGAACCCCAGCAAGGAAGACATTTTAATCATGATTTTTTCAGCATCAGCCTTGGCACTCAATGAGGGATTACGGCTCTCACTGCCTTGACTATTGATAATGCTAAACCCTCGATTATCTAAGTCTTCAACCGCTTTACGGTACATCGCATAATTGACGCAATACAATTCTAAATTGTTCCAATCGGCTAACGTCAGATCGTCACGTTCTGCCAATATTTTGGCTTTTGTTTTCCACTCTTTCGTCGCTATCTCATTAAGATAAACGGGGGGTTTAGGTGCTCTTGCCATAACTATTTCTATTTCCTAGTAAATTATTTTCAAAAAAATTACCGTGCGTAAAAATTCGAGGAGGGGGGCGGTTCCTGAGACGAGGCCGTTTGTCATTTTTGATACCCCTACCCTTTCTATATGTTTCTCTAACGATTTCTGAAACATTCCATTAGCTCCCTATCACGTTGAGTATTGCGCCCTGTAATGGGCTTTGTAGGCGTTTTTAATTGTCGTTGTCTATACGGTTCACTGTGCTTTAAGAGTCCTTTAACCAACTGATTTATTTCATTTTCACGCATTACGGTTATACTCATCTCGCCAATCATTATTCCGTGTTGCTTTTGCCTCTAACTCTCGATACTCCCCATTTTTACGCTTTTGCTTAGTGAGTGGATCATGCTTAAAGGTTTTGGTGTTATGACAACTGTGACATAACGCTTGATGGTTAAAATCCACCCAAAACAATACGTCACTATCACCGTTAATAGGAATAATGTGGTCAACAATGGTTGCAGGGGTGTATATCCCTTTATTGAGGCAATGCACACATAACGGATTTAACTTGAGATACTGTAAACGGTACTTGCCCCACTGATTGCTATAACCTCGTTCGGTTCGTGTCCCTCGCTGGCTATCCTGTTGTCGTCTGGCTTCTTGTTTATGTTCTTCACACCGTCCAGACTTCACCCGCTTATTACAGCCTTGATAACTACAACGCTTTAGGGGTTGCCATGGCATCTAGTACACTCCCACATCTCGATAGGTTGACCACAGAGAATGAATAGTCAGCGGAACTTCTTTTAATCCATCACTGCCTATCATCTCTCGGTTCTCATAAAGCAAACTGATATACATTAAACAGCCCACCTTGATCGCAGGAGTGAACGACAACCCATCATCAAATCGTTTACCGATATGTTGTTGGCAAACTTCTAATGCGGCATCAATATAGATAGCTAATATGGCATCGTCATAATCATCATCAATACGGCAATGCAACTTCACTTCATCAAGACTGATATTAGGTTTAGTCACGCTCTACGCCCTCACAAATAATTTCCATTCTGCCCTTGGCTTTATCCGCCACAATACTTTTAATATCCCAATGATTGCCGTCCGTGCCGGCGTAGCTAAACATCAATCGATCTGCCGTGGTGATATCAGGAAAATAACGTAACCAAACTCTCACTGTGGTTTCACTCTGTGTTTGCTGACTGCTAAAATACTCGCGCCCTCGGATCCCTTTTACCTCAGCCCAAACTTTCGCAATATCGAACCACATCACCTCATTACCACTAAGCGCATCCGGTTTAAGCTTTGAGCGCTGAATAGTTACCCGTTGATTCATGCGCCCCGCTTTCATTCATCCACCTTGTCAGACTCTTTTTTAACTTCAACGGTCTGTTTCCATGCCTGACTAAATTCATCACCACCTTCACGAGGAGGCAATCCCTCACGCTCACGGGCTTCATTCGGACACATGACTCCCGACTTAATCGCGGTTTCATAACTGCGGAAACGCTCCGTAGGATTAGCGCGGAGTAAATCTGCCGTATCAAATTCCACTTGATAGCGAATATTCGGTGTAGGTGAAGTCAATAACAGCGCTGATTTAATTTGTTGCTCAAAGTTGGCTAACCATGGGCGCATAGTGATGGTCAGTAAGGCACGACTTGCCTCACTAAAGTTACTGTAAGTACTGTTGGAATATTCTTGTAAAAAGATAGGGCTAATGTTGAACATACGGGCAATATCTTCAATGGTAAAACGCCTTGAGGCTAACCACTCCGCATCTTGGTTACTCATGCCTAATTGTTCATATTCCATGCCCCCCTCAAGAATGGGGGTTTTCCCTGCATTACGTGCCCCTTTGTAGCGTTCTAGGGCTTCTAATGCCTTAGTTCCTTTGAGGCTATCGAGCCATTCACCCGATTTAATAATGCCAGATGCCATCATGCCGTCTTTCATGATACTCGCGCCGTGTCGTTGTTGAGCTAATCCTAAGCCCAATGTTTCACGGCAAATCGTGACGGGTGAGCGACCTAAAAAACCGTCATCGGTCGCATAACGTAAATGCAAGATTTCTTCTTGTAGGTAGGTTTTCACCTTACCGCTATACGTTTCAGTCACGGTATAACTGTATCGCTGATCCCCAAGTCGATTAATCACCACCGCACTAGGGGGATAAGGATGTATTGATTTAGGCTGTCCATCTTTGCCCCACGTAATCACCGCATAGGCGTTACCATTGAGCAAACAATGACGCATTAAAGTGCGCTTAAATTGAAAAGCGGTCTGACAGTCATTCGGTTTTTCATTGAGAAGATAATCAACAGGATGATCACTTAACCACTCTCTTGATTCTCGCCCTTTATCATTGTGTACCCGATACAGAAAACAGGGCATGGAG
The DNA here is from genome assembly GCF_000160755.1 of Proteus mirabilis ATCC 29906. Lineage (GTDB taxonomy): Bacteria > Pseudomonadota > Gammaproteobacteria > Enterobacterales > Enterobacteriaceae > Proteus > Proteus mirabilis. The sequence continues at coordinate 570,319 of NZ_GG668578.1, forward strand.
GCAATAGCTTCACTAATGACCGTCACCGCATTCATCACGGCAGGTAAGCCCTCCGCTGTTGATGAGCTAACGTGTTCCCCTGAGTTTGTGTTAGATATCCCCGCCAGAGAAAGAAACTCATCAATACTTAGACTGCGGGATTCGGAGGCTTTACGTTTGAATGGCCACATTATTCCACCTCAACCAATTGTAACCAGCGGTCAAAATCTTTTACCGCTTGCGGTTTACTGAGTGTTAAGGAGCGTTTGGCAATTTCTACGCCACTATCAGGATAAGCGGGTAAACTGGTGATGGTGATTTCATGGAGTTCGGCTTCTAATACAGTTCTGACATACGGCTCTTGACCAATATCCCACTGATCTTTAATCGCTCGGAAACCAAAACTCATACCGTCAATATCACCTCGTTCAACCAAGGTGAGAACATCACGCCCTAGTTGCGTATCAGGCGGAGTGAGTTCAAAACGTAACCCTGTTTCATCTTCGGTGAGTTGTAATGTGCCAGAAGTCGTGCGCCCCAATAGGTTAGTGTAATCATGTTCATAAAGCGCCCTGACATCACTCCCTTTTGATAAGCTGTTACTAAACGCATTTTGGGCAAATTGCTCGACAAACTCATCCCAAAGCACATGAGAGCGTAAGCCCCATTTAATGACATAACCCACCAGCTTTTTATCACTGGCAGAAAGTGTTGCAGTACGGATTTCTAACTCGGTCTTTTTCATAGCCTATTCCTGACAAAAAGAGCGCTCCTGAGATCACAGGAACGCCCCTTGAGTTATTTACCCGCGACTTTAACTTCCAACACTTTAATGGCGTTAGAATCCACCAGCCCACCGCCTAAATATTTATCGGTGTGAACTTTGATAAAGCCGGGTTCAGTAATGTTGTCAGGGCGAGTACGTGTACCCGTTTCATGATCCACAATGAAGTAACCGCGTTTAAAGTCACCTAATGCAATCACATCATCAGCCATGTTTTCGAGATAATGAACCGGTAAGCCTAATAAGGTATCAGGATCGCCAGACTGTAAACGATCACGCCAGATATAATCCCCATTACCATTTTTCAGTTTCTGCACTTTAGCGGCAGTATTGGAGTTCATCACCCAAACAGCATTTTTACGGTATTTCGCTCTAAGCTTAAATTTCAAATCAATCAAGCTATCCGCTGTCAGTGTCATTGCTTCCAGTTTTTCTAATTTGCCAAAAGCACGCGTTTTGTCATCTTTGGCTTCACGAGGATAAGCTAAAAAACCTTTTGCTTTTTTCAAACCATCTCCCGTGACGAGATCGACTTCTTCAGTATCAACGAACGTGTCACCAATCTCAGAGCTTAACCAGCTCAGAATATCCACATCACTAAAATCAATAATTTCTTGCGTGGTTTTGGGATAGGCGTAGATAGGGAATAATTTGATACTGACTTCTTCTAACTTTGGTGTGCCAGTTTCAGTACGAGCGTGACCTTCTTCACCGTGATTGACTTTTGCACCACCCACAGAAACCAATTGTTTATATTCGTTGCTGTGAGTGGTTTTGATGGTACAGATTTTACGCATCACCGAATCATCGGTTAATTGTTGCATGATCTGCTTATTCAGTTCAGGAATAACGGTATAGCCACCATCAGCCGGAACCCCAGTAGATAACGTACGCGTTTCGCCTGTCAGGACATAATGACGTAATTCATCATTACTCACTGTGTTATCACCTAATACGTGCTTACCTGTTTGACTGCGTTCTTCCTCTGCCATCGCTTCATAACGGGCAATTTCAGTATTCAGGGATTCCGACTGATGACGTAACTCATCAAAACTTTTAGCCTCATCGTCAGAGAGAGAACGTTTTTCAGTTTCTGCTTTAGTGAGCAATGAGCGCATTTGCTCGGTGAGGGTTGCCTTTTGTTGGCGTAATTCGAGAAGTCTTTTCATGAAGTGGTTTCCGTAATCAATAAAATGTTAAGACGTGAAACCAACACAAAAAGAAGAAGACCGTTTAACTGGAGATGCCTGTCAGAAAAAGCAAGGATTAAACGGTCAAGTGGCGGCTCACGTCTGAGTGCCACTTATTAATATATACCTCAAAAAGCCAATAAAAAGCCTTAAAAATCATACAATAAACATAAGAAAGCATCAGAACAATTAATTTACAATTCTTTATGCTAATATTTTGATGTTGTGGTCTGAGGGCGTTCATTTTAACAATGGAGGTAGTATGAATTTCAATCAGCTTGCATATCCAGAATTAATTATTATTAATGGAGATGAGTACAAAGGTAGCCGAGAAAGCAGTACTGTACGAATCCCCTACACCGATGAACCCGATATTGGAATTGGTGATGTTATTACACAAAAATCAGGAAAAAGACTTATTGAATTAAAAGTATTAGATGCTTCATTCCTTGCTGGAGGATCATTGAATATAGGTACTCACCACCCACACATGTTAACTCTACAAGTTGAAAATATGACTGCCAGTGAGCATAAAACGAAAGATCTTAATTCTGTCGTTAATATAGGTAATATTTCTGGAGATCAAATACAAGTTGGGAATAATAACACTCAAATTACAAATGTAACTATTCAGGAATTAGTTGAAAAGATTGCAAAATCTAATGATGTTGAGGCAAAAAGATCTCTCATTAAATTACTAGAAAATAGTACCGTTGCAAGTGTAATAGGGGCAGGTATTTCCGGGCTAATAAGTTTATTATAATATCTTACCTGAAGCCGAGCATATTTATTCTCTCGGCTCCTTATCAGATTTATTTATCACTCAACCATTCGGGTACATCATTCATTATTTTTCTAAACGCTTGCAGTTGTTCAATTAATACATCTAATTGTTCTTTATTCGTTGCTAAGATTTCCTCTGATAATGTGTGTCTTAAATTTCCGCCAGTATCTTGAAAGAAAAAAGAATGTCCGCTAACCAACTCACGATAATCAGTTGTATGTAAATCATCGAGTTGTGTAATGTTGTGATAATCATAATGTGCCTGTATATCTTCTCGCGTGATCGGCATATCTCCTCCTAATTTAATACAATATTACCTGCCAAAAGAAGCCTTTTTAAAATCTATATGCTTATTTTAACAGCAATATAAAAGGTGCACAGGGTGAACAGTTGGTGCACAGTTGAGAAATAACTATGCACCCTATTTTTATATTATAAATCAATCAAATATAAAGATTGGTGAACAGGGTGCACAGTTGAACATAAAACTTTATAACTAGGGGGCTAACTTTTTCTTAATTCAGGTACTGCAGGAAGCCACTCGTTAGCTTCATCAGTTAAATCAACGTTATAGTAATAACCCCGTTTCGTTTTAAACTTTCGATAGTCTTTTTTATACTCTTGCATCACCTTAGGTAATGAATCCCCAAACTTGGTTAATGTTAACGGTCTATCAAACCCGTAGGCTTCCATAAATGATAAATAAGCATGATAGAGATAGATCCTCGGCGCACGAGGATAAATATTCTTATTCCCCATCTTCATCCCTAACTCTTCGCCCAATGAAACCAAATAAGCACAAAAGCTATACAAGGGATCTGAGTTACTTTTGACGGCTAAAGCTTCGCCTGAATCTCTCTGTTCTTGCAGTAATAATTTAGCCTTATCTTGGCAGGTAAATAATTTCAATAAATGACGAATAATAACGGGTAACTCTTTGCTTATCTTCTCAGGTAACAATGGATCTTTATCATTCTCTTTAACGGGGGTATTAAAAGAGAAAATAACCCGTCTACGCGCTATCCCTCCGTTACGTTCAGTAAAGCTCATTGGTTCGTTATTCGTCGCCAAAACAACCGCTTTAATAATGGTTGAGAATTGTTTCTCATACTTACCATCAACCTCGATTAAATCACCGCCTGTAATGGCTTTAATGCCTGCCCCCTCTCCAACGTATTTTACTTGGTCAGGTAAAGTAATGAGACTTTTACCCACAAATTGATAACGCCCTCTCGCCTCATCTAACGCTTTCATATTGCCACTGGCGGTATTGTGTGCCCCTGCAAGTAAAGTCGCGATAGAGGTAAAAACACTTTTACCACTCCCTCCCTCACCCGTCACCTCGATAAATAATTGCCAATCATACCGATTAGCTAAAATCATAAATAAGCCCGCATTAATACGGTTCATCTTTTCTTCATCGTTGCCAGCCGAATGAGATAACCACTTATAAAAACTAGGGGCATGTTGTTTTAAATTCTCATTAGATTCAGGCGCAGTGAATACGATCCCATTATGATTAAGTAACCAGTTTTCTGGTGCATGAGGCTTAAATTGTTGAGTCGATAAATCATACACACCATTACTAAAACCAATTAACTCTCGCTTTTGCTCACCTAAAACTGGAATTTGTAATTTCAACGCACCAATCGCATTTTTAACCCCCGTTGGGCTATAAGGTGTTTCATATTCATCAAAAATCGCTACCATTGCCCGTTGTAAATCACTATCAGATACTTTATTCCATACCCCATCGACATAGTGATAAACCATCTCACTATCTGGAATAATAGCGAGTTTTCCGAAACGTTCTGCGAGTAATGCGCCTCGTTGACTGGCCGCCATTTGTGAGAGATTGGTGTTCGCCCCTTTTTTATCCGCATGAATAACTGTTACTGTGGCTAAATTATCCATTTGGTACATTCCCTCATTAAACGCCTGTTTAGCTTTCTCAATCCCAAATTGCTGACGGTAATCATCCCAATCGGCTTTATCTTCTGTCGGCGGTAAAGTTACCCAACCATTAACCATTTTAGCGGCTTTTTCTGCTGAAATTTTACCCACATTCGGCTGACCGATCTTAATATCATTATCCGCAACTATAATTATCTTTGCTTCGGGATAATGCTTTCTAGCCCATTCAGCAACAGGTAATAAATTCCCCTCATCAATCGCAGCCAACACCAAACCACTATGCAGTTGACTCACTGTTAAGGCGGTTGCGTATCCCTCGGCAATCAATACTGTCTCAGTCGTTTCTATTAATTCAGATAAGGGCATAAAACTGCCCTTTTTCTTTGTCCCTGATATCAGACGCTTTTCACCGTTAGGCTTGATAATTTGCGCCCCTGTGACCTCATTACCGCGCTGAATAATTAATAACATCGAACCATCAGCGAGTATTTTTACGGGGCAATCGTGCCCCTTTTGAGTCAGGTACGCTGATTTACCTACCGTCGTTTGAGCCACCAGCTTTTGTACCTTTTCTGCAATAGGTTGAGACTCTGATTTTGGAGCCTCCTTTCTGGCAGGTTCAGGTAAAGGCAATGACAAAACTTGTGAGACTTCTTTGGCCGCCTCATAAATAGAGATACCTTTTACTTTGGCAATTAAATCTAATCCATCACCGTGATTAGGCTCATCACATTGGCGACAAAACCAATTGCCGTTATGGTGATCATCAATAAAGTGAAAGCGGTCAGTTCCCCCACAGACAGGACAGGCACCATGTTTTCCCCGTTCCGGTACATCAACACCACAGGCAGGCAGGATACCGCTCCAGTGATTTACTGCATTACGCTTTACTTCACGGATCAGCTCAATATTAGTCATTGCCTACCTCCGTATAAGGAAATCCCTCACGTTGATAGATTTTAAATTCCGCTTCATGCTCATTAAAACGCATCGCATCAATCAAGCGAGGTAAATACATCAATGACTCACCGATACGCCGTAAATCATTTTTAGCTTGGCTTTCATGGTAATCTTTATTTGCACAAGCCCAAAAAGCACACTCCCCCATGACACGTAATGTCGATAGCAACCCGTCACAAGTGTCAGAGGAAACACTTCTAAATTTTCGTAGTTCTTCTGTGCTCATGGAGTCCAAATCAGCCTTTACAAGATAGTCATAGATATCAGACATTATTTTCACTCCCCACCGCATGACTTAAAGCATCACGAACATTTTTTGTATAGTCGAGTGAGATGCTAATCATGTTAGCAACATCTTGATTATCCTCAGCTTCAAGCCATATCGTTAAGAGAGTCTCTAACTTGTAAATATCCATAATCGGGCTATCGAGTAATAATGCTAATTCATTGTTTTTCATGCTGATACCCCGTTGTTATCACGTAATGATTGGCTAATTTGTTGGTTTAAATCACAAGCAATTGAAATCAAGTCTAATAACTCTTGAGAGCATTCATCCGATGCTTTTTCAAGAATGACGCTATATAGAGAGCTGGCTAAACCTGCTTTATATTTTGCTGTATCAATACAAATGGTATTAAGCATGATCTCCCTCCTGACGAATACGAGCAGAAAAGAGACAAGGTGAGTCGGGAAGTAAAGAACGAGCTTCTTTCTCGTTGCTGGCTTCAACGGAAAAATATTTAGATTGCTGGCATGAGAAGAAACGCCATTTAAATTTAGGGTGAGTTTGGGTAGACTTATACATAGCCATATCGTAAGACTCCTTTACGCTGTGGTTAAACGCCTCGGCAGTGTTGGTAGCACTTCGGGGCGTTGTTAATTTATCTTGCACTAAATAATAATGGTAGTTACCATACGGAAATCCATTATAACTACGGTAGTTACCAATGCAAGAGAAAAAAGAAAAAAAATCATTCGATAGATCTGGCAGTACAATGAAACACATTCGCTTTGAGGATGAGCTGTTAGAACAAATAAATGCTGCGGCTGGAAAAGGTAATTTCAGTTCATGGGTTAAAGAGGCCTGCCGTGACAAATTAAAAAAATCAACTGAGTGAACATCATTCACTAGGTTCAAATCCCACCCTCCAATGGAGGATAGGAAATATTGAACCAACCCGATATAATCGGGTAGCCCAATATTATTGGGTAGCCTTGAAACTTCCCCTCTTAAAGATGGTAAGTCCGTATGAAGTTGAATTAAGACAGCCTGCACGCTGTCTTTTTTCTTTTGTGCGTAACTGTTAGTTACTCGTAAATCTTGCCAATGAGGATAATCCGCCTCTTTAGAAAGGTGAGATAAATCACCTTTAGCAAATGGTGTAAATTCCCCACATTTTGAATGTTTACCGTTATCCCATCCACCATTGGTGGCTAGGATTGCTTGATTGGCGTAAATTTTCGCTGATTGGCTTACTAAGTTTTTAGTAAGTGGCCGATTAGCCCAAATTGAGTTATTGCCTGCCAGTAGGGAATCATTCACTTGGTAGGAAATAGCCTTTGTTGAATATAGGGTATTCGTCATATTAGCCACCAATCCGCACCGTAGGACTCATTAAGCTAGCGAACTGCTCAATGCGTTTACTGACTTCGCGCAATGCCTGAGTAGCCGATAAACCTGAATCAATAGCATCCTGAAATGCTGCCTGTTCGATTTTCTGCATACAGACTAATAAACCTAATTGTTGTTCGTCTGCACTGGCACGTTCCCCTGTGAGTAAGCCTGTTAATCGGTTCTCTGTACGGGCTAGATTGATGAAGTGATGTTTCTCTGCGCCTAAATCTCTGAGTGCGTCGCGTGACTCATGGTAATGTGGTAGATATTCACGACGGATAGGTTCAGCAGCGCGCTTCTTACTAAATGCTTTGGTTACGTCCAGCTTGAATTGAGTCATCTGCTCATGATTGCGACCACGAACAATACGGCACATAAAATCAAATTGGCTTTCATTGAGTAAGGCGTATTTATGTTCACGCAAACCTAATTGTTCAGTATTTAATCGCTCCGTTTGAAACGGAAGGGTTCCAAATTGACGTAAATTCTTTGTATTCTTTTTTACTAATTCAAAAAGGTTCTTATGTTTAATTCCGATGCGTTTAGCAAACAGGCGGCTATCAATTCTAGGCTCTGTTTTGTGCTGAACTAAAATAGTCTCCGAGCTGATTTTAGGGTGAGCGAATCCATCAGCAATTAAGCTGTTTTTTTCCAATTTCATATATTTCTTCTCTTTTATTTAATTAATTAGAGCTATCGCGACAACATATTTAGCTTGAACTATTTTGTATGCAAACGAACGCAAATTCGTATTTTATTAATTGAGTGTAATTAACAATTAATTGTGCTAGTTCGATTTACGGCTATATGGGTTATTAATATTTTCCACGGCGGGCGGGTTACGAACCCATAGCAATAAATCACTTAATAGCCACGCGCAAGAATTACGCCCTAATGCTTTACGCGTAGGGAAACGCCCTTCTTTTTCTAGTGTGTAAGCTGTTGTGCGTGAAATAGATGTGATGCGTTGACGTTCTTTCTCGCGAATGAGGCGATCATACTGTTCGCCATACTCGGCAAGAATAGAACGGCGTGATTCTGGTGTTGGTGTTGAAAATTGATTTTGCATGAAACCCTCACTGTATTTGTGTTTTCGTGAGGGTATTTTGTAGGTTTTATCTATGAGTAACACCATATAAAACAAAATTAAATTTGTAAAATATAAGTATCGTTTTTTTATTTAAGATAAACTTCCCTAATAAATTTTTCTATAGAAAAAACATCAAGAATTTTATCTACAAATGGTATAATTGTTTGTATTAAATTCATTTCCCCATACTCACCTAAAGGAAATAATGTAACAGCTAATACTTTATTTGTTATAGTGCAATTATTTGCCCTAGCCCATAACTTTAAATCAATTAATGGAAACACTGAATACTCAATTAATTTTTTTCGTGTAATCTCCCATGATGGAACTATTTGTTTATTTTTAGTGCATATATTTAATTCATCTCTCCATATTGGAATTAATTTTTTTATGTCATTCAATATAAAATCATCAGAATAACTAAGATCTACTTTTATATTTATAATTTCGGCATCATCAATTTTTTTTATTTTTTCTATAGCGCTTAGTGATATGTTTACATGTTTAAGAAACCTTAATAAGCTCTCACGACTATTATTAATATCATATTTTTTTCTTAATTCTTCACCAAGATATTCATAATCAAATTCTAAATCAAATAAACTCGTAGGATGTATACAGCTTGTCTCTGACAGCTTTACACTATCATTATTATCATTGCCAATTTGAAGCGTCATTGTTTTTATTTCTTCAGGTGAATAGCCAATCAGTGGATTGGACAATAAACACTCCGCATCAGATTTTTCAATAGAACAATTATACAAATCTGCACGATATACGAGTAAAGATAAAATATCTTCGTCTGACAAGTTATTAAAGTCTGTATATTTTCTCAAATCAAAAAAACTAGGTAAATCACTTTTCTTATTAATTCTCATTTTAACCCCGCCTTTAAAATAACTAAATTCTCATAATTACCAGACAATAAATCTAATCGCTCACACCATTTGTTAAGTGTATCTAATTTCTCAGGTAAATATTGGCTTCTATTATAAATAGCCATTACTCCTGGTAGAGCATGACCTAGTAATTGCTCTACAATATGAGGAAATACGCCCATATCATTTAGCTTTGTTGCAAATGTCCGCCTTAAATCATGTAATGTCCAAGGCTCAGAGTGATTGAATTTCACCCATAAATTACGTCCATATTGAGAGACTGCCTCAGTTTTTTTTAATTCACCCAATAAATAACCTGTCTTTTTATTTACTGAATATAATTCTTTAATGAAATCTCTTATATAAATAGGTATTGGACGAATAATCTTCTCATTTGTTTTTGTATGTTCTTTTGGTACAGTCCAAATCCAATTATCAAAGTCCCATTCCTTCCACTCTGATAATCTAGCTTCATGCGAACGACACCCAAAAATAATAAGAATTTTAATTAAATGCTTATAGTAAGGAATATGTTTATTCTCATTGAGTGATTGCCATAATTCCCCTAGTTCTTTATCAGTAAGTACCCGATCCTTTTTATTTTGTTTCTTACCAACATCAGGAATAGTTAAATCATCAAGAGCACTACTAACAGCATATCGCCTAACTCTACAAAATTTTAAAGCTTGTTTGCACATCTGAAATACATAGCCAGTTGCAACGGGTGATTCTTGTCGTGCTCTATCAAAGCAATTTAACCAATAGCGGGTTTCACAATCACTTAAAGCCATTTCACCAATATAAGGGTAAATATGCTTTTCTAATTGAGCCACATGCCTAACTATATTAACTCGGTTATCTTTCCCGTAATTTTCAACCCAATACTCTAAAGCATCTCTCACAGTGACAGGCTTTAATGAGGATTGAACCTCTATATTTAGTTGTAGCTTTGGATCTTTGCCTAATGCCAGCCAGTTACGACACTTATCACGGAGTTCTCTAGCTTCCTTTAAACTCATATCAGGATATCGACCTAAAGTAATAACTTTAGCCTCCGTCTCTCTACCCCCAATTCTATATTTAAAAATCCAACTGATAGCGCCTTTTTTAGTAACACGGATCATCAACCCCGCACCGTCCGCCAACTTAATAGGCTTATCCTGTTCCTGTCCGTAAAGAGCTTTGAGTTTTCTATCAGTTAATTTGTTTAAAGCTGCCATAACGCACCAGAAAGTTAGTTCATATCATTTTGAGCACTTAATTAAACAATATCAATTGGTTATAAGACAATTAAAAAAGTTAGTTCATACACCAGTCATCATATTGAGTACCCCACCGTGTACCCCACAGTTTGATGTACAAATGCGAAAACGTCAATAAGCACTGGAACAATATACAGTATATATTTTTGTTATCCGTTTGATTTTATTAGAAATTAAAATAACATCGGATAGCATGAGAGCTAAAAGAATAAAAATACGGCATGAATTAATAGAAGTCGTATAATACATTGAATTAAAAAGCCCTTTTCATTATTTGTTAAGGGCTTTTTTGTTATTGTAAAACGATAATTCTTTTACATATGTAGTGGGTGATAGCCACGAAATTTTATCACACGTTTTATATCCTTCATCAAGAAGAAAGATATTTACTACAAATGAGATAGGAAAACTGAGCAATACACCGGCAAGTCCTAAATAGACTAAATATCGCATTATTAATTTATTAAATGTCATTAAAGACATAAAATAATTGATTTATACAAATAAAACAAATTAATAGTGAACATACGATTTTATTCTTAGTGGAGAAAAATTAATGGCATTCTTCTCCACTCATGTTGACTAAGCTATCGGATATTAAAAGTTGGGCTAATAAACCAATGAATAAGCTTAATTGATGCCAATAATAGTGCTAGGCTAATCGTGATAATGATGAGTGCAAAAACCATCGGTAATGTAAGAGATAACTGAAAAAAGATTATGCCTTGTAAAAGGATAAAACAAATAATTGGATGAATTAAATAAACACCTAACGCATTATTGGCAAGAGAAGCGTATTTTTGAGTGGTTGGTGCAAGGTAAATAATCCCTGCGCTTAAAATAAAACTTATCAATAAAGAGATAATATATATAATTAATTTTGCAAAAAATAGACTCCCTTCTAATTTTGTTAGAATAATATAATTGATATTAGATTGATAATAAAGTATAAATATTGATAATAAACTTATTAAAGCAATAACCACAGAAGATTGACTTCTCAATTTAGCAATAGTTTGTTGGTCTACTAAATAAGCGATAATAAAAAATGGAAAATATTGTATTATAGCCAAGAAAGTGGATAGTTTAGTTTCATAGCCTTTAGTTAACAACGATAGCAAAATACTGACAAGCAGAAGAGAGAATAATATTGGTTTATGATGTCTGATGTATGAAGGTAACAATAGGAAAAAAGCTTGCCAAATAGGTGTAGCAAGAAAAAACCACACACCATTTTGAGGAAAAAGAAGGTAAGTATTAAGGTCAAATTGCCCTGAATAATAAAGAGGGATCATATCAATAGTTTGGAAAGTCGCATAAATCACTAAGGCAGCCAATAAATTATCACGCCAACTTTTCCATGTCCCATTTTTAGTAATAAACCCGATAATAAAAACAAACATAGGAATTAATGTTAAATCAAATATATTAATCAGTAATGAAAAGTCAGGGGTATGGCTTTGTTTCAAATAGAAACTAAAAACAATAAGTGAACTTAATATCAATTTTAATGCTGGCCAATAGGGTTGCTTAATTTTTTCCATACTCAACATTAACTTACCTTAGTTATTTATATTTTTCGGTATAAAATAATAAACCAGTTTACACCTTCCTGCTAATATTAATATAAAAGAAACCAAATATCATTTAGATAAATTTACTTAGGAAACAACTGATAGAGCAAATTCGGGAAAATATCATCTTCAGATTAGAGTTCTATATTCTGTTAATAATGCTAACCTTAACTGAAAACAATGATACTTTATCTTTACTATTAGCATTTTTTTAGACAAACTTTGTCTATACAATAGACAAATTTGATGTTTATCAGGGAATTACTATGACAGCCTTACCACGAAAAAATATGTGGCAGATTGTCCTTACTATCATTTTAGTAGGAATAAATTTACGCCCTTTTTTAACCGGGCCTGGCCCTGTTATTGACAATATTATTGCTTCAACAGGCATGAGCTATAGCCAAGTCTCATTACTCACGTTATTACCCATGATTTTAATGGGAGTCGGTGCTTTGGTTGTGCCCTTTTTACAACCTTATATTCAAGCTCGTAGAGGGCTACAAATTGCGATGCTTATCTTATTATTAGCATCGTTTTCTCGTGCCTATGTTTCTGATGGTGATCAGTTACTTATTACTGCTCTATTTTGTGGTTTAAGTGTCGCTTATATCCAAGCGGTTTTCCCTGGCATCATCAAAGCGTGGTTTGGACAGAAAACTCCCATTATGATGGGTCTCTACTCAGCCATGCTAATGGGAGGAGGTGCATTAGGTGCTCAGTTATCCCCTGTTCTTACGGCATCTGATGGCAATTGGCAACAGGCTCTTGCTTGGTTTGCGTTACCCGCAAGCGTCGCATTAGTTGCTATTACGCTATCAATTAAAAAGAATATTTCCGAAACCAATAAACTGCCACTTAATACATTGATTTGGCGACCAAGAACAGCCTTATTAATTGTTGGATTTGGCTTTGTTAATGCCGGCTACGCTTCGATGGTGGCATGGTTAGCTCCCTTCTATCAATCATTAGGTATGCCAAGTGCACAAAGTGGCTCATTAGTTGCTATTTTGTCACTTTTTCAAGCATCAGCAGCATTAATTATTCCATTTCTTGCTGCCAAAAATCATGATCGCCGTTTTTGGCTACTTTTAACACTGACAAGCCAACTTATTGGATTTTTAGCGCTGATGACAATGCCAATGAGCGCCCCTTATCTATGGAGTATCTTTTTAGGCTGTGGGTTGGGTGGTTGTTTCTCAATGATGATGATTGCCGCATTAGATCATGTTCCTCATCCATTACACGCAGGAGCACTATCAGCCTTGATGCAAGGTGGCGGATTTATTATTGCCTCTTTTGGGCCGCTGATCGCAGTATGGCTACAACAAGATGATGGTAGTTTTACCTATGCTTGGGCTTTTCATGCTGTCTTAGTGATATTAACTATGGGATTATTTGCACGGTTAAATCCTCATAATTATAATAAGGCCTATCCTACTAGCCATATATTGACAGATTAGTGATAAAAATAAGCATTATAAGGCATCTGTGTCATTCACTCAGATACCTTATAAAAAGCACATTAATTCTGTTGATAAATATCTGGGACATCAGTGATCAACATATCGACTCCCCATGCTTCAAAATCTTTCACTTCTTTAGGATCATTGGGGGTATAGCAATAAATTTCATAGCCTGCTTGTTTCAACATAGCCGCTTGTTGCTGCGTTAAATATTGATAATTACAATGCACGCTAAACCCCTCTATAGCTTGTAAAGTTTCTAGTGCATTATCAGGAATATCATCCCATAGCTGTCCTCGACGAATGGCGGGCAGATAACGTTTCATCACCATTAATGCATGAGTATCGAAAGAGGAAAACAGGATTTGTTCGTTAGGGATATCTGCGCTTTTTATCATTTCAGATACCGCTAAACATAAGCGCTCTACATCATCATCAGGCCATGTTTTAAGTTCGATATTGAGCTTAGTGCCTGAGCGCTTTATCAACTGCAAACCTTGTCTTAGTGTGGGAATTTTTTCCCCTTGATAAAGTGAACTAAACCAACTGCCTGCATCAAGACGGTGTAAATCATCCAAACTATGAAAGCGCACCGCACCTTGTCCATTCGTGCAACGATTAACCGTCTTGTCATGGATCAGTACAGGTACATGATCTGCCGTTAATTGCACATCGGTTTCAATCCATTCACACCCAAAATCAATTGCCATTTTAAATGCAGCTAATGTGTTTTCAGGTGCCTTTCCAGAAAATCCTCTATGAGCGGCTATTTTCATCTTTCTCTCCTTATTCGTTGATATCGCCATCATGACAACCATTTATGACAGCAATTTGACAGTCACACCATCAACATATCTTCATTTAATTGTCACCCATTTGTCATAAAGAACGCTTAGGGTATTTCTTAAATTAGATTGCGCCTTTCGTATTTAAATAAAAAGGAAATTTTGCATGTCGATTAAATCCTTCAGTACGCTTGCCATAGCAATAGCATTATTTACTTCACCAACCTACGCAAAAACCGAAATAGAGTGGTGGCACGCTATGGGGGGCGCCTTAGGTCAAAAAGTCAATCAAATTGCCTCAGACTTTAATGCCAGCCAATCAGAATATGTGATCAAACCTGTCTATAAAGGGACTTATCCAGAAACGATGACCAGCGCTGTTGCTGCATTTCGAGCCAAAAACCAACCTGCGATTGTTCAAGTGTTTGAGGTGGGAACAGCAAGTATGATGGGAGCTAAAAAAGCCGTTTTTCCTGTTTACCAATTAATGGAAAAAACCAACGAGCCATTTGATCCTAATAGCTACCTCTCGACAGTTACCGCTTATTACACCACCAGCGATGGTAAGATGATATCTCTACCTTTTAATAGCTCAACGCCTGTGCTTTATTACAACAAAGCACTATTTAAACAAGCAGGCATAGAGCAACCTCCTAAAACATGGAAAGAGATGGGGGCTGTCTCTCAGAAACTACTTGATGCTGGCGTGAAATGTGGTTTTACCACCACTTGGCAATCATGGACCCAAATAGAGAATTTTGGCGCTCGTAATAACTTACCTATCGCCACCAAAAATAACGGCTTTGATGGGACTGATACCTCATTTTTATTTAATCAGGCACCGTTTGTTGCTCATATCCAACGCATGGCGGATTGGTCTAAATCCGGTATTTTTAAATATGGTGGCCGCCAATCTGATGCTATGCCGCTATTTTATACTCAAGAATGCGCCATGGTGATGGAGTCATCTGCAGGCTTTGCGGGTATTAAAGAGAATATGAAAGGCATTGATATTGGTGTTAGCCAATTGCCTTATGACGATACTTTAGTTGATAAACCCGCTAATAGCATTATCGGAGGTGCCTCATTATGGGTAATGGCAGGTCGTCCTGATGCTGAATATAACGGTGTCGCTAAATTCTTTACCTATCTTTCTAGTCCTGAAGTACAAGCAGATTGGCATCAAGCAACCGGTTATTTACCTGTGACGAAAGCCGCTTATGCATTAACACAACAACAGGGGTTCTATCAGCAAAATCCTGGTGCTGATACGGCTATTTTACAAATGACCACCTCTGACTCTACAGCAAACTCAAAAGGCTTGCGCTTTGGTAACTTTTTACAAACGCGAGAAATCGTCGATGAAGAATTAGAAAAAGTGTGGTCAGGCAAACAGAGCGCACAAGCCGCCTTGGATAATGCGGTTAAACGGGGAAATGAACAACTACGCCGATTTGAACGCACTCAGTAAGGTATTTGGTATTCGGCGAACATCAATAAGTGTTCGCCTGTTATTTTGTCAGATCTCTGGATACAGTATGGCTTCCCAATCCGTTTACTTTAAACAAAAATGGTTACCTATCGCGCTGATCTTCCCTCAATTAGCCATTACTTTAGTTTTCTTTATTTGGCCGGCTGGACAAGCATTGTTGCAATCTTTTCAGTTAGAAGATGCTTTTGGCCTTAGTAGTGAATTTGTTGGTTTAGAAAATTTTCAGCGCTTATTTAATGATAATTATTATTTTGACAGCTTAATCACCACGCTTATTTTTAGTACCAGTGTTGTATTACTTTCAATGTTATCTGCGGTTATTTTAGCGGGTATTGCTGAGCAAATATTACGGGGTAAATTGTTTTACCGCACAATACTTATCGCTCCTTATGCTATTGCTCCTGTTATCGCAGGTTTTCTCTGGTTGTTTATGCTCGATCCTACCATTGGTGTATTAAGCCGAGTATTAAACAAAATCGGTATCAATTGGGATCCGGTCTTAAATACATCTCATGCAATGTGGATGGTGATTTTAACCGCCACATGGAAACAGATAAGCTATAACTTTCTGTTTTTTCTTGCCGCGTTACAATCTGTGCCTAAATCGTTGCTAGAAGCAGCAGCCATTGATGGCAGTGGTCCAATTAAACGTTTTATTACCATTAGTTTGCCATTAATTTCGCCGACAACTTTTTTCTTATTGGTGGTGAATTTTGCCTACGCCTTTTTTGACACCTTTCCCATCATTCATGCCATGACCCAAGGTGGCCCCGGTAATAGCACCTCAACATTAGTTTATAAAGTGTATAACGATGGATTTGTTGGATTAGATTTAGGCTCATCAGCGGCACAATCGGTTATTTTAATGTTGATTGTTGCCATATTGACCATTATTCAATTTCGTTATGTTGAGAAAAAGGTGGCTTACTAATGGTTGAACGTAGACCTCTCTTCCACGCTTTTTGCCATCTTATTCTGATTATTGGCATTCTTTCTGTAGCATTTCCGGTATGGATCGCTGTTGTTGCGACTACCCACCAAAATACCGAATTTGCCACAGGCTCGCCTCTTTGGTTTGGTCAGGAGGGTATCGAGGTTTTTAAAACGCTCTTTTCATCAGCGGGAACGACTCAAAATAGTGCAATTACCATTAATGGTATGCTATTGAACTCTTTGGTTATGGCGTTGGTGATCACTATTGGTAAATTGGTTATCTCTATTGCCTCCGCTTACGCCGTGGTGTTCTTTCGTTTTCCTGGCAGAATGCTGGCTTTTTGGACAATCTTCTTTACCTTGATGCTCCCCGTCGAAGTGCGGATCATGCCGACCTTTGAGGTAGTGACAAATCTTAATATGTTGAACTCCTATGCAGGACTGACCATTCCACTGATTGCGAGTGCAACGGCTACATTTTTGTTTCGCCAATTTTTTCTTACCATCACCCCAGAGCTGATTGAAGCGGCCAAAATTGATGGTGCAGGGCCAATAAAATTTTTCTTTACTATTTTATTGCCTTTATCCCGTACCAATATTGCCGCACTTTTTGTTATCACCTTTATCTATGGCTGGAATCAATATCTTTGGCCAATGCTTATCACCACAGATACTCAGTACTACACCATTGTCATGGGCATCAAACAGATGGTGGCCGTATCTGATGGCGTGATTGAGTGGAACAAAATTATGGCAACCACTTTAATTGCAATGTTGCCACCTGTCTTTATCGTCATTTTGATGCAAAGAGCCTTTGTTAAAGGCTTTGTTGATACGGAGAAATAATATGACTACCGTAACACTGACTAATTTAGAAAAACGTTATCCTAATGGTTATCAAGCAATTTCCACGCTCAATCTCTCTATTGAGCAAGGCGAAATGGTGGTTTTAGTAGGGCCTAGTGGTTGTGGAAAATCAACACTACTGCGCATGATAGCGGGATTAGAAACCATCACAGATGGCGATTTACTGATTGATAATCGACGCGTAAATGAACATGAGCCTAGTGAGCGAGATATTGCGATGGTTTTTCAAAATTATGCCCTCTACCCACATATGTCTGTCTATGACAATATGGCGTATGGTTTGCGTAATCGAAAAGTCCCCAAAGCTGAAATCATAGCCCGAGTCGATCGCGCTGCTCATATGCTAGAAATAAGCCATTTACTGGATAGAAAACCTAAAGAGCTTTCTGGTGGACAACGCCAACGCGTTGCCATGGGCAGAGCGATTGTCCGTGATCCCAAAGTCTTCTTATTTGATGAACCACTCTCTAACCTTGATGCCAAACTACGCGTACAAATGCGTCTTGAAATCAAAAAGCTTCAGCAAAAATTAGCCACTACTTCTGTTTATGTCACTCATGATCAAGTGGAAGCCATGACCTTGGCGGATAAATTAGTAGTAATAAACCAAGGTCATATAGAACAAGTTGGCTCCCCCTTAGAGATTTATGAAAGCCCAGCTTCTGTATTTGTGGCAACATTTATGGGATCACCGGCGATGAATATTTTAACCACTCATATCAATCGCGGTATTATTGAAATTGCGGATGGTCATCTTGCTATTTCTGCCCACTCATTACCTAATGGTGAGATCCAACTAGGATTACGTCCTGAACATTTGCTCATAAATCAACAAAATCCACTGTTTCATGCTAATGTCGATTTTATTGAAGCTTTAGGGGCTGATGTTTTAATTTACGCCACCACTTGTGACCAACAATCTATTGTTATTCGAGCCGCAAACGATCATGGTGTTAATGTGGGTAATAGAATAGGTGTTGCTATTTATCCAGAAAATCTACATTTTTTTGATCGACAAACCCAAAAACGAATTGAACGTCCTACCATGTTGTTAAGTGAACGATTAGTCTCTTAATTTATTCTCTCTGTGATTCATTTTCAGTTTAATCTTAATAGCAATGTTTTTAGCATTGCTATTATTTTTTCATTGATGAGAAAACACACATAACATCAATATACTTAACACTTAAAATGTATAAAGTAGATTATATTGATGCTATCCATTGCGATTAATCTTTGCTAAAAGAGAGATGATAAAAAATTTACAACATATTAAAATTTAATAAAAATTTTACAATAAATACCTTTAAATCCATTTTAAAAACCATGATTACTTACATTAATAAAAGTACACTTATTAAGGATTTTAATATTTTATATAATAAGTTTAAAACATAGAAAAATACGCGTTTAAAATAATAAAAATAATTTTTTATAGCAGTAGAATAATATAATTGGAATATCCGCATATTGCACCACTAGATAAGCACTGCTATTCTTTTGCTCGCATTTAATGTGCAACTAATAATATTAAACTGCTAAGCAGAAAAGGACTTAATTGATAATGAAAATAAAACTACTTGCGACAGTGATGGTATCCGCGGCATTACTCTCTGGCTGTAAAAATCTTGATACTTCTATGTTAGCGCAATCAGGTACACAACTTTTCCAAGCGGCAACATTAAGTGATGATGATGTCAAAGCGCTAACTAATGATGCATGTAAAGAAATGGATGCTAAAAACAAAATTGCACCTGCAAATAGTAACTACACTAAACGCTTAAATAATATCGCGAAAGCGTTAGGTAATGAAGTTAATGGTACTCCAGTAAACTATAAAGTTTATCTCACTAAAGATGTCAATGCATGGGCGATGGCAAACGGCTGTGTGCGTGTTTATAGCGGTTTAATGGACATCATGACTGACAACGAAGTGGAAGGTGTATTGGGTCATGAAATGGGACACGTAGCATTAGGCCATACACGTAAAGCAATCCAAGTAGCACATGCCACCGTTGCGGCACGTACCGCAGCCTCTTCAGCGGGGGGAGTAGCAGCACAATTAAGTAGTTCCCAGTTAGCAGAAATGGGTGAAAAACTGGTTAATGCCCAGTTCTCTCAACACCAAGAAACACAAGCTGATAACTTCTCTTACGATCTGCTGAAAAAACGCGGTGTCAATACTTCAGGCTTAGTGACTGGCTTTGAAAAATTAGCTAAATTAGGTGGTAGTGATTCAAGCATGTTTGATTCTCACCCACCATCAAAAGAGCGTGCTGACAATATTCGTAACCGCATTGCCGAAGATAAAAAATAAACTTTATCGCCCCTATATTTAACCATATGGGGGTTTTCTTTATGCTTTTTCTTTGTGGCGAAAACGATTTGCAACATCAGCTAAAAAGCGTTTAATTGCCCGCCTTTCATTTTGATCATACTGTTCAAATAAGGTTATCCATTTTGCCTGAGATTGTTGATGTAACAATTCATGAGCGTGAAACAGCTTTTCCCCTTCAGTGGTTAAAATAAAAAATATCTCTTTTTGGTTATCCGCTAATTTTATTTTCTCAATAGCGCCTTTACTCTGTAAGCGACGACAAATTTTTGAGACTGCCCCACGTGTCATTGCCATATAATCACTGATCGTTGTGAGGTTGCGCATACTCTCTTCACCAATGCAATGGATCACATGAAGCTCTGTGAGTGAATAATGTTCTAACCCCTTCTCTGCTAATACTTTCTTATGGCCTTCATCATTATTTGCTTCTTTTAAATGCAACAATTCACTTAAACCATTAAGCAATTCCTGTGTGGTTACTTGCTGTTTTGTCATTTTGTTTCCTTGGAAAAAATATTTTAAAAAATAATACCAAAACTATTTACAACAATCAAAATATCGCTATTATCTATTTTGTTTCCATGGAAACAAAATTAAGAGGCAATATAATGAAATTATCAATCCGTAGTCTGTTTTACCTTGTTTGCTTTAGCGCTTTATTAGGCTCTCTAGCACAAAATATTTATACTCCTGTGCTGCCATTGATCCAGCAGCAATTTAATACCACATTATCACTGGTTAACCTTACGGTATCAGCTTTCACTTTTGCTATGGCTGTTATGCAATTATGTTATGGTTCATTGATTGATAAATGGGGCAGAAAACCTATTTTGCTCAGTGGGTTAACGATTTCAATTATCGGCGCACTTATTTGTATATGGGCTAATTCTATTAATCTATTAATTTTTGGACGAGTGATCCAAGCCATAGGTATCGCTGCCATCCCTGTTGTTGCAGCAACTATTTTAGGTGATCTCTATCAAGGGAATGAGCGTGCTAAAGCAATGGGAAGTTATCAAATGTTGCTAGCATTAGCTCCAGCGAGTGGTCCTTTATTGGGCGGCTATTTAGCACAACATTATCACTACCAGAGTATTTTTGTTTTCTTAAGTATAGTGGGACTTGTTTTGCTGATTGCCCATCTGTTTTATTTACCTGAAACTCGCCCAGAACAAAAACAGTCCGTTAAAAGCTTATCTGCTATGCGACAAGTGCTCGCCGCCCCAGAGGGTAAATCTGTTTTTGTGATAAGTTTTATGGTGTTTTATAACTACTTCTGCCTATTAGTATTTTTACCTTTAATTGCTTTTCACCTTTATCACTTAAATAGCAGTGAAATAGGTGGGCTTTATGTTCCTATGTCCATTGCACTGGTGTTAGGCAGTTACCTTTACCGTAAGGTTTGTCATTTGTTTAGCGCTGAATATGGTGTGATCATAACTTCATGTATAAACCTTGCCATGTTGTCGTTATTTGCCCTATTTTGGCAAATCTCATTACCAATAATGTTAATATTAACGGTGTTATATGGTCTCTCTTTAGGATTAACTATGCCTACACACACGACCTTATTAACCAGCCACTTTAGTTCAGTAAGAGCAACGGCAATGGGTATCTATAATTTTATCCGCTACTGTGGTATGGCAGCAGGGCCTATGGTCGCAAGCTATTTTGTCACCGATAATCATTATCAATATGTCTTTTATTCTTGTGTGATCTTAACAAGTTTGGCATTGTGTTTTGCCATCAAAACGCTACTTTCCACATTAAAACAACAACGACAAACCATCGACTAACAGGACATTTGATGAAACTAACCATTGAAAATCTGCCGCAGCTTTCAGCACAAGATAAAATAGATTTAGGGAAAATTTGGCAAGATAGTGAGTACCAAATGGCACTCACTGCACCAATCACCACAGAGCATGCTCTTTTTGTCGCCCGTTTTAACGGGCGATTACTAGCGGCTTGTCGTATAAAATACCAAGCAAAAACAGCGCTTATCAGTGATTTTATGGTAAGAGAAGTGACTCGTCGTCGTGGTGTTGGGCATTACTTACTAACACAATGCCTTGAAAAAAATCCAACCATTACACATTGGCAAGCTTTATTGAAAACAGGGCAAATCAACGATCCTGTAGCACAGGCTTTTTTAGCGCATCATCATTTTGCTACTTCATTACAGGCTGATACTTATGATTATTTCTGCAATGATAAAGCATAAAGCCTCGCTACATTATAAGCGGTTTCCTGTAAATTTTGCTCAGCATTATCAAAGGCTTGTTGTAAAGTGGCAACACCAGGCATGATAGAGAAAACCGCATCAATACCCTGCTGATGAACCACATCATAATCTGGTAAATAACCACCAACTAATGCAATCACTGGGCGATGGTATTTTTTAGCTAATTTAGCAACACCTATCGGGGTTTTACCTTGCGCCGATTGGCTGTCCATTCGCCCTTCGCCAGTTATGACCAAATCTGCATCGATTAACTGTTTTTCTAATTCAACAGCGTTAGCAACCAAATCAATACCTGGTGAAAGTGTTGCTTGCGTAAATGCCAGCAAAGGCAGAGCCAATCCTCCTGCTGCACCACTTCCTGCAATATTGATAAGAGTGCGTTGTGTCATTTTCTCAAGATAAGTACCAAAATGGTGTAGTGCGCTATCCAGTTGCGCAATATCTTGTTCTGTCGCCCCTTTTTGCGGGCCAAAGACTTTTGAAGCCCCCAATTCGCCACATAATGGATTAGTTACATCACAGGCGATCTCTATATCAACAGAGGCAAGTTTTGGATGTAGTTGATTGATATCTATAGAATGAAGTTGACTTAATGCATGTCCACCAAAAGGCAAAGATGTTCCAGACTTATCTTTAAGGCCAAGACCGAGCGCTTGCATCATACCTGCACCGCCGTCATTTGTAGCACTTCCTCCTAAGCCTAAAATGATCTTTTTAACCCCCAAATCTAGTGCGGCACAAATTAACTCGCCGGTACCATAACTCGTCGTTAAATTGGGATTGCGTTGAGATGAAGGGATAAGATGAAGACCTGATGCCTGTGCCATTTCAATCACGGCAGTAGTATTATCGCCTAACACTCCCCAAGTGGCTGTTACCTGTTTACCTAATGGATCACAAACTGGCGTTGTGATAAAACGACCATGGGTAGCATCAACTAATGACGTTACTGTACCTTCACCGCCGTCGGCCATAGGAATACAACAATAATCAGCATCAGGTAAATAACGTGAAAAGCCTTGTTTAATCGCCTCTGCCACCTCTTTGGCACTTAAGCTCTCTTTAAAAGGATCTGGGGCGATAACTATTTTTATCTCTTTCACGTCATGTTCTCCGCGTATAAAAAAAGCGATATATCAATATCGCTTTTATATCATACTCTACAATCAGAGAGGTTGGATTGGCTTTAAAATGTGATTAATCTTCAATCGCTAAACGCAATTTTTTCATCGCATTTTTTTCTAACTGGCGAACTCGCTCAGCAGAAACACCATATTTATCTGCAAGCTCCTGTAAAGTTGATTTATTATCATCTTCTAACCAGCGAGCGCGGATAATGTCTTGGCTACGTTCATCCAGTGTTTTTATCGCTAAAGTCAGTCGGTCAGCTGCATGGTTATCCCAGTTATCTTCTTCAATACCATCAGCAAAGTCAGAAGATTTATCTTCTAAGAATAGCACCGGAGCTACAGGATGTGAGTCATCACTATCATCAGCACTCATGTCAAATGCCATATCTTGTGCCGACATGCGAGATTCCATTTCACGCACATCGCTCTCAGAAACCCCAAGCTCTTTCGCAACTAGCTCGACTTCATCTTGGTTAAACCACCCTAAGCGTTTTTTGTTTTTTCTTAAATTAAAGAACAGTTTACGCTGTGATTTCGTTGTCGCGACTTTCACGATACGCCAATTACGTAACACATATTCATGAATTTCGGCTTTGATCCAATGCACGGCGAAAGAAACCAGTCTAACCCCAACTTCAGGGTTAAAGCGGCGCACCGCTTTCATCAAACCAATATTACCTTCTTGGATAAGATCCGCCTGAGGTAAACCATATCCTGAATAACTGCGAGCAACATGAATAACGAAGCGTAAATGAGAAAGGATCAGCGTTTTCGCTGCTTCCAAATCGCCCTCGTAATGCAGCCGTTCAGCCAGTTCCTTTTCTTCCTCTGCCGTTAACATCGGATAGGAATTGGCTGCACGGATATACGCTTCAATGCTGCCTTGCGGAACCAATGCTAAGGATTGCATTTCTTTTGTCATTCAAATCCTCATGAAAATCAAATAGATAATTAATATTAATACTGTATGGTGAGCAGGAAGAACCTTCTAATAGTACTTAACAGGTCATCGTTGGTGGTAGATATTATGTTTTTACAACATTATTGACCAGCATAAAGACTAAAGGTTCATATCGCATCTATGTTTACATATCTTTGTACTTTACCAAGCAAACCGCAAATTCATCTATTAAAAATAGTACTCAATTCATCTAGGTTAAGTGTAGAACATTATTATGCCAAAGATAGGGGTTTGATAAAATGGCAAGGTTGCCATAATAATGCAACCCGCCATAATAAAAAGGAAAAAAGGGACTAATATGGCTATTCTGGTGTGAATTGACGTAAATGTTGAATGGTGGTCAACCAAGCAGCAAACCAGCCAATGGTCATCGAAACGAGGATCAAAATAACCGATTCATCAAAACCTAATCCAGATATTGAGAAAGTCGTTCCAAATACGGTCGCCGCTTGCGTAACGACATCAGATAACTTCCATACCAATAATGCAGAGAAAATAATCGCAAAAATAGCCCCGATAAAGCCGAGTACTAAACCCCAATTTAAAAAGGGGCGCATGATAAAGCCATCAGTAGCACCAATTAATTTCATCACATTAATGGTATCACGACGACTGAAAATATTAAGACGAACACTATTACCAATAACCAATAGCAGTGCCACAATCATTAAGCTACCGATCACCATTGCGATTTGTCCAACTAATGAGGTTAAAGTAGATAACCGAGTAAACCAGCTATCGTCCATTCTCACTTCGTCAACACCGGCAATATTAGCCACTGCATCACGCAGATTAACCATTAATTGCTCGTCATTAGGATCCATAACAGGAGTCACAATCGCGACAGCGGGTAATGGATTTTCTTCTAGCATATCTAATGCGCTACTAAATCCAGACCATGAGCGAAACTCCACTAATGAATCTTGACGAGAAAGATAATTAACCTCTTCGACTTTATCTAATGCCTCGATATTTTTTATCGTTGCCTGCGCTAAGCTGTCATCTAGAGATTTATCAAGATAGACCGTCAGTTGCGGAGTGGGATACCACTGCTCTGCGGCTGTTGATACATTTTTCCAGACAATGTAACAGATACTAGGTAGTGTTAATGAAATCGCTACTACCATCACCGTTAAGAAAGAAGAGAGGGGTTGGCGTAAAAAGTCGGCCATGGTATTACGCCATGCATAACGCCACTGCTCACGGCGTCCACCACGTAATGCTTTTGTTTTCGCTTTTGGTGTTGGCATTGCCTTACGGGAGTGTTTTCCTTTAGCCATTTTGTCCTCCCACCATACGCCCTTGACCTAAGGTTAGAATACGGTAATTCCTGCGCTCTACAAGTGTCATATCATGCGTTGCCATTAACACGGTAACCCCCACGCGATTAAACTCTTCAAACAGACGCATAATGCCTTCTGAAAGTTCACCATCAAGATTCCCTGTTGGCTCATCAGCCAATAACACCGTGGGTTTATTCACAACAGCACGAGCTATTCCCACCCGTTGCTGTTCACCCCCTGAAAGCTGGATAGGGTAATTTTTCGCTTTATCAAGTAGTCCGACTTTATCCAAGGCGGCTGAAACTCGGCGTCGAATATCCTCTTCACTTGCGCCTGCAATAATCAAAGGTAGAGAGACATTGTCATAAACCGTTCTGTCCATCAGCAAATGGTGATCTTGGAAGATCATCCCTATTTGACGACGTAGAAAAGGGATCTCACTATTTTTTAGCCTACTGATATCATGACCAGCAAACCAAATAGCGCCATCACTTGGACGTTCTATGCCACAAATTAATTTAAGCAATGTACTTTTACCAGCACCAGAATGTCCGGTTAAAAAAGCCATCTCACCAGGGCGAAGATGAAAATCAACCCCCTGTAATGCTTGTCTTCCACCTAAATAAGCCTTGCTGACGTGTTCGAAGCGGATCATTACAACTACTCCTCGCGGGCAAACAGAGCCTCAATAAAATCGTCGGCCTTAAACGGACGTAAATCTTCAATACCTTCACCGACGCCGATATAGCGAATAGGAATACCAAACTGATCAGCGATAGAGAAGATAACGCCCCCTTTTGCAGTACCATCCAGTTTCGTCAAGGTTAATCCTGTCAGCCCAACCGTTTCATTAAACAATTTTGCTTGGCTAACAGCATTTTGCCCTGTACTGGCATCGAGTGTCAGCATCACTTCATGTGGTGCTTCCTCGTCTAATTTTTTCATTACACGGACGATTTTTTTCAGCTCTTCCATTAAATGAGATTTATTTTGCAATCGTCCCGCGGTATCCGCAATCAGAACATCGACACCTTTTGCTTGCGCCGATTGAATAGCATCAAAAATAACCGATGCTGGATCAGCCCCCGTATGCTGAGCAATAACAGGGATATGATTACGCTCACCCCAAACTTGTAGTTGCTCAACCGCCGCTGCACGGAAGGTATCTCCTGCAGCTAACATCACCGATTTACCTTCAGCTTGGTATTGGCGGGCTAACTTACCGATAGTGGTCGTTTTACCGACCCCATTAACTCCGACCATTAAAATGACAAAAGGTTTTTTACCTTCAATATTTAATGGCTTATCCACTTTATTTAAAATATCGCCCATCTCTTCACGCAACTTACCATAAAGAGATTCAGCATCTTTGAGATCTTTACGACTAGCATGCTGAGTCAAACTGTTAATGATCTTGCTAGTGGTATCCATTCCCACATCGGCAATTAACAACTGCTCTTCTAACTCTTCGAAAAGCTCGTCATCAATTTTCTTACCGCGGAATAGCCCCATAAAACCGGAGCCTAAATTTTGTCGTGTTTTTAATAATCCCTTTTTCAAGCGAGAGAAAAAGCCTTCTTTTTTCGGTCTCTCTTGCTCTACGGGTTTATCGACTAATACCTCTTCGCGTAACGCGACAATATCTTCCGCTTCGGCTTGTGCTTGTGCAATACGCGCTTTTTCTTCAGCTTCTTGGCGTGCTTGTTCAGCTTCAAGTTGCGCTTGACGTTGGGCTTCTTCTTCGGCTAAACGAGTCTGCTCTGCACGTTCAGCAGCTAATCGTTCTGCCTCTGCTCTTTGCGCTTCTTGGCGTGCTTGTTCAGCTTCAAGTTGCGCTTGACGTTGAGCTTCTTCTTCGGCTAAACGC
>NZ_GG668578.1:598456-655425 GCF_000160755.1 Proteus mirabilis ATCC 29906
CTGGGCTTCTTCTTCAGCTAAACGCACTTGTTCAGCTTCTAGTTGCGCTTGACGTTGAGCTTCTTCTTTGGCTAAACGCGCCTGCTCTGCACGTTCGGCCTCTAAACGTTGTTGTTCTTTCTCTTGTGCAGTATTTTCTTCTTTATTACGGCCAAATCCGAGCCACGAGAAAAAACCTTTTTTTTCTTTTGCCATTAGCTACTAAACTCCTCGCACTAAATCATGGCGCGATAACATTGACGATATTAAAAATAATAATGAAGTCTATCATTTGATCGAGGATAAACGCATCTTTTATACGAATTTTATGGTAAATTATTCGCGCTTAAATCAAGGTAAGTTATCAAGTTATCAACAAACTTGTTCCTTGAAACATTAAAACACGCCAAAATTCACGCTTAAACGATATATATCAGAAAAATATGGCTAAGAAACCACAAAAAACGCCGATGGGACAAATCAGAATAATCGGAGGTAAATGGCGTGGTCGGAAACTTCCTGTGCTTGATAGCCAAGGATTACGTCCCACCACCGATAGAGTCAAAGAAACACTGTTTAATTGGCTTATGCCCGTTATTCAGAACGCTCGTTGCTTAGATTGCTTTGCCGGCAGTGGTGGGCTAGGTATTGAAGCACTCTCTCGCTATGCAAAAGAAACGACATTCATTGAGTTCGACCGTAAAGTCGCGCAACAAATTACTGCTAATTTAGCGCTGCTTGGCGCTGATAATGGGCATGTTATTCAAGATAGTGCGTTAAATTATCTAGCTAAACAAGGTACTGCATATGATGTGGTGTTTTTAGATCCTCCTTTTCATCAAGGTATGTTGGCAAACACCCTGCAATTATTAGAAAATAACCAATGGTTAGCCGAAGGTTGTTATATTTATATTGAAGAAGAAGTAAACGCACAGGTTTATTCTTTACCAGAAAATTGGCGATTACATAGAGAAAAAATCGCAGGCCAAGTCGCCTATCGTCTTTATATTCGCAATTTATCTGCTTAATTTGTTATGGAGCTGCTATGTTAATCTTTTTAGGTCGATTTTTAATGATCGGTGTGTGGGGATTTCTTTGTTTAAATCTTATTTCCCCATTCCCTAAACCTTTAAAGTACTTTATGGATATCGCATTAATCTTTATGGTGATTATGCACGGCTTACAAATTGCCATGTATAAAGCAGGCCAACCCGAAGATAAAAAACCTTCTGGCTTACTCCAATTTAAGATCTTCTTTTTTGGTATTTTTGAGCTATTGAGAATACAAAAAGAGTTGCGCAAAGAGTATCTAGAAAAACAAAAAAATAAAAAACCAATAATCATCGTCTATTCAAGTCACTGGGGATAACACGCTAACTCCCCAGTTTCTTATGCTCTGA
This sequence comes from Proteus mirabilis ATCC 29906, assembly GCF_000160755.1. Classification (GTDB taxonomy): domain Bacteria; phylum Pseudomonadota; class Gammaproteobacteria; order Enterobacterales; family Enterobacteriaceae; genus Proteus; species Proteus mirabilis. Next base: position 599,836 of record NZ_GG668578.1, read on the forward strand.
TGCTTATTGAGCTGATGTTTTACCACTCTCATTATCTGGTGCATCGGTTTCAAACTGCACGAAACGACTACCTTGCATAAATAATCGCCCTTTCATCTCCAGCGCTACATTTGAGAAAGTGGTTTTATCCACACGTAAGATAATATCTTGCTGAGAGTCCGTTGTTAAACGAAAAGTCACTTGATAGTAATAGGTTGTTTCTGGCCCATTAACATCATTTTCTCTTGAACGTCGATCGTTTTTCGGTATTTGTTGCTTATCAACAACTTCTACCATATATAATTTAACGGGTGAATTATCATCACTGATACGCTGTTTTCTTTGCTCAAAAAAACGATATGTTGCGCTAGCGATAATGATAATCAGCACCGCGATACCTAACATTCCTGCTTTATTCATTACACTCATTCCTATTATCGTTATAAATTCACATTGTGCTTATCTGTAGTTAATTTTAATTAATACGCTAGTTTCTTCATTAATCGCTATTCTTAAATTATGCTTTCTGTTATGAATAATAAAAGAGTTCTCTATATAAGAATAAGGAAGATATTATGAGTTGGCCTTTTCTCGCTGTCTTATTTTCTGGGTGGCTTTATATCGATGCCGCGTATCGTGGCCCTAATTGGCAACGATGGCTATTCCGTCCTATTACACTACTACTATTACTCCTTTGGGCATGGCAAGTCCCTGAGCATAGCATTAATAGTTATCTTATTGTCGGCGCTTTATTAGCAACATTACTTTCTGATGTATTAAAAATGTTTGAAGGTAAGTATTTACTACCTTCTTTAGCCTTGTTATTCCTAAGTTATATTCTCTACCTAATTAGTTTTGCCTTACCATTACAAATCTCTTTTTATCTTCCTTTGCTTGGTTTTGTTATCGTTGCCGCAATTATCGTGTTAGCCATCATCTGGACTAAACTGGATAAATTTGCCATACCTGTATTACTGACTTTATTAGCGGCTTTTGCGATGTTTTGGGTTGCAGGAGATAAATTCTTCTACCTGAGCAACGACTACAACTTTTCTATCATGATAGGCTCACTCTTGTTAGTAATTGCTTACTCTATTTGGCTTATCAACCGTTTCCGCTTCTCTTTTTCAGCCTCTAAAGGACTGGTAAGTGCCTGTTACTTTATTGGTCACTTCTTTATTGTTAGAGCCCTTTTTCTCTAAAACCCTGATCCCTTGTTTCTTTATCAATAGAAACAAGGGATTAATTGATTTAACAAATCCGCACTTTTTGACAATCAATACGCTCTGTTTATCTTGACTCTGGACTCTACTCCAAGCTGTAAAGTATCGGTAATTGATAAAACTGTACTTTGTTGAACGAGGAGAGGCGTATGTCTAAACACGCTCATCAACACGATAACCATAAACATACCGATGCTTGCTGTTCAAGCTCTCAATGCTGCTCTAATCAGGGAGATAATAGTAGTATGCACTCACATACTGAAAGTGGACACACTCATACTGAAAGTGGACACACTCATAGCAAAATCGATAAGAGTGATCCTGAATGTGAAGAAGAACATCATCATGGCCATCAACATGAGCATAATCATCACGCTCATGATGGTCATGATCATGCCCATGGCTGTTGTGACAGCAACGCCCCTGTCTCTAATGTAGAGCCTGAAAAAATTGCACAGCAACGTTTTAGTTGGAAAGTGCAAGGAATGGATTGCCCAAGCTGCGCGCAAAAGATAGAGACAGCAGTACTGAAAGTGGTCGGCGTTAAACAAGCGAAGATCTTGTTTGCCACTGAAAAACTGGTTGTCGATGCTGATACCGATTTACGTACTGATGTGATTAGTGCCGTTAAAAGTGCCGGTTTTGAACTATTTGATATCTCATCAGCGGGATCTCAGCCTCCTGCAAAACAAAGCCTCTTAAAAGAGAGCTCATTCGTCATTATCTTAGCGATTTTAATGGCGATAAGTTGGGGTGCCGAGTTTATTGATCCACAAGCAGGTCGCGCTGCCTTTATTGCAACGACATTAATCGGGTTATTCCCTATTGTAAAAAAATCGCTACGACTCATTCGTAGTGGTACCCCATTCGCGATTGAAACCTTGATGAGTGTTGCGGCTATTGGGGCACTGTTTATTAATGCCACCGAAGAAGCGGCAATGGTAATTTTGCTGTTTATGATTGGCGAAATGCTTGAGTCTTACGCTGCGGGTCGTGCACGCCGCGGAGTCAGCGCATTAATGGCTCTTGTACCAGAAGAAGCAGTGGTAATCAAAGAGGGTAAAAAACAGACAGTCCCTGTAGCTCAATTGCGCCCCGGCGATATTATTGAAATTGCACCAGGTGCGCGCTTACCCACAGATGCCGAATTAATTACTGCTTTTGCAAGTTTTGATGAAAGCGCATTAACGGGTGAATCGGTGCCGGTCGAACGTTTACAGGGTGAAAAAGTCGCTGCTGGCTGTTTATCTGTTGATCGCTCGGTGCAAATGAAAGTGGTCTCTGAACAGGGGCAAAATGCCATCGACCGTATTTTACAATTGATCGAAGAAGCGGAAGAGCGTAAAGCGCCCATTGAACGTTTTGTTGACCGTTTCAGTCGCTATTACACACCACTGATTATGCTGTTTTCCGCATTAGTGATCATTATTCCACCTTTGTTATTCGCTCAACCTTGGGAAACTTGGTTCTACCGCGGTTTAACACTGTTATTAATTGGTTGTCCTTGTGCTCTGGTTATTTCAACACCAGCCGCCATTACATCAGCACTGGCAGCAGCAACAAAACGAGGTGCCTTAATTAAAGGTGGTGCAGCACTTGAACAACTGGGCACAGTCAATACCGTTGCTCTAGATAAAACAGGCACATTAACAGAGGGTAAACCTCAAGTCACTGATGTCATAGCAAATGCAGGCTTTAATGAGAAAGAGCTACTGATGTTGGCTTCTTCTGTAGAAGTTGGCTCTCATCACCCTCTCGCAAAAGCCATTATTAATAAAGCACAAGAGCAACAAATTGATGTTGTGGAAGCCGATAATCGCAAGGCTTTAGCGGGTAAAGGGATTGAAGGTTATTTAAATAATCAGCATATTCTGGTCAGTGCCCCAACACAATTATCAGAAACCACACCATTATCTGCACAATGGCAACAACAAGTCGCTCGTCTTGAAAATGAAGGCAAAACCGTTGTCGTGGTATTAAAAGAAGATCAGTTCATTGGTGTGATTGCGATGCAAGATACATTGCGCAACGATGCTATCGAATCAATGAAAGTGTTGAAATCGATGAATATCAATGCCGTGATGTTAACCGGTGATAACCCAAGAGCAGCGGCTGCGATTGCACAAAAACTGGGTATGGATTTCCGTGCAGGATTGCTCCCTGAAGATAAAGTCACCTCAGTGATGGAAATCAGTCAAACACATAACACAATGATGGTGGGTGATGGTATTAATGATGCACCAGCAATGAAAGCGGCTACCATTGGTGTTGCGATGGGAAGTGGTACAGATGTCGCTTTAGAAACTGCCGACGCAGCATTAACCCATAACCGTTTAACTGGCTTACCCGAAATTATTCAGCTATCTCGTGCAACACGTAAAATTATCCGTGAAAACATTACCATAGCATTGGGTTTAAAAGCGATATTCTTAGTCACCAGTTTATTCGGTATCACTGGACTTTGGGTTGCCGTATTGGCTGACTCAGGAGCAACAGCTTTAGTGACCGCCAATGCCGTAAGACTATTAAAAGTTAAACTAAAATCTCCTCACCAAGATTAAACTGACCTAAAAATAAAACCCAAACCACAGTCATTGCTATGGTTTGGGTTATTTTTACGCTTAAATCTCACTGCGAGATAATTCTATTACTTATCTATTTCCTCAATACTCACATGTGCTTTTTTTCGTGAAAATAGTTTAACCACAAAGACATAGAACAGTGGTACAAAGAAAATAGCCAAGAAAGTGGATGCGAGCATACCGCCAATTACCCCTGTTGCAACAGAGTGCTGACTACCTTGCCCTGCACCTGCAGCAAGTGCCATAGGTAATACCCCAAAAGTAAAGGCGAGTGAGGTCATAATGATAGGGCGTAGTCTCATTCTTGCCGCTTCTGCTGCCGCATCGATTAATGGTTTACCATCCTTCTCATAAAGATGTTTAGCAAACTCAACAATTAAGATGGCATTTTTCGCTGATAGGCCAATGGTGGTCATCAAACCTATTTGGAAATAGACATCTGAGGATAAACCTCGTAACAGTGTCGCGATAACAGCCCCTAAAATACCAAATGGCACCACTAAAGCGACAGAGAAAGGTACTGACCAACTTTCATAGAGTGCCGCTAAGCTTAAGAAAACAAACAGAATTGTCATCACATATAATGCAGGTGCTTGGTCTTGTGTTTGAATTTCTTCATAAGACAGACCGCTATAGCTTAGGCTGATTTCAGATGGCAATTGTTTCATAATATCTGCAATTGCCAGCATCGCGTCACCCGTACTGTAACCTGGCGCTGGTTCACCTAAGATCTCAATCGCTGATAGCCCATTAAAACGCTCTAATTTCGGTGGCCCCATATACCATTGTGTTGTTGCAAAGGCGTTGAATGGGATCATTTCACCGCGCTGATTACGAACATGCCATTTATCCAGATCGGTTGGCAACATACGCGCTGAGGCTTCCCCTTGTAGATAAACACGTTTAACACGACCTTCATCAATAAAATCATTTACATACATCGATCCCCATGCGGCAGATAATGTATCGTTAATATCAGATAAACGCAGTTGTAATGCTCTTGCACGCTCTTTATCAATCACAACACGTAATTGAGGTTCATCGTTTTTACCGTTCGGGCGAACATTAGTTAATACTGGACTTTGTGCTGCTAATTCGAGGAATTTATCACGAGCTTTAACCAATTCAGTATGGCCTAAACCCGCATTATCTTGTAAGTAGAAATCAAATCCCATCGCATTCCCCATCTCCATAATAGCAGGTGGTGGGAACGCAATAACCATACCATCACGGATAGAGTTAAAGTGTTGCTGTGCTCGTGCCACTAATGAGAAAACATCTTCTCCTTTTCCTTTACGCTCTGACCAATCAGCCAAGTTAACAAATGCCATACCCGCATTTTGACCACGACCTGCAAAGTTAAAGCCATTAACAGTAAATACTGTTTTAACCAGATGTTTTTCTTCGGTCAGTAAATAATCCCTAAATTCTGCCATGGTTTGTTCCATACGCTCAGCGGTACTATTTGCTGGCATACGGACTTCAATCATCACAACCCCTTGGTCTTCATTTGGTAAGAAGGCTTTAGGTAATTGCGTAAATAACCACCCTGTTCCAACGGTAATAATGAGGAAAATAAACATATAACGGCCTCGACGGTACAAGATATTGCGTACCCCCTTCTCGTAATAGTTAGTTCCTCTATCAAAGAAACGGTTGAACAGCCAGAAGAATCCACGACGTTTCTTCACCTTAGGTTGTGGCTTTTTCAATATGGACGCGCATAATGCGGGTGTAAATGTTAATGCGATAAGCACTGATAATGCCATCGCGACAACAATAGTCGCTGCAAACTGGCGATAAATAATCCCAGCCGATCCACCAAAAAATGCCATTGGCACAAAGACTGCTGATAAAACAAGACCAATCCCCACTAACGCCCCTTGAATTTGCGTCATCGAGAGAATAGTCGCTTCTTTTACCGAAATCGCCTGTTCATGCATGATCCGTTCAACGTTTTCAACCACAACGATGGCATCATCCACCAGCAAGCCGATTGCGAGCACCATGGCATACATCGTTAATACGTTGATAGTTAAACCTAATGCGGCTAATACACCAAAAGTTCCTAATAAAACAACCGGTATAGCCAATGTTGGCACCAAGGTTGCCCGAATATTTTGTAGGAACAGGAACATAACCAAGAACACTAAGATGGAAGCTTCGACAATCGTTCTTACCACAGAGCTAATGGACGATTTTACAGAAGGCGTTGTGTCATAAGGGAAAAGGGCTTTTACACCTTGAGGGAAAAACTGCGACTGAGCTTCCACAACCTCTTTTACTTTTTTAGACACATCAAGTAGATTAGCTCCGGGCGCTAAGCGCATAGCCATACCCGCAGACGGTTTACCATTGTATAAGCTTGAAATAGAGAAATTATCTGCCCCTACTTCGACTTTCGCTACATCTTGTAACAGAACTTGTGAGCCATCAAGATTCACTTTTAATAGAATATGGTTGAATTCATCTACTGATACCATACGTGATGAGCTGGTAATGGTTGCGTTTAACTCAACACCTTTTAATGCCGGTAAGCCCGCTAACTGCCCGGCGGACACCTGTACATTCTCATCTTGGATAGCCGCGGCAATATCTTTCGGCATCAGGTGATAATTGGTCAGTTTATCCGGATCAAGCCAAATACGCATAGCGCGTGGTGATCCCAATAACAGAATATCCCCCATACCATCAATACGAGAAATAGGATCTTTCATATGTGAGGCAAGGTAATTACCTAAATCAAAGGCATCTAATTTTCCAGATTCATCTACAAGGGCAACCACTTGCATAAAGTTAATCTGGAATTTCACTACCCTCATCCCTTGTCGTTGTACTTCAAGGGGTAACTTAGGTGTTGCTAATTGCAGTTTATTTTGTACCTGCATCAACGCAATATCACTATCCGTACCTTGTTCAAAAGTGGCGATAACTTCAAAGCTACCATCCGTATTACTATTTGAACTTAAATAACGGAAGCCATCTAATCCGCTAAGCTCTTGCTCAATAACTTGAACAACCGTGTCTTGCACTGTTTCAGCCGATGCACCGGGATAAACTGCGGTGATCATTATCGCTGGAGCTGCAATTTCAGGATATTGACTCACAGGAAGTTTTATTAACGACAATCCTCCTGCAATCATAATAACAATAGCCATCACCCACGAAAGTATTGGCCGATTAATAAAAAATCGAGACATAATAATGTATTACCTAAATGAAGACTTACTCTAAGGTGGTCTTTAATGAAATGTTGTTAGCAGGAACCGCATTGACTTTTACGCCCGGTTTTGCACGATGATGACCTTCTGTCATGATCCTATCGCCAGCTTGTAATCCCTGTTTTATGATCCATCCATTACCTTGTGGTTTTAATATTTCAACATCTCTTGCTTGTAATACTTGTTGTTGATCAACGATATATGTGATGGATTTACCACGGGCATCAAAGGTAATCGCTTGTTGTGGCACAACAATCGCTTTCTCTTGAGTTCCTTGCATAATACGAGCTTTGGTATACATTCCTGGTAATAATTGGTGCTGTGGATTAGGGAATTTGGCGCGTAATGTCACTGAGCCTGTACTTGGCTCAACTTGGACTTCGGAAAAACTTAATGTACCGGTATAAGGGTACTGAGAGCCATCTTCTAAAAACAGCGTCACATCCATTTTATCTTCACTATCAGTGACGACACCTTGTTGGATCAGTGACTTTAATTTCAGTTGGTTAGTAATAGGTTGAGTAATATCCACATAGATAGGATCAAGCTGTGTGATGGTCGCTAATGGCTGGCTTTGTCCACTACTCACTAATGCCCCTTCACTAACAAAAGAGCGACTGATTTTGCCGCTAATAGGTGATAAAACTTGGGTATAGCCAAGGTTAATCTTTGCTTGATTTAAATCGGCTTTAGCTTGATCAAGGCGTGAAACTACATCGTCATATTCTTGCTGACTAATGGCATTAGTGGCACGTAAAGATTTATAACGGGCAGCTAATTTTTTCACATTATCGTAAGCCGCTTGTGCTTTAGCTACCTGAGTTTCGTAAGGTTTTTTATCTATTTGATACAGTGGTTGATCTTTTTTAACATCACTACCTTCAGTAAATAGACGTTTTTCTAAAATACCATCGACTTGTGGGCGCACCTGTGAGACACGATAAGATGCCGTTCTTGCTGGCAAATCGACCGTTAATGGAAGAATTTCCTCTTTGACAGTATAGACTCCCACTTCTGGGATAGCAGGCTTGGTTGGCTGAGTCGATTGATCGTTACAGCCCATTAAGACAAAACTTACCATCATCACAGAAGTAAAAGGAATATTACAACCCTTTGTTTTAAATAAATGTTTTGTTTTTTTCATAGTTAGTGGAATTGTGCTGATAAAAAAAATACCGTACTCCCTATGCGAATGGTTTCCGGTACAACGAATTAATTAAGAACGTCATCTATTTATGGCTATTAAAATAAATAGTCTAAATATTAGATTAATAACACATACAGTTGAGATCCTTATTTATTAGAGGTTTTTGTATTTATTAATACGCTGTGAATAATGAACTTTTCAAGATATTTTAACAAGATTATAATTTATCAATATGTGGCATTTTCAATAAATGAAAATATATCTTATTGAAATAAAACAAATTAAATAAAATAAACTCTATTATAAAAAACACTAAAATAGCATTTTTAGGAAAAACAAAAAGAGCAAAAAAATTAACTAATAATTATCCCTTCATCATTAAAACGATGAATAAACAAACATTTTTAAATACTATTTTCACAATAATACAAAAAAGATAAATAAAATTATTTTAATTGTTTCTTATACGAAACTAATACAATAAATCTATTAATTCACACAAACCTATAAATATAGAAAAATAATCTCTTAGAAAAAACATGACTAATTCATCATAAAACCATTGCATTTATTCATGAGGTAAATAGATTTTATATGAGGTATAAAAAGGCAAGGAGAGCTACTTTTGCCTTGAAAGAAAGAGCCACAAGCGAGACAAGCCGTACTTTATCTCGCTTGATAAGCGTGTTTTTTACAAGATAAGCTGATTTACAGCTGCCCCTCTTTTTTGCGGATCAAATAACGATAAGGTGTTGCTTGCGTCTCTTGCTGTAATAGGTCATGTTCCATAAAACGACAAAAACCAGGAATATCACGCACTGTAGCCGGATCATCAGCAATCACCAACAGTGTTTCCCCCTGAGCCATATTTCTTATGGTTTTACGCACTAACATAACAGGCTCAGGACAACGTAGTCCTAAGGTATCTAATGTTTTTGTCGCATCATCAAATTGGGCATTCATTGTATTAACCATTTTTTCGCACTAACAGATAGCACTATTATATCTCGCTTTGCCTCGCACATCACGGCACATTCATCAACTTCACGTTGAGTTATCGCCGATCTTTGCTTTTGTTGCGCAACAAGAGTATGATGCGCATCCTCTCCTGATGAGAGAAAATCATACGTTTTATTGGGTTCCCTCACCCCAATCACTAAAAAGGTACAATTTATGTATAGGTTTACCTCCCGCCAAAAAGCGGCGGCGCTATTATGGCTTTCGTTATTTCATATATTGATAATTACTTCTAGTAACTATCTTGTTCAATTGCCTATTTCTATTTTTGGCTTCCATACCACATGGGGTGCATTTACTTTTCCATTTATTTTCTTAGCGACAGATTTAACTGTTCGTATCTATGGAGCCCCTCTGGCAAGACGCATTATTACTGCCGTTATGATACCGGCATTAGCTATTTCCTACCTAATATCAACACTCTTTTTCCAAGGAAGTTGGCAAGGTTTTGCCTCACTCAATGATTTTAATATCATGGTGGCAAGAATAGCGACAGCAAGCTTTATGGCGTATGTGTTAGGGCAAATTATGGATGTTTCTGTCTTTAATCGTTTAAGACAGCAACAAAAATGGTGGGTTGCACCAAGTGCAGCGATGTTTTTTGGTAATTTCTTAGATACTGTTGCCTTCTTTTTTATTGCCTTTTATCGCAGTACAGATGCGTTTATGGCGGCCAATTGGGTCGAAATAGCGCTTGTGGATTACACTTTTAAATTGACGATTTGTATGCTGTTTTTCTTACCGGCCTATGGCGTATTATTGAACTTTATTTTGCGCTATTTTTTTGCACAAGAAAATCAACAACAAAGCTATGCTCAAATCCGTCCTTAGCTGATTGATTCCCCCAATAAGGCTTTATTCTTTGCACAATAAAGCCTTAGCTTACTTTTACCAATACCTTGATCTACCGGCAATAAATACCATTATTTAGCATAATAAGTGAAGACACCGCACTACTATTGATAAATGATAAAGAGTAAGACTTTTATTGCCTAGCAATACAAAAATTAACCCGTTTCAATATAATATTTTTATTATCAATTAAACTATTAATAGTATTCTGGATCATCTCAGCTTTTTTCCATCTCGGTTAAGATGATATTCCCCGCCATAAAGATTTTTTACTCTTTTGAAGATAGTAGGAGTCTATTATGTTAAAAGTTATTCAATCCCCAGCGAAGTATATCCAAGGGCCTGATGCGTTATATCATATTGGGAAATATACAAAACCTTTGGGTGAGAGAGCATTGATTATCGCTGATAAGTTTGTCATGGATCTGGCTGGCAGCATCGTCAAAGACAGCATGACACAGTATGAAGTCAATGGACACTTTGAACAGTTTCACGGTGAATGTACACATAAAGAGATTGACCGCTTAGTTGAGATAGCCAAACAACAAGCCGCTCTTGTTATCATTGGTGTTGGGGGAGGAAAAACCCTTGATACCGCCAAAGCCGTCGCCTATAAATGCCAGTTACCTGTGGTGATCTCTCCGACTATCGCATCAACCGATGCCCCTACTAGCGCACTTTCTGTTATTTATACAGAATTAGGCGCATTTGATAGCTATCTTTTCTACCCGAAAAATCCTGATATCGTTGTTATGGATACCAATGTGATTGCCTCAGCACCACCACGTTTATTAGTGGCAGGGATGGGAGATGCCTTAGCGACCTATTTTGAAGCAAGAGCCTGTAGTCGAGCACAAAAGCAAACAATGGCTGGAGGTAAAACCACCCTTGCAGCACTGGCATTAGCAGAGCTTTGTTATCACACCCTACTTGAAGATGGCTATAAAGCCAAACTGGCCGTCAGTCGTAGTGTGTGTACTACTGCGGTTGAAAATATTATCGAAGCAAATACCTTTTTAAGTGGTATTGGTTTTGAAAGTGCCGGATTAGCCGCCGCACATGCAATACATAATGGTTTCACTGCATTAGAAGAGTGCCATGCAATGTATCACGGTGAAAAAGTCGCCTTTGGTACTCTAGTTCAACTAGTGCTAGAAAATAGCCCGTTAGAAGAGATCGAAGAAGTACTCGATTTCTGTGTTCAAGTTGGCTTACCTGTTACCTTAGAAGAATTAGGCGTACATGCTACAGGTGATGAATTAAATGAAAAAATCATGGCTGTCGCAGAATTAAGCTGTGCAGAAGGTGAAACAATTTACAATATGCCATTTGATGTTGATTCCGATAAAGTGTTTGCGGCGATTATGGCAGCAGACCAATTAGGGCGTGAGTGGTTATATTAAGGATTAATATTAATGGCGCCAACAGGGTGCTCTGTACCCTGTTGACTCACGATGTGATGTAAAGTAATAAAAAAGGGAATAAAAGGTCAACTTTTATTCCCAAATTGCTTGTTATTGTAATCAGTGACTACATTATTGTTATCTCATTAATTTTTTCTACAATGCCCGAGCTAATAAGCTAATTGGGTGTTCACATTTTTTGGTTGTTGACATTTCTATTTGCCATTTACAGGTTTCGCAATCTGTAATGACTAAATCACAACCACTCTCTTCAATTTGACGGAATAATCCCGCCCCAATGCCTTGCGCAACATCGTAGTTTTCCGATTTAAAACCATAAGTACCGGCAATACCACAACATTGTGAATCTAATACAATCACTTCTACCCCAGGAATACGTTTGATTAAATCAATGGAGTAAGCCGCCCACCCCATTTTTTCCATATGGCAAGGGGTATGATAAACCACTTTTAATGGGGTATGTTTTAATGGTAATTCACGCCCTTCTTCCAATAACCGATAAATATAACGTGTTGCTAATTCTATATTTTCCCGTACTTTTGAAGTATCAATATCTAGAATATGTTCATATTCATCACGAATAGTGAAAGTACAAGTAGAAGATGTAGCAACAACCGGAATATTGTTCTCCACAATTTTTTCTGTCAGAGATTCAAGGTTTACGGTAGCTTGTTTTTTCGCTTGTTTCACAAAGCCGTTGGCAATTAATGCAACACCACAACATTTTTCACGTTTTAATAGTTGAACACCAATATCCATTTTATTGAATACTTTAACTAAATCTTTCCCTAATTGAGGGTGATTATAGTTAGCATAGCAACCGTGGAAAAACGCAACCTGATCTTTAAAGCGTGCTTGCTCTTCAACCTGTTTTTTCATCCATGTTCTAAATGTACCAAAAGAGTATTTGGGTAATTCACGACGATGGTCGATTTTAAGCGCTTTATCCAAGATTTTACGTACTGGTTTTAATCCGGTAATAGTGTTAACAATCGGCGCCATTGGCGTAGAGAGCGTTCCCATTAAATCAGTATGACTTAAAATAGCATCACGAATTTTAGGTGTTTTAGGATTGTAGTTAAGTTTAGCACGGGAAATGATATCCCCTATTTTTACATCTGAAGGACATGCCACTTCACAACGTTTACAGTTAGTACAGTATTTCAGTGCTTCATCATAAAGCATGGGATCTTTTAAGCGTAAACGCTCACCATCAGGGCCTGCTTGTTTAGGTCCAGGATAGAGTGGATTGACCTTTGCCACAGGACAATAGGTCGTACAAACTGTACATTTAATGCAACTTTCAAAACTGGTATCTTGTAAACTCATAGTATTGCCTCCACAGCCGCAGATGTGGTGTGCTGCGATTTATCACTCTGTAATATTTGTTGAGCTGCATAGAGTGCACTTATCATGGAGACACCTGCACCACAGCCTTCATTTAGAGGATCAAAACCACCTAAAAGCGCCCCCACCGCATAGACATTGTCTAACGCTTCACCATATTTTAACGGTCTTAATTGACTATCTGTATTAACACCAAATCGCATATAAGGCTGTTTGGCAAACACATTGACTTGTGTCCACTCATTACGCGGTAAGCTTTCTAACAAATCTAATTCCATTAATGGCTCGTAAATACGATCAAATTCCGCAATTAAGCCATTATTGAAAAAACTGCCTGTGGCTAATACGACATGCTCGCTACGGATAGGGATATCAGTATGATTACGGGTATGAATACCGACAACCTTATTACCGACTAAATCGGCTTCTTCTGCGCGATCACCCGGCATGATCAAACCACCTGCTTGTTGAAAACGCAGTTTTAGTGCCTGATGTAGGCGAATACCTAATAATGAAGGCGGTAATGTCGGTAATAGACAAATTGGTTTACCCACACACTCTTGTAATAAATTAACTGGCGCTTCTTCATCTAGCCCGATACATGCAGGTAGTACAATCGCCTCAACACTATTATCTATGTGTTTAATTAATTCTTCTGCTAATGCTTGCGTGTTTTCAGGCTTATCTAAATAGCGCGCAATATTAATTGCTCTAAATTCACTTGGATTATCACGTAGTCTATCCAATAAAGGTAAATGAATGTGATAAGGAATGGCCTCAATACCTTGTTCATTTAAAGTACTACTTGCAAACTGAGGTTGAAAATCCAAGAATCCCTCAATCCCCACCACCGCTATTTTTTTCCATGGGAATGGTTGATTAACGCTATAAGTCGGCACGCGCTGTGGGCTCATCCAACTCATGCGAGAACGTCCAACCGGGGTAATACGGTAATGGTTTTCATCACCGTTACCTTTATAGTCTAAATTTCTCGTTGTTGATAACAGCGTTTGCGCTTGCTCTATCAATTGAGTGACATTTGCTTCACCAATACGACTATATGGGTGCTCTGGTGCTTGTTGTGCCAGTGTTGATAACGCTTGTTTCGGATGAGAAACTGGCGTGCCATCAGGAAGATGCGTTAATAAATCCAGTGATCCAGATGAAAAATGTAACGCACTTTGTCCATTACTGATAATGGCGCAAGATTTGCCCGCTTCAGCAAGGCGGATCCCCGCAGTCAGTCCCGCTAATCCGCTTCCTATAATGATAACGTCAAATTTCATCATCGGCCTCCACTGAAGCTGTTTTATCAATCATATCGGCATCTAAGCCACATAAACCTTGGTACACCCAACTGGTAAACTCACTTTCACGTAACGCATTACCCCATGCGATAGGACGAATACCTTTCCAACGTTCATTTAGAAAATGGGCAAGTTGTTGTTCGGAGCCATGAGGCGTTGTGACTTGTAAACGATTTAATAATCCTGCTGCGCGACAAGCACATAACTCACCTTGGCAAGTTCCCATTCCCACACGAGTACGACGGCGTAAATCAAGCAAATTATTCACGGTTAAAGAATTCACTGCATAACGAACTTCACCGGCCGTGACCGCTTCACATTCACACACTAAGCTTTTATCAATACGCTCATTACTCAATAGTTTATTGGCTAAATCGCCATGGCGATAAACCGCTGAGCCTCGAATTGGCGCCGGTAACGACACCACACTACGCAATGCTTGCTCTGCCGATTGGCGAGAGCCAGGCAGTGGCTCTTCAGCCGTGGTACATTTTGCTGAAATATTTAATTTCTCACAGATCTTGTTTGTGGCCCATTCAGCCATTAATCGGTAAGTCATTAATTTACCACCGGTTATGGTGATAAAGCCCTCGAGTCCATCCCGTTGTGCATGGTCAAGTAATACAATACCGCGGCTCACATTACGACCAGAAGGATCATCGTCGCTAGCCACTAAAGGACGTACACCGGCATAAGCACGTAAAATACGAGTTTGAGCCAGTTTAGGTGCCAGCATTGAACCTTCACGGATCAGGATATCAACCTCTTCAGGGGTGACATACATATTGTCGATTTCATCATAAGGAACGCGAGTTGAGGTGGTTCCTATTAATGAGATGGTATCGCCAGGCACTAAAATATCGGCATCCGCAGGCTTACGACAGCGGTTGATCACCATATTATTAATACGGTGTCCTAAAATCAGTAATGCCCCTTTTGCTGGGAACATGCGGACTTTTAAATCACCATATTCTGCAATTTTTTGTCCCCATATTCCTCCGGCATTGGCCACTATTTGTGCGCGGATCTCATACATATTTTTAGATTGATGATCATAAACACGTACACCTTTCACACGGTCGCCTTCACGGATCAAGCCCATCACTTCATGATAAGTGAGTACTTGCGCGCCATGTTCACGTGCATCTAACATATTGGCCGCCGTTAAGCGGAAAGGATCAACCGTACCATCAGGTACTTTAACCGCACCAATAAGATTAGGATTCACCGAAGGCTCTAATCGAATAGCTTCTTCAGGTGAAATGGCTTGAGCATCAATACCTGCCGCTTGGCAAGATTGAATAAAGGTTTGTTGGAATTCTAACGAATCTTCAGGGAGAGTAATAAAAAGGCCATCCGTTTTTTCAACACAATGACGAGCGACCCGTTTTAAGATCATGTTTTCTTCTATACACTCACGCGCTGATTCCGGATCGGTCACTGCATAGCGTGCGCCACTATGTAATAAACCATGGTTTCGACCGGTTGCACCGGTTGCGATATCGTGTCTTTCCAGTAGGATACAGCGTAATCCACGACGAGCACAGTCTCTTGCCATGCCTGCCCCCGTAGCTCCACCGCCGATAATAATGACATCTGTTTCTGTCACTGGTGAACCGCTCATCATAGAGATGCCCTCTCACATTACATTCAGCAAACGCTTAATTATTCTTTAACGTTAATTATAGTGTATAAGATACACAAAAAATGTGGTTAATGTTTGATAATGAGCAAAAACGAAAGAGAAACGCTCATGAGTGAAAAATTAAAACGACATATGTGATACTAATCACAAATTATTTACCAGAAAGTGTTTCATAAAGTTAACATATCACTCAAAATTACACATCTTGAAAAATTATTCGACAACTGAGTATTACTTCACAGTAAATTTGCTTCAACAAGTTTACTATTACGTTCGTTAAAGAAAATTTTTTGATTACTTTGTTGTTCGTTTTGTCATTGTTTAATATCAACATATTAAAATAAAAGCCATCGGAGGCTAATATGTTAAGTCTGTTTAGACCTGCGCCACATAAAGCGCGTCTGCCAAAGGAACAGATAGATCCTGTCTATCGCCGTTTACGTTGGCAAATCTTTATGGGGATTTTCTTTGGTTACGCTGCTTATTATTTAGTAAGGAAAAACTTCGCTTTAGCAATGCCTTACCTCGTAGAAGAGGGATTCTCTAAAGGGGATCTGGGTTTTGCTTTATCAGGGATCTCGATTGCTTACGGTTTCTCTAAGTTTATCATGGGGTCATTCTCTGACCGTGCTAACCCGCGTTACTTCTTACCCGCAGGTCTTATTCTTGCATCCATTGTGATGTTAATTATGGGCTTTGTGCCATGGGCAACTTCGAGCATTATGATCATGTTCGTGCTGTTGTTCCTGTGTGGTTGGTTCCAAGGTATGGGTTGGCCTCCTTGTGGACGTACCATGGTTCACTGGTGGTCACAAAAAGAGCGTGGCGGTATCGTCTCTATTTGGAACTGTGCTCATAACGTCGGTGGTGGTTTACCGCCATTGCTGTTCCTGTTAGGTATGGCATGGTTTAACGACTGGAAAGCAGCATTATATATGCCAGCATTCGCGGCTATTTTAGTAGCGATGATTGCGTTTGCATTAATGCGCGATACACCACAATCTTGTGGTCTACCTCCTATCGAAGAATATAAAAACGATTATCCACCTGATTATAAAGAAACAGACGAACAAGAACTGACAGCAAAAGAAATCTTTATGAAGTATGTTTTCCCTAACAAACTTCTGTGGATGATTGCAATTGCTAACGTATTTGTTTACTTACTTCGTTACGGCGTATTGGACTGGTCTCCGACTTATCTTCGCGAAGTCAAAGATTTCGCCATGGATAAATCCTCATGGGCATACTTCTTATATGAATACGCAGGTATTCCAGGCACACTGCTGTGTGGTTGGATGTCAGATAAAGTGTTCAAAGGTAACCGTGGTGCAACTGGGGTATTCTTTATGACCTTAGTAACCATTGCCACTATCGTATTCTGGATGAACCCAGCAGGTAACCCGAATATTGATATGGCATGTATGTTAATCATTGGTTTCTTAATCTATGGTCCTGTTATGCTAATTGGTCTGCACGCCCTTGAATTAGCGCCGAAAAAAGCTGCGGGTACCGCAGCAGGCTTCACCGGTCTATTCGGTTACTTAGGGGGTTCTGTTGCGGCAAGTGCTATCGTAGGTTATACCGTTGACTACTTCGGTTGGGACGGTGGCTTTATGGTCATGATCGGCGGTAGTGTATTATCTGTTGTGTTATTACTTATCGTGATGATAAATGAAACCAAACACAAACGTGAAATGTCACAGAAGTATGAATAATCATTAACTGATTATTTATGAAATTGATTAAATCTCATCTCTAAAAATCAAGCCACATCAACTTTCTGATGTGGCTTTTTTATTGCCAACTGTACATAGCTTTATTGTACGAAAATGAAAATGGAGCAACTTTATGAGTACACCTTTCAAACTGAAACCGTTAGTGGCGGGCGTTCTTTTAACTCTATCTTTAAGTACAATCGCACAAGCAGCAAGCGATAAAGTAGTGATTGCCCATCGTGGTGCCAGCGGTTATTTACCTGAACACACCTTACCTGCCAAAGCACTCGCCTATGCACAAGGTGCCGATTATCTAGAACAAGATCTGGTGATGACAAAAGATAACCAACTGGTTGTCTTGCATGATCACTATCTCGATCGTGTCACCGATGTTGCTGAACGCTATCCAGACAGAGCAAGAAAAGATGGCCGTTACTATGCTATCGATTTTACTCTTGATGAGATCAAAGGACTAAAATTTACCGAAGGTTTCGATATTGTTAACGGTAAAAAAGTCCAAAGTTATCCAAATCGTTTCCCAATGGGAAAATCCGATTTTCGAATCCACACTTTCCAAGAAGAAATTGAGTTTATCCAAGGCTTAAACAAATCAACAGGACAAGATATTGGTATTTATCCTGAGATCAAAGCACCTTGGTTTCATGAACAAGAAGGGAAAGACATTACTAAAAAAGTTCTCGAAGTCTTAAAACAGTATGGCTATACCCAAAAGAGCGATAATGTTTATCTACAATCCTTTGATCCTAACGATCTAAAACGCATTAAAACAGAATTGATGCCACAAATGGGGATGGATTTAAAACTGGTTCAGTTAATCGCTTACACCGATTGGAATGAGACATATGAAAAACAACCAGATGGCACATGGACAAACTACAGTTATGACTGGATGTTTAAACCTGGCGCCATGAAAGAAATTGCGACTTATGCTGATGGCATTGGCCCTGATTATCATATGTTAGTAGAAGAAGACTCGACACCAGATAAAATCACCTTAACCGGTATGGCCGCCGATGCTCATGCCAACAAGTTAACCATTCATCCATTTACGGTACGAGTGGATAAACTACCTAAATATGCCAAAGATGGCGATCAGCTTTATGACATTATTTATAACCAAGCGGGTGCCGAAGGGGTATTTACTGATTTCCCTGATTTAGGGGTTAAGTTCTTACAAAAACAAGCTAAATAACCTTTATTTCTGTTATCCTGCTCTTATCAATAAAGGGCAGGATAATTTCCCTTGAGTTGCTCTGCTACTCTCACCGTGTCTCATAGTGAAAATCGCTCCGATTATCCATACGCTTTACTCGTTTGTTATCACAGTATATTGTGTTTTAGGCTAATTTTATGCTCGTTTAAATGCTCGTTTACCAATTTTTCGTATTTTTCCATATTATTCATATTAAAAAAGAGAGCCTAAACTCTCTTTTTAATCTGATTAGCAAATAAATTATGCTCTATAAACAGGGAAAGCAATCACATCACTAATGCGCTCAACACCGAGTGCGAGCATAATCAGGCGATCAACGCCTAAAGCAACCCCTGAACATTCAGGTAATCCAGCTTCAAGCGCAGCTAAAAAACGCTCATCAATAGGTTGTTCAGGTAATCCCATGGCAACACGTTGACGATTATCACGTTCAAAACGAAGACGTTGCTCTTTAGCATCCGTTAATTCACGAAAACCATTTGCTAACTCAACACCTTTAAAATAGACCTCAAATCGCTCTGCAACACGATGATCTTCTGAGCTAATTTCAGCAAGGGAAGCTTGTGAAGCAGGAAAATGATAGATAAAGGTTGGTTTTTCAAGACCAATATGAGGCTCTACACCTGACACAAAAAGTAATTGCAGTAGCGTATCTCTATTTTCTTCTGTGTCAGCAATATTTGATAAATCAAGCTTTGCCGCAACCTCACGTAACTTTTCTTTATCTGCAGATAAAGGGTCGATATCGAGATAGCGCAAAAAGGCTTGTTGATATGAGAGCGATTCAGACGCTTCACAATCAAGCACTTCTTGTAATAAATCATCGACTTCATTCATCAACCGGTACATATCAAAACAAGGTCGATACCATTCAAGCATCGTAAATTCCGGATTATGATATCTACCGGCTTCCTCGTTACGGAAGCAACGCCCCATTTGATAAATTGGCCCACTGTTCGCCGCTAATAGACGCTTCATATGGTATTCAGGACTGGTCATTAAATATAACTTTAGCCCTTGAGAAGCACCAGGCCCCACAAATTGGGTTTCAAATGGGCATAGATGAATATCGGTAACGGTAGCCTGACTCATCATCGGTGTTTCAACTTCTAAAACACCACGATCAGCGAAAAAACGCCTAATATTACTGACAATTTTCGCCTTTTTCAGTAAGTTGGCGATTGAGGCGCTTGGCTGCCAATCCGCGATTTCACTCATGAACGAAAAACTCCAACAGAAAACAAAGCGTGCAGTTTACTCGCATCCTCTTCAACAGACAAATTTCTTCCAGAAAAGATGTACCATATTTTCATTCCCACCAATTATATTGATTAAATATCGACAAACATATAAATGCAATCAATACAATTCTACAAATCATCTACTTTTTTGCGTTTTTTCGTCACTAGCAATAGCACGTCTATCCCAAGCCAATAACGATAACAACTTTTTATGTCACTAATAGCGCAACGGTGTATCAAAAATAAAAATTAGAATAATTCTCTTTCTCAATTGAGTTCAACAATAAACTCATATTTTTCTTATATAAAATAAGTCTATTTTTTATCAATTTTAAGCACTATTTAATATTTAGCGCCGTTAAGTTTGATGGCTATTATAATCTTTAAGAGATTTTATTAATATTTTATTAACAATTAATAAGACAAATCGATTTGTTTTAGATAAATAGTAAAAGTTTATTTTAACTATTTGTTTATATTTTTATTAAATTATATTAAAACAGCTTAAAGATAATTTATTTTACCTTAAAAATCAGTCAATAACAAAAAACCATTGTTCTTTGTAATTCAAATTATCTATACTTTAAAAACGAATTATTCATTGCTAACTTTATTTTTATTTTAGAATTAAATATTTTATTTTATGCTCAAGTTTATCTGGTTAATTATTAGTAAAACCGAGAATTCTTGGTGTAGATCACACTTTTTTTGTGAAATACGGGAAAACCATCATTCATATCAAATTTCCGTACCTTACATTTCGTTATACTAAAATTACAGTCAATGATAATAACGATGTTATCAAGCGTAGTCACAAGGCAGTGAAACATTTTCGTTACGGATAGCTTAAAAAAATAGCATTACTAAATTAATAATGTCAGTGAATTGAATTCTAGACAATTATTCCAATTTTCACTTGAACAATGGAGAAGCGCAGTGCAAACCTTTAATGCCGATATAGCGATAATCGGAGCCGGGGGCGCAGGCTTACGAGCAGCAATTGCTGCAGCGGAAGCAAATCCTCAACTGAAAATTGCTCTGATCTCAAAAGTTTACCCTATGCGTAGCCACACTGTGGCAGCAGAAGGCGGATCAGCAGCAGTGACTCAGGCTCACGACTCCTACGACTTTCACTTCAATGATACCGTTTCTGGCGGTGACTGGTTGTGTGAGCAGGATGTCGTTGATTACTTCGTTGAGCATTGTCCAACAGAGATGACTCAACTAGAACTCTGGGGCTGTCCTTGGAGCCGTAAAGAAGACGGGTCAGTCAACGTCCGACGTTTTGGTGGGATGAAAATCGAACGGACTTGGTTCGCCGCCGATAAAACCGGCTTCCACATGTTACACACCCTGTTCCAAACCTCTTTAAAATACCCACAAATTCAACGTTTCGATGAACATTTCGTTCTCGATATCCTTGTTGATGAAGGCCACGCTCGTGGTGTTGTTGCTATTAATATGATGGAAGGGACGAAAGTTCAAATTCGTGCTAATGCTGTCATTATGGCAACAGGTGGCGCAGGTCGCGTTTATCGCTTTAATACTAATGGCGGTATCGTTACAGGTGATGGTATGGGAATAGCCTTACGTCATGGCGTGCCACTGCGTGATATGGAATTTGTGCAATATCACCCAACTGGTTTACCGGGCTCAGGTATTCTGATGACCGAAGGTTGCCGTGGTGAAGGGGGTATTCTGGTCAATAAAGATGGTTACCGTTATCTACAAGATTATGGCCTAGGACCAGAAACACCATTAGGTAAACCCGAAAATAAATATATGGAATTAGGTCCTCGCGATAAAGTTTCTCAAGCATTCTGGCATGAGTGGCGCGCGGGTCGTACCATTAAAACTCACCGTGGTGATGTTGTGCATCTTGACTTACGTCATCTGGGTGCGAAAAAACTTCATGAACGTTTACCATTCATTTGTGAACTAGCAAAAGCGTATGTGGGTGTCGATCCAGTTAATGAACCTATTCCAGTTCGTCCAACTGCACACTACACCATGGGTGGTATCGAGACTAATCAGCGCACAGAAACACGTATTAAAGGTCTGTTTGCGGTGGGTGAGTGTTCATCTGTCGGCTTACATGGCGCTAACCGTTTAGGTTCTAACTCACTGGCTGAACTTGTAGTATTTGGTCGTCTTGCTGGGGAAGAAGCTGTTCGTCGTGCCCAAGAAGCAACCCCTGCTAACGCATCAGCATTAGATGCACAAACTCGTGACATCGAAGACAATCTGAAAAAACTGATGAACCAAAAAGGTTCTGAAAATTGGGCTCAGATCCGCGATGAAATGGGTGAAGCCATGGAAGAAGGTTGCGGTATCTATCGTACACCTGAATTAATGCAAAAAACCATTGATAAACTGACTGAACTAAAAGAACGTTTTAAACACGTAGAAATTAAAGATACCAGTAGCGTCTTTAATACTGATTTACTGTATAAAATTGAGCTTGGCTTTGGTTTAGATGTCGCTGAATGTATGGCGCATTCTGCATTCAATCGTAAAGAGTCTCGTGGTGCACACCAACGTCTTGACGAAGGTTGTACTGAGCGTGATGACGTGAACTTCCTTAAACACACTCTGGCATTCTATAACCCAGAAGGTGCACCGCATTTAGAATATAGCGATGTGAAGATCACCAAATCTGCTCCTGCTAAACGTGTCTATGGTGGTGAAGCGACTGCACAAGACAAGCAGAATAAGGAGAAAGCGAATGGCTGATGACATGAAGCACGTTAAGATGGAAGTCATGCGCTATAACCCCGAAACGGATGATGCGCCTCATTTCGTCACTTATGATGTGCCTTACGATGAGCAAACCTCATTATTGGATGCATTGGGTTATATTAAAGATAACTTAGCGCCAGATCTGTCTTACCGTTGGTCTTGCCGTATGGCGATTTGTGGCTCTTGTGGCATGATGGTTAACCGAGTCCCAAAACTGGCTTGTAAAACCTTTATGCGTGACTACCCAAATGGGGTGAGAATCGAAGCGTTAGGTAACTTCCCTGTCGAGCGCGACCTTGTCGTCGATATGACTCACTTTATTG
This sequence comes from Proteus mirabilis ATCC 29906, assembly GCF_000160755.1. Classification (GTDB taxonomy): domain Bacteria; phylum Pseudomonadota; class Gammaproteobacteria; order Enterobacterales; family Enterobacteriaceae; genus Proteus; species Proteus mirabilis. The sequence goes on from NZ_GG668578.1 coordinate 622,832, forward strand.
AAAGCTTAGAAGCGATTAAACCTTACATTTTAGGAAATGATCGTAAGCCTTCAGAAGGTCCAAATAAACAGACTCCTGCTCAAATGGCGAAATACCACCAATTCTCTGGTTGTATCAACTGTGGTTTATGCTATGCAGCATGTCCTCAGTTTGGTTTAAATCCTGAGTTTATTGGTCCTGCAGCGATTACGTTAGCACAACGTTACAATACCGATAGCCGTGACCATGGGGCTAAAGAGCGTATGCCTCAATTAAATAGTGAGAATGGCGTCTGGTCTTGTACTTTCGTGGGCTACTGCTCTGAAGTCTGTCCAAAACATGTGGATCCTGCTGCGGCTATTCAGCAGGGTAAAGCAGCCAGTGCGCAAGACTTTGTCATTGCCATGCTGAAACCACGTTAAGGAGGAAACAAGACATGACAACAAAACGTAAGCCTTATGTTCGTGGTATGCAGCCAAACTGGTGGACGAAACTCGGTTTCTATCGTTTCTACATCACCCGTGAAGGAACTTGTCTACCACAACTTTGGTTCAGTCTGGTTGTACTGTTCGGTGTATTTGCACTGAAAAATGGACCAGAAAGTTGGGCGGGATTCGTTGGATTCCTAAGTAACCCAATAGTGATGCTGATTAATATTGTGACCCTTATCGCAACGGTATTCCATACGGCCACTTGGTTTAAGCTTGCACCGAAAGCCGTTAATATCGTCGTTAAAGATGAAAAATTACCACAAGAGCCTATCGTTCGTGGTTTATGGGGTCTAACCATCGTCGTGACTGTCGTTATTCTGGCAGTGGCGCTAATTGTTTAACCCAGGAGGAAATAATGAATCAGAATCAACTTCCTAAGCGCTCTGATGAACCTATTTTCTGGGGATTATTTGGTGCAGGTGGTATGTGGAGTGCGATTGTCTCTCCAGCAATTATTATCCTGCTCGGTATTCTAATCCCGATGGGTATTGCGCCAGAAGCATTTACTTACGATCGTATCATGGCATTTAGCCAAGGTTTTATTGGTCGTATTTTCTTACTGCTAATGATTATTCTGCCTGTTTGGTGTGCATTACACCGTATTCACCATACATTGCACGATTTTAAAGTGCATGTACCTGCTAGTAATTGGGTATTTTATGGTGCTGCAGCAATTATTAGTGTTATTGCAATTATTGGTGTTTTTACACTATAATCGCTTGATAAATAAAATTAAAGCCACTCATTGAGTGGCTTTTTTTATCGCTAAACTGTGTGAATATTACTGACAATTAGCTCGCCAATTTCAAACCAATAATACCGAAAACAATCATCGCTAAACTCAATAAACGATAAATATTGGCGGATTCACCAAAAACGATAATACCAAAGATAGCCGTACCAACGGCACCAATACCGGTCCAAATGGCGTAAGCCGTACCCGCAGGTAAGCCTTTCATCGCATACGATAACATCCCCATACTCACGATCATCGCACTGATCGTAATAATACTTGGTGTTAAACGGGTAAAACCATGAGTGTATTTAAGACCAACCGCCCACACAATTTCTAATAGGCCAGCGACAAAGAGAATTATCCAAGACATAAACTACCCCTATTGATAATTGGGGTCGTCCCCTGAATATACAGATTAAAAAGCTGGGTCGTCCCAGCCTTTGAAAAGTGAAAATAGAGTATAAGAAAAAGTCAGCAACCATGCAAATAGTATTAAATTTGCTCAAGCACGTTTAGCTGTACTTTCCTCACCATAGAGAAAAGCACTCACATCGTCTTCGACTTCCCCCATCGCCATCAATGCGTTAAGGGTTTCTTGTGCTTCTTGTTCGTTAACGATACTCATGGCAAAACCCACATGCACTAATACCCACTTACCAATCATCGTATCAGGCTCGCCTTCACAAACTAATGCGATATTCACTTCACGCTTAACACCACAAACATCGACCAATGCATTTTCAGTGATGGTTTTTCCCACTTCAACAACTTGACCTGGAATACCAAGGCACATAACAACCCCTATTCGATCTCTATTTGTTTTATGCGCATTGCATCGTCATTCTCAACCCGCAAATTTTGACTACCACAAGCAGGACAACCTGCATTAAAAGTCGAAACAGTCACCACTTGATGGCAATCCCAACACCATGCTTTAGCTGGGATAACTTCAATATGTAGCTGGCAACCTTGTGCGATAGTATCTCGACAAACAATATCAAAGCAAAACTCAAGTGCAGAGACTTCAACACAAGATAGTGCGCTGATCTCCATCCAAACGCTTTTTACTTTTTGCGCATTATTTAATTTAGCTTGTGAGTCAATTATCTCAAATGCGCTCTGGCAAAGCGTGATTTCATGCATGTCTATACCTTACTTGAAGCAGGATAAATAATAGCAACTATAGTATCAGGACATAGTTGCTTTATTCTTGATCTTAGAACAATAAATCAGCGCCTGCTTCAAAAGCCGCTTTACGACGACGCTCTTTAACCATATCTTCAAGTGCATCTCTATCAATACAGACTAATGCCTGCGTTGGGCAGACCTCAACACAAGCAGGACCTTCAGCACGATGATGACATAAATCACATTTATTGGCTTCAGCTTTAAATGCTTCAATCGTATTGAGAGCGGTTAATTTACGCATAACTGGACGAGAAACCACTTCCATAGTGCCATAAGGACAAGCCAAGACACAGGTTTTACAACCAATGCATTTATCCTGATCGACATAGTAATAATCTTTATTATGAATAATGGCACCATTAGGACAGACATTGGCACAAGGAGCATCTTCACATTGATGGCAGACAACTGCGGTACTAATTGAAAAGCCTTTCACCACATGAATGCGTGGTTGGAAATTTTGCTCACTAATTTGGTCGATTGCTAAATTATCTTGGGAAGCTTGCTGATGTGAAACAACACATGCTACTTCACAGGTATGGCAACCAATACACTTTTTAGGGTCTGCAATGATGAAACGGTTCATCATATTCTCCTGCTGTTTGTTATATATAGCCGTTATATTGGCGATAAACGCAATTAATTATCTAATTTAGAATAACAATTAGGTATCTATATATTAGATATAGCATGGTTCATGCCAATCTATTTTTAAATTAACTAATCCTTATTTTTCAATTAAATAATTTGCAAATAAAAATGATTATTAATTAGGAAAATTATATTTCGTCAATTTATTCGACATTTTTGACGATCTAATCAATCAATATATAAATAAATATATATCGATTTGTTAAATTTATATTTTTTACTTTCCCGTTAAATAAGAAAATAGCGGTTTGGATCAAAAATGACTCAGTCATTGATATAAATTTATAATAAAGCGATTACAATATAGTTAATTTTTTAGGGCAATCGGTGGTGTCATGAAATTAAGCAGTAACAATGCTGAAACTATGGAGAGCCTTCGCAGTGAGCGGAATCAATATCGTATACTTGTCGATATTACAAATTCTGTATTAGCGCATCTAGACATGGATGGCCTCATTTCTGAAGTATCTAAAGAAATACATCGTTTTTTCGGACTTAATCATATTAGTCTGATGTTATGTCGTACTTCATCACAAAATAGTCATGAAGGTATTCTTTATTCTAGTCGTTATCAGACAGGAAAATCTGTCATTCGTCAACAACGTAAGTTCAGTAGCGCCAATAACAAAGCCGAAGAAATTATTCATCAAAACAAACCCGTTTTAATCGATATCAATAAAGAAGATCAAGACGATGTTTTGATTAAACGTCTCGTAAAACAAAATATGCAGACGGCTTTGTTATTGCCACTGGCTTTTAACCGTAAACCGCTAGGTTTATTAATCCTAGCGCATGAAATAAGTAGTGTTTTTACTGAAGAAACTTGTCAATTATTGCAACAAATTGCCGCGCGCATCGGGATTGCAATTGAAAATGCCGCCGCTTATGAAGAGATAACTCACCTTAAAGATAGCCTTAAGAACGAAAATATTTGGCTTAATGAACAAATAAATAGAAATGGTAGTTTTAGCGAGATTATTTATCAAAGCGATGCCATGCATAATGTACTAGAACAAATTGAGTTAGTCGCTCAAAGTGACAGTACTGTACTTATCTTAGGCGAAACAGGTACTGGTAAAGAGTTAATTGCACGAGCGATCCATCGTTTAAGTCATCGTAAAAATAAGACGATGATAAAAATGAATTGTGCAGCAGTACCTTCCGGTCTGTTAGAAAGTGATCTTTTTGGACATGATAAAGGCGCTTTTACGGGTGCAACACATGCCCATGTGGGTCGATTTGAAATGGCAGATAAAAGTACGCTTTTTCTCGATGAAATTGGCGATATGCCCATTGAATTACAGCCAAAACTATTACGGGTTCTCCAAGAGCGTGAAATTGAAAGATTAGGTGGTAATAAAGTTATTCCTGTGGATGTACGCTTAATTGCAGCGACCAATAAAGATTTATGTGAACTGACGGATGAAGGGGAATTTCGAGAAGATCTCTATTATCGTCTGAATGTTTTTCCTATTATTATCCCGCCATTACGGGAGCGACCTGAAGATATCCCCTTATTGGCAAAATATTTTACGCAAAAAATTGCCCGCCGCATGGATAGAAAAATAGACTGTATTCCAACACATGCTTTGGAGCAATTAACCCATTATCCTTGGCCGGGAAATGTACGAGAGCTTGAAAATATTATTGAGCGCGCGGTTATTTTAACTCGAGGCTCTACGCTAAATTTGCAACTAAAAGAGTTAAATATCAATAAACCATCTCGTTTAAAACAAGTGCTTTCGCAACCATCAGCCATAGAAAAAAAGATGCAAACTAGCGCACCTGAAAGTGATGATGAAGAGCGTGAGCGGATAATACAAGCCCTTAGAGAAACTAACGGTGTAGTGGCTGGTGCCAGAGGTGCGGCATTAAAATTAGGATTAAAAAGAACCACCTTATTATCACGTATGCAACGCTTAGGTATTTCCATCCCTGAAATTCTTTAGTTTTACGACCACTACAGCCGATATTGTAAAACGAGTGTAATTAATTTGTTACACTCGTTTTTTTCTGTCCATTGGCAACTTTTTTATCCCTATCTATAATTTTAGTGGTTATATTTTTTTAATTATTATCACTAGTTAATTAACGCTAACTTATTATTAATAATATAAATAATCCATGGAGCATATTATCTATGAATGACCTGCTTACAAATAAAATTAATAAAATAAAAGAAGAATATAAAAATAATAAATATGTTTTTATTCCACAAAAAATAGTTATTGATTTAATAAAACAATTAGGTGCAACAGAGAAAGATATAGATACACTCATAGAATATGGTGATTATCTCGCGCAAGATCCTACATTGTCGTTTCGTCACTCTCGCACCGGACGCTACCTTTTCGATAATGAGGCTAAAACCATTTCACGACTAGAGTATCAACCTTTTGTCCTCACTGAAGAAGATGGCTTTATTCGTGAAGATAGCGGTGCACAAAGACACTTTCGAGCAATTGACGATCGCTGGCAAAGCAATACCGCTTACCAAGCATTATTAAAATTGAAAATGCTCCTGATTGAAGGAAATCGATTTACACCACGCCGCTTAACCGATCAACAATCCCCTAAATCAATTTCAACGGTATTTCATTTAAGACTCATTGCTGAACCTAATTCGTTAAGTGAGCTTTCTATTGAAGGGGTGCATAAAGATGGTGTTGATCACACCATGATTGTCATGATGAATAAAAATAATGTAAAAAATAATTCCGGCGCATTACGTGTTCATTCTCATCAAGAAGCAATAGGTACACCTTGGCAAGATATTAATCCTAATAATGTTCTCTATGAGCATAATAATGCCCAATATCTGGATATATTGTTAATTGCGGATAATGAGTTAAATCATAGTGGTACACCTATTTTTACGCATGACAATAACCACTTTGCTTATCAGGATTTTATTGTTTTATTATCCCGTTATCCAACCGTAGATACTCATCCATCACATCAGTTTGATTCAACCCAATTACATCCCGATTTACCACTAACGTTACATTTAAATAAGCAAGTAGCCTAATCATAAAGCGATAAAAAACCGAGCTTACTGATATCTAGATCAGTCATGCTCGGTTTTCGGACAGAAAATAAATATTAATCAGCAAAGTTAGCCTTCAGCGGCTTCTCTTAAACGACGTTTAATATTGTTATATTCTGTTTTTACATAGTGCTCAGCTTGAGCTTGATCTTTAATTGACTCAACACAAACCGCACAATATTTATACTCAGGTGTTTTGGTTATTGGACTTAAGTTTTCTGCAACTAGTTCGTTACAAGCCCCAATCCACCATTGGTAAGTCATATATACCGCACCTTTATTTGGTCTATCACTGACCGCAGCACGAGTAATAACCTTACCTTGTCGAGAGCGTATCCAAACCAACTCTTGATCTTTAATTCCTAATTGTTTGGCATCTTCAGTGTTTAATTGAACATAACCGGGTTCATCAGCCAATGCAGCTAATGCTTTACAGTTACCTGTCATTGAACGACAAGAGTAATGTCCAACTTCACGAACCGTTGCCAATACCATTGGGAACTCATCAGAGAGTTGATCAATAGGTGGCGCCCACTCACAAGTATAGAATTGACCTTTACCATTAGGAGTATCGAACTTACCGCCTTCATAAAGATATTGTGTACCTGGGCTATCTTCTGTTGGGCAAGGCCATTGAATATACGCCAAATCAGCCATTTTTTCGTAAGTTGCACCATAATAAATCGGGCATAACTCACGCAACTCATCCCAAATTTCTTTGGTGTTGTTGTAATGCATTGGATAACCCATTGCTGTTGCCATTAAGCTGATTATTTGCCAGTCTGTTTTAACATCACCAACAGGCTCTACCGCTTTATAGAAACGCTGGAATCCACGGTCTGCTGATGTGTACACCCCTTCATGTTCACCCCATGATGTGGCAGGGAAAACAACATCAGCAATCGATGCTGTTTTGGTCATAAAGATATCTTGTACTATCAGTAAATCGAGTTTTTCAAAGGTTCTACGAATAGTGGCTAAATCTGGCTCAGTTTGTAGTGGATCTTCCCCCATCACATAGTGTGCTTTAATTAAACCATGGTCGATATTATGAGGTACTTCACTAAGCGCATAGCCCACTTCTTCAGGCATCGATTCAATGCCCCAAGCTTTGGCAAATTTTTCACGCGCTTTCGCATCAGTAACATACTGATAGCCTGGTAGCGTATTAGGTAGTGCTCCCATATCGCAAGCACCCTGTACGTTATTTTGACCACGAACAGGACCTACCCCAACATATTTCTTACCAAGATTACCGGTTAATAATGCTAAGCTAGTGAGTGAACGAACGGTTTCAACCCCTTGATAGAACTGTGTTACCCCCATTCCCCACAAGATTGTCGCCGTTTCCGCTTTGGCATACATACGCGCGGCTTCACGGATAATTTGTGCACTTAACCCCGTTGTTTTTTCTACCGACTCAGGGGTGTAACTTGCGACTAATTGGCAATACTCATCAAATTGCTCGGTATGATTTTCAATAAAGGATTTATCGTATAATTTTTCCTCTATGATCACATTGGCAATAGCATTTAGCAGTGCAATATTAGAACCATTTTTCAATGCTAAGTGTAAATCAGCCAAGCGAGCTGTTTCGATATAGCGTGGATCACATACAATAATTTTGGCACCCTTTTCTTTCGCCTTCACAATACGGCGAGCGACAATAGGATGCGAGTCTGCGGCATTATAACCGAAGACAAATAGACATTTGGTATCCTCAATCTCAACGATTGAGTTGCTCATAGCACCATTACCGACCGAACGCTGCAGACCTGCAACCGAAGGGCCGTGTCAGACACGAGCACAGCAGTCTATATTATTATTTCCGATAACCGCACGAGCAAATTTCTGCATAACGAAGTTAGCTTCATTACCAGGTCCTCGTGATGAACCGGTTGTCATAATAGCTTTAGCGCCATATTTCTCTTTGATAGCAAGTAGTTTGCTACTCGCAAACTCAATAGCTTCATCCCAAGAAACCGCTTCTAATTTTCCACCTCTTTCACGGCGGATCATAGGTGTTTTAAGGCGTGGAGTCAGTATCTTAGTATCATGGATAAAATCCCATCCATAATACCCTTTCAGACACAGCTCACCTTGGTTTGTTAAACCATTGGCTCCTTCAGCGCCAATGATTTTACCGTTTTCCACCTTCAGGTAGATTTTGCATCCTGAGGCGCAATACGGACAGACCGTGATGACTTTTTTCATCAACATTGCTCCTGTGTTCATCAACTTTCAGGTTAATACCCGATTCTCTCCTTTATCTATGCAGAGACTGTGCCAAATAAGCCATTATTTTAAATATTTTATAATTAGATGAAAAACAAAGAAAAATAACAGACAATTATCAGTAATAAGATGAGTAAGAGACAAAAAGGAAACAATTATCGACACTAATGACGATTTTTCTGTCGACGATGAGCAAGCAGTAATAGCAAAGATTAATCGGTCTAATTAACACGATTTTCTCTATGTATTCTTCTCATCAATAAAATTATTATTTTTCAATAAATACAATTAGTTATTTTTATTTAACAACTAAACACATCATTATTTGATGACAATATGATAATTTGACTTGCTATATTCTTATTTAGGTAAATTTTTAAGAATTAATATTTTGAATAACAATTTATTCGTAAGAAAAAAGGTGAAAAACAATAAAAAAAAAGCCCATAATACTGAACCTGAAAACAACAATGCGGTCTTAAAGACCTCTACACCCCAAAAATTTGATAATAGCTCAACATGCAAAAATTAAAGTTTTTACGATTTTCAAAAGAAAAAGTTTCTCTTTTTTTAGCTGTCTATATTGGTTTATTTCTTAATCTTTCCGTTTACATTGGCCGTTATGGCACACAGAATTCTCACAACTCCCTCATTGAAAGTTTATATATACTGGGTGAAGTTGCAGTAAACATTGCCTTTACTTTCTTCTTATTACGACTTATTTCTTTTTGTGGCACACTATTTTTTAAAATAGTCGCTTCTTTTATTCTGCTCATTAGTGTTTGTGCTAGTTACTATATCTCTTTCTTTGATGTAGTTATTGGCTATGGCATTATTATTTCTACGCTCACCACAGATATCGATTTATCAAAAGAGCTGATTAGCCCTAATGTGATTATTTGGATTATAGGGTTATCTATTTTACCCCTAGCGCTAACTTGGTTATGTAAGAAACCAGAAAAAAATATAACTAAACAGCAAAAGAAAAAAATCTGGATCAAAAATACGGTCAAAATGCTCGTAATTGCTCTTGCGGTATTTGCCTATCTAAAAACCTTAGATTCGAAACAAAAAGCCTATGAAATCAAGAATAACTTAGATTTGCCAAGCTACAGTGGTGGTTTAAGTTACGCCTATTTACCGACCAACTGGATTATTCCTTTATTTCAATATGCGATAACACAGTACGACGACCACTTTAATAGCCAGAATATCTTTGATCCCGCGGATAACTTTACCTATATACCGTCAAAAGCCAATGAAGATGTCTATGTGGTCTTTATTATTGGCGAGACAGCAAGGTGGGATCATATGGGGCTATTCGGTTATGAAAGACAAACCAATCCCTTATTAAGCCAAGAAAAAAATCTGATTGCTCTGAAAGGTATCTCTTGCGATACAGCAACAAAACTTTCGCTAAAATGTATGTTTGTGCGTGAAAATGGTACAGAAAATAACGATCAGCGAACGTTAAAAGAGAACAATATTTTCTCAGTATTACATCAGCTAGGAATGACATCAGAACTCTTTTCAATGCAAAGTGAGCTTTGGTTTTACAATAAGCTTGATTTAGATAACTATGCCATGAAAGAGATGATGACCGCCAAAAATAGTAATTTTGGCAAAGAATTAGATGATACGTTGCTTATTAACGAAGTCGCAGATTCCGTTGCTCACTATTCTAAAGGTAACCACTTAGTGATTTTACACACTAAAGGTTCACACTTTATGTACTCACAACGTTACCCGAACGCATTTAAAAAATACCAACCTGAATGCTTAAACGTTGACGATGAGTGCACCAAAGAGCAGCTAATCAATGCTTATGATAACTCTATTCTTTATACTGATTACTTTATTGATGGTGTACTTAATACCCTGCGTGATAAAAAAGCCATTGTGTTTTATACCTCAGATCACGGCGAGTCAATTTCAGAAAAAGGTGGCTTACACGGCACACCAAAAGAAATTGCACCACCAGAACAATTTAAAGTGCCTTTCTTAGTGTGGATGTCAGATAGCTATTTAGCTGAGCCTGAAAATAAACAGTTATTTGATAATCTCAAACGAAATCAAGATAATAACCGGACTTTCTATCATCATAATATTTTTGACTCGATATTAGGCTGTCTAGGTTACTCATCACCTGATGGGGGGATTAATAATCAAAATAATCTCTGTTTTGGTGACATAGCTAGCGAAGCACATTAAGTCGTGTCTAATCAATAAAAACCCCATGCTTAAGATTAAGCATGGGGTTTTTACTCGCTGAGATTAAAATAATGGCTTATTTAAAGTCAGCATCTGTATACAGGTGTGTTGCTTGAATTTCTTTGACGTTTCTTGCACCACCTAACATCATATTAATTCTTAACTCTTTATTTAATTGCTCGATAACTGAATTTACACCTTCAGCACCGCCTAAATTTAATCCATAAAGAATTGGACGCCCTACAGCAACAACATCTGCACCACTCGCTAGCGCTTTAAAGACATGTGAGCCACGACGAACACCACTATCGAAAACGATAGGAACACGTTTGTTCACGACTTTGGCAATGGCTGGCAATACATCAATGGTTGCAGGTGCACTATCTAACTGACGACCACCATGATTAGACACCCAAATCGCATCAGCACCCGCTTTAATTGCAGTATCGGCATCTTCAGGTGATTCAATACCTTTCACAATGACTGGTAAACCTGACATCTTTTTCACATATTGAATATCCGCAGGAGTAAATGCTTGTTTAGCTTGAGCATAGATCTCACTAATACCCGAACCTTTACCTGTTTTTGATTTATCATCACTGATTTTGGCGAATGCTTCCAAATTGGCAAAACCTAATGGGAATTGAAAACTATTTTTAATATCATCTTCACGATATCCCCCCACAGGAGAATCAACCGTTAAAATAATACCTTTCGCGCCATACTGTTTTGCTTGCGATAAAATATACTGATTAAACGCGTCGTTTTTACTCATATATAGCTGAAAAAAGAACGGATAACCCGGTTGTGCTTGCGCGACTTCTTTAATGGTTTTATTACCATAAGTACTTAATGAGAAAATAGAGCCCGCTTTCGCCATACCTTTTGCTGTGGCAACTTCGCCTTGTTGATGAGCAAGCCCTTGGGCTGCCATCGGTGCCTGAATAATAGGCGTATCTAATTTAATCCCTAAAAATTCTGTTTTTAAATTCAGATCGGAAAATTCAATCCCTTGTAATGCACGAGGCATAATATATTTTTTATTAAATGCATTTGTATTAGAACGCAAGTTATTTTCGTCTTCAGCACCACCACGAATATAACCGAAAGCGCCTTTATCCATATTTTCTTTTACTTGATTTTCAAGAGCATCTAAATTAACTATTTTGATTGGATGTTCTGCGGTACTCGCTTTATATTCAGTCGCTTGCACAACTCCCACACTTAATGCCATAGCAATTGCAGTCGTTTTTAACAATGTATGTTTCATTATCTCCCCCTATGTAGGAATTAATGGATTATATTTATAGTTTAAGAAACAACGCTCAGATTATAAGAATAAATATAAACTCTATTTTTATAGAAACTTAAAATAATCGTTCTGATTTTTTAATATATAATAATTAAATAAATCAAATGTAACTTAATAAAAATTAGGTCATTAAGGAAAATATATATAATTATTTAAATATCATGATATTTAAATAACATAATGACATTTTAAAAAATAATCTTGATGTCGTTAAAAGCGAGTATAAGCTGACTATGGAAATAATGTATCTAAAGATTATTGCTTTAAGCATTCAAAAAATTTGTTTAAGTTAAAAAAACCCCCGCGGGCGGGGGTGAGATAAGCGCAATTAAAAGTCTCAAATCAACTCAGGAGAAAAATACCTTTAGTGTCGATTACGAACAATTTGGTAACGGCGCGTTAGATACTCAATTGGCACGCTCCAAATATGAACTAAACGGCAGAATGGGAACAATAAAAAAATCGTCATACCTAGGAATATGTGCAATTTAAAAATAAGTGCAACACCTTCAAGATTTGCCGAAGCACCGCCATGGAATGTCACAATAGCTTGCGCCCATGCCACCAGCTTCATCATCTCACTACCATCCATATGCTGTGCAGAGAATGGGATAGTCAATAAGCCGAGTGCAACTTGGACAACCAGCAAGGTTAAGATCATGATGTCACCAAATGACGATGTTGCTCTTACTCGTGCATTCGTCAAACGACGTTTTAACAGCATAATGCCGCCAATCAGCATTAATACACCACAAGTACCACCACCAACCATCGCCATAATTTGTTTATATTCAATTGGTAGAAAAGATTGATACATCCAGTGTGGCGTTAACATCCCCAGAAAATGACCTGCAAAAATGCCGATAATACCAATATGGAATAAGTTCGAAGCAAGTCGCATGTTTTTCTTGTCTAACATCTGACTGGAGCCTGCACGCCATGTATATTGACCATAATCATAACGTAACCAACTACCGATAAGAAAAACAGCACCAGCAATATAGGGGTAGATATCAAAAAACAACATATTAACGTAATTCATTTTTGTGCTCCCATATCCAGCGAATTACCGACGTTGAGATATTGAACAGGCGTTTCTTGCGCAAAACGTCGCTGATGCTGGCTAATATTGTTACTACCACATTGCGCACTTTCACCTAGAAACGTCACTTGCTCTTCTTCCCATACGGCATCTAATGCAGCTGGCGTATCATCTACAGGCTCTTTTTCTACTTGAGCCGCCAGTTGTGAAGCGTCTAACTCACTTTGTGAGAGACAAAGCAATACATCAAAAAGAGCGTGATAATCACTGCCTCGCTGTTTTAAACGCTCACTCAGCAATGCCAAAATAGGGGCAATATTATTAAGCCCTTCAATACTTTCATCGGTAGGCAATAGCGTTAAATACTCAAGGTAAGTAGGTAAGTAATCAGGCAATTCACGACTACTTAAGGTGATCCCTGCTTGTTGATACTGATTAAGCAGATCAACCATTGCCTGACCACGATCACGCGATTCACCATGTACATGTTCAAATAACAATAGCGATCTCGCTCTACCTCGATCAAAAATCTCACTGTAATTCGCTTGTGCATCCAGCAGATCTTGTTGCGTGAGTTCACGAATAAACGCCATTAATTTTGCGACTTGCGTGACAGGAAGCTCGTCAGCTTCCTGCAATGCATCAATGATCTCATTACGATGTTCCCAGAGATCTTCGCTGGGATAATCCAATAACAGAGAAATAACTTTCAAAGAGATCATCATATTTTCTCCTCAGAACGGCGCTCATCTTGAGGGGTTTTGGAAGTGATATCGATGGCATCAATACGATGGCTATTAAACAGATTAAATTTACTCTCGCTGCCATGACAACCATCACCAAAACTAAAACCACAGCCGTTACGCTCAGGAAAAGCTTCTCTTGCTAACTCTCGATGGCTAGAAGGAATAACAAAGCGATCTTCATAATTGGCAATCGCCAAATAGCGATACATCTCTTGTGCCTGTGCTTCGGTTAATCCCACTTGCTCTAATGCTGTCAAATCGGTTTTACCTTCTACCGTTTCTGCGCGTTTATAATGGCGCATTGCCAACATTCTTTTTAATGCTAATAACACTGGCGCTGTATCGCCTGCGGTCAGCAAGTTAGCCAAATATTGGACAGGAATACGTAAACTTTCTACATCCGGTAATACCCCCGTATGTGGCAACACTCCTGCATCAGCCGCAGATTGAATAGGTGACAGAGGTGGCACATACCACACCATAGGTAAAGTACGATATTCAGGGTGTAATGGTAATGCCAGCTTCCAATCCACCGCCATTTTATAAACCGGCGAACGTTGGGCTGCATCAATCACACTTAATGGAATACCTTGCTCTTCTGCAGCTTTAATAACTTCAGGATCGAAGGGATCTAAAAAGATATCTAATTGACTTTGGTATAAGTCTTTTTCATTATCAGCACTGGCGGCTTGTGAAATTTTATCTGCGTCATACAGCATCACACCAAGATAACGAATACGTCCAACACAGGTTTCTGAGCATAGGGTTGGTTGACCTGATTCGATGCGCGGATAACAGAAAATACATTTTTCTGACTTACCGCTTTTCCAGTTAAAGTAGATTTTTTTGTATGGACACCCTGTTAAACACATGCGCCAACCACGACACTTATCTTGATCGATAAGCACAATACCATCCTCAGCACGTTTATAAATCGCACCACTTGGACAGGTCGCGACACAAGCAGGATTTAAGCAGTGTTCACATAAACGAGGTAAATACATCATAAATGTATTTTCAAACTGCCCATACATCTCTTTTTGCATATTGGCGAAGTTTTTATCCGCAGCACGTTTGCTAAATTCGCCCCCTAAATCATCTTCCCAGTTTGGGCCTTTTTCGATCTTGGTCATACGCTGACCTGTTATCAACGAACGAGGACGTGCGGTGGGTAATGAGCCTTCTGGTGCATTTTTTAAATGCTCATAGTCATAATCAAATGGCTCATAATAATCATCTAATGCTGGCACATCTGGGTTGGCAAAAATCTTTGATAATAGCCCAACACGGTTACCCATTCTTGGTACTAACTTACCTTTAATATTTTTGATCCAGCCGCCTTTCCACTTCTCTTGATCTTCCCAATTTTGCGGATACCCTGTACCCGGTTTAGTTTCAACATTATTAAACCAAGCGTATTCCACACCTTCACGACTGGTCCAAACATTTTTACAGGTTACTGAACAGGTATGGCAACCGATACATTTGTCGAGGTTCAGTACCATACCGACTTGTGAACGAATTTTCATTATGCCTTCTCCTGTCCATTCAGGGTTTGTTGATAAGCATCGCCTTCACCATCAAGCCAATCAATCTGTTTCATCTTACGTACCACAACAAATTCATCGCGGTTAGAGCCCACAGTTCCATAGTAGTTAAAGCTATAAGCCAACTGAGCGTATCCACCAATCATATGGGTCGGTTTAGGGCAAACACGCGTCACGGAATTATGAATACCGCCACGCATTCCAGTTATTTCAGAGCCTGGTAGGTTTATTTGGCGCTCTTGTGCGTGATACATATAAATCATGCCATCAGGAATACGTTGGCTCACAATCGCTCTTGCGGTTAACGCACCATTACTGTTGTATGCTTCAACCCAATCGTTATCACTAATACCCATCTCTTTAGCATCATCTTCACTCAGCCAAACCACAGGGCCACCACGACCGAGGGTTAACATCAGTAAGTTATCGCTATACGTTGAGTGAATACCCCATTTTTGGTGAGGCGTCAGGAAGTTCAGCGCTTTTTCTGGGAAGCCGTTCGGTTTTTTACCTTTCACGGCTTCGATTGCCTTAGTATCAATAGGTGGACGATAAACCACTAAACTTTCGCCATAAGCACGCATCCACTCATGATCTTGATATAACTGCTGACGGCCACTTAAAGTACGCCAAGGGATCATCTCGTGAACATTGGTATAACAAGCGTTATAAGAGACATGCTCATCTTCCAGACCAGACCATGTAGGACTTGAAATGATTTTACGAGGTTGAGCAACGATATCGCGGAAACGAATTTTCTCATCTTCTTTTACTTTAGCTAAATGAGT
This sequence comes from Proteus mirabilis ATCC 29906, assembly GCF_000160755.1. Taxonomy (GTDB): domain Bacteria; phylum Pseudomonadota; class Gammaproteobacteria; order Enterobacterales; family Enterobacteriaceae; genus Proteus; species Proteus mirabilis. Next base: position 638,804 of record NZ_GG668578.1, read on the forward strand.
GTGATCGCGTCCTGTTACTTTACTTAGTGCATCCCACGCTTTTACCGCCACTTGACCATTCGTTTCAGGTGCTAAAGAGAGGATAACTTCGGCTGCATCAATTGCGGTTTCAATCGCCGGGCGCCCTTTTGCCACACCGTCATGACGAACGCGATTAAGTTTTTTCAGGAAATCAACTTCTGTCTGTGTATTCCAACCGATCCCTTTACCGCCATTACCTAATTTATCCATTAACGGCCCAAGTGAGGTAAAACGAGCATAGGTATTTGGATAATCACGCTCCACAGGAATAAGATGCGGTGCAGTTTTCCCCGGGATAAGGTCACATTCACCTTTTTTCCAATCTTTGACATCAAATGGTTGTGCCATTTCAGCCGCGGAGTCATGTTGTATTGGCTGTGTCACTAAATCGGTTTCAACCCCTAAATGACCGACACACAATTTAGAGAAGGTTTTAGCAATACCTTTATAAATTTCCCAATCGGTTTTAGACTCCCAAGCGGGATCTACCGCGGCGGTTAATGGATGAATAAATGGATGCATATCCGAGGTATTCATATCATCTTTTTCATACCATGTGGCGGTTGGTAACACGATATCGGAGAACAGACAGGTACTTGACATACGAAAGTCTAAAGTCACCACTAAATCGACCTTACCCTCACCGCCTTTATCTTGCCATTCCACTTCTTGTGGCTTAACTTGGCCTTGTTCACCTAAATCTTTACCTTGTAATCCATTTTCCGTCCCTAATAGATATTTCAGTAAATATTCATGCCCTTTACCTGCAGATCCCAATAAATTAGAACGCCAGATAAATAAGTTACGAGGGAAGTTTTGCGGATTATCCGGTTGCTCTGATGCAAAACGGATCTCACCTGATTTCAGAGCATTAATGGTATAATCCGTTGCACTGACGCCAGCTTGTTGAGCTTTCTTGGTAATAGACAATGGGTTAACGTTTAATTGCGGTGCTGACGGTAACCACCCCATACGCTCCGAACGCACATTCATATCAATTAAGCTACCGCTAAAGCGTGATTTATCTGCTAAAGGTGATAGTAATTCTGTCGGTGATACCGTTTCATAGCGCCATTGACTTGAATGATTATAGAAAAATGACGTGCTATTCATATGACGAGGTGGACGCTGCCAATCCAGACCAAAAGCTAATGGCAACCAACCTGTTTGTGGACGCAGTTTTTCTTGTCCCACATAGTGAGCCCATCCACCACCACTTTGGCCAATACAACCACAGAAGATCAGCATATTGATAATGCCACGGTAGGTCATGTCCATGTGATACCAATGGTTAATGCCCGCACCGACAATCACCATTGAACGACCATGTGTTTTTTCTGCATTATCAGCAAATTCACGTGCAATGCGGATAATATCTTGACGGCTAACCCCTGTTACTTGTTCAGCCCATGCGGGTGAATAGGCTTTGATCTCATCATAGTTTGTCGCACAGTTTTCATCATTTAAACCACGATCGACACCATAGTTAGCCAGTAATAAGTCATAAACGGTAGTGACATATTTTTCTTCGCCATTGGCAAGAGTAATGCGTTTTGCTGGCAGTCTATGAACGAGAACATCATCAAGGGCAACACCTTCAAAGTATTCACTCTTGATGCCACCAAAGTAAGGAAATGCAACGTCAACCACATCATCATGGTTTTCTAAAAGACCCAATTGTAAAGTGACTTCTTCGCCACTCTTACCGTCTTTAGGCTCTAGATTCCATTTGGCAGCGCCTTCCCAACGAAAACCCATTGAACCTTGAGGAGCGACCAATTGCTGTGTTTTCTCATCAATAGCAATGGTTTTCCATTCTGGATTTTTCTCCTGATCGAGATTGTTCACTAAATCAGCGGCACGTAGCATGCGACCCGCAACTAATTTGCCAGAATCATGCTTATCTAACATCACTAACATTGGCATGTCAGTGTAAGTGCGCACATAGTTACTAAAGTATTCAGTTTGGCGTTTAACGTGGAATTCGTTAAGAATAACGTGCCCCATCGCCATTGCCATGGCGCTATCTGTACCTTGTTTTGGGTTTAACCACTGGTCACACAGTTTAGCAATTTCAGCATAATCAGGTGTTACTGCTACCGTTTTGGTGCCTTTATAACGAACTTCGGTAAAAAAGTGAGCATCTGGCGTACGGGTTTGAGGTACGTTTGAACCCCATGCAATCAGATAAGAAGAGTTATACCAGTCAGCTGACTCTGGCACATCTGTTTGCTCCCCCCAAGTCATTGGTGAGGCAGGTGGTAAATCACAATACCAATCGTAAAAACTTAAGCAAGCACCACCAATAAGAGATAAATAGCGGGCACCGGCGGCGTAAGACACCATTGACATTGCCGGAATAGGTGAGAAACCAATAATACGATCTGGGCCAAAAGTTTTAGCGGTATAGACGTTAGAAGCAGCAATAATTTCATTCACTTCAGACCATGAAGAGCGAACGAAACCACCACGACCACGAGCTTGTTTATAACTTTTCGTTTTTTCGGGAGCATTAACAATCGATGCCCATGCATCAACTGGATCAGCGTGTTGCGCTTTGGCTTCACGCCATAATTTGATCAGACGTTTACGCACCATTGGGTATTTAACGCGGTTAGCGCTATATAAATACCATGAATAGCTCGCACCACGCGGACAACCACGGGGTTCATGATCAGGCAGATCAGGACGAGTTCGTGGATAGTCTGTTTGCTGGGTTTCCCATGTTACTAAGCCGTTTTTAACATAAATTTTCCAGCTACATGATCCGGTGCAGTTAACACCATGTGTAGAACGCACGATTTTGTCATGCTGCCAACGGCTACGATAACTATTTTCCCAGTCGCGATTAACATTTAACTCTTGCCCGTGATCTTGTGAAAACGTATCACCAAGCTGTTTAAAATAGCGGAATCTATCGAGAAATTTACTCATCAGATACTCTCCCAATGCGCGTTAGCGCGCTCACATTGCGTATAATTCGTCATTATTATTTATTGTGTTTACGTCCATAGACCAACCAAGTGATCAGAACGCAGGCGATATAGAACAGAACGAAGATTTTCATTGCCCCAGCAGGTGAACCCGTCATCGCAAGGGATGTACCAAAGGCTTTAGGAATAAAGAAGCCACCAATCGCACCGATTGCAGAGATAAAACCCAATGCAGCTGCACTTTCTGTTACGGCTTCTTTTTGCGCAGCTTCATCTGAAGCCCCTTGTGCCTTCATGCGATCAATAGTGATTTTTCTAAATACCACGGCAATCATTTGGAATGTTGAACCACTGCCTAGCCCTGCAGTTAAAAACAGCACCATAAACACGCCATAGAAAGCAATAAACGATCCACCAGCACCATTTTCCGGTAGGGTTAAGAACAGGAGCACTGAGAAAATAGCCATAATGATAAAGTTGATAAGCGTCACTTTAATGCCACCAAATTTATCAGATAGCGCACCTCCCACAGGGCGAGCTAATGCTCCAAGTAAAGGACCAAAGAAGGCATAATGTAAAATGACAATATCGGGGAACTGGGTTTTCGATAACATTGCAAACCCGGCAGAAAAGCCGATAAAAGAACCAAAAGAGCACAGATAGAGGATACTGAGTAACCAAAGATGACCACGTTTTAAAACAGGTAGCTGTTGACTTAAAGAAGCTTTATTAGCAGCCAGATCATTCATGCCAAACCAAGCCGCAAAGGTAAAGATAAGCAAGAAAGGTACCCAAATCCACGCCGCATTCTCTAGCCATAAACGTGAGCCATCAGGTTGAACGACACCGGGGCCACTAAACATAGCAAAAACGCCCACACTGACAACCAAAGGCGCGATTAATTGCATCACGCTGACACCTAAGTTACCCAATCCGCCATTTAATCCTAATGCACCGCCTTGGTGTGCTTTAGGAAAAAAGAAGCTGATATTTGCCATACTCGATGCGAAGTTTGCGCCAGCAAAACCACACAGCAGAGAGATAACGATAAAAGTGGAATAAGATGTCGTTAGATCTTGCACGGCAAACCCTAGCCAGAGACAAGGAATAATCAGAAATACCGTACTAATAGCCGTCCAACGACGACCACCAAAAATAGGAATAACAAAAGAGTAAGGGACACGTAGTAGCGCACCTGAAACAGAAGGTAGAGCAGTCAGCATAAAGAGCTGATCAGTGGTAAAATTAAAGCCAACCTTATTTAAATTGACAGCGACTGCACTAAATAGCATCCAGACGCAGAAGGATAGCAGTAGACAAGGAACAGAAATCCATAAATTACGCGATGCGATTTTTTGACCAGTTTTTTCCCAAAAAGCTTTATCTTCAGGATGCCAATTTTCGATCACCCCTTTTTTCATTTTTTCTGGGTGTTGAGAAAGTGCCATAACAACCTCGGTTAACGGTTAAATTGGCTTCTTTTTACGGTGAGATGGGTTTACGAGTCATGATCTGCATCAAGCAAGATTTTGTTTGATTTTTCATCTAAATCTATGTTTTATACCTAAGTATTAATAGGGTTACGTGACTATTTTAAATGTAAATCAATAAATTAGGTAAAATCACTTACTCTTTATTAAACACATTACAATACTTAGATATTTAGAGGTACTCCCTTTGGAGTATATGTTATTTAGCGGTTTTTTAAGGCAAGATAGACCAGATCAAACTGGGAATACATCATGAAAATGCACAACATTCAATGGCATTATCGCTTTTCAATTATTAATCAAATCGCTATTTTAATGTTGCTTTTCACACTATTTGGTGTGGTAGGTATGGCTATTTCTAACCACATTATTTTAAGCGTACAAGGCAATGCCCACGCCATTAATAAATCCGGCTCACTGCGCATGCAAAGCTATCGTTTACTCTCAGCCTTACCCCTTGATGATAAGCACCGTGATTATCTACAAGAATTAGAAAATGATTTAGATAGTAAAGAGTTACGTCAAGTATTAAGCACCTCATCACTGCAATCACAATATGTACAACTGACTCATTACTGGAAAGAGACATTAAAACCGACTTTGTCAGCAGCCAAACAGCCTAATGATGCGAAACAAGAAGTTATCTTTTTTGTTTCTCAACTCGATACATTAGTATCAAGTATTGACCAACTTACTGAACAAAAAATCCGCCTAGTCGCTTATACTCAACTTATCTTTACCGCTCTTACCTTATTACTGCTGTTTGGTTCTGTTTGGCATTTTCGTCGTCGCTTATTACTGCCTTGGCAACAATTGATGTCCATGGCTAATTCTATTGGACATGGTGATTTTTCAACTCGTTTTCGGCCTCGTCCTCACCATGATGAAATTGCCACACTAGGAATTGCACTTAACACCATGTCAGAAGAGCTATCGACGCTCTACAGTGAATTAGAACAACGAGTCATTGAAAAGACCCATGATTTACAACAGAAAAATAAGGTTCTCTCTTATCTTTATCACTCAAGTCAACAACTGCATTCCCAAGCGCCACTTTGCGCTCGCTTAAGGCAGATCCTTGCAGAGCTACAGCATATTATTCCTGATAGCTATTTGCAGATCCGTCTATATGAAGATAATCAACATACATTATTTAATGAGATAAGCTTAGCCCCTTCCTCACGCCCTGAATATTGTCCAACGCCAGACTGTGAGCGCTGCAATGAAGATGCCAGCATCACTACACCGTTAAATAATCGCTTATTACATTGGGAATTGACCGATCAGATCCATCGCTACGGTTTATTCGTAATGCAGTTACCGGAAAATAGTGTACTTACTGACGAACAGAATAATTTAATGCTCTTATTGACTAAGCAAATTTCCGCAATGCTTGCCATGGAGCAACAAAATGAACAGCAACAACAGCTATTATTAATGGATGAGCGTTCAGCGATTGCACGTGAATTACATGATTCGATTGCTCAATCGCTATCATGTTTAAAAATGCAGGTCAGTTATCTACAAATGCAATCTGAAACCTTGCCAGATAACTGTCAAAAACTACTAAAAGAGATGCGAGAAGAGCTAAATGTGGCTTATCGTCAGTTAAGAGAATTACTGACCACATTTCGCTTGAAATTGACAGAGCCTGGCTTATTAGCCGCATTAGAAAATACACTAAATGAATTTAATCAACGTTTAGGGTTTGCTATCCATTTTGATTATCAGTTACCTGCAAAATGTGTTAATTCACATCAAAGTATTCATGTGGTGCAAATTGTCCGTGAAGCATTAAATAATATTCTGCAACATGCGAATGCAAACTGGGCTGAAGTCGCATTAACACTTAATAATGGCATCGTTGAACTGCAAATTAATGATAATGGTGAAGGTATTACGCCTAATCCCGAAAAGATAAATCACTACGGACTGATTATTATGCGTGAACGCGCGAATAGTCTGAATGGCTCTTATAGTATAAGGGTTCGCAAAGAAGGTGGAACGCAAGTATTTGTCACATTTCCGTTAATCACTACCCATAAAGATCCTATCGAAAAGGGAGCAAATCATAATGAATAATATGGGAGCAGTCGCAGACAAAGCGACTATTTTATTAATTGATGATCACCCGATGTTACGCAATGGTGTGAAACAACTTTTAAGTCTTGATACAACATTAACCGTCGTTGGTGAAGCTGGCGATGGTATTCAAGGGGTAAAATTAGCTGAAGAGTTAGATCCTGATTTAATCCTACTCGATCTCAATATGCCGGGTATGAATGGTTTTGAAACACTCGATCAATTGCGATTACGATCGCTCTCTGGGCGGATCGTTGTGTTTAGTGTATCAAACTACAGTGATGATCTGATCACCGCCTTAAAACGAGGAGCGGATGGCTATCTCTTAAAAGACATGGAGCCAGAAGAGCTATTAGCCGCTTTAAAACAAGCAGCCGCAGGGAAAATGGTGGTTAGCCCAACATTAACCCCCATTTTAGCGCAGTCACTGCGAGAAGATCGTTCTGAAGGTGAGCGGGATATAGACCAACTCACCCCACGAGAGCGTGATATTTTAAAGCTGATAGCACAAGGGCTATCCAATAAGATGATCGCACGTAAACTCGATATTACTGAAAGTACGGTTAAAGTACATGTCAAACATCTACTCAAAAAGATGAAATTAAAATCTCGTGTTGAAGTCGCGGTTTGGGTTCATCAACAACGTGTGGATTAATCAAAATTGGGCACAATGGGTTGGTGAATATTCATTAACTCCACCAATTCCTTTGCCCCTTTTTGTAGTGACTCGCCTTTTAACCACATTGCATGTACCGGTAAGCGCAATTCATTTTTAGTATTTTTAAATTGCAGTTGTTTTAATTTTCCCTTTTGTAACTGCGTATAAATCAGCGAATAAGGTAAATTCCCCCAGCCCATCCCCGCTTCAACCATACCTAATGCCATTTGAAAGTTATCTGTTTGCCAGTAATTAGTCGCCACTAAAGAGCGTACATCTCTTATCTCTTGAGTATGGCTGGCTATCATTATCTGTCTTACATTCACTAAATCTTCAATAAATACCCCTGCAGGGTGAGCAAGTGCAATATGACTTGCCGAAATTGTGGCAACTAATGACTCAGAGCCCAAATATTGAAATTGTTCATCGCCATTGACATATAACCCACCATACACGAGACATAATTGGATTTTACGTGCGTGCAGCATCTCAATAATGTCATCTTGCGCCGCGGTTACTACATTCACTTTTAGTAAGGGGTAACGCTGTGTTAACTCAGATAATGCCGGTAATAAATAATCGGGATTAATATCTGCCGCGACGCCAATATTTAATATACTTTCCAGATCCATTGAAAGCTCTTGTGCATGAACCTGTAATAGCTTTAATTGCTCAGCAATCATTCTGGCGTGAGGTTCAAGTGCTTTAGCTTTTTCTGTTGGCCGTGGCTCTCTTGATGAACGCTCAAACAGTGCATAACCTAATTCAGCCTCCATATTAGCAATCGCCATACTGACCGCAGAAGGAACACGTTTTAATGAACGCGCAGCCGCAGAAAAAGAGCCTTTATCCATAACGGCTAAAAATATCGCGATATGTTCACTTGAGAACTGCATGTTAACTCCTGATGTTTCAGTTAAATTGATATTAGCTAACTTTTTCTGTCACTATTACTGATTTATCTTACGATGCTTAACCACACTGATCCACAAAAAAAGAGAGTATCATGCAAGGTATTAAGCGAAAAATTGTCTATGTTACCGCTTATGAAGTATTTGGTTGGGTTATCTCATCGGTAGGACTGGCGCTTTTAGCCGATAGTTCAACCGCTGTTACGGGGCCACTCGCACTCATTATTACCACTATCGCGGTAAGTTGGAATTTTATTTATAACTGTTTATTTGAATTTTGGGAGAGTCGACAAAAGTCGAGAATTCGCACCTTTAGACGCCGTCTTGCTCATGCGGTAGGTTTTCAGCTTACGTTGGTGGTTTACCTTATTCCGCTGATAGCTTGGTGGCTAGGGGTTTCATTATGGCAAGCACTGGTGATGGATTTTGCACTTATTATCATCATCCCTTGCTATACATTTGTCTATAACTGGGTATTTGACAAAATTTTTGGCTTACCAAAATCAGCATTACCCGAAGATGTGCCTGTTGCTTAATAAAGTGATGTAGAAGTGATCGTTATTTCGATCACTTCTCTATTGGATAAATATCTTCTAACGCAAATTGTTCAATCCCACCTTCTAATTCACAGCGCCCTAACCCAATATTTTTATCATCTGCCGTCGTCCTTCTTAGCAATTTACCGGTCACTTGTGATAATGCGCTATCTAACTCCAACACACGATAATATTCCTTCATATAGCTCTCTTCACCCAATGCCATATAAACCAAAAACTCATCGCCGACTTTAATGTTCATATATACCCTTATTTTTCATTATCCTGCTAAATTCAATGATGAAAATTAGTCTAACTAATCATTATCTATTAAAAATTGACTTATTCGATATTACATTAAATTAATTTATTAGTTTCCAACTCATCATAATGATGCTGATCAGAATAAATAACAGAGTTAAATATTGAAAAAAGCGCTCAGATAAATACACCAGTAAATAGCGCGCTAAAGGAATCGAAATAAGTGATCCTAAACAAAGAATGATGGCCGTATGCACATCGGTATAGCCACCAGCACTATAAGCAATAGCAGAGCCACCTGACAAAATTGTAGTAATAAATATAGAACTACCGATCGCTTCCTTAATATTCATTTGTGCAAAACGCATAAGCACGGGTAAGACAACCAATCCTCCACCAACCCCCGTTGCCCCTAAGACAAATCCGGCACTCATACCGGGAACAAAAAGAGAATTCAGAGGAATTGATGAGCTAGGTGCCAATGATGATAACGGATGTGATGATGTGGATTTTTTGAATATTCGTTGTAAAAAAAGGAACATTGAAAAGATAATCGCCACAATCATCAGGATATTAATGCCTAATTCAACCTGCTCATAATATTGAGGTTGTGATCCCAACCAGGTTACCCCATAGCTGGCTAAAAATGTGGCCGGAAACATGATCCCTAAAATCAATAATGCTGGTTTTAATGGAATATTTCCTAAACGAAAATGAATATAAGAAGAGGAAATTTTCATTAACATCGATAATAAATTAGCGGTCGCCACTGCTGCTAATGCATTCATTCCAAATAAATAGATAAGCACAGGTAATAAGATAACACCACCCCCCACTCCCGTTGTGGTGATAACTAAACCTATAGCAGAACCAATAAGGAGTTGAGTGACCAGCAGCATCTAATTTCCTTTTGTAGAAAACATATTCAGTTTCGATTATAAGCAAAATAACTTATAACCAAAAGGAATTAGATATAACAAATAAGAATATAAAGACGGTTATTATAAAAAAGCCTCTTATTGCTAAGAGGTTTACTCGATAATAGTTTGATAACTCAGCTAGTTAATCTCAGCTAATAGACTGTCTGCTGAAAAATAGTCACCGGCTTTCGCCTTTTGCTGCAATACACCATGACAGGTAGCAACCACCTGTACTTCCATTTTCATCGCCTCCATAATGGCAATAACATCCCCTTGATTGACTTTATCACCATCGGATAATAACCAACTATGTAATATCCCTGAAATCGGTGCAGTGACCGCATTTTCCCGCACCTGACACTCTTTGTGCTCGCTAATAGCCGTGGGTATAACGGCCGAGAGAGAAAGTAATTGTGCGGGTAGCGCTAATTGATGACGACGACCATCTATTTCAATAAAGGTACGTACTAGTGGTTCATTTTCTGCTGGTATACTACGAGGAAAATGACTGTTTTTTGCTTGAAAATCGCTTTCAATCCAACGAGTGTGAACACTGAAGTTATCAATAAAATCAGGATGTTCCATCATTTCGCGATGAAAAGGCAATACACTGGCTACGCCTGCGATGTTAAATTCAGCTAAAGCTCGGCGCGCTCTCGCAATGGCTTGTTCACGACTAGCCCCTGTTACAATAAGTTTTGCCATCATTGAATCAAATTGACGTGATACTTGGTCATTTTCCGCCACACCACTATCAACACGAACGCCCGGCCCAGCCGGTTGACTAAATTGGCTAATTAAACCGGGGGTGGGTAAAAAACCTTTTGCCGGATCTTCTGCATTGATCCTAAACTCAAAACTATGACCACGAGGCTCAGGGGTTTCATTAATACTTAACGGTAATCCCTCAGCAATACGCAATTGTTCAATCACTAAATCAATACCGGCTGTTTCTTCAGTCACCGGATGCTCTACTTGTAGACGTGTATTCACTTCAAGAAAAGAGATTGTCCCGTTCGCACTCAATAAAAATTCTACCGTCCCCGCACCGATATAACCTGCTTTAGCACAAATGTCTTTTGCTGATTGATGAATACGTTGCCGTTGTTCATCAGTTAAATAAGGGGCAGGGGCCTCTTCAATAAGTTTTTGATTACGGCGCTGTAATGAACAATCTCGTGTACCAACTACCACGACATTGCCTAATTTATCAGCAATAATTTGTGCCTCAATATGGCGAGGCTTATCAAGAAATTGCTCAACATAGCATTCACCACGACCAAATGCGGTTACTGCTTCTCTTACCGCTGAATGGTAAAGCTCTTCAATTTCTGCCATATGATGGGCAATTTTTAGGCCTCGTCCACCACCACCAAATGCCGCTTTAATGGCGATAGGCAAGCCATACTGTTTCGCAAAATCCAGAACCTCTTTAGCATCACTAACCGGATCAGCAGTACCATTCACCAATGGTGCACCTACGGATTGTGCAATTTTACGCGCTTGAACTTTATCCCCTAATACTTCGATAGTCTGTGGATCTGGGCCAATCCAAAGGAGTCCCGCTTGCTGTACCGCTTTAGCGAAATCAGCTCGCTCAGAAAGGAAGCCATAACCAGGGTGGATCATGGTGGCTTTGCTTTTATGGGCAATTTCAATGATTTTATCTATCGCTAAATAACTTTCTTTCGGTGAGTTACCCTTTAAACCATAGGCTTCATCTGCAAGACGCACATGTAATGCATCTATATCATCATCTGCATAAATAGCAATGGACGTTGCACCATAATCCTGACAAGCACGAATAATACGAACTGCGATTTCACCTCTGTTAGCAATCAACACTCGATGCTTCACTCGTTGCTTTTGGTTAGTTGTTATCATGAGTGGCATACTCCTATCAATATTCTTGAAATAAAGTAATTGGGTTAAAACGAATTTTAGCGTTAATAGGGATTTGCCCCGCCAATGACAGATGGTATTCGGCAACTGCCCCAATTACGGGGTATCCTCCAGTGAGAGGGTGATCATGAAGAAATAATACCGGTTGACCATTAATCGGTACTTGTATGGCGCCAATGCAAGTTCCTTCACTCGATAACTCTTGTTGTTGCTGACGTTCAAGCGATTTATCCCCCAATAGACGTAATCCGATACGGTTAGATTGTGGTGTCACTTGCCATAATTGTGAGGTTAATGTTTTTATCGCATCTTCTGTAAACCAATCCGTACGAGGCCCTAACACAATATCAAGGGTAACGATATCCTCTTGCTTTGGTAAACTGAAACTCGGTTGCTCTTGGCTAATAATGCCCGTTGATGCGTTATCATCGTTTAGATGAAGAATATCGCCATTTTGTAAGGCTCGAGGGCCAATCTGAGCTAAAGTATCAAACGCATAACTACCTAACACTGGGCTTAATTCAAAACCCCCTCTCACTGCCAGATAACTACGAACCCCCGCTGTAGGTATTCCTACTGTGATTTCATCTCCACTACGTATATCAATAGTTTGATAGGTAGAAAAAAAGGCTATATCTCCGGTCGTTTGTTTTAAGCTGATCGTACAATCTGCACCTGACAGCGCTATGACACAGTCTTGTTGCGCTTTTAGTATTAATCCACCTTGTGTTATTTCTAATGCTGCTAATGAAGGCGGGTTTCCCACTAAGCGATTCGCTGCATGTAACGCACATTTATCAAGTGCTCCTGATGCACTAACCCCCATTGATGCAGCACCTAAACGCCCTTCATCTTGAAATAAGGTTTGTAGACCTGCGGAAATAACATATAGCCCTTTATCCTTGTTAAAGGATAAAGCATTAATAGATTGTTTTTTCTCAGGTAATGAAACCGTCACTGGCGCTTTTTGTACATCAACAAACTGTACAGTATCACCAGGTAATAAAAATGCCGGCTGTTCACGTGAGAGATCCCACATTTTTATCTCTGTAGTACCAATTAATTGCCAGCCACCAGGGCTTTGCTGTGGGTAAACACCGCTAAATTCTCCCGCTAATCCTACAGAGCCTGCGGGGATACGTGTACGTGGTGTTTTACGTCGAGGAACATAAAGCTCAGTTTTATCAGCAATTAAATAAGCAAATCCCGGTGCAAACCCCGTAAAAGCAACTTGATAAGTTTGTTCTGTGTGTCTGCGGATCACCTCTGTCGCAGTGATCCCCAATAATTCAGCCACCTCATGCAGATCTTCTCCTTGATAATGAACGGGGATTGTTAATAAGTGACTTTGACGCATCGCGATCGCTTTTATCTCGATATTGCGCAATATTGCCACTAACTCTTTCGCCGTAATTAACCAAGGTACATATTGGATCAATAGTGTTTTTGCCGCAGGAACAATATCTTCTATCTCAGCAATATTGGCTTGCTTAATTGCTTCATAAAACGCCAATGTCTCTTTTAATGAAGTCAACTCAACTAATATGTGAGATAAATTAACAGGTAAAAAGCGCAAAATACGCCTCCCTTTTATTGCCAATAACGGATCGGGCGGCTGCTGTAATAGCATCAGGCGTTGCTTGCATAAAATAAGTCATTACGCCTCCTTTATTCCTATTGCAGATGTGAAAGGTTTTATCGCAATACCGTGTGTTATTAAGATCTCTTTGACACTTTTTGCGAGATTAACCGCATCAGGACTATCACCATGAACACAAATAGAATCCGCCTGTATAGCAGTAAAAGTACCCTCTATCGATTCAACGCCCCCTTTTTGTACTAGCTTTAACATACGCTGAGCCACCAATTGAGGATCGTGTAATACTGCCCCCTCTTGTTTGCGCGAAACAAGTGTGCCATCAGCATGATAAGCTCTATCAGCAAAAGCTTCGGCAACAACACGTAACCCTTTCTCTTTCGCAAGTGTGATCAGTGGCGATCCCGCTAAAGCCACTAATATAAGTTGTGGATCAATAGCTAAAATAGCTTCAATAACCGCTAATGCTTGGCGTTTATCATGAGCAATGGTGTTATAAAGCGCACCATGAGGTTTAACATAAGTCACCTTCATACCGACAGCTTTTGCTAAACCTTGCAAAGCGCCAATTTGATAAATGACATCAGCGGTTAATTCATCACTGGCAATATCCATATTGCGTCGCCCAAAACCCACTAAGTCAGGATAAGCAACATGAGCACCTATCGCGACTTGATGCTGTTTCGCTGCTTTTAATGTTTTTAAAATGCCTTCTGGTGAACCGGCATGAAAACCACAAGCAATATTGGCACTGCTGACAATTTCAAGCACTGCAGCATCATTGCCCATACGCCATTGACCAAAGCTTTCACCTAAATCACTATTTAAATCTACCGCTTTTATCATCGTTATTATTCTCTTAAGCAATATTGAGGTAATTGAAAATAGCGCCAACAGACATGATCCCCATATACCAAGTCAAAGCGCAGACTAAAATTGCCGACCATTGCAACCACATTGGATATTTATAGCCATTCATAAGATCTTGACGACGCCATGCAACAAAAATAAATAACGTCATACCAATAGGTAAAATCAATCCGTTGAAGCCACCAGCAAAGACTAATAAGGCAGCAGGAGCTGTTCCCATAACCATATAAATTGCCAATGAAATAGCGATAAAAATAATGGTAGCAATATTGCGTTGACGCTCTGTAATACCCTTTTTAAACACGGTTATAAACGACATAGACGTATAAGCAGCACCAATCACACTAGTCAACGCAGCTGCCCATAAAATAAGACCAAAAATTCGTAGTCCAGTTAAGCCCGCTGCATGTTGGAATGCTTGAGAAGCAGGATTAGCCGCATGGCTGGAAATATCTAGTGTCACTCCACTTGCGACAACACCTAAAATTGCTAAAAATAGGATATAACGCATTAATCCAACCACTAATATCCCTTTAGTTGCCGCACTAGATACCGCATCGATATTTTCAATACCTGTTGTACCTTTATCGAGCAGACGATGTGCTCCTGCATAACAAATATAACCACCAACCGTACCTCCGACGATGGTTGTTATAGTGGCAAAATTAATCGTATTAGGCAGTACTGTTTGTTTTAATGCTTCACCTATAGGAGGATTGGACGCAAACATTACAAAAAGTGTTAATAAAATCATCACGATGCCAAGAACAATGATCATGCGATCAATAAAATGACTTGCTTTGCGTGAAGAGAAGATATAAATCGCCAGTAAAGCACTTAAAACCCCACCCCATTTAGGATCCAGTCCTACCATGGCATTAAGCCCTAAACCAGCCCCAGCAATATTACCGACATTGAATACCAAACCACCAAAAATAACCAATACAGCTAATAAGTATCCACTACCGGGAATTGCCTTATTCGCAATATCAGAAGCGCGCATGTTAGTCACGGTAATGACTCGCCAAATACTTTGTTGCACAACAAAGTCAATGACGATAGAAGCTAATATCCCAAATGCAAAGGCTGCTCCCATCGTCGCTGTAAAGGTAGCTGTTTGCGTAATAAAACCTGGACCAATTGCAGATGTAGCCATTAAAAAAATAGCTGCAATTAATGATGAACGCCTATTTTTTATAAATGATGGTGATGTTGTATTCACAGGATCTTGTGTAGCCATAACTGGCCCCCTTTTATCATAATTATTTTAATTATTATTGCTTAGGTAAGTAGTAAGGCAATTAGCATGCCATTGTTGAGCACGGAGTAATAATTGTTAATCAATAGATATTAGATTGTTGAACAATTAATAATAATAGATGAATAAATAAGCAAATAGATTTAAATATACGATGATAAAAGTGCCAACAAGATCTCATTTTTAACATTTTATTGACATTTGAGTGAGGGAATAAAAAATAGATATGCCCCAAAATAGCGCATAAAAAAGAGTTATGCGCAAAATTGGTGCATACATTTTGGCATCAAATACAGTTGATAATATAAAAATTTATTAATGATTTTGTTAACTATTTTTAATAAAAACAAGGATAAAGAGAGTGAGGAAACTAGCACAGTTGTATATTAGAGGTTATATATTATATAGCTGACTGTTAGAATAGAGGCTTCTATTACGTTTATAGCAGAAGATAATGCAGAAAAAAACATCACCACAGATCCTTTGCCAAAAAATCGCTGATATTATTCGCCAAAAAATTACTATCGGCGAATTACCTCCAGGAGAGAGGCTTTCAGAAGCTACTTTAAGCGAGCAGCTTGAAATATCTCGTAATACATTAAGAGAAGTATTTCGTATATTAACCCAAGAAGGCCTATTAACCTATAAACCTAATCGTGGTGTGTTTGTTTCTGTACCAGATATGGCATCAATTATGGATATTTATCGCGTAAGAAGGCTGATTGAATGTGATGCTTTACGACATGCCTATCCAATGCACCCAGCCATTTCCCGCATGCAAGATAACGTTAATCAAGCAAAAATGTTTCAACAACAAAAAGATTGGAATAGCGTTGGAACCTGTAATATGCATTTCCATACCGCTATCGTCGAGCTTTCTGATAGCCCTAGGTTATTTAAACAATATCAACTTATTTTAGCAGAATTACGATTAGCCTTTGGTTTACTCAATGATCCCCAGTTATTACATGCTCCTTATATTGAGAAGAATGAGCATATTTTAACGCTATTGATGAATGGGAAAGCGCAAGAAGCGGCAATCGAAATGGAAAGTTATTTAGAAATATCCGAGCGAACCGTATTAGCCGCTTTTTCTCGCCACAACATCTGTTAATATCAACGAAAAATAGATAGTAAAATTGCCCTCATCTAGAGCATGCTTAAATTCACAGGATTAGTTTTC
>NZ_GG668577.1:0-130334 GCF_000160755.1 Proteus mirabilis ATCC 29906
CCCATGTAGCAACTTTTTATTTTTTTCACTATAAAACACTAACCCTTTATTAAAATACATTCATAAATGTGCTGGTTGTTGTCGTTCAACTTTGGACGCAACAATTGGCATGTTGAGCCGTTCTTTATATGCGACACCTGAAGTAGCCAAATCGACATTGATTTTGTCTTTTTCTTCTTGAGATAAGTTTGCGAGGTTCATAACGGATCCGGTTAGTTTTTGGAGAGTATAGCAGGGTGGGAGAATTTAACAGAAAACACACTCACTAAAACTTGTAATATATTGATTTATTTGTCTGGTATTGTCATGTTTTGTCGTGTTTTTTCTTATTAATTATATCATGGTTAAATTGTAAATAATTGATTTTAAAACAATAGCTTGATTTAAGTCTGCTTATTGGATTATAGTAGGTCAATATGCGTTTTGCTTTGAGGAAAAAATGACCATGAATGAGGCAGATGCCCGCCCAACGAACTTTATTCGTCAAATTATTGACGAAGATCTGGCTACCGGGAAACATAATAGTGTCCATACCCGTTTCCCTCCTGAACCTAATGGCTATCTTCATATTGGCCATGCAAAATCAATTTGCTTAAATTTTGGTATTGCACAAGATTATCAAGGTAAATGTAATTTACGTTTTGATGATACGAATCCAGTAAAAGAAGATGTTGAATATATCAACTCGATTCAAAAAGACGTTCAGTGGTTAGGTTTCCAATGGGATGGTAACGTTCATTACTCCTCTGACTATTTTGATCAACTGTATCAATATGCGATTGAGCTGATTAACAAAGGCTTGGCTTATGTTGATGAGTTGAGTGCTGAAGAAATTCGTGAATATCGTGGCACACTCAAAGAGCCAGGAAAAAATAGCCCTTATCGCTCTCGTAGTGTAGAAGAAAACTTAGCGCTATTTGAAAAAATGCGTGCGGGTGGCTTTGAAGAGGGGAAAGCGTGCCTACGTGCGAAAATTGACATGGCATCACCATTTATTGTCATGCGTGATCCTGTTCTTTACCGGATCAAATTCGCTGAACACCATCAAACAGGTAACAAATGGTGCATTTATCCAATGTATGATTTTACCCATTGTATTTCTGATGCATTGGAAAATATCACACATTCTTTATGTACTTTGGAATTCCAAGATAACCGTCGTTTATATGATTGGGTGTTGGATAATATCACTATTCCTTGCCACCCTCGTCAATATGAGTTCTCACGTCTTAATCTTGAATATACCGTCATGTCTAAGCGCAAGCTAAATCAGCTTGTGACAGAAAATATTGTTGATGGTTGGGATGATCCGCGTATGCCGACAATTTCTGGCTTACGTCGTCGTGGCTATACGGCTGAGTCAATCCGCGAATTCTGTCAACGTATTGGTGTGACCAAACAAGATAACAACGTGGAAATGGCATCATTAGAAGCTTGTATTCGTGATGATTTAAACGAAAATGCACCTCGTGCGATGGCTGTTATCGATCCGGTACGTTTAGTGATTGAAAATATGCCAGAAGGTGAAGAGATTTTAACTGCGCCAAATCACCCAAATAAACCAGAAATGGGAACTCGTGAAGTACCATTTAGCCGTGAAATTTATATTGATCGTGCAGATTTTAAAGAAGAAGCCAATCGTCAATATAAACGTCTGGTATTAGGTAAAGAAGTCCGTCTGCGTAATGCTTATGTCATTAAAGCAGAACGAGTTGAAAAAGATGAACAAGGTGAAATAACCACTATTTATTGTACTTACGATCCACAGACGTTAAATAAAGATCCGGCTGATGGTCGTAAAGTAAAAGGGGTGATCCACTGGGTCAGCATTCCACATGCTATTCCAGCAGAAATTCGTCTTTATGATCGTTTATTTAGCGTACCGAATCCTGGTGCTGAAGAGGATTTCTTATCAACCATTAACCCTGAATCATTAGTGATCCGTCAAGGTTTTGTGGAAGCAAGCTTAAAAGATGCGGCTATTGAAAAAGCGTATCAATTTGAGCGTGAAGGTTACTTCTGTGCTGATAAGCTTTCGACAGCGGATAAACTGGTCTTTAACCGTACTGTTGGTTTACGTGATACTTGGGCGAAGATTTCGAAACAAGGTTAATACGCTCTGTTTTAGTGGCGTGTAATATCACTAAACTCACATCTTAATAAAATGCTCGATAATAATTTATCGAGCATTTTTTATTTATCAAATAAGTTTGTTTTTATTGACCAATAATTATTATTTTTTATTTTTTAATGTGAGTTTCTATAGCTATTATTTGTATCAATTCTTATTTACGTTGTGTTAAATTATTAACTTTTGTCATCATCTTCTTCTTTTATTTCATATGATTATATTGAATTTGTCTATAATAATAAAAATGTGAACCATGACACATATTTTTCTTTTCTAAAAAAGTTTATTAATTAATACGACTAATAATTCTTTTCTATAAAAACGAAACATTATCATATTAGGTGTGATAATTTTCTTTTTTAATATCAATATATTAAAAAATATTTACGTTCTACTTGTCCCTCATTGACTAAAGAAAAAATATGAAACTGTAATTAAGTAATGTGCCCTTGGTCATATTTTGATAAAAATTCTTTTTTTTAGGTTGATAATTCGCGTCGCGAAAAATAAGCTGTTGTTAACCTAATTTTAGGTTTTTTCCCCATTTGGGGTTTTATATTTGGAAATAGGCGTTGGTGCTTATTTCTTTTTTAGTCAAAGTCAAAGAGGAAACAATGCTATGGTTATGCAACATGCTAAACCAGGCAGGGTGGCACTTGCCGTTATGGGCGCATTGCTTGTAACTGCACTACCTGCGAAAATGTCTTATGCTGAAGGATTTATTGATGACTCAACCCTGACAGGGGGGATCTATTACTGGCAACGTGACCGTGATAGAAAAGAGTTAACACCAAACAGTCCTGATTACGGCAAATATAAAGCCAATTTACACCACTCTACCTTTAACGCTAATCTTGATTTTTCTTCTGGTTATCTGGGTGATTTTTTTGGTATTGATTTAGCTGCTTTTGGTGCTGTTGAACTTAACAACAGTGGGCCAGCTGCACCTAATGAAATAGGATTTAGTGATGCAAAAAGTCGCTGGGATGAAAAATGGACAGGTGATCGCAGTGGCGTGAGTATTTATAAAGCTGCTGCTAAATTTAAATTAGGCCATTTCTGGGCTCAAGGTGGATATATTCAACCTAAAGGGCAAACATTATTACGTCCTCATTGGAGTTTCTTACCTGGTACTTATCGCGGTGCAGAAGCGGGCGCTGTATTTGATTTCGATAAAAATGGTGAACTCTCTTTCTCATATATGTGGACTGATGAATATAAAGCGCCGTGGTATCGGAATATGTACAATTTCCGTAAGGCAGACTTAGAGACAAATATCAGTTATTTACACTCTTTTGGTGCCAAATATGATTTTAAAAATAGCTTAGTATTAGAAGCCGCATTTGGCCAAGCTGATGGTTATATTGATCAATATTTTGGCAAAGTTTCTTACGATTTCCCTATCGCAAATAATACATTAAAAACCTCTTATCAATTCTACGGTGCAAAAGATAAAGTCACTGGAGGGGGAATTAACGATGTTTATGATGGTTTGGCATGGTTACAAGCATTCACTTTAGGCTATACCTACAATGTATTTGATTTTAAAGTTGAAGGTACTTGGGTTAAAGCAGAAGGTAACCAAGGCTACTTTTTACAACGTATGACGCCGGGATGGGCAACCTCGAATGGTCGTTTAGATATCTGGTGGGATGGTCGTTCTGATTTTAACGCCAATGGTGAAAAAGCATTATACGCGGGAGTGATGTATGATCTAAAAAATTGGGATCTACCGGGCTGGGCGATTGGTACTTCCTATGTGTATGCTTGGGATGCAAAACCGAGTAGTAACCCTATTTATGACCAAAGTAAACGTATTAGAGAAAGCGCATGGAATGCCGACATCATGTATACCGTTCAAGAGGGGAGAGCGAAAGGTACGTTATTTAAACTCCACTACACTCGTTATGATAACCATTCCGATATACCAAGCTATGAAGGTGGTTTTGGTAATATCTTCCAAGATGAAAAAGACGTTAAATTCAATGTGATCATGCCATTTACGATTTTCTAAATAACAATAAGGATAAAGTGTATTTATTACGCTTTATCCTTAATAGTTTGAGAGTGTGATAGGAGTAAAACATGATTAAAAGCACAAATATCATGATAATAAATGGTCACCCTGCATCTGTTGTTTATGGATCAGAAATAAGTGCATTCCGAGGACAATTTTTAGATGTCAAGGGGTATTGTGACTTTGTTGCTGATAGTATTGAAGGGTTGCAAAAAGAAGGCGCAATTTCCTTAGCTGAATTTATTGAGACTTGTACTGAAGAGGAGATCGCACCTTTTAAAAGTAGAAGATAAGCTGAAAGTATTTACACTACGCTATCCTGCTTGGTTAGAGGCGATATTGAATGCTACGGTTGCTGCCCATGATATTTCAAAATGTAGTAAATCTTTACCAATAAAAAAGGAACTGCAGGCAGTTCCTTTTTTTACTGAGATATTATCCAGAATGATTACTTCTCATCATGTGCGTGGCTATCTTCTTTACAATTACCTGCGGCGCAGTGACCATATAAATACAGGCTATGATTGGAAAGTTTGATGCCATGGCGTTCAGCGATATTTCTTTGACGAACTTCGATAGCATCGTCAGTAAACTCGATAACTTTACCACAATCAAGGCAAATTAAGTGATCATGGTGATGTTGTTGAGTTAATTCAAATACTGATTTACCACCTTCAAAATTATGTCGGGTAACAATACCAGCATCATCAAATTGGTTTAAGACGCGATAGACTGTTGCCAGACCAATCTCTTCGCCGATATCGATCAGTTTTTTATAGAGATCTTCAGCACTGACATGATGGCACTCAGGATCCTGGAGCACTTCCAAGATCTTTAAGCGAGGAAGTGTAACTTTTAACCCAGCATTTTTTAACGCTTTATTATTGTCGGTCATGCGGATTTAATCCTGTTGCTAATGGTGAATTTAATATGTGCTCACAAAATACTGTATATATTCATTAATACATAGGGTATTTAATAACCTTAATGATTATAGGCATGATATTAAAAAATAAACACCCCACCTATCACACTATCTTAGCACACCATTGAATAATTATCATTCTCAATATTAAGAATTTATATTATCCCAGAATTTCGTCAAGGCTCATCTCTTCTTTGATCTGAGCAACCCAAGCGTCAACACGCTCTTCAGTTAATTCTGGTTGGCGATCTTCATCAATCGCAAGGCCGATAAAGTGATTATCATCAGCAAGACCTTTAGATGCTTCAAAATGATAACCTTCAGTAGGCCAATGACCCACAATGACTGCGCCACGAGGTTCAATGATATCACGAATAGTTCCCATTGCGTCACAGAAGTATTCTGCATAGTCTTCTTGGTCACCACAACCAAATAGAGCAACAAGTTTACCGTTGAAATCAATATCTTCTAATGTTGGGAAAAAGTCATCCCAATCGCATTGTGCTTCACCATAATACCAGGTAGGAATACCTAGTAATAGAATATCAAATGCTTCGATGTCTTCTTGACTGGATTTTGCGATATCATGAACTTCGGCATTATCCGCGCCTAATCTTTCTTGAAGCATTTTGGCAATATTTTCAGTGTTGCCGGTATCACTGCCGAAGAATATTCCTATGATTGCCATAAAGTGAGATAACCTCTTTTATTCTCTTTGTCTGTATTTTTGAACAATTACCAGTAAAAGATAAACATCATGTTTTCATAATTGAAAACTAAAGCACTATTTTGACGAAAAGAGCAGGGTAATTCTGTCGAATTTGTGTGATTTTCCTGCTGATTTTTTTAGCTTTGATGTTTTTTTAACGCATAAGTTTGTGCGAGTTGTTCTAGTAATATTTCTTCAATAAGCTCACTACGACTGACATTTTTTGCGCTCGCAAGCTCATTAAGCGCATTGACAGCATCCTCATTTAATTTCAACTCAACCCGACGTAATCCATTGACACGATCGCGTCGTAATTGGTTTCGTTTATTAATTCTAAGCTGTTCATCCCGAGAAAGCGGGTTTGTTTTAGGTCGCCCAGGTCTGCGTTCATTTGCGAACAAATCCAGTGTGGTGCGATCAGTTTGTTCTTTTGCCATAAATTTTGCTGTGAAAGGGCGTATACCAATGACTCAATATGAAGCGCCCAATAATACCCCACATATCGGCGTATCGCTACTGCTTCCTGTGTTTAACCTATTGTCATTTGGTCTTTTTATCAACAATAACAGATTTAAGAGCAATAATTGTACGCTATAAAATAGTATTGCTGGTGATTTATAACCAACAAAGGAACATTATACTGTTTTGGCTAAGAAGCGACGAATGGCCTTAATTACTGTTTCTGGTTTTTCAGAATGCACCCAATGTCCTGTATTGGCGACAACAAAGGCGGTTGCTTGTGGAAATTGGCGAGCAATATTATCGCGATATTCATCTAAAATATATGGGGATAGTCCACCACGTATAAACAAAACAGGATGATGCCAAGCAGGCACCTCTTGCCAACCAATAATATCGGGGTAAGCCTGTTTGATTGCGGGTAAATTAAATAACCATTCACCTTTTTTAAATGATTTAAGCAGAAATTGGATAACGCCGTCTTCCTCAATAAAAGGGCGCATAATAGCAATAGCTTCTGTACGTTGTGTGACGTGAGCTTTAGTGACAGCTTCAAGGGCTGCAAAAATTTTATCATGACGACGAACATTATAAGCAACAGGAGACATATCAATAACTACGATACGTTCAAGGCGAAGAGGTGCGAGAGCGGTCATTGCCATTGCAATTTTCCCTCCCATTGAGTGACCTATAACGATTGCTTTTGCGATATTTAAGCTATCAAGCAGGGTTAATACATCTTGTGCCATATCGTGATAGTGCATACTTTCACTATGAGGAGAATGCCCATGGTTGCGCACATCAATTTGTATCACGGTGTGGTCTTGACGTAGATCGCGACCTAGTACGCCTAGATTATTGAGATCACCAAAAAGCCCATGGATCAACACAATAGGTAAATTGTTTATCGTTGCTGTTTCTGGTTGATGTATTTGATAGTTTAATAATGCATTGAGTTTCATATTGATGACCAAAATTAAGTCTATTTTTTCCTTATGATGACATGTGCAATCATATTAGCCAACTTGTTGTCTTTTTCGGAATATGAGATAAAGTTAATCTAACAAGAGATAGTGTAATTTATTATATTCTGAGAAAATAGAATAATATAGATTATTATTCCAAATTTAACGGGTAAGATAAAATTTTGATATAGCTCAATAAGGATAAGTCAGAGTTTTATATTATTTTAATTGCTGATGTGAAAGGGCATTGAAGAAGATGTCAACTCTATTCTATGGCAATAAATTCAAAGAATAGAAGATGATACAGATAGAAACAATAGGATAAATACCTAGCTTAAAGTTTAAAAAGATTAATTCTTTAATGAATACGCTTTAAGTTATTGAAATTTTACCTATTTTGTTTTTAAAGATTATATCTTATAATCCTAGTCACTTTTTTTTGAAAATAGTACTGGGTAGCAATGAAAAAGATAGAAATTGATGACGAACTTTACCGCTATATCGCTAGCGAAACTAGACATATCGGTGAAAGCGCTTCAGATATTTTAAGGCGTCTATTGAAGCTTGATGCCAAACAGCCCGTACAGCCAGTCGTTGTCACTGAGTCAGTACAAGCGCCTGTCGTTAAACAGGATGCTGATCTTAAGCCTGTCGCACCAGCAAAAAATCCGGTCCGTGAAATGCGTGAACTGCTGTTATCTGATAGTTATGCAGAGAAAACAAAATCAGTTGATCGTTTTTTACAGATCCTGTCTACATTATATAGCTTAGATAGTGCTACTTTTACTCAATCTGCTGAAACAGTACATGGACGCACGCGAATTTATTTTGCCGGTGATGAAAAAACATTGCTCGACAGTGGACGTCATACAAAACCTCGCCATATTCCCGGTACGCCATTTTGGGTTATTACCAACTCAAATACTGAGCGTAAAAGAACTATGGTACAAAGCATCATGCAGGATATGCAATTCCCTGCCAATGAGATTGATAAAGTGTGTGGAACTATCTAAACACTATTGTTAATTGATGCATTGCAAAGGCTTTCGTTTAAAGCATGATTGTGATGTAAAATAGGAGAAGATTTGTGGCAATCCATTCAAGAGCTGGGCAACATACTCGTCAAAGCGATCTGATTAATGTAGCGCAATTAACCGCACAATATTATTCACTAAAACCGCAAGCAAATCAGAATGCTCATCGTGTGAAATTTGGTACATCGGGTCACCGAGGCAGTGCCAAACGTCATAGCTTTAATGAAGCACATATTCTAGCAATTGCTCAAGCTATTGCTGAAGTCCGAGCTAATAATGGTGTAACGGGGCCTTGCTATGTAGGTAAAGATACCCATGCATTATCTGAGCCTGCTTTTATTTCGGTTTTAGAAGTGCTTGCTGCAAATAAAGTTAACGTGATTATTCAAGAGAATAATGGTTATACCCCAACGCCTAGCGTTTCCTTCTCTATTTTAACTTACAATCAAGGGCACCAAGACATTGCTGATGGTATCGTCATTACACCATCACATAATCCTCCAGAAGATGGGGGGATAAAATACAATCCATCAAATGGTGGGCCTGCTGATACTGATTTAACCTCTGTGATTGAAAAACGCGCCAATGAATTATTGGAAAATAATTTATCGGGGGTTAAACGTCTTTCTTATGATGATGCATTAGCGAGTGGTTATATTCACGAGCAAGATTTAATTATGCCTTATGTTAAAGCGTTAGGTGACGTTGTTGATATGAAGGCAATTAAAAAAGCGGGTTTGAAATTAGGTGTCGATCCACTGGGTGGTTCAGGAATTGAATACTGGAAACGCATAGGTGAATATTACGAACTTGATCTTGAGTTGGTAAACGATCAGGTGGATCAAACTTTCCGCTTTATGACATTAGATCATGATGGTGTGATCCGTATGGATTGCTCATCACCTTGGGCAATGGAAGGTTTATTGCAACTGCGTGATAAATTTGACTTAGCTTTCGCCAATGACCCTGATTACGATCGCCATGGTATTGTCACTCCTTCGGGCTTGATGAATCCTAACCACTATTTAGCGGCAGCGATTAATTATCTTTTTCGCCATCGTCCTCAGTGGTCAAATGAGGTAAAAGTGGGTAAAACACTCGTCTCTAGCGCGATGATTGACCGAGTCGTGGCTGATTTAGGTCGTGAACTTGTTGAAGTACCTGTCGGCTTTAAATGGTTTGTGCAAGGTCTATTCAGTGGCGAGTTTGGTTTTGGTGGTGAAGAGAGTGCGGGGGCATCATTCTTACGTTTTAATGGTAAACCGTGGTCAACAGATAAAGATGGTATTATCTTATGTTTACTGGCTGCTGAAATAAAAGCGGTAACAGGTAAAGATCCACAACAACATTATAACGAGTTAGCGCAGCGTTTTGGCTCTCCAAGCTATAATCGTATACAAGCATCTGCAACTCATGAGCAAAAAGCGTTGTTGTCACGATTATCACCAGAAATGGTCACCGCAAATACCTTAGCAGGTGATCCTATTACTGCGCGTTTAACTCACGCATCTGGTAATGGTGCTGCTATTGGTGGTTTAAAAGTGATGACCGATTATGGTTGGTTTGCCGCTCGTCCTTCTGGAACCGAAGAAGCGTACAAAATTTATTGTGAAAGCTTCCGTGGCTCTGAGCATCGCGAATTAATTGAAAAAGAAGCCATTGAAATTGTTAATAATGTTTTTGCCAGTAAACAATAAACTAAATAACTTAGTCGTATAATTTATTTATCACCAAATAGAATACACTCTACCTATAGGTGGAGTGTATTTTTTTAATCATAATAACTTTTAGATCACAACATTGATATCCATCATTGATGATTGATTTAGAATTGAATAAAGAGCGGATAATCAATGCAAAATAATTATGTGTTACGCAGTGTGCGTTATATGTTAGATCTTAGCGATGGTCATATTGTTGATATAATGAAACTGGCGGATTTCACCGCGACTAAAGAGCAAGTCAATCAGTGGTTAAAAAAAGACGATGATCCTGCCTTTGTTGAGTGTGATGATATGGCCTTGGGACATTTTTTAAATGGGCTTATCTTTTATCGTCGTGGTAAAGATGAAAAATATCCTACTCCAGAAGTCGAAAAACGGATAACCAACAATATTATTTTAAAGAAATTACGTGTTGCCTTTGAATTAAAAGACATGGATATGATTAACATTTATGAACTAGCGGATTTTCGCGTTTCTAAGCCTGAACTTAGCGCGATATTTCGTAAGCCAGGACATAAAAACTACCGTAACTGTGGCGATCAACTGGTGAGATACTTTCTGAAAGGGTTAACTGAAACCTTACGTGGCAAAGGTAAAGCGGTGAAGAAATAAAATTAGAGTATTTTATGCTATAAAATTATCTAGTTACTGAATGATACCCCAAAATTGATTTTCTGATTTGGGGTATTTTTTTATGGTATTAACTGGCAAATGAATAAATTTATTGCTAATGTAGTATTACTAAGTAATACAATGTAGGAAGGGTTTATGGCACGAGTAACGAGTGTAACTTTAGGTGAACACTTCAATGATTTTGTGGGCTCAATGATTAATTCAGGGCGTTATGGAAATACCTCTGAGGTTATTAGAGATGCTTTGCGTATGATGGAAATCAGAGAAGAACGACTCCAATTGGTTCGTAAAATGGTACTAGATGGTGTGAATTCACTAGAAAGTAAAAATGACATGGATGATATTTTTGCAAGAGCTGAAAAGGACTTAAATGTATAAACTTTCTCAATTAGCAGAAGAAGATATTTATCAAATTGCTCGTTATACTATTCAACAATTTGGAGTAACTCAGGCAAAAAAATATCATAATGATTTAAAACAGACATTTGAGCTACTAGCTAAAGCACCTTGGATTGGACGAGAATGTAATTGGGTGTGTAATGGTATGAGACGATTTGAGTTTAAAAAACATTCAATTTATTATCTACCAAAAAATGATACCTTATTTATTACTCGTCTTATTCATCATTCAATAGATGTTGATTTTGTTGATTTTCCTAAATAAATATTTCATTACTTATTACCAAATATATTGTCCAGTCATATATCCTTTAGTGCTGATATAGCATTATTGGATACCTTATCTCCCTTTTCTTGTTTTGATTTTCTCTTTTTTATCATTCAATCGCGAAATTATTTACTATAACCGTAATTCAATAAAGTATTAGTTTGCTTTGTTAATAGGTTTTTTGTTTTTGTTTCAATTTTGTTTCATTTTTATTTCTATTGTGAAATTTAATTACACTACAAGCAAAATAAAGGTGATTTTTCGCACAAAATAAGTGGTCTGATCAGTAGTAAAATTTCATCAAATGAGGTAAAATTTCAGCATCAATTCATTTTATGCAGGAGAACACTATGCCAGCTTATAACGAATACACTAAAAAACATGTTTTAGCCCGTCGTACTGGTGCGGTAGCGCTAGGTATTGTGGCATTTCCTGTTATGGTTTTTCATCCTAAACGCGCTCAGTTTTATAGCTATTTACATCGTGTATGGTCTAAAACAAGCAATAAGCCAGTTTGGTTAGCTAAATCAGAAATGGCATTAACTAGCCATAAATAACAGAAAATTCCATTTAACGCCTGTTGAAACAGGCGTTATTTTTTCCCCTTCTTCAAACCCTTTTTAACGTGTTATCACGTGTATTTTTCACTGTTCTATTTATTCTCTTATTTTAAGTTACAATAAAGGTTATTCACTTTGAGAAGTGCTAATTAATCTATTGTTATTTATCACATATGTACACTACGCACTGTGGCGCCGTGATAACAAGGAGAAACAGGATATGAAAAATACTGATCTAGAATTAATTATTAATGAAAAGCTAAGTATTGAGAATTTTCACGACTACGCACCTAATGGTCTTCAAGTAGAAGGGCGCCCTCATATTCAAAAAATAGTGACAGGAGTAACGGCTTGCCAAGCTTTACTTGATGAAGCGGTACGTTTAAATGCAGATGCTGTATTAGTTCACCATGGTTATTTTTGGAAGAATGAGCCAGTTGTTATCCGTTCAATGAAACGCAATCGCTTAAAAACCCTACTATGTAATGATCTCAATCTATATGGTTATCACTTACCTTTAGATGCCCATCCTATTTTAGGTAACAACGCTCAATTAGCGTTAAAAATGGGCGTAAAAGTTGAGGGTGAGATCGAGCCTTTAGTGCCGAAAGGGATTTTTGATCTACCTGTCACAGCCAATGAATTAAAAACACGACTCGAAAAAGCCTTACAGCGTAATGTGCTTCACTGTGGTGACAATGCACCAGATGTTATTCGCCATATTGCTTGGTGTACTGGTGGAGGACAAGGATTTATTCAACAGGCGGCAGAGCAAGGTGTTGATGCATTTGTAACAGGAGAAGTCTCAGAGCAGACGATTCATATAGCAAGAGAAATGGGCGTGCATTTTTTCGCTGCTGGGCATCATGCTACCGAGCGTTATGGTATTAAAGCATTAGGTGAATGGTTAGCACAAACTCACCATTTAGATGTTACTTTTGTCGATATTGATAATCCTGCCTAAACCCAGTTATTGCTATTCTATAAGCTATCTCTCTTATTAACTAAGTGAGATAGCTTTTTATTTAACAACAACCTTGAAATTTATTCATTAAGTTGAATGGGTAGCGGGCTTTGTAATTGTTGCAGATTATCACATAGCCAAATTAACTGTAATAAAGCTTGAGAGTCACGAGCAGTTAAAGCGAGATAACGAGTTAATTGGTTAGCTATTAATGTCATACCTAAATCGTCAGCAATTTGTTTGCTTCTCTCTAATTGCTCTTTTTGCATTGCAGAAAGTTGTTCTCGCCCTGTACATGCTTGGGCTTCCAATACGGATAAAATGGGGCGACAAAATTTTTGTGCAAGGGTTGGTTCACTGTGATGCATTGCCGTTTGTCGCTTACGTTTAGCCATATATTCTTGAATATGACTAATAAAACCAGACTGTTTTTTCTTACGGGGAAATTGGTCAAAATCGAGATAAAACATTTCAATGCCTTGCTCTGTTTTGATCCAAATGGTGGTGGGTAATAAATCGATATTGAAATCACGTCGAACAGGTTGCACGGTGATCGCAACGATTTCTAATTCTCGTTTAGTGAGAAAACGTAATTCTTCTAAATTATTTTGCGTTTCGCCTTCCCAATAAAGGCGCAAAAAGGCCGAATTTCCATTATTATCTACCACTTCCCAAATAACACACTGCTCTACTTCATGCCAAATTAAGGGATTATAGCTTTTGATATGTAAAACCAGAGGGGAAAGAAATCCTTCTGGTTGATCCGTAAAATAATTGGGTAAATCTTGCCAGTTATGAATACCTAATTCTGTTTGTAGTTGATGATAATCTGTGACATCAAGAAAATCGGTTTGATTTTGCGCAAAGCTATCGCCAATAGTAGCTAGTTTCCCTTCATCAGAAATACGAGGCGCTTGTAATAAGAAAGGTCGGCGCATGAGCTTATCTGCAGTTTGTTTCCATAACGATAAACTATGCCAAACACTATAGCGATTAAATAGGGTATCAAGTTGATTAGGGCGAGCTTGTGTCGCTTGTAAAAATTGTTTTGCTTCTTTATCCCAGAAAGTAAAAGTTGTGCCTAATGCGCCACTTTGTGCTGTCCACCAATGTGCATCAATAGGAATAAGCGCGAGACTGGTTTTTTTATCATCATATTGACGGCGAAGTTGTCCTCGTAATGTTTTTAATTGTTCAGGTGTCGCATAAGATAGCTGGAAAAGATAGGCTGAGATATGAGCTAATAGACGTAAGACATTGCTTTCATCCATAGTGAAATGTCTTTCTGCTAACCGCTTGACTTGAGTACTTAATGTTCGTAAATAAGAGGCTAAACGAGGTAAACCCTCGGCACGAGCAGACATATTAAGTAAATGTAATTGCGTTGCGCTACTTAAACTAATGTGTGATAGCCCTTGACGTAATAGATCACCAATAAATTGTTCAATAGTATTAATAAGGGCAATTTCTTCATCATTCAGTGGGCGTTGTGAAGATTTTAAGGGAATTAAATCTTCAGGCCACGTCCAAGGCTGTGTATTTTGCTCAAATATTTTCGCGACAATCGCAAGATGAAAAGCTTTTTTCTGAGAGCTAGAAAAAGGGGATAACATGCCATCGTAACCACTTGCTTGTAAGAAAATGACCGGTTCATCAACATCAGGGAGTTGGATTTTTAGCTGGGTTCCTGTGTCTTCTAGAACTAAGGTTTTATCTTCCCATTGTTCAATTAAGTTAATCGCAGTCCGACAGGCGGGTTTACCTGCTTTTTTGATGAGTAACTCGGGATCAAGCGTAAATAAAGAGGGTAATAAAGGCGGTGTTTCAACAGGCGCTATAATTTTTTCTGCTGATGTTTCAATGGGATTATTAATATCATCAGTCGAATTGTTGTTGGCTTGTAACCATAAAATAGCGGCTAAAATATGTTTGCAACAACCTGCTGCGGAACAATCACAACTGGCTTGCTGAATGCCTGCTTCATGTAAAACGACTTTTTGCCCATCACTGCTAAATTGCCCTGTATTTGCATCAGTAACAGAGACTTTTTCGTTATCAACATCTTTTCTTGCGCGTCTTAATAATCCGGCATTAGCAAAGACGGTAAGCGCATCTTCATCATAATGAAAATAAACGGTCTGCCAACTCATTGCATTACCTCTGCTAGCCACTGTGCGAAATGTTCTGGGGTTAAAGCTGCAACTTGCATACCTCTATCGGCGAGTTTTTGTGCGATAGTTGAGTCATAAACCGGTTGAGCCTCATCATCTAGTGCTGCCAGTCCTAATAACTTAACTTGTTGGCTATTGAGACGTTGTGTGCAATCTAATAATCGGGTTAATGATCCCCCTTCTTCAAAGTCACTGATAAGCGAAATAACAGTACGCTTAGGGTTGTTAACTAAGCTTTCGCAATATTGCATGGCACTAGCAATATCCGTACCTCCTCCCAATTGGACTGTCATTAACACTTCAACGGGATCGTCGGCTAAGTGTGATAAATCGACAACTTGAGTATCAAAAACGATTAAGGAGACATTAACAGCAGGTAATGAAGCTAAAATACTCGCACACACAGCTGCATACATAATGGAACTAGACATTGATGCACTTTGGTCAACACAGAGAATGACATCCCATGGAAAATGCTGTTGCATTCGTGAATTAAAGTAAGGGGTTTCAATCACTAAACGACGATTTTGGGTATCGTAATGTTTTAAATTGGCGGCAATAGTGGCACGCCAATCAAAGTTACGACTATTTGGTACTAACGAGCGTCTAAAGCGATTACGACGGCCGGTTAATGATTGGCGAAAGTTATTACGAATTTGACGCAAAATATCTTCAACCACTTTATGAATAATGGTTTTTACTGCATCTCGCGTTTCTTCGCTCATTCGTCCGCGTAAGCTTAATAGTGTTTTAGCTAACGCTTTAGTCGGCTCCATGGCTTTTAGCGTATTGGGATCTTTAAGAAAGCTACTGATTTGATAACGTTCAATCGCTTGTGATTGCATACGTTCAAATGTGCTATTGGGAAAAAGTTTGCGAGCTTGATTTAGCCAGTTTACGGCAGTAAGTTGCGATGCATCGAGAGAGCCATGGCGACCGCGCTCTTGACGTAATCCTCGGCGCTGATATTCACGGCGATAAAGAAAATCGAGTGTACGTTCAATTTTAAGATCATCAGCATTAAATGTGGCTTGCCCTAAAGCATCATCAGCGTATTGGCCTAAAATCAAGCGCCAACGTTTGGCTTGTTGTATTTTATCTTTAGGCATATCATCATCATGCTTCTCCATGAGTATGGTCTCCTTTCTCTGTTTTCTTCGCCTCAAACCAAGAAATCATGCCTTGTGTCTTAATGCGCTGTTGCAGTTTTTGATTGAGTTTAGTGGCTTCAAGCATTTGCTTGGCACTAAATTCTGATTGCCATAGTGATAAGGCTTGCGTATCTAAACCAATATCATTAGCAATATATTGTGCAAGCTCTGCATTTTGTTTGGGATTAAGTTGGCTAAAGGCAAAACGCAGATCAGGTAAAATCTGAATAAAGCGTTCTTCATCCCATTGCTGTAATAAGCTATTTAAGTGATTGACTAACAACGGCAGGCGAATGACTAGCTCTGGTGCGGTGCGCATTATACCGACAAAATAACCAATGGCATGTTCGGGAGAGCTGCCTGTACTAAAGGTCGCATTTAACACGGCCGCTAAGGTCTTTTCGTCAATATACGAACCTAGATAACGTAATGCATCTACCGCACCTTTTAATAAAGGAACGGTATCTAACTGTCCATCAAGGCGATTAAGTTGCTGATAAAAATCACTTTTATAATCATATTGATGATCCAGTGATGGCATAAACTCAATGAGTTCACGTAAAGAAAGTAGGGCTTGCAGATTGCTTTCTTGTTGTTGCTCATCACCTTGAGCCAATTGCTCTAAGCAAAAGAAGGCTTGAGGGATCACTTGATGTAGCCTATTTTCCAATGTCAGCTCATCGGTAATATCAAGATATTGACGACCTCGCCATAAATGGATCAATTTATGTCCACATTGTGTTAATGACTCAAGGCGAAAATCTTGCTGAATATAGCTATCTAGCAGTTTAAATAGCGTAGGGATACGCTGGTGGAGCCCAATTAATGCCGCTTGAATTAACAAAGTGACCGCACTTTGGCTTGAACGGCTTTGTCCTTGTTCTGCAAGCTGTTTTTCCATTGCTAACAGTTTATTTAAGGCGATAGTTTCAAGTTGAGAGCCTTTTTCTGATAATGAGATCAGTTCACCTTCAACATTGGGGGTCCATGCATATTGCCATTCTTCAAATAATAGATCTAACTGGTGACCAGAAAGAAAATCAGGTCCATTGACACGGTGGGCAAAATGGATTTCTAAAAATGCCAATAAATGTAAAAAACGACTTCTTAAGCGATGTTGGGGGTTGCGATAAACATCACATTTTGTAGTTTTTGCTAATGTATCATCAAGTTTAAAGCGAAACGCTTTGGCACGTTCATAGGTTTCATTGACTAAAGGGGGCGTTGCTGTACCTAATGGAATTTGTCCTAATAGATAACCTGAAAAACAGGTTTTGATTTCGTCCCATAATTCGTTTTGACTGTCATCTAAACTGCCTTTAATAAAGGCGCTTTGTAACCCATCAAGCAAATCATAACGCCCCATACCAGTGTGCTCTCTTAGTAAAGCGAGGCGTAAACTCTGCTCGGCTGCTAGTTTTACGGTTAAATAACTGGGTGGATTATCAAATTGTTGTTCTCTGATAGTCTGAGCCACTGAGCTTAAAAAGGCGATGCCCATTTTATTGCGATAAACTTGCGTTGGCTGTTTTGCCGCCTCATTGTTTTCTAATTTATCATGATGTTGTTGCATTAAGCTTTGCCAAGCTTGTTGGTAAAAAGCCGGAGATGGCATACCAGATGCATAGCCATTAAGTGCATCTAATCTGTCAAAGCTATAGCGAATAAGCCAAGCTTGCTCTTTTTCGCCCATTTTTTGCATTTTAGTAAAGTGCTTTTGTTCTGAGCTAGAAATAGCGAAAGAGTGGGGTTGTGAAGAAGCTAAGCCTTCGATTAGCGCAAGGGTGTGGGCTCCCCCTGTGACGATTAATATTTTGGCATTAGGCTCGTGCTGTTTGATGGTTTTAATATGAGTGAGCATATGTGCTTCACGTTGTGAAGAGCCCTCAGATGCAAGTACTTCAGGTTCATAGTCAAGGCGCGCAAGTGCACACCAAATAAAAATGTCATTAAACAGTGTTTGCCAATCTGCTAATGCCTCAATACTGCGTAACTCAAAAAGATGCTCCCAAACATCATCATGATCACGGCAATGACATTGTTTAGCTAATTGTGCAATAAATTGGCTATGGGCTAAATAACGTTCTTTTTGTAAGCTACGGCTTTGTAGATCGCTATACTCTTCGTTATTGACTTGAGCCGCCCAAGGTAAATCGATAAAACGTGTTGTTGCATTGATGCGTAAACCACCTCGCAAAGCTTGCCACTCAGGGGAATATTCACAAAATGGGAAATAGGCAGAGTGTAGCGATTTTTCACGCTCTTCTAGGCCACTATCATGATGACAATATTCGGCTTGCCCCATAATAGCAACAGGAGGGAGAGTATCTTTATCCGTTAGGCTAGGAATAAGCGAATTAAAGGTATCCGGACCTTCAATTAAGATATAATCAGGTTTTACAGAATCAATTAATGATAAAACTGCATAAGCACAAGCTGGGCTATGGTGGCGTACAGGGGCAAAATAGAGATGTTGTTGCTGTAACGACGTCCATTTCAGTCGGGCTTGGTCAATTCTTGTTGGTAAAGATATTGAAGGTAGCGTCACCGTGTTGATCCCTTTTTTGGGTGAAAAAGCAGAGTAAGTTAACTCTGCCTTTGATAGATAAATAAATAGACTTTAATGCCTCGCTATAGCTCTTTACGTTTTATTGCCAAAAGTCTTTTGATGCATCAAAGAACGCTTTCCACTCTTTACTATTTCTGGCCCTTTCTCTGGCGACGTTGTCCATGTAATAACGAATACGCTTAATATCATCAGGATTATCTTTTAATACAACGCCGATTAATTGACGTGCGATCGCACTGGCATTCATCACGCCATCACCTAAATAATGCGCTTCTAACGCACAAGCATAAGCGATATTTACGGCTTCTGCTGTTGACATAACCGCATCAGGTGTTTTGATATTGCCACCATCTTGGGTATTACCTGAACGTAATTCTTGGAATGTGGTAACCAGTAATTCCACCACATCCATAGGGATGGTGATTTCTGTCGCTAAAGCACCTAACTCATTTTCAAGCTGTGATTGGATCAAACTGATTTCAAAAGCTGGATCACGAATAGGTTTTACTGTTTCAAAATTAAAACGTCGCTTTAATGCGGCAGACATCTCATGTACACCTCGGTCACGCAAGTTTGCGGTACCAATCAAGTTAAATCCGGGTTTTGCACTAATACGCGCACCGTCGCCCATTTCAGGGATCATTAACTGTTTTTCGGACATTAAAGAAACCAGCACATCTTGAATTTCAGGAGGGCAGCGAGTTATCTCTTCAAAACGAACAATCTTACCTTGTAACATGCCTTGATAAATCGGTGAGCCGACTAATGCTCGTTCTGTTGGGCCTTCTGCTAATAGTAACGCATAGTTCCATGAGTATTTGATATGATCTTCTGTCGTCCCTGCAGTACCTTGGATGGTTAATCCTGAATCACCACTGATAGCAGCCGCAAAAAGTTCTGAGAGCATTGATTTTGCTGTACCTGGCTCACCAACCAGCATTAAGCCCTGTTTGCCTAATAATGTAACAATTGCACGATCAACTAAGGCATCATCACCGAAAAACTTAGGTGTGATACCTAAAGTATCATCACCTAAAATAAATTGGCGCACAGCTCGAGGAGAGCGAAGCCATCCTTGGGGCTTCGGATTATTAGCATCCGCTTTTGTTAAGCGTTCTAATTCTTCAGCAAATCGAACCTCGGCACTTTCCCTAATTGCTTGTTGTTCTTTGGGTGCTTTTTTAGCCATATTCTTTCCTAATTATCCCTAAATTTTACCAAGGTGTTTTCTTTTCCCATTCAGGATCAAATCCTGCACAAGCTTCAGCGACTTTTAGATAATCCGCGTAGCTTTCTGCTAATAAAATCGGTGGTACTTGCTTTAACTCAATATTATTGCGATCCCAGTAATTTTGCTGATCTTTCTCAAAACTTAAATCGAATAAAACCGCTGGAATATTTTCTTCTGGTACATAGCTACCACTAAAACCGATATTGACGTAGTAGTTTAAGCTAGAGAAGAATTTGTAATAGTGAGAGAACGAGCCTCCATCTTCAGCAGGGCCTCGCTGATAGCCCATTTTGGTTAAAATACCCCGTAAGGTGAAGGTGTCTGTGATCCAACCTTTTCGGTCTTCAACTTCTGTTTGTGTCAGATCTAAATCAGGGATCCTATGTTCCATTTGTGAAAATAAGAATTTCACTTTGTAATCTTTGAAGTGTGCAATCCATGCTTTACGCTCATCTTCATTAACTAGGGCGGCGTGAGCTAATTGAATCAAAGAATCATTTTGTAAGGTGACTTCGTCATCTTCAAGGTTAAGTAAAGCACCATCATCAGAAGGGCGGAAGGTATTGATAACTTCACCCTCTTTTACTTCTTGCCAAACTAATTGTTCAATCAATTTATGCATAATAGGGTGAGCTAAAATATACTCTTGCCAATCAGCGCTTAGCCATTGGCGTTGCGCGCACATCGCTTCATATAAACGCACACTTTGTAATTCAATAACTTGTTTAAGTTCTTTTTTACTTGAAGTGAAAAGTTTTTTCGCTTCTTTAATCAGCTCTGGATCGTCATTTTTGCGTGCTGCAGGTAATGACTTAACTTCCTTACCTTCAGGATTAAACAGAACAATTTTTTGTTTTGCATCCATTTTGGCGGTGAAAGTACGCTCACCATATTCCAGTACTAATGTTCCTGAATCATCAAAGCCGGCGGTTGGAATGGTTCTATCGGCTAATTCATCAGCACTCCAACCATTGCGTTCAGCTATTTGCGTAACTAAATTACGCGCTTTTTCCTGCACAGATGCTGTGCGATAACGACGTGATAATGAAAGCAGAAGTTGAATGATAATAGGATCATTACTTGAAGCTACTGCATCAATCATCGCTTCTATTTGCGCACGACGCTGATAGTGATCACGCATATAGTTACGTAATACTGATACCGCAATATGTCCCTCAATTCCACAAATAAGCGCGAGCATTCCTTTATCGCTGATTGCCGAACCTAAATAACGACGTAGTACCTCGTTTTTAATTTCTTCGACGACTTGCTCTAAAGTATAGGTTTCATATTTAGCATAATATTCAGGATAACGTTTGGCCCAATCTTTGTATTGTGTTAATCGGGAAGGGGCATTTTGTTGCGCTTCAGCCATCGCTTCTTCAAGTGTTGGTCCTTTAATATCTTGAGCGACAAAAGTGTGCAGGATAAAGCTTGAAAGTTTATGTTGGCTATCAACGCAAAGTAGGCTGATATAACGTTGTAATAACGCATTACCCCCTGGCATTTTTAATTTGACGGCGAGAATAATCCACCAACGAATAATCGCGGGATCAACCGCTTTTTTGTTTTCCCATGTTAATGCAGGGATCGCCTCGAAGTTAAACCAAGCAAGGCTTGCGGGTGGTTTGGCTTTGAGACCTTTTTCAGCTTCTGCTAATAATGTCTTTGGCGATAAATAGCTTGAAATATCCTCACCTAATTGTTCTAACGCAGTGAGCAGAGCGGCTCGTACTACTTCGCGTTTCTCTTTTTTCAGTAAGGCATTAAGGGCAGGTAATGAGTCAGGGTTATTTAAACGTGCTAACCATTCAATCGCGGTGACTCGAATTTCTTGTTTACTTGAAGTTAAGCCTTCTTGTGCACTTAAGTGAATATTCGGTAAGGTTTCTAATAATTTCTGAGCTGAAACTCGGTGTGTTTTATTTTCACCTAGAGCCAATTCCATGATACGCGGAACGAATTGTGCAGGAATGGTTGGAAAACGGCTTAATACTTCAATACCTTGTGAAGTTTCAAATTGGCGATAGCGGTGTTCACTTTGATTTGGCATTAAGTTTAGCGCTTCTGCAATATAATCAGTATGTTGAGAGAAGAAAGGCCAAACTTGTTCTGGTTTACGGAAACGACGTAAGCCATCTTGATAAGATTCTAAGCACAGCGCCGCTGTGATACGCGTTGCACGTTTGAAATGACATCGTTCTAATACATTTTCAACGTGTCGTAATTCAATATCACTCAATAAACGTTCAGGAATATCACTATTAAAATAGTGAGAGGAAAAGTGATCCGCATGTTGGCGGTTATTGGTGAGCACGCGCACGGCATGGAAAAAGGTGTATTCAGGTAAATTAGGAATACGGTTTTTGTGTTTAATTATTTGGATCTCATTGACTTGAATAGTGCCTTGTCCGCTATTGAGTTTATCCACTAATGCGCGACACTGTTTTTCATCAATTTTAGAGAGATCTTTATAATGGCGTTGTGCCCAATTATAAGAGTGTTTAGACGTTTTATTTTCTTCAATTTCACGTTCAGCATTTTCTTTTGCTTTTACTAACATTTCATTGAAGTTATTCACCAGAATATCGCGGGCACTATCGGGTAATGGTGTGTCTTCTAAGGGAGTAAAATCAGGCGCTTTAATGGCTTCAACGGTATTTGCATTATCAGCAACACAAAAACGTTGTAGCGCACTTTCAATGCTCTTGATAACTGCTTTTGAGGTTTCATGTTTTAATGCTTCTGCCAGCACATCACGGTTTTCACCTTGGCGCGCGAATAAATCAGCGGCTTGTGTACGTTGTTTGGGAGTACCATTCATTAAAACATGGGTTAAATTTTCTTTTACGATTTCAGCAGGTAAGGTATTTAAAATAGGTTCAGCCGTTTTTTTGACGGTTCTTAAACTGCTAGTGGCAAGTAAAACAATAATATCTGCAAAAGTATTGCGTAATATCGTATTTTTATTTAGATAATTTATTAGCTCGACTAAGCCATTCGCTGAAAGTTTTTCAACTAATTCTTTTCTAACAAATTCTTGATGTGAAAGTAGATAGTCTTTTAAATCACACAGTTCATAAATACGCTTAAGATTAGCGGCATAATATTCAGAGACATCTTTTCTATCAAAAATTGCAAATAACGCATTTTCACCGGCAATATTGGCCTCTGCTTCGACCATATTGGCGATAAACTCCATACTCCAATGTTTACGATGTTCTAAATTAAGGTTACGTGCATTATCGTAAGTGGTATAAAACGCATCAACTAACAGGTAGATAACCCAAGTGGGGACTTGCGTTGTTGTTACTTTAATATTGATATCTTGACATGCGGCAGCGATGACTTTGGCAAAACGGGCCACTTGCTCTAAGGAAAAACTTTCACCAACCTTTGAGTAGAGTTTATGGCGGGCATTAAGGCCTTGGGTGATAACCTTACCGTACTTTCCTGTATCAACATTACTGGCATACCACCACTCTAATGTTCCCGCACGATGAAAATAAACGGCGGCTTTCGCTGCATCTAGTTTATTTAATTCAAATAGAATTTCAGGGTTTGTACCTGTAAGTACATAATCTAATGCACGCTTAGGTAAACTTTTATCAAATATAGCCAGTAGGACAAGAGAGCCTTGAAGATATTGTTCAGTAATATCGACGTCTTTTTTCCCAAAAATAGGGAGAATATCTAATATTTTTTTTATCACGCCAGTTCCTTAAGCCATGTATGGATAAACAGTTTTTTTTACCATGAAACAGTAAAACGAACAATTTTATTATTACTGGCGAAAATAAAGTCAAGGCATAACATTTGTTAAATATATGGATATAAACACTGAAAAAGCCAATCTAACTTTATTAATATTCAATTCATCATTATATAAAATGCAATCTCAGGAAAAAGTACTAAAAGTTAAGAAGTGATAATAAAGGCGTTTTTTGTGGATTTTAAAAAGATTAAGAATTGTCTGTTTAATTTGCTAAGTATTAACACTTAGTCCTGTAGATAAGTTAATCTTTCTATTCTTGATTTTTTCGAAATGTTACAAAATAAAAAGAGCTTCTTATAAATATAACAAGCTCTTTTAAATATATTATTTTGCTGTTTGGCGAGAGAAAGAGAGTAACAAAGCACCTATACTACAAATCAGCAAGGTAATCGCTAAACTTTGTCCCCATCCAGCCAGTGCTAAACCACCACCAATAAGTAAATAGTAGAATAAACCTAATAGTGCACCCGCTGTGCCTAAGCGATCTTTATATTGCGCTAAAGCCGTCGCTAAGATATTTGGAATAGCAATGCCATAGGCAACGACACTTGTCATCATTGGAATAATAAAACTAATGTGATTGCGTAATAAATAAACACCTACAGCACTAATTACTGCAATAATACTTGCAAGTAATACTAATTTCTCACATTGCCAATGATGGCTTAATAATGCTTTATTAATGTAAGAACCAATACCGACACCTATTGCTAATACAATACCACTATAGCCAAAAGTACTTGCACTATAACCTTGATTATCAAACATAAAAGGTGCTAGTTGGTAATAAGCAAATAGACTGATATTAAAAAAAGCAATTAAAAGTATAGTCTTGGCAATTTGCTTATCTTTCAGCATTTTTATCGCTGTTTCCGCTAGTGGTGCGGTTTTTATTGTTGCAGGGCGACTTTCTGGTAATGCAATAGTACTCCACAGCAATAAAACGACGGCGAGAAGAGCAAGACCACTAAATACCCCTTGATAACCTGCATAGCTCACCAGTAAAGAACCACTTAACATACCAATAGCCGGACTTAATGCGATTGCCGCTCCCATAACGGAAAATACTTTGGCTAATTCTTCACCACTATAAACATCACGCATAATAGTTTGTGTTCCTACAGAGCCAACTGCGGCACCAAAAGCAGAAAGCATACGTAATATCAGTAATACAGAAAAATTATCGGTCATAAAGACACCAATACAAGCAATGGCATAAATAAATAACCCTGCTAACATTGTTGGGCGCCGGCCAATGACATCACATAAACGACCCCATATAATGACACCGAGTGCAAAAGCAAAAAAGTAGAGCGAAAGTGTTTGCCCTGCTTCATTGGCACTGACTCTAAAACCATTTGAAATATCAGTAAGTGCTGGGCTATAAATGGTTTCTGCAATTTGTGGAAACATCATTAACGCAATTGCTAACCATAGAGAGAGTTTTCTGTTCATTCTTTGTTTTCCTAAAGCTTGATACTTTGATGACAGAATACAGTGATAATAATTGTCTTGTTATATATATAAAGACATAATATTTACCAAATAGGACAAGTGATGGCTTGGCTTAATCAATACGACCACTTTGTGCCAGAAGAACACCTTGCATCAGTTGTGGGTATTGCCGCAGAGATGGGAAAACATGATTCAGGTTTTCACTCACATGATAGGGGGCAGTTACTGTTTACTCAATCGGGTTGTATGAGAATTACTTTAGCCTCTCGTGTATCTGTTTTGCCACCCATGAGAATTGCTTGGATCCCGCCAAAACTGGAACATCGAGTCGAGATGTATGCGGCTGTAGGTTATCGTTCAGTTTATATTGCCGATAAATTTCATCATCGTTTCCCAACTGAAAGCGAAATACTGACTATTTCACCTTTACTTAGAGAGATATTAGAGCGTATTGCCATTGCTGATTTTGACACCCAGTGGGAAGTAGGGCGTTATGCAAATTTATTAGCTGTTTTTTTAGATGAAATTCAGCAAGCTAAACGTCAACCTAATCATTTATCAATGCCCAGTGATAGACGGTTAAGAAAATTATCTTTCGATGAATTACCTCCGCCACTACAAGAATTAGCGCAATATATTGGCGCTAGTGAAAAAACCATTACTCGATTATTTTATAAAGAAACAGGATTAAGCTATCAACAATGGCGTCAGCAATGGCGATTAATGAAAGCGATAGAGTTATTAGCCACACATCATCGTTATTTAGAAATTAGTCAATTATTAGGGTTTGCCAGCGATAGTGCCTTTATCACTTTTTTTAAAAAAATGACCGGGCAAACACCACAAGAGTATTTAAGAAATTGATCCATACTAATAGCATAAAGCCCCGCAAAAACGGGGCTTAGCCAGTCAATAAATCGTGTTTAAATCGATTTATTTATTTTTAAGTTCACTGTGGAATTTACGCTCGTTATAACCAGTATATAACTGACGAGGACGTGCAATTTTCAGTCCATCTTCATGCATTTCATTCCAGTGAGCAATCCAACCGATAGTACGTGCAATAGCGAAAATGACCGTAAACATATTTGATGGAATACCTAGCGCTTTTAGAATAATACCTGAATAGAAATCGACGTTAGGATAGAGTTTTTTCTCAATAAAATACGGGTCATTTAAGGCGATGCGTTCTAATTCCATTGCCACTTCAAGTAAACTGTCATTGAGATTCAGTTCTTTTAACACTTCGTGACAAGTTTCGCGCATGACTGTTGCACGCGGATCGTAGTTTTTATATACACGGTGACCAAAGCCCATTAAACGGAAAGAGTCATTCTTGTCTTTTGCGCGTTTAATAAATTCAGGAATATGTTCAACGGTTTTGATCTCTTCCAACATACGTAAACAAGCTTCGTTAGCACCACCATGAGCAGGTCCCCATAGTGAAGCAATACCCGCAGCAATACAGGCAAATGGATTTGCACCTGAAGAGCCTGCAGTACGTACAGTAGATGTTGAAGCATTTTGTTCATGGTCGGCATGAAGAATAAAGATCCTATCCATCGCACGTTCAAGAACTGGGTTAACCACGTACTCTTCACAAGGTGTGGCAAACATCATATGTAGGAAGTTACCTGC
The DNA here is from genome assembly GCF_000160755.1 of Proteus mirabilis ATCC 29906. Classification (GTDB taxonomy): domain Bacteria; phylum Pseudomonadota; class Gammaproteobacteria; order Enterobacterales; family Enterobacteriaceae; genus Proteus; species Proteus mirabilis. The sequence goes on from NZ_GG668577.1 coordinate 26,779, forward strand.
ATAAGACAGATCGTTTCTTGGATAAACAAAAGGTTGTCCTATGGAGTACTTGTAACACATTGCGGCTACAGTAGGCATCTTAGACAGTAAACGATATGCTGTGATATCACGGTGAACTGGATTAGAGACATCAAGCGCATCATGGTAAAAGGCAGCTAAAGCTCCTGTCACACCACAAAGTACAGCCATCGGGTGTGAGTCACGACGGAAACCATGGAACAGGCGGGTGATTTGCTCATGGATCATGGTATGGCGAGTGACGGTTGTTTTAAATTTATCGTATTGCTCTTGGGTCGGTGCTTCGCCATAAAGCAGGATATAACATACTTCTAAGTAGGTTGACTCAGTAGCCAATTGCCCAATTGGGAAACCGCGGTGCAGTAAAATCCCGTTATTACCGTCGATATAGGTAATTTTCGATTCACAAGATGCCGTTGAGGTAAAGCCTGGATCATAGGTGTAATAACCTTTGGAGCCGAGAGTACGAATATCAATGACTTTGGAACCGAGTGTAGGGGAGAGAACGTCCAAGTCCACAGAAGTTTCACCAATCGTTAACTTAGCTTTGTTATCAGCCATTTATAATCTCCTTAGCGCTTATTATGTCTCCTAACAAAGTCGAGGGTATCTTCATAAAGATGCACTTCGATAGTGAAACTATAGTTGATAAAAAGTACCTAGCGAGTTTTATTTTATGGCTTAACACGAGTAAAACCGTAGGTCTATAGTGTGTCACTTTTGTTAAGGAGCTTTTGATGTTATGTTTTTTAGGTGCTTTTTTATGCAAGGCACTTAGAATGTGTTCTGCTTACACTTTTACATAAGTTTTCGATTTCTGGAAGCGTGTTTGCGCACAAAAAAAACATAAACATTAAAAATATGCACCAAATGTAAGAAAAATGTTGTACATGTGTCAAAAATGATAACGATTATTACATTGGATGTTTGAAAAAGTGATCCCTCTCACTGTTCGAACCAAATGTCTAGCACACAAGTTGTGTGGTAATTGTAATAAGTTTGTGAAGCACTTATACTGCGCCCAGGTCTCCGGAACCTTTGTTGTATGGAGAACCAGCGTAACGAATCCACAATTTTTGTAAAATAGACGGATTTAACATTTTACTTAAAGTGTGCCTTTGTACCCCATTCGCTGCTTAATTTCCATCCAGGTCCGGAGGAAGGAAAAATTATAAAAGCTGTGTGGGCATAAATTGTGAAAAAACAAAGACCTGTCAATCTGGATTTACAGACGATACAGTTTCCACTCCCTGCTATCGCATCGATCTTGCATCGTGTCTCAGGGGTTATCATGTTAGTCGCAGTTGGTATTTTACTGTGGTTACTTGGCACCTCTCTCTCATCTCCCGAAGGTTTTCAGCAAGCCGCTGATATCATGACTGGCTTCTTCGCGAAGTTTATTTTATGGGGCATCCTAACAGCATTGGCATACCACATTTGTGGTGGTATTCGTCATATGTTAATGGACTTCGGCTTTATTGATGAAACATTGGTTGTTGGTCGTCGTTCTGCGGCAATTTCAATGATTATTACCGTTATTTTATCAATATTGGCGGGGGTATTAGTATGGTAAGTAATTCTTCTACTTTAGGCCGTACAGGCATACAGGATTGGTTATTCCTACGTGCAACTGCCATCATTATTTTCTTATATGTTTTATATTTTGTTGGTTTTGTTGCAACAACTGATATTACCTATGAAGTTTGGCGTGGATTCTTTAGCTCCTCTCTAACCAAAGTTTTTACCCTATTAACGCTACTTTCTATTCTAATTCATGCATGGATTGGAATGTGGCAAGTGTTAACGGACTATATTAAGCCAATAGCATTACGCTTGACGTTACAACTTATTATTGTCGTTGCGCTGTTGGTTTATCTTATTTATGGAACAATTGTGGTGTGGGGTGTGTAATGAATCTGCCAGTTAGAGAATTTGACGCAGTTGTAATTGGTGCTGGTGGTGCAGGTATGCGCGCCGCTTTACAGATTTCTCAAATGGGTCTGTCATGTGCACTAATCTCAAAAGTTTTTCCTACTCGTTCTCATACTGTTTCCGCTCAAGGTGGTATTACAGTTGCTTTAGGCAATACCCATGAGGATAACTGGGAATGGCATATGTACGATACTGTTAAAGGTTCCGACTATATCGGTGACCAAGATGCTATCGAATATATGTGTAAAACCGGTCCAGAAGCTATTTTAGAGCTGGAACATATGGGACTTCCTTTCTCTCGTCTTGATGATGGACGGATATACCAACGCCCATTTGGTGGTCAGTCGAAAAATTTTGGTGGTGAACAAGCTGCCCGTACTGCTGCCGCTGCTGACCGTACAGGTCATGCACTATTACATACTTTGTATCAACAAAATTTAAAAAATCATACCACTATCTTTTCTGAATGGTATTCGCTGGATTTAGTTAAAAACCAAGACGGTGATGTTGTTGGTTGTACCGCTATTTGCATTGAAACAGGTGAAGTTGTTTATTTTAAAGCTAATGCCACCATTTTAGCGACAGGTGGTGCGGGGCGTATTTACCAATCAACAACCAATGCGCATATCAATACGGGTGATGGTGTTGGTATGGCAGTTCGTGCGGGTGTGCCTTTACAAGATATGGAAATGTGGCAATTCCACCCAACAGGTATCGCAGGGGCTGGGGTGTTAGTGACGGAAGGTTGCCGTGGTGAAGGTGGCTATTTACTGAATAAAGACGGTGAACGCTTTATGGAACGTTATGCACCAAATGCTAAAGACTTAGCAGGTCGTGACGTAGTTGCACGTTCTATTATGATTGAAATCCGTGAAGGCCGTGGTTGCGATGGACCATGGGGACCTCATGCCAAACTGAAACTCGACCACTTAGGTAAAGAAGTTCTGGAATCTCGTCTACCGGGTATCCTTGATCTCTCTCGTACCTTTGCTCATGTTGACCCAGTTAAAGAACCTATTCCGGTTATTCCTACTTGTCACTATATGATGGGGGGGATCCCAACTAAAGTTACCGGACAAGCTATTCGCATGAATGAGAAAGGCGAAGATGAAGTGATCCCAGGATTATTTGCTGTGGGTGAAATTGCTTGTGTATCTGTCCATGGTGCTAACCGATTAGGTGGTAACTCACTGCTTGACCTTGTGGTATTTGGTCGTTCTGCGGGTGTTCACTTAAAAGAGTCTTTGATGGAGCAGGGCACGATGCGTGATGCCAGCGATTCTGATGTTGAAGCTGCATTAACACGCTTACATCGTTGGGAAAATAATCGTTCAGGCGAAGATCCGGTTGAGATCCGTAAAGCATTACAATCTTGTATGCAACATAACTTCTCGGTCTTCCGTGAAGGGGATGCAATGGCGAAGGGCTTAGAAGAGCTGAAAGTGATCCGTGAACGCCTGCAAAATGCCCGACTCGATGATAATTCAAGTGAATTTAATACACAGCGTATTGAGTGCTTAGAGTTAGATAACTTGATGGAAACAGCTTATGCCACAGCGGTATCTGCTAATTTCCGTACGGAAAGTCGTGGTGCACATAGCCGTTTCGATTTCCCTGATCGTGATGATGAAAACTGGTTATGCCATACATTATATCAACCGCAAACCGAAACAATGACACGACGTAAAGTCAATATGCAGCCGAAACTGCGTGAGGCTTTCCCTCCAAAAGTGCGTACATATTAATTAGCGGTGTTATTGAAGTTGCGGAGACTGAATTATGAAACTTGAATTTTCAATTTATCGTTATAATCCCGACGTTGATAATGCGCCGCGTATGCAAGATTACACGCTTGAAGTACCCGAAGGGCGTGACATGATGTTGCTAGATGCATTAATTCAATTAAAGGAAAAAGATCCTACATTATCATTCCGTCGTTCTTGCCGTGAAGGTGTATGTGGCTCCGATGGAGTGAACATGAATGGTAAAAATGGTTTGGCATGTATCACACCTATTTCATCTTTACAGAAAGGAAGTAAGAAAATTGTGATCAGACCGTTACCAGGTCTACCGGTTATTCGTGATTTAATAGTGGATATGACTCAATTCTATACGCAGTACGAGAAGATCCGTCCATATGTGATTAACGACGACAAAAATCCTCCGGCTCGTGAGAATCTACAGTCACCAGAACAACGTGAAAAACTTGACGGACTTTATGAGTGTATTCTTTGTGCTTGTTGTTCAACATCTTGCCCGTCATTCTGGTGGAATCCAGATAAGTTTATCGGACCTGCTGGACTGTTAGCAGCGTATCGTTTCTTGATTGATAGTCGTGATACTGAAACAGAATCTCGTCTTGATGATTTAAGTGATGCGTTTAGTGTATTCCGTTGTCACGGTATTATGAACTGTGTCAGCGTATGTCCAAAAGGGTTAAATCCGACTAAAGCAATTGGTCATATTAAATCAATGTTGCTAAAACATAGTGCATAAATTAATAACCGCCCTAAAATAGTTAGGGCGGTTAATGAAAAAATTAAGTTAGACGTTTGCAATAAGTAGTCTGTGTATTTGTATAAGTTTGTCTTGATAGCGGTTTTTGGAGGCACCTTTAAACACTGTTAGACAGTTTTTAAAGGTTCCTTGAGAGTGAAAAACTCCAATATTTTAAGAACCTGCGAGATAGCGGGTCATAAGAGAACCTTGCAATCGACACCGTTTAATAACGGTACTAGTTATCCACGGCGAACTAAAGCTGTATAGCTTAAGGGATCATAATGCAGAACGGCGCAATGAAGGACTGGCTAGATTCCACATTTCTAGCAGGAGAGAATCAGTCTTACATAGAAGAAATCTATGAAGATTACCTAACTGACCCAAACTCTGTTGACGAAAGTTGGAGAGAAATCTTTCAACAACTACCCGTAAGTCAAGGCGCAGAACAGTCGCATTCTCAAACCCGCGACTACTTCAGACGCCTCGCAAAAGAATCCACTCGATATCATACCTCGGTAAGCGATCCTGCAATGGACTCAAAACAAGTTAAAGTTTTGCAGCTCATTAATGCGTTTCGTTTTCGTGGTCACCAAAATGCTAATCTCGATCCGCTTGGTTTATGGAAAAGAGAATCTGTTCCAGATTTAGATCCTGCTTTCCATAATCTCACCAAAGAAGATTTTGAAGAAACCTTTAATGTTGGTTCTTTTGCTATCGGCAAAGAAACCATGAAACTCGGTGATATCTATGAAGCACTGAAACGTATTTACTGCGGTTCTATCGGTGCTGAATATATGCATATTACCAATACAGAAGAAAAACGTTGGATCCAACAACGTTTAGAATCTGTCAATGTTGCAGACCAATTTACTAAAGAAGAAAAAATTCGCTTTTTAGCAGAACTGACTGCAGCTGAAGGGTTAGAACGTTACTTAGGGGCTAAATTCCCAGGAGCAAAACGTTTCTCTTTAGAAGGTGGGGATGCTCTGATCCCAATGTTAAAAGACTTAATTCGTCATGCAGGGAAACAAGATACCCGTGAAGTGGTACTTGGCATGGCTCACCGCGGACGTTTAAACGTTCTGGTTAATATTTTAGGGAAAAAACCGGCAGATTTATTTGATGAATTTGCGGGTATACACAAAGAGCATTTGGGAACTGGTGACGTTAAATATCACCAAGGCTTTTCATCTGATTTTGCAACAGAAGGTGCTCAAGTTCACCTTGCTTTAGCCTTTAACCCATCTCACTTAGAAATTGTGAGTCCGGTTGTTATCGGTTCTGTCCGTGCTCGTCGTGACCGCTTAGATGAAGCGCGCAGTAATATGGTTCTTCCGATCACCATTCATGGTGACGCAGCAGTGACAGGGCAAGGTGTTGTTCAAGAAACACTGAACATGTCACAAGCTCGCGGTTATGAAGTTGGTGGTACGGTTCGTATTGTTATTAATAACCAAGTTGGTTTTACCACATCAAATCCTAAAGATGCCCGTTCAACAGAATACTGCACTGATATTGTGAAAATGGTTCAAGCACCTATTTTCCATGTAAATGCAGATGATCCTGAAGCGGTAGCTTTCGTCACCCGTTTAGCGTTGGATTTCCGTAATACCTTTAAGCGTGATGTGATGATTGACCTTGTTTGTTATCGTCGTCATGGACATAACGAGGCGGATGAGCCAAATGCAACTCAGCCATTGATGTATCAAAAAATCAAAAAACATCCAACACCTCGTAAGATCTATGCTGATAAGTTAGTAGAGCAAGGTTTAATCGAAGCTAATGATGTTACTGAGTTAGTTAATCTCTATCGTGATGCTCTCGATCGTGGTGATTGTGTCGTTGAAGAGTATCGTCCTATGGGGCTACATTCTTATACATGGGAACCTTACTTAAACCATGAATGGAATGAAGAGTATCCGCATAAAGTCGAAAAATCACGCTTACAAGATTTAGCGCGTCGTGTCAGCACAGTACCTTCTGAAATCGCAATGCAATCTCGCGTCGAGAAAATTTATGCCGATCGTGCTGTTATGGCTGAAGGCGAAAAATTACTCGATTGGGGGGCGGCTGAAACCTTAGCGTATGCCACTTTAGTGGATCAAGGTATTACTATTCGCCTCTCTGGTGAAGATGCAGGCCGTGGCACATTCTTCCATCGTCACGCGGTTATTCACAATCAAACCAATGGTTCAGTTTATGTACCATTAGCCAATATTCATAACGCCCAAGGTCAATTTAATGTTTGGGATTCTGTCTTAACAGAAGAAGCGGTATTAGCATTTGAATATGGTTATGCTACTACTGAGCCTCGCGGGCTGACTATTTGGGAAGCGCAATTTGGTGACTTTGCTAACGTAGCACAAGTGGTTATCGACCAATTTATTAGCTCTGGTGAGCAAAAATGGGGTCGTATGTGTGGCTTAGTCATGCTGTTACCTCATGGTTATGAAGGCCAAGGTCCAGAGCACTCATCTGCACGTTTGGAACGCTATCTGCAATTATGTGCAGAGCAAAACATGCAAGTTTGTGTGCCTTCCACACCGGCGCAGGTTTACCATATGTTACGTCGCCAAGCGTTACGTGGTATGCGTCGCCCATTAATCGTTATGTCACCTAAATCACTGTTACGTCATCCATTAGCGGTATCGAGCTTAGATGAATTAGCGGATGGTAAATTCTTACCTGTAATTGGTGAGTTAGATGAATTAAATCCAGCGGATGTGAAACGTGTCGTGATGTGTTCAGGGAAAGTTTACTACGATTTATTAGAACAACGTCGTGCTAATGGGCAAACAGATGTTGCGATTATTCGTATTGAACAGCTATATCCATTCCCTCATGATGATATGGCACAGATTTTGGCACCTTATGCTCATGTGAAAGATTTTATTTGGTGTCAAGAAGAACCGCTAAATCAGGGCGCTTGGTATTGTAGTCAGCATAACTTCCGTGATGCTATTCCTACTGGCGCAACATTACGTTATGCAGGTCGTCCTGCATCAGCTTCTCCAGCTGTTGGTTATACCTCTGTTCATCAGGAGCAACAAAAAGCTCTGGTTGAAGATGCACTGAAAGTTGAATAAATAAGGATAGAAAATGAGTAGTGTAGATATTCTAGTACCGGATCTCCCTGAATCAGTTGCTGACGCGACAGTCGCAACTTGGCATAAAAAACCTGGTGATAGCATTCAACGCGATGAAGTGCTGGTTGAAATTGAAACAGATAAAGTTGTGTTAGAAGTACCGGCGAGTGAAGCTGGGGTGCTGGATAGCATTCTTGAAGAAGAAGGCGCTACGGTAGGTTCACGTCAATTATTAGGACGTATTCGTCTTGGTGATAGCACTGGTATTCCTGCGGATGTGAAACCTGCACAAGATACGACGCCTGCGCAACGTCAAAGTGCAGATATTGTTGCGAAAGAAAGCAATGATGCTCTTAGCCCGACAGCACGTCGTTTAGTCGCTGAACATGATATTAATCCAGCAGATGTAAAAGGCAGTGGTGTTGGTGGACGTTTAACTCGTCAAGATATTGAAAGCCATGTTGCTAATAATAAATCAGCAACAGCAGCCACCGCTGAAGTTTCTCAAGCTCCATTATCGCATCGTAGTGAGAAACGTGTACCAATGACGCGTTTACGCAAACGTGTTGCAGAGCGTTTATTAGAAGCGAAAAATACTACCGCCATGTTGACAACGTTTAACGAAATCAACATGCAGCCTATTAAAAATTTACGTGCTCAATATGGTGAAGCATTCGAAAAACGCCACGGTGTACGTTTAGGCTTTATGTCTTTCTACATTAAAGCGGTAGTGGAAGCGTTAAAACGTTATCCAGAAGTCAATGCGTCTATTGATGGTACTGATGTGGTTTACCACAACTATTTTGATATCAGTATTGCCGTATCAACACCTCGTGGTCTGGTAACACCGGTATTACGTGATGCAGATGCGATGAGCATGGCGGATATTGAGAAAAATATCAAAGCATTAGCAGTGAAAGGTCGTGATGGTAAATTAACCGTTGAAGATTTAACGGGCGGTAATTTTACTATTACTAACGGTGGTGTTTTTGGCTCATTAATGTCAACACCGATTATCAACCCACCACAAAGTGCTATTTTGGGTATGCATGCGATTAAAGATCGCCCAATGGCAGTTGATGGTCAGGTTGTTATTCTACCTATGATGTATCTAGCACTTTCTTATGACCATCGTTTAATTGATGGCCGTGAGTCTGTCGGTTTCTTAGTGACCGTTAAAGAAATGCTAGAAGATCCTGCCCGTTTATTACTGGATGTGTAGGTAATAAATATCGCTTTTAGGCAGGAGATGCTCCTCCTGCCTCTACAGCAACATACACAAGCATCAAAGAAGTACAGTGTGTTCGTGAAGCCAGATTTTTCTGGCTTATAGTCAAAAAAATAAGAAAGTCCGACTTTCAACAAGATTATGGATAGAACATCATGAATTTACACGAGTATCAGGCAAAACAGCTTTTCTCACGGTATGGATTACCAGCACCTGCTGGTTTCGCCTGCTCCACGCCGCGCGAGGCAGAAGAAGCTGCATCAAAAATTGGCCAAGGCCCTTGGGTTGTTAAATGTCAAGTTCACGCGGGTGGACGTGGTAAAGCGGGTGGCGTAAAAGTCGTCAACTCAAAAGAAGAGATCCGCGCATTTGCTGAACAATGGTTAGGCAAACGTTTAGTAACTTATCAAACAGATGCTAATGGCCAACCAGTAACACAAATCTTGGTTGAAGCGGCAACAGATATTGCTAAAGAACTTTATCTTGGTGCTGTTGTTGACCGTGGTACCCGTCGTGTTGTCTTTATGGCTTCCACTGAAGGTGGCGTTGAAATTGAAAAAGTGGCGGAAGAAACGCCAGAGCTTATTCATCGTGCCATTATTGATCCGCTGACAGGACCTATGCCTTATCAGGGACGAGAATTAGCCTTCAAACTCGGTTTAAAAGGCAAACAAGTTAGTCAATTTGCTAAAATATTTATGGGATTAGCGACGATCTTCTTAGAGCGTGATTTAGCGCTTATTGAGATCAACCCATTAGTGATCACCAAAGATGATGATTTGATTTGTCTTGATGGTAAATTAGGTGTGGACAGTAATGCGTTATTCCGTCAACCGGAAATGCGTGAAATGCATGATCCATCACAAGAAGATCCACGTGAAGCGCAAGCGGCACAATGGGAATTAAATTATGTAGCACTCGATGGCAATATCGGTTGTATGGTTAATGGTGCTGGTTTAGCTATGGGAACCATGGATATCGTTAAACTGCATGGCGGTGAACCTGCTAACTTCCTTGATGTTGGGGGAGGGGCAACCAAAGAGCGTGTTACAGAAGCATTTAAGATTATTTTGTCAGATGAAAATGTCAGTGCTGTATTAGTCAACATTTTCGGTGGCATTGTACGTTGTGACCTTATTGCAGACGGTATTATTGGTGCAGTTGAAGAAGTCGGTGTTAACGTACCAGTTGTTGTTCGTCTTGAAGGAAACAATGCAGAGTTAGGCACTAAAAAATTAGCAGATAGCGGTTTAAATATTATTGCTGCTAAGAGCTTAACGGATGCCGCTAAACAAGTTGTTGCAGCAGCGGAGGCAAAATAATGTCTATTTTAATCGATAAAAACACTAAAGTTATTTGCCAAGGTTTCACTGGAAGCCAAGGAACTTTCCACTCCGAACAAGCTATTGCTTACGGTACTCAAATGGTGGGTGGTGTTACACCGGGTAAAGGTGGTACAACACATTTAGGCTTACCAGTATTTAATACTGTACGTGAAGCAGTGGAAGCAACGGGGGCGACGGCGACGGTTATTTATGTACCAGCACCATTTTGCAAAGACTCTATTTTAGAAGCTATTGATGCAGGTATTAAACTAATTATTACAATTACAGAAGGTATTCCTACGCTGGATATGCTGACTGTAAAAGTAAAATTAGATGAAGCTGGTGTTCGCATGATTGGCCCTAACTGTCCGGGTGTTATTACTCCAGGTGAGTGCAAAATTGGTATTATGCCTGGTCACATTCACTTACCTGGCAAAGTAGGTATTGTCTCTCGTTCAGGTACTTTAACTTATGAAGCAGTAAAACAAACTACTGACGTTGGTTTAGGTCAATCAACCTGTGTTGGTATCGGTGGTGACCCAATTCCGGGATCGAACTTTATTGATATTCTGAAGCTATTCCAAGAAGATCCGCAAACAGAAGCAATTGTTATGATTGGTGAAATTGGTGGTACAGCGGAAGAAGAAGCAGCTGCTTATATCAAAGATCACGTTACCAAACCTGTTGTAGGCTATATTGCTGGTGTTACAGCACCTAAAGGTAAGCGTATGGGGCATGCTGGCGCCATTATTGCGGGTGGTAAAGGTACTGCTGACGAGAAATTTGCCGCATTAGAAGCCGCTGGCGTTAAAACAGTACGTAGTTTAGCTGATATCGGTGATGCTGTTAAATCGCTATTAAATAAGTAACATTTTTGTTAATTACCTCTAGTTAAAACTACATATCATGCCAATCTCTGATCAAACTGGAGATTGGCATTTTTTATTGTTCTATTTTATGGCGCCTTTAGGTGCTGTCAGCAAGTAGTCACGTGTATCTTTGTTCGATTTTATCTCATCTTATTGTTTTTAAATATATTTTTATTTCATTTTTTGTGTGCTAAATAGTGATTTAAACACAGCAATAACGAAAATATGGCGCTAAACAAGAATACCTGAGCCCTGGTTTGCTAAAAAATGCGGAATTTATTTTGCTCAGCCTAACTGATATGAAGAGTAGGGGAAGGCAAAAAAAGGGATACTTTTAGTATAATTTTTATTCATTAATACTATGTGTATAAGATTTACTATAGTTAATTTATATTGTTTAACGATACCTTATTAGCAGATAACCCCCCTCAATTATTATCATTTGTTAGTATTATTGGAAGGGCACAATCTTGCCCTATTGCAGTATGGTGAAGGTTTCATAGTGAAAAATGTATTATAGATACAATAATGCTCGAAAGAGAAGTTTAATGAGTAGCAGAGCAACCATGCTAAAAAACCGACCTTCTAAAATAACATTAAACTATCAACTATCAGCTAAACTTTAGAGATAAAGCTTACAAATAATCATTCTTCAATACAGTTATGCCATTTGGCTATCCATGTTTTAAAAATAAAATGATTGTATATTGTTGTTTTACAAGGGAATATTATTTATTTTTATGGCTTAAGGTATGATTGCTATAGAGTGCATGAGTTATTTCTATTCAATGGATAGATACATTATTTATCCTAAATTAAACTTTGTATTAAAAAAAGATTATCATTATAAGAGTTTATTTATGTTTTAGGTTCGCTCGATAAAACTAAATTAAAAAAGATAAAAAATTAAAAATTTATTTTCAACTTATTAATTAATAGATTATTTTTTTTAAATATCCCTTTTTTACCTGAAAAAAAATGTTTTTAATATTAGAATTAATGAAATACAGCTAAATATGACTATTTAAATGTATTTATGAAAATAAAAAGTTAATTTTATTATGGAAATTAATGGGAGGTAAATTATACTTAAAAATAAAACCAACAGTAAATTAACATTACGGTAACTATTGGGTAATTTATTCGCAACTAGTTAACATTAAAGTGTTTTTTTGATGTGGGTCAAGTTATTAATTGTGGAAAAATTTTCTAAATATGCTTAAATTGGCACACGATCAAATATGCTGTTACTAACCTAAAAGTCGTATTGTTGACCTAAGCTCAGAATTCAAATCTGGGTCACGCAAAATATATTTATTATATGTAAATATAGGCGTACTATTTGTAAGGTATTGTGTTTTTGGTCTTTAATATTCGTTGTTGTTTTTAGAGGCATTTATTGCTGGTAGTTATGAGGCTTTATTTATTAATTAAAGTCGGGTTGCCGCAAGTCGGTGTCTTCCTGCTAGGAGCAAGGAGTCAAGATGTTTGATATTGTCGAACTGTCACGGTTACAGTTTGCCTTAACAGCGATGTATCACTTCCTGTTTGTCCCATTAACGCTCGGTATGGCGTTTATGTTGGCAATCATGGAAACGATATATGTCCTGTCAGGTAAACAAGTTTACAAAGATATGACAAAGTTCTGGGGTAAGTTATTCGGTATTAACTTTGCTCTGGGTGTCGCAACTGGTTTGACCATGGAGTTCCAATTTGGTACTAACTGGTCATATTTCTCTCATTACGTTGGTGATATCTTCGGTGCGCCTTTAGCAATCGAAGGTCTGATGGCATTCTTCTTAGAATCAACTTTCGTCGGATTATTCTTCTTCGGTTGGGATCGTTTAGGCAAGAAGCAACACTTAATGGTAACTTGGTTAGTTGCCTTTGGTTCTAACTTCTCTGCGCTGTGGATCTTAGTCGCAAATGGTTGGATGCAAAACCCTGTTGCTGCAGACTTCAACTTTGAAACCATGCGAATGGAAATGTTGAGTTTTGCTGATCTGGTCTTAAACCCAGTCGCTCAGGTGAAATTTGTTCACACCGTTGCTGCAGGTTACTGTACTGGTGCATTCTTTGTTTTAGGTATCAGCTCTTACTACCTACTCAAAGGTCGTGATATCGGTTTTGCAAAACGTTCTTTCGCTGTTGCGGCAACCTTTGGTATCGCTGCGGTATTATCTGTTATCGTACTGGGTGATGAATCTGGTTATGAAATGGGTGACGTACAAAAAACCAAATTGGCTGCTATTGAAGGTGAGTGGCATACAGAGCCAGCACCAGCTTCCTTTAACTTGATTGCATTCCCTAATCAAGAAAAAATGGAAAACACGTTTGCTCTACAAATTCCATATGTCATGGGTATTATAGCAACACGTTCTTTTGATACGCCGGTATTAGGTCTGCATGATCTGATGAGCCAGCATGAAGTGCGTATTCGTAATGGTATGAAAGCGTATGACCTGTTAACTGAACTACGTTCAGGTAACACTGATCCTGCCGTACGAGCTGCATTTAATGAGTCTAAAAAAGACTTAGGCTACGGTCTATTATTGAAGCGTTATACTGAAAATGTTTCTGATGCAACTGAAGAGCAAATTAAGTCAGCTGTAAAAGATTCTATTCCTAACGTCGCACCACTTTTCTGGTCATTCCGTATCATGGTCGCTGCCGGCTTCCTGATGTTATTGGTTGTTGCGATCTCCTTCTGGACTGTTCTGTCTAACCGTATCGGTAACTACAAATGGTTACTGCGTGCTGCGCTATTTAGTATTCCATTACCATGGATTGCTGTTGAAGCGGGCTGGTTTGTTGCAGAATATGGACGTCAACCATGGGCGATTGGTGAAATCTTGCCTACGGCTGTAGCAACTTCTTCACTGACACAGGCTGATATTCTCGTTTCTATGGGACTTATCTGCGGTCTGTATACTCTGTTCCTCGTTGCCGAAATGTTCCTGATGTTCAAATTTGGTCGCCTTGGCCCAAGTAGTCTGAAAACGGGTCGCTATCACTTTGAACAGAAGACAGCTTCTTCTGCACAAAGTAAGTAACACAGGAGTCCACTATGTTTGATTATGAAGTATTGCGGTTTGTTTGGTGGCTACTGATTGGTATCTTACTGATCGGCTTTGCGGTCACCGATGGTTTTGATATGGGTGTCGGTGTGTTATTACGCGTAATTGCAAAAGATGACACAGAACGCCGTATTTTAATTAACTCTGTAGCACCTCACTGGGATGGTAACCAAGTTTGGTTAATCACTGCTGGTGGTGCATTATTCGCTGCATGGCCAATGGTATATGCTGCGGCATTCTCTGGTTTCTATTTTGGTATGATCTTCGTACTGGCGGCATTATTCTTCCGCCCAGTAGGTTTTGACTACCGTTCTAAATTAGAATCACCAAAATGGCGTGGTATGTGGGATTGGGGTATCTTTATTGGTAGCTTTGTTCCACCATTAGTTATCGGTGTTGCTTTTGGTAACCTGTTACAAGGTGTTCCATTAGAAGTCGATAGCATGCAACGTGTATCTTATAATGGTACAACTAACGCACTAATTAACCTGTTAAGCCTATTAAACCCATATGGTCTATTAGCAGGTGTTATTAGCTTAATGATGATTGTGGCACAGGGTGCTAGCTATCTTCAAATGCGTACTACCGGTGAGCTGCATGAGCGTACTCGTAAAGCAACTTACATTACCTCTTTAATCACTTTTATTGCTTTTGCATTAGCAGGCGTGTGGTTAATCTACGGTATTGATGGCTTTATTATCACTAGTGCGGTTGATACTGCGGGTCCTTCTTCTCCGTTGTTGAAAACAGTTTCTCACGAAGCTGGCGCTTGGATGACGAACTACAACAACTATCCTATTTTATGGATCTTACCGGCATTAGGTCTGTTAAGTCCTTTATTAGCGGTTGTTGCAACTAAAGCAAACAAAGGAGCTTGGGCATTCCTGTTCACTTCACTGACTATTGCTTGTGTTATCCTAACGTTTGGTGTAACCCTGTTCCCATTCATTATGCCATCAAGCACATTCCCTGATGTAAGCTTGACAATTTGGGATGCAACTTCAAGCCTGTTCACTTTACAAGTGATGACAGTAGTCGCGATTATCTTTGTACCTATCGTTCTCCTCTACACTATCTGGTGTTACTGGAAAATGCATGGTCGCCTCGATAAGAAATTTATCGAAGGCAATAATCATACTCTTTACTAAGGAGCATAGAGAATGTGGTATTTTGCATGGCTTCTCGGCACACTCTTCGCTTGTAGTATTGCGGTGATCGCAGGACTGGCTTATGAGCACGCTGAAGCGAAAAAAACTTCAGAAAGTGAAGAATAATGTTGGATAAAAGTTACCAACTACTTAACAAGGGCCCAATTAGGGCTCTTGTTTTAATCATGGCTCTAGCAATGGCATTTTGTGTTATGTGGGATCCGAGTCGATTCGCGGCTAATACAAGCTCATTAGCGATTTGGCAAGGAATATTACTGATTTGGGCTGTATGTGCAGGGGCAGTTTTTGGCTTAGCCTATCGTCCTAAACATGTTGTAGCGCAATATCTATTACATCCCATTCCCGCCATTATTATTTTAGTTGTAGGGCTATATTATTTCTTCTTCTAATCAAAATGCCTTATTTTAACCTCTAGTAAGTGGCGTAAAATAAGGCATTCACTTCTTGTATATGGGTTATGCAATATTCCCCCTCACCTTTTAGGGCATAGAATTAATTCTCTCTTTTAAAAAATCAATAAATAGACGGGTTTTTCTTGGCATATGTTCACCATGTGGAAAAATGACACTAATAGATTGATTTAATAAGGTAAGTTCAGGAATAGGGCTAACAAGTTCACCCTGTGTTATTTCTTGTTGAATGTACCACTCTGGTAATATAGTCATTCCCATTTGTTTGAGTGCCATCTGTTTTAATGCACTAATAGTATTCGTTTCGAAAAGTGCCATTGAGTGCAATTGTGAAAATAGTTGATTGATTTTATCTTGTTGGCTGAGTTTGCTATGGCGTAAATTGCTGTTTGCAAGATAGGGAACTGCCGCTAAATCTGCAATTTCTTGGATAGGATATTTTTTCAATAAATGTGGTGATACCACTAATTTGATTGTGTAATCTGCTAATTTGCGATAGCGATAATTACTGTCTTTTAATGCGCCAAGGCGTATCGCCAAATCTAACTTATGATTGATAAGATCATCAATAGAAGAATTGAATATATATTGCACTTTTAGTTGAGGGTGTAAACACATAAATTGATGTAAAAGTGGCAATATATAATGTTCACCAAATTCAGCCGTTGAAGTTAATCGTAAAGTTCCCTGTAAGTTTTGTTGTCCTAACCGTGCCTTATCTAATGTTTGTTCGAGTTGAACTAAAACTTGACGAAAATCTTGATAAAGGATTTCTCCCGTTTCAGTTAATGTGAAGCGCCGAGTATTCCGATTAAGAAGAGATACATTTAATTCCGTTTCTAATGCTTTAATATGAATACTCACCATTGATTTACTTAAGCGTAAATACTTTGCTGCTTGTGTAAAAGAGCCTGTATCTACTACGGCGATAAAAGAACGAATTCGGTCTATTTGATTTTGCATGATTGTTTACTCTGATTAAACAATAAGTTCTATTTTGTCAGATAGACGATATTCGTCAATCTTTCGTACCCTATAGGGCGGAGGATTGCTATGTCTTATCGTTATCAAATAGCCATTATTTTTTTACTGGGTTTTTTTATTGATTGTATAAATATTTTTATGTCGGCAATTGCATTACCAGCAATTGCAGCGGATATGAAGGTATCTATCGTCTCCATTACATGGGTATCAAATAGTTATATTTTAGGTTTAACACTGATTATTCCATTGAGTCACTGGTTATCTCAACGTTTTGGCGTGAGAGTATTAATGGTCAGCTCGATGTTGATATTTAGTGCTTCTGTGGCGTTAGTAGGCTATTCACACTCATTTTTTGAGCTGATTTTATGGCGTTTTATTCAAGGTCTTAGTGGTGGATTATTAATTCCCATCGGCCAAGCTCTAACATTTCAGTATTTTCAAGGGCATGAAAGAAGCAAAGTCTCAACTTTAATTATGGCTGTTGCTCTTATTGCACCTGCAATTTCTCCCACAATAGGTGGGTTTATCGTTGATGCTGTATCTTGGCGTTGGGTTTTTTATAGTAATGTGCCTTTTTCATTACTTACTGCGTTTTTGGCTTTTATTTGGGTAAAAGAGTCTAAATCACAAGAAAATATAATACCAGATCTTAAAGGGATCTTATTAATCAGTATTATTATCGTATCAGGGTTATGTGCATTATCTGCTTACGGTGAGTATCACTCTACACAATTAGCATTAGTCATCAGTTTTTTTGCTGCATTATTTTCTCTTCTTTATTATCGTCATTATAAACAGAGTTTATCACCGGTAATTAATCTAAATTTATTAAAAAATAGAAACTTATCACTTTCCATTTTTCTCTATTACTGTATTCCAGGTGTTTTTACTGGTGTAAATATTCTGGCGATTTTTTATTTACAACAATATCTCCATTTTTCGGGGCAGGGTACAGGCAGTTTTATGCTGCTATATGCTATAGGTGCATTTATTTCCATTATTGTTGGTGGTGCACTTTATAATAAATTGGGTATGAAGCGCTTAGCTATATTCGCTTTAATTCTGCACAGTATTGGTATTGTATTATTAGCATTAGTAAATAAAGAGAGCGATCTGCCTTTATTAATACTGGCTTATTTAATGATGGGAATTGGTGGAGGGATCGGTGCAAATACAGCACAAACAACGGCCCTTTATGACTTTGATAAACAAAGGCTTATTCAAGCTAGTGTTATTTGGAATATAAATCGTCAAGTTGTATTTAGTGTTGGCGCGACACTTGTTGCAATGATCTTCAACACATTATCTCTTTTTGTATCGTCACAAATGGCTTATAGCACGACATTTTTTATCTGTGCAACCATAGGATTATTTCCGCTATTTCTTTTCATATTGTTAAAGCAAAAAACAAACTTACAGGAAACAAATCATGAGCATTAAAATAGACCCATTAATAGAAAGTGTGCAAGTGTTGCATAATGAGATTGAAACTGTTTTTACTCAAACCCCTATTGCTACACAGGCATTAAAAAATATAGAAATGTTACTTGCCAACACGTTTTCTATGATTGGTATAACAGGAAAGAAAATAAATTATGATGATGTAATGGCAATGTTTTCTCGTAATGCAGGGAAAAGGCCAGAATTGAGGATTGAAACAGATAGTTATAACATTATTTACCAATCTGAACATTGGGCAACGGTGAGCTATCGTGAAACGCATTATGAAAATAAGAAGATTCTCACCCGTCAATCTGTGGTGGTTTTGAGACGCACGTCTCTAGATTGTCAATGGCAGTGGTATTACTTGCATGAAACACCTGTATTAGATAATTAATTGATTTTAATAAAAAACCAGTAATAAGACTGGTTTTTTTATTGGTTGGGAAAAAGTTTGAATCAGAGTGCTAAACTATTAATTGTTAATTAGCAAGCATTTTAATGCTGAACTAATAAAAATATTTTTTCTATTCAGGCGCTAAAGCATATTGCGTGTTGCAAAGAAGAGTTTATGATTGGCGTCTGAAAACGGTGTTTTCTATTCTTTACGTTACTATGATTCCCTTAGAGGCACCTCTTAAGTATAGTTAACAAATCTATAGCTTAATTATTTATGGGATTACTCAAGGAGTGTAAGGACGGAATTATGCGGTTTCTTTGGCCAGTTCGTGTCTATTACGAAGATACTGATGCCGGTGGTGTGGTCTATCATGCCAGTTATTTAAAATATTTTGAACGTGCAAGAACAGAATTACTCAGAGAAAAAGGTTTTTATCAGCATGATTTACGGGAGTATGATCATGTTGCGTTTGTTGTGCGTAAATTAACCATTGACTATATTGCGCCAGCACGGCTCGATGAGCTTCTGAAAGTAGAAAGTGAAATTACTACATTACGTGGTGCATCAATGACATTTTCTCAAAAGCTTATCAATCAAGATGGTGTGGTACTGTGTAGGGCAGATGTATTAGTTGTCTGCGTTGATTCATTAAAAATGAAGCCTGTAGGGCTTCCTAAGTCCATTATCGCGGAGTTTAAGTAGTGGCTGACATGAATGTTATCGATCTCTTTCTAAAAGCGGGGCTTTTAGTTAAGTTGATCATGTTGTTATTAATCGGATTTTCTATTGCCTCATGGGCGATCATTATTCAACGTACGAAAGTATTGAATGCAGCAGATCGTGAAGCGGCAGATTTTGAAGATAAATTCTGGTCAGGCACTGATTTGGCTCGTCTATATAAAGAAAGCCAAGCTCGTCGTGACGAGTTATCAGGGGCAGAACAAATTTTTCATTCTGGTTTTAAAGAGTTTGCACGACTACATCAAGCGAATGTTCATGCACCCGATGCCGTTGTTAATGGGGCTTCCCGTGCAATGCGTGTTTCATTTAATCGTGAATTAGAGTCCTTAGAAACGCATATTCCTTTTTTAGGTACGGTGGGGTCAATTAGTCCTTATATTGGCTTATTCGGTACGGTATGGGGGATTATGCATGCATTTATCGCTTTAGGTAGCGTTAAACAGGCAACTTTACAGATGGTGGCACCCGGTATTGCTGAAGCGTTGATTGCAACAGCCATTGGTTTATTTGCGGCCATCCCCGCAGTTATGGCTTATAACCGCTTTACGCAACGTGTAAATAAGTTGGAACAAAGTTACGATAACTTTATGGAAGAGTTCCTGACGATTTTACATCGCCAAGCTTTTGTCTCCGCAGAAAAGAAATAGTTAACGCAAAAGGAGAGAGCTGATGGCACGAGGTCGCAGTAGCCGCCGAGGCGTAAAATCAGAAATTAATATAGTACCTTTGCTTGATGTGTTATTGGTGCTTTTGCTGATTTTTATGGCAACAGCGCCAATTATTTCACAAAGTGTTGAGGTTGATCTTCCACAAGCAACAGAAACACAGACTGTTTCAACCAGTGATAACCCGCCTGTAATTGTCGAAGTTGCTGGAGTGGGGCAATATAATATCCGTGTTGAACAAGAGGTTTTAGAGCTTTTACCTCAAGAACAGATTATGGCTGAAGCAAAACGACAATTAGAAAAAAACCCGAAAGCGGTCTTTCTTATTGGTGGCGCTAAAGATGTTCCTTATGATGAGATAATTAAAGCACTCAACATGTTACGTCAAGCGGGTGTTAAGTCTGTCGGTTTAATGACTCAGCCTCTTTAGTAGGCTGAAATAAGTTTGGATAATAGCGTGGGAAAGAAGACGAAACCAATCCGAAGTAAATTGAGCGGTTCAGTTATCTTGTCTACTGTCTTGCATTTACTGATCATCGCTTTGCTTATCTGGGGATCGTTAACTCAGAAATGGAATTTAGGCGGTGGCGGTGGATCTGATGGGCAAGTTATTGATGCTATTATGGTTGACCCTAATGCGGTAGTACAAGAGTATAATCAGCAAAAGGCGCAACAAGCTAATGTCCAAAAAGCAGAACAAGAACGTAAAGCGCGGGCGCAGCAACAAGAAGAAGAGCTACGCCAACAACAAATTAAAGAACAAGAACGTTTAAAAGCGTTAGAAGTGGAACGTTTGCAAGCAAAAGAGGCTGCAGAAGCTCAACGTCGTGAAGCAGCCACCGCCGCTGCTAAAGCGAAAGAAGAGCAAAAGCAGGCTGAAGAAGCTGCCGCACAAGCTAAAGCTGAACGCGATCGTATTTTAAAAGAGCAAGCTGATGCGAAAGCCAAAGCAGAGGCAGAAGCGAAGAAACAAGCAGAATTAGCAGCAAAACAGAAAGCAGAAGAAGCGAAGGCAAAAGCAGAAGCTGAGGCAAAAGCGAAGGCTGAAGCCGATGCTAAAGCGAAAGCAGAGGCTGATGCAAAAGCGAAGGCAGCCGCAGAAGCTAAAGCCAAAGCAGCAGCGGAAGCTAAAGCGAAAGCCGCTGCACAGCAACAAAGTAAAGCGGTTGATAGTCTACTCGATGGATTAGTTGCTCAAGGCGATAAACAATCGGGGGCTTCTGCAGCAGGTCAAGGTGGTGGTAATCGCTCTGGGGCAAATGCTGCGGGCATTGATCGCTATACTGGGCAAGTAAAAGTTGCCATCGAACAGAAGTTTTTTGATTCTGATTTATATAAAGGTCGTAAATGTGACCTTAAAATAAGTATTGCACCAGACGGTATGTTAGTAAGTGCAAAAGCGGTAGGTGGTGATCCGGCTTTATGCCAAGTTGCATTACAAGCGGCTAAAATGGCAACATTGCCTAAGCCACCGAAAGATATTTACGAACAAGTAAAATCACCAACAATTGAGTTTAAGCCATAAAACTGTCTGATAGTAGGAAAACATACATTAATTTATCTCTATTTTAGAATGTTATTGATGTGTTGTATGGTGTTGTTTAAAAGCGTTTGTTACTATTCTGTGCGTTATTGCGCAATAACCGCAATAATAAAAGGGAGACATGATGAAGCAGGCATTAAATGTTATTTTCGGACTTTTGATATTATGCGTTACAACGCTCGCTAATGCAGAAGTTCGCATTGAAATTACACAAGGGGTGAATACTGCACGCCCTATTGGTGTTGTTCCTTTTAAATGGGAAGGCACAGGTCAAATGCCAGAAGATATTGCTGGAGTGATTGCGGCTGATTTACGAAATAGTGGTAAATTTAACCCTATTGATATGAATCGTTTGCCTCAACAACCCGTTACCGCTTCTGAGGTTCAACCTGCACTCTGGACAGCATTAGGTATTGATTCAGTGGTTGTAGGGCGTGTTCAGCCCTCGGCAGATGGTCAATATGTTGTTAGCTATCAATTAGTTGATGTTGCTGGCTCTCCGGGAGCGGTTTTAGCGCAAAGTGAGTATAAAATCAGCAATAAATGGTTACGATATGCTGCTCATACCGCCAGTGATGAAATCTTTGAAAAATTAACTGGCATTCGTGGTGCGTTCCGTACCCGTATTGCTTATGTCGTTGTGACTAATGGTGGCGCTTATCCATATGAATTACGTGTATCTGACTATGATGGATTTAATCAAGATCGCGTTTATCGTTCATCACAGCCATTAATGTCACCCGCTTGGTCTCCTGATGGTGCTAAACTAGCATATGTTACATTTGAAAGTGGTCAATCTGCTTTAGTTGTACAGACATTAGCAACGGGGGAAGTGCGTCAAATCGCTTCTTTCCCTCGACATAATGGTGCACCTGCTTTTTCTCCAGATGGCTCTAAATTAGCCTTTGCACTGTCAAAAAGCGGTAGTCTAAATCTTTATGTAATGGATTTAGCCAGTGGCAATATGACACAGGTAACCAACGGTAGAAGTAATAATACAGAACCGACTTGGATGCCTGATGGACAGACTTTGGTCTATACTTCGGATCAAGGCGGACGTCCTCAAATTTATAAAATTAATATTAACGGAGGAACGCCAGAACGTATTACTTGGGAAGGAAAACAAAACCAAAATCCTGCAGTAAGTCCTGATGGTAGTTTCTTAGTTATGGTGAGTTCTGAAAGCGGTAGGCAACATATCGCTAAGCAGGATCTAGAAACGAATGCTGTTCAATATTTAACAGATACGTTTCTGGATGAAACGCCAAGCATCGCGCCTAACGGCACTATGGTTATTTATAGCTCTACTCAAGGCTTAGGAACCATTTTGCGACTAGTATCGACTGATGGACGTTTCAAAGCGCGTCTTCCGGCGACTGATGGTCAGGTTAAATCACCTGCCTGGTCTCCGTTTATGTGATGCATAAGAATTATGTATGGCAAACAAATAAAGGAACAATTAGAGATGCAATTAAACAAAGTGTTTAAAGGGTTGATGTTAGCATTACCACTCGTTGCTGTTGCAGCATGTAGCTCAAACAAAAACGACGATCAAACAGATACAAGCAACAATGTACCTGTTACTGAGCAAGGCCCTACAGCTGAAGAATTAGCACGTCAGCAATTAGAACAACTGAAACAAACTAACATTGTTTACTTCGGTTTTGATAAATATGACGTTACTTCAGAATATGCTCAACTGTTAGATGCTCACGCTGCATTCCTGCGTGCTAACCCTTCAGTACGCATTACTATCGAAGGTCATGCTGACGAACGTGGTACTCCAGAATACAACATCGCGTTAGGCGAACGTCGTGCAAACGCAGTTAAAATGTATCTGCAAGGTAAAGGCGTATCAGCTGATCAATTATCAATCGTATCTTACGGTAAAGAAAAACCTGCTGTACTGGGTCATGACGAAGCCGCTTATGCGAAAAACCGTCGTGCAGTACTGGTTTACTAAGAGAACGGCATGAACAACAGTAACTTCAGACCTTTATTGATGAGTCTGTTGTTACTGGTTGGCGTAGCGGCTCCTGTAGCCGCTATTGCCCAAGCGCCAATCAGTAATATCGGTTCAGGCTCTACTGATGAACGACTCGCCCAACTTGAGCGTATCTCTAATGCTCATAGTCAGCTTTTGACCCAATTACAGCAACAACTCGTAGATTCTCAACGCGATATTGATATGTTGCGTGGTCAAATTCAGGAAAATCAATACCAGTTAAACCAAGTTGTAGAGCGTCAACGTAATATCTATCAACAATTAGATAGCCTAAATGGTGGCAACTCAGCACCAACAACGGATGAGGCTTCAACGGGTGGCAATGTACCTTCAACATCTGATACAAGTACGAGTTCGTCGTCAACAGGTGATGAAAAAGCCGATTATAACGCGGCAATTGATATTGTATTGAATTCAAAAGATTACGATAAGGCAATTGTTGCATTAAACAACTTTATTAAAAGTTATCCGAAGTCTAGCTATCAATCAAATGCTCAATTTTGGTTGGGGCAAATGTATTATCTAAAAGGTAATAAAGATCAGGCTGCGAGTACTTTTGCTATTGTTGTGAAAAATTATCCAAAATCTCAAAAAGCAAGTGAGGCCTTTTATAAGATAGGGCTTATTATGCAAGAGAAAGGGCAAAAGGATAATGCGAAAGCTATTTATCAACAAGTGGTTAAGCAATATCCAAACAGTGCTGGTGCAAAATTAGCACAAAAGCAGTTAGCAGCACTATAATTATTGGCCCCGTAATGTGAATGTTACATTTTCGGGGTTAACTGATTGTTTTTTCAGCGTTTGAATGTTTTTTTGAAAAAAAACGTTGCACAATAACATTAAATCAGTATTATTACCCGCCGTTGCCACAGAGAATGTGGCGAGTTCGAAAAGGGTCGTTAGCTCAGTCGGTAGAGCAGTTGACTTTTAATCAATTGGTCGGGCGTTCGAGTCGCCCACGACCCACCATTTTCGAATTTATATACCATTTTATGAAATGGGTCGTTAGCTCAGTCGGTAGAGCAGTTGACTTTTAATCAATTGGTCGGGCGTTCGAGTCGCCCACGACCCACCATTTCAATATGCTTTTCTAGTCTTTTATCACACGCCATTCTCATTCTATCTAAAAATGCTCTCTATAACTCGTTTTTGTATTTATTACTCGAGTTACTCAAATAGAGGATGTAAATAGATAGCTTCTCCATTGCTGAAAAAACTATCTGATCTCACTTAAGTTGGATAATGACAAATAATGGAAGTGGTTATTTGGTAATATTCATTTTCAGTTAATAGTTCATTATCAATAAACCAATCGCTAATAAGTGTTTGAGCTTGTGTTGCCTTTTCTATCGACAAACCAAAACGCTTTGATGCATCAATAAAAAAAGCCATGATAATACTTAATGCAGCCGCTGCTTCATAAGGGGTACTCATAGCCAGTGTGCTTTCTAATGAACGTAATGAGTAAAACTTAGGTAACCACTCCCGTAAGTTTTTGCCTTGATACCAGACATCTTGTGTTGATGTTTGCAGAGCAACTTGCTCTAGTAAACGGATCAACCATTCCCTTATATCACTCATACGATATTCAGCGAACCAAAATTCATTACGTAAGATAGCTATAGCGATTTGTGTGGCTTCAAACCAAAACTCTTGAGCCAAGGCATCAGCTTGCTCTATGGAAAGGGCTGGGGGTGTCACAGTGCTAATTTCTGGAAGTTGGTCACATAAACCTGTTTTATCAAGTAAAACACGATAGCCTCGTTGATAAACTGGACTTAGACCATTTTGTTTCATATTGATAATTCTTTCAGGCTCTGCCATCAAAATATCCATTTTTCGGCCTTGAGCTAATACGTGCAAATAGATTGGCCAGCGAATGCCGTTCGGATCTTCACATTCTGTTGCTAAAGAGACGAGGTGTTTACCAAATTGTGATAGCCAATGTTGGTTTTTTGCTAGCTCAGTCGCACCGTGACCAATAAGCTCTATATCAATATCAGAATAGCTGTCTATCTTCTTATTACGACCCACTGAGCCTGTTAATACCACAGCCTCAATTCGAGGATCAAGTAATGCAAAAGATAACATGCGATCGATTAAGCGGGTGATTGGCTCCATATTTCTCTCTAGTTGTTATAGTAGATAAAGTTATTTGTTGTAAGTATGAATAAAAAAATAGCATATTTATTATATAAAACACTTTTTGTTTTTTATGGTAAATAAATGGCATTTTGTTTAATATTTTAAACTAAGTGCTATCATTGATAGGAATGTATATATATCTTTATCACTTTGCAACAATGTCGCAATAACCCATATTTTATTTGTTTTTTCTATGATTAAGTCGGGGTTGTCAAATGGATGTCATTAGTTGGTTTAGTATCAATAATATTTTAGTCAATATTCCATTAGGAAAAGAAGGCTATCCACTCTCATGGATTGAAGCTATAGGGACTATTGCTGGATTATTATGTATATGGCTTGCGAGCCAGGAAAAGATCATTAACTATTTATTTGGGTTAATTAATGTCACTTTATTCGCCATTATTTTTTTCCAGATCCAGTTATATGCCAGTCTACTGCTACAAATTTTCTTCTTTGCTGCCAATATTTATGGTTGGTATGCATGGAGTAGAGTGAATGATTTTGAACAAGCAGAATTGAAAATACGTTGGTTAAAGCCGGGCCAACAAATCGTATTAATCATTGTCTCCATTGCTGCCATTATTGCGCTAACGTTTAATATTGATACCGTTTTTGGCTATTTAGCAGTTATTGCTGTTGATATCTTAAATGTCTTCGGGGCAAATTTAGCCACACCTGCTATCGAGCCAGATGCTTACCCATTCTGGGATTCAACAATGACGGTACTCTCCATTGTGGCTATGATCTTAATGACACGCAAATTGGTAGAAAACTGGTTAATTTGGTCTGTTATTAATGTCATTAGTATTGTTATATTTTATAAACAGGGTGTTTATGCCATGTCTATTGAATATATCATCTTATTGGCTATCGCTATTAATGGCTCTCGTTTGTGGATCAAATCAGCAAAGCATTCAAATAAAAATAATTATCTCTCATAATAAAAAAGGCTGGTAGAGTTATATTTCTCTCCAGCCTTGCTATTCGTTGTGTTTATTCTTCTATTCTAGGCAATTTCAAATCATTATTTTACTTAATGGTGCTATTACTTGTTTTCGATGTTTTTGTTATCTACCGTCATGGGCTGTTTAGGCTCTTAAGGGTGTTTACAGAGAGAAAACGAATGGTTAGATTGAAGAAACAGAAATCATATTGACTAGATAATAATAGAGTGGAACACGGGAATGAATTACCAGAATGATGATCTTAAAATAACACAAATCAATGAACTTTTACCGCCAGTGGCATTATTGGAAAAGTTTCCAGCCACTGACAATGCGGCGTTTACAGTTCGTCATGCCCGTGAAGCTATTCATCAAATCCTTGCTGGAAAAGATGATCGCCTATTAGTGGTGATTGGGCCTTGCTCTATTCATGATCCTAACGCGGCACTGGAATATGCTCAGCGTTTAAATTTATTAAGAGAAGAGCTGAAAGATAAACTTGAAATTGTGATGCGAGTTTATTTTGAAAAACCACGTACCACAGTCGGTTGGAAAGGGCTGATAAATGATCCACATATGGATTGTACCTTTGATATTAATGAAGGATTACGCATTGCTCGTCGTTTGCTATTAACCATCAATGATAGTGGATTACCAACGGCTGGCGAGTTTTTAGATATGATAACCCCACAATATGTCGCTGATTTGATGAGTTGGGGAGCCATTGGTGCTCGAACAACAGAATCTCAAGTGCATAGAGAATTATCCTCCGGACTATCTTGTCCTGTTGGTTTTAAAAATGGCACAGATGGCACAATTAAAGTGGCGATTGATGCCATCAATGCTGCAGGCTCTCCACACTGTTTCTTATCGGTAACTAAATGGGGTCACTCAGCGATAGTTCGTACTGCAGGGAATAAAGATTGCCATATTATTTTACGGGGCGGTAAAGAGCCTAATTACAGTGCAGAACATGTTGCTGCCGTAAAAGAAGGTCTGAAAAAAGCAGGATTACCCCAAAATGTTATGGTTGATTTTAGCCACGCCAATAGCTGTAAACAATTTAAGAAACAAATGGAGGTTGGTGCCGATATTTGCCAACAAATTAGCGCAGGAGAAAAAGCTTTAATTGGTGTAATGGTTGAAAGTCATTTAGAAGAGGGCAATCAATCATTAGAAAGTGGTGAACCTTTGGTATACGGTAAAAGTGTCACAGATGCTTGTATTGGGTGGGATGATACAGAAACGTTATTACGCCAATTAGCCGATGCAGTCGCTACTCGTCGTAATAAATCATAATAGTCTGTTTTTATTAATAAAAATGCCACTCAAAAGTGGCATTTTTTTTATCTAATTCAAAGTAAAAGTAAAATTATTTTGCTTTACCTTGGTTAGCAACAGCCGCGGCTTTTGCTGCGATTTCTTCTGCATTACCTAAGTAGTAACGTTTGATTGGTTTCATATTTTCATCAAATTCGTAAACTAAAGGTACTGCTGTTGGGATATTCAGTTCAAGAATTTCTTCTTCACTCATATTGTCTAGGTATTTAACCAGAGCGCGCAGTGAGTTACCGTGAGCGGCAATAATCACTTTATCACCTGAAGCAACGCGAGGTTTAATGACTTCTTCCCAATATGGTGTTACACGGTCGATAGTTAACGCTAAGCTTTCTGTTAATGGCAGTTCAGCTTCAGTTAAAGATGCATAACGTGGATCTTTACCTGGGAAGCGATCATCATCTTTAGTTAACTCTGGTGGGGTAACCGCAAAACCACGACGCCATTGTTTAACTTGCTCGTCACCGTATTTTTCAGCTGTTTCAGCTTTGTTTAAGCCTTGTAATGCACCGTAGTGACGTTCGTTTAGTTTCCAGCTTTTCTCTACTGGCAGCCATTGTTGATCAACTTCATCAAGAATGTTCCACAGAGTGTGGATTGCACGTTTTAGTACAGAAGTATATGCGTAGTCAAAAGTAAAACCTTCAGCCTTCAGCAGTTTACCTGCTTCTTGCGCTTCATTACGGCCTTTATCTGACAATTCAACGTCAGTCCAGCCTGTAAAACGGTTTTCTTTGTTCCATACACTTTCACCGTGTCGAACTAGCACAAGCTTAGTTACTGCCATAGTTTAGACTCCTATAATTACTTTCTTAATATAAGTTTAAAATCAGGACTGCAATCATTATATGGATCATCAACAAGAACGCCAAACATAACTAACAAAACTAGGGGGATTATGTCAAAAATGACGATTGTTTGATGAAATATTACACAGTTATTACACCTTTTGCTTAATCGATAAAGCTATTAATTTAACGGGATCGGTGAAAAGAAACGAAAAGCCGATTCTGGATAATTATCAGTAAAAAATATGCTCTCTAAATCTATCGTTAAAATCATCGCCATCTATCGATAACAAATACCCTTTTCTTCAGTGTGATGATGTATCTTACCTTAAAAATAGCCTATATCTAGTTAACAGGGTTGTTGTTGGTAACGATAGATATCTCCTTCTTTAATAAAAATCAGTCGATGGGTAATACAGTGAGGTGCATCTTCTTGATGATGACTGACAAACAGTAGTTGAGTATTGCTATGGCTTATCATGATATCAATAAAGCGCTGTACTAATAGTCTATTGGTTGTATCTAATCCTTGTAGTGGTTCATCGAGGATCAATAATGTCGGGTGTTTAACCAATGCTCTTACAATTAATACTAGACGCTGTTGTCCCCATGAAAGTGAGTGAAAAGGATGGTTAGCGAGTGCAGTTAAACCAATTAGTGTTAGCCATTCATCCGCTAATTTTTGCTGTTTATCGGTAACGGCTTGATAAATACCAATAGAGTCATGAAAACCAGAAATAATCACATTTTTCACACTTGAAGAGACGCGATAGCTTTGATGTAAGGCATTACTAACATAACCAATATGGCGTTTGATCTCCCAAATGGTTTCACCACTGCCTCTTTTACGACCAAATAGTGTTAAATCATTGCTATAGCCTTGAGGATGATCTCCTGTGATTAAGCTTAATAAGGTCGATTTTCCTGCGCCATTAGGACCTAATATTTGCCAATGTTGTTGTGGTTTAACTTCCCAGGTTAAGTGATGGAGCACAGGTTTATCATTATAACTGACCACGCCATCCTTAAGTATAATAGGGGAAAGCGTTGGTGGTAAGGTAGGAACTGCATCAACGGAGTCTGAGGCGGGTAAGATCAGATTTTCAAGTGTTTCACTGTGAGATAATTGCGCAATTACTGAGTCTGATAAAATATCACTTTTTTTACCTTGTGCCACGAGTTTACAGTCAATCAATAAGCCAGCATTTTGCACAAAATCAGGAATATCATTAAAGCGATTTAAAATAAGAACAATCGTTAGCTTTTGTTGATGTAGTGATGAAAGTAACTCACTTAATGTACGACGAGAGTCAATATCTAAACCATCAAAAGGCTCATCTAAAATTAATAGATCAGGTTTATTCATCAATAACTGAATAAGCAGTACCTTACGAGACTCTCCCGTTGAAAGATATTTAAAACGCCTTGATAAAAGTGCATCAATACCAAATTGTTTTGCTAATAACAGGCAGCGATCATTATCTTTTACCTGCATTTGGATCACCTGAGCCACGGTTAATCCCGTATCATCCTCATCTTCACTTAATAAGTCTGTATTGTTACGCAGCCACTCTTCCTCTATCATTTTTTGTAATTTTTCAAAAGAGAGATTAATCGGACGAGTAAACCTATTAATAAGCTCACCCGATAATAAAATCCCCTCTTGGCATAATGTATTAGCGAGCGCCGTTTTACCACTACCATTGCTACCAACGAATGCCCAACTTTCTCCTTCATTGATAGTTAAATCATCGATATGCAAGCAGAGTGTATCACTTAAGCGAAACAGTGTTTTTGTGAGTTGCAAGTACTTCATTATTATTATCCTTGTTTTTATTACAAGTAGAATACTTACCAATATCGGTTTAATTAAAACTTGTCAATATTTGTTGCTGATCGCTTAAGTAAAAATAGTGCAGAGAGAATAAAAAAGATAAAAGATGGGCAAGATTATTTATGTTATTTTAATAAAAACATAAGGACTCGTTTATATGAATAACATTAAAAGGGAATGTGTTAACTATTTATTAGGATTAATGGCGCTATTTTTATTAACGATAAGTAAGATAACTTTTGCAGAAATAAATAATAATGTAAATAATTGCTTCTTAATTAATGAAATAAAAATAGAAAGGAATGGTTTATTAACTAATAAGGCACAAAAAGAATTAATATCTAAATATATAAATAAATGTTTAACATTAAGTGATATGCAACATATCATTAAATCAATGACTAATGCGTATATTGAAAAAGGCTATATTACTTCACAAGCTTTTATTGCCGATCAAGATCTCTCAAATCATCAGTTAACCATTAACGTAATTGAAGGAAAGATAAAATCAATCTTTATTGATAATATGACTTCCCCCATGGTTGATATTCTATTTCCTTCATATCAAGATAAACGACTTAATTTACGTGAGTTAGAGCATGGGCTTGAACAACTTAATCGATTAACAACATCACTATATAGATTAGATATTCAACCTAGTGACAGGATAGGATACTCGACTATTTTTATTTATAAGGAAAACGAAACGCATCCTTTCAGAAATCAACTTACTATTGATAATTCAGGTTCAAAAGCAACAGGTGAAATGTTACTGACGAATACCACAGCAATAGATTCGTTATTTGGATTTGGAGAGCAGTGGGAGCTCTCCTTAAATAGTAATACAGATTTATTACATTCACATTATTATAGAGGCTATACAGCGAGTATAAACATTCCCTATGGCTATTGGTTTTATCAATATCAGTTATCTTATAACCGTTCTTCTCATTTTATTAAAAGTTATAGTAATCAATATATCTATAAAAGTATAAATACTAATCAGCAAGTTGATATTAGTCGTTTACTTTATCGGGATAGTAAGAAGAAGATAATATTAAAAGGCATATTAAAGCATAAAAAAGTAAGAACGGAATTAGCCAAACAGCCGATATTAATCAATAGCCCAACATTAACATCACTATCATTAGCGCCTCAATATCATTTTAATCTGACATCAGGTTATTTATCTATTAATCCATCAGCAGAAATTGGGTTGTCTTTTTTTGGGGCATCACCTGATTATATTGCTGAAAACTCACCCCGAAGCCACTATAGAAAATTGAGTCTAAATATACATTATCAATATTTATTTCCTTACTCTGTCTCCTATATTACGTCTTTTTATGGTCAATATACATCTGATAATCTTTATAGTGTGGAAAAAATAACCATAGATGGATTAAATGCGGTTCGTGGTACTAAACAAAATAAGCTTAGTGCCAATAGAGGACTTTATTGGCGTAATGAAATTAATACACCATGGATAAATTCATTTTTAGGTCAATGGCGTTTTATTACGGCTGTTGATTATGGCGTTATCTATTCTGATCAATATGAAACAAAGCAGCAGTCTTTATTAGCTGGCGCTATGGGGCTTTCATTTTATCGTTCCCCTTTTTCTTCACAACTATTGATAAACAAACCATTCATTTATCCAAAGTGGTCAAATGCTAACCAATGGTCTTTATCTTGGTCAATTTCTTTTGCTCTTTAAATAAGGAATTTTTTATGCATAAAAAGGATATTTCGCGAAAACAGCGTTTAATAAGCTATTGTGTTATTTATTTAACCGCTATTTACCCATTGCATCCTGCTTGGGGCTCTGTCATTACTTCATCTGATAAAACGATAACAATAAACCAGCAAAATAATATTCCTATTATTAATATTGCAACACCTAATGACA
Organism: Proteus mirabilis ATCC 29906; assembly: GCF_000160755.1. Taxonomy (GTDB): domain Bacteria; phylum Pseudomonadota; class Gammaproteobacteria; order Enterobacterales; family Enterobacteriaceae; genus Proteus; species Proteus mirabilis. The sequence continues at coordinate 59,131 of NZ_GG668577.1, forward strand.
GTGGTGTTTCTCATAATAGATTTAATGTCTTTAATGTTAATAAACAGGGGGCAGTACTTAATAATTCGCAAGTTGATGCCAATAGTCAATTAGCAAAAAAAATATCTGCTAATAAAAATTTAAAAGGTAATACGGCTAATTTAATTATTAATGAAGTTGTCGGTAATAGTCGTTCACAGTTATTAGGTAAATTAGAAGTTGCAGGACAACAAGCGGATGTTTTAATTGCTAATCCTAATGGAATTAGTTGTGATGGTTGCTCATTTATTAATACTCCATCAATTACTCTCACGACGGGAAAGCCTCAATTTAGCCCTCAAGGTACCTATTCGGCACTAGAAGTAAAAAAAGGCAGTATTGTTATTGGTAAGCAAGGTATGAATGCCGATTTGCAAAATTATGCCGATATTATTAGTCGTAGTATTGAAATAAATGGAAAGATAAATGCTAAAAATCTCTCTTTAATGCAAGGGAATAACCATATTGATTTCGGCAAAGGGACAGTAAATAGCATTAATGGAGAAGGTGTAAAACCGACCGTCGCTATTGATACAAAAGCATTGGGTGGAATGTATGCCAATCAAATACGCTTAGTTAGCACAGAAAAAGGGGTCGGTGTTAATTTAACTGATATTCAAACAAAACAAAATAGTATCAATTTAACAGTTGATGGCAAAATTACCTTTAATGGCAATATTCAATCTGAGCAAGATATTAATGTTAGTAGCAAAGCGCTACAAATGAATAGTAATGCCAGCTTAAAAGCGCAAAGAGATATTACATTAGCAACTAATACGCTAACGAATCATAGTGATATTATCGCAGAAAAGGATATGCGTTTATTCGTAGATAAATTCACTAATAAAGGTGAAAAAGCGCTTATTCAAGCAAAAGATAATTTATGGATACAAAAAAATGCACAGGGTGAACCAAGTAGTTTAATTGAAAATCAATCAGCCACCATAAAAACAGAAAAGGGTGATTTGATTATTAGAACCAAGAAATTGGTTAATGAATCTATTACTCCTTTATTTAAAGAAATAAAGCAAGAGCCTGATTCTACATCGTCTATAAATATAGGTACTCATTTTCTTCATCCTTACAATAGTCCTACGAATAATTTCCTTATAATTATTTTACTTGCTGAATTAAAAGAACTCTCTGATAAAAAGTGGTTTGATATATTAGATTTAAAAAATAATGGAGGTGTTAATGTAGAACGCTCATTATTTGAAAAGAATAAAAAGTATGTTCCTAGTGTTATTTATTCTGGTAAAAATTTATATATACAATCTAACGAGTTTTTTAATACCCAATCTGATATTTTTGCAACTAATGATCTTATCGCAACGGGAAACAATGCAAAAGTATACTATTATCGGTTTGGACACCTTAATAAATGGGATCTTTATTCTCATGATAATGCTCATATTTTTTATCGAGATGATGTAAATAAATATAATATTGATGAAACTAAATTTCAAAAAATAGTTCATTTTATTCCCTTTACTAAAATTGGAAGTCATTATGAATTTATTGTAGATAGTGCTTCTGAATATATGATAAAAGCAGGTAATAATTTAGTTTTAGATTTTAAAGATAGTATAGCGTTAGAACGTAAATTTCCATTTTTAGAAAAAGAAATTAAAAAGTATAGAAGAATATCTGATTTTGAAAGTACTATATTAGCTAAAAATATACTATTAAATGCTAATAATTTAAATATCTCATTAAATTTAAAATCAAGTAACTCTTTATCTGTTATTGCTAATAAAAATATAAATATAAGTAATTCAAATTTATTATCTGGTGATATTATAAATTTAACAGCAATTGATAATGTTAATTCTGAAAATATAGATGTAACGGCAAAGCATTTTTCCATCATAACTAAGAATGGAGATATTAATTATTCATTTAGCCCTATAGCCTCTTATACTCTGAATAGCATTAAGGCACCATTTATTGATGTGTCTGAAAAAATAGACTTTTATTCAGGTAAAAACATTTACATTTCAAATGTAATAATTAATGAATCAAATGAAAAAAGTTTATCAGCATTAGAGAATATTAAAATAAAACGCGATGAGTCTTTATTTTTCAACCTAATGCCAAATTTTAGAGATGAACAATATATTTCAGCGTTTTTATTTAATATGGGGCTTTGGAAAAGTAAGAATAATATAAGCTTGATGGCTGGTAAAGATATTGTTAGTCAGGGAATAAAATATTATAGTAACAAAGAAATAACTTTTAATGCAGGACAAGATATTTTTCTTGCCTCCAAATTAATAAAAGAAGCCGCTCCTTTTTTCAGTGATATTTATTACCCCCAACTACAATCTAAATTATTTTCAGATAATAACCTTATTTTAAATGCCGCGCGTGATATTGATTTAAGTTCAACAGTATTAAATTCAAAAGATAAAATCATTGTATTAGCGGGTAGAAATATAAAACTGGGTGCAAATGCTTATTCCGCCATCAAAGATCCCCACGAAGATGCGCAAGACATTCAATATGCCACCACATCCATTATGGGAAATAAAGGTATTTCTATTGCATCATCAGGCTCACTCACAACAGAAGGAAGTTCACTTAAATCAGAGGGGGATATTGCTATTTCCAGTGGTGGCAATATCCAATTGGGATCAGTAAGAACACATTTTCGTAAAGAGTCGGACTCAGAGTTAGAAGAACTTCGTAAACAAGTCAGTACTGAAATTAATAGCGGTAATCATCTAACACTATTATCTGAGGGCAGTATTTTATTTCAGGCCTCTCAATTGGCTGCTAATAAAAAGATGGATATTGCTGCTAAAGGTGGATTTCTTTATGCACAGGCAATGGAAGAATCCAGTTACTATGAAGAAGAAAAGAAAAAATGTAATTGGTGGACACTGTGTGCGACTAAAAAGAAATATACCAAAACATTTAATAACACAACGAATAAAGTTACCGAGTTTATTGCTAATGACGATATTAATTTAATTGCTAAAGATGATATCACTTTAGAAGCAAGCAAATTAGAGACAGCAAAGAATGCCAAATTAACCAGTAAAACAGGAGGCATTAATTTTAAAGCGGTGAAAGATACTGCTTTTAAACAAGTTATTACTCGTTCAAAAGATATATATATCACTCAACGTAATCAGGGATACACCAAGGGAACATGGCTATTACCTGAACTCTATATTGGCGGAAAGCTGACTATCGATGCGCCAAAAGGCATATCTGCAGATATTAAAGCCAAAAAAGAGCAATCTTTAGAGCAGGCATTAACTGCCTTAAGTAACACACCAGAATATGCTTGGCTTAATGCGCTCCAACGTCAAGAAAATATTAATTGGAATTTAGTGAAAGACACTTATTCCAGTTGGGATGATAAAACCCAGCAGTTAAATCCAGTTGTTGGTGCGGTTATTGCCATCGCGGTAGGGGTTGCAACTTATGGTACGGCAACAGCTGCCTCAATAGGAGGAATGGCAAGTAATGCCACTATTGCTGCAGGAGCCTCTGCGGGGGTTGCGTCAACGGCATCAGTTGCGGCACAAGCCGGTTTTGCTTCTTTAGTTTCGCAAGCTGCGGTCTCTTTAGCTGAAAATCAAGGCAATATTTCTAAAACATTTGGCGCCTTAAGTCGCAGTGATACGGTGAAATCCATTGTCACCAGTATGACCGTTGCAGGCGCCTTGCAAGGTCTTGACCAATTTATGGGTTGGGATCAAGCAATACAGGGGGGAACATTACCGACAACAGGCAAGTTGCTTGCGACGGATAATGCCACATGGACTCAAGTTGCTCAACGCGTTGCCTCACAGTCAGTAGTGAGTTCTACACTGGGCACAGCCATTCAAGGTGGCAGTTTTATTGATAATTTTAAAACTGCGCTATTAAGCCATATCGGCAGTCAATTTCACGCTGAAGGTGCCAATCTCATTGGTGATAACGGTGCGATATTAGGGCATGCAGGAAAGGTTTTAAGCCATTCTGTTGTTGCAGGAGTGAGTGCTGAAATTGCAGGAGGCAGTGTAACAGGTGCAGTAGCCGGCGCCTTGGCAGCAGAAATAGCGGCAATATCGCTACAAAGTAAATTATTTGAGCCTAGTTATTTAAATGAAACTGACAGACAAGTTGCATTAATTCAAGAGGCACTACATGGCAATGAAGGAAAAACACAGCTCACTAAATTAATTGGTGCACTGACAGGCGCTATTGTGACTCGTAAGCCTGAGGGCGTATTTTCTGCGGCTAATTCTGCGGAGTTAGTTTATCGACATAATTACAGCGAACATATGCTTTCAAAGCTAGCACTAGAAAATAATAAGGACATAATTGCAGCGTCAAAAGGTGATGTTGCAGCAGCAGAAAGAGTTGTAAATCGACAAAATGCAGGGATGATTGCGATTGCTCTTGGTTTAGGAGGAAGTGCGAGCATTATTGGTGGTCACACTGTTATTGCAGCAACACCAGAACTTATTGCTATTACGCAAGCTGCATTTAGTACATGTAAAGCTAATTGGGTTTATTGTGCTAATCAGCTAGGTATTAATATCGCTGGGATATCAGCTCCAGAAGCTGCAATCGCTGGTGTCACCGTTGGTACTGGTTATAAAGTATTAGCTAGTTCAGAAGAAAGTGCTAAAGCTTTCTCTAGCATGTTAGCTAATAGTTCAAAGTCTTTAATGACTTCAGGAAAATTAAATATAACTGCTATAAAACCGATAGTAGAACAAGAAAAATTATTAATAACTACCAACAAAAAAGCTATTGAAATAATCAATAACGGGGAGTTTATAATATATTCAGGAGTAACTACGAATGGATATAAAGTATCTAATGGAGCCAAAACCGTAGTTTTTAAAAATGAATTAGAACATCCTATTGTTCAATCTAGGATTAATATTAAAGTGGGAGATGTTGAATCAGGTTGGTTGCATGTACAAAAACGTCATTTTTCAGGAGCGCAAAATGCTAGCCAATTTACGCTTAGTGAACAGGAAATTAAAGATATATTATTAAGTCCTGCTGTCATTAAGATTCCTATTAATAAAACGAGAGAATCATATAATAAAAACACCAATAGTATTGATATTTTGTATGAAAGAGTGATTCAGCTTGATAAAAATATAGGAATTGATAAATTTAGTAAACAGCCAACTAACATAATTACTATGCTCACAGATAAAAATGGAAATTTAATAACTACTACCCCTGGGGAAATAAAGTGATGACAAATGAAGCTTTTTTAAAATTTAAGGATTCAGAAAATAAAATTATCATTCCGTACCTCAAAAAAGTATTTCCATCATTGAAATCAGCATGTTGTTTATATCATATGATAGAACAATTAGAGGATGTTTATACTTACTTAATTAATAGCAAGGATGTTATTTTTATTGAAGTGTCGAGGTTAAATAATTCTATTAACCATACGGATATTTTATCAATTAAAGATTATGCTATTATGAAAAAGGGGAAACAATATCATCGTTATATGAAAGAGATTATTGCTTTATCAAATAGTGAGATAATTAAATGATAGTTTATGGATGGAATATTAGATTAATAAATTATATATAACAATACAATTATAACGTTAAAAATCCATTGTATTGGCAAAGTATTAATTGCATCAATAAAAAAAGCTTTTACACGTTGTATTAGTCGAAAAACCATCACTTAATATAATTTTTAAAATATCAATTAAGTGATGGTGTTATTTTTACTGAAAATCCATCATGCTAATAATTAACATAATGTGGCGATAATCACCTGATCGGCATTAAATAACGCTGTTACGGTATCATTAATATGTAGCTTTTGTTGTGTAACATGCTGGTTAGAACAAGTCGCACACACTTCTAGTCCACCTTCTAACGTTACCACTAATTCACTATTTTCATTGCCCGTTTCAATTTGGGTTAGGGTGCCTGATAGCGCATTGTCATATTGTTGTGCTACAGAGGCGCCTTTTTCTATATTGACCCATGGCGCTTTAATTAAAACGAGTACTTCTTTGCCTTCTTTAAGATTTAGACGATCGGCGCTTTTTTCAGTTAACGCCGCGCGAATAACCGTTTTTTGATCAGCAAGCTGAACATTAACATGTTGTTGTACTTGTAAGTGATCGCGTTCAATAATGGTGCCAAAAAATTGGTTTCTGGCACTGGTCTGTAACGAAAAACGTGAAATAGCCGCTAAAAGGCTGTCTAAAGGTAATGAATCGTCTTTTAATACATCAAAGGCTTTTTGTTGAATTTGTCCTAGTAGATCATAAAGTTGTAGTAAGCGTTCACAATAATGAGTCAGTGTAGCGCCTCCACCCCCTTTACCGCCAGTTGCTCTATCAACCAGGAGTTCGTCAGCCAGTTGATTCATTTCATTGATGGCGTCCCAAGCACTTTTATAACTAATGCCCGCCATTTTCGCCCCTTGGCTAATTGAGCCTGTTGCTTTAATTTGTTTTAACAGCGCAACACGGCGTGGATCAGCAAAGAGCTTATCTTGAAGTTTCAGTGTCAGTAATATTTCTGCTTGCATAATGATAGGCTTCTTCTGGTTTGTCTGTTTATCGCATTTTTTGTGCCGACACAAAACGATAATTCTCTAGAATAGATACAACTATAGCGTTATTATTCGTTATTCGTGAAGAAATGCCAACTCTGGCTTTCCGAATATACCATGATAAAGAGGTTATCATGTTTGAATTATTGAAAAGTTTAGGGTTCGCTCTCTTGATGGTACCTGTTGTGATGGTACTTATCATGGGCATTATTTATGGTTTAGGCGAGATTTTTAACTTAATTTCACCTAGTCAGTCAAAGGCTGATAAAAAAGCATAATTACCCCTCTATTTAGAACAGCCCTTTATTGTGAAGGGCTGTTTTTAATACTCCTAAAATACTCCTCAAATACTCGTCATACTTCAAGTTGTAGCGTTGTTGACTGCGTTCATTCGCACTAGTCACATACTGATGTATGCTCCTAGCGACTCATTCACTTGTCGCCTAGCTACACCTTGAATTATTTAGAGTATTTATCTTTTATCTATTTAACTTCAAGTTGTCGCGGTATTGACTGAATTTCTATCTCCATTGCTATCTCTACTTTTGTCTCCGTATTCCTTGAATTATTTAGAGTATTTATCTTTTAGCTATTTAACTTCAAGCTATCGCGGTATTGACTGCGTTTATTTGCACTAGTCACATACTGATGTATGCTCCTAGCGACTCATTCACTTGTCGCCTAGCTACACCTTGAATTATTTAGAGTATTTATCTTTTATCTATTTAACTTCAAGTTGTCGCGTTGTTGACTGAATTTCTATCTCCATTGCTATTTCTACTTTTGTCTCCCTATACCTTGAATTATTTAGAGTATTTAGCTGTTAGCTATTTAACTTCAAGTTGTAGCGTTGTTGACTGAATTTCTATCTCCATTGCTATCGCCATTTTTGTCTCCCTATTTATCGCTATATTTATTGATATATAACCAATTTTAATCAACTTATCCTTTCATTTTACGTTATATCTTGATATATACAGCGTGGTTATTGTCCTATTTAAGTGGAACTCAACATGAAAAAATTATCAGGTAAGTTACTGGCTGGTGCGATTATCTCTTTTGCTTTAGTGAGCCAAAGCATGGCATCGGAAAAAATAACGGTATTTGCGGCGGCTTCTCTCACTAATGCGCTTAATGAAATTTCGGCACAATATAAACAGGAAAAACAAGCGGATGTCGTTGCTTCTTATGCATCCTCTTCAACACTTGCTCGCCAAATTGAGCAAGGAGCACCTGCAAATCTATTTATTTCTGCCGATCAGCAGTGGATGGATTATGTTATTAATAAGAATTTAATGGTGACTGATTCACGACATACATTATTAGGTAACGACTTAGTGTTAATTGCTCCTAAAGATAGCAAATTAAACAATGTTGTTATTAATAAGGATACTAAATGGAAATCCTTACTTAATGGTGGAAAATTAGCTGTGGGTGATCCAGATCATGTACCTGTTGGTATCTATGCTAAAGAGTCATTAGAATATTTAGGTGCATGGGATGTGGTGAGTCCGGAAATGGCACGCACTAATAATGTTCGCAGCGGCATGGCATTAGTTGAACGAGATGAAGCACCATTAGGTATTGTCTATGGCTCTGATGCTGTTGCCAGTGACAAAGTGAAAGTGGTTGGGGTATTCCCAACTGATAGTCACAAACCTGTTGAGTATCCAATGGCAGTTGTAAAAGGACAGGATAATAAAGCTGTTCGTGATTTTTATGACTATCTAAAAACACCTCAAGCCGCAGAAATATTTAAGAAATACGGCTTTAGCCCACTTTAGGAATTATACTTTTGGAGATGTTAAGTGAATACGAATGGCAAGCGATTCTTTTAAGCCTTAAGGTATCGACAATTGCAGTAATAATTAGTCTTCCTTTTGGTATATTGATGGCTTGGCTATTAGTTAGGGTTCGTTTTCCCGGTAAATCATTGCTTGATAGCATTATTCATTTACCTTTAGTTTTACCTCCCGTTGTTGTTGGTTATCTATTATTAATTAGCATGGGGAGACGCGGATTTATTGGTGAATGGCTATATAATTGGTTTGGATTTAGTTTTACCTTCAGTTGGCGAGGGGCGGCACTTGCCTCAGCTGTTGTGGCATTTCCACTGATGGTAAGAGCAATTAGACTAGCACTAGAAGCTGTCGACCAACGTATGGAACAAGCGGCAAGAACATTAGGCGCATCACCATTACGTGTCTTTTTTACTATAACGTTACCATTATCTATGCCCGGCATTATTGCGGGGATCGTATTGGCCTTTGCTCGCTCATTAGGTGAATTTGGCGCCACAATCACTTTCGTCTCCAATATTCCAGGGGAAACCAGAACGATCCCTTTGGCTATGTATACGTTAATTGAAACACCGGGGGCAGAAATGGATGCCGCCCGTTTATGTGTCATTGCAATTATTTTGGCGCTCGTCTCTTTAATGGCTTCAGAGTGGCTAACTCGTTGGGGTCGTAAAAGATTGGGGGGCGTATGCTAGAGATGAATTTTAAACAGACACTGGGCTCTTTGTGTCTGGAAGTGAATACTCAATTACCAACAGAAAGTATCACGGCGGTATTTGGCTTATCTGGCGCAGGTAAAACGTCGCTCATTAATGTGATTGGTGGTTTAACCAAACCTGATTCAGGACATATTGTGTTAAATAATCACACATTGGTGGATATTGAGAAGAAAATTTATCTGCCACCCGAAAAGCGCAAAGTAGGCTATGTATTTCAAGATGCACGACTATTTCCTCATTATACCGTAAAAGGAAATTTACTTTACGGTATGTCACCAACAATGAAAGTACAGTTTGATAGAATTATTTATCTATTAGGTATCGAACATCTACTTTCGCGTTTTCCTATTACGCTATCTGGTGGTGAAAAACAACGTGTGGCTATTGGACGTGCATTATTAACTGCACCCGATATTATGCTAATGGATGAACCATTGGCCTCTCTTGATTTACCCCGCAAGCGTGAATTATTACCCTATTTAGAAAAACTTTCACAAGATGTACAAATACCTATTTTGTATGTGAGTCATAGTCTAGATGAGATTATTCGACTTGCTGATAATGTGATTGTTATGGATGCCGGAAAAATTAAGGCAATGGGTAAGTTAGAAGATGTTTGGGCCAGTAGCGCATTACGCCCTTGGTTACAAAAAGAGACGTTAAGCAGTGTTGCAAATGTTATGGTCGTTGAACATCATAGCCATTATGCGATGACGGCGACCGCCTTTGGTAATCAAGTACTGTGGTTGCCACAAATCGAGGCAAAAATAGGTCGCGATGTGCGCGTTCGTATTGATGCTTCAGATGTATCGTTAACTACCACTCGCCCATCAAATAGTAGTATCCGTAATATATTACATATGAAAGTGGTCGAAATGATCAAACATGATGATCAGGTAGATGTGAAACTGGTTAATGATGGCAATTATTTATGGGCGCGGATCACCCCTTGGGCGAGAGATGAACTCAATATTCAAGAAGGGCAGTGGCTTTATGCGCAAATAAAAAGTATTTCACTAAGTCGCCATCTTTAATTTATTGATTTATAAAAATAAAGCCTCGTCATAGATGAGGCTTTGTTGTTTGAATAGCAAGTATTTAAGACAAAATATATTTATGAATAGTCTCTGCAATACCGGGCTGATTATTATTTTTAGTCACCAGTTTAGCGCGTGCTTTGACCTCATCTGATGCGTTGCCCATAGCAACACCTAAACCAACGTGCTCTAACATACTTAAGTCATTGAAGTTATCACCAAACGCCATAACATCACTCATCTTCATGCCATTGGCTTCAACCCAACGCTGTAAACGGCGACCTTTGCTATTACCTTTCTTGGTGATATCAACTTGATCGACCCAAGACCATTCACACTCTAAGCCGACTTGTTGTTCTACTTGTTCGATTAAAGCACGTAACTCATCGTGATTGGGGGTTGTGGTCGCTATTTTCCAGATAGAATCAACATGATGCATTGCTTGGTAAAAATCATCTACTTTGACTAAATTAGGGCGTTGTGCCAGAGGAAGAGTATCAGCCCAATTAAGTGTACGTTGTACGGCAGCGGTAAGTTGATCATACATCATTGCATCATCTGCATAGACTAAATGATGCACATCGGTTTGTTTAACCAAGTCGAGTACCGCGCGTGTTTCTTCGGGGGTTAAAGGATCAGATTCAAGCACTTTTTTACCGAGGTAGTCGTAAAGATAAGTACCATTACAACAGATAGCGGGTGTATCAAGATCTAGCGCTTGATAGAATGGATGAATAGCAACATGGTGACGACCTGTTACAATGAGTACTTTAACGCCCGCTTTTCTGGCAAGATTAAGAGCAGTTAAAGATCCCGGTAGGATACGTTTTTGGTCATCAAGCAATGTGCCATCAAGATCCAGTGCAATAACGCGATACGACATAATAAGCCCCTTGATAGTATAAAGATGCAATGATGCTGATGTTACACGTTAACCTAGCAAAGATAAACTAGCTTAATCGTGACAGGTATCAGTTGGTTAAGTTATTATTCTTTATAAATCAATAGGTAATCGATTTTAAGGAGAAAGGATGAAACAGGTAGTCTACGTAGCAAGTCCAGAGAGTCATCAAATCCATGCGTATACATTAAATAGCGCGGGAGAGATGCATCTACTGCAGGTTGTTAAGGTTGCAGGACAAGTTCAACCTATGGTGGCTAGTGCAGATGGAAAACATCTTTATGTTGGCATTCGTCCTCATTTTAGTGTGGTGACCTTTGAAATCGCACCTGATGGCCAGTTAGAACAAAAAGCAATAACGGCAATTCCAAGTGCACCAGTTCATCTGTGCTTGGATAAAACAGAACGTTTTTTGTTTGTTCCTTCTTATCACCAAGGTAACTTAGCGGTATTGCCGATTAATCAACAAGGTATTGCTCAAGCGCCGATACAACTTATTGAAGGATTAAATAAACCACATTCTTCTAATATTGATTGGCATAACAAGCAGCTTATTGTTCCCTGTTTAGGTGAAGATCATATTCGTCTATTTAATCTTTCAGAAGAGGGACATTTAAGTGAAGCGCGTAGCGAAGAGTTAACCACAGCAATAAATGCAGGGCCGCGTCATTTAGCGTTCAATCCTAATGGCGAAGTGTTTTATTGCCTTAATGAATTAGATGCAACAATCAATGTTTATCGTCGTATGGGTGATCTTTATCGTTTAATGCAAACCATCGATATGGTGCCAGAAACTTTCAATAGCACACGTTGGGCCGCTGATATCCATATTACCCCAGACGGTCGTTTCCTCTATGCCAGTGAACGTTCGGAAAGCTTGATTAGTGTAATGGCAGTTTCAGAAGCAGGGGATCATCTACAACCTGTAGGTCATTATACAACACAGACACAACCACGCGGTTTTAATCTTGATAATACAGGAAATTATCTCATTTCTTGCGGTCAGAAATCTGATTTTGTCTCTGTTTCTCGTATTGATAGGCAAACCGGCGCATTAACGGAATTAGCTTGTTATCCAGTCGGAAAAGGGGCGATGTGGGTCACTGTAGTCACCAAATAAGTATTGCTTGCTCTCTAGCGGTAGATGATGCCGCTAGAGATATTAAAACAAAATAATTAATTGGTAAGATTAACTGCTTTCTCAATTGCTTGAGTGAGTTTAGTGAGCTTTTCAGGTGATATAATATAAGGAGGCATAATATAAATCAGTTGACCAAAAGGTCGTATCCAAACCCCTTCATCGACAAAGTATTTCTGTAGTTTAGCCATATTGACTGGCTCAACCATTTCTACGACACCAATAGCACCAAGTACCCGCACATCTTTAACGCTTTTTGCTTGCTTTAAGGGTAACAATTCGGTTTTAAGTTGATCTTCAATTTGAGCGACTTGATTAACCCAGTGACCTTGCTCTAATAGTGATAAACTAGCATTCGCCACCGCACAGGCAAGAGGATTCCCCATATAGGTAGGGCCATGCATAAAGCAACCTGCATCACCTTGGCTGATAGTATCGGCAATATGGCGTGTAGTTAACGTGGCGGATAGCGTCATATAACCACCTGTTAATGCTTTACCTACACACATAATATCGGGGGAGATCCCCGCGTGTTCACAAGCAAATAATTTACCGGTTCTGCCAAATCCAGTGGCGATTTCATCGGCAATTAATAACACATTAAATTCATCACATAACGCTCGAGCTTGTGTTAAATACTCTGGGTGGTATATGCGCATACCACCAGCCCCTTGGACGATTGGCTCTAGCATCACAGCGGCAATATGTTGATGATGTTGCGCTAATGTGGTGCGTAAATCGTCTATATCAGTAGCGTCCCACGGTTGATAAAATCCGGTTTTTGGCGCTTCGACAAACAGATGATTCGGCAGGTAGCCTTTGTAGAGACTATGCATCGAATTGTCAGGATCACACACCGACATCGCGCCAAAAGTATCACCATGATAACCGCGTTTTAATGCCACAATGCGCTGGCGTTTTTCACCTTTTGCCTGCCAATATTGCAATGCCATTTTTATCGCCACTTCAACCGCTACAGAGCCTGAATCAGCGAGGAAAATACACTCTAGTGGTGCGGGAGTGATAGCCAATAGTTTTCGACATAGAGCAACCGCTGAGGGATGGGTGATACCACCAAACATCACATGGGACATTGCTGCTAGTTGTTCTGTTACCGCCGTATTGAGTTCAGGGTGGTTATAGCCGTGGATCGCAGCCCACCATGAAGACATACCATCAATTAATTGTTTGCCATTCGCTAAAGTGAGTTCAACCCCTTTTGCACTTACGATTGGATAAGCCGGTAATGGGTTACTCATTGAGGTATAAGGGTGCCAAATATGGCGTAAATCAAAAGCAATATCATCGGGTGTCATTTTACTTTCCAGTTAATCATGTAAACCTAGCGTGATCAATTTTAGTTGACATGATAACCCTATTATTTAAACTGGCAATCACTTTTGAACAGGAGAATGTATTGTGAGTACGTTAAAACGTTGGACATTAAAAGAAGCTAGGGCACTGTTTGATATGCCATTTTTAGATTTGGTTTTTCAAGCGCAACAAGTGCATCGTCAACATTTTGATCCTTCACAAATTCAAGTCAGCACCTTACTGTCGATAAAAACAGGCGCTTGTCCTGAAGATTGTAAATATTGTGCCCAAAGTGCGCGCTATAAAACAGGGTTAGAAAAAGAGCGCTTAATGGAAGTACAACAAGTGATTGAATCAGCCAAAAAAGCAAAAGCAGCTGGTTCAACCCGTTTTTGTATGGGCGCGGCTTGGCGTAATCCACATGAGCGTGATATGCCTTATCTTGAGCAGATGGTCAAAGAAGTGAAAGCGCTAGGTATGGAAACCTGTATGACATTGGGTAAGCTTGATGATTCACAAGCCTCACGCTTAGCACAAGCCGGACTGGATTTTTATAACCATAATCTTGATACATCACCTGAGTTTTACGGCAGCATTATTACCACCCGGACATATCAAGACCGTTTAGATACCTTAGATAAAGTACGTAATGCTGGCATTAAAGTGTGCTCTGGAGGCATTTTAGGTTTAGGGGAAGAGGTCAAAGATAGAGCCGCTATGTTAGTGCAATTAGCTAACTTACCGCAACCGCCGGAAAGTGTACCTATCAATATGTTAGCCAAAATTAAAGGTACGCCACTGGCTGATAATGAAGATGTCGATCCCTTTGATTTTATTCGGACTATTGCTGTTGCTCGTATTATGATGCCTCGCTCTTATGTGCGACTTTCAGCAGGGCGTGAACAAATGAGTGAACAAACGCAAGCATTCTGTTTTATGGCTGGCGCAAACTCCATTTTTTATGGTTGCAAATTATTAACGACCACGAATCCCACTGAAGATAAAGATCACCAATTATTCCGTAAGCTTGGTTTAAATCCTGAAAGATTATCTGTCTCAATGGGCGATCAGCAACAAGAAGACGTGTTGCTACAAGCTGTTGCTGAAAAAGACACCGAACAATTTTATAACGCGGCACTGTAATGAGTTGGCAAAACTATCTAGATAAGCGACTTAATGAGCGTAGAAATACGCCATTATGGCGAAAAAGACAGGTGATCCAGCATAGTAATGGACGCTATTTAACCACACTGTCTGGTGATAAATATGTTAATTTTTCTGGTAACGATTATTTAGGGATAAGCCAACATCCTGATGTTATTCAAGCATGGCAACGTGGTGCGAATGAATATGGTGTAGGGAGTGGGGGATCGGGTCATATTACCGGTTTTACACAGGCCCATCAGCAGTTAGAGCAACAACTCGCTGACTGGTTAGGGTACGATCATGCGCTATTATTTTCTTCAGGTTATAGTGCTAATCAAGGTGTTATTGCGACATTACTTGAAAAAGAAGATGCCATCATTGCCGATAAACTTTGTCATGCTTCATTAATGGAAGCGGCTATCTTATCACCGGCGAGTTTATGGCGCTTTTTGCATAATTCTGCGCCATCTCTATCTCAGCGACTTCATAAAACCTCTGCGAATAAAAGCTTAGTCGTGACAGAAGGGGTTTTTAGCATGGATGGTGATAAAGCGCCATTAGCGGCTATGGCAGAAATAAGTCAACAGCATCAGGCGTGGTTAATGGTTGATGATGCGCATGGTATTGGCGTGTTAGGTAAAGAAGGTAAAGGGAGTTGCCATGAAGCAGGGATTAAACCTGAGTTATTAATAGCGACTTTTGGTAAAGCCTTTGGCATTAGTGGTGCAGCTGTACTGTGTAATAAGGCGACTGCTGAGTTTTTCGAACAATATTCACGTCACTTAATTTATAGTACCTCAATGCCCCCTGCACAAGCCGTTGCTTTACATGCAGCGTTAAAGGTTATTAAACAAGATGATGAAGGACGAGAATATCTTCAACAACTTATTAGCTTTTTCCGTCAAGGTGTCTCATCACTTCCAGTCACATTATTACCTTCACAAACAGCCATTCAACCGTTAATTATTGGTGATGAACTACGCTGTCAACAACTTTCAGACTATTTACAACGTGAAGGTTTCTGGGTAAAAGCGATCTTTCCACCGACTGTACCCCCTCACAGCGCACGTTTACGCATTACTTTAACGACTCGTCACCAAATTTCCGACATTGCGATGTTAATCGAGCTTCTTCATGGTTTCTTCAATCAAAACAGATAAACAGCAGATAGCCCAGTGTTTTAGTAAAGCGGCTAGCCATTATGATCATCATGCCTCTATTCAACGTTATAGTGGTGATAAATTGATGTATTTAGCTCGCCACCAAGCTGGGGATAGGGTGCTAGATGCGGGGTGTGGCACTGGGTATTTCAGTCAAAAATGGCGACAACAAGGGAGGTTTGTTATCGCACTTGATTTATCTCATGCCATGTTACAAGTGGCGAGACAACAACAACGGGCTAATTGTTATTTACAAAGTGATATTGAGCACTGTGCGCTCACCCCCCACAGCATAGATATCGTTTTTAGCAATTTAGCTATGCAGTGGTGTGATGATCTTACCATTGCGGTAAATAGCTTAATGAGTGTCGTCAATCCACAAGGGGCGCTCTATTTTTCTACGTTAGCAACATCAACGTTACAAGAGGTACGAGACGCTTGGCAGTTTCTTGATAACCACCAACATGTTAACCCGTTCCTCTCTTACCAACAGATTGAACAAGCCTGTAGTGGTTTTCAATATCAATTTGTGACTGAAAAGGTGACAGAACAATATGCATCATTGCCTGAGCTTTTTGCCTCATTAAAAGGGGTAGGCGCGAATTTTGTACAAGGAGAACGGCCAAAAGGATTAATGACACGCCAAAAACTGCGTCAATTAGAGCAAGTTTGGCGCAAAACAGACTCTGGTAAATATTTACTTACTTATGAACTCGTTATAGGAAAGATTTCTCATGGCTAAAACATGGTTTTTAACAGGAACAGATACCGAAGTCGGTAAAACCGTCGTAAGTAGTGCATTATTACAATGCGCTACACAACAAGGATATCAAACTGCGGGTTATAAACCTGTCGCATCTGGTAGCGAATGGTTACCTGAAGGTTTACGTAATAGTGATGCATTAACGTTGCAACAGTTTAGTAGCGTCCCTTTGGCTTATCAGCAAGTGAATCCCTATTGCTTTGAAACCCCCACATCACCTCATATTGTGAGCGAAGAAACAAAACAACCTATTGATTTTCAGGTTATGTCGAAGGGGTTATCTTATCTGCAACAACGCGCAGATTGGGTATTAGTTGAAGGTGCTGGGGGATGGTTTACGCCACTATCAGCAAACCAATTCTTTGCAGATTGGGTGATTGAAGAAAAATTACCGGTTATTTTAACGGTGGGTATTAAATTAGGTTGTATTAATCATGCATTATTAACGCAACAAGCTATTTGGCAATCAGGGTTGACTTTAGCGGGCTGGGTAGCAAATGAAGTAGAGCCTGCCGGGCGGTATCAACAGCAGTATTTAGCTACTTTAATGGCGCATATTAAAGCACCACTTTTAGGTAAAATTCCTTATTTAACACAAGACGTTAAACAACATAATTTTACCTCTTATCTTGATCTCTCTTATCTCAAATCACATTGATACATCATCATTGAGTCAATTTTAACAGCTTATTTTCATGTATAAAAAAATAAAAAAATTATTTTTTTGCTAAATATTAGGGTTATTTTTAATAAGAAAAAAAGCTGTAACCTACCGTGGTATAAGCACTTTGTTCAGTTATCCACTATTCCTGTGGATAACCTTGTGTATTACCATAATAAAAATACGCCAAATATAGAGAATACAAGGCATTGCTAAAGATTGGTGTTATTCTCAACTTTTATTTTTTATTGTTTATTATTAATAAGTTAAATAAAATCAATAGTGCGAAAGCGTCAACTTACTCTCAGTGATTTATCCCTAAAATAAGGGGTTGATTTTTTAAAAAACTTTTTGATTAAAATCTGGGGATAACTTAAATCCGTTATTCAGATTATTTTTTGTAAGATAGAGATTGAAGCTGGATTTTTATCCAGTATCATAAGGAGTGTCTGCGAGGAGATAAGAATATGAGCAAAGTTTTTAAACTGCATTCAGAATTTAAACCCGGTGGTGATCAACCTACTGCTATCGCTTCATTATGTGAAGGGTTAGAAGATGGACTTGCTCACCAAACCTTATTAGGGGTAACCGGATCAGGTAAAACCTTCACTATTGCCAATGTGATAGCTAACCTAAATCGTCCTACTATGGTATTAGCGCCAAACAAAACGCTAGCTGCACAGCTTTATAGTGAAATGAAAGAGTTTTTCCCTGAAAATGCGGTGGAATACTTTGTCTCTTATTATGACTACTATCAACCTGAAGCCTATGTGCCAAGCTCCGATACCTTTATTGAAAAAGACGCCTCTGTTAACGAACATATCGAACAAATGCGTCTATCGGCTACAAAGGCTCTCTTAGAGCGTAAAGACGTTATTGTGGTCTCTTCAGTTTCAGCTATTTATGGTTTGGGTGATCCTGATAGCTATTTAAAAATGATGCTACATTTAAGCAATGGCATGATTATTGACCAACGTGCGATTTTACGCCGACTTGCTGATTTGCAATATACCCGCAATGATCAGGCTTTTCAGCGCGGTACTTTCCGAGTCCGTGGTGAAGTGATCGATATCTTTCCTGCTGAATCTGATGACTACGCTTTACGTGTTGAATTATTTGATGAAGAGGTTGAGCGTTTATCGCTATTTGATCCTCTCACAGGGCAAATTCATTACAATGTGCCACGTTTCACCATCTATCCTAAAACCCACTATGTTACGCCGCGCGAACGTATTCTGGATGCGATGGAAAAAATCAAACAGGAGCTAGCTGAAAGACGTAAGGTGCTATTAGCCAATGATAAATTGGTTGAAGAGCAGCGAGTTACCCAGCGCACTCAATTTGATTTAGAAATGATGAATGAATTGGGGTATTGCTCAGGTATTGAAAACTACTCCCGCTATCTTTCTGGCCGTGGGCCTGGTGAGCCACCACCAACGCTATTTGACTATTTGCCTGCTGATGGGTTATTAGTGATTGACGAATCACACGTTACTATTCCGCAAATTGGCGGCATGTATAAAGGCGACCGCTCACGTAAAGAGACGTTAGTGGAATATGGCTTCCGGTTACCTTCTGCGTTGGATAACCGCCCATTGCGTTTTGAAGAGTTTGAAGCATTAGCACCACAAACCATTTATGTTTCAGCAACACCGGGCAAATATGAGCTAGAAAAATCAGGTAATGACATTGTAGAACAGGTGGTTAGACCTACAGGCTTACTTGATCCGGTGGTTGAAGTTCGCCCTGTTGCCACACAGGTTGATGATTTATTATCAGAAATACGTATACGAGCAGCTAAAAATGAACGTGTATTAGTGACAACATTAACAAAACGTATGGCGGAGGATTTGACCGAATATCTTGAAGAGCATGGTGAACGGGTACGTTATTTGCACTCAGATATTGATACCGTCGAGCGGGTTGAAATTATCCGAGATTTACGTCTAGGTGAATTTGATGTGCTGGTGGGGATAAACTTACTTCGTGAAGGGTTAGATATGCCAGAAGTCTCTCTTGTGGCGATTTTAGATGCAGATAAAGAGGGATTCTTACGTTCAGAACGTTCGCTTATTCAGACGATTGGTCGTGCTGCTCGTAACCTTGAAGGTAAAGCTATTTTATATGGCGATAAAATAACAGATTCTATGGCAAAAGCCATTGGTGAGACAGAACGTCGTCGGGAAAAACAGCAACAATTTAACCTTGAACATGGCATTGTGCCAAAAGGCTTAAATAAGAAAATTGGTGATATTCTTAAGATTGGTCAACCGACTCAAGGCCGTAATAAGAAAGGACATAAAGCGGTTGATACTCATGAAGATTATCCATTACTTTCTACGGCTGAATTAGAAAAAGAAATTCAGCGCTTAGAAACGGAAATGTATCAACATGCTAAAGATCTTGAATTTGAAAAAGCGGCTCAAACACGGGATAAATTACAAACTTTGCGTGCGCAATTTATTGCTAATTCTTAATAAGAAAATGTAAGTAGATAGGC
Organism: Proteus mirabilis ATCC 29906; assembly: GCF_000160755.1. Classification (GTDB taxonomy): domain Bacteria; phylum Pseudomonadota; class Gammaproteobacteria; order Enterobacterales; family Enterobacteriaceae; genus Proteus; species Proteus mirabilis. The sequence continues at coordinate 78,836 of NZ_GG668577.1, forward strand.
TTACAAAGGGCGTTATAGCTTTTATAGCGCTCTTTTTTTGTTCTCTCTTTGTCAATTATTATCTATTTTGTTATTCCCTTCCTGGCAATCAACTGTTTAAATATTACAACTAACAAACAGTCAATGATTTACAAAGATAAAAAAGACATTAAGGATAGTGAATGAGTGGTTATGTGTATGCAGGGTTTCCAAGCTCTGTAGGAGTCATTATTGGTGGTTTTTTCCTCGTGATACTTTTTAAGTGGTTACGATTTGCATTGCAAGACAATAAATTACCCACTGCTACAATGCCAGCAACAACAGAGCCTGAGCCCGTTTTATCGTCTCCAGCAACAGAAAGCCCAGTAAATCAGTTATTACCCAAAGAATGGGGGTTATATGTCGCAGCCCCTTATGCGGTAATGAATGAGTGGGCATATAACGAATATAATCAAGGTAAAGATGATGGTGGGCTATCAGCGGCTTGGGGAGTTAATGATCGGTGGGATTTAATCTACCAATTATTTTGGTTGCTGACTCAAGGTCATACCAATGACTTTTACCAGTTACGTGACCAGATTTTGAATGGCAAAGAAGAAGATATTCAATCATTAAAAAACGATATTTTATTATCTGATTTAACTGAAAATGATAAAAATGAACGTTTATGGCAAATCGATATGATGAACACCAATCGAATGAATATCCAAAATGTAAAATATCTTATTTGGGATCTTTGTCGTTTTAACAAGCTTTGCTTAGAAGGCTGCCAACAAGGTTATATTACCCAGCAAGAAGCACAAACATGGTCATTAATGAGTGCATCAATGCTACGTCGTATTTATGATGGTTGGGAAGATATGTGGCAAAACTTTATTGCTACTCGTTGGTTATGGGCAAGTGGTGATCAAAATTGGGCATCATCACATCAAACATTTTCCGATGTCGTACAAAATATACTCAAAGCAGAAAATACCTTAGCGACAGAAGAAAACTGGGTAATGGAGCTACCCCCATTAGATTTAATGTCTTTTACACGAGCCGTAGCTGGATTAGGTTTTATGAAAAATGATGTGCCTATGACACTGGCTGAAATAGAAGAAATGATCAGCGAACGCATTACTTTAAAAACACTTAATAGCTAATTGTCTATTTGTAAAACAAAATTACACAGTTAAAGTAAGAAAATAATCTAATAAAAACTAATTAACCGCACTGAGATAGATAATGATTTTAGTGCGGTTTTTTGATTGGTATAACGATTAACTCGCTGTACAAGCGGTATTACGTTGACCTAATTGCTGAAGTGTTAATTCAATAGCTTTACTTAATAGGTGCCTATCATGACGGTAAGGAATATCTTTCGCCTCTAATTGCGCTTGAACAATTAATCGTCCTTTCATTGATTCATATTGTGTTTCTGGACTAATAATCACGGCATCAATAGTTTGTAAGCCAATATAGGTTTCCATCATGGCGATTTTATCTGACATCGTCATACTTGCAGCCGCAGGGCTAAGCTCTTTACCTAAATTACCAATATAAATAGTAGTGGCACTGCTACGACGTAATGCTTTAGCTAAATCAGGTAGCAACAATAAAGGCATCAAACTGGTAAAAAAACTGCCCGGGCCAATTAAAATTAAATCAGCTTGCTCAATGGCTTCAATGGCTTCTCGTGTGGTGGTGACGTCTGGATAGAGTTTTAATTGACGAGGCATCCTCGGTAAATTATCTACATTGACCTCGCCATAGATTTCATTTCCTTCATCATCAATGGCCATTAAATCAACCGCTTGTTCTGACATAGGAATAAGATGAGCATTGACTCTAAGTAGGCCGCGGATAAGATTAATTGCTTCTAATGGACGAACGCTTAAGTTATCTAAGGCCTTTAGCATAAGATTACCTAAGTTGTGTCCAGCAAGCTCTCCTGTGCCTGAGAAACGGTATTCAAACATCGCAGAAGCAACGGAAGGCTCTGTGATTAATTGATTAATACAATTGCGCATATCTCCCCACGCGATACCGCCTTCGTCTTTACGAATACGTCCCGTGGAGCCACCATTATCTGTTGTCGTGACAATCCCCGTAAGGCGAGTTCCTAAATAGGAGAGTGCTGAAAGCACACGTCCAAGGCCATGACCTCCACCAAGGGCTACAACACGATCTAAATCACTTAGCGTGCGATTTCGCATAATTGTCTTACTCACTTTTAAAAATTTGCCGCTAATTTATCACAATTATAATTTAAGCCTATGATCACGGCGTGATTTCATCACATTCTTAATCTTGAATGAGTATCGATTGCTGGTTATTTAGACAAATAAAAGGGAAGAGTAAGGGGAGTGTAAATAGAATAAAAATAAAAAAAGTGTTGTAAGTCGTTGTATTATAAATTATATAACGAAAACAATATTCGCTTTTTATCAAATAAACAGGTAAAATCCACACATAAAATATTGGTATAAGAACCTGTTAAAAACAGGTAAAGATTAACTCCTAGCCTTAACATCTAAGTCAACAAGCTTTATCCAAAGGATATGATGTTCTGGCCGTGACTAACTAAGTCACCAGGGTGCACGGTAGAAATGCCCGCATCTCCCGAATTTGGAAAGGTGTTATTATGCAACAACTTGTTGATGCGTTTTCCCGCAAATTTTTCTATTTACGTCTATCAATCACAGACGTGTGTAATTTCCGTTGCACTTACTGCTTACCTAATGGCTACAAGCCAAATGGTCATAAGTCCTTTCTATCACTAGATGAAATCCGCCGACTGACTCACTCTTTTGCTGAATTAGGCACAGAAAAAATCCGTTTAACGGGTGGTGAGCCTACGATGCGTCGAGATTTTACTGATATTATCGCGACTATTAATGAAAACCCAGCCATTAAAAAGATTGCTGTGACAACAAACGGCTATCGTTTAGCCCGTGATGTTGCACAATGGCGTGATGCGGGGCTAAGTGCGATAAATGTCAGTGTTGATAGCTTAGATCCCCGCCAATTTCATGCCATCACCGGGCAAGATAAATTCCATCAAGTGATGGAAGGAATAGACGCTGCTTTTACGGCAGGTTATGACAAAGTGAAAGTCAATGTTGTGCTAATGCGCAACGTAAATGATAAAAACTTGCCTGATTTTCTCCATTGGATCAAAGACAGACCGATACAACTACGCTTTATTGAACTAATGGAAACTGGTGATGGTAGTGATGTTTTTAATCGCTTTCATTTATCTGGTGAAGTGATCCGCCAACGTTTACTTAACGAAGGTTGGCTACAAATTCCTCGCGCCCGTAGTGATGGGCCAGCTCAAGTCTTTACTCATCCTGATTATCAAGGTGAAATTGGTCTTATCATGCCTTATGAAAAAGACTTTTGTGTCACCTGTAACCGTTTACGCGTTTCTGCGATTGGTAATCTTCATCTTTGCTTATTTGGCGAAAATGGTATTCCTTTACGCGATTTATTGGCTGATGATGCGCAACAACAAGCTCTACAACAGCGTATTCAGGGTGGACTTCTTCATAAAAGAGAAACACATTTTCTTCATCAGGGCGATAGTGGTATTACCCCTAATCTTTCTGTGATTGGTGGATAAGTTTTTTCGCTCTGTTATTTAGTTAATTTCAGGAGTTGTGCATGTCTCAACTAACTCATATTAATGCTGCCGGTGAAGCGCATATGGTGGATGTTAGCGCCAAAGCTGAAACCGTACGTGAAGCACGAGCAGAAGCCTTTGTTGAAATGTCAGCAAAAACCTTAGCAATGATAACCGAAGGTCGACACCATAAGGGAGATGTCTTTGCTACCGCACGTATTGCGGGTATTCAAGCAGCCAAAAGAACATGGGAATTAATTCCTTTATGTCACCCATTGCTGTTAACCAAAGTTGAAGTCCATTTAGAAGCCCTTACAGACTCAAATCGTGTGCGTATTGAATCAGTGTGTCGCTTAACGGGTAAAACGGGTGTTGAAATGGAAGCACTCACTGCCGCATCAGTGGCCGCATTGACTATCTATGATATGTGCAAAGCAGTACAAAAAGATATGGTCATAGGATCTGTGCGTTTATTAGAAAAAACCGGTGGTAAATCGGGACACTTTAAGGTGGATGCATGATTAAGGTTCTTTTTTTCGCCCAAGTGCGTGAATTAGTGGGTGTTGATTCACTGGAATTACAAAATGATTATCCAACAGTGGATGATTTACGCCGTGCTTTAATTAACAAAGGCGATCGTTGGGCATTAGCGCTTGAAGATGGCAAATTGTTATCCGCGGTAAATCAATCCTTTGTTCAAGGCACTTATGCCATTAAAGACGGTGATGAAGTGGCTTTTTTCCCACCTGTAACAGGGGGCTAAGATGAGTACATTGACCCGTATATCAGTCCAAAACGAACATTTTAATGTTGGTGATGAATATCAATGGTTGTCAGAGTGTGAAAGTGATGGTGCGGTCGTCACTTTTACAGGAAAAGTGCGTAATCATAATTTAGGTGATGAAGTTAATACGCTAACTCTAGAGCATTATCCTGGTATGACAGAAAAGGCGTTAAATGACATTGTTGAGCAAGCACGAGCGCGTTGGCCTTTACAAAGAGTCAGCGTCATCCACCGTGTTGGCCAATTAAATATTGGTGAAGAGATCGTGTTTGTTGGTGTGACCAGCGCACATCGCCATAGTGCTTTTGAATCCGCAGAATTTATTATGGATTTTTTAAAAACGCGCGCGCCTTTTTGGAAAAAAGAGGGGCTATCAGCTAACCAAGATAGATGGGTTGATGCTCGCCAAAGTGACTATGATTCAGCTAAGCGTTGGGAATAATTCATCAAGCGAAATCAAAGACAACATCACTTTACTTAAATTTATTTTACGGTGACATTCTATACAGTTTATTTCGTGGAAATGTAACATTAGTGTGATAAAATTAATCACTAATGAGTCCATAATGGGCTCTTTACTGAAATAAACGTTATCGTTAAATTCAACGTTATCACTATGATTAAAGGGTAATCATCATGGATCGATTTTCACGTTCAAATGATTCAATCGTACAGCGCACTGGTACAGGTCTACAAACCTTTATGGCGCAAGTGTATGGCTGGATGACAGTAGGTCTGTTACTTACTGCATTTGTTGCTCTGTATGTTGCATCCAGCGCGACTTTAATTGAGATGATCTTCACTAATAAGATCTTTTTCTTTGGTTTGATTATCGCTCAATTAGCATTAGTTTTTATATTATCCGGTATGGTACATAAAATGAGTGGTGCGCTTGCCACAACCCTCTTTATGCTCTATTCCGCATTAACAGGTGTCACTATTTCGAGTGTGTTAATTGTTTATACTTACTCCTCTGTTGCTAGCACTTTCTTTATCTGTGCGGCAATGTTTGGTGCATTAAGTGTTTATGGTTACACCACTAAACGTAGTTTAACTGGGATGGGTAGCTTCCTGTTTATGGGGCTTATCGGTATTATCATTGCTTCTATTGTTAATATCTTTATGCAAAGCAGCATGATGAGCATGGTTATCTCTTACGCAGGTGTACTGATTTTCGCTGGTTTAACCGCATATGACACACAAAAATTAAAGGATATGGGTAGCGAAATTAATCAAGAAGATAAAGAAAATATGCGCCGTTACTCAATTATGGGTGCATTAACGCTTTATTTAGATTTTATCAACCTGTTCTTAATGTTACTGCGTATTTTAGGCGATCGTCGTTAATCATAAACTGCGTCGTTTAATAACCGCATAGTTAAATCCCATAACCTCTTCAGTTATGGGATTTTTTGTATTTATAAAATACGGGCAGCAAGTCGTTATTTATAGCGTGAGATGTTTATTCTTATCTATCAAGGTACAGATTTTATACTATCTTCCTGCGGAAAAGATAATAGGCAATAGAGCCTGTCCCAATAGCAATAACAATCAGTGCCCATAAACTATGCCATATTACGGTAATATCGGCATTTTTGAGGTAGATTTGTTTGGTAATATCAGTGAAATGACGGATTGGGTTTATCCATGTGGCTTGCTGTAACCAAACTGGCATATTTTCCACTGGAGAAATATAGCCTGATAATAATACTGCGGGCATCATAAATACGAACACACCAATAAATGCTTGTTGTTGTGTTGAACTTAACGCGGAAATCAAAAGCCCAAAACCTACCAGCGATAAACCGTAAATAAGCATGGTAAAGTAAAATAATAGCAGTGAGCCTGAAAAAGGTATTTGATAGCCGAAAATACCGATAATTAATACAATGGTTCCCTGTACTGCCGCAACAACCATCGCAGGAACCGCTTTTCCTACAAAGATTTGCCAAGTTGATAACGGTGAAACTAATAGCTGATCTAGTGTCCCTTGCTCTCGCTCTCTAGCAACAGACAGTGATGTTACTATCATTACCCCGATGGTGATAATTAAGGCCACTAAAGAAGGCACAATAAACCATTTATAGTTTAAATTGGGGTTATACCAATTACGTACTACTAATTCGCTTTTATTCAGTAAAGATGGGGTATCGCCGGCTAATTCTGTTTGATAATTTTGCACAATTTGTTGTACATAATTTGCCGCAATTTGTGCACTATTAGAATTACGCCCATCAAGAATTAATTGTAATTTTACCGGAGTATGACTGGCTAAATTAGCACTAAAATTTTGTGGAAAACGCACTAATAGCAAGGCTTTACGATTATTAATCGTCTCTTTAATTTCATGTTCACTTTTTAATAATAGGGTTTCAGAAAAAGCACTGGCTTTGGCTATGCGTTGGGTTAATTCAATAGATTGTTTACCATTGTCTTCATCAAAAATAGCAACAGAGGCATTGGTAACATCAAGGGTGGCCGCAAAAGGGAATAAGATCATCTGAAAGATAACCGGTAATATTAAGATAATCCGTGTTTGCGGCTCTTGTAATAATGACTGTAGCTCTTTCATTATCAGGGTGAGAAGACGATGAAACATAAAAACTCTCCCTTATTAATCTAAGCGACGACGTGTTGCTAACGCCGTTAAGCCAATAAAAAAGATGGCTGAAACAATTAATAGCCACATATCTAGCATTAAGATCATCGGAATATCTCCCGCTAAGAAGAGTGTCTGTAAGCTACTAACAAAATAACGTGCGGGAATAAAATAGGTCACTACTTGAATAAAAAATGGCATGCTATCAATTTCAAACACAAAGCCTGATAACATCACCGCAGGTAAAAAAGCCGCATTAAGCGAGATCATTGCCGCGTTAAATTGATTGCGAGTTAGGGTGGAGATCAATAGCCCCATACCTAGTGCAGTGGCTAAAAATAGTGAAGTAATACCCGCTAAAATCCATAATGAGCCACGGTAAGGCACGCCTAATATATAGACAGTGACCAACATACATAGCACCATAACAAAACTGCCTAATACTTGATAAGGAATAAGCTTGGAAAGCAGTAATTCTGTGCGTGTAATTTGGGTTGAGAGTAAGGCTTCCATTGTGCCACGCTCCCATTCTCGAGCAATAACCAAAGAGGTTAGAATAGCCCCAACCACGGTGATGATAATAGTGACGGCACCGGGAATAATATAGTGTTGGCTGATGGCTGCAGGGTTAAACCAATACCTTGGCTCAATTTCAATTAATGGTTGCTGTTGAATGCCTTGACTTAAAGCTTGTTGCTGTAACCAGATTTGCCAAACCCCTTTGGTATAGGCTTGTACAAAGTTTGCGGTATTTGGCTCACTACCATCGGTGATCACTTGAATGGGAGCTTTGCTATCTTGTCGGGCTAATAATTGTGCAAAGTCGACAGGAATAACCACAATGCCACGAATTTCTCCGGCTTGCATTTTATCGATAAGCAATTGGCGATTATCGCTGATGGTGGCGTTAATATAGGGAGAGTTGGTAAAAGTATACACTAACTCTTGTGCCGGTTGGCTTTGTTGGTTAGTTAATATACCAATATTTAATTTGCTTGAATCTAAGTTGATACCGTAACCGAAAATAAACAGTAAGGTGAGGGGGATAACAATAGCAATAAGCGCGCTACTGGGATCACGGGTGATTTGTTTAGTCTCTTTTAAACAAAGAGCATATAAACGTCGCCAAGAAAAATGTGCAGGTGATGATTGAGACGAATTACTCATGTTTTTCGCTCCCTTGGTGATTTTCTTGTTCAAGTTTTTTATCGTAATCCAGTACTAAGCCAATAAAAGCATCTTCCATAGAGGGGGTCGGATTTTCTTCTGTTGCTACCATCTGTTTTAATGAATCCGGCTCGCCTGCTGCAATAATTTTTCCGCGATAAACCAAACCGATACGATCACAATATTCAGCTTCATCCATAAAGTGAGTCGTTACCATCACTGTTACACCTTTATCCACCATTCCATTGATATGAAGCCAGAATTCACGGCGTGTTAAAGGGTCAACCCCTGAGGTAGGTTCATCAAGAAAAAGAATATCTGGCTCATGCATCAAAGAGCATGCAAGGGCAAGACGTTGTTTATAGCCAAGAGGTAAGGTATCGGTGATTTGATTAATCATTGGCTGTAAGCCAAATGCGGTTATCATATCATTGATTTTATTGCGCTGTTGCTTACCATATAATCCATAAACCCCAGAAAAAAATTTCAGGTTTTGCCCCACTTTTAAGTTGCTATATAGCGAGAATTTTTGTGCCATATAACCTAAATGTTGGCGAGCTTTACCTGAGCTGACTTTCAGATCCATACCTAACACTAATGCTTTACCACTCGTTGGTACTAATAGCCCGCACATCATCTTAAAGGTTGTCGATTTTCCCGCACCGTTAGGGCCTAATAACCCGAAAATCTCCCCACGTTTAACTTGGAAATCAACATGATCAGTGGCGGCAAATTGACCGAACATTTTCGTTAATTGTTGAGCTTCAATAACGGTTTCATCGGGTGCTGGGGGGATTTGTGGCATGATCTCCGCCAGTTCAGATTTATGAGAAGGGCCACCACCTAATAAATCAATAAAGGCATCTTCAAAGCGCGGTGTCGCCGGGATAAGTTTTGCATCTGGTTTTCCTAAGGCGTTTAACAATGCTGTTTGGTCACTGTGTTTTTTTAAGATCAATCGTACAGATTGCCCTTGGATCACGCCATCGGTCACTTGAGGTTGTATAATGGCTTGTTGCAATACTTTTCGACGCTGATGACCTTCAACATTGAGTAAAAAAGAGCGTCCCGCCATTTTAGCCGTTAAGGTCTGAGGTACACCGCTATAAAGTAATTCACCTTTATTCAGTAGCAGAATATTTTTACATTGTTCTGCTTCATCAAGATAAGAGGTACTCCATAAGATAAGCATGCCATCACCGGCTAAGGTATGAACCATTTGCCAAAGCTCTCGACGGGCAATGGGATCAACACCAACCCCCGGCTCATCTAATAACAGGACTTTGGGACTACCTAATAGAGTACAAGCTAACCCTAATTTTTGTTTCATCCCACCAGAAAGATTACCCGCTAGACGAGAGGTAAAACGTGTTAAGTCAGTAAAAGAGAGTAGCTGTTGATAAACTCTTTTTCTCTCTTCACCGATAACATTTTTTAAATCTGCATAAAGGTTGAGATTCTCTAGCACAGTGAGATCTTCATATAAGCCAAATTTTTGTGGCATATAACCGAGGATAGCCCTAACATCAACACTCTGTTTTTGCGGATCCATTCCTAAAATTTTGATCTCACCAGCATCAGGTTTTAGTAATCCTGCTAGCATGCGGATTAGGGTTGTTTTTCCCGCACCATCAGGGCCGACAAGACCTGTGACTGAACCACCGGTAATGGTGGCGGTGAGTGAAGCAACCGCCGGTTTTTCAAGCCCAACAAAGCGTTTTTCAACACCGCTTAAATTGATGGTGTAATTTGTGTTATCCATATTGATTGCCTCTCCTCAACTTAATGAGTCGGTGCAAATTTCAAGGTCACTGGCATTCCTTGGCGTAATGAATCATCAGCATCGGTGACAACCACTCTTATACGATAAACTAGATCAGTGCGTAGTTCCGGTGTTTCAACGCTTTTAGGTGTAAATTCAGCGGTTGGCGAAACAAAACCTATAGTGCCATGATAAGGCTTATCTTTGCGACTATCGGTATAAAGATACACCTCGCGATTAGGTATCGCTTCACCTAAATGATTTTCACTAATATAAGCTCTAACCCACACAGGGTTAGTTAAAGAAACAGTAAAAACAGGGCTTCCTGCTGATAAAATAGTGCCAGGCTCCACAGCACGAGTCAGTATAGTCCCTTCTGCAGGTGAGGTTAATTTGGTGTCTTGAAGATTAAGCTCTGCTTGGGCAACTGCCGCTTTGGCTTGAAGTACTTGACCTCTTGCCATATCAATATCTTCTTGGCGATAACCATTTTGATATTGATTGAGTTTGTCTTGTGCTGCTTTTAATGCCGCAGCTGCTTGGTTACGATTGTTGCGGGCACTGTCTAAGTCATTGGCTGAAATAACTTTGCGATTAGCAAGATCTTGTTGTCGCTTATAAAAGTTTTCAGCATATTGCCATGCGGCACGTTTTAATGACACATCTGACTGGGCTTGTGCAATTTCTTCACTGCGGTAACCAGCCTCCATTAAGGCTAATGAAGCGATGGCACTATCACGTTCACCATAAGCTTTATTTAATGCATTAATGTAAGGTGCATCATCGAGTTGGCCTAATAATTGACCCTTGGTGACCGGCGCACCTTCATCAACTTGTAGTTCCGCTAACTTGCCTGCAACACGAAAACTTAAGTTAACCGTCCGAATATCAACATTTCCATAGAGTACTAACTCAGGATCTTTGTTCTCTTCATAATAATAGATACCTGCGATAATACCGATAATAATCATTAAGATAATAAAGACACTGATTTTTTTCGTTTTCATAATAACTCTATTTATATTTATGCATGGTTGTTATGAGTGTAGATCTCTCTTAGTCCATCAAGTAGTAAAGTAATATGTACTTTTAAGGTATTAGAAATAATTTCATATTCCTGTTTACCAATTCTATCCCATCCAGTTTGGCGTAAAATGGTTTCTCGTACTAATCGAAATGATAGCACCTCTCCCAAAATAGCGTGAGTATGTAGCATGGTTTTTGGTAAAGTTGGATCTAAGCCAATATAAAGTGCTAATAAACGATTTACACGAGTTAATAGCGGAGATAACGCTTGCTGGTGGATAAGGGAATAGGCTTCTGTGGGAACAAGTTGTTCTCTTGCCATAATGCGACTGATATGTACATTGCTTTTATCAAGTACGAGTCGGGCATATTGCAAAAAACTGTCAATGATCAGTTTTTGTAATAGGGGTAAGTGCTCTGTTGGATTAGGTTTTTCAAGAAAATCATCAAGTTGTGCAACAGTGGGTTCAAAATCAATTCGAATTAAATCGGCAATATACTGTGCAACAGCGAGATATAACCCTTCTTTAGAGCCAAAATAGTAAGCAATAGCCGCGATATTTTGCTTCGCAGCTTGCGCAATCTGGCGAGTTGTGGCGCTATCAGGCCCATTTTTACCAAAGATTTCACAGGCAGCTTCTAATAACTGTCGTTTTGCAAGTTCCCCTCGAGTTTTCTTTTGGTGTGTGTCTGGCATAAGGATACCTTACTTAAGTAAAATGTAACAAAGAAATAACATTAAAATAGTCGTTATTGAAAGTAGTATATTCGATGATATTGAGTAACAGGATAAATTTGTAGTAAATAATGAAATAAAGATGACATGTAATAAAAAAAACATGATTTATTTAAAAATTATTTTTATATTCGCAAGATAGCAAAACTGTTAAAATGACCGCTATTAGGTTAACCTGATAAGGTTCATTCTCTTTCACCTTGAGGTGAAAGCCCGTCATTTTTAATTTCAATCACCGTGTTATACGTTCTGGTTGTAGGAGATTTCTGTTTTGACCGATTTTACATCGCTTGGTTTAAGTGAGGCGCTTCTCCGCGCTATTGATGAACAAGGGTATAAAACCCCAACCCCTATTCAACAACAGGCGATTGAGCCGATTTTGGCGGGTAAGGACGTATTAGCAAGTGCACAAACGGGTACGGGAAAAACGGCCGCATTTACATTACCGATACTGGAAAAACTCGCTACATCAGCAGAGAAAACGAAAGGGCGTAAGCCAGTTAAAGCGCTTATTTTAACCCCTACACGTGAATTAGCTGCACAAATTGCCGATAACGTAAAAGCTTATAGTCGTTATTTACCTATTCGTTCATTGGTGGTTTTTGGTGGCGTTAGTATCAATCCTCAAATGATGAAACTACGAGGTGGCGTCGATGTTTTGATTGCAACACCGGGCCGCTTACTTGATCTTGAACATCAAAATGCTGTCGACTTATCTCGCGTTGAAGTATTGGTGTTAGATGAAGCTGATCGTATGTTAGATATGGGATTTATTCATGATATTCGTCGAGTCATCAATAAGTTACCGAAAAAACGACAAAATTTACTCTTTTCAGCGACTTTTTCAAAAGAGATAACAGGGCTTGCTAACTCACTACTCAACAATCCTATAAGTATTGCTGTTGCCCCCAAAAACTCAGCGGCTGAATCTGTTGATCAATATGTCCATTTAGTGGATAAAAAGCGTAAGACAGAGCTGTTATCACACTTAATTGGTCTAGAAAATTGGCCTCAAGTTCTTATTTTTACTCGAACTAAACATGGTGCGAATAAATTAGCTGAACATCTTAATTTAGATGGCATCAAATCAGCGGCGATCCATGGTAATAAAAGCCAAGGAGCTAGAACACGTGCTTTAGCTGATTTTAAAGACGGTAAATTAAAAGCGTTAGTTGCCACTGATATTGCAGCGCGGGGACTTGATATTGACCAACTTCCTTATGTGGTCAACTTTGAATTACCGCAGGTAGCAGAAGATTACGTTCATCGTATTGGTCGAACAGGGCGTGCGGCGGCAACAGGTAAAGCGATATCTTTAGTTTGTGTTGATGAACATGGCTTATTAGCCGATATTGAACGCTTATTAAAACGTGAAATTCCTCGTTTAGCATTAGAAGGTTATGATCCTGATCCCTCAATAAAAGCGGCACCTTTGCATAAAAAGCCAAAGAATAAAGCACGTAATAATAAAGAAGGCGGACATGGTCGTGCTGATATGCGTGGCAAAGATAATCGCCATACACCACGTAATAAAAATAGTCGTAATCAAAAAGAGAGTGAAACGGGTGAGATAAAACAGAATAAATCTAAACCAGCTAGACGTTCACGCAAACACGATGATGATCGTGATAATCAAAATCCTTGGTCAAAAGCTAGAAAAGAATTTTGAGGCTAAACTGTGCGAGTCCTATTAGCGCCAATGGAGGGGGTGTTAGACCCCCTTGTGAGAGATCTACTGACGGCGATTAATCATTACGATCTCTGTATCACGGAATTTATTCGCGTTGTTGATTCATTATTACCGCCAAAAGCATTTTATCGTTTATGCCCTGAATTACACACCCAAAGCCGCACGCAAAGTGGCACTTTGGTGCGGGTACAATTATTAGGGCAAAATCCACAATGGTTGGCAGAAAACGCTTTTCGAGCCGTCTCTTTAGGTTCATGGGGGGTTGATCTTAATTGTGGTTGTCCTTCTAAAACCGTCAATGGTAATGGTGGTGGTGCCTCGTTATTAAAACAACCAGAAACGATTTATCAAGCAACTAAAGCGATGCGTGGTGCTGTACCTGCGGATTTACCTGTTTCTGTAAAGGTACGATTAGGGTGGGATTGTTCATCTTATTGCCATGAAATTGCCGATGCTGTAGAACAAGGTGGCGCGACAGAAATTACTATCCACGGTAGAACAAAAGAAGATGGTTATCGTGCTGATAAGATAAACTGGCAAGCGATTGGTGAAATTCGCCAAAAATTGACTATTCCCGTTATCGCTAACGGTGAGATTTGGTGTCGAGAAGATGCTATCTCTTGTTTAAAGATAACCGGCTGTGATGCGATTATGATAGGTCGCGGGGCGATGCATACGCCCAATTTAAGTAATGTGATAAAAGGTATTGAAGAAAAAATGCCTTGGTCACAAGTGATCCAATTACTTAAACGCTATATTCGTCTAGAAAAGCAAGGGGATACCACTTATTACCATGCTTCCCGTATAAAACAGTGGTTGGGATATTTAAGAAAAGAGTATCAAGATGCTGATGCACTTTTTAGTCAAATTAGAACGCTAAAAACCTCACCTGAAATAGCCAAAATAATAGAAGCGTTATAATAACCACAATAGGTTATTAATAGCCAAAACCAGCATTAATAATAAGGTGCTGGTTTTTTCTATAAAAAGGTAAAAATATCTGAATATGAAAAAAATAATTGCTGTTTAAGTACAATTATTGGAAAAAATCACTATTTCGTCTTACACTCTTAAAGTGACCATTTTTAATATACTATCTATATTATCACTACATTTAGGGGGAACTATGGGATTTCTTTCTTGGATTGTGTTCGGTCTTATTGCGGGTATCTTAGCCAAATTCTTAATGCCTGGCTCGTATGATATCGGCCTTATCTGGACTTGTATTCTAGGTATTGTGGGTGCTGTAGTTGGTGGTGTAATTAGTAATTTCTTTGGTAAAGGCAAAGTAGATGGTTTCAATTTTGGTAGTTTTGTCGTTGCCGTAATAGGGGCAATCGTTGTGCTTTATTTAGCAAAAATATTTGCCAGTTAATTGGAAATAAAGAGTCTATTAATACTATTAAACCCGCATCTGCGGGTTTACTTTTTTGTGCTAACTTCACTATCGCTTTTATTTTATTCGCATTCACAAGGTAATGCGTTTTCTGCTCCCCACTGCGCCCAAGAGCCATCATACAGTGCGATATTTTGGCAGCCCAATAGAGTTAAAGCCAAAAATAGAATAGCTGCTGTCATACCTGAGCCACAACTGACAATAATTGGTTGAGATAAATCGACACCTGCTTGTTCAAAAATGTGCTGTAATTGCGCTTTATCTTTTAATTGTCCATTAATGACTAAGCTATCCCAAGGAACATTTTTACTATTGGGAATATGGCCCCTACGTAAACCGGGACGAGGCTCTGGTGCTCTACCATAAAATCTATCCGCCGAACGAGCATCAATGATTTGATTTTGTTGCGTAGTCAGATTATCCAGTATTTGTTGTTTATCGACACGGCGTTGAGTGTTGCGTGTGACGATAAAAGGGTGAGTGGTTGGGACGTTGGGCGTTTTTCCTTTCTCAAGGGGGAACCCCGCTTCCTGCCAAGCTTGTAAACCACCGGCCAGAATACGCACCTTGTGACAACCTAAGGTAGTAAAAGTCCACCAGCCACGAGGTGCTGAAAAGAGATTACCGATATCATAGAGGATCACTGTTGTATTATTTGAAATACCTAACTGAGTTAAGGTTTCAGAAAACAGTGTGTCAGATGGCAACATATGTGGTAATGATGTTGTTTTATCGGCGATTTCATCCAGATCAAAAAAATGGGCACCAGGGATATGACGTTCAAGATAGCGCTGATGATAGTCAATATCTTGCGTAGGCATAGGCGCGCTAACATCAACTATCACCAGATCTTGATCGTCGTGATGTTCAAAAAGCCATTGTGGGGTAACAAAATAATCAAATTCCATGGTGCAACCTCTTTATTTCGTCGATGGTGAGCTATCTGGTAGAGCTGGAAATTGCTGTGCTGGTGAGCGATTAGGTTGAGTCTGCTCTGTGTCTACCGGTGTGGTTGAGCGCGTATAAATATTTAGTCCGGCAAGAAAAACGCCTCCAAGGGAGCCAAAAGCCAGTAGTGCGATAACAACAAGAAGTAATTTTTTCATAAGATTTATGTGCAGATGAATGTTACTAAAAAGTATATCTAGATATGCCATTGAAACAAGTGCTGTACCACATAAAGCAGTAAATTGGTTAGTATTAAAATAGGATATCGCTGTTCAAAAAACAAACAAATTTGGAATATAATAATACCTAGTTTTAATTATGGTGATAGTTATTGTTTAGGGTGATGGATAATAACAAAAAGCCCTTAAACTCAGGAGTCACCGAGTTTAAGGGGAAGGGAATACAACTTATTATTTTATTTGATACACAATCGGTGCTGTAAATTATGTGTATAAAAACCAGAATGTCATCGCTAAGTTAACGGTAGCGGCGACAGCCATTGGAATTGCGGTTCTTTTCACTATTTGGAAAGGTGAGACATTGGCAATTCCTGCAATAGCAACAATAGCTGCCGTAATAGGTGAAACTGTGCGACCAAAGCTGGTCATAATTTGCATAGGTAAAATTAAAGTGATGACATCGACTTTTAAGAATGCAGCAATTTTGGGTGTTAATGCGGCAAATGAAAAGAATGCAGCATTACCCGATCCCATTAAAAAGGCTGCTAATGCTAAGATGGCACTCATCACAATAATCATAGCAGCAATACCAAAGCCAGCATCTTGAGCAGAACTAATTAAGGTATCTACCGCGCCACTTTTTAGTAATCCATTAGCAAAAAATTCCCCAGATACAATCAACGATACAACTAAAACAAACTGTTTTCCCATGCCTTCAAAGAACAACATAAAACTGTTCATTACCGCTTTAGCATCGCGCAATCGCACATATTCAAAGACTAGTGCAATAACCGTACTAATAATCATTGCGGTAGTCACTTCTAATTTAATGTAATTATGAAATAACGGACTAAAACCAATAATGAGAATTAAAGGGATCACGGGTAATAAGGCATATGATAATGGCACCTGACTTCCTTCTTCTTTTACATTATCAATGGCTGTTGGGTCGAAAACAAAACCCTCACGTTTATCCCACCAACGTTGAATAAAGAAATGGGTAATAGCAACCGCAATGATAATAGGAATAGTGATAGGCAGTTGGTGTTGAACAAAATAGACTGCAGGTTCAATATCCGCTGTTTTAGCCGCCATAATAACATTTCCAGAGCCGGGTCCATGATCAATAAATTGACAACAACCGATAACAGCTAAAGCAGATAGAGGACTAATACCTGAGCGAATTAAAATAGGGTACATCGTTACCATGAGTAACATTCCTAAACCTGCATGGCTAGGAATAAAAATAACTAAAATTTGTGTGACTAAAAATGAAATAACTAGTAATAAGTAGGGGGATTTAATCGTTTTTAATGGTTTTTCAAAAATAGCAAATAAAGCTCGGCTGGCGCCCACGTGTTCCATATAACGTGAGAAACCAGCAATTGCCATTAAGGTTAAACCTAAACCCGCTAAACGCGAGCTCATAATATCGGTAAAAATTTGGAAAATATCAAAATACTTAAATTGTGTAGATTTATTTTCCGGTAATAAAGGGTTGAGATCGAGAGAAGCTGTAAGGAGCAATAACAGCATGCCTCCGAGTAATAACACAGGTTGAGGTTTATAACCTCGAGCCAGCAAATAAACTACCAACGCAGTAACTAGCGCGGCAATAATTAAACCAGTCATAATTAATTCCCCAGTGTCGTGATGCAGTATTGTTGTTATTGATTTAATGCACTAAATGCTTGGGTGAGATCTGCAATTAAGTCATCAGTAGACTCAAGACCAATATGTAAACGTACAAAAGGACCGTGGCCTTCACGCCAATCTGTTGCTGTTCTGGCACCCATAACATTGGCGGGTAATGCAAGACTTTCAAATCCTCCCCAAGATGCACCAATACCAAATAAGGTTAATGCATCAATAAATTGTTCAGATTGTTTAATGGTATATTTTTGTTTAAATTCAATGGTTAATAATCCATTACTACCTTTACAATCACGTTTCCATAAGTCATGGCGAGGATGTGTGGGTAACTCTGGAAACCAAACTTTGGCCACTTCAGGGCGTGTTTCTAACCACTGAGCGATAGCCAGTGCTGATTTACCATGATTTGTAAGACGTTGAGCAAGAGTCCTCATTCCTCTCAGGACTAAGGCGGCATCATCAGGGCTACTTGCTTGACCAAGAGCTTCTGGTAATGCCCCAATTTGTTTCCATGCGGTTTCATTTGCGATCATAATGCCCATCATGACATCTGAGTGACCGCATAAATATTTAGTTGCAGCAATTACAGAAACATCAGCACCTAATTCCAAAGGGTTATAAAGCCATGCCGAGCCCCAAGTATTATCCACCCCAACAGGAATATTTTTTTCATGAGCGATATGGCAAATTTCTGGTAGATCCAGCATTTCATAAAGTAATGAACCCGGTGATTCAACGAAAATAAGTTGAGTGTTTTCTTGAATTTTTTGCTCGAAATCTGAACCGTCAGTTTTAAAAAAGCTATAAGTGATATTATTAGGCTCTAAAAAAGCAGAGGCTATTTTACGTACGGGTTCATAGACAGAATCAGCAAATAAAACATGCCCACCACTTCGGGCGTAGCCCATAATAGTAAATGCAATTGCGGCTAGCCCTGTAGGAAAGAGCTGTGCTCGATAACCACCTTCTAATTCAGTTACTAATGCTTCAAGTGCAAACGCTGTTTCTGTACCACGAGCACCATAGCTTAATACTCGTTCAGTAATACGACGATCGCGTATTTCACGCCAACTTTTTATTGAATCAAAAACAATAGTACTGGCTCTCATAACAGGAGGGTTAATTGGGCCAGATGTTTTAATTGCTTGACGCCCACTATGTATCAATGTTGTTTGTTTATTCTGTTTCATTATTTATATCTCCGAATATAGAAAATAAGATCTCCCAGTAATTAATTTAGAATTTAATTACTATTTTGAGCTGGAAATTTGTAGTTGCTATTATTTATAACAAAGATATTTATTTTTAAAATATCTATTTTTAAAAAATGATGATCTTGCTCTAATTTTTTATCATTAATTATTCTAATTAAATCTTAAAGATTGTTTAAGATTTAAAAGGTATAAATAATAAATTAATTTTATTTTGCAACTTATTGAATTTTAGTCAATTTTCAATTGATTAGAAATTCTTTAAATTAGATTAAAATTATCAAAGTGTTTTTATTAAAATTCTATTGCATAAATAAAGTAACAAGCTAACAACTCGTTTTATTTTAAAAACGATTTTTTATTATTCTTTTAACAGGGGAAATAATTATGGGAACTAGTGTGTTTGATTCTGTTTTATTAAAAAACTTATGGTCAACAGAAGAAATGAGAACTATTTTTTCTGACAAAACTAGAATGCAAAATTGGCTTGATTATGAAGCAGCATTAGCAATAGAACAAGCTGAGCTTGGTTTAATTCCTCAAAAGGCGGCTGAGGTTATTGTACAGAGTGCAAAACTTGAAAAATTAGATATGGATTATGTATTAGAACAAGTTCGTCTTACTCGACATCCATTAGTACCTACTATTCGAGGCTTAGAATATGCTTGTTCTGAACATTATGGAGAATATGTTCATTTTGGGCCGACAACACAAGATGTTATTGATACAGGCTTAGTGCTACAACTTAAAGCTGCTCATCAAACTTTTTTACGTGATATTAAAATATTAGGTCGTTCATTACTTTCTTTAAGTGAAAAACACCGCAATACACCTATGGTTGGACGCACTTTAGCGTTACAAGCGTTACCAATCACATTTGGGCATAAAACAGCAATTTGGTTGACAGAGTTAGCGCGTCATTATCAACGACTTAAAGAGGTGGAACCTCGTCTATTTGTTGGCAGTGTAGTCGGTGCTGTCGGGACTAAAGCTTCTTTAAGCGATAAAGCTGATGAATTAGAAAAACGCGTATTAAAACGCTTAGGATTAGGTATACCGGAAATCTCATGGCAACCAGCACGTGATAGATTTAGTGAATATGGTATGTTAATTGGATTAATTAGTGGAACGTTAGGGAAAATAGCTAACGAGATCTTAATATTAGCACACAATGAAATTGATGAGCTTTCAGAGCCTTTTGGTAAAGGGCAAGTTGGCTCTTCAACTATGCCACATAAACGCAATCCAGCTATTGTTGAAAATGCCGCCTGTGTAAGTAATACCTTAAAAGCTAATCTTTCTGTATTAACGGATATGATGAAACATCAACATGAACGTGATGGTGCTATCTGGAAGATGGAGTGGAAGATTATGCCAGAAATGTGTCTGATGTTATCTGTTATCTTGGATAATATGAAAACAGTACTAGGTGGGCTAAATGTTCATGTTGAAAAAATGCGTAACAACATGGATATCTTAGGTGGGTTTATGTTAGCAGAACGTGTGATGTTTGCTCTGTCCGATAAAGCAGGCAAACAAACTGCTCACGAAATTGTGTATGAAGCGTCAATGTCTGGACAAGAAGAGGGGATTACTTTCGTAGAAGCTATTAATCGTGATACTCGTATTCGTGACCATATTTCACAAGAAGAGTTAAATGCTTTGCTAGATCCAACTACCTATGTTGGTAATGCTCCTGAGCAAGTTGATCGTGTAGTCGCTCAAACAAAAGCTTCCGGCTGGTTAAATGATTAATTGATGGAATGAAATCTCATAAAAAGCCAGTGATAACTGGCTTTGTTATTATCAGCATTGAGGTATTTATATGACATTGAGTCAGCATGTAGCTAATTTTATTACTACAACGACATTTTCACAGCTTCCAACGCAACTGATAGCTCGAGCCAAATTACATTTATTAGATACATTAGGTGTAGCACTTGCAGGGAGTACACAATCTAGCTCGAAACAAGGACGTCATGGGATTACTCTTTTACCCGATAGCCAAGGTAAGATCCCCATTTGGGGAAGTATGCAGACAGCTAATACCACTGCAGCAGCCTTAGCCAATGGTATTGCTGCACATGCATTAGATTTCGATGATACACATACTGATTCTATTACTCACGGTAGTGCTGTATTAACACCGATAGCTTTTGCGTTAGGGGAAACATTAAACGCCTCAAATAAAGAAATATTAACGGCTTGGGTTATTGGTTGGGAAGTTGCTGCACGGGTTGGTTTAGCGAGTCACAGTGGTTTCCATCAACGTGGATTTCATGCAACGGCGATTGCTGGGATCTTCGGTGCAACAGCATGTGCGGCTTCATTATTAAAACTTACGTCACAGCAGGCGGTAAATGCGTTAGGACTAACGGCAAGTCAAGCAGCGGGTATCGCTGAATATCTGACTAATAGCTCATCGGCAAAATGTTTTCATGCCGGATGGGCCGCTCAATCCGGTATTATTGCAGCCTCGTTAGCTAAAGGGGGAATGACTGGGCCTGAGACAATATTTGAAGGGCGATACAGTATTTATCATACTCATGGGATCAGCGAGCAAGCGATCCCTGAACAAGTTGCACAAGGATTAGGTGAACAATGGGAGTTTTTAAATGTTTCAATAAAACCTTATCCGGTTTGCCATTTTGCTCATGCTACTGTTGATTGTGGACGTCGTTTACTTAAAAGAGGGATCAGTGCGGAAGAAATTGAACAAGTAGAATGTGTGATTGATCCAGTTGCTGCTGCATTAATTTGTGAGCCACTCGAAACAAAATGGGCGCCAAAAACAGCTTATGGGGCAAAATTTAGCTTACCTTGGTTATTTGCTATTGGTTTTTTGGATAATGCGTTAACTTTATCATCGCTTTCAGCGGAAAACTTACAGCGTAACGATATCCAACTATTGGCGAAAAAAGTGAGCTATCGTTATCCATCAGAAAATGAAATTCCCTTTCCGAGCTATTTTCCTGGATTAATCTTTGTTAGATTGAAAAATGGGCAACAATTAACTGAAAGGATCGATATTCAGTATGGTAACCCTGAAAATCCGATGGTTGATACGGATGTAATAGCGAAGTTTTATGATAATGCCAAGTGTGTAATGAAAAAGACACAAGCTGATCAACTGATTGAAAATATAATGAATTTTGAAAATATACCTATTTCATTACTTACACAATTATTACGGGTAGAGGCATAACTCTTTTATCTGCATCCACAGGGACAAGATAATGAATCTGATACCTTTTGTTTAAATGAGTTGCACCTGATAAATGGCACTGACAATTTATTGTAGTGCCATTTTTGTTTCCTTAATGAGTTAGTGGTTTTGAAGGGTAATATCTGCGTGATTAATGACTTCATTCTGCTCATTTTTTAATGAATCAAATAGTATCTGAGCTGCTTTACTCGGGCTATTAGCATTAAGATAAAGGTTATAACGAATAGCAGGTAATGGCGGTAATCCCTCTTTTTCACCCAAAATACGTAAATCATCACCAGAAAGCTCGATAGAGCGTGCCATTATACCTAAACCAGCACGAACGGCCGCTCTGGCACCAGATAAGGTGGTGGCAATATAGGCAATGCGCCAGCGAATATTTTGTTGATCAAGGTGATTTATCATCATATCACGGTAAGTACTTGGTTCATCAAGAACCACTAAAGGTAACGGTTCGTCAAGATCAAATCTAAAATGTTTACCGCAATACCATAACGAAGGCGATACGCGTAAGACAATTTTAGGGTAACCGACATGCTCTTCTGTAGAAATGGCTAAATCGACCTCATTATTTTCCAACATTGACATTAAAAAAGGGCTACGTTTAACAATAATCTCCATAATTAAACGAGGATAAGCACCTGAAAAACGAGCAAGTAGATCGGGTAAGATTGTGTTTGCTGTATCATCGGGAGAGCCAATCTTTAATATTCCATCAATTTCTTCATGCAATAAAGATAAACATGCTTCATCATTAATGCGCAAAATCCGCCGAGCATAATTAAGCAGTTGAGTGCCTGCTTCGGTTAATGTTTTATTTCTCCCTTGTCGAGCAAAAAGCTCTTTACCTATTAATGACTCAAGGCGTTGCATTTGTTGGCTGACTGCAGATTGTGTTCGGCAAACTGATTCAGCGGCTGCGGCAAAGGTGGAACCATCGGCAACAGCAACAAAAGTTCTGAGTAGGTCTAACTCTAAATTAAAAATAGGGCGCTTTGCAGAAGTCATTTTATTATCTCTTAATTGGTGTTGTGGTGCGAAATAAAACGCAAGAGGTATTATTTTTATAAAGGTTAATAAAGTTCTTTTTAATTTGCATACCGCTCTCTTTCATACTATGAAGAGTTGGATCAATAATCTATAACACCGCTCAATAAATTCGTAGGGTTACGCAGTATTTGATGAAAAAGGCGAGTAAGTGCAGCTGACTACTGATTTTTATACAGTGTTATGCGACAATAACGCTTATTTTAATGACGAATAGAGTAGTTATGTCCCTTTCTCAATCTGTAAAAATGCAAATCAGCCAATGGTATAAAGCATTACCTGAGCATATTGAAGGCTTTATTCCACGAGCGCCTCAGCGCGAAATGATTGCTGAAGTTGCGAAGACATTTTCTGATGAAACGGGGCGACATCTAATTATTGAAGCGCCTACCGGAGTAGGTAAAACACTCTCTTATCTTATTCCTGGTATTGCTATCAGTCGGGAAGAGAAAAAACCACTGATTATCAGTACGGCGAATGTGGCGCTACAAGATCAAATTTACAGCAAAGATCTGCCTTTACTAAAAAAAATTATTCCAGACCTGACTTTTACTGGGGCTTTTGGGCGAGGTCGTTATTTATGTCCCCGTAATTTAGAGGCAATTTGTGCAACAGAAGGCGAGCAAATTGATTTAATGTTCTTGCTGGAAGATAAAGTTGATGTCGCAACCAGTGCGGAAAGGGAGATTTGCCAAGAGTTAAAGCACGATTTTACCAGCTTTGGTTGGGATGGTTTGCGTGATCACCATAAACGAGCATTAACGGATAGTTTATGGCGCAAGATTAGCACAGATAAAATGAATTGCTTAGGTCGTAATTGCCAATACTATCATCGCTGTCCTTTTTTTCTGGCCCGTCGAGAAATAGACGAAGTTGATGTGGTTATCACCAATCATGCTCTTGTGATGGCTGCGATGGAAAGTGAATCGGTGTTACCTGATGCAAAAAATATTTTATTAGTATTGGATGAAGGGCATCATATTCCTGATGTTGCTAGAGATGCGCTTGAAGTTGAAGGGGAAATAACCTTATCGGCATTAAATATGCAACTTGATAATATGACTCGTCATGTCAGCCAATATTTAGCACAATTTATCCCAGTCAAACCACCCAAATTAGCCGATCCCATTCGTTTTGATGCTCATATTGCAAAAATGCGCGAAGCCTATCAAGACGTTGAACATTTTACCCGCGCGTTATTGCCTGAGCGCAGTGAAAATGATGAATATTTATTTCCATTAGGTCAATTACCTGAACAATTACTATTATGTTGCCAAGACTTATTTAAGCTAACCGATGGTTTAAAAATGTTAGGTGAGTCGATTCTTAACGACTTAACTGAGCGAACAGCAAAAGAAGATGTTGTACGTTTACATCGCGCGATTTTAACCACCAGCAGAATGGTTGGTTATCTGGAAAATATGGCAAAACTATGGCGACTTGCGACATTAGAGCAGACATCAAAAGCACCCGTTTCGAAATGGCTTACTCGTCGTTATGATAAAAAGCAGTCACATCTCTATTTACATTGTGCTGGTATTCGCGTTAGTGAACAGTTAACACAATTATTATGGAAAAATATTCCTCATGTGGTGATCACTTCTGCCACACTACGTTCATTAAACAGTTTTTCGCGTATTCAAGAGCTTACAGGACTAAGCGAACACTTTGATGATCGTTTTATTACCTTGTCATCGCCTTTTACACATGAAAGGCAAGGGAAACTTGTTATCCCTAAAATGCGTTATGAACCGACAATGGCGAATGAAAAAGCGCATTTAAAAGAGATGGCACGCTATTTTCGTCAAGGAATGGTAGAAAACCACCATCGAGGGCAATTAGTATTATTTAGTAGTCAACGGGCGATGGAAGGTTTTTTAGAGGAAGTTAAAGATCTACGTTTGAGTCTTTTAGTCCAAGGAGATCAACCGCGCTATCGTTTAGTGGAGACACATTGTAAGCGTATTGATGCGGGTGATAATAGTGTATTAATTGGGTTACAATCTTTTGCTGAAGGATTAGATTTAAAAGGTGACTATTTAACGCAAGTACATATTCATAAAATTGCTTTTCCACCTGTTACTGATCCGGTTATTGTGACGGAAGGGGAATGGCTAAAATCACTGAAACGTTATCCTTTTGAAGTGCAAAGCTTACCAAGTGCATCATTTTATTTGATCCAGCAAGTTGGGCGTCTTATTCGTAGCCATCATTGCCATGGTGAAGTTGTTATTTATGATAGACGTTTATTAACGAAAAACTACGGTTCACGGCTATTAACCGCGCTACCTGTCTTTCCTATTTATCAGCCAGATATACCTAAAACAGAATAATAAAAAGGCTACCTATATTGGTAGCCCTTTTCAGTAAGAAGCATGTGATTAAGTAAGCAATTAGTTTTCAATATTTGCTTCAATAAACCATAAGAATTTATCTAGATCACGGGATGCTGCGGTAAACATATCAGCAGTATCTTCATCTTCAACTTCATCAATCGCTTTACGAATATCATTAGCGACTACCGCATAGCGATCAGCCAATGCTTTAAGGTGATCTTGCACATCATGAATATCGAGTGGATAGGCTTTTAAAGGTGTTTTTTTACTGACAGTTTGAGGTGTACCAAGGACTGTGCCACCTAATTGTACTAAACGCTCAGCAAACTCATCAGTATGTTCATTGATGGTATCACGGAAACCATCTACCATTTCGTGTACGGCAATAAAGTTTCTACCGCGCATATTCCAGTGTGCTTGTTTGGTAATGAGAGACAAATCGATAAACTGAGTCACCATTTGCTGCAGTAGTTCGATAGTATGCAGTTTAACACTGTCATCAACATTATTACGGGTATAAAGCAGGGCTGAAGGTGTGGATTTGACTAATTTAGCAGTACTCATAATCGTTCTCCCTAAATAATTAATAACTCAATATCTTAATTTCTGTTAATTATGATAGTGGATTATTAATGGTTAGTCTTATCGCTTGCTACTATTAAATTGATAGGGCATTACTAATAAAAATGTCATCTATCGAAATAGCCTATTTAGAATAAGACAATATGCTTAAAATAGCAATGTTAGGGAAGTAAAGTTATTATTTAATAAGTAAAAAGAGATCAACTGATCTCTTTTCATTTAATATTTTATTTATTAATAAGTTAAACTGTATAAATATTTATTCTACTTTTTCAATTTTGGTTTTTCTTTTCATGGTTGCAGTGGAACCAATTGACGCTAACACAATAAATGCCAACGCAACCCATTGTATTAACGTTAAATGTTCATGTAAGAAAATAATACCAATAAAAGCCCCCATACAAGGCTCTAAACTCATCAATGTCCCAAAGGTTTTTGCCGGTAAACGGGTAAGTGCAATCATTTCCAAAGTATAAGGAAAAGCGGTAGATAAAATCGCAATAGCTAATCCAATAGGTAATATAGACCAACTAAAAACTAGCTCAGGGCTACTTTGTAGCATACCAATAGGGAAAAAGATAAAGGCGGCAATAAGTGAGCCAATAGAAACTGTCGCTGCGCCATAGCCTTTTCCTGCACGTTGTCCGAAAACAATATACAGTGCCCAACCGACACCCGCACCTAATGCATATAAAATGCCTAGGGGATCGAGTCCGTGAATATTATCCCCAATCGGCAGTAATAACCCTAATCCAGCAATCACTAAGATTATCCATAAAAAATCGATTGCTCTGCGTGAAGAAAACATCGCTACCGCAAGCGGTCCCGTAAACTCAAGTGCTACTGCAATACCTAATGGAATAGTTTCAAGAGCCAAGTAGAATAAGTAGTTCATTGCCCCTAATGATAAACCATATAAAAATAGTGGCATTATGGCACTACGAGAAAAGCTTAGACGCCATGGTTTAAAAATAAAAAACAGGATCAGAGTACCTAGAAAAAGGCGTAATGCTGTGACTGCGGGGGCGCCAATAACAGGAAACAGGCTTTTTGCCAATGATGCGCCACTTTGTATTGATAGCATAGAAAGAAGCAAAAGAAGCACAGGGTAGAACACCTGTAATTTAGCTGAGTGTCTGGCTGACAACATCCTGAAAAACCTCGTCAAAAGTAAAGCGTTGAGTACTCTGTTATCCTATATAACAAAGGATCACATAATATAAAGTAAATTTGTGATTTTTAATATAGTTATTTATTAATTATTTATTAATAATACAACTTAAATTATTTTAGTTTAGGGATAGTTTAATAATATTAAAATATATTTGGAAAATACAGTAAGGATGAATAAAAACAATCAAATTAAATGTGTATTATTAATAAAACAAACAGAGAGATATATTATAAAAGCGATAAAATAATTTTTTTTGACCTTTTTTATAACTGAGGGGTTCAGTATAATTTTTCACTCGTTTTAACTAGCTAAAGAGAATTAAAAATGAATAAAATAAAGTCTATTGCCGTGTATTGTGGTTCAAGTTTAGGCGCTTCACCAATTTATAAACAACAAGCGATTCTTTTTGCTAAAGAGCTGGTTAAACGTAATATCACTTTAGTTTATGGTGGTGCCAGTGTAGGAATTATGGGCACGCTCGCGGATACCGTTTTACAGGAAGGGGGGAAAGTTATTGGTGTGATCCCAACGCTATTAGAAGGGCGTGAAATCTCACATAAAAATCTGACAGAGCTCCATGTCGTTGAAACTATGCACCAACGTAAAAGTAAAATGATTGAACTCGCGGACGGCTTTGTGGCACTGCCGGGGGGTTTTGGCACATTAGAAGAGTTCAGTGAAGTGTTTACTTGGAGCCAAATTGGCCTTCATCAAAAGCCATTAGGTATATTTAATATTAATGATTTTTATCAGCCATTACTGGCTATGATAGATAAAATGGTAGATGAAAAATTCTTACATGAAAAATATCGTCATATGGCGATTGTTGAGCAATCACCTATCCAGTTATTAGATAAATTTGAAAGTTATATTGCCCCTTCGATTAAAACCTACGATAAATAAAGGTAGAGCATGATAACCATAAGAAAAGCTGTACTTTCTGATGTTGAGCAGATTAATACCCTGTATGGCTATTTATTTGCTGAGATGGCGAAATTACAGCCAGAAAGATTAAAACCGGGTAAACAAGATGAAGCATTTATTATTAATGGCATTAAAAATGATAAATTTCATCTGTTAGTGGCTGAGTTAGAACAGAAAATTGTCGGTTTTACTATTGCCCAAATACAAGAGACACCGCTATTTAACTGTTTAGTACAGCGTAAATATGCCTATATTTTTGATATTGTTGTTGACCCTTCTGTTCGTGGACAAGGGGCAGGGGCATTGTTGCTAAATGCCATGAAGGCGTGGGCAAAACAACAAAAAATGACCCACCTAGAGCTTTCAGTATTGGCTGAAAATGCCGATGCTAAACGTTTTTATCAGCGAGAAGGGTTAAAAGAAGTCAGTACCGTGATGGGTATTGCTTTGTAAGTTTCGCTTAATCATGGCAAAAATAAACCCGCTGAGTGCGGGTTTATTAATTATGTTATTCAGCTAAATTGTGGGTTTCCCCGCAATTATCGTACACAATACCCTGACATTTTCAATATCTTCTGCCGATATTTCAAACAAGTTTCTATCTAAGACAATAAAATCGGCGAATTTTCCTACTTCTAATGAACCAATCTGTTTATCCATATCTAGTGCATAAGCGGCATTGATGGTGGCAGCTCGTAATACTTCGATTAAGGTGAGATTGCGATCATTATCTAAACGTGGCTGAGAGGGATCTTTTTGTCGAGTCATGGCAACTTTAAAGTCATACCACTCATTTAATGGATCAATC
This sequence comes from Proteus mirabilis ATCC 29906, assembly GCF_000160755.1. Taxonomy (GTDB): domain Bacteria; phylum Pseudomonadota; class Gammaproteobacteria; order Enterobacterales; family Enterobacteriaceae; genus Proteus; species Proteus mirabilis. The sequence continues at coordinate 107,670 of NZ_GG668577.1, forward strand.
GGCCAATCACTGCCAAATGCGACAGTCACTCCCGCATCAATAAATTTACCGGCGGTTTCTAGATATTGGCAACGTGCTTTGCCTAACATTTCAAGATCTTTATCAATATTATGTTGCTCTACGCCAGCCCATTGAAAGGAGAGAAAAGGGTAGGTATTTAATTGGGCAAAGCGCGCATAATCTTTTTCACACATTAATTCATTATGCGCAAGGCCGGGGCGAATATCTTTTTCTGGCAAGGCGTTGCGCATTTCACTAATGGCGTCAAGTGCGACACTAATAGCCCCTTCAGCGACGGTATGAATATGAGGATGATAACCTGCACGGCTAATCTCAGTGACTAATGGCGTCAAGATTTCAGGTGAAAAATAGAGATCGCCAACATGCTCTGAATCTTGCCAATGAGGCGTTTCATCCGTACCGACATTAATACGATAAGGGGCGTGTAAACGTGCTGTCATAATCGGCGCTTGTAATACACCATCAAGAAAAAGCTTAATATGGCGAATAGCGACACTGGGTTGCGCGCCTTGGCTGATTTGATGCCAGTGAGAGAATCGTGTTATTGCTTGTTGTACAGCATGAGGAATAGCTGCAATATCAGCCACATCATCAGGGGTAATTTCAACCGCATTCTCAACACGAACCGTTAATTCACCCGCTTCTCGCAAGGTATTAAAGGCACGTAATTGTGGCTCACCAACACGTGCATCCATGATAGTCGTTACCCCTTGTTGATTGAGCAACTTTTGTACATGGCGTGCGATTTGTAGATTTTGCTCTGCCGTTAAAGGCGGTAGACTATCAATAGCCTGCATAGCTGGTGCATCTTCAAGAATACCAATAGGTGTTCTATCACCATCACGTTCAATATTGCCATCAGGGGGATCGGGGGTTTCAGCCGTAATATTTAATAATTCTAGTGCGCGGGAATTTGCTAATACGCTATGACAATCACTAGAAAAAAGTAAGATAGGGCGAGACGTATTTAAGCTATCAAGGTGATAACGCGTCATTTGTATCCCTTCCGGTTGCATCCCTTCACGATACCATGCTGACACTTTCAACCAAGCTGTATCACTATCGATGGGATCAGCATCAAGATAGCGTTGGATACGCGATAGAATTTCATCGATTGTTAAGGAGAGGTAATCAAGGTGACAACCTGCTAATGTGGCTCCCCCCCAAAATGGATGCATATGAGCATCAATAATGCCGGGCATCACCATTTTCTTCTGTAAATCGATATGCTGTGTTTTTTCATTACAGTAAGCAAGTAAATTCGATTTTGTGCCTGTTGCAATAATAATGCCTTGGGAAACAGCGATAGCTTCGACGAAATTGTTACTATTATCAGCGGTATAGATTAGGCCGTTATAATAGAGTGTGTCTGCAATTTGAAATGTCATTCTTCTACCTTGTATAGCTTTTTTGGCGATGATGGCTAATTTTCGGTACTGATTGGGCATCCTATGAAGTTTTGATGCGGGCGGTCATATTAGAATTAAATGACGCTCAATACTACCTGCGTGTTACATTGATTTAACTAACTGTTTTATCAACGGGCGAAAATAATAGGATAAACCGCATAGAATACCACTATATGGAAGATAATAAGGTAAGCAGAACCGATAGCTACTTACCCTATTAAAATATTAGAGGGGGTCAATTATCGGGCAAATTAGCCGCACATACATCACAGTGTGGATTTTTAGGTAACTTAAATTCACGAAATTGCATCCGCATAGCGTCAAATATTAATACTTTGCCATGTAAAGTTTCACCATAACCAGTGAGTAATTTGATGGCTTCAATGGCCTGTAAAGTGCCAATAGTACCCACAACAGGGGCCATAATACCCGCTTCAACACAAGTGAGTGCATTATCACCAAAAAGATGACTTAAACAGCGATAGCAAGGTTCATCATCTTGATAGGTAAAGACGCTAATTTGGCCTTCCATACGAATTGCTGCACCAGATACTAAGGGTTTTTTCTGCACAAAACACAGTCGATTTAGTTGTTCGCGGATAGTGACATTATCTGTGCAATCCATTACCAGATGATGTTGGCTGATTAATTCAGCCAGTGCTTTATCTTCAAGTAGTGCATCAACCGTATCTATCTGTACATGGGGATTAATCGCGTTTAATGTTGTTTTAGCTGATAAAACTTTCGGCTGACCAATGGTGCTATCGCGATGCAGGATCTGGCGTTGAAGATTGGACAGTGAAACGGTATCAAAATCTAATAGTGTCAGTTTGCCAACACCTGCTGCAGTGAGATATTGCGATACACTACAGCCTAATCCCCCAACACCGACAATCAATACAGAAGCACTTTTCAGTGCTTCTTGACCGTCAAAATCAAAGCCTCTTAACACAATTTGGCGATTATAACGCAGCGTTTCTTCATCGGTTAATTCTATACTCATAAACACTATTCGCTTTTTAGCAGAGGATTAAATAGCTCAATAGTGACGGTTTCACCCGCTGCAACTTTACCACGCTCTCGCTCTAAGACGATAAAACAGTTTGCCACACTAAAGGAGCTATATACGTGAGAGCCTTGATGTCCCGATGTTGTTACTTGCCATTCACCATTTTCATTAATACTGGCGATACCGCGTTGGAAATCCAGACGACCGGCAGATTTTTTTAATGGTGAACAGGTTTTAGCATGGAAACGCTGTGGTGATCGCCACTGACTAAAACCAGATAAACGGGCAATTAAAGGCTGTACTAATTGGTAGAATGTCACTGTTGCTGAGACAGGATTACCCGGTAATCCGCAGAACCAAGCATTATGTAAGCGACCAAAAGCAAAAGGTTTACCTGGCTTAATGGCTAATTTCCAAAAACCAATTTCGCCTATTTCATCTAAAATTTGTTTAGTATAGTCCGCTTCACCCACAGAAACTCCGCCACTGCTAATCACTAAATCCGCTTGTGCATCAGCGGTTTTAAAAGTTTCTCGCAGTTTTTCTGGCGAATCTGGAATAACGCCTAAATCAAGCACATCACAATCTAATTTTTCCAACATTAAGCGTACGGCAAAGCGGTTAGTATCATAGATTTGCCCCGCTTTTAATGGTTGGCCAATAGTTTGCAACTCATCACCCGTTGAAAATACGGCCACTTTTAATTTGCGGTAAACATTAATATTGGCAATACCGAGTGAAGCAATAAGAGGTAACTGTGCTGTAGAAAGTTTTGTTCCTGCGGCTAAGACGATATCATTTTGTTTTATATCCTCACCAATACGACGAATATTTTGTCCAAGTTTGGCCGGATGTGGAAAAAGAATACCGTTGTCAGTCACTTGTGTTTCTTCTTGCATAATAACGGTATCGACACCTGCGGGTATCATGGCTCCGGTCATGATACGAACACATTGTCCTTGTGGTAATTCACCTTCAAAAGGGACTCCAGCAAACGCTTTGCCTGCAATAGGTAAAGGAGATTGAGTGTTTAGATCCGTATAACGTACACCGTAACCATCCATGGCAGAATTATCGAAAGGAGGTACATTGAGTGGTGAAGTGATGTGCTCACTTAAGATATAACCTGCTGCCTTATGCAAAGGGATACTAAGGGTATCTGTGATTGCCACCGGTTTTTCAAGTAATTTTTCTAGCGCCTCATCAAGGGATAACAAACCGCTAACCTGACATTGACTCATTGTATACTCCAAAATCTATCGAAATGTTCTGTTTTATTTCATGATACTAATCTATCACGATGAAGCACATCATGTTAGCGATCATCTCATCAGCAAAAAAAGAAAATATTACTCAACATAAAATGTTAACTATTTAAAACAAAACTGTTAGTTAATGTGTTAATAATATTGTTGTATTTTAAATGTAATAAATAACATCAATACAATGGAGCCTTATGAATACCTCAACCCACCCAAGCCATTCAGCACAAGCCTTTCATATCGCTTTTAGTGGTTTCCTTGCTTTAGTTGTTGCTATGGGGATAGGACGTTTTACTTTTACGCCTCAAGTACCGCTAATGATTGCGGACACACAACTGACATTAACCAGTGCCAGTATTGTTGCTGCATTTAATTATCTAGGATATTTAGCTGGTTCATATGATGCGATGAAAGCAACTAAAGGTGTGGGCTATCGGCTTTGGGGGGGATTATGGGGAGCGGTGATCATTACACTGCTTAGTGCGGTACTTAATGATGCTTTAACTCATAGTATTGCCCGTTTTTTTATTGGTTGGGCAAGCGGTTGGACATTAGTGCTTGTTGCTTCGTGGGCAAATGAAGTATTAGCCCGTTTAAATCGCCCGGCATTAAGTGTGGCAGTCTATGCAGGAACAGGGGCGGGGATCTTTATTAGTGGCCTTCTTGCGGTATTCATTCTCAAGTGGCAGATGAGTGCGACAACAGGTTGGTTGATTTACGGTGTGTTGGCATTTATTTGTGCAATTTATGTGAGCTATCATTTACCCAAGCCTTGGTCAATTAATCGTGAGCAAGTCAAAGTAGAGCCACTTATCTTAACGCCGGCGATGAAAAAATTGATTTGGGGTTATACCTTTGCGGGCTTTGGTTATATTTTACCTGCGACCTTTTTATCTCAAATGGCGACAGAACGTTTTCCCGGTAGCTTAGTAGCTCAATTTGTCTGGCCTATTTTTGGTGCTTCCGCAGCTTTATGTATTGGGATCGCGATACTGACACGTAATGTCCTTAATACACAATTACGATTGGCGATAACACTATGGTTGCAAGCACTGGGGATCATCATTGCCGAATGGCTACCCACAATTACAGGTCTTGCTATTGGCGCATTTTTAGTGGGGGGAGGGTTAATGTGTGCGGTGCAATTGGCATTTTTACGTGGTAAAGAGTTGGCACCTGATCATGCTCGTTATATGGCAGGATTATTAACAACATTTTATGCTATTGGACAGCTAGTTGGGCCTCTGGTTTCCTTCCTTTCAACGGCGTTAACGGGAAGACTAGAGCCGGCATTATATGTCGCCTTTGTGATATTGATCATCGGCGGTATTTTGGTTTGTATGAAAGAAAACAATAAAGGGTAAAACAATAAAAAATGACAAAAAAGCAATAATTTCATAACCAAAAATGCAGTATTGCTGGATAATGTGATTCAGCTCATCTAAAGTGTAACGGTTATCGTTGAATTAGGTAACAGAGACTTAATTAATGTGTTTATCGGAGAGTCCAATGTCATCAACATTAAGTAAAGAGGCGCAATGGGTACATGCCGCGTTAGTGGAGCGTGGTTTGGAAACGCCTCTTCGTGAGCCAAAACTTTCACCCAGTGAGAGTAAACAACAAATTAAACATCACATGACGGAAGTGATGAAATTGTTAAACCTAGATTTGAGTGATGACAGTTTAGCGGAAACGCCACATCGCATTGCGAAAATGTATGTTGATGAAATTTTTTCAGGCTTGGATTATCACAACTTTCCTAAAATCACCCTGATTGAAAATAAAATGCAGGTTGATGAAATGGTCACTGTTCGTGACATCACATTAACCAGTACTTGTGAGCACCATTTTGTCACTATTGATGGTAAAGCAACGGTTGCTTATATTCCTAAAGATAAAGTGATTGGTTTATCAAAAATTAACCGTATTGTGCAGTTCTTCGCACAACGCCCTCAAGTGCAAGAGCGTTTAACGCAACAAATATTGATTGCCTTACAAACGCTATTGGGGACGAAAAACGTTGCTGTCTCTATTGATGCCGTTCACTATTGTGTAAAAGCAAGAGGCATTCGTGATGCAACCAGTGCAACCACCACAACCTCATTAGGTGGACTATTTAAATCTAGCCAAAATACTCGCCAAGAGTTTTTGCGTGCTGTACGCCATCTTTGAGATGAATAAATGGAACAAAGTTCACGTCAACGCATCGACGCTTTAGATGCGTTGAGAGGAATAGCGATCCTTGGCATCTTATTACTCAATATCTCAGGTTTTGCCTTATTAAGAGTTGCCTCATTTAATCCTATGCATTCAGGAGAGGCGACTTTTGCGGACAAACTTACTTGGATGGGGCTAAATTTATTTACCCAAGGAAAGTTTCTGTTTATTTTTGCGCTGTTATTTGGCGGAACACTTTATTTATTATCACAACGCTCTGTTGCTTGGAACGTCTCTCGCCTAATTATTCTGGCATTAATCGGTATTATTCATACCCTATTACTATGGGAAGGGGATATCTTATTTCCTTATAGTATTTGCGGATTATTTGTTCTCTTTTTTATTAAAGCATTACCTATTAAGCGGCAATTTATCCTTGGGCTGGTGCTCTATTTATTTGGCGCGATTATTTTAGCTTTTTTATTTTATTACTATCGTGATTTTGTTGAAATAGTTTGGTATAGCTCTGACTATTCCGCCATGATAGAGACTAATTGGAAAACCGGAAGCTATATAAATAGTATCTACTGGCGATTAGATGAACTGAGTGATTTTATTTTTAATTTAGTTCGTCAATATAGTTGGTTTTTAATTGGCGCCATGTTAATGGGGGCGGCGTTAATGGCATCCGGTTGGTTACAACGACGCTATTCACAGTCTCATTATGGTTTGATAGCGGTTTGTTTTTTAGTCATAAGTTTACTTTTCCAAGGGACGCTTGTTATTACCGATTATTATTTAGATTGGCATTATATGTGGTCTGCGGTAGTGGCTCAGCCTATCACCATGGTGATCCAAATTATTCAAAGCTTAGGTTATATTGCTTTACTCTATTGGGCATGGCCTTATATTCAACACAGTTTTATCGCCTATGCTTTACGTTGTGTGGGGAAAATGGCGCTTACCACCTATTTACTACAGAGTATTATTGGCACGACGCTTTTCCAGCGGATGGGGTTATTTAACCAATTTACCTTATTGCAGCTTATGCTATTTGTGATGGCTATTTGGGTGATAAATATTATCTTTGCCGTAACGTGGTTACGCTATTTTTCTCAAGGACCAATCGAGTGGCTGTGGCGCCACTCGTCAACAGGGTTAGCAAAACGCTTTTAACTGTTTTTGCCATTGTTTAATGGCAACGCTTCTACCTCTTGTGGTGAAACCGCCGGATAGCCCTTAATATCATCAGGAATATTTTGTACAGCAGGTATCGCTTCTGGTGGACCTAGAAAACGCGGTTCGCGTTTTAATATATAGAGATCGACAACTGCACCTGCTCTGGCTAAAACTTCACGTACACGCACCTTAAACATACTCTTCGGCGAAGCAACAGCAAAACACTGGGCATCAATGCCTTTTTCAAGGGCAATAAATACGGCTCGTTCGCAATGGAAACGCTGAGTGATAATAGTAAAGCCATCTGTTCCAAACACTTCTTTTGTGCGTACTACCGAATCTAAAGTTCTAAATCCAGCAAAATCCATAACGATACGCGATGCCGGTATGCCTGCTTTAATTAAATCTTTACGCATCGTATTGGGTTCATTATAGCTATGCTGTGCATTATCTCCACTGAGTAACAGATATTGCACTTTACCGCTGTTATAGGCATTAACAGCACCTTGAATACGATATTGATAAAATTGGTTAAGATAGCCTGTGGTGTAATATTTAGCAGTACCTAATACCATGCCTACTTTTTTGGCGGGTAGTTTATCTATATCTTCAAATATATAGGGGCTAGTTTTTACACCTATCCAGCGATCACAAGCAATTAATGCCACCGCAACTAAGATAAAAAGGGTCAAAAAGAGATAAATGAGGCGCTTTAGCATATCCTTGCCTTAATGACTCAGGGTTTTCTAATAGGTTAAAGGCTACTTGAGCACTAATTGGGAAGCAAGAAAAAAGCGCGCTATTAGTGATAATAGTGCGCTTTTCAGAATGAAACCTAATGATTTTAACTCAATTAGAATGACGTTCTCTTGTAAATACGGTATTCAGGCTCCCAATAGTTACGTTCAATCGCTTCTTCTAAAGCAGAATCAGACGTGACCGTTGCAACACCTTGCACCTGTGCTTCTTTGGCAACTTGTTTAGCAATATAACGTGAAACTTGTTGAATATCGGCTAATAAAGGTAATAGTGGGCCATCGCCTTCTTTTGCCATAGGCGAGCAATCGGCTAACGCACGGCTTGCAACCATTAACATGGCATCAGTAACACGCTTTGCACCACTTGCAATAACGCCAAGGCCAATACCTGGGAAGATGTATGAGTTATTGCATTGTGCAATAGGATACACTTTCTCTTTATAGGTGACTGGGGCAAATGGACTTCCTGTAGCAACAAGAGCTTGTCCATCAGTCCAATTGATAATATCTTCAGGACGCGCTTCAACACGAGACGTTGGGTTCGAAAGAGGCATCACGGTAGGACGTTCACAATGCTTATGCATTTCACGAATAATCTCTTCAGTGAAAAGTCCTGCTTGACCAGAAACGCCAATCAGAATGGTTGGCTTAGCATTTTTAACCACTTCTAACAGTGAAATTGCATCCGTTTCTGTTTGCCAATCGGCCAGCGTTTCGCTTTTTTGAATAAGCTTACTTTGGAAATCGAGTAAGTTTGGCAGTTTATCCGTTAACAAACCAAAACGGTCAACCATAAAGATACGTGCACGAGCTTGTTCGTCGCTTAGTCCTTCAGACTTCATTTGTGCAATAATTTGCTCTGCAATACCACAGCCGGCTGAGCCTGCACCTAAGAAAGCGACAGTTTGATCTTTTAATTGACGCCCCGCAGCACGGCTTGCCGCAATTAGACTACCTAATGTCACAGCGGCAGTACCTTGAATATCATCATTAAAGCAACATAATTCATCACGATAACGATTTAATAACGGCATGGCATTTTTTTGTGCAAAATCTTCAAATTGCAGCAGTACATTTGGCCAACGACGTTTAACGGCTTGAATAAATTCATCGACAAATTCGTTATATTCATCTCCGGTAATACGTGGGTGGCGCCAGCCCATATAAAGTGGGTCATTTAAACGTTGTGGATTATTGGTGCCAACATCCAGTACAACGGGTAAGGTATAAGCGGGGCTTATTCCACCACAAGCGGTATATAAAGAGAGTTTACCAATAGGAATACCCATACCACCGATACCTTGGTCACCTAAACCAAGGATACGCTCACCATCTGTGACCACAATCACTTTTACGTTTTGTTTGGTGGCGTTTTGTAGCATATCATCAATATTGGCGCGGTTAGGGTAAGAGATAAAAAGTCCACGCGCACGGCGGTAAATATCAGAGAAGTGCTCACAAGCTTCACCTACTGTGGGGGTATAAATGATGGGCATCATTTCAGTAAGGTGAGATTCCAACAGACGATAAAATAGCGTTTCATTGGTATCTTGGATATTTCTTAAATAGATGTGTTTATCGTTATCATTTTTAAAATCAAGATATTGACGGTAAGCGCGTTCCACCTGCTCTTCAATGGTTTCTACTGCCTCAGGCAGTAAACCATGAAGGTTAAAGGTGCTGCGCTCTTCTTCGCTAAAAGCACTACCTTTATTTAACAGGGGAAATTCAAGCAGGATTGGGCCTGCATACGGGATATAGAGAGGACGTTTACTTTCGTGTTCCAGTTCCATGAAAAATACTCTTGTAAGGCAGTTAGTCACATGACAAGTGTAGATCCTACAAAATAATAAAAATATGTACAGCTTATGTTATTTTTTTATGATTTTTCTGCTTAGAAATGAGAGATAGATACAATTGTTATGACTTTTTCTGATAAGCATCAGCAAAAATTTACATGCTGATGCTTTTTTATGAGGACAATTTAACGGTATAAGTTAAAAAATGTTACAAAGTGACACGCTGTATTTGGCGGCAACCTAAAGCTGTTAATGTTGCTTGTGTGGCATCCCACTGAGTTAATAGGCTGTCTGCTTTTTCAATTAATATTGCAGACTCAATATCCATAACATTTTCACCCGCCATATTTAATGCAATAAGTGCCGCTTGTAATGGTGGCATACTAGGATTGAATGCGGCATTTTCAGCATAACTGCCTTGAAAGATCTTACCGCTTTTCATCTGTACAGCAATACCACTGTGAGAATGGCTGTAAGGGGCATGACTACGATTTATTGCTTGTAGTGCCTGTTGTGCCAGTTGGCTAGTGTTATCTATTTGATAACCGTGATTAACTTTATCCATCAGTAGGGTAGTGATATTGAGATCTTTAGGGCCAAAGCTATCAGGTAAGTAGTCACCTAAGGTTGCCACTTTTCGGCCTGGGAGATGGATTGCAATATGAGTGCCGCTATTTAGTTCGTTCATAAACTGACGACAATGACCACAAGGGGTATAGTTAACTGTGATGGCAACTAAACGAGACTCACCGCGTAACCAAGCATGTGTAACCGCACTTTGCTCTGCGTGTACCGTTTGTTGTAATGGGGCGCCAGCAAACTCCATATTTGCCCCAAAATAGAAGTGACCGCTTTCACCACGAGCAATGGCACCCACATTAAAATGAGAGATAGGTGTCACAGCACAAGCGGCTGCAACAGGCAGTAATGCGAGGGCTAACTCATCATCATTACATTGTAACTGTGTTTTTAACGCATTAACTTGTTCTGCAGTGAACATTGCCGGAAATTCATCCTGCTCAAGATAAGGCGTAAGTGCTTGTTGTAATTGAGGGGATAAATCTGACCAAATTGCCTGAAAACGAGTATGCATATAGGTGTCTCCCATTAATCTTCTGCTATTGTAAGATTTTAGGCATCTTTACCTACTCTTATATGTGATTAAAATCATATTTTCAATGAAACCATTGCAACTGAATGATTAATTGGGAGATGCATCTCAAATTTATGTAAATTGATTTTAGCATTAGCATAAAAAACCTTCGCTCCGAACGAAGGTTTTTATGTGTTCTCTTGATTTAGCTAATTAGCTAAAAAGGTGCAAAATAAAAGGAAAAATAAAGGGTGCGATAAGTGAAGTAATAATACCGCAAGTCATTAATGCTAATGAACTATATGCCCCTTCAATATAATCGATTTCAGCTGCTCTTGCGGTACCCACTGCGTGAGAGACTGTTCCCATCGCTAAACCACGAGAAGCGTGAGTTGGAATACGTAATATTTTAAATAGCGTATGACCAAAAATGGCACCTAAAATACCTACTGCAATAACACATGCAGCACTGATTGCAGGAATACCACCTATGGAATCCGCAACAGCCATTGCGATAGGGGTTGTTACCGATTTAGGCAAAATGGAGGCGGCAATTTCAGGAGTAGCGCCAGCCCATAATGCAATCGCTGTACCACTAGCCATGGCGGCGATACTACCAATAAAGCAGATACTAATTAACGATTTCCATTGTGCGCGTATTTGGTGTAATTGTTGATATAAAGGGATAGCTAAAGCAACAACAGCTGGTTGTAACAAGTCGTTAAGGATACGACTTCCGGCAAAATAATCCTCATAGGCGGTGTGTGTCACTAATAAAATAGGAATAATAACAACAATAGCAATCAATAACGGATTTAAAATAGGCCATTTAAATCGAGCAGCCAGTTTACGTGCTAAGTAGAAAATAATAAGTGTTAGCGGTAATGACCACCAAATATTCATTAATATTAACATTTTTTCTTCTCACTTAACGCTCTGTCGTCGTCTTGTTGTTCTGCTAATTCTACATCCTCTACTTTATCGGGTTTAGCACCGATAATAGGACGTTCACGATGCACGTAATGTGAGCAGTAAGCGACTAGCGCCATCACCGCAAAGGTACTGACAACACAGGCCAGAACAATAGGAAAGAGTTGTTGGCTTAATAAATTATAATAGTTCATTACACCCACCCCGATAGGAATAAAGAGTAATGACATATTTTTCAGTAAAATATTACCACCGGGTTTTACCCAACGTAATGGAATAAGCTGGAAGGCAAGTAAACCAAATAGAATAAGTAGTCCAACAATACTGCCTGGCACCGCGAAAGGTAATAAGGCTGAAATAAGATTACCGGCAAAAAGACAAAGATAAAGTATAAAAAATGATCGTATATAGTGCCAGATTGTGATCTGCACCCGCTTAGATTTCATAGATATGTGTCCTAAATCAACTGACGTATTTATCATACACCAATTTTCAAAGTGTGCTATGGATCACAATAAAAAAAGAGCGGGGCTCTTTATAGAACCCCGCTTTATATTTGCATTTTGAATAAAGGTCAGTTTTTATTTCACTTGGTGACCCGGTTTAGCCCCACTATCTGGGCTAAGTAAGAAAATATCTTCACCACCAGGGCCTGCGACCATCACCATACCTTCTGAAATTCCAAAACGCATTTTGCGAGGTGCTAGGTTTGCAACCATAACAGTTAAGCGACCTTCTAATACTTTCGGATCAGGGTATGCAGAACGAATGCCGGAGAATACTTGGCGTGTTTCTCCCCCTAAGTCCAGTATTAATTTTAGCAACTTATCTGAGCCGTCAACGAAATCAGCCTGTTTAATTTCAGCAATGCGCATATCAATTTTGGCAAAATCATCAAATTTAATGGTTTCTTGAATAGGCGCGTCTGCTAATGGGCCAGTGATTTCTTTGACTGGCGCAATGGTACTTTTTGAAGCTTCTACCATTGCATTGGCTTTATCCATTTCAATACGATTAAACAATGCTTTAAATTTAGTAATTTCATGGTTTAACAGCGGTTGCGACAGAGCATTCCAAGTTAATTCAGTTTGTAAGAAGGCTTCTGAACGTTCTGTTAAAGAAGGTAGAATTGGTTTTAAATAAGTCATCAGTACACGGAATAAGTTAATTCCCATAGTACAAATAGCTTGCAACTCAGCCTCTTTACCTTCTTGTTTAGCAACCACCCAAGGCGCTTTTTCATCAATATAGCGGTTAGCTTCGTCTGCTAATGCCATAATTTCACGAATAGCTTTACCAAATTCACGGTTTTCAAAACATTGTGCGATGCTTTCTTGCATATCGACGAAATGTTGATATAACTTCGCATCATCAAGGCTTGCCGCTAATTTGCCATCAAAGCGTTTACTGATAAAACCCGCAGTACGGGACGCGAGGTTAACCACCTTGTTGACGATATCGCTGTTTACACGCTGTACAAAGTCTTCTAAGTTTAGGTCAATATCATCAATACGTGATGAAAGTTTTGCCGCATAGTAATAGCGTAGGCAATCAGCATCAAAGTGATCAAGATAGGCACGTGCCGTAATAAAGGTACCGCGAGATTTTGACATCTTCGCACCATTGACGGTGACATAGCCATGCACAAATAGGTTGGTTGGTTTACGGTATTCACTACCTTCTAACACTGCCGGCCAGAATAAGCTGTGGAAATAAACGATATCTTTACCGATAAAATGGTATAAGTCAGTTTTGCTCTCTTTGTTCCAGAACTCATCAAAGCTTAAATCACCACGTTTTTCACATAGGTTTAAGAATGAGCCCATATAACCAATAGGGGCGTCTAACCAAACATAGAAATATTTACCCGGCGCATCAGGGATTTCAAAACCGAAATAAGGGGCGTCACGGGTGATATCCCACTGTTGCAGACCGCTGTCAAACCACTCTTGCATCTTATTGGCTACTTGCTCTTGCAATGCACCGGAGCGGATCCACTCTTGCAACATATTGCTAAAGGCTGGGAGATCAAAGAAATAGTGTTCAGTTTCACGCATTACCGGCGTTGAACCCGATACCACAGAGCGAGGATTAATTAATTCTGTCGGGCTATAAGTTGACCCACATACTTCACAGTTATCACCATATTGATCGGGCGCTTTACACTTAGGGCAAGTCCCTTTAACAAAACGATCAGGCAAGAACATGCCTTTTTCTTCATCATAAAGTTGAGAAATCGTTTTACTTTTAATATGACCATTTTTTTTCAGGGCTAGATAAATTTTCGTCGATAATTGACGATTTTCTTCACTGTGTGTGGAGTGATAATTATCGTAGCTGATATTAAAACCGGCAAAATCCTGTTGATGCTCTTTGCTCATCTCTTCAATCATGGCTTCTGGGGTAATACCCAATTGTTGAGCTTTCAGCATAATAGGCGTGCCGTGAGCATCATCAGCGCAGATGAAATGAACTTCTTTGCCGCGCATTCGTTGGTAACGGACCCAGATATCAGCCTGAATGTGTTCAAGGATATGACCGAGATGAATTGAACCGTTAGCATAAGGTAACGCGCAGGTTACCAATAATTTATTCGCGACGTGAGACATAGTAAGGATCTTACTTCCATTAAATTAAAAAAAGGGTCTTTGATGTTAACCTATCCGTCATGATGTCGCTAGGGCAATCATAGAGTTTTTGCAAGAGAAATTTCGCTTGGCAAATTGAGGTAAGGCATTATCGTAGTCATTGACTATCTGATATGATAGGTGCACTCAGATATTTAATGAATAACGAAAATGAGAGGAGCCGGGATGAGTGATAAATCCCCCGAGCAGACCACCCCTGAGATTCTGAAAGAAAAAGTTTCAGGTGTCTTGTCTACTTTTGAACACCCGACATTGAAACGTAATCTGCTTTCCCTAAAAGCATTACATCAGTGTGCGATGATTGATGATGTCCTTCATATCGAATTAGTGATGCCGTTTGTGTGGAAAAAACCTTTCCAACAACTGATTGAAGAAAAAACGGCAGAGCTGCGTAATATGACGGGAGCCAAAGCTGTTGAGTGGAAGCTAAAACACAATATTGCCACACTACGTCGTGCAAACGATCTTCCAGGTATTAATGGCGTACGTAATATTCTGGCGGTGAGTTCAGGTAAAGGCGGGGTGGGTAAATCCAGTACCGCGGTAAACCTTGCTTTAGCGCTAGCACAAGAAGGGGCTAAAGTTGGTATTCTGGATGCGGATATTTATGGCCCATCCATTCCTAATATGTTAGGTACAACCATGGAACGCCCAACTTCACCAGATGGGCAACATATGGCACCTATTATGGCGTATGGTCTAGCATCTAACTCTATCGGTTATTTAGTCACAGACGATAATGCCATGGTATGGCGTGGTCCAATGGCAAGTAAAGCGTTGATGCAAATGCTGCAAGATACATTATGGCCTGATTTAGACTACCTTGTGATCGATATGCCACCAGGAACGGGTGATATTCAATTGACCTTATCACAAAATATTCCGGTGACTGGCGCCGTTGTTGTTACAACACCACAAGATATTGCGCTGGTGGATGCGATGAAAGGCATTGTCATGTTCAAAAAAGTCAATGTACCCGTATTAGGTATTATTGAGAATATGAGTGCGCATATTTGTAGCAATTGTGGTCATCTTGAGCCTATTTTTGGTACTGGTGGTGCTGAGAAATTAGCCGAAAAATATCATTGCCAATTATTGGGTCAAATTCCACTGCATATCTCTTTACGTGAAGATTTAGATCGCGGACAACCGACGGTGATGCGTGATCCAGAAGGTGAATTCGCTGATATCTATCGTGAAATTGCTTCAACAGTTTCTGCGCAAATGTATTGGGATGGGGATGCTATTCCAACGGAAATTTCTTTCCGCGCGGTATAAGCGGTGAAACAATAATCTATTGATTATTATGGGAAGTCTTTTAGGCTTCCTTTTTTTTATCCGCTGAAATCTGACTATTTTTGATAAAAAACAAAGAGATTTTTGGTTTTACGCTGGAACCAGAAGGATTTCAAAACTATAATCTGCGCGAGCGTAATATTTACATATTATTACGTTATTCCTCTTTTTTATTTCAAACCAGGTTTTTTATTATGGCTGACACAGCACATCAGTGCACAATTGTAGGTATCGCTGGAGCCTCTGCTTCAGGTAAAAGTCTTATTGCCAGTACACTTTACCGTGAATTAAGAGCGCAAGTAGGTGATCATAATATCGGTGTGATACCAGAAGATTGCTATTATCGTGACCAAAGTGATTTAACAATGGAAGAGCGATATAAAGTTAACTACGACCACCCCAATTCGATGGATCACGCACTTTTATACCAACACTTGTGTGAACTAAAAGTCGGAAACGCCATCGAACTCCCTCAATATGATTATGTCGCTCACACCCGTAAATCAGAAACCATTCATTTTAAACCAAAAAAAGTTATTATTATTGAAGGTATTCTGTTATTAACAGATAAGCGCTTACGTGAAGAGATGGATTTTTCTATCTTTGTCGATACGCCATTAGATATCTGTTTAATGCGTAGAATTAAACGTGATGTGAATGAACGTGGGCGTAGTCTAGATTCTGTTATTGAACAATATAATAAAACTGTTCGTCCGATGTTCTTCCAGTTTATTGAGCCTTCTAAACAATATGCCGATATTATTGTGCCTAGAGGGGGAAAAAACCGTGTTGCGATCGATATTTTGAAAGCAAAAATCGGACAGTTTTGTGAATAATTGAGTTCATTTGTAGGCAGCTTTCATGCATGATTAACCATGAAACTGCCTGTTTAACTTGAAGAAGGGAAATAAAATGCGATTATGCGACCGTGATATTATTCAGTGGCTTGATGAAGGTAAATTAGTCATTGAACCCCGCCCGCCTGTCGAGCGAATTAACGGCGCAACAGCGGATGTTCGCTTGGGTAACCAGTTTCGTGTTTTCCAAGGACATACTGCGGCTTACATTGACCTCAGTGGCCCCAAAAATGAAGTTAATGAGGCCCTTGAGCGGGTGATGAGTGATGAAATTGTATTACCAGAAGGCGAAGCGTTTTATCTTCATCCCGGAGAGCTTGCCTTGGCGGTTACATTAGAGTCTGTCACATTACCGGATAATGTAGTAGGGTGGTTAGATGGACGCTCATCTTTAGCGCGATTGGGATTAATGGTACACGTCACGGCTCACCGAATTGATCCGGGCTGGCATGGACACATCGTATTAGAATTTTTTAATTCAGGTAAACTGCCATTAGCATTAAGACCGGGTATGGTGATTGGCGCATTAAGTTTTGAACCTATGTCAGGCTCTGCGGATAGGCCTTACAATCGTCGCCAAGATGCGAAATATAAAAATCAACAAGGTGCGGTAGGAAGTCGGATTAGCGAAGATTAATTTTTCATTAACGACTATTATCAACTTTATTAAGCGGGTAACAATATGAAAAGGTTTTTGACAACACTCGCCATTTTGCTTGTAGTGATTTTGGCAGGCTTAACGACATTAGTTTTGCTCATTAACCCTAATGATTTTCGTGGTTATCTTGTTGAACGCGTTGAAAAACAAAGTGGCTATAAATTAACCTTACAAGATGATATGCGTTGGCATGTCTGGCCAAAACTCAGCATTATTAGTGGTAAAATGTCATTAACAGCTCCCGGTGCTGAGCAACCATTGATCACTGCTGATAATATGCGTCTTGATGTGGAATTATGGCCATTACTTTCCCACCAGTTGGAAGTAAAAGAAGTGATGCTAAAAGGCGCAGTGGTTAGACAAACGCCTGAGAGTAAAGCAATACCTAAAATAACCCCGCCTTCTGTTGCCAATGAAGACAGTACTCGTCCGATTATTGAGCCAAAAACAAATCGTTGGCAATTAAATATTGCTAAGGTGAGGATCTCCGATAGTTTGATTATTTGGCAAACCAAAGGGGGAGAGCAACTTAATTTACGCGATATCAATTTATTATTAAAAACGGACGACAAAAAACAAATTAACCTTGAGATGAGCACCAAAATTAATCGTGATCGTCGCGAGTTAATGTTAAATGTTGTTGCTAATGCTGATATGAGTGGCTACCCATATCAAATCAGTGGCAATATCGCTCAATTAGATTATGCATTATCGGGAATAGGACTTCCGGCTCAAGGGATCTCCGGAAATTTAACCTCAGATTTCAATATTAAAAATGATAGTGTAAATGTTATTGCCTTAAATAATTTAAATATGACGGCAAATGAGAGTCAGCTACAAGGTAGCATCACGGCTGAATTGGCTAAAAAGAACCGCTATCAAGTGGAATTAACTGGGGACACTTTAAATTTAAATACCCTATTACCTGAGTTAGCACAGCCTAATTCATCTGAAACAGCATCGTTAACCTTGGCAAATACCCCGTCGAGATCATTCTCATTCTTTAGCCGTGCTCAGGCTGCACCATCACCCAATGCAACTATTATGGCTCGTCCGGTTATTACCTCCGCGACAATTGAAAACAAAGCGTATGATTTAACCCACTGGGGTGATATTGAATTTAGCTTAAACTTAGCGCTCAATAAGTTATTGTATAAAGAATTAGAAATAAACAATGTTAAATTAACCGCATTAAATAACCCCAAATCATTAAATATTGATAGGTTAGAAGGGCAGATCCTAAACGGAAATTTCTCACTGCCTACGGTGATTTCTACTAGCATTGTGCCAGCGCATATTAGTATGAATGTCACAATGAATAATATCCCTTTGCAACCTTTATTACGCGTCTTTGATCAGCCAGAAAATTTCAGCGGTTTAATTTCTGCGAAAGGGCATCTAGAAGGTGCCGGATATAATTGCAACGCGTTTCTTAATAGTTGGCAGGGTACACTGGATACGTCATTAAGCGAATTTAAAATGCTAGGATTAAATATTCCACAAGTGATCCAGCAATCTATTGCACAAACAACCGATCAAGTGGTTTATCCTGAAGATATTGAGAACTATACCAAAGCCGATAGTGTGATTGCCCAGTTTAAACTAGCGCCTAAAGGCCGAGTGACGTTAAATCAGTTAGATGCTCAAGCAAGTGCTTATCAGATCAGCGGGCAAGGTCAATTAGATCTACAACGTCATAATCTAGATGTGATGCTGATGGTTAATATCAAAAAAGGTTGGGGCAAAGAGAATGAATTTATTCGCCAACTGGCCAAAATAGATATTCCATTAAGATTGTATGGTAATTGGAATGCTATCCAATATGAGTTTAACGTTGAAAAATTACTACGTGATCAATTACAGCAAAAAGCAAAACAGGCCATAGATAATTGGTTAAATAAGCAAGATGATAGCCCCGAAGTTAAAGCGCTTAATCAATTATTGAAAAAAATATAATTTTTAAAGTTGTTAACAAGGTGGAATAAAATTTTATTCCACCTTGTTTTGTTTTTTGGCTAATAAATTGATTTTATTAATTTATGATTAATAACCCCTTCTCTTATATTAAACAATATCTGTGGAACACAGATGCTGCATTACGTTTCTTATCCCCGTTCCCTGTCACCGTTAACAGAAAATGGATAAAATGATTAAATTATGCTCATAGTGCATTATTTTTATCATTTAATTCAGTTTTTGCCTAAAAAATACTCATTCGTACTGTTTACATGTAAAAAAATAGTCGTTTTTTTTGATATATGTCATACACTGCAACGTTGCCTTTGGGCAGAGTGTGTCCATTGCACTAAATGCAAAAAAATGATGATAAAAACAAAAAGCTTCATTTTATAAATAACTATCGTAGACAGGAACTATACATGATTGAAATTCTTATCGGCGCCCTCGTCGCTGTGGGTGTTGGGCGTTACATTGTTAAGGGATATTCGCCAACAGGTGTGCTACTTACTGGTGGGCTATTATTGCTTATCATCAGTGTGATTATGGGCAAATCAGTATTACCAGCCAGTGTCACAAGTACCGGTTATCGCTTAATCGATATTGTTGAGTATGTAAAAAATCTACTTATGAGCCGTGGTGGTGATCTGGGGATGATGATCATGGTGCTATGTGGGTTTGCTTCTTATATGACTCATATTGGTGCCAATGACGTGGTCGTGAAACTTGCCTCACGCCCATTAAAAATGATCAACTCACCTTATCTTTTAATGGTAGCGGCTTATATTGTTGCATGTTTAATGTCATTAGCTGTTTCATCCGCAACAGGTCTTGGTGTGTTATTGATGGCGACCTTATTCCCAGTGATGGTCAATATGGGAATTAGTCGTGGTGCGGCGGCAGCTATCTGTGCTTCACCTGCATCAATTATTTTAGCGCCAACCTCTGGTGACGTGATTTTAGCGGCACAAGCTTCTGAAATGCCACTTATTGATTTTGCGTTTAAAACAACACTGCCTATCTCTATTGCCGCAATTCTTGGGATGTGTATTGCTCACTTTTTCTGGCAACGTTATCTTGATCGTAAAGAGCATATCGAAACAGAGATGTTAGATGTGAACGAAATCAAAACTCACGCCCCTAATTTCTATGCGATTTTACCTTTCACACCTATTATTGGTGTATTAGTTTTTGATGGTAAATGGTTACCAGAGCTTCATATTGTTGCCATTATTATTCTTTGCATGATGTTATCTGCGGTTATTGAATTTATCCGTAGCTTTAGTGCTAAAGAAGTTTTTGCCGGTTTAGAAGTTGCTTACCGTGGTATGGCTGATGCATTTGCCCAAGTGGTAATGTTATTAGTTGCCGCAGGGGTTTTTGCGCAAGGTTTAACAACAGTTGGCTTTATTCACGCGTTAATTGATGGTGCACAATCATTAGGCTCAGGGGCGATTGTTATGATGATTGCATTAGTCTTAATTACCATGCTCGCAGCAATGACAACCGGCTCAGGGAATGCGCCTTTCTATGCTTTCGTTGAATTAATTCCGCGCTTAGCAAGTAATATGGGTGTGAATCCTGCTTACTTAACTATTCCGATGTTACAAGCATCAAACTTAGGACGGACTTTATCACCTGTATCGGGTGTGGTAGTTGCTGTATCAGGAATGGCAAAAATTTCACCTTTTGAAGTGATGAAACGCGTTTCTGTACCAGTATTGGTCGGGCTTGTGATTGTGATTGTTGCAACGGAAATACTGGTACCCAGCACATTAGGTTGATCATCAATAAATTATTGAAATAAAGTTAGCTTTATCTACTTTATTTTTCATTCTATTGACGGGCTTTGTTATGCATAGACAAAGCCCATTTTTTATTAAGCATCATTTTCAGATAAAAAATATCCGCCTTAGAGACGGATATTTGGTTATTTAATAGAAATTAAGCTTCGTCGACGTTTTCTTCGTCTTCAGGCGTTGGTTCAACAATACGTACTTTATTAATACGGTGATTGTGTACATCTAATGGTTCAAATTCAATACCATCAATAACCACTTTTTCACCGACGGCAGGAACGCGTTGTAAATGTTCCATCAATAAGCCAGCCAAGGTTTCATACTCACGTTTTTCATCCAACTTAATGGGAATATAAAGCACTAAGTCTTCCAGCGGTGTAAAACCATTGACAGTCCATGAGCCATCTTCATTTTGTACTAAGTCGTGACGAGAGTCATTTTCCTCTGTACTTACTGGTAAATTACCGGCGATGGTTTCCATTACATCGGTTAAGGTAACAATGCCTTCGACAGAGCCAAACTCATCAACCACAAAGGCAAAGTGAGTATGAGCATTACGGAATTGTTCTAATGCCTGTAATAGTGATAACCCCTCAGGGAAGATTAAGGGTTGTGTAATTAATAAACGCAAATCTAATGGTTCATTACGTAACTGTTGATTTAATAATTGAATAACATTTACCACGCCAATAGGTTCGTCGCTATTTTCTTCGTCGGTAATAACGAGACGAGAATGGGGATCTTCTTCTAGTAATTGGCGAATATCATCTTGGGTGGCTTTTAGATCAACATATTCAACATCATGGCGTGAAGTCATAATACTATTGACGTTTCGCTGGCTTAAACCCAGAACGCGCACAATCATTTGGCGCTCTTGAGGATCAAACACCTCTTCTGTATTAGCAACTAAATCAGAAGTGTGAGGGTCAAGTTCAGAGGCTTCTGGTTTACCATTAATAATGCGCAATACCGCTTCCGCTGTACGTTCACGCAAAGAGCGAGAAGCTGATAAGAAGCGTCGGCGGTTAAACTGTGCGAGTTGGTTAAATATCTCTATCATAATAGAGAAACCAATGGCAGCGTATAAATAGCCTTTAGGTATTGGATAGCCAAACCCTTCTGCAACTAAGGCAAAACCAATCATCAATAAGAAGCTTAAACATAAAATAACAATAGTTGGATGATTATTGACAAATGTGGTTAATGGCTTACTTGCGAGGATCATCAAGAACATCGCAATAGTTACAGCAGCAATCATAACGCCGAGATGGTCAACCATCCCTACCGCAGTGATAACAGAGTCTAGAGAGAATACAGCATCTAGTACAATAATTTGCGCAACAACAGACCAAAAACTCGTGGTTTTACGTTGTTTTCCCTCGCTATGATCTTTACCTTCTAGCCGTTCATTAAGCTCCATTGTGGCTTTGAAAAGTAAGAATATCCCTCCGAGGAGCATGATTAAGTCTCTGGCACTGAAAGGATGATCAAACAGTGTGATAAGAGGTTTGGTTAGGGTGATAAGCCAAGAGAGACTAAATAGCAGTACAATCCGCATAATAAGAGCACACAATAATCCTGTGATACGTGCTTTATCTCTTAATTTTGCTGGGAGTTTATCTGCTAGAATAGCAATAAAAACAAGGTTATCAATACCAAGTACGATTTCGAGAACAATAAGGGTGGAAAGACCTACCCATATCGTCGGATCTACGATCCATTCCATACAGTTTGTTTTACCTTCTATAAAGACGGCATATGCCGACTTGGGAATAATGAGCAATTTAGCGGAATTTTTCAATAAATTATTATTGATAGTGGCAGAATAATTTCA
>NZ_GG668577.1:131725-249963 GCF_000160755.1 Proteus mirabilis ATCC 29906
TCAACCATAAGGAATGCGATATCGATTGCATCAATAACTACCACCAAATGAGAGAGTGAGTTACTATGTGATCAGGTTAACAAATTGTCAGTACATTGAGACTGGCAGGTTTATATTCAGACGGGAGTTATTTCATGTCAAAACAGCAAATCGGCGTGGTTGGTATGGCAGTGATGGGACGTAACCTTGCGCTAAACATTGAAAGCCGTGGTTACACTGTATCTATCTACAACCGCTCGAGCGATAAAACCAATGAAGTGATCGCTGAAAATCCAGGTAAAAAACTGGTTCCGAATTACTCTATTGAGGAATTTGTTGATTCATTAGAAAAACCGCGTCGTATTTTGTTAATGGTTAAAGCGGGTGAAGCAACAGATAAAACCATCGCAGCCCTGACACCACATTTAGATAAGGGCGATATCCTTATTGATGGCGGAAATACTTTCTTTAAAGATACTATTCGTCGCAATCGTGAGCTATCGGCTCAAGGTTTTAACTTTATTGGTACGGGTGTTTCTGGTGGTGAAGAAGGGGCATTAAAAGGACCTTCTATTATGCCTGGTGGTCAAAAAGAAGCCTATGAGTTAGTTGCTCCTATTCTTGAGAAAATTGCCGCGGTGGCAGATGGCGAGCCTTGTGTCACTTATATTGGTGCAGATGGTGCAGGTCACTATGTGAAAATGGTACACAATGGTATCGAATATGGTGATATGCAACTGATAGCAGAAGCTTATTCAGTATTAAAACACTCACTAGGTTTAACTAACGAAGAGTTAGCGGACACTTTTACCGAGTGGAATAAAGGCGAATTAAGTAGCTACCTTATTGAAATTACTGCTGATATTTTCCGTAAGAAAGATGAAGAAGGTAACTACCTTGTTGATGTTATTCTTGATGAAGCGGCAAATAAAGGCACCGGTAAATGGACTAGCCAAAGCTCTTTAGACTTAGGTGTTCCTGTTACGTTGATTACAGAATCTGTTTTTGCACGTTATATTTCTTCACTGAAAGATCAACGTGTGGCGGCATCTAAAGTATTATCAGGTCCAGCACCAAAAGCATTTACTGGTGATAAAAAAGCCTTTATCGAGAATGTTCGTCGTGCACTATATTTAGGTAAAATTGTCTCTTATGCGCAAGGCTTCCAACAATTGAAAGCTGCATCAGATGAATATAACTGGGATCTAAATTACGGTGAAATTGCGAAAATTTTCCGTGCAGGTTGTATCATTCGTGCTCAATTCTTACAAAAAATCACTGATGCCTATAATGACGATGCGAATATCGCTAATTTATTATTAGCACCTTACTTTAAAAATATCGCTGATGAGTATCAACAAGCATTGCGTGATGTTGTTTGTTATGGTGTTCAAGCAGGTATTCCTACGCCAACATTCTCTGCGGCTATCTCTTATTACGATAGCTACCGTGCGCAAGTGTTACCAGCAAACTTAATTCAAGCACAACGTGACTATTTTGGTGCGCATACTTATAAACGTACTGATAAAGAAGGCGTATTCCATACTGAGTGGATGGAGTAAGTTTTAAAAACAGTGAGTTATAAGTGTTAGGGGTGCTGAATTTCAGCACCTTTTTACTATTTGTAATTAAAAAGTTATAGTTAAAAAATACTTTTTAACTGCATTTTATAGTACTTTTATTAATCATTATCATCTTGGCGAATAAAATGAATTAACTCAGGCTGAGCAATACGCTGATAATCTTGTGTATTTAAAATAATCGAGCGTTCTAATGTTCCAGCATTAAAGGCTAATTCATCAAAACGTTCAAATAATAGCGGATCAGCAACCAGTTTTAGTGCTGGATGAAAACTAAAAGGTGGGATCGCGCCAAATACACATTGCGTTAGTTCATCAACTTCTTTCGGGCTTGCAAGAGAGGCTCTTGTCCCACCAATAGCGATAGCGAGTTTTGATAGATCAGCTTGTTTATCAGCAGGTAAAATGGCCAGTACATGTTGTTTAATACCATTGCCTTTTACATGACAAACTAGACCTTTTGCCCCTTGCCCTAATTGTGTACCTCTTATTTTAGCAACTTCCTCAGAACGACCCGCGGTCGGGTGTTCCATGACGCGATAACGGGCGTGGTGGTTATTGAGTAATGTGGTTAATTGCTCGAAAATAGTCAAAGACATCAATGACTCCTAAGATTAAGCATGTATTTTTATTCGGTCATTATACGACTTTAAAAAAATTTTTCTGCGGTGATATGTTTCTTTGGTATTTATTATTTTGATAAGCCTATCAAATTATTTTGTTACAAATGATAATATGTTAATAGTATTATCCTATTGAATTAATAGGATAATTAGATTATCTATATTATTTTAGAGCTCTAATATTATAAAAAATTAATATTTATTCATTATATTGATAATGATCAATTTAAGAATAAAAAGAATAGAACATATTAAAACGTAGATTAAATTACTAAAAGGAAGTCAATAATGGCCAGTTCAACATTTTATATCCCTTCAGTAAACAAATTAGGCGCAGGTTGTCTTGCAGACGCGATAAACTCAATGAAAGACTTTGGCTTTCATAAAGCACTGATTGTTACTGATAGTGTTTTAAATCAATTAGGTGTTGTAAATAAAGTGAGTGAATTACTGGCGAAATCAGGTATTGCTAGCGTTACTTATGATGGTACAGCGCCAAACCCTACCGTTGAAAATGTTGAAGCGGGGTTAGCCTTATTAAAAGAGCATCAATGTGACTGTGTTATCTCTTTAGGTGGTGGCTCTCCTCATGACTGTGCTAAAGGTATCGCACTAGTCGCTGCCAATGGTGGTAAGATTGCCGATTATGAAGGGGTTGATCGCTCTGAGCATCCGCAATTACCACTGATTGCAATTAATACAACCGCTGGTACTGCTTCTGAAATGACACGTTTTTGTATCATCACGGATACTGCGCGTCATATTAAAATGGCTATTGTTGATAAAAATGTAACACCAATCTTATCTGTAAATGATTCAGAGTTAATGATTGGCATGCCAAAAGGTTTAACCGCAGCTACGGGTATGGATGCGTTAACCCATGCTGTTGAAGCTTATGTCTCTACTGCCGCTAATCCTATTACTGATGCATGTGCGTTAAAAGCAGTGACGATGATCAGTGAGTCTTTACGTAAAGTCGTTGAAAACGGTGGTGATACAGCAGCACGTGAAAATATGGCTTATGCACAATTTTTAGCGGGTATGGCATTTAATAATGCTTCTTTAGGTTATGTGCATGCTATGGCTCACCAATTAGGTGGTTTTTATAACTTACCTCATGGTGTATGTAATGCAGTATTACTGCCTCATGTTCAAGCTTATAATATCCAAGCAGCAGCAGGTCGTTTAAAAGATATAGCGCAAGCTATGGGTGTTGATGTTTCGGCAATGAATGATGAGCAGGGTGCGCAAGCTTGTATTGAAGAGATCCGCAAAATCGCCAAAGATGTCGGTATTCCAGCAGGCCTGAAAGAATTAGGCGTGAAAGAAGAAGATTTTAAAACATTAGCTGAAAATGCATTAAAAGATGCATGTGCCATCACTAACCCTGTTCAAGGTAGTGAAAGTGATGTTATCGAGATATTCCGCCAAGCAATGTAATCGCTAAAAATAAGAGGGTTAATATAAGTTAACATCTTATTTAAGCAAAGAATTAACACCTCAAATATCAATGTCGTATTTGAGGTGTTTTTTATATTATTAAGTATTAAGTGGTCATGTAGTTTAATGACTGACACTTATTTTATTGCGCTTTTTTATGACGCTTTTGTAAGCAATCAATCACATCAGATAGAGATAGCGATTGGTCTTGTAATAGCACCATTAAATGATAGAGCAAATCAGAAGCTTCATTTTTTAACTCTTCACGATCATTAACAGTTGCAGCTAAAGCAGTCTCAACACCTTCCTCTCCGACTTTTTGTGCGATACATTTGGTTCCGCTGGCATAAAGTTGTGCCGTATAAGAGCTATCTGGCGAGGCGCTTTTACGCTCGCGCAGTAAGTTCTCAAGCTCATAAAGAAATCCCCATTGGCTTTTAGCTGGAGCAAAACAACTTTCAGTCCCATTATGACAAGTAGGCCCGATTGGGTGAGCTAAAATAAGTAAAGTATCGTTATCACAATCAGGATAAATATCCACCAATTTAAGGAAATTGCCTGATGTTTCACCTTTTGTCCATAAACGTTGTTTAGTTCGTGAATAGAAAGTGACCTTGCCACTGTTTAGCGTCATTTCTAATGCGGCTTTATCCATATAACCAAGCATTAAGACATCACCAGAAATAGCATTTTGGATAATGACAGGCATTAGGTTATCGACTTTTTGCCAATCTAATTGGGCGAGTTTTGTATTATTCATTATATTCTTACCTTAACGCCATTTTCTGCGAGATACTGTTTCAATTCGTTGATATTAATGATCTGCTTATGGAATACGGAAGCGGCAAGGGCACCGTCAACATTGGCTAATTTAAACGCATCCAGAAAGTGTGACATTTCACCTGCACCGCCAGAAGCTATCATGGGAACCTGAGTGACTTGGCGTACCAGTGCGAGTTGTTTTAAATCATAGCCTTGTCTTACACCATCTTGGTTCATCATGTTTAACACTATTTCTCCCGCCCCCCGTTGCTGTACTTCTTGTACCCAATCGAGCGTTTTCCATGGCGTTTGTTGTGTGCGTTTTTCATCACCCGTAAATTGATAAACGAGATATTCCCCAGTTTTTTCATCAAACCATGTATCAATTCCCACAACTACACACTGCACACCGTAGCGATCGGCAAGGCGAGAAATCAGTGTTGGATCAGAAAGTGCAGGGGAATTAATTGAGATTTTATCTGCTCCAAAAGAGAGAATTTTCCCGGCATCTTCTACTGAGCGAATGCCACCCGCAACACAAAATGGAATATCAATCACTTCGGCTACCCGCGATACCCAACTTTTATCGACCACTCGGCCATCAGAAGAGGCGGTAATATCATAAAAGACCAGCTCGTCGGCACCTTCTTTCGCGTAGCGTTCTGCTAAGGGAACAATATCACCAATAATTTCATGGTTACGAAATTGCACACCTTTAACAACCTGTCCATCACGAACATCAAGACAAGGAATTATGCGTTTTGCCAACATGATATCGCCTCTTGTAATGTAAATTTGCCTTCTAATAGTGCTCTGCCAACAATAATGCCCGCAACACCCGAGCCAGGAAGTGCTGCGATATCTTGTAAATCACCAATACCGCCAGAAGCTTGGAATAAAATATCAGGGAAACGCTGGCTAATTTCTTTATACAGTTCGACGTTAGAACCGGCTAAGGTGCCATCACGAGAAATATCGGTGCACAATACATGCTTTAATCCTACAGGTTGATAAAGTGCGATGATCTCTTCTAGTGTATAGGGGGAGTTTTCTTGCCAGCCACTTACCGCCACCCATTTTTTACCTTGTTCGTCGATACGAACATCAAGGGCGAGTACAATCGCATCGGCACCATAACGCTCAAACCATGTTTTGACTAATTCGGGCTGGCTCACCGCTGTAGAGCCAATCACCACTCGACTTGCTCCTGCGGCTAATAGCGACTTCACATCTTCTTCGCTACGAATACCACCACCAACTTGCACAGGAACGTTAACACAGGCAACTAGCTGTTTTAATAGTGGGATCTGCCGTGCAAGTGGATCTTTCGCACCAGTTAGGTCGACGAGATGCAATAATTTTGCTCCGTCTTGTTGATACTGTTGATAGCGACGGATCGGATCATCATCATAATCACGTTGTTTATTATAATCACCTTGATGAAGACGAACGACTTTGCCATCAATTAAATCTAATGCCGGAATAATCATAATGCGTTACATCTCCAAAAAATTCTTAATCAGTTGAGCACCCGCTTTTCCTGAGCGTTCAGGGTGAAATTGCACCCCATAGAAATTATCTTTCTGAATGGCACTGCTAAAGCGTGAACCATATTCTGTTTCGGCTATGGTTGAGTCATTGAGCCCTAAACCATAACTGTGAACAAAATAGAACCAAGCGTCGCTGTCAATATTGCGAAATAGAGGGTGAGCGGGTTTTGCTAATACCTGATCCCAACCCATATGCGGTAAGGGTAATCCTTTGGTATCAAGTTTATTGATATTACCGTCAACTAATCCTAATAGAGGGATATTGTGACCTTCTTCACTCAGAGAGGCCAAAATTTGCATTCCTAAGCAAATGCCTAATACGGGTTGGGTTAACGCTTTAATTAAAGGGATAAGTTCACGGGCTTTTAGTTGTTCCATAGCGGCACTAGCTGTTCCCACCCCGGGTAGAAACAGTTTATCAGCAGATAACACGATATTTTTTTCATAAGAAATAATCGGATCGTAACCTAGCCTTTGTACGGCGTATGCAACCGAGGCTAAATTAGCACAACCTGTATCAAGAATGACGACTTTCATCACAGCACACCTTTTGAACTGGGTAAGGTATTTCCTTCAACACGAATAGCTTGGCGTAAGGTACGACCAAATACTTTAAACAGACTTTCTGCTTTGTGGTGATCGTTTTTGCCTTTTGATTTTAAGTGTAGAGTGCAGCCCATAGTGTAAGAGAGAGAGCGGAAAAAGTGCTCAATCATCTCTGTGCTTAAATCACCAACGCGCTGATATTTAAATTCTGCTTTATATTCAAGGTGAGGGCGTCCAGAAATATCCAGCGCACAACTTGCTAAGCACTCATCCATAGGCAAAGTAAAACCAAAACGTGCAATGCCGCGTTTATTACCTAATGCTTCTCGCAGTGCTTCGCCGAGTGCAAGACCGGTATCTTCAACGGTGTGGTGATCGTCAATGACTAAATCCCCTTGTACATTGATATTCATACGAAAGCCACCGTGGGTGGCAATTTGATCTAGCATATGATCAAAAAAACCAACGCCTGTGCTAATTTGGCTCTCGCCTTCACGATCAAGCCAGATATCAATGGCAATTTGTGTCTCTTTGGTTTTACGTTCAACGTGGGAGTAGCGATCTTTTTTCGTCAGCAATTCACTGATAGCTGACCAGCTTAATTCATTGGCGTTATAACGTAATCCGTTGATCCCCATATTTTCAGCTAATTGTAGATCGGTTTGTCTATCACCAATCACATAGCTATTGGTTTTATCAAGAGCACTTTCAACCAGATATTGGGTGACTAACCCTGTTTCAGGTTTACGACAAGGACAGTTGTCTTCAGGTTTATGAGGGCAGATTAATACTTCATCAAAAACAATACCTTGTGAAGAAAAAATCTGCATCATGAGATTATGAGGGGGTTCAAAGTCCGCTTGTGGAAAACTGTCTGTACCAAGCCCATCTTGATTGGTGATCATAATAAGCTTATAGCCCGCCTGTTGTAAGTTGAGTAATGCGGGAATAACGCCATTTTCAAAGGCAAGCTTATTGAGACTATCAACTTGGTGATCGGTTGGTGGCTCTGTGATCAAAGTACCATCACGATCGATAAAAAGAATTTTCTGGCTCATGGTTGAGATCCCTCAGTGGTGATTTTTTATTGTTATCATTAGTGATGTTTATACGTTTGCCGTTTGTCTATTTTTTATAGCGGTTATCACGCTATCACACTCTTGACGCGTACCGATAGAGATGCGTAAACAGCCTGCCAGCCCATATTGACGCTGTTGATCGCGTAAAATAATCCCTTGATCCCATAAACTGCGGAAAACACAATCAGCATCAGTGAATTTCACTAAAATATAGTTGGTTTCACTACAATAAACCTGTTCAACATTGGGTAAATTTTTTAGTGCATCCGCTAAATATGTTCTATTGCGTACAATTTCCGTTACCCGTCGTTTCATCGCTTCTATACCTTGGTCAGTTAATGCTTGTGCCGCAATATCAGCAACCGGGGTAGAAAGTGGGTAAGGGGCGATCACCTTAAGTAATAATTCAATAACAGGTGAATTGGCAAGTGCAAAGCCACAACGCAGTCCCGCTAATGCAAAAGCTTTAGAGAGAGTTCGCAAAATGACTAAATTCGGATACTCTTTTAACCAAGTGACTAGTGATGCTTGAGGACAAAACTCAATATAAGCTTCGTCAATAGCCACAATGGCTTTATCTTTTGCTAATGCTAATACTTCGCGGATCAGT
The DNA here is from genome assembly GCF_000160755.1 of Proteus mirabilis ATCC 29906. GTDB lineage: Bacteria > Pseudomonadota > Gammaproteobacteria > Enterobacterales > Enterobacteriaceae > Proteus > Proteus mirabilis. The sequence continues at coordinate 139,895 of NZ_GG668577.1, forward strand.
GAAGGCTCAACGATATTGCCTGTTGGGTTATTGGGACTACATAGGTAGATAAGTTTTACATTATCAAGTTGTGATGCAATGGCTTTGACATCAGGCTCCCAATCAGCAAGAGCAGGGACAACACGCTGTTCTACACCAAAGGTTTCCGCACTGACGCTGTACATACCATAAGTGGGTGGACAATAGAGAACAGCATCTTTACCGGGCTCACAAAAAGCACGGATCAGTAGTTCTATCGCTTCATCGGCACCTCGACTAACTAACACTTGCTCAGGTTGGACGCCTGCATATGCTGCATAGCGATTAATCACGTTAACTGGCTGACACTCAGGGTAGCGGTTTAAATTTTTTTCATTAAACGTAAAGTCAGGAGCGGTAGGGTATTCATTGGCATTTAACCAAACCGAGCCATTTCCACCTAAACGTCTCGCTGATTGATAAGGGGTTAACTGGCGAACATTTTTTCTGGCTAATAGGGTAATATCAAAGGGCGTATTCATGGCTAGTTATCTCCTTGAGCCAAGGCGTTAACGCGAAGTGTGACGGCATTTTTATGTGCAGTTAATTGCTCTGCTTGCGCTAATATTTCAATGGTATTGGCTAAATCAGCCAAACCTTGAGCAGTCAGTTTTTGTACGGTCATACGTTTCATAAAATCGGCTAAGCCTAAACTCGAATAGGTGGCGGTATAACCGTATGTAGGTAGTACGTGATTGGTGCCAGAAGCGTAATCTCCCGCCGATTCAGGAGACCAAGCCCCTAAGAACACTGAGCCGGCGCTAGTAATGCTATCAACAAGTGAGTCTGCATCATTAGTCTGAATAATTAAGTGTTCAGGCCCATAGCGATTACTGATTTCAATACATTGGTTGAGATCACGGGTGATAATGACACGACTTTCGGCTAAGGCTTGTTGTGCTATTTCTGCGCGAGTTAATTGTGTTAATTGGGCTTGCGTCTCGCTAATGACCGCTTTGGCAAGGGCTTCATCTGGGGTTAATAGCACCACTTGTGAGTCAGGACCGTGCTCTGCTTGTGATAGTAAATCAGCGGCAATAAAGGCAGGATGAGCATCGGCATCAGCAATCACTAATACTTCCGAAGGGCCGGCTGGCATATCAATAGCCGCACCTTGTAGCGATTGGCTGACTTGGCGTTTTGCTTCTGTTACATAGGCATTTCCCGGGCCGAAAATTTTATCTACCTTTGGGATAGACTCTGTACCAAAAGCCATCGCAGCAATGGCTTGAGCACCACCGACTTGGAATATTTCATCAATACCGATTTGTTGTGCAATATACAAAATTTCATCAGCAATCGGTGGCGGAGAGCATAAAATTATTTTGCGACAACCGGCAATACGGGCCGGTAGCCCCAACATCATCACTGTTGAGAGTAAAGGCGCTGATCCACCGGGAATATAAAGTCCTACGGCATCAATAGGGCGACTGACTTGTTGGCAAAATACACCAGGTTGCGTTTCTACCTCAATGGTTTTAGGAATTTGCGCTTCATGAAAACGGCGTATATTGCTCATGGCTTGCGCTATTGCTTGTTTGATTTCGTTATTGAGCCTTGCACAAGCCGCGTCAATCTGTGTTTTTGTCACCAATACGCTATCGGGAGCCGCTTTATCATATTTTTGACTCAGTGCCTTAAGGGCTTTATCCCCATCGTTGCGTACCTGAGAAATAATCGTAGCAACTTGCTCTGTAATAGGCGCTGATGCGGATATCGCTGGGCGAGTGAGTAGCTGTTGTTGTTGCTGTTGGGTGCACTTATCCCAGAAATTTAATGTATTAAACGCCGTTTTCATCATCTCACCTTATTCCATCATTTTTTCTATTGGTAAAACAAGAATTGAACTTGCCCCTAATGCTTTTAGTTTTTCCATCGTTTCCCAAAAGAGGGTTTCACTGCTGACCATGTGCATTGCTACTCGATTTTGATCACCCGCTAAAGGAAGGATGGTCGGGCGCTCAGCACCCGGTAATAGGGCGATAACATCTTCAAGGCAATCACTTGGCGCGTGTAACATAATGTATTTTGACTCGCGCGCTTGAATAACACCTTGAATACGTGTCATTAAGCGATCGATAAGAGCTTGTTTTGTTGCGTCCATTTCACCGTCACGTTGAATTAAACAAGCTTTAGAACGATAAATAACTTCTACTTCTTTTAATCCATTGGCTTCTAATGTGGCGCCAGTAGAAACTAAATCACAAATAGAATCGGCCAGACCAGCTCGAGGTGCGACTTCAACGGAGCCATTTAATAAGCAAGATTTAAAGGTGATCCCTTTTTGGTCTAAATAACGTTTTAATAGATTAGGGTAAGAGGTGGCAATACGGGTATTATTGAGGCATTCAACCCCTTGATAATCAAAATCAACCGGTGCAGCAAGAGATAAACGGCAAGCACCAAAGTCAAGACGACGCAGTGTGATATAACTTGGATTTTCTCCTTGTGCTCGGCGTTTTAGTAATTCTTCTTCTAATACGTTTTCACCAATAATGCCTAAATCAACCACTCCGTCCATCACTAAACCGGGGATATCATCATCTCTGACACGTAAAATATCGATAGGCATATTTTCCGCATAAGCGATAAGGCGTTGTTGGTTTAAGTTTATTTTAATGCCACAACGCGCTAAAAGTGCTCGTGAATCATCACTTAAACGACCTGATTTTTGCATGGCAATTCGTAATCTTGCTTTATCTAACATAATGTTACCCTATCTTTGTCCGTATTCTTGTTATGAAATTTAGCTATAAAAAAACCCCGGAAGTTGCCTTCCGGGGTTTTTATTTTATTGTCTGCACTCAGACCACCGGAAGCGTTACCTAAACGTCTTCCAGCACTCATCGCCTGAAAGACTAGTCAGGATGATGGTGATGATGGTGGTTTAATTGAATGCTATACATAATATTTTCCTAGCGAATAAAAATACCCGTTATAAATAATTAACCAGTATTTAGAATTTGTCTGCCTTTCAACCTACCTGATTTATAAAGTAAAAAGCAACCTATTTTTTAATAATAATTTAAATAAATTGTAACCTTATGTTTTTTAGAGAATTTTAATATTTCTTTTCTTTACTTAACCGAGTAAGTGCGCCAGTATATTAAAGCAGGCTAAATATATATAACGCTTAAGCAGTTTTTATCAGTAATGGATAAAATTAAGTTTTGTTACATAATTTAAATAAGCCATGAAAGTAGGGGTAGAAAATGAAACGGATCACGATAGTCGGATTAGGTTGGTTAGGATTACCACTTGCCAATGCCTTGCGTGAAGCGGGGTATCAAGTAAAAGGAACAAAAACCACAGAAGATGGTGTAGAAGCAGCACGAATGAGTGGTGTTGATTGTTGTCTAATGAATTTAACACCGGCTATTGAGTGTGATAGAGATGATTTTGATTACTTAATGGAAACTGACGTACTGATTATTACATTACCTCCCAGTGCGGCGGGGGGAGGATATGATTATGTTGAAGGGATACAAACATTAGTGGATAGCGCCATGTCTCGGCATGTGACAAGAGTGATTTATATTAGCTCTACTTCAGTATATGGCAATCAAAGTGGTGTTATTACAGAAGAAGTTGATATTAGGCCAGAAACGCAATCCGCTAAGATGATAGCGGAAGTTGAAAATTGGTTACATCGCTTACCACTTACGACCGTCGATATTTTACGTTTGGCGGGGTTAGTTGGGCCTGGTCGTCATGCAGGACGCTTTTTATCCGGTAAAAAACAGGTCAAAGGTGCACATCAGAGTGTCAATTTAGTGCATTTAGACGATGTTATTTTTGCGATAGAGCAATTGCTTGCTCAAAATGAAGGAGGCCGTTTATATAATTTATGCGCGCCTATTCATCCTAAAAAGAAAGATTTTTACAGCCGTGTTGCTGCACAGTTAGATCTTACTCCCCCTGAATTTGCTCTAGAAGATAAACCGCCAGCACGAGAGATCGACGGTCAGGAGATTTGCCGAGATCTCGGATTCCATTATCACTATCCTGATCCCGACAAAATGCCAATGAGTTAATTTACCGGCAGTAAAACGACATCACGGAAGATCTGATTTTCACTTAATTGTGCAAACCAGCGTTGTAGATGTGGATAATTTGCACCTTCTTGGCAAACCTCTAGCCATGGGTATACCAAAGGAGCAATAGCGATATCAGCTAATGAAAAATAGTCACCGGCAAAATAAGCTGTTTTAGCCAGTTGATCATCGGCAATTTTGATCAGTTGGTTTAATTTCGCTTTTAGGCTCTGTACAAGCTGTGGATCTTGCTGCTCTTTTGGTGTGCGAACAAGATTTATCATCATTTGTTGGATTGGAGAAAAAAGGCTACCATTTGACCAATCCATCCATTTTTCAACGTTTGCGCGTTGCTTTACATCGGTTGGGTAGAGATGATAATTTTCATATTTGGTACATAAATAACGAATTATGGTATTTGACTCCCATAAGGCAAAATCATCATCTTGTAAGGTAGGAATAGATGCATTGGGATTGAGTGCTAAATAGTTGGCCTCATGAAGTCCACCAAAAGGGCCTCCGACATCAATTTGTTCGTAAGGAGCTTGAAGCTCTTTTAAACACCACAGGACTTTTTTAACGTTCGATGAGTTTTTTCTACCCCAGACTTTTAACATAAAGGTCTCCTAAACCACGATAAGTAACAAAAATTCCCTCTGTAGGGCGTTAAATATGAATATAAGATAAATCTTTATCTATCAATGTTGGCGTCTTATTCCATAAAGCCCTATAGTAGGAAAGCTTTAACAAATTGATATAAAAGGGTGATCGGTAATGAAAACAAATCTTCCATCCGTATTGGCTAAGGTTACCGCGGGAATGGGTTTACTGCTAATTATTTCTAGTCCTACTTTTGCGGTGAATAATCCTGTGCCGCCTCAAATTGAGGCTAAATCTTACGTATTAATGGATTATAACAGTGGAAAAATACTTGCTTCAGAGAAGCCTGAAGAGCGCCTAGATCCTGCCAGTCTAACCAAAATAATGAGTAGTTATGTGGTAGGACAAGCGATAAAAGAGGGACGTATGTCGCCCGATGATATTGTTATTGTTGGGCGCAATGCTTGGGCGACGGGTAATCCTGTTTTAAAGGGCTCATCCTTGATGTTTTTAAAACCAGGCGATCGAGTTAAAGTGATCGACTTAAATCGAGGTATGGTGATCCAATCTGGTAATGATGCCAGTATTGCGTTGGCAGAGCATGTTGCCGGTAGCCAAGAAACCTTTGTTGATCTTATGAATACCTATGCCGCGAATTTAGGTTTAAAAAACACTCACTTTAAAACAGTACACGGTCTAGATTCTGAAGGGCAGTACACCACAGCACAAGATATGGCGTTATTAACGGCTGCTATGATCCGCGATGTACCTTCAGAATATGATATTCATAAAGAAAAAGAATTTACCTTCAACAATATTCGCCAGCCAAATCGTAACCGTCTATTGTGGAATAAAAATATGAATGTCGACGGTGTAAAAACCGGGCATACCAATGGGGCTGGCTATAACCTTGTCTCTTCGGCAACCGAAGGAAATATGCGTCTGATTGCAGTGGTTTTAGGGGCACCATCAGATAAAGTGCGTTTTGCTGAAAGTGAAAGATTACTCGGCTGGGGTTTCCGCTTTTTTGAAACCGTGACACCTGTAAAAGAGAACGTGCCCCTGACTACGCAAAAAGTATGGTATGGCGATAAAGGTGAAGTGGCTTTAGGAGTTGCTAAAGATGCATCAATCACCATTCCTAAAGGAGAGCTAAAGAACTTAAAAGCCTCTTTTACATTGACTAACCCCGAATTAGAAGCACCATTAACACAAAATCAAATCGTAGGAACAGTGAATTTCTTACTAAACGATGAAGTGATTGAGCAGCGTCCATTAGTGGTAAAAGAAGCGGTTGAAGAAGGGGGTTTCTTTAGTCGTATCTGGGACTTTGTGGTTAAAACAGTCTCTGGTTGGTTTAATGCGCTTTTTGGTTAATTAAGTTCATAATTACTGAAAAAACTCACCCATTTAAAATAAGAATGCCAGTATTAACTGGCATTCTTTATTGAGTAGGTTTTAAGTGCCTTAGAACAGTCCTTTTATTGCCCCATGATCATCAACGTCCATCGCCATTGCTGCCGGTTTTTTAGGTAATCCTGGCATCGTATTTATTGTGCCCGTTAATGCAACAACAAAGCCTGCACCAGCACTGACATACACTTCCCGGATATTAATGGTAAAATCAGTCGGGCGACCAAGTAATGCGGGATCATCTGATAGAGAATATTGCGTTTTTGCCATACAAATAGGGAAATGGCCAAAGCCCATATCCTCGATTTTTGTTAGCATCTCTTGGGCGTTAGCATTGTAAGTCACTCCTTTTGCACCATAAATTTCTTGAGCAATGGTCTCTATCTTTTGCTTTAAAGGCATATTATCAGGGTAGAGTAATTGAAACTGTGGTGCATCATTTTCTAGTGTATCAATAACCTGATTGGCTAATTCAATACCACCCGCGCCACCTTTCTCCCATACTTGACTAATGGCAAAACGACATCCTCTTTGCTGGCAATATTGGGCGATAAATTCATGCTCTTTAGCAGAGTCTGTCACATAAGCATTTACTGTAACAATAACCGGAACACCATATTTTTTCAGATTTTCAATATGCTTACCTAGATTTTCGATCCCCGTTGCTAAAGCGGTGAGATTTTCGTGATCCCACTGTGTTTTGCCTAAGCCACCATTATATTTTAATGCCTTAGTGGTAACGACTAAAACTGCACAGTCTGGTTGTAAGTCGCCTATGCGACATTTGATATCAAAGAATTTTTCCGCACCTAGATCAGCACCAAATCCCGCTTCTGTTACAGTGATATCAGCCAGTTGAAGAGCAAGTTTAGTCGCTCTTAGGCTATTACAGCCATGGGCAATGTTGGCAAAAGGGCCACCATGAATAATCGCGGGGGTATTTTCTAACGTTTGTACTAAATTAGGATTAAGGGCATCTTTAAGTAAGGTTGCCATAGCGCCGACAGCGTTGAGATCTTCAGCACTAACAGGCTCGCCTTCATAGTTATATGCAACGATGATACGTGCTAAGCGCTGTTTTAAATCATTAATATCTTTTGCTAAACAAAGGATAGACATAATTTCGCTAGCAACGGTGATAACAAAGCTATCTTCTCTAACCACCCCATCTTTGTCGCCACCTAATCCAATCACTAAATGACGTAGTGCGCGATCATTCATATCCATACAGCGCTTAAAAATAATCTTTTTAGGATTAATGTTAAGGGGATTACCTTGATAAAGCGAGTTATCTAACATCGCTGCTAATAAATTATTTGCAGAGGTGATAGCATGAAAATCACCGGTAAAATGAAGATTGAGATCTTCCATCGGTACAACTTGTGAATATCCACCGCCAGCCGCTCCTCCTTTTAGACCAAAACAAGGGCCTAAGGAGGGTTCGCGTAATGCAATAATGGCACTTTTGCCTAATTGATTAAGGGCTTGTCCTAATCCTACCGTAACGGTGGTTTTACCTTCACCTGCTGGTGTGGGATTAATGGAAGTGACAAGCACCAATTTACCCTGTTTTTTTGAGGTGATTTTTGACCAAATACTCTGGCTAAACTTGGCTTTGTATTTGCCATAAAATTCAATATCGTCTTGGTCTACATTTATTTTTTTAGCAATATCTTGGATGGGTAAAAGCGGTGCTTGATGGGAAATTTCAATATCTGATTTCATTTTGGTTCTCTTTTTATCCCGTGTAGAGCTACATGAGTGATAATGCATCAATGCTATCGATTCAACAGATCAAGAAAAAATGTGTCGCTCTGTTGCTACTTATTGAGCGAATAACCCTCTAATTAATCAACTTTAGCTAATAATATAAATATGACCAATAGATTTATAGGTTTATAGATATTGGACTTTAGAAGATATGCTCAGTGTCACATGATACTGCCATTGTGATAAAAATATAAAATTATTATGTTGTGATTGAAGGGATCTTGGTCGGGGAGCAAAAATAAATAATGCCAGCAAAAGCTGGCATTGGTTTATGGGTAACTGCCATGTCAAAGTGTTAAATTAATCGCAAGAGACTTTAATGGCTAAGCCACCTTGTGATGTTTCACGATATTTAGAATTAATATCTTTACCTGTTTCATACATAGTCTCGATGACTTTATCTAAACAGATACGTGGATCACTGACACGACGAAGCGCCATCCGTGCTGAGTTTACCGCTTGTACGGCAGCAATAGCATTACGCTCGATACAAGGCACCTGTACTTGTCCTGCAACCGGATCACAAGTAAGACCTAAGTTATGCTCCATCGCGATTTCAGCCGCAATACAGACTTGCTCAGGACTACCCCCTAGCAGTTCAGTTAAAGCCCCTGCAGCCATTGAGCAGGCTACACCGACTTCACCTTGACAACCCACTTCAGCACCGGAAATAGAGGCATTCATTTTGTACAGCGACCCAATAACACCGGCTACTAAGAAAAAGCGTGTATAGGAGTTTTCGTTGACTGGGCGAATAAATTTATCGTAATAGGAGAGTACGGCAGGAATAATACCGCATGCGCCATTAGTGGGTGCTGTTACAACACGTCCACCGGCTGCATTCTCTTCGTTTACGGCTAATGCAAACATATTGATCCAATCAACCACTGTCATAGGATCGGTGGTGGTTTTATCTTCAGTCACTAACATACGACGTAACGCAGATGCGCGACGAGGAACACGTAATGGTCCCGGTAATAAGCCTTCGGTATTAACACCGCGCTCGATACCTGATTTCATTACCTCCCAAACGGCAGCAAAATGGGCTGAGATCTCTTCTTTACTGCGTAATGCAAGTTCATTTTGCATCACCAGTGCAGAAAGAGAGAGGCCGGTTTCCTTACAGTGACGTCGCAAATCAGCAGCATATTGATAAGGATAAGGTACTTCAACTTTATTCTCTTCGGGCTGACCAAAATGCTCTTCATCAACAATAAAGCCGCCACCAATGGAGTAATAGGTTTTTTTCAACAGAAGTTGTTCGCCATTATAGGCGCTGATAGTCATACCATTTTCATGAAGAGGTAAATTACTTTTATGAAAATTCATGCCTCCAACCGCGGGGAAATCAACCTCTTGAGCACCATTAGCTAACATCAAACGTCCGGTATTTTCGACTTGTTTAATAAAAGGTGCGATAGCGTCAATATCAACCGTATCAGGTAAATTACCGGCTAATCCCATAATAATCGCGATATCTGTTGCGTGACCTTTACCTGTTAGAGATAAAGAGCCATACACATCAACGACTACGCGGGAAACAGAGGAGAGAAGGTTTTTCTCAGCAAGTAAATCGACAAATTCTTTACCTGCTTTCATTGGGCCTACCGTGTGTGAGCTTGAAGGTCCAATACCGATTTTAAAAATATCAAAAACGCTAACCATAATATTCGCCTCCCTAATTTAAAGGCGCACTGTGTGTTATTAGAATGAAAACTGTTTTGTAGACTGTAGCGATATGGCTACTTTCATTTTAGAAAGTAGCCATCGATAAACTTATTAGTTAAAGAAATAATTAATGAAAGTATTACCTAAGGTGTAGAAAACCGCTGAGATTGCAATCAGACCCATGATAACAACAAATACGTTGCTAATATGGCCTTGATATTTTTTCATCGCTGGTACTTTACGGATAGCATACATAGGCATTAAGAACAGTAACATTGCGATGATTGGGCCACCCAATGTTTCAATCATACCAAGGATACTTGGGTTTAATGTTGCAACGATCCACGTTGTAACCAACATAAACAGAGCTGTGATTTTGTTTAAACGATCTTTTTCGACATTCTTACCAATTCCGCGCATCCCTTTGATAATTAAGCCATTGAAACCTTCACGAGCCCCTAAATAGTGACCTAAGAAAGATTTAGTAATCGCAACAAAGGCAATGAAAGGTGCAATGTAAGCGATAACGGGTGCTTCAAAGTGGTTAGCAAGATAAGACAGAATACTGATGTTTTGCTCTTTTGCTTCAGCTAAATTTTCTGGTGTTAAGCTAAATACGCAGCTAAACACGAAGAACATAACAGTGATCACCATCATAATATGAGCATAAGCTAAGATGCGTGAACATTTTTTCTCTGCATTATCACCGTACTCTTCGCGTTTTGCCACAGCAAAAGCAGAGATGATTGGTGAGTGGTTAAAAGAGAACACCATCACAGGGATAGCTAACCATAAGGTTACTAACAAGCCTTGGCTCATACCAGAAGTTGATGCGTGATCAAAAGAGAGCGTATCAAGAATGGCACCATTCCATTCAGGAATGAGGTATAAAGCAAGTACCATCAAGATGGCAACGAATGGGAATACTAAGACACTCATTGCTTTAACAATAGCTTGTTCACCAAAGCGAATGATACACATAATACCGACAATCAGTACCAGTGATAAAATCGCACGAGGTGGTGCTGTCATATGCATTTGGTGAACAATAAAGCTTTCTACCGTATTAGTGATAGCGACACTGTAAACCAACAAGATAGGATAAATAGCAAAGAAATAGAGCAGAGTGATTAATACACCTGCTGTTTTACCAAAGTGTTCTTCAACCACTTCAGTAATATCTTCACCTGGATTTTTACCTGATAGCACAAAGCGACACATACCACGGTGTGCAAAAAAGGTCATAGGAAAAGCAAGTACTAACATAATCAACAGAGGAATTAAGCCACCAATCCCGGCATTGATAGGTAAAAACAGAACGCCAGCACCGATAGCTGTACCATACAAACCGAGCATCCATACTGTGTCTGACTTACGCCATGTTTTGTAATCACTTTGGGTATTACCCTGTGCGATAGAACCAGCTTTGGTTGTATCCATAATACTCTCCGAAATAACGCGGTAAAAAAATAATGAAAAATAAAGTGAGTCATTGCCTTTTTACAAAGCAATCACTGCATAAATTTTATTATGAATAAATGAGCGCATTGAGTGCCTGGTGTTATCTCAATATCTTCAATTACCACATACTAAAAAAGCTAGATTTTAAAAGAATAAAAATCTTCTAAAATTTGAAAAAATATTCAATAAGTTTATATCTAGACTTTAGATGGGCAGAATATAGTGTTTTTCAGGATAAACTACCGTGATCACCATCTCAAATGCTAAATATAACTAAAAAATCGCTAAATGTAACATTTTTTATACTTTGTGCTTTTTGTGTGCTGTTTATAAACATTTTGAAATGGTTTTCCAAAATTGTTTATTTTTTAGAATAAAATTAAATATAGAAATATTCATATGTTAATGATTATTTTTCCTGCTTTCTATTTTTTATAAAATAGATGATTTAAATCAATGAGGTTATTTTTATTTACATTTAAAACATTATTTTAACTTTATAATATGTTGATTTATATATAAAAAATAAATTTTGTGACTTGGCTAAAAAATCACTTAAAAGCCTATAGAAATAAAAAAATATGATTATTTATTAATGGTCTTCTACTGTTTGATAAAATAGTTATCTCATTATTTTATCAATAACAGAAATATTGTTTATATTTGGTACAATATTCCTGTTAATAAAATCATAAAATATTTTATTTCTAGTGAATATAAAAACTTCATTTTGATTAAAATAACAACGAAATTATTTTTTGGACAAAAAATATAATAATAGAGAATATTTTTATTCATATATTAATATATAAAATCTTTATTTATTTATATTAAATAGCAGAAAAAGACAATAAAAAAGACCACATTAATACTGTGGCCTTTTGCGGTTGTTTCTTATCCTAATAGGATTAAGCTTTTGTCCAACCTTTGCGAATAGGATATGCAAAGCAGAGTTGATAAAGCTGGTGGATCGCTTTTTGTAACTTTTTCCCGCCTTGTGACCAAAGTATTTGACTTAATGCACAAGAGAGGAGAGCAACAATAAATGCACCAACCATATCTATTGGCCAATGGACGCCAAGATAGATACGAGCCCAAGCAATCGCAAGACCTAAAATAAGCATCAGCATGCCAATGCGTTTACTGTTATGCCAAAAAAGATAAGCCAGTGCGATAGTAAACACGAAAGTACCATGATTACTAGGGAAGGAAGGCGTTGCCTCATGATCAAGGAAGTTATAACCGATATTGGCTGCAAAAGGGCGATCATGGGGAGCTATCATACCGATAAACCAAGAGATAGAGAGGGCAATAATCAGAGCGACCCCAGCCTTACAAGCTAAAGTCCTTTGCTGATCAATATGCTTTTCATTTCCCCATAGCCAATAGAAAGCTAAAGACAGAGGGAACAAGTAAACCAAGTATTTAGCAATAAAGATCGCGACATTAATCTCTAAAGGGGAGGCCGAAGGGGTTGCATTCATCAATGAAAATACGGCTAAATTGAGTTGTTCCAGCAAAGTAAGCTCCATATATATCGTGCTGATAGGCAATGTTTATGGTACATAATCAGTCAATCCCACAAGGTTAAATGAGGCTGTGCGCAGGGTAAAGAGTAATTTTCTTATTTAATTGTGCTTTTTTTCAAGAATTGTCAGTTTTTTTTCGCTGACTGACTGAATTAACTAAAAAAACACTTTACCCTTGAGTAATTGCACTTTTTTATCTATCACCCATATGTTTAAAGGTATTAATCAATGTGGTTTCAAAAAGAGATTTTACTTCAAGCAAAACCGAGAGGATTTCATTTAATCACACAGGCACTGTTGCAAGAATTACCCGAACTCAGACAATACAAAATAGGTATTGCTCATTTTTTTATTCAACATACTTCTGCGTCATTAACCATTAATGAAAACGCCGATCCGACTGTACGCAGTGATTTTGAAAGTTTCTTTAATCGCTGTGTGAAAGAGCATGAAGCTTATTATCTTCACACTTATGAAGGCAGTGATGATATGCCAGCCCATCTTAAAAGTAGTTTACTTGGTCAGAGTGTGTCGGTGCCTATTTGCCAAGGGGAATTAAATTTAGGTACATGGCAGGGGATTTATTTAGGTGAACATAGAGATCACGGTGGGCGTCGACGTATTGTGGTGACATTACAAGGAGAGTGTTACTGAATTTTAGGCAATAAAAAACCCGACAGTTATTTCACCAAAAGGGGTTGAAACTATCGGGCTCCTCAATATTTGGGGACATCAAAGAAAAGCAGTGGCACTAATTCAGACTACGAGTTAAAAAGAAAGTTCGCCAATTAATGAAAAAAAATAGAAATATTTTTAGTAAGTGGTCTGAAAAGGGAAAAAACAACGGAGAAAGTAGTAGGTAAAAAAGAATGAAAACGCTAAAACACATTGATAAATAAAGTATTTTAGCGTTTTAAAAATTAGTTATAGATGCCTAAATGCTCTTTCGCATAAGCTTCAAAATCTGTGCAGCCACCAATGTGTTTTTCATCAATAAAAATTTGTGGCACAGTTTCAACAGGTTTACCGACGGTTTTTGATAAGTCTGCTTTGGTAATACCTTCAGCTTGAATATCCACATAGCGGAAATCAAAGTCATCACGTTTTTCAGACAAGGTTTCAGCAAGTTGTTTAGCTCGGACACAATATGGGCAACCAGGACGACCAAAAATTACAACAAACATACGACACTCCTTATTGAGGAAAAAAATTCAGGCATAATAGTCTTTATTTGTGAATACTATGCCTTTTTATTCGAATAAACAAAAACAGTTATTGCCTTTTAGTGTAATAAATTATATCAATTTGCTGAATGATGATATAGGACGAGTGCAAGGCGATGAACGGAGACAACATGGAAAAGCCCTCTAAACGGGATATGAAAACACTATCAGATATGCCAAAGCCAATTATTATTATTGAACTAATTGGTATTGTGCTATTGGTTATCGCTTACTTATATATTAATCAATATATGACTTCACCGGAATGGTTAACAACCTATACAGGGCAATTGACCTTGGTTGTTTTAGGGGTGCTTTGTATGATCCCACCTGCAATACATATCGTTTGGCGAGCGATCTATCGTTTAACCTTCTTAGGTATTGATACTAAGGCAACTGAAAATAAAAAGAAAAAGCCACATAACGAAAAATAAATACAGTTTTATATCATGATGAGTGAAAGAGGCTAGGTGACTTAGCCTCTTTGTCACTTGACTTTATTTGTGGCGTTTTTCTATTTATTACTGCCTTCTGGTGAAAAAAAGTGGCAAAATAACGCCAATGCAGAAAAGCACTCTTATTTTTAGCGCGTAAAGGTTATTTAATGGACGCTGTTGTTACTATCGATCTGGATCAGCTGAAATCTTGGCTGGATGAATTACAGATTGCTTTCTATGAATGTGACTCTTGTCAGGCGTTACATTTACCTCATCTTCAATATATCAATGGTATTTTTGATGCTAAAATTGATGTGCTTGATGATGTGCTTGTTTTTACCGCTATTGCTGAATTAAAACCATCAGCGATAGTGCCTGTTATGGCAAATCTTAGTCAAATTAATGCAAGTTCCCTATTTATTAAGACGTTCCTAGAAATTAGCGATGAAAACTTACCGAAATTAGTTTTGAGCCAATCTTTACCTATTGCTGTGGGACTATCATTTAATCAGTTCGATCTGTTTTTACATAAGGCTGAAGAGCAGTCAGCAGAAGTGATCAGTGAGATCTTTAATAATGATTTTCTGTATGGCGAAAGACAAGAAAATGAAGAAGATGAAGATCTAGACATAACATCATCATCAACAGACTCTTCATATACTGTACATTAATTACTATCTATAACGGTCACAAAATCTTATGCAATGCGCACGCTCCAGTGCGGGTGATTGCCACTCTTGTGAGTGGCTTTCTCTTGCTTATTCCGAACAAATTAATCAAAAACAACATAATCTATTAGATCTATTGCCCAAAAACTACGCGTTTACTCAATTAGCGCCGGTAGAAAGCCAACAAGTTCAATTTCGTAATAAAGCGAAAATGGTGGTAAGTGGTAGTGTCGAAAAACCGATTTTAGGGTTACGTAAACCAGAGGGGGAAGGTGTTGATTTATGCCAATGCCCACTCTATCCCGCTTCCTTTGAACCGGTTTTCCCAATATTAAAAACCTTTATTGCCAAAGCAGGATTAGTGCCTTATAACGTGGAACGTCGTCGAGGCGAGCTAAAGTTTATTTTATTAACAGAAAGTCGCCACAATCACAGCATGATGCTACGTTTTGTGTTGCGCTCAGAAAAAAAACTGGCGCAACTTCGCCAAGCATTACCATGGTTACAGGCTCAATTACCCCAATTAGCCGTTATTTCGGTGAATATCCAACCTGTCCATATGGCGATATTGGAAGGTGAGCAAGAAATTGTATTAACAGAAAAAACCTTTTTAGATGAATATTTTAATGAGATTCCGTTACATATTCGCCCGAAAGGTTTTTTTCAAACCAATCCCGATGTTGCCGCGTCACTGTATGCAACGGCAGGGCATTGGGTCAAAGAGTTGCAGATAAACCGGTTATGGGATCTCTTTTGTGGCTCAGGGGGGTTTGGCTTACATTGCGCACAAAAAAACACGGAATTAATAGGCATTGAGATTAGCCCTGAAGCGATTGAATGTGCACGTTTATCCGCCAATGAATTAGGGTTAGAGCATGTAGAGTTTCAAGCGCTGGACTCTACTGGTTTTGCTTTAGCAAGAGAGTCTGTTCCTGAATTAGTACTGGTTAATCCGCCACGACGGGGTATTGGCGAAACGTTATGCGACTATTTAAATAGTATGAAGCCTCGTTTTATCCTCTATTCCAGTTGTAATGCTCAAACGATGGCAAAAGATATACAACAACTTTCTCATTATCGTATCGATAGAGTGCAACTGTTTGATATGTTCCCTCATACTGCTCATTATGAAGTGTTGACGCTCTTGGTTTTACAACAAAGTTAAACGCTAATTTAATCGCAATAACATGTTATTGTCGTTAACGCTTGATAATTTTAACTGCACAACTTAATAACCCCCAAAGCGGTTGTTCAACTTTGGGGGTTAATTTTAAAGCAAAAAACGTGGTGTAATGATTAAAGTTGCACTAATCACGATGTTCAAAAGCTAAGGCTTTCTTCTCAATTAATCTCATTAACAGTGTCAGTATTCCATTGATAGCTAAATAAATAATGCCTGCAGCAACAAATACCATCACATCATAATTTTGCCCAAAGACTTGTCGGCTATAGCCGGTTAGCTCAAGTAAAGTGATAGTGCTAGCAAGAGAAGTACTCTTGAAAATCAGCACCACTTCATTGGAATAAGAAGAAAGGGCGCGTTTGAAAGCATAAGGTAAGATGACATTCGCTGTTTGTAGCGGTGACATACCTAAAGCTTGGCAGGATTGCCATTGTCCAGCAGGTATCGCCCTGACTGCACCGTGGAAAAGGAGTGTTGAATAAGCCGCACTATTTAATGCTAATGTCACCATGGCGCAAAACCAAGGTGTGGATAATAATTCCCACAACAGAGGATATTCTTTTAATGAGGGGAATTGTCCTGGTCCATAATAGATTAAGAAAAATTGTACCAACAAAGGTGTGCCAGTAAACAATGTAATATAGACTTTTACGATAGGTGAAATAACAGGGACTTTTAATGCCAAAATAAAAGTCATTAATACCGATAACGTAAAGGCGACTAAGAGCGCAACAAAAGTCAGTGATAAACTGGTCGGTAAGCCTGGTAAAATATCAACAATATAATCCCACATTATGAGGCACTCCGTTCAAATCGGGTCGTTCTCATCTCTAACCATTTCAGAATATATTGGCTGACTAATGTAATGGCTAAATAGATAAGTGCCACAATGCTATACCAAGTAAAAGGCTCTTGAGTACGATTGGCAATACTCTGGGTTTGTAGCATTAAATCATTAACGCTAATTAATGAGACTAAAGCGGTATCTTTTAAGAGCACTAACCACTGATTACCGAGTCCGGGTAACGCGTGACGCCACATTTGAGGCATGATAAAGCGGAAAAAAATGGTGATTTTTCCCATACCCAATGCCTGTCCTGCTTCCCACTGTCCGGTTGGCACGGCTTTTAATGCACCACGTAAAGTTTGTGAAGCGTAAGACGCATACAGAAGTGAAAGGGCGATAACACCACAATAGAAAGGTAAAGATTCAGTATCACCAAAGTCAAATTGTAAGGTGAAAGGACCTAATTCAATACCATCCATGAGCATCATGACACCTTGTAAGGTGCCATAATAGACAAAAAGAACCACCAGCATTTCTGGCAGTCCTCTAATTAGTGTTACCCAGCAAGTTCCTAGAAAAGCAAAGGCTTTCCACTTTGCGGATTCCCACGCAGTAAACAGCATGGCTAGAACTAATCCGATAATAAGAGCAGAAATAGCAAGTGTGACCGTAGTCACGGTCGCACCTGCTAGCGTTGTTATTTCATTCATTTATTAAGCTATTGTTGTTATTAACTATAATTATTCAAACCATTTTTTATAAATGACATCATAGGTGCCATCGGCTTTTACTTCAGATAATGCTTTGTTTAATTTATCTTGTAAATCAGCATTACCTTTTCTTACTGCAATAGCAAGGCCTGTACCAAAATAGTTAGGATCAGTGACCTTATCACCAACAATACCTAATTCAGGATTCTTTTTCAGCCATTCATTAACCACAGCGGTATCACCAAAGATAGCCTCGATACGACCATTTTTTAGGTCTAACACGGCATTTTGGTAACTGTCATAAGGCACCGTTTTCATCTCTTTATGTTGTTCATTGATGAATTTCTGATGGGTTGTCCCATTTTGGACACCAATTTGCTTGCCTTTTAAGCTTGCAACATCGGAAATTTTACCTGTCACGGTGATAAAGACCGCTGAGTTGTCATAGTAAGAATCAGTAAAATCTACCTGTTTTTGACGCTCAGGCGTAATATCAATCCCCGCCATTAATGCGTCAAAACGGCGGAATTTTAAGCTAGGAATTAAGCTATCAAATGATTGATTGGTAAAAGTACATTCAGCATTAATTTTTTCACACATGGCATTTGCTAAATCTACATCAAAACCAACGATTTGATTGTTTGCATCAATCATTTCAAATGGAGGATAAGTTGCCTCAGTAGCAAAACGAATAGTCTCTTTATCAGCCGCTGTTGCAGAAAGTGTAATACTGGTCAGAAGTGCTGCAAATAATATTTTTTTCATTGTCAGATCCCGATTTAGTGTGACAAGTAATTAGCAAAAGCTTCCGTTTGAGGGGCAGTGAAATGATGATTATCACCTTGCTCTATAATACGGCCGTTTTCCATATATACAACTTTGCTTGCGGCTTTGCGCGCAATTTCAACTTCATGGGTCACAATAACTTGTGTGATCCCTGTTTCAGAAAGCTCTTTTATGATATCAACAACTTGAGCCGTAATTTCTGGATCAAGTGCTGCCGTTGGTTCATCAAATAACAGTACCTGAGGCTCCATCATTAATGCTCTTGCAATGGCAACACGTTGCTGTTGTCCACCGGATAAATGCAGTGGAAAACGTTGTGCATAATCACTTAAACGTAAACGCTCAAGTAATTTCATCGCTTTTTCTTTAGCTTGCGGTTTTGCCAAGCCTAAAACACGACAAGGTGCTTCAATTAAATTATCAAGAACCGTTAAGTGTGGCCATAAATTATATTGCTGAAAAACCATGCCAACATTTTGGCGTAATGTACGAATCGCTTTCGCATTCGGTTGCTGGCCAAAATCAAAATGTAGACCAGCAATGTCTAATTCACCAGAACGAGGCATTTCTAATAAGTTTAGAACCCGCATTAGAGAGCTCTTACCCGCACCACTTGGTCCTAACAGAACCATTGTTTCACCAGCAGAACATTCTAGATTAATATCATAGAGTGCTTGGTGCGAACCGTAGAAACAATTTATATTTTTTAATTGAATACTCATGCGTTTTTTTTGAATAGTCATTAACTGTTTCAAATGATAAAACGATGAGAATAATTATGCAACTAATAGTGCATAAAAAATTGCTTTTTTTACTTAAAAATGGATATTAGGACGATTAATCGGGCTTTTTAGGTGAATTTTTATCCAATCTATAGGCGTAAGTTGAGATGGTTTGAGCCATACCTTTAAAAATAAATAAATGGGCTGGCATCATGGCAAACCAATAGAGTAAACCACTAAAACCAGCAGGATGCCACCAAGCACGGACATCTAATGAGCGTAGGTTACCACTATCGTGAATAGTAAAAGAGAGGCGCCCTAAACCGGGGGCTTTCATACCGAAGAGTAAAGTCAGTTGTTTTTCAGGCTCTAACTTTATTACCCGCCAACCATCAATCATATCACCTAGCGCTAGCGTTTCACGCTGAGGGCGTCCATAAGTGACTTTGTTGCCGACAAGATCATCTAATAAAGCACGTGTTTTCCATAATGCATTACCATAAAAATAACCTTGTTCACCACCAATTTGCTGAACGACATGCCAAAGTGCCGCCGCACTTGCTGGTGTTGACACTGTACATCCGGCATTTTTGGGATAATAGCCATAGCCGGGTTTCCAACGGTTACGTACTTCAGGAGAGTAACCCCAATCTTGATCATCTAAAGCTGCTTCTTCATCTGCGAGTGTTTCTCTGACTGCGTCATCAAAAGAAATTAACTTTTGTGGGATCAGTTTGCGTAAAGAGGCATCTTTAGCGGGAAGATCGTATTTAAGCCCTTGGATAAGCTCCTTGGCGATTGAAGTGGGTACTGAAGTTATTAGGCTAATAAACCCAGCAGAAATAATACTGGCGGGGATCGGCAAAGGGATCAGTAATCGTTTTTTGCCGGAGATGTTAATAAAGCGCTCAAAAAGTGTTTGATAGCTAATATATTCAGGGCCACCGGCATCAAAAATGCGGTGTTGATGGGTTGGGTGATGAATAATTTCTGTTAAATAGTAAATTAAATTTTTTAACGCAATAGGGGATGATTTTGAACGCACCCAACGCGGCGGGGTTAATATCGGTAAGTTATATACCATATCTCGCATGATCTCAAAAGCGGCCGAGCCGGGACCGACAATCATAGAGGTGCGGATTTCCGTCACAGGAATAGAGCTGGTTCTAAGTACTTCTCCCGTGAGCTTGCGGGCAACAAGATGGGGAGAGTAGGGTTGATCTTTATGTTGGAGCGCACTTAAAAAAATAATTTGTTTAACGTCACTCTCTTCTAAAGCATCTACGACGTTCAATGCCGCTTGGCGCTCTTGTTCGATAAGGTTATGGGCATCTCCCATACTGTGCACAAGGTAATACACAATATCCGTATTACGGATGACATCTCGTAATGTTTTGGGATCGTGTAAATCAACAAATACACAGCGTATATTTTGCCACCCTTGCGACATCATCCAATCGACTCTACGAGCTCCGGCGGTGACTTGATGGCCTTGTGCTATTAAGGCAGGAATAAGATTTTGTCCAATATGTCCACTGGCACCTAATACCAATACACGCTGTTGATTCATCGTTAACCCACTGTAAGAAAAGACGTAATAATACTATTGTTACAAAATTTTCTATGAAGTAAAGAACGCCATTAAGATTGGTGTGACCAAACTTAATACGAAACCATGCACAATTGCAGCAGGAACTATGGCAACCCCTCCGCTGCGTTGTAATACAGGTAGCGTAAAGTCCATAGAAGTTGAACCACAAATACCTAATGCCGTATTTCTATAACGATTAACAATAATGGGGATTAGCATGATAGCGGCTAATTCACGCATTAAGTCATTAAAGAAAGCGGTACTACCAATTACCGGGCCAAACGCATCGGTTAATACGATCCCCGATAAAGAATACCAACCATAACCAGAGGCTATCGCTAATCCCATTTTTGTGGGTAATCCGAGTAAATAAGCCGCTAATGCACCACCTGCAAGGGCACTTATTGCCATCACTATTGCAATGGTAGTACCGCGACGATTAATTAAGATCTGCTTTGGACTCATGCCACTATTACGTAATTGTAGACCAACAAGCCATAATAAAAAGATAAGTGCGCCTTGGCTGGCTTGAGATGCATAACCAAAAATTGACCATCCGGTTAAACCGACAAAAAAACCTACTACCACTACACCACAAAGTTGTAGTGATTCGAGTACCATTTTGATACGTGAAGGGGGCTTAGCTTGTTTATGTGCAGGGACATGCCAAGGATCTTTTTTATCCAGCAACCATAAAAACAGCAGATTGGCACCAAAAGTACAGATAAAGAAGACACTGGCATAGGCAAGGATAGAAAATAAATTTTCACCAATATTATCTAACATGGCTAAGCTAACCCCCATTAAAAAGAGGATCACATAGACCATTGCACTAAGTAAACGGTTAGCCAATTGAAGCAAAGGGCGATTGTTTAACTTAATCAAATACCCTATAAACAGGGGCAATAGGATAATCAATAACCCTGATAGCATTTCTATTCCTTACTGAGTGTTGTCAAAATTATAAAATAAACTAATAACGCGAATTGTATTATAACATTTGCTAATAGTTATGTGGATATAGAAACCGCGATAAGTTGAAAATTTTTATTACAGAAGAAGAGCCTAGCACGATCTGATTAATATAGCCTTAATTGTTTGAAAAATGAGCTAATTAGTTATGTGTCGAATAGTTGAGTAAATTTTATTACGCTCCTGAGGAACTGTGTTTTAATAAAAATAAGTCATTAAGTAAAATTATTATCAGAAAGCGTATAAAGTTGATAGAGATGCAATAGATGAACCATAACAACTGAGTTGCGACCTGAGAGGGAATTTATGTATTTAGAAAGAGTGGAAATAGCAGGATTTCGGGGGCTTAATCGCCTTTCTCTCCCCCTTGATATGAATACGGTTTTGGTTGGTGAAAATGCATGGGGTAAAACTTCATTACTTGATGCGTTAACCTTGAGTTTGGGGATCGAAACTTATCAATATGCTTTTACAGCAGAAGATTTTCATCGTTTACCTAATGAGCCAGAAAACAGTAAAAAAAACCTACAAATTATTCTAACTTTTACTGAATCACGTCCTGGTCGTCATCGCTCGTATCGTTTTCGTAAATTAGCACCTGTATGGATAGCTAATGGAGATGCTCGTAAGCATATTTATTACCGTATTAGTGCAGAATTAGATGAGCAACAGAATGTCAAAACATTTCGTTATTTTCTGGATAAAGAAGGTAAACAGATCCGTTTAGCTAATGGACAAACCAAAGCGATTATTGCTGAAATAGTGCGTCTTTATCCGGTATTGCGCTTACAGGATGCGCGTTTTATACCTAATTTAACAACAGAAGTTATTGACTCTCATAATGAGCCTCATCGTGAAGCATTTAATAATAAGATGAGTGAATTAACGAAAGCATTAATTAATAACCCAGACAATTTATCAGATGAAGATTTACGTGAAGGGTTAGATGCAATGCAACAGTTATTAGGACACTATTTTGCTGATCACGGTGCGCTACTGTTTAAATCTCATTTGAAACATCGCAAAGTCAGTGAGCCACATATTCGAGGATGGCATGCACTAGAAAATATTAATAAGATTTTAGCGAAACCTAATCAGCGCAATATCCGCTTAATTATTTTAGGTATGTTCTCTTCTATTCTACAGTCACGAGGCAGTGTCGAACTTGATCCTTATGCAAGACCGATAGTGATTGTAGAAAACCCTGAAACTCGCTTACACCCTATTATGCTTTCTGTGGCATGGGGATTATTAAATCTCTTTTCTTTGCAACGCATTACGACAACCAATTCAGGGGAGTTACTCTCCTTAGCGCCACTACAAAGTGTTTGTCGATTAGTACGTGATACAGATAAAGTTGCCGCTTATCGACTTGGCGACAAACAACTTCATGCAGAAGAAGAGCGTCGTATCTCTTTTCATATTCGTTATAACCGACCTTCTGCACTCTTTGCTCGTTGTTGGTTATTGGTCGAAGGGGAAACGGAAATCTGGCTAATGAACGAATTAGCCAGACAATGTAACTACTTCTTTGAATCTGAAGGGATCAAAGTCATTGAGTTTGCGCAGTGCGGACTTAAGCCACTGTTAAAGTATGCTACCTATATGGGTATAGAATGGCATACGTTGGTTGATGGCGATGAGGCGGGTAAAAAATATGCCGCCACCGTTAAAGAATTTGCCGCAAAAAGAAATGATGCGGAGCGTGACCGATTAACACGGTTGCCAGCATTAGATATGGAACACTATTTATATAAAGAAGGTTTTCGCAATGTCTATCATGAGGTTGCGGGTGTTCCTGATAATGAAAAATGGCCAGTAAGACGTGTGATCATAAAAGCGATACAACGTTCATCAAAGCCTGATCTTGCCTTAACGGTTGCTAATAATGCTGCACAACGAGGTATTGATGCTATTCCTACTTTATTAAAGGTGATGTTTTCTCGGGTAGCATGGCTTGCGAGAGGAAAAGCCAATTAAGTCATTTTTCTATGCTTCTATTTATAGGGGCATAGATATCTTATTGTGTTTTTATTATCGAAAAAGTTAAGGGTGATTTTAGGTTATTACCAACAGGACTTTATTTTTTATTTCACTCTTATTGTATAAGAAGGATATTTCATGGCTTTTTTCCTAACTAAAAAGCAAGGGAAGATTATAGCTGCTATTTTGATTTTTATTGCCATAGGCTTATTTTTTTTCTGGCCGAAAGAGCATTTACCTAGTTATCAAACACAAAAAATTACTCGTGGGGAGCTTTCCAAAGAAGTCACAGCAACGGGCAAATTAGATGCGGTACGTAAAGTCGATGTTGGTGCGCAGGTGAGTGGTCAGCTACAAACCTTATATGTAAAAGAAGGGGATGTAGTAAAAAAAGGCGATCTGCTGGCGATTATTGATCCGAAAAAAGCACAAAATGAGGTCGCGGAATCTCAAGAAACGAATAATGAACTGACGGCTAATTTACAGCAAGCTAAAGCCGAATTACGTTTGGCGCAATTGACTTATCAACGTCAATTAAAGCTGATTGGCACACATGTTATAGCCCAAGAAGAGCTTGATCGCACTAAAACAGACGTTGAAGTCAAAAAAGCGCGAGTGGCG
This sequence comes from Proteus mirabilis ATCC 29906, assembly GCF_000160755.1. Classification (GTDB taxonomy): domain Bacteria; phylum Pseudomonadota; class Gammaproteobacteria; order Enterobacterales; family Enterobacteriaceae; genus Proteus; species Proteus mirabilis. Next base: position 164,071 of record NZ_GG668577.1, read on the forward strand.
ACTTATGAAGCACAAATTAGAAAAAATCAGGCAACACTGGATACCGCAAGAACTAATTTGCAATATACCCGTATTACTGCGCCGATGGATGGTGTGGTCACTTTTATCAAAACCCTTGAAGGGCAGACAGTCATTGCAGCTCAAGAAGCACCAACCATATTAACATTAGCTGATTTAGATACCATGTTAGTAAAAGCCGAAGTTTCTGAGGCGGATGTTATCTATTTAAAACCCGATCTTAAAGCCTCTTTTACTGTGTTAGGAGCACCAGACAAAGCCTTCAATGGTAAGTTAAAAGATATTTTACCTACACCTGAAAAAATCAATGATGCGATTTTTTACTATGCACGTTTTGAAGTCCCCAATGAACAACATTTGTTGCGTTTACAAATGACAGCACAAGTTAAAATTCTCCTTGAGCATAAAAAAGATATTCTCTTAGTGCCATTATCAGCATTAGGGGAAGATGTAGGCATAAATGAATATCAAGTAGAGGTTCTCGTCAATGGGCAGCCTGAAAAACGCGTAGTTAAAATCGGTATTCGTACAGATGTTTATGCAGAAGTCATTAGTGGATTAAATGAAAATGATGACGTGATCCTCGGTGAGATTGCAGGAGAGTCATAATGTCTGCATTACTAGAGCTCAACAACGTAAGCCGTTTATATACCAATGGTGAAGAAGACACGGTGGTACTGGATCAGATTTCACTGACGATTAATGCTGGGGAAATGGTCGCGATTATTGGTGCATCAGGCTCTGGGAAATCAACGCTAATGAACATATTAGGTTGCCTAGATAAGCCAAGCAGCGGTGAATATAAAGTGACTGGGCAATGTGTGGCAGATATGGAAAGTGACCAACTGGCTGCGCTACGCCGTGAACATTTTGGCTTTATTTTTCAACGCTACCATTTGATGGCGCATTTAACTGCTGAGCAAAATGTGGAGATCCCCGCCATATATGCAGGTAAAAGTACAGAGCAAAGAAAAGAGCGCGCCCGTGCGCTATTAACTCGCCTTGGTTTAGCAGAGCGTATTCACTATCGGCCAAGTCAGCTTTCCGGAGGTCAACAGCAAAGAGTCAGTATTGCCCGTGCATTAATGAATGGCGGAGAAGTGATCCTCGCCGATGAGCCAACGGGGGCATTAGATAGCCAATCGGGTAAAGAGGTAATGGCTATCTTAAAGCAATTAAATCAACAAGGGCATACGGTGATTATTGTCACTCACGATCCATTAATTGCCCAACAAGCCGATCGTATTATTGAAATTAAAGATGGTCAAATTATTAGCGATAATAATAATCACCATTCTGCACCAGTGAAAAAGGCACCACCTGCGATCCAAACCGCCTCTTATTTTCATCAAGTCATTGGACGTTTTACGCAGGCATTAAACATGGCTTGGCGAGCAATGGTGGTGAATAAAATTCGTACCTTGCTGACAATGTTGGGGATCATTATTGGCATTGCCTCTGTTGTCACCATTATTGTTATTGGTGATGCTGCCAAAGATAGGGTCTTAGCAGATATAAAAGCGATTGGCGCCAATACCATTGATATCTATCCGGGTAAGGAGCTTGGTAGTGATTCACCAGAAGATAAACAATCCTTAACCATTCAAGATGTTGATGCGTTAAAACAGCAATCTTATATACAATCAGTGACACCACAGATTTACTTTAGCTCTCGATTACGTCGTGGTAATCAAGATGCGCCGGCAACAGTTTCTGGTGTTAACGAGGATTATTTTTCAGTGTATGCGTTGAAATTTGCACAGGGGAGCACTTTTACGCCTGATATGATCCATCGCCAAGCGCAAGTAGTCGTTATTGATGAAAATACTCGTCATCGTTTTTTCCCGAATAAACAAGCGGTGATTGGCGAGCAAATTATTATTCGTAATATTCCTTCTACTATCATAGGGGTGGTTGCAGAGCAAAAATCCACTTTTGGTGATAATAAGTCATTACGTGTCTGGGTGCCTTACAGTACGCTAAGTAGTCGAATTTATAATCGTAGTTATTTAGATAACATCACGGTAAAAGTAAAAGAGGGCTATGATGCGAGTGTTGCTGAGCAACAAATTCTCCGCTTATTAACGATCCGGCATGGTAAAAAAGATATTTTTACTTATAACATTGATAGCTTTATTAAAGCGGCTGAAAAAACCACGCAAACTATGCAACTGTTTTTAACCTTGGTAGCGGTTATTTCGCTGGTGGTAGGCGGGATCGGCGTGATGAATATCATGTTGGTTTCTGTTACGGAAAGGACTCGGGAAATTGGTATTCGTATGGCGGTAGGCGCACGAGCCAGTGATGTTATGCAACAATTTTTAATTGAGTCAGTACTGGTGTGTTTGGTGGGAGGATTATTAGGTATTAGCCTTTCATTTGCGATTGCTATGTTTGCCAGCATGATGCTACCCAATTGGCATTTTGTGTTCCAGCCCACGGCACTGATAAGTGCTTTTGCTTGCTCTACAGCAATTGGGGTTATTTTTGGTTTTTTACCGGCGAGAAATGCGGCCAAAATGAACCCTATTGATGCCTTAGCGAGAGAGTAAAATAGCGGTAGTCTATAAAAGATCAAAAGCCCTATCTTTCAAAAGATAAGGGCTTTTATTGGTATGATAATGTGAGCGTCATTTTCTGTTTAAAGTGTGAAAATGGACGAAATAAGGGGCGAGAGCGGATAAAATATTATCCACATCATACTTACTTAACCATTATTCGATAATAGGAATGATAAGATCAGCATGATCCCCTTTAGGTCCTTTTATTGTGCTATAATTAACTTTCTGACCCGCTTTCAGTGTGCGGTAGCCTTCCATTCTTATTGATGAATAATGGGCAAAAATATCTTCGCCACCTGCGGCAGGGGTAATGAAACCAAAACCCTTAGCGTTGTTAAACCACTTAACTGTACCTGTCTCCATACTTAGCTTCTCTCATATACTTGTCTTTATTTACTTAACATTACTTTCAGTATATTTACTGAGCTGTTCATAAAACATACTCTAATTAATTGTTTCAATCGTCAAGGGGGAGATGAGCAAGAAAATGTTCCGAGTAGGTGAAACTTTGATGTAGCTAACGCTTTGTTATTTATTTTGGTAGAAAAAGAGTTAATAAAAAACCGTTGATAGGCAGACTTTCCTATGAGATGGTAAACTGAATGTCATAGTGAGTCGTGACGTTTAACAAACCAATGAGTAACACATAACAATGGGTCAGTTTGATTTTTTAACAGAAACTACACTAGGGGAGAAGGTCTCTCAGTTAAATGAGCCACCTGCGATGTATAAGGTGATCTTGAATAATGATGATTACACCCCCATGGATTTTGTTGTAGAAGTATTAACAATGTATTTTTTTCTTAACGAAGAAAAAGCCACACAAATTATGTTGGACGTTCATCATAAAGGGAAGGGAGTGTGTGGTGTCTATAGTGCGGATATCGCTGAAACTAAAGTTGCACAAGTGAATCAATACGCCAGAGAAAATGGCCATCCACTTTTGTGTACACTGGAAAAAGCGTAGTCCGGTGAGTCTTTTAAGGAGGAGGTGCTTATGCTTAATCACGAATTAGAGCTTAGTCTTAACATTGCATTCGCGAAAGCCCGTGATAACAGACACGAATTTATGACTGTAGAGCACCTGTTGCTGGCGCTATTAAGTAACAAATCGGCGCGTGAAGCATTGGAAGCTTGTAAAGTCGATTTAGCAGTCTTACGCGAAGAGCTTGAAATCTTTATTCGTAAAACGACACCTATTTTACCCGAGCATGTCGATAGAGAAACACAGCCAACCTTGAGTTTCCAACGTGTATTACAACGTGCTGTGTTCCATGTGCAATCTTCAGGTAAAAATGAAGTTTCCGGTGCCAATGTGCTAGTGGCGATTTTTAGTGAGCAAGAGTCTCACGCCGCTTATCTACTACGTAAACATGATGTTAGCCGTCTTGATGTGGTTAATTTTATCTCTCATGGCATTTTAAAAGATGATCAACAAAACAGTGATGATCAGTCTGATATGGGCGATATAAATGCACAATCTCAACAAGAGATGCCACAAGGCGATGATCGCATGGATAATTTTACCACTAACTTAAACCAGTTGGCGCGTCAGGGTAAAATTGATCCACTTATCGGCCGTCAAGCGGAATTAGAAAGAACGATACAAGTCTTATGTCGTCGACGTAAAAATAATCCATTACTGGTCGGTGAATCGGGTGTCGGTAAAACGGCAATTGCAGAAGGGCTAGCATGGCGTATTGAACAAAATGATGTGCCTGATGTGATGAAAGGCTGTACGCTCTATTCCCTTGATATTGGATCTTTATTAGCAGGCACCAAATATCGTGGTGATTTCGAAAAACGCTTTAAAGCATTATTGAAAACACTTGAAAAAGATGAAAAAAGTATCTTATTTATCGATGAAATTCATACCATCATTGGTGCTGGTGCCGCCTCTGGTGGGCAAGTTGATGCCGCTAACTTAATTAAACCACTATTATCAAGTGGTCGTATTCGTGTGATTGGTTCAACCACTTATCAAGAATTTAGTCAGATCTTTGAAAAAGATCGCGCCTTGGCTCGTCGTTTCCAAAAAATTGATGTAATTGAGCCTTCGGCAGATGAAACTGTATTAATTATTAAGGGATTGCGTCAGAAGTATGAAGCACATCACGATGTGCGTTATACCAATAAGGCCATTCAGGCAGCTGTTGATTTATCGGTTAAATACATTACTGATAGACACCTTCCTGATAAAGCCATTGATGTTATTGATGAAGCCGGTGCGAAAACCCGTTTAATTGCACCAAGTAAACGTAAAAAGACGATTAATGTCTCTGATATTGAATCGGTAGTAGCAAAAATTGCCCGTATTCCAGAAAAAACGGTTTCTAGCAGTGATAAGTCAATGCTAAAAAATCTGGATAACCAATTAAAAATGTTGGTGTTCGGTCAAGATCAAGCTATTCATGCCTTGGCTGAATCTATCAAAATGAGCCGAGCAGGTTTAGGGCAAGAGAATAAGCCGGTTGGCTCTTTCTTATTTGCCGGACCAACTGGGGTGGGTAAAACAGAAGTAACGGTCCAGTTGGCGAAAGCGCTTAATATTAAGCTACTGCGCTTTGATATGTCTGAATATATGGAACGACATACGGTAAGCCGTTTAATTGGGGCACCTCCTGGTTATGTTGGTTTTGATCAAGGTGGATTACTCACAGATGCGGTGATTAAAAACCCTTATTCTGTAGTGTTACTTGATGAGATTGAAAAAGCACATCCCGATGTGTTTAACATTCTGCTACAAGTGATGGATAACGGAACACTTACTGATAATAATGGCCGTAAAGCTGATTTTCGTAATGTGATTTTGGTGATGACAACCAATGCGGGTGTTCATGAAACGCAACGTAAATCGATAGGGTTTACTGAACAAGATCATAGCACTGATGCCATGGTTGAAATCAAAAAAGCGTTTTCCCCAGAGTTTCGTAACCGTTTGGATGGCATTATTTGGTTTAATGCGCTATCAGCCGATATTATTGCTATGGTGGTTGATAAATTTATTGTCGAGTTACAAGCTCAATTGGATGATAAAGGGGTATCGCTAGAGGTAAGTCAAGAAGCTCGCCAATGGCTAAGTGATAAAGGTTACGATAAAGCAATGGGAGCAAGACCTATGGCGCGCGTAATTCAAGAAAATCTGAAAAAACCATTAGCCAATGAAATTCTGTTTGGCTCGTTAGTTAATGGCGGATCGGTTTCTGTGACCTTAAATGACCAAGAAAATAAATTACAGTACCAATTTACTAGCCAAGAAAAATTGGCTAAAAAAGAAGATACCGTTATTTAATAATAGCGGTTTATCTTAGGCTAAAAAGCAGACACCACAGGTCAGCATCAATTCATGCTTTGCCTGTGGTGTTTTTTTTCACCCGAAATGATGATATTGCGGGAGAGAATGGATTGGGATCAACGGCTACGGAAGATGATACGGCCTTTGCTCAGGTCATATGGGGTCAGCTCAACGGTAACCTTGTCGCCTGTCAGGATACGAATATAGTTTTTACGCATTTTTCCTGAAATATGAGCGGTAACGACGTGTCCGTTTTCTAATTCTACACGGAACATCGTGTTTGGCAGAGTATCCAGTACAGTGCCTTGCATTTCAATGTTGTCTTCTTTGGCCATCTAATCCTCTAAGTTTTAATAACCATATTTTTTAAACGGCAAGATAATGCCGAAAATATTGTCCTATGTAAAGGAATGTTATTGGTTAACAAAGATGTTTGCTTTGCTAACAAGTTAATATTCCTTACCGTTACTTGTGTTTTAGTTGCTGAAAAACAAGGTTAATAACACAAGTCATAATTCTTTATTGTGCGGTATTTATTGCAATAAAATAACAACATCCAAACCACACTTTGGATGTGCAAGATGAATTTTTGTATAGACCACAGCAGTGAAATTCTATTTAAAATCTGATGGGCTTTACAAAAACGAGTGGTGATTATAATTCCAACGATTGCTGATACCAACACTTTTTATCAATAATCACCTTTTTCCAACGAGATAGCGCCTCTAAATAGCGATCTCTGGCAATTTCTATCGCACCTAATGCTGCCGTATGAGAGTTTAACACTTGGCAATCAAATAGTTGACCCCCATAACGCAGAAAATGGTTATAAAAAGCAACAAAGGCACATTTAGAAGCATTATTTCGACGACTAAACATTGATTCACCGCAGAAAACGGCACCAACGTTAACCCCATATAAACCACCGACCAATTCGTCGCCCTCCCAAACTTCTACAGAATGGGCTTCTCCTTGTTGGTGCAATGCCCGATAGCCGGTTTTTATATCAGGGCCTATCCAAGTTCCCTCATTACGTACACTACAGGCCTCAATGACATCAGAGAATGCCTGATTTAAGGTGATGGTATAAGGCGCTTGGCGTAAAAACTTACGTAACGTACGACCAATATGCAATGTTCCTGCGGGTAAGACAGCTCGGGGATCGGGTGACCACCATAACGGCGTTTCATGGGGTGTATACCAAGGGAAAATCCCCGTTTGATAAGCCTCTTTCAAACGAGCAGGGGAAATATCGCCGCCAATTGCCAATAACCCACTTGGCTCTTTTAAAGCCAAATGGGGGGCAGGAAAAGTCACATCGTGTTCATCTAATTGAAACAACGGCATATTACGCCTCATCATGTGGCATTAACAATGCTTGTCTTTGATGAAATTTAGCATACTGACCTTGCTGTTGTAATAACTGACGATGCGTGCCGGTTTCGACAATATGACCGCCATCCATCACACAAATTTTATCCATTTTATCTAGCCCAGAAAGTCGGTGGGTGATCATTAATACCGCTTTTCCTTGGCAATGTTGCTGTAATAGCGCGAGGATCTGTTGCTCTGTATCTGCATCAAGACCTTCTGTTGGCTCATCAAGTAAAATTAGTGGTGCATTATGGAGTATGGCTCTTGCCAGCCCTAAACGTCGTTGTTCGCCTCCAGAAAGCTGTCTTCCACCATCACCCATCCATGCATTTAAACCTTCATCATTTTCGACCAGTTGTTCAAGACCAACTTGGCGTAGAACATGAGTAAGCTCTTCATCTGTCGCATCTTCTTTTGCCATAATTAAGTTCTCTCTTAAAGTATGGCTAAAAACATGCACACGTTGAGGTACAACAGACATCATTGAACGTAATGTCGCTTCATCATAATCAGCAAGAGATAAATGATTTAATGTGATCACGCCCTGAGAGGGGTCGAACGCGCGATTGACTAATTGTAAGAGTGTTGATTTACCACAACCCGTTTTACCCAGTAATGCCACATGTTGTCCTGCTTCAATGGTGAGATCAACATGATTGATCACAGGCATGGGTTGATTAGGATAGGTAAAGCAGACATCCCGTAGTGTTAATGAGGCGCTCGGTTTTATCTCTCCCCCTTGGGCTGGGAAGGTGACATCGGGTTGTTGCTCAATTAAATGCGTAATACGCGTAGCCGATGTCATGACTTGCCCTAAATGTTGAAATGCGACAGTCACCGGGCCGAGCGATTCAAATGCCGCTAATGCACAGAAAGTAAAGAGAGCGATGAGTGCTTCTGGCATAAAGTGGGCATCAATACCATCGGCAGCTAACCATAAAATCAGTGTGGCGGTTAATCCCGAGGCCAAAATCATTAGCGATTGAGATAAACCAGTTAAGTTAGCTTGTTGTGCTTGACGGCGCAGCCAGCGTGCTTCAAGTTGCGCTAAATTTTGTCTAAAGCGAGGAAGGGCGCCAAAAATTGTTAATTCAGCTTGCCCTTGTAACATACTGGTGAGTACGGTGCGATATTGCCCTCTTAGATCTGTGAGATCACGACCAATGGGCTTTCCGGCATAATAAAATACAAAAGGTAATACCACCAGCAGGGTGAGCATAATACCACCTAGCGTATTTGCTAAGCGAGCATCAATAAGCCCAAGCCCAAACATAATGGTCATGATAACCACAAAGGCGGCAATTATCGGTGAGATCACCCGAATATAAAGGTGATCTAAGGTTTCAACATCAGCCACTAAACGGTTAAGTAATTCACCTTGACGAAAACGGGCGATCCCCCCAGGAGAGAGCGGTAAAATTTTCTTAAAAGTGAAAACACGCAAGTGTGAGAGTACACGAAAGGTGGCATCATGACTGACAAGACGCTCAAAATAACGCCCCGCAGTACGAAATATTGCCGCACCTCGTACCCCAGCGGCGGGTAACATATAGTTAAAACTATAAATGCCCGCAAAACCCGCTAATGACGTGCCCGCTAAGAACCAGCCAGAAAGTGTTAAAAGGCCAATACTGGCTAATAATGTTAAAATTGCCAACAAAATACCCAGTAACAGCATAAACCAGTGACGACGGTATAACGCGAGAAAAGGAAGCAGTACTCTCATGATCAAAGTTCCTCTTTACGATGAGCAAGAAGACGAGCAAAGGCACCATGTTGTTGACTGAGTGACTGATAAGTCCCAGTTTCAATGATTTGCCCTTTTTCCATTACCCAAATCTGATCATATTCCATCGTTTCTTCTAATAAGTGGGTAATCAACAGCGTCGTTTGATGTAATGAAGCTTCATTAAGCGCTTGCATAACGCGCTGTTCACTGTGAGAGTCTAAACTTGCTGCTGGCTCATCTAATAATAAAAAGTGACAAGGTGATAAAAGGGCGCGAGCTACCGCAATACGTTGGGCTTGACCAACAGAAAGACGGGCAGCATTATCACCAATAATGGTGTTTAAACCATCCGGTAATTCGTTAATAAAATCACTTACATAAGCTTTTTCAATAGCTTGATTTATCTTCGCTTCACTGGCGTTCGGATCACTTAAACGAATATTATCCAGCAGGGTTTGCTCTGGTAAGTTAGGGTTTTGTCCCACCCAGCTGATATATTGGCGCCATGCCTGTGGAGAGAGTTGAGTTAACTCAACACCATTGACGGTTAATGAGCCACGATAAGGTAAAAAACCTAACAATACATTAAGTAATGAGCTCTTACCTGCGCCACTTTGCCCGACCAGCGCAATACGCTGTTTGGGATGAATGGTAAAGTTAAGAGGGCCTGCCAGTTTGGCTCCTTGATGTGACAAAATTTCTAATTGCTGGGCAACTATTTCAATACCTTGGTCGGTATTAATAGTTTGATTACCCGTAGGTTGGGGCTGTTCACCTTCGGCTTCTAAAAACTCAACCAAAGAGCCAGCTGCACCTACCGCCTGTGCTTTAGCATGATAATAGGTGCCTAAGTCGCGTAATGGTTGGAAAAACTCAGGGGCAAGGATCAGGGCTAAAAAACCAGAAAATAACGTCACGCCTAACCCATAATCACCAAAGCTCAATTCTCCAAGATAGGAAAAACCAAAATAGACCGCGACGACCGCAATGGATACGGCGGTAAAGAATTCTAATACGCCAGAAGAGAGAAATGCCATACGTAGCACTTCCATGGTTCGCTTACGAAAGTCTTCCGTTGCATCCGTTATCTGTTTTACTTCTGCATCACCACGGTTGAATAGGCGCAATGTATCCAAACCACGTAATCTATCAAGGAAGTTGCCACTTAAGCGACCTAAGGCAAGAAAATTACGCCGGTTAGCATCTGCTGCGCCTAAGCCAACTAACGCCATAAATAAAGGAATAAGAGGGGCTGTGACAAAAAGAATTAATCCTGCGGCCCAATTAATAGGAAAAATGGTAATAAGAATAAGCAAAGGTACAATAGAGGCGAGATACATTTGCGGTAGATAACGCGCATAGTAATCTTGCATATCTTCTATTTGTTCTAGAATAATCGTTGCCCAACTTCCTGCGGGCTTGCCTTTGACCCATACAGGGCCTAGCGCTTCAAGTCTATCAAGTACTATTTTGCGAATTTGCTGTCTGACCGCCATACCACAGCGATAGCCTACACGTTCGCGTATCGCCATCACGACAGCGCGTAAAATAAAGATGCTGATAAGGATAAGGAAAGTAGTCGTATGTGTATCACGACTTAGCCCATCCATAATGAACGCTTGTAGTAGAATGGCTAATAACCATGCTTGCGCAATAATTAATAAACCACTGACTACCCCTAAAATCATTGATAGCCGTAACCAACGGCGGGCTGGAGCACTTTGCTGTTTCAGCCATCGAACCAATTCATTTTGTTTAGTTTTATCCATGAGAAAAGATTCAAATCTGCAGGTGAGATACAAAGTATCAAAAACGCCAAGAATAATAATTACTCTTTAACGACCAAGCTAGTATGTTACATGGTAAAAGGCGCTACTGAAATAGCGCCTTGAAAGGAAGTGAGGATTTTAGTTAGATTTTAGTGCGTCTAAGTAACGTTCTGCATCTAAAGCAGCCATACAACCTGTACCAGCTGAGGTAATGGCTTGACGATAAATATGATCCATTACATCACCTGCGGCAAAAACACCTTCAATAGATGTTTGGGTAGCATTGCCTTGCGTACCGGATTGAACTTTAATGTAACCGTTATCTAAGGCTAATTGATCTTCAAAAATTGACGTGTTAGGGCTATGACCAATAGCAATAAAGACGCCCATGACCTCTAGCTCTTCGGTTTTATCACTTTTCGTATCTTTTAAGCGCACTTTAGTGACACCCATATCATCACCTAACACTTCATCTAAGGTACGATCGGTATGCAAAATGATATTGCCATTCTTAACTTTGTCCATTAAACGGTCAATTAAGATTTTTTCAGAGCGGAATGAATCGCGGCGGTGGATTAGATGCACTTCTGAGGCGATATTTGCTAAATACAGTGCTTCTTCTACGGCAGTATTACCGCCACCGACAACAGCAACTTTCTGGTTACGATAGAAAAAGCCATCACAGGTTGCACAGGCAGAAACACCACGGCCTTTAAATGCTTCTTCAGAAGGTAAACCGATATAACGTGCTGATGCCCCTGTTGCAATGATCAAGGCATCACAAGTATATTCTTGTTCATCACCAAATAGGCGGAAAGGTCGGTTTTTCAGATCGACTTTGTTGATATGGTCAGAGATAATCTCGGTATTAAATTTTTCAGCGTGCTGAAACATGCGATCCATTAAACCAGGACCAGTTAATCCTTCAGGGTCGCCAGGCCAGTTTTCAACTTCAGTTGTGGTAGTGAGCTGTCCTCCTTTTTCAACACCCGTAATCAGCACGGGTTCTAGGTTAGCTCGTGCTGCATAAACTGCTGCAGTATAGCCGGCAGGACCTGAACCTAAAATAATAAGTTTGCTATGTTTGATGGTGCTCATGGATACCTCATCTTTGATTAGGCTTGATGCGAATTGAGCGATTGTAGGAGAAATAAGACGTTAAAAAAAGCCAAGAAAGGGAAATAGCGATAATATTTTAACTATTTTAGCAATAGTTAATAGTAATATAGTTTAATAATTATAGAGTTATATTGCGTTAACATCATCGAATTAACCTGAAACATTTTGCTTTACAATTGCTGTTTATCTTGCATATATAGACAATAACATAGCGCCTTGTTCTGATTTTTGCTCATTTGCTTTGACAATCCGCTGTACATTTGCGAAAACATGACTGTAAAAGATAATTATCCTCAGACGTAATAGGTATTATTTTTAGACAGACAGGGCATAGGATAGTGCTTTTGCAAGATGAATAGATAAGAATTTGGATAAAATGATTGTTTTATCCGGCATTAAATAAAAATAGATTGGTAGTTTGCTCTGACCGTTTGATACCGAGGTCTCAATATGATGCTGAAGGTGTACAGGTATGGGTATAGGAAAATAAAGTAAGAGAAAAAGAGAAAGAGAGTATAGAGATGATTGATAATAAAAAACGTCCGGGTAAAGATCTTGATAGAATAGACCGGAATATTCTAAATGAGCTTCAAAAAGATGGTCGTATCTCAAACGTTGAGCTGTCTAAACGCGTTGGTTTATCACCAACTCCATGTTTAGAGCGTGTACGCCGATTAGAACGCCAAGGATTTATTTCTGGTTATACTGCGCTATTAAACCCCCATTACCTAGATGCATCTCTGTTGGTATTTGTGGAAATCACATTAAACCGTGGTGCGCCAGATGTCTTTGAACAATTTAATATGGCTGTTCAAAAACTTGAAGAGATCCAAGAATGTCATTTAGTTTCTGGTGACTTTGACTATCTGTTGAAAACTCGTGTACCTGATATGTCTGCTTATCGTAAATTATTAGGCGAAACGCTATTACGTCTTCCTGGTGTAAACGACACCCGCACTTATGTGGTGATGGAAGAAGTAAAACAAAGCAATCGCCTAGTGATTAAAACACGCTAAGCCTGCTAATAGGTTAGTGCAAAACAGGATAAAGTTAGGTACACTCCTGTTTATGTATACAGTTTCAACGCTGGGTTATCTCAGCGTTGTTCCGTTTAAACCTTAAGTGAAACCTGGAGAGCCCTCTTTGAGCCAGGAATATACAGAAGATAAAAATATTCGTTTTACGAAGATAAGTAACCGCCGTCGTATTTGGGAAGCCCTTCTTATTTTGATAGGCATTGGTGCTATCTTTTTAATGATTTCTTTACTGAGCTTCCATCCAGCCGATCCAAGTTGGTCACAAACCACGTGGAATGAACCTATTCAAAACTTAGGTGGCAATATTGGTGCATGGCTTGCTGATATCCTTTTTTCAGCATTTGGCTTGCTCGCTTATGCAATCCCTATTGTGGTGGTATTTGGTTGCTGGAATGCATTACGTCATCAAAAAAATCGTGAATACACAGATTTTTTCTCCCTTGCATTACGTACAATTGGTGCCTTGGCTCTGGTTCTTACATCTTGTGCGTTAGCTGATCTTAATTTTGATGATATCTACAATTTTAGCTCTGGTGGGGTGATTGGTAGCTTATTTAGCAAGGCATTGCTACCTTGGTTTAATATGCTAGGTGCAACACTGGCGCTACTATCAGTATGGGCGATAGGCTTTACGCTATTTACTGGCTGGTCATGGCTGACGATTACCGAAAAGATTGGTGCGGTTATCTTAGGTGCGGTTGCTTTTATTACTAATCGTGGTCAAAAAGATATTGACTATGATGATTATGAAGAACCCGCCGATCCTATTCAGGCAGATCCCGAGGTGCTGGTGGATAACAACACACAGCCAGAACATCAACTTTCTGCGCAAATAGAACCAGATAGTGATGATATTCTCTTTTCTGCACCTTCCGCCCTTGAGTTAGCGCGTCAGCAAGAAATGGCGATCACGCCACAACATGATGATATAACTGAAACTTCAGAAGTTGCTAGCGGATCTGCAACCCCAACGATTTCAGCCACAGAGACAGTTATCGCTGAGGCGCACGAGAGCAAAGAGCGGGCAGAGCATATTGTTGATAATCAACAACCGACGCATGCCACAACCCATGATGCAGAAGTAACACCGCCATCCATTATGGCTACTCATGACGCTAGCCCAGTCACTGAGCCTGAACCTGAACACTATCGCTTTGAAATACCATCGGCATTTCTTAAGCAACAAGCGCATTCCTCTGATTCTATGGCAGACAATGGTGTCGTGACAGAAGAAGTACCGACAACCATGCCATTGACGGAAAACAAACCTATTGAGACAAACGAAGCGCCAATTGTCTCGCAAAAAACAGCGGCGGATAATAGCGACCATAGTGCATCATTATTTACGCCATCTGCTACATCAGCTACATCAACAGATAGCAATTCAGCTTCATTAACTCAAACAGCCGCCGGTGTTGCCAGTGTGGCAACAGCAACAATAGTCAGTCACGGTGCACAAGTTAAACAAGGATTAGGGCCTGAATTACCTCGACCAAATCCGGTACGATTACCAACGCGTCGAGAGCTTTATGGTATTCGTATCCCATCACAACGTGAGGCGGAATTACGCCGCCGTGAAGAAGCGCTTCAACAAGATCATGAAGACGATTTAGCGGATATACAAGAGCAGGCTAATTTCGAACAATCGTTACGTCAGCAATTTCTTGAGCAACAACGTGAGCGCTATGGTGAGGATACATCAGCAACACAAAATGTTGAGCCAACCATCACGATGTCATCAGCGACATCTAGCTCGCAGTCAACCTATGACGAGTATGACGAGTCTGATAATCAACCTTTCATTGATACCCATACCTTTTCTGCGCAAGAAACAGAAGAGGAGAGTGATGAGTATGAACAACACCTCGCTGAGCAGTTTAAGCAACAACTGCAAGAACGTTACGGTGAGGATGTTTTACAGGATGAAGATGACGAGGTATTGCCATCAGTCACGACTGGAGCATCCGAGACGTCAGCCTCGGCACAAGGGTATCATCCCCATATTCAGCACTCTTTTGCGTCTCAATCTACCCCTGTTACTCAACAGACTGATAACAGCACTCTTTATCCTAACAGTGATGCATTCTTACAAGTATCACCTCGTGATGATGAAGAAGAGGAATACACACCGACTATCGAGTTACAAGAAAATCTTGATGCATTAGGCTCGTTATCACCGGTGGATGATTTGTTAGATGAAGAGCCTGCAGAGCCTGTTTTTACGCCGATGGTAACCCCTGCAGAGCCAGTATCTTCTGTATCTTCTGTAGGGCAAACACCTATTGAGCCTCAAGCACAGATGGCTCAACATTTTGCACAGCAACAGCAACAGCAACAGCAACAGCAACAGCAACAGCAACAGCAACAGCAACAGCAACAGCAACAGCAACAGCAACAGCAACAGCAACAGTCATTAATTCATCCGTTATTAATGCGCAATGATAGGCCGTTACAAAAACCGACAACACCAATGCCATCACTTGACTTATTAACCTCTCCTCCTATGGATGATGAACCTGTTGATATGTTTGAGCTTGAGCGTATTGGTAAGTTAATTGAAGCGCGTTTAAATGACTACCGTGTTAAAGCAAAAGTGGTTGGTATTTCACCGGGCCCGGTGATCACCCGTTTTGAGCTAGAGCTAGCGCCTGGTGTAAAAGCTGCACGTATTTCAAATCTATCCCGCGACTTAGCACGTTCACTTTCCACGACGGCAGTGCGTATTGTTGAAGTTATACCGGGCAAACCTTATGTTGGGCTTGAGTTACCAAACAAAAAACGCCAAACCGTCTATATGCGTGAACTATTAGATAGTGATGCATTCCGTGACAGTCGTTCACCATTAACTGTGGTATTAGGGAAAGATATCGGTGGGCAACCTGTGGTTGCTAACTTGGCTAAAATGCCTCACTTACTGGTTGCTGGTACTACAGGTTCGGGTAAATCTGTTGGGGTGAATGCGATGATCATCAGCATTCTCTATAAAGCGAAGCCAGAAGATGTACGCTTTATTATGATTGACCCGAAAATGTTGGAATTATCGGTTTATGAAGGTATTCCGCATCTGTTAACCGAAGTGGTCACAGATATGAAAGATGCTGCGAGTGCTTTGCGCTGGAGTGTCGCAGAAATGGAACGCCGTTATAAATTAATGTCCGCATTAGGGGTACGTAACCTTGCGGGCTATAACGAAAAAATTAAAGAAGCGGAAGCCATGGGGCGTCCAATTCCAGATCCACTATGGAAACCTTCTGACAGCATGGCACCTGAGTTGCCTATGTTAGAAAAAGAGCCTTATATTGTGGTCATCGTCGATGAGTTTGCTGATCTAATGATGACCGCGGGTAAAAAAGTGGAAGAATTAATTGCTCGCTTAGCACAGAAAGCACGTGCGGCGGGAATTCACTTAGTATTAGCCACTCAGCGCCCTTCAGTGGATATTATTACTGGTTTAATTAAAGCGAATATTCCAAGTCGCATCGCATTTACCGTATCGAGTAAAATCGACTCGCGCACTATTTTAGACCAAGGTGGTGCCGAATCCTTGTTAGGTATGGGTGATATGCTTTATGCCCCTAATGGCTATATGCCAGAGCGTGTACATGGTGCATTTGTCAGCGATGATGAAGTACATGCGGTTGCAACAGACTGGAAAGCACGTGGCCGACCTCAATATATTGAAGCCATTACCAAATGTGGTGAAGAAGGCGAAGGTGGCAATGGTGGTGGTTATGATGATGGTGAAGAGCTTGATCCGCTATTTGATCAGGCCGTAGAATTTGTGGTTGAAAAACAGCGAGTCTCCATTTCCGGTGTACAGCGTCAATTTAGAATAGGCTATAACCGTGCAGCTAGAATTGTTGAGCAGATGGAGATGCAGGGTATTGTCAGTGCACCTAATCACAATAATACGCGTGATGTATTATCACCACCGCCAGCAGAAATGTAATATCTTGAAAACAGAGTTATCAGCGCTTAAATCAGCATGATAATCTAATAAATATCACTATAACTTATACGCCGACATGATGTCGGCGTAATCTCAGTCAGAGGCGTGTTGAATGAAAAAAGTATTACTCACAGTCTGTGCTATCGCGTTGTTTGGTAGCCAAGCCGCTTGGGCGGATGCTCGTCAAGACTTACAACAACGTCTTAATAAAGTGAATAGCTTTCAGGCTAACTTTAGTCAAACGGTGACCAGTAACGAAGGTGCGTTAATTCAAAAAGGGGAAGGACATTTAAAAGTACAGCGTCCTGATCTGTTTAATTGGCAAATGACGGCACCGGATGAGAGCACACTAATTTCTGATGGTAAAACATTGTGGTTTTATAACCCATTTGTCGAACAAGTGACGGCAACTTGGTTAGAGAGTGCCACAACGAATACCCCTTTTATGTTGATTGCGCGTAATGATAGTAAAGAATGGCAAAATTACGATGTTAAGCAAAATGGTGATCGCTTTGAATTAACCCCTAAAACAGAGAACAATTTAAAGCACTTTTCTATTACCGTTTCACCTAATGGTCAAATCCAACAATTTGCGGCTACAGAGCAAGATGGGCAAGTCAGCCAATACCAATTAACGGCACAAAAGGTCGCCCCCATTGATGCATCAGCGTTCCGCTTTACACCACCCGCGGGTGTGACGGTGGATGACCAACGCTAGTGAGGCTATTTTGAGTAATTTATCACTCGACTTTTCACAAAATGAATTTCAACCTCTGGCCGCGAGAATGCGGCCTGAAACATTAGAACAGTATATTGGGCAGAAGCATCTACTCGCTGAAGGTAAACCGCTACCACGGGCGATAAAAGCAGGCCAATTGCATTCAATGATCTTATGGGGACCTCCGGGTACAGGAAAAACCACATTAGCTGAAATTATCGGGCGCTATGCCCAAGCGGATATAGAAAGACTTTCTGCGGTGACGTCAGGGATCAAAGAGATCAGGGCCGCCATTGACATAGCGCACCAAAATAGAAATGCGGGGCGTAGAACCATCCTATTTGTTGATGAAGTTCATCGTTTTAATAAAAGCCAACAAGACGCTTTTTTGCCACATATTGAAGATGGCACTATCACTTTTATTGGTGCAACAACGGAAAACCCTTCTTTTGAATTAAATTCGGCACTGCTATCACGTGCACGAGTTTACCTGCTACGCTCATTGACAGAAACAGACATTGAACAGGTATTACAGCAAGCATTAGATGATACTGAACGTGGATTAGGTGGGCGTAATATTATTTTACCTGATAATACACGCAAAATGATTGCTGAATTAGTCAATGGCGATGCGCGCCGTTCACTCAACCTGCTTGAAATGATGGCTGATATGGCAGAAGTCGATAGCCAAGGCAAACGAACACTAACAGCGGAATTACTAAAAGAAATTAGTGGTGAACGTAGCGCCCGTTTTGATAATAAAGGTGATCGATTTTACGATCTTATCTCTGCTTTGCATAAATCAGTACGTGGCTCGGCACCTGATGCAGCACTTTATTGGTATGCTCGTATCATCACTGCGGGGGGAGATCCACTGTATGTTGCTCGTCGCTTACTGGCTATTGCTTCAGAAGATGTCGGTAATGCAGATCCGCGTGCTATGCAAGTTGCCATCGCTGCATGGGATTGCTTTACGCGGGTAGGCCCTGCAGAAGGTGAACGTGCGATAGCACAAGCGATTGTTTATCTTGCTTGTGCGCCGAAAAGTAATGCCGTGTATACCGCTTATAAAGCCGCACTGGCAGATGCGAAAAGTAAACCTGATTATGATGTACCTGCACATTTACGTAACGCGCCAACGCAATTAATGAAAGAGATGGGCTTAGGTGCAGAGTATCGCTATGCTCATGATGAACCTAATGCTTATGCGGCAGGAGAGGTCTATTTTCCGGCTGAAATGGCACAAACGCGTTATTATCACCCTGTTAATCGAGGGTTAGAGATCAAGCTTGCTGAGAAATTAGACTGGCTTTCTCAGCAAGATCAAAATAGTGTGACAAAACGCTATCGCAAATTGTAAAGATGCGGTAAGGTTATTCAATCATTAGTAATTTTTTTAACTACCCCTTATCTCAGGTATCTTCGCGATAGGTAAACAAGAGAATGATAGGAGATAAGGTTTTTATTAATCTATCAATAAGCACAGGATAAGCATGCTCGATCCAAATCTACTGCGTAATGAGCTAGACGCGGTCGCCGAAAAACTGGCTCGCAGGGGGTTTACCCTCGATGTGGAAAAAATTCGTCAACAAGAAGAACGCCGTAAGGTGTTACAGGTTGAAACAGAATCCCTGCAAGCAGAACGTAATTCCCGATCGAAGTCTATTGGTGCTGCTAAAGCGCGTGGTGAAGATATTGAGCCACTTCGTCAGGAAGTTAACCAATTAGGTGAAAAACTTGAAGCGGCAAAAGCGGAATTAGATAAACTGCAAGCCGACATTCGTGACTATGCGTTAACTTTACCGAATCTGCCTCATGACTCTGTGCCTAATGGTAAAGATGACAGCGAGAACGTTGAAGTATTTCGTTGGGGTGAACCAAAGACTTATGACTTTGAATTAAAAGATCACGTTACTCTAGGTGAACTTACAGATGGTTTAGATTTCCCATCTGCCGTGAAAATCACCGGTTCACGTTTTGTTGTGATGAAAGGTCAAATTGCACGTTTACATCGCGCGATCGCCCAGTTCATGCTGAACTTGCATACAGAACAACATGGCTATCAAGAAATGTATGTGCCTTATTTAGTTAACCATGCCACTTTATATGGCACAGGACAGTTACCTAAATTCAGTGGTGATTTATTCCATACCAAACCACTTGAAGAAGAGTCTGAAAGCCAATATGCGCTGATCCCAACAGCAGAAGTACCTGTTACCAATATGGTTAGAGACGTTATTCTCGAAGAAGACGAACTACCATTGCGAATGACTGCACATACGCCATGTTTCCGCTCAGAAGCGGGCTCTTATGGCCGTGATACACGTGGTCTGATCCGTATGCACCAATTTGATAAAGTAGAGTTAGTACAAATTGTACATCCTGAAAAATCAATGGATGCATTAGAAGAGCTAACTGGCCATGCAGAGAAAGTGTTGCAATTGCTCAATCTGCCTTACCGTAAAGTGGTACTTTGTACAGGTGATATGGGCTTTGGTGCACGTAAAACCTATGACTTAGAAGTGTGGGTACCGGCACAAAATACCTACCGTGAAATTTCTTCATGCTCTAACTGCTGGGATTTCCAAGCACGCCGTATGCAAGCACGTTTCCGTGCTAAAGGTGACAAGAAAACTCAACTTGTGCACACTTTAAATGGTTCAGGTTTAGCTGTAGGGCGTACTTTAGTCGCCATTATGGAAAACTATCAAACCGCTGATGGTCGTATTGAAATTCCAGAAGTTTTACGTCCTTATATGAATGGCCTTGAGTATATTGGTTAATAAAAACCTAATTACTCAGTGGTTATAATATTAAAACCCCCTATTAAACAGGGGGGTTTTTAATGGTATAAAGAGCATCAAAAGACTAGTGGTGGTAATTTCTATTAACCTTTTAACCTGAGTATAATTTTATTAATGTTTTATATTCTGGCTATATACTAGCTTCAGTATCTAATACTTCAATGAGGTTGAGATAAGTAAGGCAACAAAGAGAAGAATACTTCTATTTTTCTTTCATTTGTCATATCAACAAAATCGTCCATTGCAATTTCTATAAAATCAATGGTGTTATTATCAATAGTGAATTTATACATTAAATGGCCACTCCAACTGCGATGAACATAGACACAGTTTTCTATACTATATGAAAGCCATTTATCTTCCATACATGCAGGTAACCAGCCGTTTAGTATATTTTTTTTAGCATCTTCAGTTAGGGAATAATTAATATGATGAATCAATGGTGTTTTTTCAAAATACTTTAGGTTCTTTAACATTTCTTTATTTATCATTCTTTATTCCACAAATAATAATTGTTATTACAGACTACCTAAATGGACTTAAATGATCAAAAGAAACATATCATTTTTTCTCTTTAATACAGATGAAGGGTGACATTATTAATAAATAATAGCAGGTAGTTTTTTACTGATGATTTTTTTAATAAAAGAGCGTTTTATTGCTCTTAATATTATTTAATAACAGTTATCAGGTGCAGAAAAAACAGATGATTATTAAAAAATTCTTACTAAAATAAGTGAGATTAAATAAAAATATAATGCAATTCGCTATTGGTTAAACTGATCACAGCAGATCATCTCTATACTGCTACATTAAAATTATCGCTCAAGTTAATTTCAATTATCTTATGACGTTTCTATTTATTTAGAACCCTACTAAAGAGCCTATTGTATGATAATTTCTAAACAGCAGTTACACCAATTAATCAAAAATAAGTTACATAATGCAGGACTGAATGAAAACCATGCAGACATTGTTGCCGATGTATTAGTTCATGCTGATGTGAAAGGAATTCATTCCCATGGTGCTGTACGTGTGGAATATTATGCTGAGCGCATTAGTAAGGGAGGAACAAATACGCATCCTAAGTTTACTTATCAAGAGACAGGACCTTGTAGTGCGATTTTTGATGGTGATAATGGTGCTGGACATGTTGCTGCTAAGCAGGCCATGGAGCACGCGATTAATATGGCACAAGAGAAAGGCATTGCTGTTGTTGGGGTTAGACGTATTGGTCATAGTGGGGCATTATCCTACTTTGTAGAACAAGCCTCTGCATCTGGAATGATTGGTATTTCACTTTGCCAATCGGATCCTATGGTAGTGCCATTTGGTGGATCTGAAGTTTATTATGGCACTAATCCTATCGCTTTTTCAGCCCCGAGTGCAGATGATAAACCTATTACCTTTGATATGGCGACGACGGTGCAGGCATGGGGTAAAATTCTCGATGCGCGGGCTAAACATAGTGACATTCCTGACACATGGGCGGTAGATGAAGCGGGCAAACCAACCTGTGATCCCTTTGCAGTAAAAGGTTTATTACCTATTGCGGGACCAAAAGGGTATGGCTTGATGATGATGGTTGATGTATTGTCTGGCATTTTATTAGGATTACCTTTTGGTAAACATGTTAGCTCTATGTATCATGATTTGACACAAGGTCGTGAATTAGGTCAGCTCCACATTGTGATTAATCCAGCCTTTTTCACTGATGCTGATTTATTTAAAAAACACATTTCTCAAGTAATGGCTGAGTTAAAGAGTATTAAGCCTGCAGTCGGTTTTGAACATGTATTATATCCTGGGGAAAATAGTCAGCTTGCAGCGCAGCGAAGCGAAAAAGAGGGGATAGAAATCGTTGACGAAATTTATCATTACTTAAATTCTGATGTATTATTTAATCAATCTTATGATAATAAAAACCCATTTGCCAGCTAAGTTATATTAATAAAAAAACAGCCATCCATTAATTAGGTGGCTGTTTTTAGGTTATCCCAAATGACAAAATATTTAACTGACTAATTTACCGATATTCGATTCTGCGGTTTTATTTAAAGAAACTTTATTCCCACCATCACCATTATTGTCATTGTTATCAGTATGGTTATTAGTCATATTACCCATATTTTTCTGATAGAAAATATGGCGATATGATCCATACATTGCAGTAAAAGAGAGTGGAATAGTGATAAATAAGCCTAATCCAAATGGGATAATACTCAAGCCAATAATGATGCTTAACAGCACAAAGAATAGAAAGCCACCAAATAAGTTGTTTTTAACCGCCATAAAACTGGCTTTAACGGCAGGGATAGCTTTATAGTCATTTACTAAAATTAAGGCAGGGGCAAACCAATAAGAGGCAGTACTGATTAAGCTAAAAATGATAATAATGATAGAAGAAAACGTAATTGGTGTCAGGTTATCAGCCAATAAGCCTTGAATATAGTAGGTTGGTGCATCATTAAGAGCGGCTTGAGCAACTTCCATCAATAATGAACCACTGATTAATAGTGCTAAAATAAAGCCTGCTAAGATAATAAGCACACTAATACCATAAGCACCCATGATGCTAAGGTAGCGTTTGTTCTGGAAACCAGAAAATAAATTATCCAGATTTAGCTGACCAGTCTCATATTGCTGATGGGCTATCATCATAAGCCCGGCAACTAATACAGCTGAAATAAACGGGGAGATAATCGGCCCAATAAGTGGGATAAATCCAAGGATAGATGAGATAATTAAGTTAACAAGAAAGTAAATAATTACAGCGCCTACCCACATAAAAAAGCGCTCTTTAACTAAATCCCAGCCAATACCTAACCACTCGGTTGCCCCTGAAGCACCTCTTTGTAGAGGAACTGGCGTAAACACCTCTTCTGGCTCCGTAAGCGATGAACTATTATCTTGTTCCATTTTTTTCTCTGCCTTAAAAATAATTAATTGTTTATAAATATAACTTTTTATAATTCATATCATATCTTTTTATTTTGTAATTAATCAATACTATTAAACTAAAGAATGCTTAAGGATAATCTTAGAAACTTCTAAATGACCATTAGAATGAGTAACAATTTTATATTGTCATAATTAACTGCAATGGTCGTTATTAAAAATATCTTTATTTGAGGTATGGAAAACAATATTTTTTAATTTAGTGGCTGGCGCTTTCTCAAAAGAACATGCCGCAGGGAGGGGAAAACTTGATGGCAGTTTTACATAAAAAAAGCAGTACATTGTGCACTGCTTTTTAAAATGGGGGTGTATAAAAGCTTAATACATCACTTTATGACCATAAGATGCAATAATTGCTTTAACATTTTCCATCGTCTCTTTTGACGGTGGATGAATACCATCGAGTTTATACTCTTCTCCTAAAGCAACCCATTTATGTTTACCTAATTCGTGGTAAGGGAGAAGCTCGACTTTTTCGATATTTTTCATATCTTTTATAAATTCGCCTAAACGATGAGCAGAATCATCATCATCAGACCAACCGGGCACAACTACGTAACGTATCCAGGTTTTTTGGCCTCGTTTAGCTAAATAGCGGGCGAATTCCAGTGTACGTTGGTTAGAAACACCAACCAGTTTTTGGTGAATGTCATCATTCACTTGTTTTAAATCCAGCATGACTAAATCAGTCACGTCCATTAATTCATCGATGACAGGATCATAACGGCGTACAAAACCGTTAGTATCTAAGCAGGTATGGATATTTTCTTTTTTACAAGCACGGAACCAATCACGTACAAATTCTGCTTGTAAGATAGCTTCACCACCAGAAGCTGTAACGCCACCACCAGAGGCATTCATAAAGTGACGATAAGTCACTGCCTCTTTCATTAATTCATCAACTGTGACGATTTGCCCACCATGAGTATCCCATGTGTCACGGTTGTGACAATAGAGGCATCTCATTAGGCATCCTTGGAAGAAAACAATAAAGCGTATTCCGGGACCGTCAACAGTACCGCAGGATTCAAATGAGTGGATACGACCAAGTACGGACATAACAGGGTTACTCCAAAACTGTCTAGATAAAAAGGCCCCAAAGTAGGGGCCTTTATTCTAAGCGATTTTATCTACTTTCTCAGTAAATAAATGCATGAGTTATCAAATTACATTGTTTGAGTGAATGTACGAGTGATAACGTCTTGTTGCTGCTCTTTAGTTAATGAGTTGAAACGGACTGCATAACCAGAAACACGGATAGTTAATTGAGGATATTTCTCAGGATCTTCCATTGCTTCTAACAGCATTTCACGATTCATTACGTTAACATTCAGATGTTGGCCACCTTCGATATCCGCTTCATGATGGAAGTAACCATCCATCAGACCTGCAAGGTTTGCTTTACGAACATCATCATCTTTACCTAACGCGTTAGGTACGATAGAGAAGGTATAAGAAATACCATCTTTCGCGTAAGCAAATGGCAGTTTAGCAACTGAAGTTAATGAAGCAACTGCACCTTTTTGGTCACGGCCATGCATTGGGTTAGCACCTGGTCCGAATGGTGCGCCAGCACGACGACCGTCTGGAGTGTTACCTGTTTTCTTACCATACACAACGTTTGAAGTGATGGTCAGAATTGACTGAGTTGGCACTGCGTTACGGTAAGTGTGCAGTTTCTGAATTTTCTTCATGAAACGTTCAACTAAGTCACAAGCGATATCATCAACACGAGAGTCGTTGTTACCAAATTGTGGGTATTCACCTTCAATGTTGAAGTCTACGGCTAAACCGTTTTCATCACGGATTGGTGATACTTTTGCATATTTGATAGCAGACAGTGAGTCAGCCGCAACAGATAGACCTGCGATACCACAAGCCATAGTACGGTATACATCACGGTCATGAAGTGCCATCAGTGCTGCTTCATAGCTGTATTTATCGTGCATGTAGTGGATAACATTCAGTGCAGTAACATACTGAGTTGCTAACCAATCCATAAATTGATCCATACGGTTCATCACAGTATCAAAGTCTAACACTTCGTCCATGATAGGTGCGTGTTTTGGACCTACTTGGATTTTCAGTTTCTCATCCACACCACCATTGATGGTATACAGTAAGGTTTTAGCTAAGTTTGCACGAGCACCGAAGAACTGCATTTGTTTACCCACAACCATTGGGCTAACACAACATGCAATTGCATAGTCATCACTGTTGAAGTCAGGACGCATTAAGTCATCATTTTCGTACTGGATTGAAGAAGTATCGATTGAGACTTTAGCTGCATATTTTTTGAAATTAATAGGCAGTTGTTCTGACCATAGGATAGTCATGTTTGGTTCTGGTGAAGGACCCATGGTGTACAGGGTATTTAAGAAACGGAAAGTATTCTTAGTTACCAAAGTACGACCATCTAAACCCATACCACCTAATGATTCTGTTGCCCAGATTGGGTCACCAGAGAATAATTCATCATACTCAGGAGTACGTAAGAAACGAACCATACGTAATTTCATGACTAAGTGGTCAATTAATTCCTGAGCTTGTTCTTCAGTCAACAGACCTGCATCGAGATCACGTTGGATATAGATATCTAAGAAAGTAGATACACGACCGAAGGACATTGCTGCGCCGTTTTGAGATTTAACAGCGGCTAAGTAACCGAAGTAAGTCCATTGTACTGCTTCTTTCGCATTTTGAGCTGGGCGAGAAATATCACAACCATATTTCGCAGCCATTTCTTGGATTTGACCTAATGCAGCGTGCTGCTCTGCGATTTCTTCACGCAGTTGGATAGTCATTTCCAGATCTTCACCTTTTTCCAGTTTTTCTTGTAAAGAGGTGAATTGAGCGAATTTGTCTTTACGTAGGAACTCAATACCGTACAGTGCAACACGACGGTAGTCACCGATGATACGGCCACGACCATAAGCATCTGGCAGACCAGTTAAGATACCTGATTTACGGCATTTTAAGATGTCTGGAGTATAAACATCGAATACACCTTGGTTGTGTGTTTTACGATATTCAGTAAAGATTTTTTTCAGCTCTGGATCTAGCTCACGGTTATAAGCGTGGCAAGAACTTTCAACCATACGGATCCCACCGAATGGGATGATTGCACGTTTTAGAGGTGCATCAGTCTGTAAACCGACGATTTGTTCTAAATCTTTTTCGATATAA
Source organism: Proteus mirabilis ATCC 29906 (assembly GCF_000160755.1). GTDB lineage: Bacteria > Pseudomonadota > Gammaproteobacteria > Enterobacterales > Enterobacteriaceae > Proteus > Proteus mirabilis. Next base: position 190,588 of record NZ_GG668577.1, read on the forward strand.
CCCGCATCGTGTGAAGTGATAGTTGAAGCAACAGAAGTATCAAAATCAACCGGCGCATGAGTGCGGTTTTCAATTTTGATGCCTTCCATAACTTGTTCCCAAAGTGTATCAGTTGCTTTAGTGGAACCTGCTAGGAAAGATTCGTCGCCTTCATATGGAGTATAGTTTTTTTGAATAAAGTCACGAACATTAACATTGTTCTGCCATTCACCTTCAGAAAAACCTTTCCATGCTTCAGCAAATTTTTCATTTAAATCAGACATGATACTTCTACCTTTTTACAATGGAACTTAAGAAATCAGTCATAACTGCACGGATTAATGTTTATCGCCGCGCAGATGCATTAACCAGTATACCAGACCGACTAGGACTGCTCCGCCGATAATATTACCGATAGTGACTGGCAATAAATTATCAACGAGGAAATTTGATACTGTTAGATTTGAAAATTGTTCTGGTGATGCACCTACTGTAGTCCAGAATTCTGCCGGTGCAAAATTCTTAATTACAATACCTAAAGGAATAAGAAACATGTTAGCGATACTGTGCTCAAAGCCACTCGCCACAAACATACCGATAGGTAAAATAAGTGCAAAGAGTTTATCAATTAAAGTTCGACCTGCATAACTCATCCAAACTGCAAGACAAACCATTAAATTAGCTAAAATACCTAAACAAACTGCTTCAATAAAGGTGTGCTCAACTTTATGCTGTGCAGTTTGTAATACATTCAGACCCCATAACCCATTAGCTGCTGCATATTGACCTGCAAACCACATTAAGGCAACAAAGAACAGGGCGCCAATAAAGTTACCAATATAGACATTTATCCAATTAGCGAACATCTTAGCCCAAGAAATACGTCCTGTCGCTTTAGGAATAATGGTGAGTACAGTTGAAGTGAATAAGTCTGCACCACAAACAACCACGAGCATTAAGCCTAAAGAGAAACAAATTCCTCCAACGAGTTTAGCGAGACCAAATGGAACAGATGCGGTGCCTGTAGTCGCTGTAATATAAAAAACAAACGCAATTGAAATAAACATTCCCGCAGTAAAAGCAGATAAGTAAGTTGTTGGGATATGTTTGTTTGCTTTATAACAACATGCATCATCGGCAACTTTTGCCATATCAGCAGGTGATAATAAATTAAAAGGGCTGTCAGCTTTCATACTAACACTCTCTTATATGTTGGAATAATTATAGCACGCAATAATAGTAGCAAAGGGTCTTACTCCTAAAGTTGATATGGATCATAGTCGCTTATGAGAGACGCAATTTTAGTACGTAAAAACCGGCTAAATTAGCTATAATTATTTGATTAATAATAAGAAAAAATTTTTTAAATTTTATCAAAAAATTTTAGCCTGGCTGGATAAACAAAGTAAAAAGTAAATATAACGTATTATTTATTTTTATTAGCGTTAACAGATAAAAATAAAATTTAACGCTCCATTTACTTTTGCGCTAAATATAAACATTACTTTATTTGTGGGTAATCTAATTGATTACGCCAGCCTTAAAACCATTATAAAAATACGGTTTTTAAATTTTTGAGATCTAGGTAAACAATTAGCAATTTAAACTATATTTTTGTGGTTTTTTTAGATTAAAAAGTTAACCTTATCTTTTTGTGTCGTATTTAAAACTTAAAATCGTCACTTTTGACATATTTGACACTTTTGTCATTTGACATAATTGTCATGGTGGCAAAATTGTCGTTATATTTTTTTATATATAATAAAACACTCTACTAATAAGTAGAGTGTTTTGATTTTAAACAAAGCGATTATTAATCAGTTAAAAATAATTATTTAATAAATAACCTTAAATAAAATAATGTTATTTATTCGATTGACGTTTTGCTTGTTGTAATTTTTCATACGCGGCTAATAAAGATTGATGAACAGGCAAATTCGCTAATGATGGAGCTATGGGTTGCAAGCCATAAAAAGGTTGTTTACCTTCAATTGCATTTAATGCAGCTTGCAGTGTTTCCTCGCCATACATACGAGAAAAAGCCTCCATATATTGTGCAGGCTCACGCTCATGCTCTTCACGTAGGAGTAAAAGATTATGCAGGCAACGATAATAATTTTGACGCGCTGGTGTAAATAATGATGCGTTGAAATCTTGTGTCCACTCAACCCAAACTAATGCTTGTTCTAAATCGCCACCAGCGAGTGCTAACATTGATTTTAATTCACCTACACGTAAATGACTCCAACCATTATCTTTACCCGGTGCAATACCAATCATTTCTCTGATACGAGTAAAGTCATCTAAGCCATCTTCATCAAATTGGCCAATAAGTGAGAGGTACTCTTCTTTTGTGCCATGACTTGTTGGTAAAGAAAGAATGGTGTCACGCCAATGGACACCCATAATGTTATTGGCTAGTTGCAGATCTTCAGCAGGATAAATATCGGATAAGCCAGGGACTAAAATACGGCAAGCATAAACCCCTAAATGGTTATAATCCATAATATACACTTCTGCATCACATTGCTGGCACAGTGACATTAATGTGTGGAATTCTTCTTCGGTTGAACCACTGAAATCCCAATCAACAAATGGATAGTCTGCATCTTTTTTAAACAGATCCCAACTAATTAAACCACTAGAGTCGATAAAGTGGGTTTCAAGATTAGTGTGATCACCGACTTCTTCATCATCAAAACTCGGTGGATTGAAAACATCGAGATCTTTAAGGCTACGGCCTTGCAATAACTCAGTAACAGTACGCTCTAATGCCACACCAAAATCGGGATGAGCACCAAAAGAAGCGAAACAAGTCCCATTTTGTGGGTTAAACAGCACGACGCAAATAACGGGGAATTGTCCCCCTAAAGATGCATCAAAACTAAAAATAGGGAAGCCTTCTTTTTCTAATGTCGTAATAGCTTCAATAACAGCAGGATAACGAGCTAAAACTTCATGGGGGATTTTAGGCAAGCTAATTCTTTCGCTGATAATTCTATTTTTGACATAGCGTTCAAACACTTCAGAAAGCCCTTGCACTCGAGCTTCATTTTGCGTATTTCCTGCTGACATACCATTAGATGCATAAAGATTTGCAATGATATTAACAGGTATATATACAGGTGTTTTATCTGATTGGCGAATAAACGGTAAGGCACAAATACCACGTTCTGAATTACTTGATTGTAAATCAACCAGTTCACTGCCACATAGCTCACCTTCAGGATCGTAAAATTGACGTAAACGTGCATCTAATAAGCCTTCAGGTACAGCATCATCATCTGTCAGTGGAAACCATTTTTCATTTGGGTAATGAACAAACTCACCTTCTGCAATATCAGCACCTAGCCAGAAATCAGAAAAGAAATAATTGGTTGAGAGACGTTCAAAATATTCGCCTAATGCTGAAGCCAATGCTGCTTTTTTAGTAGCACCTTTGCCGTTAGTAAAACATAACGGACAATCTTTATCACGAATATGAACAGACCAAACGTTAGGAACAGGATTTAACCATGAAGCTTCTTCAATGTTAAAACCTAACTGAGTTAATTTTTGCTGAAAGCTAGCGATAGAGTCTTCCAGTGCGGCATCTTTGCCGGGAATAAATGTTTGTGACATGGCAGGTTTCATCAATATTTTACGAGTGATAGTTAGGGGCACATGATACTGAAATCGTCGCTAATGCACTAATTATTTCTCGTGTCGGTTGATTTTAAATAACATTCCTTATCATTAATGCACTAATATATTAGTTCTTTTGATAAATTCGTTCTATTTATCACGGAATTACTGATAATAAATCATCATAATTGGACGCGATTTTATAGACTCATAAGGATTAAAAAATGATAAGAAAAACATTGCTAGCCAGCTTATTAACCGTAATTAGTGGTACCGTTTTTGCTTTACCTAATGTGACAATCCTCGCAACTGGGGGAACCATCGCAGGGGGTGGTGACTCTGCCACTTCTTCAAGCTACACCGCAGGAAAATTAGGCATTGATACATTGATTAATGCCGTACCTGAGGCAAAAAAAGTGGCTAACTTAACAGGCGAGCAAGTGGTTAATATTGGTTCGCAAGATATGAACGACCAAGTGTGGTTAAAACTGGCGAATAAAATTAATACGGATTGTGATAAAACAGACGGCTTTGTGATAACCCATGGTACAGATACGATGGAAGAGACCGCCTATTTTCTTGACTTAACCACAGCATGTAAAAAACCGGTGGTGATGGTAGGGGCAATGCGCCCAGCAACAGCATTAGGTGCTGATGGTCCATTAAACCTCTATAATGCCGTGGTGGTGGCAAGTGATAAAGCATCTGAAAATCGTGGTGTATTAGTTACCATGAATAATTCAGTGATCAGTGGTAAAGATGTTGTCAAAATGAATACGACAGAAGTGCAAGCATTCCAGCCGATTAATGCAGGTGCTCAAGGTTATGTTCATGATGGTAAAGTACACTATTACACTGCTGCAACACCGCGCGCTGAGAAAGTTGCCTTTGATGTCAGCAAATTAACCGAATTACCAAAAGTAGGTATTGTTTATAACTATGCTAATGCATCTGATTTACCGGCTAAAGCGTTTATAGATAACCACTTTAAAGGTATTGTTAGTGCAGGTGTCGGCAATGGTAACTTATATTCTGACATCTTAAATACTTTAGCTGATGGTGTAAAAAAAGGTGTTGTTGTGGTTCGTTCAAGTCGTGTTCCGGTTGGATTTACCACACAAAATGGTGAAGTAGATGATGCAAAATATGGCTTTATTGCTTCAGAACGTTTAAATCCACAGAAAGCAAGAGTGTTATTACAGTTATCTTTGACAGAAACACAAGATCCCGCCACGATCCAAGAAAACTTTGAAAAATATTAATTAAATTTTTTGTTTTTTAGTTAAATCAGAAAACCATCTGCTGATAAATAGCAGATGGTTTTCTTTGTTAAATATTATTTAATTTTGCGTAACTTAGTATAAATTTTGATATCTTCTCTATTATTTTGAATATTGCTTATATTCTTATCGCGTGTGTGTAACCGTTCTGTCATGATAATACCATCATTTATCAGATTACTATCCTCACTAATATCTAAAGTTAAGTTTTTCATTTGGCTAATAGTATTTTTGGGTATTAACCCTATGTATGTCTCGCTATAGTTATTGTTATTTTTACCAGTATTAAGCCAATATTGCATGCCAATAGTTCCACTTTCCATATTGTGGAAGAAAGACTTATTTTGCAGATCTAAATATCCGCCTCTGGCGAGAATATATCCATGGTTATTAAATATTGTTTTATTTAGATTAAGTTGTATGGCATTTTTACTACGGTTACTACTTTCTAAACTACCATAATTATAAATAGTAGTATCAGAAGCATTAATAATGATGTTTTTAGAAGAGATTAAACCTTGTTTTTTAGGATCACCATTTTTATCACCTAATATTATCTGATTAGGTAGATTGTTTCTTTTTATATTTGAGCGCATGGCGTATTCTTGTTTTAAGATACTTTCACCTTCTTTAATTATTATATCTCTTTTACCTGAGTAAATACTTATATCTCCTTTAGAAGATATAAAGCCGTTTTCTAATTTAATGTTATTAGATATGATATTAAGTTTATTAAAAGAATGACTAGAACTACGGTCATTTTTGTTACTGAATACAATTTTTCCAATATGTTCAATTGATTTTCCACCCCTATATCCTTTATTTATAGGAGCGATAGCTTTTTCTAAGCGGTAGCCGATTAATTCATCATTATTATTATTGATAACAGGTTTCCCTGTTGTTAACGTTTCTTGTAATGTATTCGAAAAACTACAATTATGGCATTCAATACCATTTGGGTTGGCTATAACAACATGAGCTGCATTGCCAGCTACCGCGATATTCCCCGCTAAGAATGACGTTGCTCCATTAACCACTTCATTAATAATAGTCTCAGCGGCAACCTCTTTATTATTTAAAATAATGCCAGCATCAGTTACATCAAATGTATCATATTTATTATGAGAAATGCCTTTGGGATTTTTTGGTGCTATTAATATTTCTGCTTGTTTAGGATTAATTTCATTAGGTTTAACTATTGTTGAAGAGTCTTGATTAATAGAAATATATTTATAGCTAGTTTGTTCTACGGCCTGGCATATTGATGGTGTGTATATTACACCAATTATTATTGCATTTCTTAATTTCATATGTTTACCCTTGTATATTATTTAGGGCTAATTTAGCGATATTAAAAACATAAATAAAGATAGTCAGGTTTAAAAGGCGTTTATTTATAAAAAATAAAAAGGCTATTTTTTTAATAGCCTTTTGGGTTATATGTTATTAATGTTTTCTTATATTGGAAACAACGATTTTTGCAGTAATAAATGCAATCAGTGGGGTAATAGAAAATACAATAAATAACCAATGGGCTGCATTTTGTGCGCCAGCAATACCTCCGGGGTTGGTTAATCCTGCCATATTTACAACAGTACCTGAAATGGCAGCACCTACAGCGGTTGAAAATAGCTGAATAGTGGTGATTGACGTCGCCGCTTTTTGCGCTTCTTCCCCTTGAGAAACCTGTAATACACGAGTGAGATAATGAGGCCAAGCCATGCCAATTCCTGCACCTGTAAAAAAGAGGGCTAGACAAATAATAATCACTTGCCCATAAGGTAAAAGAAGATAATTTGAAATTAATAAGCCAAGAACAATTATGGCAGTAAAGTTAATGGCAGGGCCGATACGCATAAGACGCTGAGCAATACTGCTTGGTTGAGATGAAGAGATAATAGCCGAAAAAGACCAACCAGCACCGACTAAAGCAGCTAAATAACCGGAAAGTAACGGAGTAATGCCATGGATCATTTGTAAAAAATAGGGCACAAACACTTCTGTCTGAACACTTATTCCTAGCAATGCCATAGTCAGATAAATAGGGGATAGTGGGGCTGAGAAAGAGAATGTTCCTTTAGGAAAAAGCCCATCATGAGATCTCTTATCGATATAAATTAATAATAAGATAAAAATAATTGCTAATAGAAAAGATAAAATATGATATAGCGTAACGTGATACAAGCTACCGATTGAGATAGATAACACTGCTAATATTAATAAGGTAAGTTGTAGGTAGGGAAGTGATGTTTTTTTGTTAGCAATATCAGCACTGTTTTCCTTAGGAAGGATAGTAAACAGTAGAATAGCATAAGGAATGCCTACACAAAGAATAGACCAAAAAGCACCCCGCCAAATATTATATTCTGCAAATATTCCTCCTAATGCGGGACCCAGCAACGTTGATATTCCCCACATACTGGACATTAACGCCATAGCTCGAGACCATAATGGTTGCGGAAACATCACCCTGACCAATGAATAAGCTAAAGCCAGTAACATCCCGCCTCCCGCACCTTGAATAAATCGGCCAACCAACAAGATTGGCATTGAAGGGGCGGTAGCACAGATAATAGAGCCGACTAAAAAGCAGAGTGTGGCAAATAAGTAGCTATTACGTGGCGCGAGCAAAATTAATAAACGAGAAGTTAGCGCCGAAGAGAGAATGGATGCCAAAATAAAAACGGTGGTATTCCATGCATATAAATTAAGCCCCCCGATATCACGAACAATAGAAGGTAGGGTGGTAATGGTGATATAGACATTAATAGCATGTAATGCCACTCCCCCTGCTAAAGCGAGTGATTTTAGACTATTTCGTCCTTTAAGTAGCATTCCCCAGCTCGCATCTTCCTTTTTATACTGACTCCCCGACATAAAATACTCCTAACGATTATTTTTGTGTGCTACACATAATACGTAAGTTTACAAAAGTCATTGCGCCAATTAGAGGAGAATGATACAACCGATAGAGGTCGTTTTGTCAAAACATATTCAGATAGGGTGAATTTGAATGAGTCAGGTATATAACTTTAGTGCAGGTCCGGCCATGTTACCGGCAGAAGTTCTTCGTCGTGCAGAATTAGAATTATGCAACTGGCACGGATTAGGGCGTTCTGTTATGGAGATTAGCCACCGCAGTAAAGAATTTTTGGAGGTTGCCCATCAGGCAGAGCAAGATCTACGGGATCTACTCAATGTACCAGAAAATTATAAAATTCTGTTCTGTCATGGTGGCGCTCGTGGTCATTTTGCGGCATTACCGCTTAATTTATTAGGTGAGAAAACCACCGCTGATTATATCGATGGAGGATATTGGGCTAAAAGTGCTGCCGATGAAGCGGAAAAATATTGTTCACCTAATATCATTAAAATAAAGACAGAAATTGACGGTAAAATCGCGGTTAAACCAATGAAAGAGTGGCAATTAAGTGATAATGCAGCCTATGTGCATTATTGCCCAAATGAGACTATCGATGGGATTGCTATCCACGAAGAGCCGGATTTTGATGATAAAAAAATTGTTATTGCCGACTACTCTTCCGCTATTTTATCTCAGCCACTTGATGTTAGCCGTTTTGGCATGATTTACGCTGGAGCACAAAAAAATATTGGTCCTGCGGGGTTAACATTGGTAATTATTCGCGAAGATTTACTGGGTAAAGCACGTAAAGAAACCCCTTCAGTATTTGATTACACAGTACTGGCTGAAAATGACTCCATGTTTAATACACCGCCGACTTTTGCTTGGTACTTATCAGGCATGGTGTTTAAATGGTTAAAAGAGCAAGGTGGCTTGCAAGAGATAGCAAAACGCAATTATGAGAAAGCGACACTGCTTTATAGTGCGATTGATAACAGTGATTTCTATATTAACCGTATTGCCACAGAAAACCGCTCTTTGATGAACGTACCTTTCCAAATGTCTTCTCCTGCTTTAGATGCGGTTTTCTTAAAAGAAGCTGAAGAGCAAGGATTAGTTGCGCTGAAAGGGCACCGTGTTTCAGGCGGTATGCGTGCATCTATTTATAACGCAATGCCTTTTGCTGGTGTACAAGCATTAGTTGATTTTATGGCTGATTTTGAGCGTCGCCACGCTTAATGGTTACCTTTTCACTGCTGCAAAACCTGCCTTATTGGCAGGTTTTCTGATAATTAAAGCACAGAGAGCCAATAACTGTTATTTCTGTGCCAATATGGCAAATAGATAAATATTAATTACGATAATCATACTATTTGACATTATTACACAGCGTCTCTACCTATTTTGACTTATCTAGCGGAGCTTTTACCTGTTTATGGAATCGTTGACATTACAACCTATCGTACATATTGAAGGCACTATCAATTTACCCGGATCAAAAAGTGTCTCTAACCGTGCACTTTTATTGGCGGCCTTAGCCAAGGGAAAAACGCGTTTAACTAATTTATTAGATAGTGATGATATTCGTCATATGCTCAATGCGCTAACCGCCTTAGGGGTACAATATCAATTATCAAATAATAATACGGTATGTGATATTGAAGGGTTAGCAGGTTCTTTTCATCCCCAGCAGCCACTTGAGCTTTTTTTAGGCAATGCAGGAACAGCGATGCGCCCATTGGCGGCAGCTTTAAGCCTCGGAGAGCACGATATTGTTCTTACAGGTGAGCCTCGTATGAAAGAGCGTCCTATTGGTCATTTAGTGGATGCGTTACGTCAAGGGGGAGCAAAGATTGATTACCTTGAACAAACGGATTATCCGCCGCTACGTGTTTGTGGGGGATTTTCGGGGGGAAGCGTTGATGTTGATGGCTCCGTTTCCAGCCAATTTCTGACCGCATTACTAATGATGGCGCCTTTAGCTCAGCAAGATACCACTATTACCATTAAAGGTGAATTAGTCTCTAAACCTTATATTGATATCACGTTAGCCTTGATTAACACTTTTGGTGGAGAAATTGAAAATCAAAACTATCAGCGTTTTATGATTAAAGGTGGTCAACAATATCAATCTCCGGGTAAATATTTGGTTGAAGGCGATGCATCTTCTGCCTCTTATTTTTTGGCGGCAGCCGCCATTAAAGGAGGGATCGTGCGAGTAACCGGCATTGGTAAAAATAGCTTGCAAGGTGATATCCATTTTGCGTCTGTGCTTGAAAAAATGGGGGCTACAATACGTTGGGGTGACGATTATATAGAGTGTGAACGTGGCAAGTTAAAAGGGATAGATATGGATATGAATACTATTCCTGATGCGGCAATGACGATTGCTACGACAGCGCTCTTTGCTGAGGGTGAAACGACTATCCGTAATATTTATAACTGGCGGGTAAAAGAAACCGACCGTCTATCTGCCATGGCGACAGAATTACGTAAAGTGGGTGCGATGGTTGACGAAGGTCGCGACTACTTAACTGTGATACCGCCTAAACAGTTAACGACGGCTGAAATAAAAACCTATAATGATCACCGGATAGCTATGTGTTTTTCACTGGTGGCATTGTCTAACACGCCGATTACTATTCTTGATCCTGGCTGTACGGCAAAAACATTCCCTGACTATTTTGAAAAACTAGCAAGTATTTCTCATGCAAAAGTTTAATTAAAATAGCATCAATTAAATCGATAGTATTGGCTTTTCTCTAGTACGATACTATCGATTTTCTTAATTTAAGCGTGTTTTTATTCTATAAATAAGTAGATTAATAAAAAATTATCTTTAAAAAGCACAGCTTGTTTTTAACTGCTTGTTTCCTCCTCTAGAGAGTATGCGTATAATGACGCGCAATATATTAATACTGTTTTTCTCTGTTTAGAGCTTATGTTGTAGAACGCCATAGGTTCACGGCAGTAAATATAGAAAAACAGTGCCCATGAAAAGGAGAAACTCATGGCGGTTATCGTCCCTGTAATTACTGTTGATGGGCCTAGCGGAGCAGGTAAAGGAACATTGTGTCAAGCATTAGCAAAAGCCTTTGGTTGGCATTTACTTGATTCCGGTGCTATTTACCGTGTATTAGCATTAGCAGCATTACATCATCATGTGGACATTACATCAGAAGATGCATTAGTGCCTTTAGCGGCGAATTTGGATGTGCGCTTTATTCCTAATGAAAATGGATTAAGTGTTATTCTGGAAGGTGAAGATGTTTCAACCGAAATTCGTACTGAAACCGTTGGCAACACAGCGTCACAAGCAGCAACGTTTCCTCGCGTAAGAGAAGCATTATTACGCCGTCAGCGTGCATTTCGTACTGCACCGGGATTAATTGCTGATGGCCGAGATATGGGCACAATCGTTTTTCCTGATGCGCAAGTAAAAATATTTCTTGATGCCAGTGCGCAAGAGCGTGCACGTCGTCGCATGTTACAGTTGCAGGAGAAAGGCTTTAATGTTAACTTTGAACGCCTTTTATCCGAGATAAAAGAGCGTGATTATCGTGATAGAAATCGCGCAGTAGCGCCTTTGGTTGCGGCAAAAGATGCATTAATTCTCGATTCAACAAGCTTATCTATTGATGAAGTTATTGAAAAATCGTTAGCTTATGCGAAAAAAATCTGCAATTAACAGCGTAATTCGTTTTTATTTCGTTTATACTAGGTAATTATTAAAATCGGGTTGACGTGTTAATGAATACACAATAATGCCCGATGACCTTGTCACAAAGGATGTAACGAGGTATGTGAAACAACCCCATTCGGCCGGATGCTAAATGGACGTTAATTAAATTTACTTGAAGATCATTAACATGACAGAATCTTTTGCTCAACTCTTTGAAGAATCCCTAAAAACAATCGAAACTCGTCCAGGTGCAATCGTTCGTGGCGTTGTTGTTGCTATCGATAAAGACGTTGTTCTGGTTGATGCAGGTCTGAAATCAGAATCTGCGATTCCTGTAGAACAATTCAAAAACGCGCAAGGCGAATTAGAAATCCAAGTGGGTGACGAAATTGACGTTGCTCTGGACGCGGTTGAAGATGGCTTCGGTGAAACCGTTCTGTCTCGTGAGAAAGCTAAACGTCACGAAGCGTGGCTGATGCTGGAAAAAGCTTACGAAGAAAACGAAACTGTTGTTGGTATCATCAACGGTAAAGTTAAAGGTGGTTTCACTGTTGAACTGAACGGCATTCGTGCGTTCTTACCGGGTTCACTGGTAGACGTTCGCCCAGTTCGCGATACAACTCATCTGGAAAACAAAGAGCTTGAGTTCAAAGTCATCAAATTAGACCAAAAACGTAACAACGTTGTTGTGTCTCGTCGTGCGGTTATCGAATCTGAGAACAGCGCAGAACGTGATCAACTGTTAGAAAACCTGCAAGAAGGCATGGAAGTTAAAGGTATCGTTAAGAACCTTACTGACTACGGTGCATTCGTTGATCTGGGCGGTGTTGACGGCTTACTGCACATCACTGATATGGCTTGGAAACGTGTTAAACACCCAAGCGAAATTGTCAATGTTGGCGACGAAATCACTGTTAAAGTCCTGAAATTCGACCGTGAGCGTACTCGCGTATCATTAGGTCTGAAACAACTGGGCGAAGATCCATGGGTAGCTATCGCTAAACGTTATCCAGAAGGTACTAAACTGACTGGTCGTGTAACTAACCTGACTGACTATGGTTGCTTCGTAGAAATCGAAGAAGGCGTTGAAGGTCTGGTACACGTTTCTGAAATGGATTGGACTAACAAAAACATTCACCCATCTAAAGTTGTTAACGTTGGTGATGTTGTTGAAGTTATGGTTCTTGACATCGATGAAGAACGTCGTCGTATTTCACTGGGTCTGAAACAGTGTAAAGCAAATCCATGGCAGCAATTCGCAGAAACTCACAACAAAAACGACCGTGTTGAAGGTAAAATCAAGTCTATCACTGACTTCGGTATCTTCATCGGCTTAGACGGTGGTATTGACGGTCTGGTTCACTTATCTGACATTTCTTGGAATGTTGCAGGTGAAGAAGCTGTTCGTGAGTACAAAAAAGGCGACGAAATCGCTGCAGTAGTACTGCAAGTTGACGCTGAGCGTGAGCGTATCTCTCTGGGCGTTAAACAATTATCAGAAGATCCATTCAATAATTACCTGTCTGCTCACAAAAAAGGTGCTATTGTTTCTGGTAAAGTAACTGCTGTTGATGCTAAAGGCGCAACTGTAGAATTAGCTGACGGCGTTGAAGGTTACCTACGTGCTTCAGAAGCTTCACGTGACCGCGTTGAAGATGCAACTCTGGTTCTGAATGTTGGCGATGCTGTAGAAGCTAAATACACTGGTGTTGACCGTAAAAACCGCGTTATCAACCTGTCTGTTCGTGCTAAAGACGAAGCAGATGAGAAAGACGCTATCGCTTCTGTAAACAACAAAGAAGAAGCTGGTTTTTCAAACAACGCTATGGCTGAAGCTTTCAAAGCAGCTAAAGGCGAATAATTTAAGTTATTAACGGAAGGCAACGAGAGTCGTTGCCTATTTATCGGTAGTCTAGGGAGGTAATATGACCAAGTCTGAGTTAATCGAGAGACTTGCAGGCCTACAATCTCATCTTTCGGCTAAGACGGTTGAAGAAGCTGTAAAAGAAATGCTTGATCATATGGCTGATACTTTGGCTGATGGTGAGCGTATCGAAGTCCGCGGATTCGGCAGTTTTTCTCTACACTACCGTGCGCCGCGTACGGGTCGTAACCCGAAAACTGGTGATAAGGTAGAGCTGGAAGGTAAATACGTTCCACACTTTAAGCCAGGTAAAGAGTTACGTGACCGTGTAAATATTTATACGGAATAATAGTTTCCTATCAAATAGGCATAAAGTTAGTAAACTTTTTCAAAAACGGTGCTTCGGTGCCGTTTTTTATTGGTTATCGGTTGGTATTAAGTTACGTTCTATTCTCTATTCTCTATTCTCTATTCTCTATTCTCTATTCTCTATTCTCTATTCTCTATATTCTTTATCACTTCTCTATATTCTCTTTATTAGCGATTGTTGTAAGACATTGGGCTTACCTTACGTGATCTTTATCTATTTGGCTTGAGTTAATTTTGATATTTGCCGTTATTCCATCACTTTTTAGAACAACTTCGCAAAAAATAGTGTATGCGCTTAAAACGAAAGTTTTTATTAAAAGAGAGTTCGAAAAAAATACGATTTTAACTATCTTAGATAACAATTTAACAGCATGATATTACAAGGAAAAATTAATTATATGGATGTAAAATATGATTTTATTAGCCAAGATAAAATATATTTATAGAAATAAAATAGCGTTAATAAAATGGCATTATCTATATGCTAAATATATTGCAATGCTAGGGCTAAAACCTCTTAATATAGATTATCTTGCCGTTATCATTATATTAAGTTGCTTACCTTTACTCATTCAACGTGAAACACTGAGTTTATCTCTGAGCTATACACTGATTATCGTAGGGGTATTATTATATTTAATTCCTTTTTCATACTTACGTTTTTTGTTGCTATTACTCTGTTTTTGGTGCTATGCAAACAGTACTGCCTCCTCTTTAATGGCCAAAACCTCTCAACTTGCTGACACCATTGCCACAATAGAAAGCGCAATTCTAGAATATCGTCGCTTGCCGGATAGCAATATAATGATTAAAGTTGCTATTCCTAAACAGCATCTCTTTTCTGCTAAGCTCTATGCCAATATATATTGGCGTCATCCGCCTAAAAATGTCGTAGTCGGGCAAACATGGCTGTTTAAAATTCACTTTCGTGTAGTACATGGTTATTTAAATGAGGGAGGATTTGACAGCCAAAAATATGCCGTTTCAGTAAGAGAAACATTGTCAGGAAAAATATTATCAGCCACATTAACGAATTCTCACCTTCCTATTTATACTCAATTTATTCACTATCTTTCATCTCATTGGCAAGCCACAAAAAATAGTGGCGAAATCACAGCATTAGTGTTAGGTGATAAACGAGGTATTTCTGCCGAAAATAAAATACTTTATATGAAAACAGGTATTTCGCACCTTATTGTGATTTCAGGGCTGCATATTGGCCTTGCTGCTCTGTTTGGTTGGCTGATGGCGAGAGGAGTACAATATCTTTTCCCAACGCAATGGATTAACCCACAATTTCCTTTGGTTATTAGTTTAGGTTGTGGTGTTTTTTATGCGGCTTTATCAGGATGGGGGATCCCCGCAACCAGAGCGATAATAGGCCTAACTATTTGGGTTTTACTCCATTGGCGTAGTGGACTTTTTTTACCTTGGCAGTGGGCGATTTGGAGTGCGGCAGTGATTTTATTGCTTGATCCGCTTGCCATATTATCCGCTAGTTTTTGGTTATCCTTTTCTGCGGTATTTGCCATCATTGTTTGGTATTGGCTCTATCCATTAAATAAAAGATTTAGCCAGCAAAAACGTTGGTTTGTTATTAGACTCATTCATTTGCAACTAGGGCTATTGATCATCTTATTACCTTTTCAATACTACTTATTTGGTGGTGGTAATCTTTTTAGCTTGCTTGTTAATTTATGGGCTGTGCCTATTATTTCGTTTATTACCGTACCACTTATTATGTGTGGGCTATTTACTGCCTTTTTACCTGTTCTACAACCTATTATTTGGTCATGGGTTGATCAGTCTATCAATTGGGCATTTTTCTGTGCGCCTTATTTTCTTGCGTATTGGCAACCCTGTGGCGCTGTCCCCTGGTTATTTGCATTAAGCGGTATTATGACTCTTTTAGTTATCAAAATGAGCTGGTGGCGTCATCATGTGATTATTTTGATCACTATTGCTACTTTTTTATATTGTGAACTGTCTTTCTCTAAACGTTATGATTGGCGAATAACCATGTTAGATGTTGGACATGGTTTAGCTATTATTATTGAAAAAGAGGGAGAAGCGGTTATCTATGACACAGGGATACGTTGGAAAAGTGGTGGCACTATTGCTAAAAATGTTATTATTCCCTATCTAACGCATCATCGATTACAGCCTGTTGCCATGATAATTAGCCATGATCACCTTGATCATACCGGTGGTATTGACGACTTATTACGTGCTTATCCCAAGTTAACTATCCGTAGTAGCTTTGACAATCCCCAACATTTACCGTGCTTACAAGGGGGAGTATGGCAATGGAAAGACCTTACTTTCAACGCGCTCTGGCCGCTGACATTATCTCGCTCACCTAAAAATAATGATTCTTGTGTGATTTCATTAACGGATGGTAACAGTGTTATTTTATTAACAGGCGATCTGGAAAAAGAGGGGGAAGCACAATTACTGAGAAGGAAAAAAGCCTATTTAAAAGCGGATATTTTACAAGTTCCTCATCATGGTAGCCAAACATCATCCACATTGGCGTTTATTCAAGCAATATCACCAAAATATGCACTAGTTTCTGCTGCACGTTATAGCCCTTGGCGTTTACCTTCTGATAAAGTACATAACCGTTATAAAAAAGAGGCCATTGATTGGCTAACAACATCGATAAATGGGCAAATTTCTATCGAGTTTAAACACGGAAAGATTGATGTAGTCACCTATAGACGAGATATTTTACCTCGTTGGTATCATCAGTGGTTTGGTGTTTTGACGTTTCCCGAGTAGAATAGCCCGCTATTTATTAAAAGTTTGGTAATATATATGAATGATATAGACCTATCAACGTGGCAAACATTCCGACGCTTATGGCCGATGATTCGGATCTTTAAAGCGGGGTTGTTTGCTGCAGCAGGCGCATTAATCATAAATGCGGGTGTTGATGCATTTATGATCTCTTTATTGAAACCTCTACTTGATGAAGGTTTCGGTAAAGCAAGTAATGATGTATTAAAATGGATGCCTTTAGCCGTTATTGGCCTGATAGTTCTGCGTGGTATATCTAACTTTATTTCTAGTTACTGCCTTTCTTGGGTATCAGGAAAAGTCGTGATGAATATGCGCCGTCGGCTGTTTTCTCATATTATGGGAATGCCGGTGAGCTTTTTTGATCAGCAATCTACAGGTACGTTATTATCACGTATTACCTATGATTCAGAACAGGTCGCTTCATCTTCATCAGGGGCTTTGATCACTGTTGTCCGTGAAGGGGCTTATATCATCGGCTTATTTGGCCTGATGTTCTACTATAGCTGGCAGTTATCACTTATCTTGATTGTGATCGCACCTATTGTGGCGGTGGTGATCAGAATGGTATCAACACGCTTTAGAACCATCAGTAAGCGTATCCAAAATAGTATGGGGCAGGTGACAACAAGTGCTGAACAAATGCTTAAAGGCCATAAAGAAGTCTTAATTTTTAATGGTCAAGAAGTTGAGAATAAGCGCTTTAATCATGTCAGTAACCATATTCGTCGCCAAGGTATGCGTATGGTGGTGGCATCTTCTATATCAGATCCCATTATCCAGCTTATTGCTTCTTTTGCTTTAGCCTTTGTTTTATATGCAGCCAGTTTTCCTGAGATTATGGATACCCTGACTGCAGGGACAATTACGGTGGTCTTCTCTTCAATGGTCGCTTTAATGCGCCCATTAAAATCATTAACTAACGTTAATGCTCAATTCCAACGAGGCATGGCTGCTTGCCAAACATTATTTGCTATCCTTGATATGGAACAAGAGAAAGATACCGGCACCCTTGAGCTGAAAAAACCAACAGGTGATATTGAGTTCCGTAATGTCACTTTCCAATATATCACCAAAGATACACCTGCTTTGAAAAATCTGTCCTTCACTATTCCTGAAGGGAAAACAGTGGCACTAGTAGGGCGTTCAGGCTCAGGTAAATCTACTATTGCAAACCTCCTCACTCGTTTTTATGACGTTAACGAAGGGGAGATTTTGATCAATGGTCACGATATTCGTGATTACACATTAAGATCACTACGTAATCAGGTTGCGTTAGTTTCACAAAATGTGCATCTGTTTAATGAAACGGTAGCAAACAATATTGTTTATGCTTGTGAAGACCAATATACCCGTGAGGATATCGAGAAAGCGGCTAAAATGGCTCATGCTATGGACTTTATCCAAAAATTAGATAATGGTCTCGATACTGAAATTGGTGAAAATGGCGTGTTGTTATCAGGTGGTCAGCGTCAACGTATTGCCATTGCAAGGGCACTATTGCGTGATGCGCCTATTCTTATTTTAGATGAGGCAACTTCAGCATTAGATACTGAGTCAGAGCGGGCAATTCAAGCCGCACTTGATGAACTGCAAAAAAATAGAACATCATTAGTGATTGCTCACCGTCTATCAACCATTGAAAAAGCAGATGAAATTTTAGTGATTGAAGATGGGGAAATTGTTGAACGTGGTGCTCATCTTGATTTAATTGAGCGAAAAGGCGTTTATGCTCAGCTACACAGGATGCAATTTGGCAAATGATTGAGCGGATTTGGTCTGGTAAATCGTGGTGTTACCTTCTTTTATTGCCTTTTTCATGGCTCTATGGGGCGATCAGCCTTTTTAGGCGTTTTGCCTATAAACAAGGCTGGTTATCCTCATGGAAATCCCCCGTACCTGTTGTTGTGGTAGGTAACTTAACGGCGGGAGGTAATGGTAAAACACCAGTGGTGATTTGGCTTGTTGAGCAATTAAAAGCACAAGGCTTTAAACCTGCGGTTGTTTCTCGTGGTTATGGCGGGAAATCAGACCAATATCCTTTATTATTGTCGCCAGAAACACAGCCGGCCGTTGCAGGAGATGAACCGGTTTTAATTTATCATCGCACTGGCGTACCTGTTGCCGTTGCACCTTCTCGCAGTGATGCAGTCAAAGCGCTATTAGCGCAATATGATCTTGATATTATTATTACTGATGATGGATTACAGCATTATGCCCTACAGCGAGATTATGAAATCGTTGTTATTGATGGACAACGGCGTTTTGGTAATGGCTGGTGGTTGCCCGCAGGGCCGATGAGAGAGCGCGCTCATCGTCTTGATTCTGTTAATGCGGTTATTGTCAATGGTGGTGATTGTCAAGCGAATGAAATAGCGATGAGTTTAGAGGGAGAAATCGCGGTAAATCTAAAGACAGGTGAGAAAAAAGCCATTACTGAGTTGGGTAATGCAGTTGCTATGGCAGGGATTGGTCATCCTCCTCGTTTCTTTAATTCCTTGCAAGATAAAGGGGTTAAGTTAATTGCAACTAAAGCCTTTAATGATCATAGTGAATATACCCTACAAGAGTTACAAATACTGACGCCTCACCAAGAGCCTCTGATTATGACAGAAAAAGACGCAGTTAAATGCCAGCATTTTGCGCAAAACAACTGGTGGTATTTGCCTGTCAGTGCGGTATTGAAAGATCTATCTGTGCTAAATCAAGTCAGCCAATTAGTGACAACGCGAAAAAAACTTGTATATGATCTGAAACAATGATATTTATAATGGAAATCAGGATAGCGTTACATAAAGATTACCTACCCACTAATCGCATACCGCTTTTGTCGTAGTTCAATTTAACTCGCTAATACCCTATCTACTCAAAAGCCTTGTGTGGAGAGTTTTTAGATCTTTATTGTAGAGTTAATATTGTTATGCTGTGGATATTATTCATGCTTGATAGTTAAAATGCTTTCGAATAGAAATTACTTTATCATTTATATCAAGCAAGTTTATTGATAGGTACAGGCTACAATATAGAACATGTCATATATTTGTCATGAATATTTTGTAGTTTAGTGTCTGTTCAATAAATAGTTATCTAATTTAGCTATCACGATTTTGAACATTTATATTGAATAATAAAATGCACTACTTAAATTAATGTGTTCAGAATTTAATGGGGTTTTATATAAGAAGACTTAATAAAAAGTAGAATGCATGTGTATAGAAGATAAAAACTATACAAAGAACAAAAGGAGTTTATCTATCATGACATTACAATTAAGAATGGGTCGCGTAAAATGGTTTGACAATAATAAAGGATATGGTCTTATTGTTGCAAAAGATCTTGAACAAGATATTTACGTCAATAAAAAAGCGATTGCCAATACAAAAAATAAAGCACTAACCGAAGGCCAAGACGTTGAGTTTTCTGTTATCAAAACAGCAGCAGGTCTAGAAGCCGCTGATGTTATCGGGTTCTAAATAGTCGACACCTATAATAAATGGGCAAGACCATGTTTTAACCTATTGATTTAATTAAAATCTATCATTACGTTGATGCAAAAAGGATAAAATAAGACGTTATCACTGATTGCTCAAGGTAATATAAAATGGTTGCCACGTTAATTAGAATGCAATAAAGATAATAAAAAGGTTAAATTATTATCAATAAAAGCGGAATGTAATTCTTTATTAATGATGTTGCAGACAAAACGATAAAAGGCCACATTATTGTGGCTTTTTTGTTGCTTATAGTGAAAAAGAAAATAGTAAATTTATTAATAGAGAAAATATTTAGCGAATAATTACCAAACCCGCGGTGTAGAGTATTAACGCTGATCCTTCCTTATGATATCCTTTTATCCTATAACATGATTAACCCTTGTGAGGGACAAAATGGATCACCGCTTACTCGAAATTATTGCTTGCCCAGTTTGCCATGGCAAACTTATCTTTGATAAAGAAAATTCAGAGCTTATCTGCAAAATTGATCATCTCGCTTATCCTGTTCGTGACAATATTCCGGTTCTACTAGAGAATGAAGCCAGAGAGTTGTCATTAGAAGAGGAAAAATAACCTAATGTTTACGGTCATTATCCCAGGTCGATATGCGTCGACTCGGTTACCCGGTAAGCCACTTGCTGATATTCATGGCAAACCGATGATTGTTCGTGTTATGGAACAAGCAAAGCGTTCAGGTGCTAAACGTGTCATTGTTGCAACTGATAACTTAGATGTGGTTCGTGCTGTTGAACAAGCGGGTGGAGAAGCGTGTATGACCCGTGAAGACCACCACTCAGGTACAGAGCGTTTAGCTGAGGTTATCGAAAAATATCAATTCGCAGATGATGAGATAATCGTTAATGTACAAGGCGATGAACCACTTATTCCACCCGCAATTATTACGCAAGTGGCAGAAAATTTAGCTAATTGTGGTGCAGGTATGGCAACTCTTGCTGTGCCTATCGTCGACTCAAAAGAAGCCTTTAATCCTAACGCTGTAAAAGTGGTTATGGATGCGAAAGGTTTTGCACTGTACTTTTCTCGAGCCACTATTCCTTGGGAAAGAGATCGTTTTAATCTCTCTCATGATGAAATAGGCGAGCATTACTTACGTCATATCGGTATTTACGCTTATCGTGCAGGCTTTATTCGTCGTTATATTACTTGGGAGCCAAGCCCATTGGAGTCTATCGAAATGTTAGAGCAGCTGCGTGTATTGTGGTATGGCGAGAAAATCCATGTAGCAAAAGCGCTTGAAGTACCGGGTGTCGGGGTTGATACTCAAGATGACTTAATTGCCGCGAGAGCCGCTTTTCGGGCACTAAACCAAGAGTTCTAATATTTGCAGTATATTGCAAATTAATGTTTAACGGCACTGGTATTCAGTGCCGTTGTTGTTTTCTACCATCGATAAAAAAGAGGATTGATTATTTTTTTACCTAATGATCTCATTCTTCATACGCTATTTTATGCCATTGTCAGCTTCATTTTTATTCTCAACAACCGCCTCTATATTAGATGATTCGCTAGGCTTTATGGTTTGCCAAATCGAGCCGATAAATTCATACCATGCTCGCTCACTATGCTGAAAATAATACGCGGAAGGGGTATATTTTTCCCAAGGATGCAGTGGGGTAGTAATGGCTAGCTGATTAGCAGGTGCAACAATAGGGTGCATACCTCTAGCTAAAAAGAAACGTTCTGCTCGCGCTAAATGGTTTGCTGAGGTCACCAATAAAAAAGGTTGTTTACCGATAAGTTTATCCACTTCATACGCTTCTTCTTCGGTATCTTTAGGTTGAGAAAGGGCGATCGTTTTTTCTGCTGGAACACCTAATGATTGTGCAACTTGTGCAGCCACTTCGGCGCTACTTATTTTATTGACGCCGGCACCACCGGTAAAAATTAAGCTGGCATTAGGATAACGATAATAAAGCCTTACGCCTTCAGCAACACGAAATAAGCTATTATTTAGCAGGTTAGCACTAGGAGCCCATTCAGGATTATAAGTAAAACCGCCCCCTAAAACGACAATGTAGTTAACATCTTGTGGTGAGTTTTCGCGTAATTCATAACGTGCTTGATACGCTTTTTCACTCGGCATCAATAGAGTATCTGCGACAGGTTGCATGCCTAACAGCGTAAGTAACACAATCACGATAGTGAGTACGCTTTTTCCTGTTTTTTGCCAACGAGTAAACCACAGTAAAATAAGCGCAAAAAAAGCAATTATTAATAACAGCGGTAGTGGCATGATTAGGCTACCAAGATATTTTTTGAGCAAAAACAGCATAAATCTTCCTAAGTTGAGTGAAATGTCAGCAACTGAGAGTAAAAATCTAGTGAAAACTAGGGGATTGATAAAGCATTGTGTCAAAATAGCGTATAAGTATAGTTTTTACTAAATGCTAACGAACAGAAATACTCACTAATTTAGAAATTGTAAAACGATAAACGTTTGAGCGTTAATTTTTTCATTAATAAGCGTTATATTTATACTGCGCTTTGCGAATAATCTGATTCATGGCTTATTTTGTGATTGAAAACAGCCAGTATCATCGAACACTGGTAAAATTGTTGTCTTTGTTTACCTTCAGTACAGTGTCTCATATTTTTGAATTTATCAGAATGCAAAGAGCGCAAGTAACAAGTTGTTATCATGAGGCGTTTTAATGTCAGACCGTAATTTTGACGATATTGCTGATAAATTCTCTCGCAATATCTATGGCACAACAAAAGGAAAAATCCGCCAAGCGGTGATTTGGGATGATTTACAACAATTATTAACTCAACTCCCTGATCGTCCGTTGCGTATTTTAGATGCGGGGGGTGGTGAAGGTTATTTTTCCAGACAACTGGCAAAATTAGGGCACCAGATAATTTTATGTGATCTATCACAAGAGATGCTTAACCGCGCACAAGAAGCGGCTATTGATGAAGGTGTTGTCAATCAAATGACGTTTATTTGTTGTGCAGCACAAGAGATAAACCAGCATCTAGATGATGGTGTTGACTTAATTCTATTCCATGCCGTATTAGAGTGGATCACAGATCAGAAAAACGCCATAAATGTCCTTACCGATATGCTACTTCCTAATGGTATCCTATCGTTAATGTTTTACAATGCGAATGGTATTGTCATGAGAAATGCTATTTTGGGAAATTTCCATTTGGCAAATCCGGAAATACCACGCAGAAGAAAACGCTCATTATCCCCACAAAATCCGCTACAACCTGAGGATGTTTATCAATGGTTAGCGTCATTTTCAATGACGATTTTAGGAAAAACGGGAGTGCGTGTTTTTCATGACTATTTGCAAAGTCGTCAGTTGCAAAATAAAGATTTTCCAGCGTTGCTTGCCTTAGAGCAACGCTATTGTCGGCAAGAGCCCTATATCAGTCTGGGGCGTTACATTCATGTCATGGCACAAAAGTGTGTAAATTAAGGATGTACTATGAGTGATTTTACCCAGACCGTTCCTGAGTTAGTGTCTTGGGCGAGAAAAAATGATTTCTCTATTTCACTGCCACCGGAAAGGTTAGCTTTTTTGATGGCAGTTGCTGTATTAAACAGCGAACGCCTTGATGGCGAGATGAGTGAAGGGGAGTTGATTGATGCCTTTCGAGAGGTGTGTAAAGGCTTTGATCAACCCGCAGAATCAATACAAGTTCGTGCTAATAATGCCATTAATGATATGGTCAAGCAGCGGCTTTTTAACCGTTTTACCAGTGAACTGGTAGAAGGTAATGCGATATATCGTTTAACGCCATTAGGTATTGGCATCAGTGATTACTACATTCGTCAACGTGAGTTTTCATCACTACGCTTGTCGATGCAGCTGTCAATTGTGGCAAGTGAGTTAGATTCAGCGGCAAGTGCTGCAGAAGAAGGTGGTGATGCATACCATTGGCATCGTAATGTTTTTGCACCATTAAAATATTCGGTGGCTGAGATATTCGATAGCATCGATTTATCTCAACGCATTATGGATGAACAGCAAAATATCGTTAAAGAAGATATTGCTGCACTATTAAACCAAGATTGGCAAGCTGCCATTTCAAACTGTGAACAATTACTATCTGAAACCTCTGGGACATTAAGAGAGTTACAAGACACACTGGAAGCGGCAGGGGACAAATTACAAGCGAATCTATTACGTATTCAAGAAGCGAATATGAGTTCAGGCCATGTCGACCAAATAGATACTTTAGTTTTTGAGTTACAAAGCAAACTTGACCGTATTATTAGTTGGGGACAGCAATCTATCGATTTATGGATAGGTTACGATAGGCATGTGCATAAATTTATTCGCACGGCGATAGATATGGATAAAAACCGTATTTTTTCACGTCGCCTACGCCAATCCGTACAAAACTATTTCGACAGCCCATGGGCATTAACTTATGCTAATGCGGATAGGCTATTTGATATGCGTGATGAAGAGCTTGTGTTGCGAGATGAAGAAGTGACCGGGGAATTGCCTGAAGAGCTGGAATATCAAATGTTCAGTGAAGTAAATGAACAAATTGCTCAATGGGTTGAACAAGAGCTGGCTGCTTATAAATTAGAACAACGAGCGTTAGATCTCAGTTCAGTATTAGTTGAGTATCTTAATCGTTATCCACAACAGAAGCATTTTGATGTGGCACGGATTGTCATTGATCAAGCGGTACGATTAGGTGTCGCGCAAGCTGAACTTGCAGGATTGCCAGCAAAATGGGCAGAAATTAACGAATATGGAGCTAAGGTACAAGCGCATGTCATCGATACATACTGAACAATTTATACCAGCTAAATTAGCACAGGCATTAGCGAATTCACTTTTTCCTGAACTGGATAGTCAGCTACGTGCAGGTCGACATATTGGTATAGACTCACTAGATAACCATGCTTTTTTGATGGACTTTCAAGATGAGTTAACAGATTTTTATGCGCGTTATAATGTCGAATTAATTCGAGCACCTGAAGGCTTTTTTTACTTACGCCCCCGTTCAACGACGCTTATTCCTCGTTCAGTGCTTTCTGAAATGGATATGTTGGTCGGCAAAATTCTTTGTTATCTCTACCTTAGCCCTGAGCGATTAGCTAATCAGGGGATCTTCACTGTACAAGAATTATTTGATGAATTACGTACACTGGCCGATGAAAGCAAATTGTTACGCTTAGTTAATCAACGCTCAACAGGATCGGATTTAGACCTACAAAAACTGCAAGAGAAAATGAGAACGTCACTTAACCGACTACGTCGTTTAGGGATGATTTCGTTTTTACCCAATGATACGCAACGTTTTTTAATTACTGAATCGGTGTTTCGCTTTGGTGCTGATGTGCGTAGTGGTGACTCTCCTCTTGAAGCGCAAATGCGTATGATCCGCGATGGTGAAGCTATGCCACTAGAGCAAGATAGCGAGCCAAGTGATGACGATGAACAGGAAGATGAGCAATTAGAGTCCAGTGAAGATGATGATGCAGAGGAAGAAAATAAATGATTGAACGAGGAAAATTTCGCTCATTAACATTGATCAACTGGAATGGGTTTTTTGCTCGTACTTTTGATTTAGATGAATTAGTCACGACTTTATCCGGTGGTAACGGAGCGGGTAAATCCACCACCATGGCGGCTTTTATTACCGCGATGATCCCCGATCTGACTTTACTTCATTTTAGAAATACCACTGAAGCCGGTTCAACCAGTGGCTCTCGTGATAAAGGATTATATGGGAAATTACGCCCGGGAGTTTGTTACGCTGTTTTAGATGTGATTAATTCCCGCCATTTACGAGCTGTCGTTGGCGTACGCTTACAACAAGTTGCCGGACGAGATAAAAAGGTTGATATCAAACCTTTTATGATCCAAGGGCTACCTATTGCTGAAAATCCAACAGAAATTTTGACGCAAGCTGTCGATGGACGCCAAGCACGTGTTCTACCACTTAATGAATTAAAAGAAAAAGTAGAAGCGATAGAAGGCGTTGTTTTTAGACAATTTAACTCGATTACTGATTTCCACTCTGTACTCTTTGATTTAGGGGTTATTCCGAAACGTTTACGTTCAGCAAGCGATCGGGCAAAATTCTATCGTCTTATTGAAGCTTCATTATATGGCGGTATTTCAAGTGCCATCACTCGTTCTTTACGCGACTATTTATTACCTGAAAATAGCGGAGTAAGAAAAGCCTTCCAAGATATGGAAGGGGCATTACGTGAAAACCGCATGACCTTAGAAGCTATTCGGGTCACTCAATCCGATCGTGATCTGTTTAAACATTTAGTTACCGAAGCGACCTCTTATGTTGCAGCGGACTATATGCGTCATGCTAATGAAAGACGAGTACACCTTGATCAGGCTCTATCTTTACGTAAAGAGTTGTGGGATCAGCGTAAAGCGATTAACAATGAAGCTTATCGCTTTATTGAAATGGGCAAAGAGTTAGAAGAGCAACAAGCGTTATCGGCTGATTTGGAAACAGATTATCAAGCCGCCAGTGATAGACTTAATCTTGTACAAAATGCGGTGCGCCAACAAGAAAAAATCGATCGCTATGTTGCGGATGTTGAAGAAATCACATTCCGTTTAGAAGAGCAAAGTGAAGTTGTTGAAGAAGCAACATCAAAAAAAGAAGAGTTGGAAGCGCGAGTTGGATCTGCGGAAGAAGAAGTTGATGAACTGAAAAGTCAATTGGCAGATTATCAACAAGCGTTAGATGTTCAACAAACCCGAGCTATTCAATATCGTCAGGCGGTACAAGCATTAGAGCGTGCGAAAGCACAATGTGGCATTGATGATTTAGATGAAACCAATGCCGAGCTATGGGCTGAACGTATTCAAGCAAAAATTCAATCCATCACGCATTCATTACTTTCTATGGAGCAGAAACTCGGTGTTTCTGATGCGGCCAAAACGCAATTTGATCAAGCCTATAAATTGATCACCTCGATTGTTGGGGAAGTTGAGCGTCAAAATGCGTGGAGTGCGGCTAAAAGCGCATTACGTGAATGGTCATCACATCGCCATCAAGCCGATCGTGTTCACCCTATTCGGATGCAATTAGCTGAATTAGAGCAACGTTTACAGCAAAGAAATAATGCTGAACGTCAACTTGCAGAGTTTAATAAACAGTATGGCAAAAATGTTGAGCCTGATGATCTATTTACTCTACAAGAAGAGCTAGAAGCAAAGATTGAAGAGCTGAGCGATTATGTTAGTGATTCAGGCGAACAGCGTATGCAAATGCGCCAAGAGCTTGATCAACTAAAGCAACAAATTGAAAAATTAAGAAAACAAGCGCCAGTTTGGTTTGCTGCACAAGATGCTTTAACGCAACTGTGTGAACAAACGCATCAATCTTTTGAAACAAGCAATCAAGTTACTGAATATATGCAACAGTTACTTGAGAAAGAGCGTGAAGCCACGGTTTTGCGTGATGAAACCGCTGCTCGCAAACAGCAAATTGAAGCTCAAATTGAACGATTAAGTCAGCCTAGTGGGGCTGAAGATAGTCGATTAATTACTTTAGCAGAACGCTTTAACGGGGTTTTATTATCGGAGATTTACGATGATATCACCTTAGATGATGCGCCTTATTTCTCAGCATTATATGGACCTGCGCGCCATGCGATTGTGGTACAAGATCTCAGTGCGATCGAAGAGCAGTTAGCTTCTTTAGAAGATTGCCCGGAAGATCTCTATTTTATTGAAGGTGATCCGCAATCCTTTGATGATAGCGTGTTTAATGCCCAAGAAATGGAAAAAGCGGTACTTATTAAAAGTTCAGATAGGCAGTGGCGCTATTCACGTTATCCAGAAATTCCATTATTTGGCCGTGCAGCACGAGAAAACCAGCTAGAAATATTATCCCGTCAACGAGATGAGCTGTCAGAGCTGTATGCCACACAGGCCTTTGATGTGCAGAAAATTCAACGTGCACACCATGCATTTAGCCAATTTGTTGGGCAACATATTTCAGTGGCATTTGATGCCGATCCTGAAGAAGATATTCGCCAATTAAATCAACGTCGTAATGAATTAGAGCGCGAGTTATCACAATATGAAGAGGGCACTCAGCAACAACGTCAGCATTATGCGCAAGCCAAAGAGTCGCTCAATTTATTAAATAAACTCATTCCTCAAGTCAATTTATTATTGGACGAAACATTAATTGATCGTGTTGAAGAGCTACGTGAAGAGCTTTATAACGCAGAAGAGTCGATGCGTTATTTACAGCGTCATGAGAAAGCATTAACTGCGTTAGAGCCTATAGCCTCGATTTTACAAAGCGACCCACAAGAGCATGCTCAATTAACACAAGATTATCAATACGCAAAAGAAGAGCAGCAACGTTATCAACAACAAGCATTTTTGCTGGTGGAAGTGGTTCAGCGTCGTCCACATTTTAGTTATAGCGATGCGGTTGAAATTGTCAGTGAAAATAACGATCTTAATGAAAAATTACGTCGTCGTTTAGAAATGGCTGAAACAGAGCGAGCGACAGCGAGAGAGTTATATCGTCAACAGCAGGCACAATGTGATCAGTTTAATCAAGTACTAGCCTCACTAAAAAGTTCTTTTGATACCAAATCAGAACTATTAAGAGAGCTTGAGCAAGAGATGAAAGAGACTGGCTTGCAAATTGATGCGGGTGCAGAAGCGCGAGCCAAAGAGTTACGTGATCAACGTTATGCTGCGGTGAGTGCTAACCGTACGCGTATTAGCCAACTTGAGCGTGATATTGCGCTTAGTGAAGCTGAACGTGAAAATATGGCGAAGAAAATTCGCAAATTAGAACGTGATTATGGCCAAATGCGTGAGCACGTCGTCAGCGCTAAAGCCAGTTGGTGTGCTGTTATGCGTTTAGTGAAAGAAAATGGTATGGAGCGCCGTTTACATCGTCGTGACTTTGCCTATCTTTCAGCGGATGAGTTACGTTCAATGTCGGATAAGGCGCTAGGTGCGTTACGTCAGGCTGTGGCGGATAATGAATATTTACGGGATGCATTACGTCGCTCTGAAGACGCAAAATACCCTGATCGTAAAGTCCAATTCTTTATTGCGGTTTACCAACATTTAAGAGAACGCATTCGACAAGATATTATCAAAACCGATGATCCGGTTGATGCTATCGAACAGATGGAAATTGAATTAGCTCGCTTAACCGAAGAGCTAACCAGTCGTGAACAAAAACTGGCGATCAGCTCTCGCAGTGTGGCAAATATTATTCGTAAAACTATCCAACGTGAACAAAATCGCATTCGCATGCTAAATCAGGGCTTACAAGCGGTTTCCTTTGGTCAGGTTCGTGGTGTACGGTTAAACGTTAATATTCGTGAAAGCCATCAAATCTTACTGGATGTATTATCGGAAGAAGAAGATAGCCAATATCAAGATCTATTTAAAAACCAAAACCTAACCTTCTCTGAAGCGATGGCAAAACTGTATCAACGCTTAAATCCACAGGCTGATTTTGGTCAGCGTATGCCACAAACGGTGGGTGAAGAGCTACTTGATTACCGTAACTATCTTGAGATGGAAGTTGAAGTTAATCGTGGGCCAGAAGGTTGGTTAAAAGCAGAAAGTGGTGCGCTATCAACAGGTGAAGCCATTGGTACAGGTATGTCTATCTTAGTGATGGTGGTTCAAAGTTGGGAAGAAGAATCACGACGCTTAAGAGGAAAAGATATTTCGCCTTGTCGTTTGCTCTTCCTTGATGAAGCCGCACGTTTAGATGCGAAATCTATCGCAACCCTATTTGAACTGTGTGAACGACTTGATATGCAACTTATCATTGCCGCACCAGAAAATATTAGTCCAGAAAAAGGCACAACTTATAAATTAGTGCGTAAAGTCTTTAATGGAAGCGAGCATGTTCATGTGGTCGGATTAAAAGGCTTTGGGCAACAAAGTGAAAAAGATAAACATTTATCCGAAAATATTGCAGATAGTTGATGAAGGATCATGATGAGTAAGTGAATAACCTTATAATATAACTTATTGTTTTCATTATTTTATATTTTGGTTATTCATGAGTGTTAATGGCATTTAGTATTTTTATCACCGTTATTAGTACAAATCAGTGTACAAATTTTATAGCGTGACCCCTCAATAAAAAGGGAAATACTAAATGCCTCTCATCAATTTATATCGATGTTAAAATAATCAATAAAAGTGGAAACAGAGGATAGCGACAGGTTTGAGTGGAACAAAAACATGTGCTTTAAGTCCCATTGATTATTTACATCCCTCATCGCAGTATTGCTGTATTTCATTGAGTAATCTGCCTACATGGAAGCCATCACATACGGCATGATGCACTTGAATTGCTAGTGGCATCAGAACTTTATCTCCTTGCGTATAATATTTACCTATTGTAAATACAGGGGCAAAGAAATTGTTTATATTCGCCACATTCAAGTTAAAACTGGTGAAACTTACCCAAGGATTTGCTGACACAAAAAACATATTTTCGATAAATTCTTTTGGAAAATAGGCTAGATCGTCACCGTATTGTGCTATATCTTCTGAATAAGTTTTCAAAAAATGATTGATATCTTTGTGGTAGTAACTCCATAAAGATGAAAATGTTTCGGTCTGTTCATGAAAGATAGTGTACCCAGGGTTAACACTATCCCATATCACCAATTCCCCGTCTTTCATTGCCATGCGGAATTCTGCATGTTTATTTACCAATAGGCTAATGATGTATATAAATGTCGGATAGAATTTGTACCCATTTTGCTTTACGGTTTTTAATAATGAAGTAATATCCAGTTGAACGGTCTGGCTAAAGGTGCATTGAGCAAAAGACTGAAATGCTTCAAAGTGTTCTTTTCGTCCCCATTGGGATAGATCAACAACAGTATATCCCACGCGCTTTGTGTCCATATTAGCTTTCCTATTTTCTAATCCAAATTTAAATTAATTGTATATTACTTATAAATTATTAAAACAATTTCGAACCTCTATCTGTAGATAAACCCATAACCTATGATAGGTAATAGGTTTTTCTTGGCTAATTTTAAAATGTTTATTTTTTACCAAAAAATGTTTCAAAAATAACAGAGTCATTGATGTGTTCATTTGGGAACGACTTAGATAATAACGGCGCTATCTGCTTTCGTAGATAGTGCTTTCTTTTTTCAAAGTGTTAGATAGATCAAAAAATGAAAGTAAACTAACAAAAGAGTACCAGCCTAAATAAAATAACGTGCGCTATATCTCATTTAAATGTAATTATGATGTTTATTATTATCACCTTCTGTGATTAATATAAAAATTAAAGGAAAGAGAATGCGTAAAGTCACACTTACTCTTAGTGCAATTGCGTTGGCGTTAAGTTTAAATGGCGCAGCAATGGCAAAAGTTCATATGCCAGAAGTTGTTAGCCCAGGGGTTACTGTTACTGAACTTGCACATCAGCAACCAATTAAATGGGTTTCTGTTGCAGAAATTGAAAAAAGCTTAGAAGGCCAAGCACCAATGGCGGTAGGTTTTGATATTGATGACACCGTTCTGTTCTCAAGCCCAGGCTTTTATCGTGGTAAACTGGAATATTCTCCAAACGATTTCAGTTATCTGAAAAACCCAGAATTCTGGGAAAAAATGAACAACGAATGGGATAAATTCAGTATGCCTAAACAAGTCGGTATCGATCTTGTTCAGATGCACTTAAAACGCGGTGATACTGTTTATTTCATTACCGGTCGTACACAGACTAAAACAGAGACTGTGACTAAATATGTTCAAGAAGGTTTAAATATTCCTGCAGACAAAATGCAACCTGTTATTTTTGCCGGTGACCAACCTGGCGCAAATAACAAAGTAAGCTGGATGCGCGATCACAAACTGAAAATTTACTACGGTGATGCAGATGCTGATATCGCAGCAGCTGATGAGCTAAATATCCGTGGGATCCGTATCTTACGTGCTGCTAACTCTTCTTACCAGCCGTTACCTAAAGCGGGACAATTTGGTGAAGAAGTGGTTATCAATTCAGAGTACTAATCTGTCTCTGTGCTGTTGACCTTTATTTGTTAGGCGTAGGAAACTACGCCTTTTTTATTTTGGGTTTCTTTATAAAACAAAATAGAACCATATGATAGATTAAATCTATATACTTTCTATTTGAATATTTATTGTGCACGGCATTGTGAGTATTTAGTATTTATACTCTTATTTAATATAAAAAGTGTATTAAACATCTTTTTATGATGATTTAAGTGCCTATTGTTGAAAAGATTTTATAAAACTTTACAAATATTAGTTTATTCCTATAAAACTCTTTGTCTAACTCATCTAATATTTTACGATAGCAAAATAATAACAAGGGATGAGGCACTGAGGACTATGGCGCAACAAGCAATTAAAAGAGCAATAACGTATTCGGTCGTAATAGGTACACTTCTCTCAGGGCATAATGTTATTGCCTCAGAAAGTGAAACACCACCGCTATTCACATCAGAAACACCTGCATTAGTACCCGCATTCACAGAAGATGTGGCAACACAAGATACATTAAATTCACCATCAGTGAGTAAGCAGGAAGTTAGCACTAAACTACAATCTTGGTTACCAAGCGAATATAAACCACTTTACTTTAAGCAACTCGTGGATGTTTATCAAAGCAATGATTTAGCACTGATTTGGCAAGATGAACAAATTACAAAACAACTAGAGCAGCAACTGGCAGAGGTTGCCTTAACTGGAATTCAACCACAATTTGGACGTTGGTTAACGCTATTAGAAACAGCACAATTAACGCCAGAAGCACGAGATATTATTTTATCTGACGCTTTTTTAGGTTATATCAGCTTTGTTGAACAGATTAATCAATCAGGAACAACACTGTTATATCGCGCTGCGATACAAGCATTACCGGCACCAACTGTGCAAGCTGTCGAGCATTTCCAACTCAATCTACAACAAAATACCTTAGGGCGCTTTGTCGTCTCCTTTGCACCCTCACACCCTTACTATCCATTAATGAAAGAGGAAGTGCGCAAACAGCTTCATCAAGAGGTTATTTGGCCCGTCATGGAAGGGAAAAATTCATTAAAGCCAAACCAATCGGCAGAAGAAGTTATTGCATTAAGACAAATATTGCGTAACTTAAATTTACTGCCTCAATTGGCTGAAAATGAGCAAGAAGTAGCAACAACGATTTATGATGAGCCTTTAATTGCTGCTGTAAAATCGTTTCAAGCGGCCCATGGATTAGAAACTGACGGTATTATTGGTAGACAGACGCGTAATTGGTTAAATATGACACCAATACAGCGTGCTGGAATTATGGCATTAAATATACAGCGGTTACGTTTAACCCCACCTATTGGTGACACTGGAATTTGGGTCAATATTCCTGATTACTCCCTCTATTTTTATGCTAATAATCAACTGATTTTAGATTCAAAAGTGATTGTTGGTCGACCAGATAGAAAAACCCCCATTATGAGTAGTGCGCTTAATAATGTTGTGGTTAATCCGCCTTGGAATGTACCTACGAGTATGACGCGTAAAGATATTGTTCCAAAAGGAAAGGCTGATCCTAGTTATTTTAGCCGTAAAGGTTATACGATTTATTCAGGGTGGGGGAATGACGCTTATCCAATCAATCCTTACGATATAGATTGGGAAAACATCTCTGCGGCTAATTTTCCATATCGCATTTGGCAAGCCCCTGGGCCAACTAACTCCCTAGGCCGATATAAATTTAATATGCCAAACTCTGAAGCGATTTATCTGCATGACACACCAAACCACAATTTATTTACTAAAAATATGCGAGCAATTAGTTCAGGTTGTATTCGTGTGAATAAAGCGGCGCAATTAGCGACGATATTATTAGGTGATGCAGGATGGAAACAAGATAGAATTGATGCAGCCTTAAAACGAGGTTCAACACAATATGCACCAATTCCTGAACGTATCCCTGTCTATTTATATTATCAAACAGCTTGGGTAGCAGAAGAAAATGCCCCTCAATATCGAGCAGATATTTATAATTATGACCAAAGCATTAATAATGCAACCTCTTTTTTAGAGAATATTAAGAAATATTTGTAATAGAATAGATGGCTAACAACAATAAAGAGTAAGCATTATGCTTGCTCTTTATTTTTTATAAAAATCAGTGAGATAAAATAATTTCATTCAGTTTTATTAATAAATTTTAAAAAATAGCTATTATTTTTAATCTATTTTTAGAAATAACATTAATATTAATAAAATGTTAATTGCTAACACGGCTATTATTAATAATAAAACATAAACTTTTATAAAATAATATCAATGATATGTTTACAAATCTATACAAACAATAAGCAACAATTCAAGAAAAATATTGTCATAATAAAGGTCTGTTCTTCCTTCTATCATTATTTTGAGTGTAGCTATCATGGATATTGTTGATTCACATCGTCGTAAGTGGTTAGGCCTTGGTATGGCTGCTGTTGGTTTAGGTTTACTTCCCTCACATGCATTTGCATCATTAGCAACTCCCCGACCGAAAATTCTTCGCTTTAATAATTTAAATACAGGTGAAACTATTAAAGCCGAGTTTTTTGATGGTAAACGTTATAATAAACAAGAGCTTGCTAGACTAAATCATCTTTTTAGAGATCACCGTCAAAATAAAGTTAAAACTATCGATCCAGCCTTATTTGATCAAATCTATCTGTTACAGGTGATGTTAAACAACAATAAAGCCGTTGAACTTATTTCGGGTTATCGTTCACTCGCGACTAATAACCATCTACGTCAACACACCAGCGGTGTTGCGAAAAAAAGCTATCATACCCGTGGTCAAGCAATGGATTTCCGTTTAGTAGGTACTGATTTATCTAAAGTACGCCAAGTAGCACTAAGAATGAAAGCGGGAGGAGTGGGTTATTATCCACGAAGTAATTTTGTTCATATCGATACAGGACCCGTGCGCTCATGGTAATCTATGTAATAAATAAATAGATATAGATTAAGAAAGCGCGGAGTAAGCTATGATGTATCACATTATACCTGTGACAAATTATATGCAAAATTGCACCCTTATCTGGTGTGATGATAGCAAAGAAGCGGCCATTGTTGATCCCGGTGGTGATGTCGAAACATTAATTGCAGAAATTGAACAACGTCAATTAAAGTTGACTAAAGTGCTATTAACTCATGGTCATTTTGATCACGTAGCAGGAACAGCTCAAATTGTTGAGCATTTTCATGTGCCTGTTTATGGGCCACATAAAGATGATAACTTCCTTATTGAAGATTTAGAACAACAGTGTCGTATGTTTAACTTCCCCAGTGGAAAATCTTTTACGCCTGATCAATGGTTAAATGAAGGGGATACTGTCACTATTGGTAAAACCATTAATTTGTCGGTTTTACATTGTCCGGGCCATACACCTGGCCATATTATTTTTGTTAATCACCAAAATAAACTTATCTCGATGGGAGATGTATTATTTCGTGAAAGTATTGGTCGTACTGATTTCCCTCGTGGTAATCATGCCGATCTGATTGCTTCTATCAAAAATAAAGTATTACCACTAGGTGATGATTATCTATTTATCCCCGGTCATGGCCCTATGTCTAATTTAGGTCATGAGCGTCAATATAATCCTTTCTTACAAGATGAAATGCCCATTTGGTAATTTAAAATAAAGCAAACTCTTTAAGCCCTTTATATTAAAGGGCTTTTTTATAGATAAAAAATTAAAAATGATATCGCTCATCGTCGGTAAAATTAAATATTTTTGCTGATACTATAACCTGATGTTCCTGCACAAATATGGTTCCAAGAGATACTTTCATATCGAATAGTAATATCTTCATAAGGCTGGGCATCTGCATGCGTCAGTGAATTAGGGTAATGTGCTGATATATTGGTAATGCTGGCTTTTGTTAGCTTAATGGTATAAAACTTTTCTTGATTGCCGTTTGAACTTGTTCTATAGAATTCTAGCTCGCACTCTAATAATTCATTATTTGTTATTGCAACCCCAAGTAAGGGTGAAGATTTATCTATAGGTTTTGAAATTACCACAGGGGAATGATTTAAATTTTGTGCTCGAGTTAAATCATAATCAAATGAATACACAAATATCTGATCTTCATGTCCGTGCTGATATTTATTGCCTATAGATCCTAAAGTAGAGCACCCTTTAGATATATCACCTTGAGATTTCCCTATTATCTTTAAATATATTGAATTAGCCATTATTTATAACTCCTTTTTGATATTTTTTCATATGATATTATCAACTTTATAAACACTTTTATTATGTGCCATAGTTAATACTGCTAATTATTAAATCATTGATTTATAGCCCCTTAGTGGTGAGGGAGATAAATACCAAGTGGTGTTTTTCTGATCATTGAGTGTAACTGACATTTCCAATAACATATTTTCAGATAAACAGAACGGGAAAAAATGGTAAAGATGTGTAGTAAAGACAAAAGCTTCACCTCTATTTTCATATTGTGTTTCGTCAATGAATAGCGATAAAGATAAACAACGATAGGGTTTACCTTTTAAAATATAGTCATATAAATGTGTTTTTAGTTCAACGAGTCCATTTAATAATCGCTCACATTTTCGAGTGATCTGCCTATCAGTATCTCGGTAAAGAATATAATCAGAAATCATATGTTTAATAGTATCTAATGACATTAACATTGAACCATTAGCACTGTAATGAGATAACAATTTCCAAAAATGGTGATTATTTACAATAGGTGGATAACAAGATGATAATAATGTGATATTTCCCGTTTTTACTGCATCAGGCATTTTTTCGCTGTGTTTATTTAATAGACCTAACTCATTTCTTTTATATTGTTCAAAGCCAATATAAACACATGCAAAATGTAAACTAGGCGGTGTGACCATAGGATCACCTTTATTATCAAAGAAATTCAAATAATAAAGTGTATGCCCAGTAATATTTTTCTCCATTGTTAATGAATAGAAAATGGCTTTATGAAATTGGGGCATTAAACGAGAGGCGGCGGTTAATTCTGTCGTAGGATAAAAATGACAGTATATGCCACGCGCTAGCTCATGAGGCTCTAGTGATAACTCAATTTTATCAAGATCGGCCAAATAGTGATGGGTTGGAATAGGGAGTAAATAACTTGATTTATTCTTTTTAAAATCAATTAAAAGTGTATGTTTTGCTTCACTATCAATCGCTGGAGCACAGTTTAAAAAAAAGCTCTGATTACACTCTTCTTGAGTTAAAGGAAGTTGCTGACTGAAATAGATATTCACAACAAACCGCTGCTGTTGTTTCCAATCTAATTGAGTCACTATTTGTGGTATATCTAACTCAATAAAATGGTGAACATGGGGTAAATAAAGACCTTCTAATAAACGTTGTGGCGCAGAAAATGAGTTATTTTTCTGTGGGAAGATTTTATAGTCATTGCCAATTTTGGGTTCAAAAGCATAATTAAGAGGATCGCCTTCATAACGTTCACCGTTATGTACCACCTCAATTTTTTCAAAATATTGACTAAATGCGAGTAATAAAATGTCTGAGGTGGTTTTATTTTCCCCTAAAAAAACATTAAGTGCATTTGTTTGAGTTAATTCCACATCACCACGATATAATATTTCAAGAGAGATACAAGAGTGGTTTGGATGCTGAGTAATTTTTCTATCCAAAATGCTATAAGGCATGATGGTGAAATTATGGCAGAAACTAAATTGTGCCCCGTTGTCGCCAATCACCAAATGTTTTTCATTAATCTCCATGGGATAGGGGAGAATTTCACTTTGGTCAATTTGGATAATTGTTGTTGATGGTAGGCCTTTAATGGCTTGGGAATTTAGTCGTTGCAGTAGGGGTAATGTGATCTCAGGAAAAGCATCATCAATTTTATCTTGTAAACGAGCAGATAAAAAAGCAAAGCCTTCTAAGAGATAACTTGTTTGTGGATCTTGAGGATCAAGTACGCTCGCTAAATGTGGCGCTTTATCTGCATACTCACTGAACAGTTTTTGTAAGTACTGCTTTTCTTTAATATATTTAATTTCACTCATGATCTAATCCAAAAGATGAATATGAGCCGGGTTTTAAACCTTGTTGTTCAGCTTGTTTTTGTAAATCATAATAACGAGCTAATAACCCATTAATTTTATTATCAATATTATTGAGAGTTGCAGGAGAAATAGGTTGCCCTGTTTCAATTTGTACAGCGAGTTGTCGCAGTTTTTCTTCGATTGGCTCAACTTTATTGTGCTGTTTTTGAATATCATAAATTGCCGTTTTTAGATAAGAGAGTGTAAAACTGCCTCTATTTCGTTCTTGCTGAACTATTTTATTAGAAAGTTGTTGTAATAATGTCGCGGTTTCAGACCAGCTATCATTAATTGGCATATTCTCTAAGCGCGTTTGATAAAGATTTTGCCAATTACGTGTAAAATAAATTTGCTCTGCATCTGTAGGCCAAGCGTTTTTGGCTTTTTCTTGCATCGTATCAATTAGCCGTAAATTAGAAAGAGGAGAACGTTTTTCTAATAATGCTAAATGATATTCGTAGCTATTTAACTGTGGTTTAAACAACCATTTGGCAGCCGCACCTTCAGGTATTGAAGTAATCGCATTCATCTCTTGTTTTAAATAGAGATGTACACCAAATCCAACGGCTAAAAACAGTATGCAACTGAGCACACAGCCCCATATAAAACCTCGGGTCGCACTCATTTTTTTTGCTACTACAGTGAAAGAAGAGGCGGGTTGAGGCGTTTCAATCACAAAAGTGGGGGCTGCTTTGTCCGTTGTTTTCGACGGTTGTTGAATACAGACTAATGGCGGTACGCTAACGGGTTCGGCACTATCTTGTTGCGTCTGTTTTTCTTGCTTTTCAATTTGTTTGGCTAAGTTTTGGAAAAACCACAGTAAGTTTTCAATTTTAGGCAGTTTTTCCCAAGTTGTTTTAGCCAGTTTATCGATTATTAACTGTAACGCGCGCTCTGAACGATAGATTAATCGTAGATCTTTTGCTTGATAGGATTGTTGTCTTAATAAAGCGCTGGCTTTGGTATTAAACCAGTTTAATACCTCTGTACGTTGATTTGGCTTTTCCGGCCACAGGCTATCCCAATAAGTCACAATAACATTTGCTAATAACTCACATCCTTCAGTAAAACCGCTTAAACCATGCTGTTGTAATCTTGCAATGGTATAGTAAGCACCGCTTTGTAGGTCGATACCATGATTTTTAAATAGGGATAAGCAAAGTGACTCAATAAGTGTCCAACTTATTTCTGGTCGAGCAGGGTGGCTCAATTTATTAAATTCGGTTTTCAGGGCAATAAATTCAGGGGTATCAAGTGGAGATCCCCCAATTTTAATCACTAAACTTTCTGATTTCATCGCACTCAACATCCTTTTATTCCCCCACTATAAAGTGGGGGAAATCACATTAATAAAGCGTTTCAGGTAAACGGAATTTTGTGAATAATCCACCGAAGAAAGGATTATTAGATTCATCAACTATAACTCGATAAGTCATATCACCACCGTCGATTGTGAAGCGAATATCGAATGAGTTAGATTTGATATTGATGAGTTTTGCATTATCAACTAATCGCATTTGTGCCCATGGCCCAGAGAAACTGATTGAACGTGGCGATTTATCACCGGAAAGAGGCACTAAAGTCAGTTTACTTTCAATATTGGAACGCATTGAGTTTGGCCATACCAAGTGTGTCACATGGCTGCGACTATGAGCGTAATCAATCAATTGTCCATCAAGATTTAAGATGCTACGACGCTTATTACCACTTAATGACAGTGGCTCAATAGCATATTGTGCTTCTAAATTACCTTGGGCATTAAAGAAGGTTTCTCTAATACGATTGGCTATTTCAATTTGTGCTAATACATCAGCGCGGATCAATGATTGGCTATCACTATCGTTGACTAAGTTATTCTCAACGAATAAACGCAGATTTTGTTGATAGAAGCTATCTAATGTTCCATTTGGTTTGAAGAAACGTTCAAATTCACTTAAAGGAACATCTTGTTTAGCTGCTGGGTTAAATGGATAGCGACCGGCAATATAAGTATTGTATTGTTTGACAACATTTTCATTCCATTCAACTTCCATATAACGAATAGCTTCTTTTTGGACCACATTCCATGCTTGTACGGATAACTCATCGACCCAGCGGTTAAGCGGCTCTGGTAATGTTTTCGCCATTTGTGATAGCTCAAAAATAGCATCGCGATTATTATCGTTTAAGCGCATCGAAACTGCTTTAAGCGCCGCTTTCCCCGGCACTGGAGAGTTTTGGATCCCCAATAGGTAACGATGTAAGTCATTTAGTTTTTGATTCAGATTCTGTAAATTTTCCCCTTGGTTACTGACTAATATCTCAGTTTGAGGAGTAAATTCGCGATCTAAGCGGGTTAATAAACGGTAAGATGGCTCAGCCATCAGTGTTTTTTGTTCATCAAGTGGTAAATTTTCATCAATAGTTGGAATAACCGTGTTATCACGTAGAACTTGTAACGCTCGGCGTAATGGTTGTTCACCACTAATAATTTGCTCAAGAGCGGTAATTTCATCTTGTATTGAATCAAATTGACGAATTTCTAAATTGCTCATGGCATTACGCCATTGAGCCGTATAGTCACTAAGATATTGTTCACTGATTTGACGCTGAATTTCTTTACGATCACTTTCACTATATTGTGTGTTGGTGGTTAGATTAAGAACCCAAGCATCAAGTAATGTTAGCTCGACCAATTTATCATTTTGGCGGATAAAATAGTTTAATAACCCTGAGCGCGTTAAGAATTGTGGAATTTCTAATTTATCATCATCAATAGCCGTAAAGACCGTATTAAAACTTGGGCCAATTTGATGTTGTAAATTTAAAGGCGCTGAAAGCTCTTGATTAGCCTTTAAGCGTAAGGCTTGATATACACGCTGATAAAGTGACAATACACTTAACTCTGCTTGTGCATTTTTTATAGGTCCAGCAAAAGGCATAAAGGCTTTAGTGGCTGAAACAAATCCTTTTTCACGCTCTTGTTTCCAATCTGTGTGCTCAAGGGCATAGCGCAAATGGGCTTTTAGTTGCAGTTGTTTTTCACGTTGACCAGTGAACAGTTGGCTCCAATAATCAGCCATAAAATCTTCTACCATGCCATTATTACGGCCACTTTTATCTTCTAACATGCGCATAATACGCAATATCTCTAACTTATCTTCACTTCCTTTATCGGCACTGTTAAGTTCATTTAACAACCCAGACATAACCGCAGGTAAAAAGCGATCGGTGAGTAGTTGTAAATAGACTTGTTCAACTTGTGGGCCAACTTTTTGACCTTGGTAAAGACCCATATCAGAAAAGAGCACATTTTTATCACGATGATTACCATAAGCTAAGGTTGCTTCACGTAATGGATTGAGCACCGGTAATTGTAGGCTACCATCAGTATCTTTTTGAGCATTGTTCTCAATAGCACGGAATGCTTTTACCTCATTAAGAACGTTTTCTCCAGCACGATAGTTTTTGTCGTAATAGTGGCTCCAACCATTCCAAATTGCGATTAAGCCGACAAAGCTAACAGCAGTGGTGACTAATAGGCGAGTCCGATGTTTTTTAACCCAATAATGGTTTTCTGCTGCAATATTAGGCTCACTAAATAGCACTTGACTAAATAATTGGGTAGTAAAATAAGGGTGGCTATCATTAATTGGCCATGTAGTAAGAGGTGCTGTCGGTAAATGATATTGTTCGGACGCTGTTTGGCTAAACACATCATCGATTTGACCGATTTGCAATGCAGAAGTTAAATAAACCCCTCTTAAACAGATATTATGTTGCTCATTATTGATGAGCAATGCATCAATTAATGTGCATACAGAATGTTGTAACCCTTCAATTTGGCGCACGAAACTAAATAGATCACTACGCTGGTTACCTTCTGCTCTTTGTAGCATCATTTCTGGTAATGCGCTGTTCATTTGGCCTACCCATTGTGACCAAAAATGATTTAATTCCTTTTTCCAATTACTTTTTGCTTTTTGGTTGAAAGAAACACCTAATACTTCATTACGTTGTTGAACATCTAATGATTGATACATTGAGTCAAAACCACGTAATAGATCTAGCTTGGTTAAGACGATATATAAAGGCAAGCGACTATTAAATGTCATGCGTATTTCTTCAATACGCATTTGTAAATCAGCAAGTAGCTGACTATTTTGCTCCTTACTATTGGTTAATAACGATAGGGTATCGACAGTTAAGACGATGCCATTCATTGGTTGTCTTGGGCGATTAGTTTTGATCCAATTGAGTAAATCGCCCCACAAACGGTGATAAAGTTGAGGTTTATCAGCCTGATTTGCCGGTTGGGTTAATAGATCACCATTAGGGACAAAAAGTACAGCATTGTCGGTTAATAGACATTGAATATTTAATGCAATATTTTGTTCGTTAACAATATTGTCGCTAGGCGCAATATCTAATGGGTTTACCGTATTTTTTAATAAGCTATGCTTTCCACTTTGGTTAGCTCCTAAAACAAAATACCAAGGGCGTAAATAAACCGCTTTAGTATGACCATTTAAGTGACGAATAAATTGTGATTTCCAATAGTTTAAATAACGTTTTTGAAAATCAAGATCTTGTCTTACCGGATCAACTACAGCCAATTCGACATCAAGTTTTAATGCTTCCAATTTTTTAACTCGACGCCATGTTGCTAGACCAATCCAAC
The DNA here is from genome assembly GCF_000160755.1 of Proteus mirabilis ATCC 29906. Taxonomy (GTDB): domain Bacteria; phylum Pseudomonadota; class Gammaproteobacteria; order Enterobacterales; family Enterobacteriaceae; genus Proteus; species Proteus mirabilis. Next base: position 233,271 of record NZ_GG668577.1, read on the forward strand.
TCACAACAAGCAATACAATAACGACGGTTGCTAACCAACGTGTGGTGACCTCGCTAAACGGTATGGAATCTTGATAACGAAATGTTGGCCCCCACCACCAGATCCAAATAATGAGCAAAGCGGGAAGTAATGCCAATAAAAATAGCAAAAAGGAGGCAATTTTAGATTTATCAGCAAAAAAGAGTTTTTTTACCGAACTCGTAATGTTTGAAATGGAGAAAACCGGTAATTTCATTATTATTGATCCCTATCCATAGTCATTGTTATTTCTGTCTTTTTGTCTATTTTTTGCATGAGTTGTCGTATTAAGTTGGGTTCCCAATCTGCAAGTGAATAATGTGAGGCAGAGGTATTAAGTTGTTGGTATAACTGTGTAGCCATATAATCCATACCTGACAATTCAAATAGTTGTGCAGACAATAATTGTCCATAAAATCTATCTCTAGGCTCTGATCTGCTAGCAAGGTTTAATTCAATAAGCTTCAGGGCTGCTTCAAGACCTTGTTGTTCATAACATTGCAAGACTTCTTGCTCTAGGATCGCAGTATTTGTATTCGATGGTGGCAATTGACCGTTTTCAGTTTGGTTATATTGCTCTAACCACTGTTGTACACTTTCAGGAAAGAAGGGTGTCATATCCGAAAAGTGCAAGTTAACAAGTTCAGGAAGACGCGCTAAAAAAATACGTAACTCTTCAATAATGCCACTTTCTACTTCCCCATAACCTAATTTAGCTGCTACTTGTGCAGCTAACATATGGCCTTCTAACCAGTAAGGAGAGAGTGAGAGACTCTGTTCAATATTGTTTAATAGCGTAATGGACGCTTGAGTCAGTTGAGCTTTGTAATCCATTACACGGTCAATTGATACGGGGGCTAAAGGCGTTTTACCTTGAGCATTAGCTTGAGGTAAGACCGTAATAGCGTGCCAAATTGCATAACGCCGTATACGATATCCTACTGAACTTTCAGGGGCTTGTTGGCAGATAACATCAGCTACTTGAAGTAATGTTTGTTTCCATTGTCTTTCATCTTGATGGTTAACGTTAATAGTTGGTGTTAAGCTATTTTTTGTCGGTGTTTCTATAGACTCGCTAACCGGCGGAGTCTGTACTTTTTCTTCTTTCTCGGCAGGTGAAGCAACAATAATCGGCGCATCGTTATTTTCAATACGATTATAATCTCTGCTTAAATCATCAATTTGTTCTGCAAGTGCCGGGCTTTGTTCATGCCAAAATTGCGCTAGAAAGGCGAACGAGCCTAGAATATCATCACGCATCGCACTGTTGGCTGCATGACAAAAACTCTCACTCGCTGTTTCAAAACGTTTCAAAACTTGATTGGCTAAACGTGATTTCAATTTCATATTGGTTGGGTAGCAACTTTGCCAATATTGACGATTAAAATCAGTTAGGATCTGTGCTGCTAATACTAATTCTTTTGGCTCTCCAGCATGCTGTAAAGTACGTAATAAATGGACTAAGATCCGAAAATCTTTAGTCTGCGTTTCAAATAGGTGTAAACAGCGACGCTGGATCTCTTTAATATCTAATTGACCATGACTGAGTGAGCCGAACTTTATCATTTCACTGTCAATATATTCCCAATCGGCATCATTATCATTGACAGCACTACTGACTTGCTGTTCATCAAGCGCTGTCAGTAGCTGTTGTTTCCATGCATAAGAAGTATTGTTCATCATGATTTCTACCAGTGGCAAGCCGCTCTTAAAGGGATTATTTGTTGTGAAATACCTGAAATATTGAAGGTGAGTTTTTCGTTATTAGATAATTTCAACGTCAATCTTTCAGCATTTAACAAGCGTTTAATTTCATCTATGCCCGGTATACCGCGGCTTGATTCCAATACATAACCGTTTTCACGTAAAAACCATTCTGCAGTAAATTGTGTTTTATCCGTTGAAACCATCACACTGCCAGCATCTTGTTTTGTTGGCAGGATAATTTGCATCCGAGTAATGTTATCAATACAGCTCAGCATTAAGATGGGGCGAGGCGGTTGAAAGCCAATCGCTGGAATGGTCATTAATACGGGATAATCACCGGTTTCTGGTACTGAGACGAGAAAACCTGCACTGTTTCCCGTCCGTTTCATTTCATGCTCTGTTGCTTGGCGCCATGTTTTACCCATTTGAGTAACATCAGGCAGTGCATTGGAGGAAGATGTTGAAGAAAGCGCAATTTTGTCATAACAATCTAAACGAATTAGCTGAGATGATTCCAAACGGCATTGAGTTAATTCCTCAATCATTTTCTGATTAAGATTATTTTCGGCCTTTCCCGGTGAAGTGAAGAGTAAAGGGAGTAATGTGCAGAAAAAGATTTTCAATACGTTCATTTTATACTCCGTATTTCTTCAATTTATATATTAACGCTCGTTTAGAAATACTAAGCTGTTCTGCCATGGCGTTAATATCTCCTTTCAATTCTTGCTGTTTATCTAATAAAATTTCTTTTTCATAATTTTCTATAGCAACTTCTAAATCATTAACTCCTTTGATTTGTATGGTAGGAAGTGCAATAGTCGCTACAGATGCGGTTAATTTATCTAACGTTTCATTAAGCGTGGTTTCTTTTTCCCTTTGTAATTGATTGATATATTGCAAGTAAGAGATTTTTTGTTGCATATTTGATAATTCAAAAAGATGCTTTAATTGATGATTAAATAGTTCACAATAAATAGGGAAAATACCTTGCTCGATATTTTCTAGCTCTTCAGCTTGCCCTAAAAGAATAATCGTGCCACATGCTTTATGGTTAACATCATAGATAGGCAAACTATACAATCCTGTGTTCACCGGAAGCTGTGAAATAAAACCGCGCATAGCAGCATTATTAATATAACTACCTTGTTGTAAGTTTTGCCAAAATACAGGTTCACCCTTAAATAGCAGTTGAATTAAAGGGTGATCTGCATCGGTAATATCGGTATCTAAAAAATGGCTTTGCACTTGAAGTGTTAAGTCGATATTCCAACTTTCCAATTTATTTTCAGCTTTATTCATTAACGAAATAATTAACCCACTCAGTGAGCTACGAAAAAAGCTATATTTTAGAAATTGAACAGCTAGCGTCTCTACATCATGACATTCTAGTAGTGCAAGCGCATTTTTTAGTCTCGCTTTCATTGCTTAATTAACCTCCGCAATAAACTCATCATTTTCAGTCGCTAAGCGGATATGAGAGATAGCTTCATTACGTGCACTATATTGTAGAAGTAATAAAGAAAGAGGCGGCAATAACGCACCATCAATAATAGATTCCAAAATACGCGCACCATTTTCAGCACGAGAAGCTCTGCGTAAAATTTCCGTAGCAACACTCTCTTCTACATTGATTTCTGCGTTGAAACGCTGTTTTAACAGGTTAATAAGACGGGCTAATTTGCCATCAACAATTTGTCGTAAAACCTCTGCAGGCAACGGTAAATAAGGGATCACTTCCATTCGAGCAAGTAATGCCGGTTTAAAGAAAGTTGTTAATTCAGGGTAGAGTGCATCTTCTAGTTCGTCCGGTTTATCCGCGTAAGCAGTAATGACATGGTCACCTAAATTAGAGGTGAGGAAAAATGCGATATTTTTACAATCAATGACTCGTCCTTCTCCATCGGCTATCTCTCCTTTATCAAAAGCTTGATAAAATAGATTTAGCACATCAGGATGCGCTTTCTCTACTTCGTCGAGTAAAACAACTGAGTAAGGTCTTTTACGAATAGCTTCTGTTAAGATCCCTCCTTCACCATATCCCACATAACCGGGAGGTGAACCGATAAGGCGAGAAACAGTATGTTTTTCTTGAAACTCAGACATATTAATAGTCGTGAGATATTGTGTGCCACCGAACATTAATTGGGCAATTTGGATAACCGTTTCTGTTTTACCCACGCCACTAGGACCTGCTAATAAGAACGCCCCCAGCGGTCGACCCGGTCGACGTAAATCAGCCCGCGCTGTAAGTAAATGTTTGTGTAAACATTGAATGGCTAATGATTGGCCTTTGATACTCTCTTCCAAGTAGGTAGGCAACTCAGTGACAATTGATAATGCATCTTGTGATAATCGATTTAATGGTACTCCGGTCCATTCAGCAATTACCGCCGCAATTTGTTTTTTATCGACGTGAGGCGAAACCAGTAAATGCGTGTCGTGTAACTGAGCAAGTTGTTTATCTAATTGTTGTAACTGTTGCTTTAATTCTTCAGATGAGCAGGGGGGCTGTGTTGCTATTTTTTCATCATTATCTTCAGCATCTTCTGCTTCACTATAAGTTCTTATATCACTTACCACTTCATTATTTGCAACATCATTTGCGACATCGTCATTAGTCGCTTCGGTAGCATTATTAAGTAATGTTGCTCGTAAGGTAATAATTTGAGATACAAGCTCTTTTTGTTGCTCCCATGCTTGCTGTAAATCAGTTGCTTGTTGCTCAATAGCACTTGCTTGTGAGGCTAACGTTTCAAGACGCTCAGAATGATCATCTAAACCTAAATAGTGTTCTCTTTGTAATACATCCATTTCCATATTGATTTGGTGGAGTTCTGTTTTCAAAGAGGATAATGCCTTTGGTGGCGAAGATAGATTAATCGTGGCTCTTGCACAGGCTGTATCTAATACATCAATGGCTTTGTCTGGTAATTGACGTCCAGAGATATAACGTTCACTTAATTCAGCACTGGCTCGTAGTGCTTCATCATCAATAAAGACATGGTGGGATTTTTCATAGATACTACGTAAGCCACGCATAATGATAATGGCTTCTGCAGATGATGGCTCTTTGACTTGCACTAATTGGAAACGGCGCGCTAACGCGGCATCTTTTTCAAAATATTTTTTGTATTCGCTCCAAGTCGTTGCTGCGATAGTTCGTAGTTCTCCACGCGCCAAAGCCGGTTTTAATAAATTAGAAACATCTAAGCCACCTTGCTGGTTACCTGCACCAATGAGGGTGTGTGCTTCATCAATAAATAGAATGATAGGGTGAGGAGATTGAGTGACTTCTTGCATAATGCCTTTAAAGCGTTTTTCAAATTCGCCTTTGACTGCAGCACCTGCTTGTAATGCGCCTAAATCAAGAGTAAGAAGTTCACAACCTCTTAATTTATCAGGAATATCTCCGGCAATAATACGTAGTGCTAGTCCTTCAATTAACGCACTTTTACCCACTCCAGGCTCTCCGACTACCACAGGATTGTTTTTACGGCGACGGCACAGAATATCAATCATTAAGTCGATTTCATTATCGCGACATAAGACCGGATCTAACTCACCATTTCGCGCTTGTTCAGTCATGTTATGAGTAAATTTCGCTAACAATGAATCAGCAGCAAGGTTACCTTTTTCTGATACTGTTTTTTCGTCAAAAGGCGATTCAGCAGAGCCTTCAGTCCATTGATCAAAATTGAGTTTTAATTGGTCGCGGTTAATCTGCGCAAGCATATCGGCAACAGGTTTCGCAAGATAACGCAAAGGCATTTGTAGTAAAGTTAAAAACAATGCACCAGAGCGAAGTTCACTGTGATTTAGTTCAGTTGACGCTAATAGCCAGCTATCTTTCATCCATTCAACTAATAAGGGTGAAAAACTAGGATAACTTTGTGTAATAACTTGATGTGGCGGAATGTCGATATCTAATAACTCTGATAACGCATTAATATCTAATGCGCTTTTTTGACTGATCATACGAATGTCAGTTAATGGCATTTCTATCAGTTTTTGTAGAAACTGAGCAATCGTAATTTCAGGTTGCTGGTGGCTTACACAGTAAGCGGCTGCACTTTCTAAGGCATGCTTAGCTATTGGGTGTAATCGATTAACGAGAGTAGAGAGATCAATTTGGATCATAATGCGTCCTAGCCAAGTAAAGTATTAAGTTGTTCCACAATACTGAGTGTTTGATAATTCAGTCTGGATGAATAAATGCTATAAATAATCAACGCGAATACCGCTGTACCTATAAGAATATAGCGAGCCCCTAAACGCTTACCTAAACGATAACGGCTTTGTTGGTTATCACCTTTTTCAAATAGAACTATTGGCTTAGCGTTACCTCTTAGCTGTTGGATCTGTTTTTGTAAGCGTCTTAATAAATGATTAAATTCATCATTTTGTCCCGCAGAGACTTTGTAGCGCCCGCGGTATCCTAGGCATAAACAAAGGTAGATAAATTCAATCAGATCGAGGTAACGTTTAGGTTCACCTAATAATCTTTCAATTAAGACAAAGACTTTTTCACCACCCCATGATTCATTATGAAAATGAACCAGTAATGATTGTTTTACCCAACCATTATCTTGATCCCAGCCTAATCCAAGGGCGGTTTCATCAATAAAAGTACATAGCACATAACGAAATGAAACAATGGCACCTGGCTCGTAACCTTGGATCTGTAATTGTTGCTCAATAGAGGTAATATCCATGACAACTTGTTGGTACAGCTTTTCTGAAAGTGGGGTTTCAGACATCGCTTTCATGCGCAATACCATGCCTAATAAAGGTGTAGCAGCATCTATCATTGGATTGATGTTGTTTCCTCTTAGTGGCAGTTGGTAATTTTTCTTTGTAATGCGCTCTTCATCATCATGATTCAGTAAAATATCATCAGTCATAGAGTGCTCCATCTCTTATTGCCCATAACTGAATATCAAGATCGGGGAAGTTTCCTGAAACGTGGAATGCGATGTTGCCATCCTGCTGGATCCCTTTCCATTCATTGCCTTGTTGATCAAAATGGAAATAGTTATATCCCGAGTGATAAGGTAATTGTCTTGGTGCAGCCGAAAGTGGTGATAAAGGAACACCCGGTATTTGCACACTAACCAAGCTGCGAATGTTATTGATTGTTGTCACCTTAGTTTGTTGTGGGAATTGGCGACGTAGTTGCTCTTGCGGCATTTGTGATTTCACTGCAATAATAAATTCAGCACGTTGTAGTAGTTGTTTGTCATGAATGGTTGCGACACGAATACCATGCTCTTGAATTTGTAGCGGGATTGGGATCGCTCTTGGTGTTAAGACAACACTGAGTGCTTCGCGGATACTGGCTATTAATGGAATATAACTTTCTGTTAATTTAGCATGTTGATATTTGGCAATATTTTCAGGTAAACGTGAAGTATTCGTGAATGTTTGTAGTTCACCACAAAGCTCTAATAAATCTCGAAATAGTTTTTCAGGATGGATCACCGGCTCTTGAGCATAATGCGAATAGAGTGGATAAGTGCGATTAAGCACTTGTAACATCATAAATTCTGCCACATCCGCAACACCTTGCTGACCTGGGGCACCAATGCGAGAGGCAATTTGTTTTCCTCTTTCATATAGCGTTCCTTCAAGCTCGGTGAGAAATTGGCTCAATAATGTTGAGGCACGGATATTTAATAGGCTGGGAATATAATCATTATCTAGCGTTAAATTACCATTAGCATTACGCTCTCTAATACGACAGATAGGTAAAGCAACATAGGCATCTAAACCATGTTTACCTTGTTTGAGTATTGGTGTGAGCTGTGCAACATGAATAGCACTGATATCACCATTTTCAGTATGTAAATCACGAATATTTTCGGTGCTTTCGCTGTAGCGAGAAAGTAAACGACTACCGTTATGTTCAGTGGAAATTTCACTGACATTCTCGTTCATTAAAGGAAAAGCTAGATAAATAATACTGCTGTCACTATCAGTAATATTCGTTATATCAATAGGCTGTGGTAGTAAATCTTGGTTTGGTATAGAGAAAATGGTGCCGTCTGGCATAACACCAGAAGCTTCTTTAATACCAATACGACCTAAAGCATATAAATCGTCACTCAATTTTAAGGTACTAAATCCCCAAAAGTGTGAAAAAAAGTTATTTAAAATACTCACCGTCATATAATCTTGATGACGTTGTTGTTGTTGAAAATGTTGAGGTTTGATAAATAGCCCTTCACGCCAGATCACTCTATTTTTAGTTGACATATTAATCATCCTCTTCTTGTCTAAATTCGATTTCATTTTCCCTAATGTGCACTAATAGGAAGTAGTGGCGTCCTTTACCACGCGCTTTGACTATTTTCTTCCATTCTGCTTTATCAGGATCTGAGTAATAGGCAATAATGCCAATGTAACGGTTAGATGGGTCTAACGTCATAGTAGGGAAGGGTTTATATTGGCCAGGTAAAATGGTGTAGTCTTGATGGTCAATATAATTTTTCTTTAGAACTTTCTCTAAGTCACCCTCTTTTGCATCTATCTGATCATGATCAACAGAGCCAAATACTGAATCTTCGTTAAGATAAACAACTTGGATATTTATCGGCGCAGCTTCACCTTCCTGATTAGGATTAATATAGGGCTCCGCAAGGATGGTTAATGCAACGGTAGAGGGCTGATCTTTCGGTTGCCCAACAGGAGTTGAGGGATCTAATAAGATTTTCCCCATTTTACCCGCGGCTTCAAAAGGTTTACTACATCCACTCAATATTAAAAAAGAGCTAAATAACAGTAATATTGAGAAAGTTCTAAGCTGCATATTAAGCTTCCTCTATTCCTTTTCTCAGCGCTCTGTCATAAGCGTGGCTGTATACTTCATAGAATAATTTTTCAAAACCCTGTTGCCGAGATGAAGAGAGTTCTTTGTAATAGTTGTTGTACATTTCCCAAGCCCAGCCATCATTCATTGGTGTGTTATCTGAAGCTCGTCGATACTGAGAAAAGCGGTTTAATAAATGTTCAGGAGAGAATGCTGCCAACATGGTTGATAGTGCGGTTGAAATAGCTTCTTGATTCGCTTGATAATGCAATTGGATGTTGTGCAAGCTTTCTGTTACTGCCGCAGGTGCTGAAAGATGTACAGGGCTACGTTCATCGGTAAACATCAACTTCATTGTCTCTTCATAGCCACTATTAAGACGTAGAGGATTATCTTCAATTGGGCGTAATTGCTTATCTTGTAAGCTTTCTTGTTGTTGTTGCAAAATCAGTAAACCTTCAATAGCCGCTTTGACGGTTTTACCCAGTTCAACAAGAAAATCATTAGCATGCTGTGTATTTGTTAAATTAAGGTGGATACCTAATCCCTTCATCAGAGGGTTAACCGCCACATGATCGACATCGGTCATATGTTCGTTTTCATTAGGTGTGATTTTAGGTAAATCAATAAATTCTTGGACCATAGTATTCTCTTGATAATCTGATGTCGGAAAGGCAGATGAATACGAGTGGGGGTCACTCAATAAAGGATCGTCTGAAGTAGCTTGTGTGTTTTTAGAAATTAAGCTTAGATTTTCGTTTTCTAAAGCCTGTAGTGGGTCTGTTGTTAATGAACCCTGAACGGTTGGTACAAACGGAGGCTCTTTCCGCTCATTTTTGACTGTTGTATCAACATCAAATAATGAATCTAGCGGATTATGATCTTTTGCGATAATAGACTGAGGCGTCATCGCCATCATATTTTGTACCGGCTCTCCGGTAAGACTAATATTGGTGGCAATAACTAATTTACCCACTTTTATCTGATCACCTTGGGTCAGTCTAACGGCATCAAGATGCAATGGAATAATCGCATTATTAATGTAAACAGGACCTGAATTTACTTTTAAGCAAAAGTGTTGATCTTTCCAAAACACCGTACATTGCCGATCGGCAATAGCACCTTCATTATCTTGGATTTTCCAGTCACATTGATTGCCACTACCAATCTGTCCGCCACTTTGAGTTAAAGTCGCATTTGGCAGATAACCACTTTCTAGCTGTTCACTATTTTTGATGCTAAAAGAAATTGTTGGCTGATATTTATCCATCTCTTTATTCCAATACCGTAATGGTGACATCCGGTTTCTTTGCGGGTTGACCTAAAAAGCTTTGCCAGCCTAATTGGTTGTGTTGTTGGTGACCCAAACGGAACCCTTCGGCTTGCTTTTCAGCAATGCTAAGACGTAAATCCCAAGCTAATTGCTCATGAAAAATGTAAGAAACAAAGGCAACTAATGGTGCGAAATCACTGCCGTTAGGTAAAAAACGCATATAGCGTTCTAAACTTAATTCACTGATTTCGATGGTGCATTTTCCATTGCAGTCATATATGTGTGAGCCCAGACTAAAATTTTCCCCTAATAACATTCGTGGGCGAGATTTTTGTCCGGATTGATGAGAAATCGTACCTAACTTGTTTTGTTGTGATTCAGGAATAGGAACACGGCGTGTCTCCCAACCAATTACTTTTACATTTTCTAAGTCGAAACAGTGAGATATAAGACTACTAATCACATCAGAAGAGCGACTTGGACTCGCCAAAAGACCAGCATAAGCGAGCATTTTGCTATGGTTGATTTTGATCCGACCGCGATTAGCTCCATTACCTAATCCAACGAGAGAAAACATATATTGTGAAAATGAATCCTGTCCTTCATTTTCAAAGCAAATGTAGTAACGATATTTGCGCCAGATCCGATAAAGTAACGCTATCAGACGATGATTGAAGATATCGAGAAAAGCGGAGATACCTTCTATCTGTTGTGCATCTTCCCAAGCAAACTCATCCAGATAATAGCCTGGTAGGGGGGACTGACTTCCTTGTAAGCCCAAAAAAGCGACTTCTAATTCATATTGTTCGACATTATTTTTTTCAATGGAAATGACATCTCGCGTCGGAAATGCAATATTTGAATAAGATTTAAAGCGAAGAATACCGCTGTCATCCTCCATCGAGTTGACATCTTGATGAATTATTTTATTTAACAATTCAACGAGTTGATAAAAATTATACTCTGTTACCGATGAGCCAGCTTGTTCCAGCCAACGATCGATTACTTCAGTATGTGCTGGTTGATTTGTGCTGGCCATCGATAAACTTCCTTATTATCAAGGTTAATAACTTCCAACTCATGAAACATATTAATGCTGGTATATAAGGTGAAAAATTGAGCGATAACGGTACAAAATAGGAATAAACTTCCTTCTGAAAGAAACGCATTTTGATGAACAACTAACGTTGTCTTCAGACCGCGAACAGGAAGGCCTTTGTAGATATGCTCAATATGCTCTGAATGTAAATCAACTAATGCATCTAGGCGTTTTTGTGATTGCCTTGCAACCTGTGTGTTATAAACAGACGGTAAATCATAGAGTTGTAATATTTTTTTTAATGAATCAAGATTGAGCAAAGACTGATAATTTAAAGATAAATTAGTTAATTCAGACCAATATAATGTTTTATCTAATAATGGATATAAAGGCAGTGTTGGTGCGAATAAATTCTTAGCAGATAAAGCCCCATAAGGAATTGATGCACTATCTAAATCGATAGAACGCGTCGATAACTGGGAAGCGATATAGCGGTTAGTACAGTTGAGTGCAACAGAAACGGTTTCTTCACACTGTTGTAACTGAGGCTCTTGCTGACGAACAAAAGAAAGTCGATGGGAATAGCCGTATAACTGTTCATTTTGACTTATCTTTAAACTGTAATAGCCATGATTTTGAGTCTGATGGTTTTGATGATAAAAACTTTCAAATGCTGTATAGGTGATCGGATAAGGTTTAGCATCATTAGGATAACGTAACCCTCTAACCTCATTAATCGAAAAAATATCAAAACATTCAGTAAGTTGGTAATTAGGACTTAAAACATACTCCTCACTTTTCCCCGTCAAATTTATTGCTTCACTATCAATAGGAAATAAATTCACAATAGGGGTGCAATTAAGTTTAATACTGTCGTCGTAAAGAATAACGCCATCAGGAATTTCTAGATCAAAATTGATCACCAGTTTGAATTGCTCTGCTTCGATAGCCAAAGGAATGTCATCCAAACCATGAATATCTAGAAAGAGAAAGGCTTCAGGAAAACAGAAAAACTCTTGCAGTATACGATAGCCATCATAGCTATTTTTCGGGTATGGAAGTAAGGCATCCTGCTTTTGAAAACCAACAGGCGTAACTGAAAAGTGAGTAAGAGGTAGTGTATGTACATCTGTGACTAAAGAGGCACTCTGCACATGCTGGCTTAATAAAAAATAGAGCTGATTTGTAGTAAATGGCGCACCATTTAAGTAAAAACACAATTTATCTAAGCCAATATTGGCAAGTGGCTGTTTTGTTGCTAACTCAAATGTTATTTCAATGGCGGTTGTTTGCTGCAAAATGTTACTGATTTTTGTCGGCATTAACCAGAGGTCGCGACTTTGACTAAATCGACATTGAAATAACGTCTCGTGGTTTGTTTCCTCACTTTGCACATAAAGTGGAGTGGCACTAAAAGGTTGTCCTGCTGAAATTTTTGTTGCGTGTTGGCACTGAGCATAATTAGGATGATATTCAACAATCGTCATGCTTGGCACAGGGCGTGCGTAGTTTGGCCAAAGCATATTGGCTAAACTATTAGTTAATTCAGGAAATTGTCTATCTATTTGCTGGCGTAAATTACCCGATAAATAAGATAGCCCATCCATAATCCGCGAAGTATCAGGATCTTTAACATTGTGCGAAAGCAAATTAACAAGTTGCGGTTTTTCTTTGGCAACTTGCTCAGTCAGCTCATTTAAGTATTCTGATTCATTGGTAAAGTAGGATTTTGATGACATATTAATGCTATTTAAGCTGATATCTACGGTTATTATCTAAATACACATTAAATTCAATAAGTTGCTGCTTATTTTCTAAATCAATAAAAGCATTAATATTAAATTGTAAAGATAAACTATCTGCATCTTCTTCAAGAAATTTCACTACAACTTTGCTGATCCGTGGTTCATACGCAATAATGCAACTACTAATGCTATCTTCTAGGTGAGATTTAAAATCAACCGTAGATTGAGTCGCATCATTTAAATCAGGGATCCCTAAGGGTGGCGTTCCTTGGCAACCATCAGGTCTAGCATTTAAGATGTAATTTAAATTCTGTTTTATTGATTCAATGAGTGTATTTGTTCGCGAACGATGGGAAAAACCTAAGTTTTTCCCTCGGATCCGTTCAAATAAGCTGGCGCCAGCATTAGCCTGCCAGCCATAATTGGATGCCATCACCGTTACTCTTTATCAAGACGACCAACAAGTGATAATTCAAAGTTTGCACCCATATATTTAAAATGTGGGCGAACTTGAATAGCGACTTGGTACCAACCTGGATCGCCATCAACATCAAGTACTTTGATTTCAGCTGAACGCAATGGACGTTTACTACGAACATCTGCTGGTGGGTTTTCTTGATCTGCGACATATTGCTTAAGCCAAATATTGAGTTCACGCTCCAGATCTTGACGCTCTTTCCATGAGCCAATCTGTTCACGTTGCAATACTTTTATATAATGAGCTAAGCGATTGATAATAAACATGTATGGCAATTGAGTTCCTAACTTATAGTTAGTCTCTGCCAATTTGCCTTCAGGAGTATTTGGGAAGACTTTTGGTTTTTGAACCGAGTTTGCGGAGAAGAATGCAGCATTATCACTGCCTTTACGCATGGTCAGCGTGATAAAGCCTTCTTCTGCTAGTTCAAATTCTCTACGATCGGTAACTAAAACTTCAGTTGGGATCTTAGTTTGTAATTCACCCATCGCTTCAAAAATATGCACAGGAAGATCATTAACTGTACCGCCACTTTGTGGGCCAATAATGTTTGGACACCAACGATATTTTGCAAAACTATCATTAATACAGCTTGCTAATAAGAATGCGGTATTACCCCATAAATAGTGCTCATGGTCTTGTTTAACATTTTCTGAATAGTTAAACATTTTTACAGGGTTTTCTGTTGGAGAGTATGGCAAACGTAATAAGAAACGCGGTGCTGTTAATCCTAAATAACGGGAATCTTCTGCTTCACGCAGTGAGCGCCATTTAGTATGTGCAGGGCCTTCAAAAACAGATTTTAGATCTTTAATTGCCGGCAGTTCAGCGTAGCTATTAATACCAAAGAAATTAGGTGAAACAGATGATAGGAATGGCGCGTGTGCCATTGCACCAACAGTACTAACATACTGCATTAACTTCATATCTGGCGCAGTATTGTTAAAGGCGTAGTTACCAATAACTGTTGCAACAGGTTCACCACCAAATTGACCGTATCCTGAAGAGTAGACGTGTTGATAGAAGCCTGATTGAACAATTTCTGGAGAAAATTCAAAATCTTCTAATAACTCTTCTTTAGTTGCATGAAGAATATTGATCTTAATATTTTCTCTAAAATCAGTGCGATCAACGAGTAATTTTAAAGAACGCCACGAAGCTTCAATTTCTTGAAATTTAGGCGCGTGAAGAATTTCGTCAACTTGAGTACTTAGTTTATTATCAAGTTCAACAAGCATTTTATCGATTAATAATCGATTGATCTGTTGGTCTTCAGATTCACTGGCGAAAATATTACTAATAAAAGCAGCAACACCTTGTTTGGCAATATCGTATGCTTCTGTTTCTGGAGACATACGTGATTGAGCCATAATTTCATCAAGCAAAGAGCCTGTAGATGCGGGGGCTTGTTGCTCTTGAGCTTCTGCATTTAGTGACATGAAATAATCCTCTATAAACATTATTTTTGATTAGCAGCAATATCGAGCTCTTTTAGAAGCTGTTCGCGAGTTTCTTGATTTTCAAGTAGTTCTTGAAGACGCTTTCTAAAAGCTGGGACATTGCCTAGAGGACCTTTTAATGCAACTAAAGCTTCACGCAATTCGAGAAGTTTATTTAATTCGGGCACTTGGCGAGCGATACTATCAGGAGAGAAATCCTGTAAAGATTTCACATCAAGGTTAACATTAAGCTCTGAATCACTGCTTTCTTCTAAGGTATTGCGAACATTAATATTTAAATTAATACCAGCACTTTCCATAACAGAATTGAAGTTGTTTTGATTGACTGAAATCGCTTTGCGATCTTCAATGGGGGTCTCTTCCATTTTACCTTTCATATCCCCAACAATCAACATATTCAATGGAAGTTCGACTTCAGCCTGAGCTCCGCCAGTATTTGGCGTATATTTAATATTAATCCTTTCTTTAGGGGCAACACTACCGAGATTTTTCTTACTCATTTAAGTTAAGCTCCTTGTATGAGTATGCAATAACTTCTTAATTCCATAAATAAAATGCCTAAATTAAAAATTAATAATAAATTTAGAGCATGCACTTCCCTACACAGAACAAAACAGGCTCTGCGTTAAGAATTCTTTTCCCAGTAAGGTGTTTAAATATGTTTAATATTGTACAAAGTTTATTTTTTAGTTTTGGTCATGATATACAAAATTAACTTAGGGTCAATAGGTAATTTATTATATGAGTTCTTATTTTTATATTAAATAAGCTGAGAGCAGTATCAATAGGGCATCTTATCGGGATAAGAAATAAGTTTGACTATAATTATGAAAGCTAACTTATTCGGTGGTTACTCTAATAATGAGTATCTAAATGATATAGCTAATTGCAATATAAATTAAACTCAATTTAATAAATATAGAATATATTAATTTATAAAATTCTGTGAGCTAAGTTCATATTTTACAATTAGTAATATAATTTCATATTTTTCTAGCATAATTACTTATTTTATCTATTTTGCTTGAAATGTTATTTCAATTTTAGGATAAGTTAGCTTTTACTCATTATATTTGTATCACGATGATGGATACATATTAAACAAGCCTTTTAGGATATTGGCGATGCTTTTATATTTTGCTTTATTTTCAATGTGTTATAGTATTTTGAGTTAAGGCGTTAATCTTTATTTAGGAGTAATAAAGAGGTTTTTTTTGGGATATCAATTTATTCATAGGAACATAACGTGTTAGAAAATCAGAGGGAATAATAGGTTTTAAAGCCCTTTGTGACGCTACATATTGATATATTAAAAATAACATATATATAACGAGTATATGATAAAAAATAAAAACGCAATGAAACTATTTAGGTGTGAATTAGTTTTTTATGGCAACAGAATTGTAAACATAATACAGCTATATTTGGTTTAACTTAAGGGTATGATCTGAAAAATATTCTGCTTTAATAAATGGATTTTTAATTTTTTAGTACGATGTATCTCTTATAGTGAGTAAGAAGATGGTGCTATAAGCCAAAAAAGACTAACCATAAATAGCTAAATAACTATAGAGATATCTTTATTGTTATCAAATAAGAGGATTACCTATTTCAATCAAGGATAAATACTAATATGGCTCAAATAGATCTTTACCCTAATATGATATGAAAAATCTTCTCTCAATATTGCTACTGTAATGAGCATCGCTTCTTAATTTATACTGGAATAACAGCATATCTTTATCATCAATAAGTAAAGACCAAGATAGTTAAACTAAAACTTTTGTGTCTCCCTATCCTTATTTTCTACTTGTTCATTGTATAGTTTTATAATTAGCCTCCATAAAATGAGTATTGGTACGTAAAAATAAGACTGAAATATACGCATATCGAGTGTGTTAAATAAAAATAGTGGCTTAATTAGCATGATATTTTAATTAAATTGAGCTTAACAGCTAAATATATTGACCAATTTGGACTGCTCATGGAAAAAGGACAGTATAATTCAATGTAATTGATTTTTAATACTTTAAAATCAATGGATTATATGCGCTATTTCTGATTTAACATTTCTGTTACAAAATATATTTTTATGTACATAGTGTTTCTTGGGCTGCGAGCAATTTGTCTATTTATTCATCATATTTTATGCTGATAAACACTTTTTA
>NZ_GG668577.1:251688-256546 GCF_000160755.1 Proteus mirabilis ATCC 29906
TTCATGCTGGGTGCGGGTTGCCATGGGCTGGAGTGGAAATGGTTATGGTTTTTCTGCGGTACCGCGCATTGGCACACAAGTGCTGGTCAGTTACCTGAATGGGGATATCGACAGACCGATAATTACCGGTTGTACCTATGATGGTCGTAACGCACCACCGATTAAGTTCCCAGAGAATAAGACACAAACCACTTTCCGTAGCCAAACCCACAAAGGGGAAGGTTTTAATGAACTGCGTTTTGAAGATGCGGGCGGTAAGCAAGAGGTGTTTCTTCATGCGCAGAAGGATATGAATACTAAAGTATTAAACAATAGAACAACGCATGTACTTGCAGATCATTTTGAAGTAGTCGAAAAAAATCAAATGATCAAAATTACACAAAATCAAGATGAAGAAGTGGGTGAAAATAAGAAGTTATTTGTTAATAAGGATTATCAGCAAAGAGTTGGCGCTAATAAAACATCTATAGTTAAACAAAACATTAAATATGTTGCTGGGGATTCATTTGAAATTGTATGTGGTAAATCAACATTACAAATGGATAAAGAGGGTTATATTCGGATCCGAGGACATGAAATCATAATTGAAACATCTGGAGATCAATATATTAAAGCCGATGGAGATATCACCCTTAAAGCCAAAACAATTTTAGGTAATTAATCATGACAAAATTATTAACTGATAATAAAATACCATCACAAAAATCATCCTTACTAGATGAGATAATCGAAAGGACAGAACCTCAACCTTTATCGGGTGAGCCTTCAATGCTTCCCTCTATCCAATTAGCAAAAATTGTTAGTAACAGTAACGAAGGTATTTCTATTACATTTAATGACAATGAACAACCTATTTTAGCATTGAGTTTAGCGCCAATCACTGAATCTGATGTAGGCAAAATATGTGCGATCCAGTTTATTAATGGAAATCAGAATAACCCATTGATCGTAGGGATGATTTATTCAAATAACTATTTAGATAAATTATCAAAACAAATAATAAATAATGCGACATTATCATGTGTTGAACAAGACCAATTACATATCCAAGCGAGTGAGTCTATTACGTTACAGTGTGGAGAATCTAGCTTAACAATGACTGCTGATGGGTTTGTTCAAATTAGGGCTCTTTATATTGATAACTATGCATTAGCCACAAATCGTATTAAAGGTGCATCAGTACAAGTGAACTGAAGGAAGATAAACACATGGAGTTGATAAATAATGCTAAACATACAGTTGCTAAAGCGACAGTAATGATTGATAAAGCTGGGTTCGAGTATCTGGTTGTTGTAATAAAAGCAACTTATCATATTCCAGAAAATAATCAGCTTCCACGTCCTATTATTCCATCTCAACCCCTAGTCTATTCAGATATATATTATGGAGAGGTGGGGAAATCTGCGCCAATTTATGATGCTGACTTTGTTTTAAAGAAACAAAAATGTGATGTAATTTTTAATGCTAAGGCATTTGCACCGCATAAAAAACCTATTAGCCAACTGATTATATCTGTTCAAGTTGGAGATATGATAAAAAAGATCGCAGTTTTTGGTCAACGTAATTGGTGTAAAGAAGGTGGCCTTTATAAACCTGGAGTCGCAGAGCCTTTTACTGAGGTTCCCTTACACTATGGGGTTGCATTTGGAGGAAAATATTATTACAAAGATGAGCAGATATCTCACTCTATAAATCCACTGGGAATAGGGTATTTTTTATCTCGAAAACCGAATAATAAAGAAATAAAAATGCCTCAACTAGAGTGCATTGATGAACAAATAAATACACCTGAAAGTCAAATTAATCCCATTGCATTATCCGTATTACCTCGCCATTATGGTGAACGGGTAAAATATGCAGGTACTTTTGATGAAAAATGGCGTAACGAAACAGCCCCCTTTTTACCAAGAGACTTTGATGAACGTTATTTTCAATCTGCACCAGCTGATCAACAAATTGATTTTCCTATTGGCAATGAAGTGATTGTTTTAAACAATATACACCCTTTGCGTTCGAAAATTAATTTTAAACTACCAAGATTAAATAATATCCCAGTAAGATTTTATCAGCGTCAAGGGGAAGTCGTGTTATTCACCCCAAGCGTTGATACACTTTATTTTGAACCAGAAAAGGATTTTTTTTCTGTAACTTGGCGGTGCCAATTACCTATTCAAAATATACTCGATATAGAGCAAATTCTTATAGGACCAAGACTAGATAGTTATGTTTCTCGTCAAACGTATCAATCTATTTGTAAGGGATAAAGATGAAAAATAAAAATTATTTATCCATTGTTGCTGCTGGGTTATGTACTCCCGTTGGTACAGATATTTATTCAGCAACAGCAGCCATTCGTTCAGGATTAGATCATTTCCGTGAAACTCATTTTCGAGATACGCTAAATCAGCCTATTGTTGGCTCTTTGTTATATGATTATCAGGTATGGGGACCTGCTCGATTAATTGCGTTATTAAATAAAGTCATTGATGATTCATTGGCGAATATTGCTATAAATAAAGAAAATATTGTTATCTGTTTACTTTTACCAGAAGAAGAACGTCTAGGTATTTTCCCACAATGGTTAAGTATAGTTACTGACGCTATATTGCCTCGCTTTCATAAAAGCTCTATCGCGTTATGTCGTGGAAAAGCAGGTATTGGGGAAGCGTTGCCTTTTTTACAGCGAATATTATCAGAACAAACCACTCATATTGCATTATTAGTCGGTTGTGATAGTTATTTTAATGCAGAAACGATTCGATATTATACGAATACAAATAGATTATTGCATTCGGAAAATAGTGACGGTTTTATTCCTGGCGAGGGAGCGGCTTCTGTTGCATTTACATTAACAAGCAATAATAATAGTAAAGAATACGTTACTATTCTTGGTTTTGATACTCAATTAGAAGCAGCTCATATTTTGCAAACTAAATTGCCTTTAAGAGTGAAAAGTTTATCAAATGCTATTGAACAAGCTTGCCAACGGTCAAATCTTCTTTTACATGACACTCAATTTTGTATGAGCAATGCAAATGGTGAAGCTTTTTACTTTAAAGAAGTTGCGTTAGCTATTACGCGGACATTAAAAGAAAAAGTAGAACATTACCCCCATTATTTAATTGCTAAAAGTGTCGGTGAAACAGGTGCTGCGAGTAGTGTGATTATGTTAGCGATATTATCGGAGTGGATGAAGCACCCTGAAGGACCCGGGAATACTGGATTGATAATATCAAGCGCGGATAGCGGAGAACGAACAGCGATCATTTTACAATATCAAGAGGTAAAGTAGATGGATACGCGAGTTTATGTTAACGGACGAGAAATTTGCTCTAAAGCATCCGATGGTGTATCAACGGCCGCGTTTCCAGATCCTTGCTGGTCTCCTGGCCCCTCAGTGGTTCCTTATCCTAACACCTCTAGCGCAGATGCTTTATCAAATGGTACAGCGACTGTTTTTATCCGAAATAGTATGGTTGCACAAGAAGATCGTTCATTCTTTTCTATTAGTACAGGAGATGAGCCAGCAACTAATGGGTTAGCCAAAGGCGTGATAACAGGCGTTATTAAAGGTAAAGCCTATTTTCGGTCATGGTCACTTAATGTGAAGTTTGAAGGATATGGTGTTGCACGTCATCAAGATCTTATGTCACATAATCATGGCTCTTTTCCATCTAACACACCGACATTTCCGTATATTTCTCGAGGGGTTTTGGGCGGTATTAAAGATTGTAGCAAAGAAAATACACAGATTGAAAAGCGCTGTAAACCCGATAAGGATAACTCGGATGTCCAACAAGAGTTAAAAAAAGAAAGTGCGCTTAGAAAAGCATTAGCAAGAAGAAAAAAAATACAAAATAAAAAAAATAGCAATAAATGGCACTGGACGGAGGATCATTGTGCTGGGTTAGAAATAAAAATGTCAGGGAAAGATCCTAAAAAAGTTGCTAAAGAGTTTATGGATGATATTTCTGATTCGATAGACGCATTAAAAAGCGAATTAGATTATGTTAGTGCATTAAAAAGTAAACTTACTGATATGGCAAAGGATGCCGCATCAAAAGCATTCGGTAAGGTAATCACAAAGGCTGGAATAAAACAAGTAGCAGGTAGCTCAGTTCCAGGTTGGGGAAATGCGGCAATGGCCGCATGGACACTTGGCGATGCAGTCTATGCAGGTTTTGAGGTTAGCACTATTAAATCAGCTGCTGAAGAGGGACTAGAACAAGTTAAAGTCTTATCTGAAAAAGCGGATGATAATAAAAAAATTGATCGAACAAACTGAAAATTATAAAAACTTATCACCTGAAGAACAGCTAGAAAAAGCACAAAAATTGGCTGAAGATGCACAAGATATTCTTGCTAGCTTAAATGCTTGTGTTCGAGCAAGAAAATGCAATTTAGTCCCTTATTCTGTAAAAAATGCGATAAAAGGTGCCAGAGGAAGTAAAGTAGAGACCGCGAAAAAAGGAGGATGTTGCCAAGGACAAACGGGGCATCATTTAATTTACTCTCATTTGTTAAGAGAGACATGTAAGAATTATGAGGAGTCCATAGCCCCTACTGTTTGTGTGGAAGGTACGTCTTGGCATAGTGGTAGTCATGGGCGTATTCATATGGCGATGGATGATGAAATTACTTATTTAGTTGAAAATAATCGATTAAATAATAACACTATGAGTATGCAACAAGCTATTGATGCTGCGGTTAGTGCCCATAAAAAAACGTTTCCATATGCTGATTGTTCCAACAGATGTATTAGAGCTCAATTAGAAAGTTATTATTTATCAATATGCAAAGATGCAAGATTACCCGCGAAAGACTCGAGGGGTAACCCTATAACAACTGAAAAAGAGAG
>NZ_GG668577.1:256900-259282 GCF_000160755.1 Proteus mirabilis ATCC 29906
ATGGTGACTATGCAAACCCTAAAAATATCAAATGTGTTGGTGGATATGCTTATTATGTTGGCTCTGCACGCAAAATTTATAAACGTGTGGATATTGGGAAATGGCAGAGAATTCAACATGGGATACCAGGAGGAGAAACCAATACAGATATGGGGTTCACTGATCTCGATGGTTTTTCTGAGCAGGATATGTATGCCGTTGGCGGTGAAGGCGATGTTTGGCATTATAATGGCGAAATCTGGATCCCCTGTGGTTTTCCCTCTAATGAGCAATTAAGTGCAGTTTTATGCGCCCCTGATGGTTATGTGTATATTGGCGGTGAAGGGGGCAGTTTATGGTGTGGGCGTGAATATCAATGGGAAAAACTTTATCACGGCAGTTCGACTATTTTACTGAATCAGTTACGCTGGTTTGAAGATAAAGTATGGGCATGTGATGACTACCGTTTACAGTGTTGGAATGGTAAAGAAATGGTCCGTCCCAAGGATGGTGATAAAAATGTTATCGCCTCAGGTCATATGGATGTCCGCGATGGGATTTTAGTTGTAGCTGATGATTATAATGTTGATCTGTATGATGGAACCGCTTGGCATAAGATAGTAAGGCCTTATAAATAATAGGATTATTGAGTGGATAAATTATGTCAACAATTATGTTTCCAACCCCACCCCCGATAATTAGACAGCATCTGAACAATGCAATCTTTTATTATAAGACTTTGTATGAAAGTCGTTATTCGTCATTAATTAATGTGGATAAATTTAATTATTTTAATGCATTATTAAATGCTAATATTGATGGCTTATGTTATGCAAAAGAAAAAGGTTTAGATGAAGCTCGAATCGCACTATTACGTTGGAAAGGACATGAGGAAGCTTTTATCTATACTTTACTTTTTAATGAGTTAGATAGTGAAAAAGAGTTTGATAGTTTTTGGTTGATGATAAAAGAACTAGGATTTAATGCTGTTATTGGTTCGTTGGAGGCACTGCTCCGTGTTGAGATAAACGCTAGAACTACACAATTAGCGCTGCTGAAAGAACGAGAGCCTGACATATTCATTGTCGCTTTATTAAAAATAAAAGCACATCATCAGGAGCTAATCCATCATGATAAATTATTATATTATTTAAATCTTCCCTCAAAAGAAATTAAAATCGCATTATGTTATTATGTAAAAAAAATGAAGCTAATAAGCTTTTCCGAAAATATTAGAATGTTAGTAAATAGCTCGACAGATATCGCTGTAAAATATGCTGCCATAGATGCGATGTGTTGGCTTTCAAATGATAATGAATATAATTATATTGCGTTATCTCAACTTTTACCATTATATTTGGAAGAGAATAAACCTAAAGGAAATCAAAGCTTAATTCATTCTCAAAAAATAGAAAGCTTAGTCCGTTTAATGGGATGTATATCGTCCAATAATAATAAAATAATAGCACCTCCGAGTTTGTATCCTGAATATTTGAATATTATTTATTATACTCATTCATGTCATGCAGAATATCTTCCTGATCTTATCAATTATCTAGATAATCCCGAATTATCGAGGCTGGCTTATAAGGGAATTTGTATTCTTACAGGTATTGATGTCAATTCGCCTGAATTAACATACTCTTCTCCTGAAAAAGTTGAATTAGCTGTGGATAGTCGAGTTCGTTTCCTTTCTTCAGGTGTTAATAATATTAATATTAAAAAGGTTAAAGAAACCATAAAGTTATTGAACTTAAAAGGAAAAATTATTCTTGGTAAACCAGTATCTATTCAACATTGTGAAAAGATTATTAAAAAGGGTTATCAGCTTGAAAGGCATATAGCAAATTGGCATTTATGTCATATGAATAAAGAAAATAAATATAATGATTTTTGTTTTTTTAATCGAATTAAAAATAAGGAGTTGATATGATTAATTATCCAGATTTAAATAAAGATAATATTCGCTATCAATCAGCTTTTGGAAAAAAATTAGTAATAAGCTTTTGTGCATCTTGGTGTAATAATTGTGAATCATGGAAAGATACTTTTACGCTACTCTCTGAAAAGTTTATTGATGACTGTTTTATTTGGATTGATATTGATGAATATCCAGAGTTAGTCAGTGAGATTGACCTTGATATAATCCCTGTTCTTCTTATACAAAAAAAAGAGGATATCCATTTTTTGGGCCCCATTAGGCCAGGATTGGAAACAATTGTGAGTATTCTAAATTCAGATAAAGTAATGAAAGTTGAATTTGATCCCGGAATTAGAGATTATTTAATTGCCCCCGACCTCCCTAAAAGGACGATATATTAATTTACTAAAATGAATAATAGGGGAAAGTAACCAAGTGATTGACAATTGACGACACGGGTAAAGGGCTTGAGAATGAAAATA
>NZ_GG668577.1:260495-263386 GCF_000160755.1 Proteus mirabilis ATCC 29906
CTGTAGGGCGTGGAGGATGTCAATATCATGACATGTCAGGGAGGCGTTTAGCGTTAGGAAAAATCGCCCTTGGACAGAAAGTGTTCTATCAAGATGAAGGCTTTACCGTCTATCGCACGACAAACAATCTTTTCCTTGTTGAATCGGCGGAAGGTGATTATCAACTTTTCGAAGCCAATCCACATAAAATCAATACACTGCGCTTAATGAAAAGTGCTGATCGTCATAATAACGCTTTACACTACCGCTATGCTAATGACGGTGAATTGGTACAAATTCATGATGATGCGTATCTGACCGATATCCGGTTACATTATGATGAAATCACCCAACGCTTACAGTCGGTGACCCGCCACCAAGGACAAGAAGAAAAAACGCTGGTCACTTATACTTATGATGCACAACAGCGTTTAGTGCAAGTCACTAATGCGGATAAGCGAGTGACTCGTCGTTTTGGCTGGGATGATGAATCGGGTTTAATGGCCATGCACCAATATGCCACAGGGGTCAGTAGTCATTATCGTTGGCAACGTTTTGATGCCTTTACCATTGAAGACAATGAACCTGAGTGGCGAGTGGTTGAACACTGGCTTAAAGACGGTAAACGCTGTTTAGAGCATACCGAACTGACGTATGATTTAGCTCAACGAACCCTCACCACCGTGGAAACGGGGGGCGAAACCACCTTCCGTCGCTGGAATGAACAACAGCAAATTATCGAATACACTAATGCATTGAATGAAACGTGGTGGTTTGAATGGGATACCAGCCGCTTATTAACGAAAGCAATAGCCCCAGATGGTAGTGAATGGGGGTATACCTATGATGAGCGCGGTAATTTAACTCAATCGACAGATCCCGAACAACAATCGACTTGCTATGATTGGGACAAAGATTTTGCGTTTCCCACGGCACAAACCTTGCCAAATGGGGCGGCTTGGCATTGGGAGTACAATGAGCACGGCGATATTCGTCGTGTGATTGACCCGCTTGGCCATATCACGCGTTTGGCGTGGGATGACCAAGGCCTGTGTCTGGGGCAAGTGGATGCTAAGGGTAATGAAACCCACTATCGCTATAATGCCCGCGGTCAGTTAATCGAGCAACGGGACTGTTCGGGTTATCCCACCACCTTGACCTACGATGATTGGGGACAACTTCGCTCGTTGACCAATGCACAGAATGAAACCACGACTTACACCTTTAGTGAAGCGGGATTGTTGTTAACAGAGTGCTTGCCGGATGGGACAGAAAACCATTATGACTATGATGCCACCGGGCAATTAGTGGGAATAACGGATGCCGGAGAGCGCCATATTCTGTTGCGCCGTAACCGTCGTGGGCAAGTGATAGCCCGACGCGATCCGGCAGGGCATTGGTTGCATTTTCACTATGATACTTTCGGGCGCATGCAGGCGCTGGAGAATGAACAGGGCGAGCAGTACCGCTTTGAGTATGATGCCTTGCATCGTTTAACTGATGAACATGATCTTATCGGACAACAAAAGCACTATCAGTACGATGTGATGGGGAATGTCACCCAAATAAAAACCACCCCGGGGCCTTGCGTTGATACGCCGATACCCTTATCCCCGCAGGTGACCACTTTCGGTTACGATAAAGTGGGACGGTTGCTGTTTCGAGAAAACGCCGATTATCGCACGGAATACCTTTATCAACCTTTGAGTGTGACATTACGCCGAGTCCCCATGGCGGTATGGCATGAAGCCGAACGCACCGGCACCACTGCCCGCGTAGAGTATCAAGACGCCCTGACCTTTACCTACGATAAAGTGGGGCAGTTGGTTCGAGAAGCCAGCGCCCGCGGTGATTATCAACATCACTATGATGTGCTGGGTAATATCACTCGCACCGAGTTGCCCCATCAACGGGCATTTGAATACCTGTATTACGGCTCTGGGCATTTACAACAAACGCAATGGCGAGATAATGCGCAACTGACGGTATTGGCGGAATATCAACGAGACCGTTTACACCGAGAAACGTTGCGCACCAGTGGCGCCTTAGACAATGAAACGGGCTATGACTGTCGGGGACGTATTACGCACCAAGTGGCGCGCCAAATGAATGCCTCACAGTTTGTGACCCCGGTGATAGACCGTCGTTATCGTTGGGATAAACGCAATCAACTTATCGAGCGCAGTGTCAGTTATGGTCAAACGGGCGAGGTTTTTACCGCCGGACATTGGTACTACCACAGTTATCAGTACGACCCGCTGGGACAATTGACGGCGCATTTAGGGTCGGTGCAAACCGAACACTTTCTGTATGATGCGGCGGCCAATTTACTGACCCGTCCGCACACCGAAGCACCGCATAACCAAGTACAAGGCAGTGATAAATTTGATTATCGCTACGACGGTTTTGGTCGCATGGTCTCCCGCTATGAAAAAGGCAGTAGCTCGGGGCAACGTTATCACTATGACAGTGACCACTGCATTATCGCGGTGGATATCGACCAAGGTCCCTTAGGGTATCAGCGAGCGGAATACCGCTACGATATTTTAGGGCGCCGGATTGAAAAACGGTTATGGAAAGCCAGTGCGATTGCCAATACGGTGACCTATCACCAACATGAGCCGGATGAAGTGTACAGCTTTGGCTGGGTAGGGATGCGACTGGTGTCTGAGCACAGCAGCGCAGCGCCCCATACCACGGTTTATCATGCTTACAATGACCAAAGTTATACGCCTCTAGCCCGCATTGAATGCACGGATAACCCGCTTAATCCGCAACGGGCGATTTATTATACGCACAGCAGTTTAAGTGGCTTACCGGAAGCGTTGACCAACAGTGACGGTGAAATCGTTTGGCAAGGGCAATACAGTGCTTGGGGACATTTACAGCGTCAAACCCGCCCCACAAGCACG
>NZ_GG668577.1:263436-268644 GCF_000160755.1 Proteus mirabilis ATCC 29906
TTTAATCGTGAACAGAACCTGCGTTTTCAAGGGCAGTATTTCGACAAAGACAAATTTGTCGGGAACAAATTTGAACAGCGCTTGCGCTGGCCCGTAGGGCGAGTATCAGGATGATACGAGTATACTGGCCTGCATTATAATACGTTCAGGTACTATGCCCCAGATTTAGGCCGTTTTACCCAACAAGACCCAATAGGGTTGGCAGGGGGGATAAATTTATATGCTTATGCGCCAAATCCATTGACATGGGTGGATCCGTGGGGTTGGAGTTGTGGTCCTAAATTAAAAACTGAAGCAGATTATAAAAAGGCTATTCAAAATTTAGAATCGCAGCATGGTGCTTTAAATGCTCATGGATTAAGAAGACATGGAGCGGGGACAACCTTAGAGCAACAACAATATAGAGCCAGAACAGGTAACTCACCTGATAATCATTATACAATAGTTCTTGATAGAAAAACGTTAGGAAGAAGCGCACCTTCATCCACAAGATTTCTGAGTTATAAAGATCAATATGACGCTATTTCGCAAGTACTTAAATATGCTGGCTCGAATAAAGCAATTGATATAGATATGGGACGTATAGTTGCAGAAGGATATCAAAGTGGTGGAAGAATATATGGTTCAACATCAAAAATAAGAGCTTATTTTGATGCAAATGGAAAATTAATTACAATATTTGGAATCTTATAATGAAGCAAATCATTATTAGCGAAGGTTATCTTGTTAGCTTTTGGGTACCTATTTGTGAAGGGTATATTATCCCTGAAAAATACAGAGGATTAAACTTAAATAATCATGATAGTGCTGTGAAACTTATTAATGATTACTTAGTCCCTATGGCTAGGAAATACAAATCAAAATCATGGCATTATTTTTTTAAAGAAACATTAAGATATGCTATAAATTTTTGGAGTAACGAACGATTAATTAATATTTATATGGGGGTATTACCTGAAATACCTCCACCTCAAAGTAAGTATATTAAAATGAAAGATTTTTATTTGTTAATTTGGACTGGAATGTACCCTAATGAAGAATGTGTTGTATATACACCTGAACTTTATAAAGAAGTTCCTTCCGTAGAAATAGGATCATTCTAGTTTATCGAGTGCAGTGTCAGTTATGGTCAAACGGGCGAGGTTTTTACCGCCGGACATTGGTACTACCACAGTTATCAGTACGACCCGCTGGGGCAGTTGACGGCGCATTTAGGGTCGGTGCAAACCGAACACTTTCTGTATGATGCAGCGGCCAATTTACTGACCCGTCCACACACCGAAGCACCGCATAACCAAGTACAAGGCAGTGATAAATTTGATTATCGCTACGACGGTTTTGGTCGCATGGTATCGCGCTATGAAAAAGGCAGTAGCTCGGGGCAACGTTATCACTATGACAGTGACCACCGCATTATCGCGGTGGATATCGACCAAGGGCCCTTAGGGTATCAGCGAGCGGAATACCGCTACGATATCTTAGGGCGCCGGATTGAAAAACGGTTATGGAAAGCCAGTGCGATTGCCAATACGGTGACCTATCATCAACATGAGCCGGATGAAGTGTACACTTTTGGCTGGGTAGGGATGCGACTGGTGTCTGAGCACAGCAGCGCAGCGCCCCATACCACGGTTTATCATGCTTACAATGACCAAAGTTATACGCCTCTTGCTCGCATTGAATGCACGGATAACCCGCTTAATCCGCAACGGGCGATTTATTATACGCACAGCAGTTTAAGTGGCTTACCGGAAGCGTTGACCAACAGTGAGGGTGAAATAGTCTGGCAAGGGCAATACAGTGCTTGGGGACAATTACAGCGTCAAACCCGCCCCACAAGCACATTTAATCGTGAACAGAACCTGCGTTTTCAAGGGCAGTATTTCGACAAAGACAAATTTGTCGGGAACAAATTTGAACAGCGCTTGCGCTGGCCCGTAGGGCGAGTATCAGGATGATACGAGTATACTGGGTTACATTATAATACGTTCAGGTACTATGCCCCGGATTTAGGCCGTTTTACCCAGCAAGACCCAATAGGGTTGGCAGGGGGGATAAATTTATATGCTTATGCGCCGGATCCATTGACATGGGTGGATCCGCTTGGATTATCTTGTCGTAATAATTATTTAGGACGAACTCCAGGAAAAAATAGCCGGACAGGGCGAGAAGTTATAGCTCGAATGAGGCGAGATGGAGATGTACTGGATGTTAATGGGCAGACAATTTTTAAAGCATCGGATGGAAATTGGTATCCATTGCGCGAAGCTGACATGTCACATAAAACAGATGCTGTGACATGGTGGAATAATACTGGTAGATATTTAGGGCCGAAATCTAAATCCGTTAGAAATTGGATGTTGGATTCGAAAAATTACTATCTGGATCATTATTCACTTAACCGTTCCGCCGGGGCTCAAATTGGTCAGGTATACTTGCCGCCTGTACTACCTATACAGCCACCAATAGTGAAATAAGGAATATAAAATTATGGCGTCATTTAATCCTTTAATACTTAAAATGATAAGTGAAGGTAATAAACTCTATTCTCAGGGAAATGTTGATGAAGCAATAAATAACTCCATTTCTGTTTTAAATGAATTAGATGTTATCTATGGGGATAGGTACAAAAGTGAAGAAGCTCGATTAGTAATGATGAGCTTATATGATATCTATTTTTCTCGTGGTGATTATATAGAAGCCAAAAAGTGGGCGTCTGATATTTTTAAGTGCAATATCCCTGATATTGCCACATCCGAATTAGTTAATTTAGGCGCCGTTTGCTTGGAGCTGGGTGAAAATGATGAGGCTTATGAATGCTTTATAAAAGCTTATAAGAAAGGTAAGAATAGAGCATTTAAAGAATACCCATCTAAATATTGGGAGTTTTTTAAATCGAGGTATAAAGAGTAGTAGAAAGTCGAGTAAGAGTTTAATTTTTTGAAATGCCCTAATAGTTGGGTAACCAATTGCTGGGGAGATTTTTTGTGTCAAAAAACAGTCGTGATTTAAAAATTATAGTTACTAGTCAACTTTTGGCTGATAATGAGTGGTTTAACTCAGCAAGTGTAAGTGATATTGTTGAGAATAAAGATGCCGTGTCCGCTGCATTGCGTGGTACAGGGGAAAACATGAATTATTTCCTGTTTCTCTAGCGACAAAAACAAAAGAATTAGGCTTTACGGCAGAAGAATTGAAACGTTATGTTGTCGATACTAATAGAATCATATTTACAAATGTTACAGATTCAAAAGGAGTGTTACTAGCAGATGGAGGACATCATGGTAGCCGAGCTGGTAGACATTTTCATAATAAATTAATTTCTGATGTAGAATCTGCCAATTCTAAATTGGAAGCTAAGAAAATCATTGGCAAACATCATCGTGAACATATGCGATTAAAAGGATGTTAAGTATGAAAAATAAAATCCATTTGTGGATAGGTAGTAATTTTTTACCTGAATAACAATACATAAGCTACTTTCAGTTGGACTATTCTGTTGAAGGAGATTTTGATGATCCTAACTATAAAATATGTGAGTTTTGTAAGGATATAGGTCTGAAATGATATGATGAGGATTTTATAGAGATCATACCAAGGCATAAAGAAGATGTTTCTTTAGATGATATTCTAGTTGATGCTGCAGTTGATAGTAGTGAGTTAAATATAATTAAAGGAAAATGTAATAATTTGGGAATAAAAAAAGCAAATGCGATTTTTTGGTATCAAAATAAAGATTTTGAAATAAAAAAAACAATAATGGATTTTTATAATGGATTGAAATATATAGGTCTATTTCAAGCTGATTGAACATTCTTATATTTAATAATAATCTTTAGCCCATATATTGCCTGCTATTGGCTATAATAACACATCAAAGCAGGTAAATCATATTATATCCATGTTACTTCTCGATTAATGAGTTAGGTTTGTTATTTCTGATAACCTTCGAGAAACTCTCACTGTCTGATGTTGATGATTGGTGGGTTAAGGGTGCTCATGTAGATATTGATAAAATAGAAATTGCTATAAAACCAGGTAAATATGGACAAATAATATACAAGCCTGTATTTAGTAAAACAGATGTTAATACAGTAGCCTGGAAAAAAGCAATAGAAAAATTAGATCTATACTTATCTGATACAAAAAATAAAATAAAAGTCGTTGATTATCTTGAAAAGGCAAAAGTGAGATGGCCTGATAAAGCCGCTGAGTGGAGTCACTTACAAAAAGCCTTGAATCAAAATACCGCAATAAAAGGTATAACAGGAAAAGGTTGTTAATTATGATAAATTTATCAATGGATATAATAGATATAATTAATAAAGGATCAATATTCAATTCTATCACTTCTAATGATGAAAGAATATGCTTGCTATCATATTCACATGAAGAGTTTTTCAGAAACGCTAAGATTTATACTATTAATATTAATGGTTTTTATATTGAAATCTGTATTGCTAAACTATCTAATAGAAGTTATGAAAGTATTTGTTTGAATCAAGATGTGAATGCTTCAGGTGTTGATATAAATATATCAGATAAGTTTAGAGTAATGACGCAAACAGAAGAACAACTATTAAAACAAAAAAATATATCATTACCCGATTATTCTATATTTATAGATTCTAAAATAGAACAAGTAGAATTACATTTTCATAATGGGTGTAAGCTTATTTATGAAAACAAACACTCATTTCCATCAGTTTTGATTAATCCTTTATTTATAATGAGTAACTAATATTTTTATATAAAAGAATTTTATGAGCGAGCGGAATACCGCTACGATATCTTAGGGCGCCGGATTGAAAAACGGTTATGGAAAGCCAGTGCGATTGCCAATACGGTGACCTATCACCAACATGAGCCGGATGAAGTGTACACCTTTGGCTGGGTAGGGATGCGATTGGTATCTGAGCACAGCAGCGCAGCGCCCCATACCACGGTTTATCATGCTTACAATGACCAAAGTTATACGCCTCTAGCCCGCATTGAATGCACGGATAACCCGCTTAATCCACAACGGGCGATTTATTATACGCACAGCAGTTTAAGTGGCTTACCGGAAGCGCTGACCAACAGTGAGGGTGAAATCGTTTGGCAAGGGCAATACAGTGCTTGGGGGCATTTACAGCGTTAAACCCGCCCCACAAGCACATTTAATCGTGAACAGAACCTGCGTTTTCAAGGGCAGTATTTCGACAAAGA
>NZ_GG668577.1:270313-272456 GCF_000160755.1 Proteus mirabilis ATCC 29906
CAAATTTGTCGGGAACAAATTTGAACAGCGCTTGCGCTGGCCCGTAGGGCGAGTATCAGGATGATACGAGTATACTGGTCTGCATTATAATACGTTCAGGTACTATGCCCCGGATTTAGGCCGTTTTACCCAGCAAGACCCAATAGGGTTGGCCGGGGGGATAAACTTATATGCTTATGCGCCAAATCCATTGACATGGGTGGATCCGTGGGGTTGGGCTAAGCTGTTTGCATTAGGTACTTATGGTGAATTAAATGGTTCTGTGCATGTGGGCGATCAATTACAGGCTCATGAATTATTGAGACACGAATATTTAAAACAACAAGGCCTTGCAAACACATCACGGTTATCTGGAAATCCATCTATAGCTTTAGACCTAGATCATCATACTAGAGGCCCGTTGAAGGATACTAGAGGAATTGGGGGGGCTCATTGGCATGAAGCTGAAATTCGAGCTAATCAAGGGCTAGGTAAAAATGAGTTTGCTTCAACACTAAAACGTGAATTAGATATAACATCAGGTGGTTTAAGAAAATCAGGTGTTCCTGCTAGTCGAGTTAAACAATTAAGACAAGAAGCATTAAAATTTTATAAACAACAAGTTGCTGCAAAAGTAAAAAGTTGTAAATAGGAATATATATTATGTATGAAATTACTCAATTTATCGTAAGTGATAACAAAAATGTAGATTCAGGCTTGATTATAGGAGGTAATAAAGCATATGTGTCTAAATGGCCTATTAATCCAAAAGGAAAGGAGCTATTGCATCTTTTCTCTATAGATTGTGAGAAAGTAACTCCTCAGATCGCTGATGGCATTTTGCCCAAAACTGGTTATTTATCTATATTTTCAACATATGATAGTAATGATTATTTTCTTGATGAAATAACTTATTTTGGTGATGAGAACGAGTTAGGCCTGATTAAATCAGGCTTTACTTTTGTATCTTATTCATTAACTGGTAGTTTAAGTAAAACAAATGAAGACTTTATACCTGAAACTAAAATTGATTTATTAAATACAAAAATTAATAGTGAAGATTATCCAATGATATCATTTTTTTCAAAAGATATTCCAAATGGATTAACTGGTGTGGATGAGATTTTGAAAAATTATCATTTTGTCTGTCAGGTATATTCTGCAGATTTCCCTCTCCCTTTTAAAGACGTATTGGGATTGTCCGATGCCATCGGATACTTATTTATTAAAAATGAAGGAAATAATATAGAGGGCCTTTTCTTCGTGCAAACAGCATAAAGACCCTAGTAGTAATTATTATAATTTAAATTATGTAATTTCCTGTGTTGGATATATAATCACTATGCCAAGGCAGGTAATTACATAATATTATTTACCGAACTATGTTTTAACCTTAATGCATTTATTCATTTTCTATTATTAATAAATAATTAAAACTGAAATTTTATAATTATTTACTATATATCTTCAGTGGAGATTGTTTAAAAAATATAATTTATATTTTAATTATAATCTTATTCCAAAAAATGCATTAATTATAGATTTTAGTTAATGATTCAAATAAAGATGCGTTTAAAATAATCATAACAGAATGAACTATTTAATAGTTTAATAAATCAGTATTTTACTGAAAATAACTAAGTTAAATTAAAAGTTATTTTTAATATTAAATGGATGTATTAAATTAATTCAGGTTCGTGATGATTGTTCAGTTATAGTTAAAATTGATTCTATGCAACTGAATAATGCTAATAAATTCCCTGAGTTTAAGTATATTATTTCAGGCCAATTAAAAATGAAGGAGATTTCACATACTGGAAAAATTATTCCTTTTTGTCACATTAAAAATATGAAACACTCAGTAAAATGATTAAAAATAAAATTAATGCTAGGAGTAAACGTGATGCTTGATAACACTAAGGCAGTAGCTCGGGGCAACGCTATCACTATGACAGTGACCACCGTATTATCGCAGTGGATATCGACCAAGGGCCCTTAGGGTATCAGCGAGCGGAATACTGCTACGATATCTTAGGGCGCCGGATTGAAAAACGGTTATGGAAAGCCAGTGCGATTGCCAATACAATGACCTATCACCAACATGAGCCGGATAAAGTGTACAAAAGGTTCTAGATGAGATCCTATAACAACTGAAAAAGGGAAA
>NZ_GG668577.1:273163-321682 GCF_000160755.1 Proteus mirabilis ATCC 29906
CCAGAAAAAGAAGCTTTTCCGATAAATATTAAATGTATTGATGGTTATGCCTACTATGTTGGCCCAGGAAGAGATATTTATAAACGAATCGATATTGGTCAGTGGCAACAGATACAAAATGGTATTCCAGAGAGTAAATTCAATACAGATATGGGGTTTGATGATCTCGATGGTTTCTCTGAGCAGGATATGTATGCCGTTGGCGGTGCAGGTGATGTTTGGCATTATAATGGCGAAATCTGGATCCCTTGTGGTTTTCCCTCTAATGAGCAATTAAGTGCAGTATTGTGTGCCCCTGATGGTTATGTGTATATCGGCGGTGAAGGGGGCAGTTTATGGCGAGGGCGTGAATACCAATGGGAAAAACTTTATCACGGCAGTTCGGCTATTTTACTGAACCAGTTGCGTTGGTTTGAAGATAAAGTGTGGGCATGTGATGACTATCGCTTACAGTGTTGGAATGGTAAAGAAATGGTCCGTCCCAAGGATGGTGATAGAAATGTTATCGCCTCAGGTCATATGGATGTCCGCGATGGGATTTTAGTTGTAGCTGATGATTATAATGTTGATCTGTATGATGGAACCGCTTGGCATAAGATAGTGAGACCTTATAAATAATAGGATTATTGTGAACATCAAGGCCTTATTGGAACTTACCCCTCCAGAGTTCTAAAGCCTTTTCACCGGAGGAAAAACCTCCAGCATATGGCCTATTTTGAGTGGTTCAGGTGCTGTCAGTTTCAATGTCATTCCTCTTAAGGGGATTTAGACATCACTGTTTTTCGTAATGTCTCGTTGCTTACAAGTGTTGCATCAAGCGGGTTGATAAATTCCTGATAAACTTCGGGATTAACATTTATGACTCGCAGATCTTTCAGTGTTTCTTCAGCTGAACGTCGAACGGCTTTCAAAACAAATTCAGTATGGTTTTTTCCCACAGCACGAATAAAACAATAAAAAACCCAACAACGTATCTAATTAAACGCTGTTGGGTTATAAAACGTGTTATTTAACTGTATGCTTTAAAACGATGAAAAAGCCATTAAAGTACAGCGACAATGGCTTCACACAATGGAACCATATTTTCCAGTGTTAAGCCTGCGACATTAATACGACCAGAGCCGACAATATAAATACCATATTCAGCACGTAGACGTTCAACTTGCTCTTTATTAAGGCCACTAAATGAGAACATACCATTTTGGTCAATAATAAAGCTGAAATCTTGTTTTGCGCCTTTTTCTTGTAAGGTTGTCACCAGCAATTGACGCATACGCTGAATGCGCTCACGCATTGTGGTGAGCTCTTCAATCCACTCTTCTTTTAACTCTGGGTTAGATAAAATAGTGGTCACCACAGATGCACCATGTGCCGGTGGATTAGAGTAGTTTGCGCGAATAATCGCCTTGGCTTGGCTAAATGCTTTCTCAGCAGTATCGCTCTCTTTTGCGACAATAGTGCAAGCACCTACACGCTCATTATAAAGGCCAAAGTTTTTTGAATATGAGCTTGCAACAATCAGCTCAGGATTGCTTTCAGCAAACAGGCGTAAGCCTTGCGCGTCTTCTTCAAGACCATTAGCAAAACCTTGGTAAGCAAAGTCAAATACTGGTAACCAACCTTTCTCTGCGGATAAGGCAGCCAATTGACGCCATTGCTCTAACGTTGGGTCAATACCACTTGGGTTATGGCAACATCCGTGGAACAGCACAACATCACCTGCTTGTGCATTTTGTAGGCTAGCTAGCATACCTTCAAAATCTAAACCGTGGCTTTCGGCATCATAATAATCATATTGGCAAATCTCTAAGCCTGCAGTCTGAAAAATATTATTATGGTTTGGCCAAGTCGGGTTACTTATCCATACACGTTTAGCATTAGTTTGCTGAGCAATAAAGTCCGCAGCAATACGTAATGCTCCAGTACCACCCGGAGCTTGTGCTGTACGTGCACGTTTTTCTGTGATGATAGGGTGTTGTTCACCAAACAACAGTGCTTGAGTGACCGCACCAAACTCAGGAATACCGCTAATAGGAAGATAATTTTTAGTGGTTTCGTTTTCTAATAAATATTTTTCTGCTTTTTTAACGGTGGTGAGTACAGGTGTTTTACCTGTTTCATCCTTATAAACACCAATCCCTAAGTTAATTTTGTTTTCACGAGTATCAGAACGGAAACTATCAGCTAAACCCAGAATAGGATCGGCTGGTGCAGCAATGATTTTCTCAAACATAGTGTAATTATTCCCTAAGCTCAAAACGAAGCCGAATTATGAGTAACAAGAGTAACGCTATAGAATCGGTTTGCCAACAGTTTGTAGAGAAATTAGCAAGAAGTTGTGAACTAAGTGAGAATAAATAGCAAAACAAGATGTAAATAAGTAAATCTTTCGTGATTACATTAACATGTAAATATAACCACTAAAAATAACCAATAGTTTAGTATAATAAACTGTTTATCTTGGTATTAGAAAAGGAGGAACAGAAAAGCGAGCAATATAAATAGGATAGGCAAATAAAAAAGCAACACCGAAGTGTTGCTTTTCAAATCAATTAACTTGACTGTTTAATTACCTTAAAGGGTAATTAGAACTGATAAGTCAGACCTAAACCAACTACGTTGTCAGTTGCAACGCCGTTAGCTTTAGTGAAGTCATCTTCATCTAACAGGTTGATTTTGTAATCAACAACTGCAGTCATGTTTTTGTTAAATTTGTAGAAAGAACCTACAGAGATATATTTAACTAAATCATGGTTGTTGTCTTTCAGACCGCCAACACCATTATTCAGATCTTTACCTTTAGATTGAACATAACCTAAAGATGGTTTGATACCTAAATCAGCAAAGTCATACTGTGCAGTTAACTCGATATTTTGAGTTTTGTTTGCAATTGCACCGTCACCATAGTAGTTCATGTTACGGGTTTCACCGTACATTGCTGCTAAGTAAACATTGTTAGCTTCGAATTTACCACCAACGTTCCATGCTTCAGCACGTTTACCAGTAGCATCACTCTTATGTTCTTGCCAGTTAGTACGAGCAGAACTTGAGTAACCACCACCCAGTGTTACGCCCCAGCCTAAGTTATAAGCTGTAGAGAAACCAAAACCGTCGCCATTTGCTTCAGCGTTGTCTTTACGTTTATTGTTGGTGTTTTCGTTATTTTTGCCTTGATATTGCAGAGCAAAGCTTAAACCATCAACATAACCGAACATATCGGTGTTACGGTAAGTTAATACGCCAGTAGTACGGCTAGTCATATAAACGTCAGTTTGCGCCATGGAGTCACCACCCCATAAAGGCAGAACGTCAGTCCATGCGTTGGTGTCATAAATTACACCGTAGTTACGACCGTAATCTAAAGAACCGAAGTCAGCAAATTTCAGACCAGCATATGCTAGACGAGTTTTAGCTTTGTTCTCGCCTTCAGTAGTGTTTGTTTTAACTTCGTATTCAAAACGACCGAAACCAGTTAAATCTTTATTGATTTGAGTTTCGCCTTTGAAACCGATACGTGCACGAGAAGCGTCACCGCTTTCATGATCGCCTTTAGTATCAGCATCAGCGAAGTAATGACGAACGTCAACTTTACCGTAGATATCTACTTTGTTGCCGTCTTTGTTGTACATTTCAGCTGCGTTTGCTGCACCAGCAAACATTAAAGCTGGGATTACCACTGCAAGAATATTGCGCTTCATCATTATTATTACCCTCATTGGTGTTATTCAGACACCTTTGCCACTGCCAGAAATAGTTTCTTAATTTTTATGGAACTATTTATGAGAGTTAAGTGTCGTCTGTGTCGGGTGACAGTGTTCCATTGGTAAAAAATTTTATCTACCCCGAATTTGCTACAAAATCGAAAAAAGTGTAACAAATTGTAACAATGTATTTCAAAGTATGTATTTGGGGGAACTTTTCCATCAAATTGTAGCCATGCATAAAAAAAGCCAACCCTGAGGTTGGCTTCTGGTATAACTAAAGTTAGTACAATTAATCAGCAACACAAATGTTTTTTGTTGGCTGCTAATTAATCAAACTATTAGAAATCGACATTTCTTGGTGTACGTGGGAATGGGATCACTTCACGAATATTTGTGACGCCAGTCACATAAGCAACTAAGCGTTCAAAGCCGAGACCAAAACCAGAGTGTGGTACTGTGCCATAACGGCGTAAATCACGATACCACCAGTAGTCTTCTTTATTCATACCCATCTCAGCTAAACGTTTATCAAACATCTCTAAACGTTCTTCACGTTGAGAACCACCAATGATTTCACCGATACCTGGTGCTAACACATCCATTGCCGCAACTGTTTTACCATCTTCATTCATACGCATATAGAATGCTTTGATATCTTTCGGGTAGTTCTTCACAACCACAGGGGCTTTAAAGTGTTTCTCAGCAAGATAGCGCTCATGCTCGGAGGAGAGGTCGACACCCCAATAAACTGGGTTTTCAAATTTCTGGCCGCAATTTTCTAACACAGTAATCGCATCTGTGTAGTCAATTTGTGCGAAATCAGAAGCGATAAAGTGCTCTAAACGTGTAATGGCTTCTTTATCAACGCGTTGAGCAAAAAACTCCATATCATCTCTGCGCTCAGCTAACACGGCAGAAAAGGCATATTTCAGCATTTTTTCTGCTAATCCGGCGATATCATTCAGATCAGCAAAAGCCACTTCAGGTTCAACCATCCAGAATTCAGCTAAGTGACGACTAGTATTTGAATTCTCAGCGCGGAAAGTTGGGCCGAAAGTATAGACTTTACTTAATGCAGAGGCATAAGTTTCGCCGTTTAATTGTCCTGATACGGTTAAGAAAGCTTCGCGACCAAAAAAGTCTTCGCTAAAATCAACTTCACCTTTATCAGTACGTGGCAGGTTGTTCATATCTAAGGTAGAGACACGGAACATTTCACCCGCACCTTCGGTATCCGCCGCCGTAATTAATGGCGTAGAAACCCAGAAAAAGCCTTGTTCATCGAAGAAACGATGTAGTGCTTGTGCCAAGGTATGGCGAACACGTGCAACAGCACCAATTAAGTTTGTGCGTGGACGAAGATGAGCAACTTCACGCAGATACTCAACGCTGTGACGTTTAGCGGCCATCGGATAAGTTTCCGGATCATCAACCATTCCTACTACCACAACTTTGGTCGCATGAATTTCAAAGTTCTGACCTTGACCCGGAGATTCAACAATTTTACCGGTGACTTCCACAGAGCAACCTGTGGTTAAGTGCAGCACTTCATCTTGATAATTCGGTAAATTATTATTAATGATGGCCTGTACTGGATTAAAGCAGGAACCGTCATAGACGGTAAGGAATGAGATACCAGCTTTTGAATCTCTTCTTGTACGTACCCAACCGCGAACGGTGACGTCTTCGCCAACCGCGATACGGCCTTGCAGTACGTCGACTACAGGCGCAACGATCATAAATAAATCTCTCTTCGTTTAATTAAAATAATTGTTTAGTAAATTCATTCTGCCCCTGTCGGACAGTTTTTCTATGTTACTTGCAATAGCGCAGGAAACAAGTAGGAAATTTCAGTTTAAAGAGGGAATCAGCAAGAGAAAAGCCTTTATAGAAAATATTTTGCTAAAAATAGGTAAAATCAGTCGAATAGTGGGGGTGATAGCAAAAAGAAAGGGCAATATTGGCCCTTTCTTTATAGATAGAATAGATAGAGTGAATAAATAGCGATTTAATCTTTATTAACAAGCTTGCCTAACAAGAGGAACATCAAAGGCTTTACGTAGCTTGTCGACAAACTCATCATCTTCACAAATGGTTTTACCTGGACTATCTGATAATTTAGCAACAGGTTTACCATTACACTCCACCAGCTTAATCACAATATTAAGAGGTGTAATATTCGGGATATTACAAGTCAATCTGGTGCCGATACCAAAAATTAAGCGGATACGCTTATGGAAATGCTTATAAAGTACTAAGGCTTTCTGAAAGTCGAGGCTATCAGAGAATACCAATACTTTACTCATCGGATCGATACCGAGCTTTTCATAATGAGCAATGGCTTTTTCACCCCATTCAATCGGATCACCTGAGTCATGACGTAACCCTTGATAACGGCTGGCGAATGGCATATCAAAGTCACGCAGGAATGCATCCATAGTGATACAATCAGTGAGTGCAATACCGAGTTGATCTGGGTATTCATCTAGCCATGATTGCAATGCAGCCCGTTGACTATTGGCAAGCTCAGGACTAATTTGCTGATGTGCTTGGAACCATTCATGGGCTTGTGTGCCTACGGGCGCCAGTTGCATACGTTCAGCAAAATGATAGTTACTAGTGCCGATAAGATAAGGGAAATGATTTTTTAATTCATCGACAATGGCACGTTGCACATCATAAGAAAAGCGACGACGAGTACCAAAATCCATCAATTTGAAATCCGCTAAATCAATCTGTTGTTCAGCCGCATCACGATAGAAAATATCGATAAGTTTGCGTAATTGAATAACGGCGTCATCAGCGGTGATTTGTGGCGAACGAGCACGGTGGACAATTTCACTCACCAATGCTAACAAAGGAACTTCCCATAAAATAACTTCACGCCAAGGGCCAGTTATCTTAATCGTCAATTGATTGTCAGCAGTGGTCGCGATATGCACTTGCTCGGGTTTAAAGCGAAAATGTTTAAACCATTGCAGATAGTCATTTTTAAAGAAAGGCAGGCTTTGAAGATAGCCAAACTCTTCATTAGTTAATGACAAGTCTGCCATCATATCCACTTGATGGCGTAAGGTTGTTGCATATTCACCTAGACGTTCATCACTCCGGCAGCGGAATTCAGCAACGACAGGAATATCACTATAATGATGGTAAACCGCCTGTTGCATGTGGAGCTTGTATGCATCGGTATCCAACAGTGATGTAATAATCGGTGTAGCGTCTAAAATCATAGCGCGTCAAGCATCCTCACGGAGCGTTTTTATGTCAGCTAAATCGTTAAGGTTGGAGAGTATACCCGAATATGATGATAATGCGTCACTATTCGTTAATATTTCTCTGCGACATAAAAACAAGCTGTAAATCTCTATTGAGTTTACCACGTTAAACATAATTTGGGAGTATGTTAGCATCAATTAGCAAATAAATTAGTTACACATATTAATATCCCATTAACATTCTATTGACTTTTAATG
Source organism: Proteus mirabilis ATCC 29906 (assembly GCF_000160755.1). Classification (GTDB taxonomy): domain Bacteria; phylum Pseudomonadota; class Gammaproteobacteria; order Enterobacterales; family Enterobacteriaceae; genus Proteus; species Proteus mirabilis. The sequence goes on from NZ_GG668577.1 coordinate 280,344, forward strand.
TGCTCAATTGAATATTCGACTAGCTAAACCGTTTTTTGACGAGTAAGCTTTGGTTATATAACCGTAAAATAGTCGTGTTAACTAAAAGGTTTTTTTCTATGACACAACAAAGAATTGCTAAATATCGTAAAGATTACCGCGCCCCAGATTACACCATCACTGATTTGCATCTTGATTTTATCTTAGATAAAGAAAAAACACAGGTTACTGCTATTAGCCAATGCAAGCGCTTAGCGACAACGGCAACGTCGTTGGTGTTAGATGGGGAAGATTTAACATTAAAATCTATTTTTGTTAATGATGTTGCTTGGACACACTATAAAGAAGAAAACGGCAAACTCATCATTGACCAATTGCCTGAACAGTTTACGTTAAAAATTGTTAATGAGATTAACCCATCAGCTAATACCGCTTTAGAAGGGTTATATGTTTCTGGCGATGCGCTATGTACACAGTGTGAAGCGGAAGGCTTCCGTCATATTACTTATTATTTAGATAGACCGGATGTTTTAGCGCGCTATACCACTACGATCACTGCAGATAAAAAACAGTATCCTTATCTATTATCTAATGGTAACCGTGTTGCACAAGGTGATCTTGAAGATGGTCGTCATTGGGTGACTTGGGAAGATCCACATCCTAAACCAAGTTATCTCTTTGCATTAGTGGCGGGAGACTTTGATGTATTACGCGATACATTTAACACTAAAAGTGGTCGTGAAGTTGCTTTAGAGTTATTTGTCGATAAAGGTAATCTTGATCGTGCTGATTGGGCGATGACATCACTAAAAAATGCCATGAAATGGGATGAGTCACGCTTTAATTTAGAATACGATCTCGATATCTATATGATAGTCGCTGTTGATTTCTTTAATATGGGGGCAATGGAGAATAAAGGGCTTAATGTCTTTAACTCTAAATATGTTCTTGCTAAAAGCGAAACAGCAACAGACAAAGATTATTTAGGGATTGAATCTGTTATTGGCCATGAATATTTCCATAACTGGACAGGTAACCGTATTACTTGCCGTGACTGGTTCCAATTAAGCTTAAAAGAGGGACTAACGGTTTTCCGTGATCAAGAATTTAGCTCTGATTTAGGCTCTCGCTCAGTTAATCGTATCAATAACGTGCGTGTTATGCGTACAGCACAGTTTGCCGAAGATGCAAGCCCAATGGCTCATCCAATTCGTCCAGATAGTGTGATTGAAATGAATAACTTCTATACCTTAACGGTATATGAAAAAGGGGCGGAAGTGATCCGTATGATCCACACGCTACTCGGTGAAGAGAAATTCCAAGCGGGTATGCAGATGTATATTCATCGTCACGATGGTAGTGCAGCGACCTGTGATGATTTTGTACAAGCGATGGAAGATGCCTCTAATGTTGACCTGACTTTATTCCGTCGTTGGTATAGCCAATCAGGTACACCGGTATTGACTGTACGTGATAGCTATGACGCACAAAAACAGCAATATACATTAACCGTCAGCCAAATGACGCCACCAACGGCAGATCAGGCGGAAAAACAAGTTCTACATATTCCGTTAGATATTGAATTATATAATCAACAAGGGGAGGTTATCCCTTTACGCTCACAAGGTCAGCCGGTTTCTAATGTATTAAATGTGGTGAGAGAAGAGCAGCAGTTTATTTTTGATGATGTTGCTCAACAGCCAATTCCTTCATTATTGCGAGAATTCTCTGCGCCAGTAAAACTTGATTATCCTTTTACGGATGAGCAACTCTCATTCTTAATGAAACATGCACGTAATGCTTTTTCTCGTTGGGATGCGGCGCAATCTTTATTAGGTCGTTATATTAAAGAAAACGTTTCGCGTGTTCAAAAAGGGCAACCATTAATTTTACCTGAAATGGTAATTGATGCTTTCCGTGCTGTATTGCTTGATAAAGATATCGATCCTGCCTTGGCGGCACTTATTCTGACATTACCTACCGATGTTGAAGCGGGCGAAGCTTTTGCTATTATCGATCCTATTGCTATTCATCAGGCCTTAGGTTTTATTCGTAAAACTTTAGCCACTGAAATGGCTGATGAGTTCTCTGCGGTTTATCACTCAATGCATATCGGTGCTTACCGTGTCGATCATGGTGATATTGCTAAACGTGATTTACGCAATGTCTGCTTGGGTTATTTAGCCGTTGAAAACCAGCAAACGGGTAATCAATTGGTTGAAGCGCAATATCACAATAGCGACAATATGACCGATGCACTCGCGGCCTTAAATGCTGCAGTAATGGCACAATTACCTTGTAAAGAGGCACTATTACAAGAGTTTGATGATAAATGGCATCAAGATGGCTTGGTAATGGATAAGTGGTTTAGCTTACAAGCAATGAGTCCGGCAACTGATGTATTACAAACAGTACGCAGTTTGCTATCACATCGCTCTTTTACTTTAGCTAACCCAAATCGTACTCGTGCTTTAATCGGTGCGTTTGTGAATAATAACCCTGTGGCTTTCCATGCAGAAGATGGCTCAGGTTATTTATTATTGACAGAAATTCTGACTGACTTAAATAGCCGAAATCCACAGGTTGCATCTCGTCTTATTGAGCCGTTTATTCGTTTGAAACGCTATGATGCTAATCGCCAAGAGAAAATGCGTGCCGAGTTATTAAAGCTAAAAGCCCTTGATAACTTATCAGGTGATTTATATGAGAAAATCACTAAAGCATTAGCGGATTAACACTATATCGCTATCACTAAGTAAGTGATAAGAAGGTATTAAGTTAGCATGATAATTAGATCCCCAGCATATTCTGGGGATTTTTTATGGTAAGTATTTCATACAAAAAATTATAATGGTTTAATAATATGTATTGAATAAAAGCTAAGGGGTTATGACTATTATTCAAATAATTTTTGGCGTTCTTTTTCTAATTGTAAAATTAATTCTTTTTCGCTTGGTAATTCAAGCATATATTTTGAAGCGAATAGCTGTTTACTTTCATTTAGAATGGAGTATTTGGCTACTGTGTGATTTTTTTCAGTGCAAAGAATTAGCCCTATGGTTGGATTATCATCATGACGGCGTTTTTTCTCTTCATACATGCGGACATACATATCCATTTGCCCAACATCTTGATGGGTGAGTTTATGCATTTTTAAGTCTATTAACAAAAAGCATTTTAAGTGAAAGTTATAAAAAACTAAATCAATATAGAAATCACCATCATTAGTACTAATACGTTGTTGTCGTTCGACAAAAGCAAACCCTTTTCCTAATTCGAGTAAAAATTCTTTTAGGTTTTCTATTAAAGTTTGTTCTAGTTTATTTTCTTGCAGGATACTACTAGGTAGTCCTAGAAAATCAAAAATATAGGGATCACGTAAATAATCTTTGACTGAAGTTGCGAGTTCAGTAGTTTTTTGTTTTCCTTCAGCTAATACAGGATAAATACTTTGCTGTTTCCCCTGTGTTGAAAGTAATCGTTCATAATATAATGTGCTAATTTGTCTTTCTAATGCACGGGCGGACCAAGATTGTGTAATTGCTTCATCTATATACCATTGACGGGCGAGTTCATTCTTTAGTTTTAGTAGCGTTCTATAATGAGTCCAACTTAATTCGTGACGCACTGCGTCACGAATTGGAAATGTGAGATAAAATTTCCTCATATATCGAAGATTTGAGGTATCAAATCCTTTACCAAATTCTTTTGTTAATTCAGCTGATAAAGTTTGTAAAACTCTTTTTCCAAATTTTGCTCGATTATCTCCATGTTGTTCATCTTCAACAATTAAACGACCGATTTCCCAATATGTTTGTACCATTATGCTGTTTACTGCTTGTACTGTGTTTTTTCTACCTTGTATCAAGAGGTTTCGAATATTCGTAAGTAAAGGGGGGTGCGTGTTAATGGTTTTTTTATCGTTCATAAAGTAGTTTCCATTTTTGAGTATAAAAGACTCTTTTACTCAATTTACTATCCAAGTTTAGCGCTACTGAATTGCTAGGATTTAACTAGTGTTATATTGCTCAATAATTGTAGAAAACTTTATTTATTGATAAATATGAAAAAAATCTTAAATATTGATTTTTTTAAGTTTTTTGAGATGTTACATCATCTTAATGAAAGGAGAATTGTGCGAGGGACATCATAAACTGGGGATTTTTTATGGTGAATTGTGCAATTGAAACGTTTACTTTTCGTGCTTTTATCTATATGATGCTCGACGCTTAAATCGTCGTAGACATATCATTCCTAATACCCGATATTCTCAATGGAGATCGTATGTATTATTCCTTAGTAAGGAAGGCATTGTTTCGGCTAGATCCTGAACGTGCCCATGATTTTACCTTTCGTCAGTTAAAACGCTTATCTCATTCCCCATTTCAATTTCTTATTCAACAATCACTTCCTGCCAAACCCGTTTCTTGTATGGGACTTTCATTTAAAAATCCTCTCGGTCTTGCCGCCGGCCTTGATAAAAATGGTGATTGTATTGATGCACTAGGGGCAATGGGTTTTGGCTTTATTGAAGTCGGTACTGTTACACCACGAGCACAAGTAGGTAATGACAAACCGCGTCTCTTTCGCTTAGTAGAAGCTGAAGGCTTAATTAATCGAATGGGGTTTAATAATTTAGGGGTTGATAACCTAATAGAGAATGTAAAACAATCTCAATATGGTGGTGTGCTGGGTATTAATATCGGTAAAAATAAAGATACCCCCGTAGAGCAAGGAAAAGATGATTACTTAATCTGTATGGAAAAAGTTTACCCTTATGCAGGTTATATTGCGATTAATATCTCTTCACCTAACACCCCCGGCTTACGGACACTCCAATATGGTGAAGCATTAGACGATTTATTATCTGCGATTAAAAATAAACAACTTGAGTTACAAGGGAAATATCAAAAATATGTGCCTGTGGCCGTTAAAATTGCCCCTGATCTTACTCATGAAGAATTAATCCAAGTTGCAGATAGCTTAGTGCGTCACCATATTGATGGCGTAATTGCGACCAATACAACATTAGACAAATCATTAGTGAGTGGATTAGATCACTGCAATGAAGCCGGTGGGTTAAGCGGTCGCCCGGTTCAATCAAAAAGTACACAAATTATTCGACAACTAAATGAAGAGTTAAAAGGCACTTTACCTATTATTGGGGTAGGGGGGATTGATTCATTGACTGCCGCACGCGAAAAAATGGATGCAGGTGCTTCTTTAATACAAGTCTATTCAGGATTCATTTATCATGGTCCTGCACTTATAAAATCTATAATTAATCATATTTAATTACATTCAATAATCAGTTAAGGGCTTTTCTTCTGCCCTTAACTCGTTTATATTGCCTCTAGTTGATTATTTTTTATTAAATGGCAGTGATTGTGCTTAATTAATAAAAAAATGAACCCTGTTTTTGTTAGGTGGTATTAAATATTTTATTTAGGTTATTTAATATTGAGTATCAGAGAAAAAAGCAGGTAATAAATCGAAGGGGGAATAATTAGTGATAATAAAACCCGATGATCGCTGGCGCTGGTATTTTGATGACGAGCAACAAAAGTTGATGCTCGATTTAGCTAATGGAATGATTTTTCGTAGTCGTTTTCCAAGTAAAATGCTAAGTGCAACTGCTCATCAATCATCACCTTTTACTGTTGATGATGCTGCTCTTTATTATGGATATGATGAGCAAATCCGCCAGATTGATATGCCTTCTGAGTCGCGAGCAGAATTAGCGTTAAACGCATTAATAGCCCATCGTTTTTTAAAGCCATTAATGCCTAAGAGCTGGTATTTTGAAGTGAGTCATTCATCAACCCGCCCTTATTTAGCTCAAGTGGTGGAAGCCGCATTGAAAGATAGCAATGAAAAAGTGCTTTTTTTAGTGGCAGAAGTGGGAGAGCAAGCCTGTTTATGCTTATTAGCCCAGCCTCAGTTAGCATTATTTGATAGAACACTAACGTTTTGTGATCCACTAAAAATCATGAATGATCGGTTAAGTGAATATCATAAACAGTCTGAGCCAAGATCGTTTTTGTACGAAAAAGTCATCTAATAAAAGAGTAAAAAGGACTTACTCTTTTATTTTCACTTATTGTTTATAATATGCTAAAAACAATTGGCCTTAAACAACACTTCCTAAAATCAAATCTGCATTATTCTCTTTTTGCAACAAATTTATAAAAGTAAATAAAGTGAGTTTATAGTTAATTTAAAATTGAGTTATTGATGAGATAATTCTTAATCAGCAGAGCAGATCATGCAAAATAAAAAGAAGATAAGGACAGTTTACCTTCTTTTTATTTGTGATAAAGATAAGCGTTATTTTTTATTAAGTGAAAGTTTTACATTGCCTTTAGGAACACAACTACATGCGAGTATTCTGCCAGAACGTTTTATGGCACCTGCTTTTAATGCATTGACATCACCTTCATCTAATTGAATAACACAAGAGCCACAAATCCCCGCACGACAACTATAGGGAATAGCATAACCGTGATTTTCCAGTTGCTCTAACAACACCTCTTGATTATTCCCGGCAAAGCTGATGCCATTAAATTCAATAGTGACAGCTTGTTTTGGCTCTTGAGCGGAGGCTGCTGTAACCGCATTGTCAGTTGCTGGTTCGGTTGTTTGCTCTGTTGTTTGTAAATAAGATTTCGCTTCTTTATAAGCTAATATTTCAACTTTATCCCCAACACGAATAATACCTGATTGGCGAATGATAATATTTTGACCAAAATCCACATCGCCTTTTTCATCTGTACGGAATGTTTGCAGTGTTGCTAACGGTTCTGTGGTAGGATGCTTAATGCCTTTATCGATACTGATAGTGGTCATAATACAGCGACTGCAAGGCTTGACTAAGTCCATGACGACAGAGCCAATACGGATTGTTTGCCAGCTATCTTCTGCAAAAGGTTTTGCACCTGTGATGATGATATTACCGCGAAATTGCTCAATATTGATTGAAGCTGGGCAACGCTGTTGCAGAGACTGAAATGAGGCTTCATTAATCAATAGATAAGGGTAACCGTCAGCGAACGAAACCGCGGTTTCAGGAGATTTTTTTACTCGACGTGTTGATTTTTCACCCGTCCAGCGAAGTTGTACATCCATGCCTAAATAGCGGCTGAACCATTGATTTATTTCATCTGGGGCAACATAAGCGGTAAAATGATTTCCCCACACTTCAGTTGGTTGTAATGAAGATTGAAAATCCTGATAAGTAATGGCAATTCCTTCACCATCGGGTGCTTGAATATAAATACCATTTGTCATTACAGTGGGAATAAAACACAGCAACAAAGGGTATTTACGTGCGGTGATAAATGTCCCCTCAGGGGTCGTTATCATAAAATCACGATCAAACGTGAAGCCGCTTTCACGGGCAAAGGCTTGAGAAAGACGAGTCCCTTTCATTGATTTTACAGGGTGTATATAAAGGCGTGATACGTTGATCATCAGTGCTCCCAAAAAGGTTTTATTATTTTTTTATCGTCAGTAACTTTATGACAACGTAATACAATTAGCTATAATGCCCAACAATTTTATTTTAGGTGGTAACAATATTATGCGCTCTCTGTTTGCCAGCACAGGCCGAGGTCTGGAAGAATTATTAAAAACTGAACTTGAACACCTTGGTGCCCAGTCTTGCCAGATTACGCAAGGTGGTGTCTATTTCCGTGCTGATGATAAAACCATGTATCAGTCTTTGCTCTGGAGCCGTTTAGCTTCTCGCATCATGCTTCCGCTAAATGAATTTAATGTCTACAGTGATCTAGATTTATACCTTGGTGTGCAAGCAATTGATTGGAGCGAAGTATTTACAGTTAATCATACTTTTGCTATTCACTTTAATGGCACTAATGATGTGATCCGTAATAGCCAATATGGTGCATTAAAAGCGAAAGATGCTATCGTCGATTCATTCCAACGTAAAATAGGGCAACGACCGGATGTTGCTAAGCAATCACCGGATATTCGTTTAACTATACATCTACATAAAGAAAAAGCGTCATTATCTTTAGATCTCAGTGGCGATGGATTACATCAACGTGGTTATCGTGACTTAACAGGGCAAGCACCGCTAAAAGAGAATCTAGCCGCAGCGATTATTATGCGTTCAGGTTGGAAAACCGATACACCATTAATTGATCCTATGTGTGGCTCAGGTACTTTACTTATTGAAGCGGCAATGATGGCGACGGATTGTGCCCCCGCTTTAAATCGAGTCCATTGGGGTTTTCGTCATTGGTTAGGACATAATGAAGCGCTATGGAAAGAAGTCACTCATGAAGCATTTGCCCGCTTCCGTGAAGGTAAAAAGAATACTCAAGCGCGTTTTTATGGTTTCGATGTGGATAAACGTGTATTAGATATGGCAAGAGCCAACGCACGTCGTGCGGATGTGGCCGATTTAATTACTTTTACCCAAGGTGATGCAGCAAAACTGACTAATCCAGTATCCACGGGTGTTAAAGGGACGATTATTAGTAACCCGCCTTATGGTGAACGTTTAGAAAGTGAACCCGCACTCATTGCCTTACATAGCCAGTTAGGACGAGCGGTAAAAGCCCATTTCCCAGGATGGCGATTATCACTTTTTAGTGCTTCTCCTGAATTGTTAAGCTGTATTCAGTTACGTGCTGAGCGTGAATTTAAAGCTAAAAATGGCCCGTTAGATTGTGTACAAAAAAACTATTTATTATCAGAAACACCTTCGACGATTAATACACGACTGGCGGAAGATTTTGCTAACCGTTTACGTAAAAATGAGAAAAAACTCGCAAAATGGGCAAAACAACAGCAAATTGAGTGTTATCGCTTATATGATGCTGATTTACCAGAATATAATGTTGCGGTAGATCGCTATGGCGAAAAAGTGGTGATCCAAGAGTATGCACCTCCAAAAACTATTAATGAACATAAAGCACGCCAGCGTTTATTTGATGTGATTAGTGCCACCATGGAGGTTTTAGCATTACGCTCTGATCAACTAATTTTAAAAACTCGTCAACGCCAAAAAGGTAAACAACAATATGAAAAAATGGCAGAGAAGGGTGATTTCTTTTTAGTTGATGAGTTTGGTGCCAAATTCTGGGTGAATTTAACCGACTATCTCGATACTGGACTGTTTTTAGATCACCGCATTGCCCGCAAAATGTTAGGTGAAATGAGCAAAGGAAAAGACTTTTTAAATCTCTTTGCTTATACCGGTAGCGCGTCAGTCCATGCTGGGTTGGGGGGAGCTAAAAGTACCACAACAGTAGATATGTCAAGGACTTATCTTGAATGGGCTGAGAAAAACTTTCAAGCAAATGGATTATCAGGTAGACAACATCGTTTAATGCAGGCGGATTGCTTACAGTGGCTAAGCCAAAGTAATGAACAGTTTGATGTGATTTTTATCGATCCTCCGACGTTCTCTAATTCAAAACGCATGGAAAATACCTTTGATGTACAACGTGATCATATTGAATTAATGAAACATCTAAAACGTTTGTTAAGAAAAGACGGAACAATTATGTTCTCAAATAATAAACGTGGTTTCAAAATGGATCATGAAGCATTAGCGAATATTGGGTTAACAGCAAAAGAGATAACACAAAAAACGTTATCGCAAGATTTTGCACGTAACCGCCAAATCCACAATTGCTGGCTATTAAATCATGCTGGTGAGGAATAATTTACAATGCCGTTAATTAGTTTGACTGGGGCTTATTTAGCGTTTAGTGATGCCCCTTTATTAGATAATACAGACTTGTTTATTGATGAAAATGAACGCGTTTGTTTAGTCGGTCGCAATGGTGCCGGAAAATCGACCCTATTAAGAGTGTTAGCCAAAGAGCAGCCCTTAGATGATGGGCAAGTGGTGTATGAACAAGATCTGGTGACTGCACGTTTACAACAAGATCCCCCCAGAGATATCGAAGGCACCATTTTTGATTTTGTCGCGCAAGGCGTTGCAGAAGATGCGCAATATATTACCGAATATCATCGTGTTTCAAAGGTAATAGAAACGGATCCTTCTGAAAAAAATCTTAATCGATTAGCTCAGTTACAAGAAGTGCTCGATAACCGTAATCTCTGGTTATTAGATAGCCGTATTGCTGAAGTACTGGAAAAATTAGGGTTAAATGGCGAAGCAGAGCTTTCCTCACTTTCTGGAGGATGGTTAAGAAAAGCCGCATTAGGGCGCGCATTAGTGAGCGCACCGAAAGTGCTCTTTTTGGATGAGCCCACCAACCATCTAGATATAGAAACTATCTTATGGTTAGAGAAATTCTTAAAGGATTTCCAAGGTAGCATTGTCTTTATTTCCCATGACCGATCATTTATTCGTAATATGGCAACCCGCATTATTGATTTAGATCGCGGAAAACTATCCTCATGGCCGGGAAATTACGATAAATATCTGGAAAGTAAAGAAGAAGCATTGCGTGTTGAAGAGCAACAAAATGCTGAGTTTGACCGGAAATTAGCGCAAGAAGAAGCATGGATACGTCAAGGGATCAAAGCTCGCCGGACTCGTAATGAAGGTCGTGTACGGGCATTAAAAGCACTGCGAGTTGAACGAAGTGAACGTCGCGAAGTATTAGGCAGTGCTCGTATGCAGGTCGAAGAAGCAACGCGCTCAGGTAAAATTGTGTTTGAATTAGAAGATGTTAATTATAGCATCGGTACGCGTAGGCTCGTTCGGGACTTCTCTGCAAAAGTGCAACGAGGAGATAAAATTGCCTTAGTTGGCCCTAATGGTTGTGGTAAAACCACACTACTCAAATTGATGTTAGGGGATTTAAAAGCAGATAGTGGTCGTATTCATTGCGGCACTAAATTAGAAGTTGCTTATTTTGATCAACACCGTGCCACACTTGATCCTGATAAAACAGTGATGGATAACCTTGCAGAAGGTAAGCAAGAGGTGATGGTAAATGGTCGTCCTCGTCATGTTTTAGGTTATTTGCAAGATTTCTTATTTCCACCAAAACGTGCCATGACACCTGTTAGAGCACTTTCGGGGGGCGAAAGAAATCGTCTATTGCTTGCTCGTTTGTTCTTAAAACCAAGCAATTTACTTATTCTTGATGAACCAACTAATGATCTTGATGTTGAAACATTAGAACTATTAGAAGAGCTGGTGGATGCTTATCAAGGCACTGTGTTGTTGGTTAGCCATGATCGTGAATTTGTTGATAATAGTGTTACGGAGTGTTGGATCTTTGAAGGTGATGGCGTAATCAATAGCTATGTTGGTGGCTATTATGATGCGCAGCAGCAGCGGGCACAGTCTGTTTCTCTTAAAAATGAAGCGAATAAGTCACGTAATGCACCAGAAAAAACTGAAAAAGAGACTAAACCAAAACAGAACGCCAAAAAGGCTACACGAAGTAACAATAAGTTAAGCTATCATTTGATCCGCGAGCTTGAACAACTGCCCGCTAAACTGGAACGTTTAGAAGAGGAATTAGGTTGTTTACAAGAAGAAGTGGCTGCAGCTGATTTCTTTACACGTCCTCATGAAGAGACAGAAAAAGTGCTAAAAGCATTAGCTGATAAGGAAAATGAACTTGAAACAGCTTTTGATAGATGGCAAGAGTTGGAGATGATGCAAAACGGTGAATAACGTATGCCAACTCATAACGGGGCATAATGCCCCGTTTTAGTCTCTATACTTATTGTTGTTTATTGATTATCAAATAAATGAGAGGTGCCGTTGTGTGTTCGGGTCAACATTCTTGTCATGAAGAACAACATGAGCAAATATTGTGCCCTCAGTGCGATCTGGTAGTGAGTGTTCCTGAATTAGCCCAAGGAACCAAGGCGACCTGTCCACGTTGTCACACTTTGCTAACAGCACGTTGGCGACAACCTTTTTATCAGCCTGTAGCCTTGGCGATTAGTGCATTATTTATGTTGTTAATGGCTTGCCAATTTACTTTTGTCAGTATGGAAGTGGCAGGAATTACCAATAACATTACTTTAATGCAGATCCCAACTGTGATGTTTAGCGAAAATTATGTTGAGCTAGGCGCTTTCTTTTTACTCTTTGTACAAGTGGTTCCTGCTTTCTGCATGATAGCGATTTTACTGCTTTGTACACCCATTAAGCTGCCAAGAAAATTACAAATTTGGCTATCACGAATTCTTTTCCAATTAAAATCGTGGTGTATGGCAGAGATTTTTTTAGCCGGTATTTTAGTCAGTTTTGTCAAGCTAATGGCGTATGGTGATATCGGCTTAGGGTTAAGCTTTCTACCTTATGTACTTTACTGCTTATTACAAATTCGTGCATTTCAATGTTTAGATCGTCATACATTATGGGAAAAACTAGAATCGCGACCCGCTTATCCTAAAATTGAATCAGGTAAAACAGGTTTAAAGCAAGGAGTAAGATTATGTCGTTCTTGCACTGCTATTTTACCGGCTGATCAATATGAATGTAGTCGTTGTGAAGTAAAAGGGTATGCGAGAAAACCTCATAGTTTGCAATGGACGCTCTCTTTCTTAATTACTTCTTTAATTCTTTATATTCCGGCTAACCTATTGCCAATTATGGTGACGGAATCGCTGGGTAATAATCTTTACTCAACCATAATGGCTGGGGTTATCTTACTTTGGGAAGATGGCTCATATCCTGTGGCAATGGTTATTTTTATTGCCAGTATTATGGTACCCAGTTTAAAAATGGTGGCTATCGGTTGGCTATGTTGGGATGCACATAAAGCCAAAGGAAAACGTGATCCGGCGAGAATGCACTTTCTCTATGAAGTGGTTGAATATGTAGGGCGTTGGTCAATGATTGACGTTTTTGTTATCGCTGTTTTAGCTTCATTAGTCAGAATGGGACGTCTGATGAGTATCTATCCCGATTTTGGTGTAGTGCTATTTGCATTGGTTGTTGTATTAACGATGTTCTCTGCAATGATGTTTGATCCTCGGTTAACATGGGATAAATGTACTGCCGATGATGATAAACCCATGATTAAGGAGCCTAAGGGTGACTGAAAAGAACGATACTGCTTTAACACAAGCAAAAATTAATAAACTGAAAAGCTGGTCTCCAGTTTGGATAATACCTCTTGTTACGTTATTGATAGGAGCTTGGATACTTTATTATCATTTCAGTCATCAAGGTCCTGAAGTCACATTAATAACCTATAATGCTGATGGTATTGAAGCAGGTAAAACTAAAATAAAGAGCCGTAGTGTTGATATTGGCCTAGTCGAAAGTGTGACATTAGATAGTAATTTTAGTCGAGTGATCATCAAAGCTCGTCTCGATAATGAAATGAAAGAGCTACTGCGTGCTGATACCGCTTTTTGGGTGGTTAAACCACAAGTGGGAAAAGAAGGTGTCACTGGTTTAGGTACTCTACTTTCAGGTGCTTATATTGAGCTACAACCCGGTTTAACAGGCAAAGAGCAGGATGAATTTAATTTATTGGACTCTCCGCCACTGGCCTCTCCGGATGCAAAGGGGATACGCATTAATTTAGTCAGTGAAAGAGCAGGCCAGCTTAATGCAGGTGATCCGGTATTATTTAGGGGTTATCAAGTCGGCTCGGTTGAGACGAGTGAATTTAATATTGAAAGCCGAGATATGCACTACCAGCTTTTTATCAAAGCACCTTATGACAAAATGGTCACGTCGAATGTTCGTTTCTGGAAAGATTCAGGCATTGCATTTGATATGTCATCATCAGGGGTTCGTGTTGAAATGGCTTCGCTTTCCACACTGTTTAGCGGTGGGGTGAGTTTTGATGTGCCTACGGGGTGGTTACCTGGTGAAGCTATAGCCCCTAAAACAGAATTTAAACTTTATGATAACGAAAAGAGTATTCAAAATTCGTTATATACCGATTACCGTAGCTATATTATGTTTTTCTCTGATTCTATAAGAGGATTACAAGCCGGAGCGCCAGTTGAGTTCCGTGGTATTAGAATGGGTACGGTTGTTCAAGTACCTTATTACACCCAAGAAATGCAACAATCGTTAGATAAAGATTTCCGTATTCCTGTGCTTATCCATGTTGAGCCGGAACGTTTTGCGAATGATGTAGGTGAAAGTTTTGATTTTGTAAAAGAGCTTTCTTCTGCTGCTAAAAATGGATTAAGAGCATCGTTAAAATCAGGCAATCTATTGACAGGTGCGCTGTATATTGATCTGGACTTTTATCAAGATGTTGAACCTTGGAAAGGGCCACAAACTGTTGCAGGATTACCACAAATACCCACAGTCAGTTCTGGTTTAACGCAAATTCAGCAAAAAGTGATGACTTCATTGGATAAGATCAACAATCTTCCTGTTGAGCCAATGTTGAAAGAGATGACCGCGACATTAACCGAAAGTCAAAAAGCGGTTGCTGAAGCGAAGGAAACCCTGAAATCATTAAATGCTATGATTGGTAGTGATGACTTCCAAAAACTGCCTAATGATATTCAACAGTCATTAAAAGAGATCAATCGCAGTATGCAAGGTTTCCAACCTGGCTCACCGGCATACAGTAAAATGGTTGATAATATGCAACGCTTAGATCAAGTGCTAAGAGAGATGCAACCGCTATTGAAGACCTTAAACAATAAGAGCAACGCATTAATTTTTGAAGCACAACAAGGTAAAGATCCTGAACCAAAGAGGGCTGAAAAATAATGAAATATATTATTGGGATCGCGGTATTGATGCTGACGGCTTGTTCAAGTGTGCCTGATAAAGCTTATTATCAATTACCTGATGTTTATCAAGGTGCAAATAATAAGGTTGTTACAACTACTGAGAGCGCAAAGCAAGATCAGATTTGGGTTCAGCCTATCCGTTTATCTGATATGTTAGTTAACACGGGCATTGTCTATCAAACCAGTGATATCAATTATACCGTTGCTAACCAACATTTGTGGATAAACCCGCTTGATCAACAGCTACAGCAAAATCTGGTTGTGGGATTAGCAAAAGAATTCCCTAATCGAGTGGTCTCGACACAACCTATTGAAGATAAACTTGCTAAATTGACTGTCAATGTTAATTATTTTCAAGGTCGATATGACGGCAAAGTGATTATTGCTGGTGATTGGATCTACACTCAAGGCAATAAAGTGATTAGTCAGCCTTTTTCTGTCGCGTTAACACAAACGGAAGATGGCTATCCGGCTCTGGTACGTACGCTAGGGGAAGGATGGCAGAATGTCGTCGCTGAGATCGCAAAAACAATTAAATCACAATATTAATTGTTTTATACAGTAATATAGGAATAACCAATGCCTGACTAAAATCAGGTGTTGGTTTTTTATTCGAGATAACGAGAGAAAAATCTCATGCTGGAATTGATAAAAAAGAAATACCCTACAGCGATTTGTTGGTCTTTCGGGGATAATCCGCAGCTTGCTGATGAACTTGCACAACTTGTCGTTGAAAGAAAAAAAACAGCAACATGTAGCTCATTAAGTGGTTTTTTTAGTGATCCAGTCACGCCAACAATTGGTGGTTACAATATTATTTTAAATAGTCATGGGGTTCCTATTTGTGTTATCAGAACACGCTCTTTAACATTGGTACGTTTTTCTGAAGTCACAGAACAGTTAGCGCGTAAAGAAGGTGAGGGTGATCTAAGCTTGTCATATTGGCAACAAGGACATAAAGAATTCTTTATGCGAGAAGGCACCTACTCTCCAGATATGGAATTAATATTTGAAGAATTTGAGTTAATAGAGGTTTTTTAGTTAACAGGCTTCATATTTGTCGATAACTTAAGTTATATCATTAATGTTGCTATGGTTATTTGGCATAAATTTTATTTTTACTACTGTGAATAGTAGAAAATAGGCAATTCTAATAGGATTGTTATATTGACATAAATTGAAAAAAATCGATTATTTATTTTCAAGCGATTGTTTTTATTATTTAGGTCAGAAATCGGATCTTTAATATTATTTTTTTATAAAAATAAATAAAAATCAGCTTGTTATGATTTGCTTTATGTCTTTTATTAATAAATACAAATAGATATAAATTATTTAATTATATTAAATATAATTAATTGTAATCTAAGGTGATTTAAATAGGATCCAGCTTAGTATCACAAATATGACAATTATATTAATTTCTTTACTTGCTTAAATCCTCAATAAAGCGTATCAATTTATAGTGGTTGTATGAAAAACAATCATTATCTTTCCGCTTAAACTTAGAACGTGAGGGTTGTCTAAATATGAAAAGACAGAAACGAGATCGTTTAGCTAGAGCATTATCGAAAGGTTACCAAGCCGGTATGCAAGGTCGTTCAAAAGAGCAGTGTCCCTATTTTGCCATTGATGCACGTTCACATTGGCTAGGAGGTTGGCGACAGGCCATGGAAGATCGCCCTGGGCTTGCAAAATAAATAACCCGTCGACGTGATACTGCGGACACCTGTGTTATCGCAAATATTATCACCAAGATTTAATTGATAATCAAAAGAGGGTTATTTATGCATATTCCTATGAATAACTTGAACATAGGACAATTTGAATATAAATAACAACTGTGAATTGGAAATAAAAAGGTCTACCGCGGTAGGCCTTTTTATGTTGTAAAGTACGGTAGGGCGAAAACTTGCCAAGTACTCTTATCTGAGATACCACCATACCACCATAAAAGAAAAAGCCTAATCTCATCGAAGAGAATAGGCTCTTATCTATCTATGTGTAATATTGACTTAGAATGCTGAGGTATCTTTAAATAAGCCGACTTTTAAATCTTTGGCTTCATAAATCAGTTTACCATCAACATAAACTTCACCGTCAGCGATACCCATAATAAGCTTGCGATTGATAACACGTTTGAAATCAATTTTATAGGTGACTTTTTTGGCTGTTGGTAGAATTTGCCCAGTGAATTTCACTTCACCCACACCCAAAGCTCGGCCTTTACCTTCACCGCCTAACCAACCTAGGTAGAAACCTACCAGTTGCCACATTGCATCAAGCCCTAAACAACCCGGCATAACAGGATCATTGACAAAGTGGCAATCAAAAAACCATAAGTCTGGCTTGATATCGAATTCTGCTTCGATAAAGCCTTTATTATGGGAGCCGCCATCTTCAGTCATTTTAATGATGCGATCCATCATTAGCATATTACCTGAAGGCAGTGGTGGGCCATCTTGGCCAAATAATTCACCACGGCCTGAAGCAATGAGGTCTTCTTTAGAATAAGATTCGCGTTTATCAACCATTGTTTATATAGCCTTTATCAAGTGTAAGATAACAGAATAGCTTACACTTGTACGCTGAACAACTCCGATCACTTGAAACAGAATTATCTGAATAAGCGTAGGAACCAAGGTAACTTAGGCCTATCCTGATTATTCGCTTGTGTTATTCGATCATGAATAACAGCTAACAAGTGTTCATTTGATTGTGGATTTTCACATTGTTCTTCGTAATAAGGCTGATGTGTTAGCAAAGTAATAGCTTCTGCAACATGGACAACCGGCCAAATATGG
Organism: Proteus mirabilis ATCC 29906; assembly: GCF_000160755.1. Classification (GTDB taxonomy): domain Bacteria; phylum Pseudomonadota; class Gammaproteobacteria; order Enterobacterales; family Enterobacteriaceae; genus Proteus; species Proteus mirabilis. Next base: position 297,809 of record NZ_GG668577.1, read on the forward strand.
AACTTATTTTCTTTGACGGCTTGTATCACGCTCTCGTTTAAAACCAGATGTCGCACATTTGCCAGCGGTATAATAACCCCTTGTGATCCTGTTAATCCTCTTTGCTGACAGATATCAAAAAAGCCTTCAATTTTTTGATTAACACCACCAATAGGTTGTACCTGACCAAATTGATCTACGGCACCGGTTACGGCGATTTGTTGATCAATTGGGTGTTGTGACAATGTACTGATTAGCGCACATAATTCTGCTAGTGAGGCACTATCACCATCTACTTCACCGTAAGATTGTTCAAAAACGACGGAAGCACTAAAAGGTTGTGGCTGATCTAATCGTAATTCAGAATTTAAGTAGGCTTGCATAATCATCATGCCTTTTGCATGGATATTGCCACCTAATTCTGCTTTTCGTTCAATATCGACCAGTTCGCCATCACCAATATGAGCCACACAGGTAATACGAGTTGGCTCGCCAATTAGATCGGGATAACCGGGATAATCTAAGACAGAAAGACCGTTTATTTGGCCTACCATTTCACCTTCAGTGTGAATAGTGACTTGGCCTTGTAATATTTCATCACGGCTTCGTTCTAATAAGTAGCTATGTCGCCATAAACGATTTTCTTGCGCTTTTTTAAGCGCCTCAGCACCAAGATAAGCGTCATGATTAAAACGCATGGCATAACGCAATTGGCGTAATAGGAATTCAAGATCGAGAGATAAGATAAGCTGATCTTCATGCTCTCTTGCGCCCTGAGTCAGTAATACTTGCCAAGCATCAGCAGATAATGAAGGAAGACGATATTTTTGGCAAAGTCCATTAACAAAACCACACCATTGGCTCAGGGCGGTTTCATCTTCTAAATACATATCGTATTCATATTCGCCATATAGCGCCGTACTGCTGATATTAGGCTCCATAAACTCAAGCTCTTCTAAGCTTAGGCGATCGCCCACTAAAATAACACGTAAGTGAAGGGGCATGGCTTCAATAGGCAAAGGAAGGGCTTGATGGTCATTCCACACTAACCATTCAAAGCGTTGCTCTTCAACCATCTTTTTCAGTCGGAACCACATTAAGGGTTGTGCTAAGAGCGTTTTAATGGATAAGACTAAAATACCACCATTAACTTTATGCAGCAGTCCTGGGTTAACGAGGAGCTTATCTTTATGATAATAAAATGAACCAAAAAGTTGTTCAGGCTCTATCCATTGGCAACAAGCAATAGATTCTGATGATGAAAATGAACCTTCTACATTATCTTGCCAATAAATTTGATTAGACTCAGCTTGATAGGCACCTACAACAGGATAATTTTTTATCTCTGCTTGTTGTAATGTATCAGCGAGTGTTTCGAAATAAGCAGTAGAATCTTCTGCTTTTAACAGCATAAATTGGCCTGCTTCTGCATTATTTAGCCACTGTAAGCTTTCATATAAGCGAGGTTGAACCTCACGAAGTGAAGATGCAGGCAATTGCGATGCTGTTTGAAAGAAAGTCTGGTAGGAGGCGTAATCTGGGCGTAACGCCTGCCATTCTAATTCGTTGTTTTTCAAGGTTACCGTTTTTATTATTGAGTAGTGAACATGGAAGTTAACATAAAGCGTTAATAGCTGGTATCTATCCTGCAATAAGACAGCTATTGACAGTTATATTATGTCTATACTTTTGGCCGGGAATATACGTTGCCATTACTTTTGCTATAACCTATTAAATTGAATGTATTGTTTTATTATAGCGACGCACGATTCTATCACAACGTGGTTAGAAAACTATCCCTTCTGACATTTGTCGGTGGGAGGTAACAAAAGCTACTTATCTTTTTTGGTGATAATTTAAGCAAAAATATTCGGTTTAAGGCAGTTTTTTGGCAAAATTGTTGATATGCTAGTATATAGTTACGTTGTCACGGTGATTTGTATGAAATATCAACAGTTAGAAAATCTAGAATGTGGCTGGAAGTGGGCTTATTTAGTAAAAAAACATCGCGAAGGTGAATTAATCACCCGTTATGTCGAAAAGAGCGCCGCCGATGAAGTGGTTGAGCAACTATTACGCCTTGAATCTCAACCATTAAAAGTCCTTGAATGGATCAATTTACATATGAACCCTGAGTTATCGAATAGAATGAAGCAAACTATTCGTGCTCGAAGAAAGCGTTATTTTAATGCTGAACATCAGCATACGCGTAAAAAATCTATCGATTTAACTTTTAAAGTTTGGCAACGCCTATCAGCACTATCTCAGCGCCGAGGTTTGACATTATCAGAAACGATTGTCCAGCTTATCGAAGATGCGGAGCGAAAAGAGCAATATGCACTAAAAGTACATAACCTAAAAGATGGCCTAATTGAGTTACTAGAACGAGACAAACAGAAAAAAGAGTAGAATGACGATAGTGTTGTTTATTATCGAGAGATCATCAGTATAGCGTTAACTTAAGAGGTATAGAGAATATCTCTGCTAATCATTTAAAGTCATCATCAAAAGAAAAACCCTGCCGAAGCAGGGTTTTTTTAGAATTCATTACAGTAGATGTCTCTACTATTTGAATTATTGACCAGGTTGAACAACAACTTCAGTTGTACCTTGGATTTCGATTTCTACACGACGGTCTGGCGCTAAGCAATCGATCAGAGCTGCACGAGCTTTGACGTTGTCACAAGTGTTGCCAGTTACTGGGTTTTCTTTACCACGACCTTCTGCAGAGATGCTGTTTGCAGGAATACCTTTAGATACCAGGTAATCAACTACAGATTGAGCACGTTTTTCTGACAGAGGCAGGTTGTAGTTTTGAGAACCGATACGGTCAGTGTAACCGATAACTACGACACGACCTTGAGTTGGGTCGATGTTAGCTAATTCATTGTACAGACCATTCAGTGCTTCTTGACCTTCAGCTTTCAGAGAAGATTTGTTGTAGTTGAACAGAACGTCTGAACGCAGAGTAAAGGTTTTGTTCTCAACAACTGGAGCTGGAGCAACTACTGGAGCTGGCTCAACAACTGGAGCTGGAGTTTCTTGGTTGAAACGGTAAGCAACACCAACACTCAGCATACCATTGTCTGGACGAGCGTTCAGAGTACCTTTATCACCGATGTTGTTGATCCACTGATACTCAAGACGAGTAGCAATGTTAGGAGTGATCGCGTATTCAGTACCTAATGCGAATACTGGAGAAACGCCAGTATCATTTTCAGAGAAACGTTTTTGAGTTCCTGCTGAAGTTGCATTAATAGTTGCAGTTGAATCTGCACGCCATACCATACCACCTAAACGTGTATAAACGTCTAAGTCATCCATTACTGGATAGCTTAATTTAGTGGTTAATTGGATACCTTGAGCTTTGAATGCACCGTTGTTGTATGAACCTTTATAAGCCATACGACCTAACCAGTCATAACCCAGTTCAAAACCTAAGTATTGGTTGTACTGATAACCAGCAAATGCACCAGCACCAATTTGGTCTTTGTGTGTGCTACCGTTACCGATATTCACGCCGTCCCAATTGTTACCAGTACTTTGATACTGAGACCAACCTAATTTACCACCGGTATACCAAGTATTGTCTTTTGGAGCTGCTTGCGCTGCAGTTGCGAAAGCTGCCACTGCCACTGCTAATGCGATAGCTGTCTTTTTCATTTTACGCCTCGTTATCATCCAAGTTAGGCATTTGGCTTTAAGCCTTATTATTTGCCCTTGGTTAAATTATTGTTAGGAATTCGATGCTTTCATCAAATGATGATCCCCAAAAACGGGATTTAAAGCATAACCTTAACGATATAAAGTCTACAATGAACTTAAAAAGTTACAAGTATCCCTTTAAAATTCGACTTAAAATTTTAAAAAGATCGGCCGTTATTCACAATAAGAATTATTCTATATTTTTGTTAAATTTCTTGTAACCATATGATTTAAGTTACAATTGATTATGACTTATCTTAAATGATAATGTTGCGTTATGAGTATTAGGAAAACTCTTAAATTTCACTAATGGTAGTGATTTGAATGAATTTTTATCGAGTTTAAATGTCGTTTAGAGGAATTATTGTTTTCTATTTGGATATGATTACTGTTTTGTTGTCGCATGATAAAACCTAACGCTTTACCGATGCTGGCAGCATATTCTAATCTTTTCATCTCTTCTGACGATATTTCTGGTAACCAACCCAATACTACACTGTAGTTTCCACTTAGTAGCGCTTTCTCCATTAATTCCACAGTATTAATTGAATCAACATGATTGAGTTGAATGATTTTATTCAGGGGTAAGCCGGTTTCTTTTAACCAACTACGATTTAATTTTTGTTGTGGACTTAACCACAGTAACCAACGTGATTCATGGCTATACTGTTTTAACAGAGGTAGTAAGATGTGGTTAATCATCAAGGGATTTTGGTAAAGAAGTTCACTTACTATGCCTTGTCTATTATCGGGCATTGTTGTTGTAATTGCATCGGAGGCCATAGAGAGAGGTAATACCTCAGTAGAGATCTCTTGGAAAAGGCCATTTTGTCTTGCCAAAGATGATGTTGAGAGTTTCATATTTACCTCGTTCAATATGTACTGTATGTATATACAGTATACCTGAGTTTCACTTAAATCAAGATCAATTTTTTGAAAGTTGCTCTCAAAATTTATGTAAATTCATATTTTTGAGCGGGTAACTATTGGCAAAAAAAGGACATTTATTTATTGTCTTAACCATCAAGAATACAGTCATATATTTGAATTTTAAGATAAAAAATATTTTTTGTGGTTTGGAGATCTGATGTCAATTTTACCTGAGCAAAGGAAGGCTCATTTATTATCGCGCGTAGCAGAATATGGAAAGTTAAGTAAGAAGTCTCAATTCGGCGGTTATAGCTTAATGGTTGATGAGGTTATCTTTGCGATTACTGCTGATAATGAATTTTATTTAAAAGGGAGTGGTTTTGCTGAAACACTCTATAAAGCAAACAACATGGATGCATACGTCTATCTAAAAAAAGGTATCCCCATTACATTGCGCTATTATCGTATTACGCAAGCAATATGGCGTAATAGCGCTAAGCTCAATCAATATATCGATTTTGCATATCACTATAGTACTCAGGAGTTTTTAGGGCAGCAAAAGCAGCCTCGTCGTATCAAAGATTTACCCAATTTGGGCATAGCATTAGAGAAAAAGCTGAATCAAGTTGGGATTAACCGTATCGAGGAATTACGTACGATCGGTGCGAAGGCATGTTATTTAAAACTGATTGCGCAACCTAAGCAAGGAAATAGCGACTTATTGCTTGCGTTAGCAGGTGCTATTGTTGGCTGTCATCGCTCTGTGTTACCTAGTCAATTAAAAATGGAATTGTTAAATTGGTATAAAGAGTTATCCGTTAAATCCTATTAAACTACAGTACTCGGACTTGAGTACATTAGAATGAACAGGAATAACGGAATAAGAGCAAACTTAAGCCAATAGAGTCTGTTATTTTCTCTAAGGTTCTAATAGAAATTAGAGAAAATAACTTTTTATCCATCAAGCTGTAGCTAATTTATCTTTATCGTTTTGCCATTCTGTTTGCTCAATTAGCTCAATGCAATTGACAATTTGTGGCAATAAATCCAGTAACAAGCGTATTTGCGTTAACACTAATTGAATACGGGCGTTATCTGAACTTGGTTGTGCATTAACACGTGCGATAAGTTGATCGTGAGATTGTATAAAATCATTATCTTGTGGTTTTTTACGTCTCAACGCTGAATCAATATAACAGACAGTATCATTAAGCAGGGTGAGTACTGCTTCATCTTCAATTTTGCAACGATGAACACCTAATGCTGAAATATAGCTCAGTAAAGTATGATTTAAACAAAGTAATTTAAATGCTTCTTCTTGAGAGGTTTGAAAGCTTTTAGGCTCTGATGACATGTTAGAAATTAAAGATGCTAACTCACCATCACTGCTATGTGCATTACGACGTGCAATACGATAATTAACGCTATTATCTCTTCCTTGATAATACTGAATGAGGATCGCATCAAGATAGTAGCAGTTATTGGTCATTGGTTTTTTGGATGAGCAATGGCAACTGACGGAACTTCCAATCCGGCCAAATAAAACTGACTGCAAACCAGGCAATAGCACAACCAATTAACGTATCAATGATCCGCGGTAGTGCGACATCATAGCCTTCACCTAATAAATTAAAACTTAATAAAACGAGTAGGGTAATAAACAAAGTGGCATGAGCGTATTGTACGGTTCGGAAAGCAAAAAAGAGCGTACCTGTCACAACAATAAGCACTAATTGACCTTCGATGGAAGGCACAAAATAGAGAATAGGGAAACCAATTAAAATACCAATAATAGTGCCACTGACCCGTAATGTTAATCGTCTACGTGTCGCATTATAGTTAGGCTGACAAACAAACAAACTGGTTAATAAAATCCAGTACCCTCGATGCAAATCAAAAAACTGGATGATCACATAACCTATACATAAGACAAGTGACATTCGTACTGCATGTCTAAATAGAGCTGATTTTGGTGTTAAGTGACCTTTTATTCTTAGCACGATATCTCGCCACCCAGTAAGCCCTTCATCAGATAACTGAGTTTCTTCTTTTTGGTCATGAGAGATTTGATATTGCTCTGTACTAATACTTTTTAATAAAGCATCGATGCCCTGTAAGTTTTGTAATAAATTATAGAGTGGCGCAATAATTTGTGGATCAGAAGTACTGTTTTTTACATTATTAAGTGCATTTTCTAAATGAGTGATTGCACGTTCAAAATGAGGATTATGTTGGTACTTTTTATGCCAAAGAATAGATTGAGCGACTTGTTCGCAGGCTCTTGCTTGCATTGACAGTAAGCGCTGAAAGCGGAAAAGGACATCACTGTGGCGTAATCTATCACTCAGTAATTGATATTGAATATGAGAAGAGCTGGCCCGTTCATGAATATCTTGAGCCACAAAGTAATAATGCAATGTGAAACGACTGCTACGCTGGCCCCTATCACCTTTTAAACGGCTTAGTAATGTTAGTTTAGTTTGGCTCATTGCCTCAATTAACTGATTATTAGCCAATGCCAAGTTATACAGTAATTGCTGTTGATCACCTTCAATATCGGGATCAAATAATGCGGCCTTGGCTTCTAGATAAGCGGAAAGCTGCTGATAATAACGCGTAAGGCTATCTTGAACGGGACGAATAGGGAAAAGTAGGTGACCAATTAAGGTAAGCAAATTATACCAAATCGCGCCTAAAAGGAGCCAAATAGGTTGTTCATGCCATTCTGGGAAAATCGGCATACCTAACATGGTATAAATAGCGATTAATAGCGCACCAAAGGCGATGGTAGCATAACGCTGACCCAAGGCGCCTAATAAAATAAACCCCCAAGTGGAGATAGCAAGACCACAAAAGAATAAAATAGGGTAAGGGTAGAGTAATCCGATGGATGTTGATGCTAATAAGAAACAACATAAGGTGATCACAAGGTTTCTTAAGCGGCCCACAAGCCTATCATCTAAGTCAGTTAATGCGGCTGCGACAACACCTAATGTAAGAGGTATAGTATATTTTGGTTCTTGTCCTAAAGCCCATGGAAATAAAGTCGTTCCCGTAAGTGCGATTATTATGCGAATATAATATAAAAAGTGGCTATTATAGATAAATCGGCGGGCGCCATTAAACAAATTGAACACAAAAAGCCCTTAAATAAACAAGATGGAGATAATTACCTCTTAGAATATAGGGTTTATTACAGATAAAAAAGAGTTTAACGACAGACTATTTGTTATTTATTGTAGGAATTACAGAATGGAACTGAAATCAACCCCAATGGGACAACGTTTAGCTCAGCATCCTTATAACAGGGTAAAATTGTTAAATGCGGGTATTGAGGTCAGTGGTGAAAAGCATCAATATTTAATTCCTTTTAATGAATTGATCGACATTTTTTGTAAAAAAGGCATTGTGTGGGGAGAGTTAGAGTTTTTACTGCCCGACAATAAAGTGGTTCGTTTGCATGGAACGGACTGGGAAGAAACGCAACAATTTTACCGCTATCTTTATCAAACTTGGCAAATATGGAGCCAAGAGATGAGTGAGATAACGGCGCAAGTACTTGAAAAGCAACTCTCTTCTATCCAAGATATAATTCAAAGCGATAAATGGATAAAACAAAACCAGTTAGCCGGTATTCAACAGGCTATCCAAGAAAGTTTTTCTGCTCTTCCTCTTCCTCTGGAACGACTTGCTCAATTTGATAACTGTAAGGTGCATTATCAACGCTGTTTACAGTGGTTACAGCAAGGTAAGGCATTAATTGCGCAAGAAAATGAGCAATGGATCACCCGTATGTTGACAGAGCATGCGGAGTTTTTTACTACCATTGAAACATCGCCTTTAAATGAATCGCAATGTAAAGCCGTTATCAACGGTGAAGATAATATATTGGTATTAGCGGGTGCTGGTAGTGGTAAAACGTCGGTACTAGTGGCAAGAGCAGGGTGGTTGTTACGTCGTAAACTAGCAACCTCTGAACAAATTCTACTATTGGCTTTTGGACGTAAAGCCGCTGAAGAGATGAACCAACGTTTATCTGAGCGCTTAAACGCTGATATTACGGCGAAAACCTTTCATGCATTGGCATTATTTATTATCCAACAGTCAACTAAAAAACAACCCAAGATCAGCGAATTAGAAATCAATAGTGAAAAGAGAAGAACACTATTGTTAACGCAGTGGCGTGAGCAGTGTCAGCAGAAAAAAGCACAAGCGAAAGGCTGGCGTGAGTGGTTATCTGAAGAGCTAGCATGGGAAGTCCCTGATGGGGAGTTTTGGCATGATAAAAAATTAGAAAATCAAGTTGCCGTAAGGTTAGAGCGGTGGATCAGTTTATTAAGAATGCAAGGTGGTAGCCAAAAAACAATGATTGATTCTGTGCCTGCAGAATATACGGATGCATTTAAAAAGTGTTTAAAACTATTAGCACCACTGTTAAAGGCATGGAAAACCGCATTAAAAGAAGAGAATGCCATTGATTTTTCAGGGCTATTACATCAAGCCATTAATCTGATAGAAAAAGGGCGTTTCGTCAGTCCTTGGAAACATATTCTGGTGGATGAATTCCAAGATATTTCACCACTAAGAGCAGCACTATTAAATGCGTTAAAACAACAAAATACACAAACTTCATTATTTGCAGTTGGTGATGACTGGCAAGCTATTTATCGCTTTAGTGGGGCTGAATTATTACTAACAACAGCGTTTCATCAATCTTTTGGTGATGGTGCTGAGTGTGCATTAGATACCACTTATCGTTTTAATTCGACTATAGGTGACGTTGCCAATACATTTATTCAACAAAATCCTAATCAATTAGCTAAACCTTTAAATAGCTTAACAAAAGGTAATAAAAAAGCCGTTGTATTATTGCCGGATGATCAATTAGAAAGTTTATTAAATAAAATGAGTGGTTATGTCAGTGACGATGAAACGATCCTTTTATTAGCGCGTTATCATTACTTACAACCTGATTTATTGAAAAAGGCGAAAACGCGCTGGCCCAAATTAAAATTACAGTTTATGACTTTTCATGCTTCAAAAGGTCAACAAGCTGATTATGTGATTATATTAGGTTTACAATCGGGTAAAGACGGATTTCCAGCTCCGGCAAGAGAGTCGATTATAGAAACCGCTTTATTACCCCCAGTTGAAGACTATCCTGATGCTGAAGAGCGCCGATTAATGTATGTGGCATTAACAAGAGCAAAAAAACAAGTATGGTTATTATTTAATAAACAACAACCATCTTGTTTTGTGTCAGAATTAAAATCTCAAGGTGTCCCTACGCAAAAAAAACCATAAGGCATTATTTTAAACGTTCTTTTAAATAACCTTCATAGTCGGGAATTTTAATTTTTGACTCTTGTGAAAAAAGAGGGGACGAAATAAGAAAATTAGCCGTCGCACGATTGGTTGCTACGGGAATATTCCAAACTGTTGCTAGGCGTAACAGCGCTTTCACATCTGGATCATGAGGAACGGCATTGAGTGGATCCCAAAAGAAAATAAGAATATCAATTTTCTTTTCTGCAATCATTGCACCAATTTGTTGATCACCTCCCATGGGGCCACTTAACATCTGAGTGACCTCTAATCCTGTATGGTGATTAACCAGATTTCCTGTTGTTCCTGTGGCAAATAACTTATGGTGAGAAAGCTGTTCACTGTTGTTTTTAACCCATTCAAGCAATGAGCTTTTACAGTGATCATGTGCAACTAACGCAATATTTTTTTCTGTGGCGAGTGTGCGGTCAATTTGTTCCATTTGCTACCTTTAAAAATAAATACAGTTATTATTCCAGTTGTCAACATACCTTTTTTTTATCTTACAAGCTATGAGCGGAACAAGATACTATGATGTATCATAAGATTTTCAATCTTCCTGCTGATAACGGAGCATATAAATGGTTGATTCAGAGATTTATGACATTCTAAGAAGTGTCAAAACAATTGCACTGGTTGGTGCAAGTCATAAAGAAGATCGCCCTAGTTATAAAGTCATGAAATTCTTATTAGAGCAAGGCTATGAGGTGATCCCCGTTAATCCGGGTATGGCAGGGGAAACAATATTAGGCCAGCAATGTTATGGTCATTTGCAAGATATTCCTGTGGCGATTGATATGGTAGATGTATTTCGTCAATCATCAGTAGCGCTCGAGATTGCCAAAGAAGCGATTAAAATTAATGCTAAAGTTTTATGGTTACAGATAGGTGTGATCAATGAAGAAGCAAAAGCATTAGCTGAACAATCGGGGTTGCGGGTGGTTATGGATCGCTGTCCTAAAAAAGAGATAGAAGCCCACGGATTGCCTTGGTAATAGGCAGAGTAAAATCGCCGAAATGTATTCGGCGATTATCATTAAGGTTAAGAATGGAAGAAAATTAGTTTCTTAATCGCGGGGCCTGTAATTGGTTGCGGATTGATTGTGACAACTCATCCATTGAGTCATTATCTAAATGCTCATCTGAGAGTTCATAAGTTATTTGAGCTTCAGCTAAATAGGTATGAACCGGTTGTCCTTCATCATCTTCCATGACAACATGATACCAAGGCGCTGATCGCAAGGTCATATTAGATGCAATATCATCCTCGTTAGGTTGATCAAGGGAATATTCAGCATCCACATCAACAACTACACCTAAATAACCGAGTAGTTTATGTCTAACCTGCTGGCCTATTCCAAATTTGCTGGCGATCATCATTTATCACCTCCGTAAAACCTTGCTTTATTAATTTCTGTATATGAGGGCATAAAGTGAAATTTCAAGGTGTAACAAAATTAAACACGTCGTTATCCAGTGTAAATGCAAACCTCACAAAATCAGATTATCTATTGTATAAAGAAAAGACAACAATCTTATCGGAATTTTTGCGTTACATATAAGTTTGGAGGGTAGGTAAATGAAGGTTGGTAGAGAATATATTATTCAAGGTCGTGTACAAGGTGTCGGTTTCCGCTTTCATACTTATCAATGGATGAAAAAGCAGCCTATTACGGGTTATGTGTGGAATCGTGATGATGGCAGTGTGGGGATCAGAGCTTTTGCTGAAGAGCAGGTACTGAGAAAAATAGAAGATTGGTTGGCTGCTGGAGGACCAATAGGGAGTAAGATTGTATTCTGGTCGGCAACACCATGCCAATATGAAGAAATGGCAGACTTTTCAATCCGCCATTATGCATCTTAGTATTAAATACATTTGACAGGTTTAGGTAAGCCCGCGAGCTTCGTTGCCTGTTTAGCTGGACCTTTAGGGAATAAGCGATATAGATAACGGCTATTGCCTTTTTCATCGCCATATTTTTGTGCTAATGCTTTCACTAACATTCGGATCGCCGGTGAGGTATTAAACTCTAAATAAAACTGGCGCACAAAACGGATAATTTCCCAATGTTGCTCTGTGAGTTCAATTTCTTCAAGTTCAGCTAATATTGGCACCATCTCTTCGGTCCATTCATTGCTGTTTTTTAAATAACCGTGACTATCTGTCTCGATTTGTTGTCCGTTAAATACAAACATGTGCTTCTAACCAATCAAAAATAATCATTTAATTTAGCAAAAATAACCGCAATACCCAAGTCTAATGCGTAAATCGTTGATAAATTAAGCTGTTAAATCAAAGGGCGTTTAAAATTACGCCAAACAAGACAATAAGGGCTTTACAATATAAGCGTGGATGTTTATATTGCTCCCCATTGCGGAGGGGTGGCCGAGCGGCTGAAGGCAGCGGTCTTGAAAACCGCCGATGGGAAACCATCCGAGAGTTCGAATCTCTCCTCCTCCGCCATCTCAACATCTCCTAGCGTCTCCTGAAGTCTCCTAATCCCAGTAAAATCAAGCAATCCAATCAAATTATTGTCTCTTGAAGTCTCTTTATGTCTCTTGAAAGCTCCATTTTTTTGGGGTACAAATGGGGGGACATTATACCCCCTTAATATTTAATACCCCCAGTATGAAACTAACAGTTAAGCAAGTTGATAGCAGTAAGCCAAAAGAAAAGGACTACAAACTATTCGATGGAGGAGGTTTATATCTATTAGTTACAAAATCAGGAAGTAAATATTGGAGATTAAAATATCGTATAGATGGCAAAGAAAAAGTTTTAGCTATCGGTGTCTACCCAACGATAACTCTCGCGGAAGCCAGAAAGAAAAGGGATGACGCAAAACGGCAGTTATCTGATGGCGTTGATCCTAACAAGATAAAGAAGGATAAGAAAAGGGATTCAAAGTTTGATGGAAGCAATACGTTTAAAAGCATTGCTCTAGAGTGGTATGAGGGAAGAAAAGACCGATGGTCTGAAGGTTACCGCAATGACATGATGGAAGCATTTGAAAATGATGTTTTCCCATATATTGGAGATCGCCCAATAGCAGAGATTAAACCTCTCGAATTGCTTGAGGTACTTTCGATAATGGAAAAGCGTGGCGTTACAGAGAAATTAAAAAAAGTCCGTCAGCGCTGTGGTGAGGTTTGGAAATATGCCATCATAACTGGACGAGCTGAATATAATCCCGCCCCAGATTTAGCTAGTGCGTTTATTCCACATCAACGAGAAAACTATCCGTACTTATTAGCTGATGAATTGCCTGAGTTTTTATCTTCGGTAGACAAGTATCAAGGAAGTCAGATCGTAAGAACTGCATTAAACATCTTAATGCTCACCGGTTTAAGACCAGGGGAGCTAAGAAAATCAGAATGGTCATTTATCGACTTTGAAAGCAGAACATGGAAACTGCCAGAAAGAATCATGAAGATGGGTAGAATGCATGTGGTGCCAATGTCAGATCAGGTGATTTCTTTACTGCGTCAAATACAGCCGATAAGTGGCGATTATCAGTATATTTTCCCTAGCCGAACGAATCATAAGAAACATCTGTCTGAAATGGCGATAAATACAATGATTGGCAGAATGGGTTATAGAGGAAGGGCTACTGGTCACGGCTTTAGACACACCATGAGTACAATATTGCATGAGAAAGGATTTAATACAGCGTGGATAGAGTTACAACTTGCTCATGTTGATAAAAACTCTATCCGTGGTACTTATAACCATGCGCTGTATTTGGAGGGGAGAAGGGAAATGATGCAGTGGTATGCTGATTATATAGACGAGCTGAGAAGTAAAAAGAAATAAAACTCAATTGATGGTATTATCAGGGCAACGAGCATTATTGATTCGTTGCTCTATCCATTCATCTACTTCACTTTCAATAAAACGAACTGAGCGAGATCCTATTTTTACCTGCTTTGGAAACTCTCCTTTATCTATTAATTTGTAAGTCCATGACTTGCTATATCCTGTTCTATCTAAAACTTCATCCAAGCGTAATAGTTTATATTCCATCTTTCTATTCCTTTTGTAATTTCGTAATACTATCCATTCTTCCGTTTATATTGCTCATGATCATCACCACAATCTTTACTGCAATATGCACTATTAGGTGCAACCGGTTCTTCGTGATACCAAATACACATTCCGTTATGAGATTTAATTGCTGGTTTACGATTTGATAATGATGTTTGAATATGTAATTCGTTTATTTCATTTGCTGAGTCAATAATATCCATAATTACGCTTGTCCTGTTTCAATTAAATAAATAAGTACACATAATGCTATTAGCCCTGCAAGTTAATTAAATATCATAATTCATCTATATTAATTTAATGCTTCCTTCTACTTGGTTGACATATACATCCCAATCACCATATTTCTCTCGTGCAAATAATTCGAGTCGAGGAACATCTCCGTATAATTCTTCTAACCTATAATGTATTTCTTTTGGCTTTTCGCTATGCTCACCAAGACATGAATAAATAACTTGCCTAACACTTGCAGACTTACGAGGTAATCCATTACCTCTTGTGGCTATTAAACACATTTCAATATTTTGACGAGTGTAATTACCGCAATTAATCTTCGTCTCATTGTTTAATATTTCCATAAAGTCAAAGAAATCTTCTGGGGTTTATTTATTCTATCTCCTGCATTTTTATTTAATTTCACCCATGCGAACCCGAACATGTTTTTAACTTTAAAATCCCATGCTTCGGCTAATTTAATTGCTTCGAGTGCAAAGTTTCCGGTGTACCACATAAACAGTACGGCATTTTTAGAGGAGTGTTTTTCTATTGGTAATCGGGAGAGAGAATATAAGTCGGTGGTGTTGTAATGATTATCTGCTGCGCCATTTGAAACTTTGTTATTGTAAGACCAAGGTGGATCGCACAATATCAAGTCATATTTTTTCATTCTTCGCATCCTTAATCATTAAGAATGATTCCATAGCGCCACGGTATAAGCTTTCACGCTCAACCTGACCAACTGAACCATGGCAGCACATCCAGCCACCTGAGCTTTTAATCATCGATATTTCATTCTCAATAATAATCGGCATTGCGTCAGTAGGGTTATTGCATGGGTCGAAAGTCCGATAGCCGCTATCCATATAAGCTAATACAGATTCTTCCGTTAATAAGCATTTCTTCTTTAACCTTGTAGCAACCAATTCATTAATTTGAAGATCGGTGTACTTATTATAGCTATTCATTGATTACTATCCTGTAATTTCTATATTGTCAGAGTCAATAAACCAAGGTTCTATTTCGTCAATCCGAATCCCCATATCATCTAGCGAAGGATAGCCATCAATTCCTTTATCTTTAGACCAATCGAATTGCTCGGTAAGCCATTCTTCATCCTTGAAGTTATTGAATGCTATTTGTTGGAAGCACTCAGCACAGAACATTGCAAAACCTGCTTTCTCATGGCTACCGTGTATATCAGCTCTATATTCATCACCAGAATAGAATTTATTAATTTGTTCACATGATTTTTTAAATTTATCTTCATCGATAACAGTGATTACCATTTCTAAATCTTTTTGCCACGAGCCAGAACTTATTTTAATTTGTCTCATCTGTATATTTCTCCACAAATAACCTTAACATCCCTCATTGACATTAAATATTCAGCACGTTTATTACATTCTGATTGGGTGTATATTTGCTCCGTCACAGGCACAGCAGAACCCTGTATTAGCATGAGTAATACATATCCGATTATTTTCATTAATTGTTACTCTGAATTTTAGGTATAAAAAACCCTGCTAGTGCAGGAGGTGGTTGTTAGATGTAATTTTTAACATATCCTCTTCAAGTTCAATAATACTATGAATAAGATCGACTCTTTCTCTAAATAAAGAGTTTTCATCTACAAGCCATGATTCTATTTTTTCATTGATGAATACTATAGAGTATATAATTGAGTAAATTGTTTCAGAATAATAGTTATCTGAATTTATGGATAGTATAAGTAAATTGTTTAAAGTGTCATAATTTATCTTGAGTATATAAAAATTAAGTGGGGATTTATTAGGTCTTGCAATTGTTATATGGGTATAATCTCCATTCCTATCGATTGTCCCATCTTTTGATTTTTGCTTTGTAATATGTTCATGCATTTTTTTTATGTACTTTAAATCATCACTAATTCTTCTGCACTCTAAAATTAACACGTCAGATATAGATTTATTTTTTTTGTTAGTTAGCTCTTTTTCAGCGTTTTTATTGTCTTTACGTTGCAATAAGTACACACCTATTGTGGCAAAGATACTAAATGCGGAAATAAAGCTAAAAAATGTACTCCATTTATTATTGTTATCAATATTCCAATAAAAGAAAATTGCGTAAGTTATAGCAACAAAAATAGCAACTCCCAAAGCTATGTATAACAACCAACTTCTATTCATACCCCCTCCTTATTTAAAGCAGAAATCATACTCACATCCATGTGACTAATCCACTGGCAAAATGCCTCCTTAGTCTACTTTGCTAAAATCAATAACCCATACCCATTCGTTATTTACCCAGCTATCAATTCCATATATTGCAATCCATACCGCAGCAAAGTCAGAAGTATGTGTATTTAATTTCCCGTCAAATCCCTCGGCTTCTGCATCACTTTCGCTGATATCGTTTACTTGCTGAACCCAAACATTAGTAATTTCAATTTTCCCTTTGATATTACCGTCCTTGTCTGCAATGTTAATGATGTCGCCAGTTTCACCATACGGGCAATCAACATCAACAAAGCCATGACACCATGCTGCACATACTTGCTCGGATAAGGTGTAACCCTCTTGCCATGCATTAAGCTTACGTAACTCTTCCTCGGTTACTTTAGGCTGTGGCTCAATCGGTCTACGTGCCTGCGTTTTTCTACCATCCATGACAGCCGCTAACATTGCATCGTTAAACTTGATTCTGTCTTTCATCACTCCACCTTTCTATATCCAGCTTTATATAAACGCTCTGCATACATGTAAGCAGTAGCCATACCTGTATCGGAAATATCAAAGCTTCCTTTTTCGGTGTTTACATTCGCAAGTGATAAATCCTTCGCCATTTGCTGAATTTCCTTTTCAGCTATCTCCTTACGTCTCTCATCAGCTATTTCTTTCGCTAAGTCAGAACAGTCAAAGCAAATGTTGGCTTTCTGTCCTTCAATTAAGTTTTCTTTTCCAACTTCACGACTACAAAGACTGCAAACATTTTTAGGATCTGGCTCTGGTACGATAAATTTCATAAATTGTCCATGATGCGAGTAACTATTCATATTCATTCCTCTGCTTGCATCCCTGCGAGTTAAATTAAGCTGTCCGTAGCTTTCATACTGATATCACTTGGTTAAATCACATAAATAGTGTGGCGTGGGTAGGGGAGTCCAATTGGCGCGAATGGAATGTCGTCTTCTTGAAAATCCATCGGTGGCTGATTCTGTGGTGCTTGATGTTGTGCTGGCTTCTGTGGTTGCTGTGGTTGACCCCATCCTTGGTTTTGTTGTGGATTCTGCCTACCAGCCTGATTGTTGTTACCTAACATTTGCATTGAACCATTAATATTCACTACAACTTCCGTGCTGTATCTGTCTTGTCCATTTTGATCTTGCCATTTACGTGTTTGTAATTGGCCTTCGATATAGACTTGTGAACCTTTATGCAGATATTCTCCAGCGATTTCGGCAAGTTTTCCGAATATCACAACTCTATGCCATTCAACGCGTTCCTTGGTTTCACCTGATTGTTTATCTTTCCATGAATCGCTGGTGGCTAATGTAATATTAGTAACTGCATCGCCATTTGGGAGGTAACGCATTTCAGGGTCTTGACCTAGGTGTCCGATTAATAAGACTTTGTTTACACCTTTACTTGCCATTACATTGCCTCCAATTCAGATTTTCTGATGTTATATACTTCCTTTGCTTTCGATTGTTCAGGCGTTTTTCTGAGTAACTTCCATGTTTCACCAAATTCTTTTTTCAAAATATTTAGATCTGTAATAGCTATTGCTGAATTAGTAAAATCTTTCAATATTTGATCTGGTGTTCTCGGTGCTACATTGTGGACTTCTGCATCAGCATCGATTGCCGTTTCTTCGGTTGGTATACAAAATGTTTGGAAAGCTGCGTATTTATATGCAATAGACATGGCTTTATTTGTGGCTTTGTCTCCGCTATCCATCGCTTCACCATAAGTCACAACTGTGTGTTTACTTCCATCTTCAACAGAAACAAATTCAAACTCAGCTTTCACTACGACATAGAATAACAAGCCACCTCTTTGTGTTTGTCTTTCCGTGACGGTACGTTCAATAATCCGTGGAAGAATAAGTAATCCATGCTTAACTAGAGCAGGAGCAAGGGCGTTATATACTGCATCGATTCCTCTGAACATAAATCCTTGTTGTTGGTTTACACTTCCTTTTTTAATGCCCGTTTCAGCCATTTCTCTGGCAACATTACTAATAGCTTTGTATACAGCAGTCATATTAATCCCCTAAATATTGACCTTGACGGCGATCACTTCCGTAGTAATCGACTTCAAAATTATTACTAGGTACATATGTCCTTTTTGAATCTCGTTGGGCTCGAATATGCTCTGGAAGAGGAGGGTGATTTTTTGATGCATCTAAATTCATATACCAAAGCGTCATAGCGAGTCTCTGTTCAGCTATGCTAGGCGAATTGTTAGGTATTTCTCCTTCAATAATAGCTATTGAATGAGCGAGAACTTCTTTGAAATTTCTTTTCGGAGTAGATGAACTTAGTCGAGGGTATTTATCATTTGGGTATATTTGATTATTAAAATTATTCACAAAAAATTACCTCTATCCATAGAGCCTATTCATTGGGATATTCATTTTTTTGCATACCTTTGCGTTGTATTGCTGTTTTATGCCATAAGCCTGTTTTAATGTCTGATTGGCCTTATTCCATCCATGTTCATCTTTGAGAAAATGGGCGTTCCTTGCTTGGATTTGAGCTAAACAAAGTGTGTATTTATCAATGTTCATGTTTACCTCTGGATGTGCAAAATCCTCACTAATTAAGTGATAGTGGTAATGATTAATATATTCTGGTGTTGGCGAAAAAAGATTTAGATGAGAGGAAAATATTTTTATTAATGTTTAACTTTGTTTACTAAGGTATTTAAAACGGCTTTTTTTAATGCCGTTTTTATCGCATTTTCTCCAATCAAATTATCTGAGAAGTCGCTTAGTAATATAGCTAACTCAGGGATTTCATCTGAAGCATTTATTTGAGTGTTTACTTCTACTCGATGTGGTTTATTTTCAATATGATTTAAAGTCAACTTGACGTTAATAACAACGGAAGTATCTTGTTGAGTCATGATTTATTTCCTATTGGTAAAGTTATTGTTGCTTATCTTATGGATTGGAATTAGTTAATTGTGGCTGCTTTTAACCACTTTAGGCGAGGTGGTTTCACTGTGCTCCTATATATGAAATCGGTTATAATTAACTCCCCACCCCACACAATATGAGAGTTAGTTAAATGGTCTTTGTCATTAATTTCTTATGCCCAGTTACGCAAAATACAATTAGTCAGCTTCAAGATAGGTGCTTAACAGCTATAGCAAATGGAGCTACTGAAATAAAAATACACATATCTAGTCAAGGTGGTGATATAGCTGCTGGATTCACTGCGTATAACTTTTTAAAATCTCTTCCTGTAAATGTCACCACGCATAACATTTCTAATGTTGAATCTATCGCAAATATTATCTATTTAGCTGGCTCAAAAAGATTAATAAATCCTATGGCTAGGTTCCTATTACACCCATTTCATTGGGGGTTGGGAGGATTGCAGAGCGTAGATCATGAAAGACTAAGGGAATGGGTTTTAAGTTTGGATAATGACTTAGAGAGATTTATCAATGTAATGAATACGGAATGTTCCCAGCAAGACTGGAGAGGTATAATCAAAGCATCAACAATATATAATTCTTCTGATGCTATTGAGTTAAATATTGCCAGTGAAATTTCCGATGCCTCCATAGAAAGCACTGATAAGTTGCTTTGGGTTATTTGTTAATTCACCATACTGATTATTTATATTTAACTCTATCGAATTAAAGGTGCTTTCTTTTTCCAATACAATAAAATCGCCTTTTACAAACTGAGCAATCTTTTGGGGTTTACCATTAGTGAAGTCATATGAATATACACGCTCTCGCTTCAAAATTTCAGCAATCGTTTCTCAGGTTATATTTTTCTATTCTGGTGAAAGATCTTTAAAACTCATTTTACCCCTATCTAGCGGTCACTCTGAACTTATTGCGGGGCATTTTTGTTTTAACTCCTGAAAATATTAATACGTCTGGTAAACAACAGTTATCAGGTGATGATTGATACTTAGGTTCAATACTTCTAGTCACAGGAATGTGGCTTAGTGATAGTGTCTTTTCAACGCGGTTTAATTTTTTAGTTTCTAGTTGAAATATTGAGTCCAGTTGCATCTCAATATCTTTAATTGCAATGGCTTCGACTTTCCGTCTGGCATGACGTCTATTTGCAGAGTTACCACGTAAAAAGTCTGGTTTGCGTGATTTCTTCACTTTTATAGTTGCCATATATCCTCCAAACAGTTGGCTTTAGTGATTGGTGATAAAATAAATCCGAAAACCTTCTGAGAAGGTTGACGCTTTATCAGCGTCGCCGTTCTGGTAGCTAATACACAGCTCGCCACCATCGTTGTTAAAGAACATCAACGTGCTGTGTTCCGTTGATGTTCTTAGTTTATTAAATACTAAAATATAGGTCAAGTATTTACTAAACACTATTTAGTTAATGGTTAACAAAACCATGAATGTTAAGCAAATTTATTTGTAAAAAACTTAGATTGTAGCGCAGATCACTTTTGGATGAATGGAAGATGAAAAAGAAAAGCCCTATCCTAAGTTGAAAGGGCTATATTATTGTTGCGAGAGAATGAATTGGACTTGAAAATTCCTTAGAAGCTCATTAGTTCTAATAGTTTTAACATTAAAATAATCACAAATATCAGGTATTTTTGGCTTACAACTATTGTTTTTATCTCTAATTTCGTGAGTAACTACAATGGAGTTTGTTGCTTTTGCTTTTGCTATGATCCATGGATCTGCAACGGATAAAAAGTTTTGTATATGGGGTAAGCTATTTTTATGTCTTGGTGTATATTCTTTTTGAACATAATTTGCAATAGCACGAAAATGTACTTGAGTTTCCTGATCATCAATGCTTTGGAAACAATGCCTTATGTTTTTTGACCAAGAACATATTTCATCATCTCGTTTTTGTAATTCATCAAAGACATTTCGAATACTTATTAATTGCCCATCTATGAATTTAGAACCCATAAATTCCCAGAAACCAGGACATAAATCAAAACAATAATAATCATTTTGAGCTTGAATAAATATATTTGCGTCAATTAGATAGCTCAAAGCCCGAACTCCTTCTGAGCAAATGCATATAGTTTATTTGGCTGTATTCCTGTTAAACTTTGAGCCTCTCTTAAAAGTATTTTTCCTTCTAACGCCTGAGTAATCACGGCAATAGTAAGACGCTCACTAGTTCTCACTTTTTGGTTGCGATTATAATCGCCACCACTAGAGGTACTTTTTTCATTTATTATACTTACGTATTGTGTATATTCATGTTTGCTTATCAGTTTTAAATCTACAGCTCGCCTAGCTATTACCCAGCTACTAACTCTGAAAATATCTCTCAACATATCAATATTTTCTTCAAGAGATATACTATTATTCCATTTTTCTAAAAATATTATTTCTGGAGTTAAATATTCAGCAGCAGCAGCATTGCAAATCATCTCTTCTTTTTCTCGAGAGTTTATAGATAGATCAGATATTGCGGACTGGCCGAGAATCAGATGAGATAACTCATGAACCAAAGTAAATATTTGTGCTGCTTTTGCATCGTTAGTGTTAATAAAAATTACTGGTGCTATCTTATCTGCGATACAGAACCCTCGAAAATCATCAACACTAATAGGTCTTGTATTATTGCTTTTTACAACACCACTTCTCATGACTAGAATTCCAAGAGACTCTATTTTTTTTACTAATACGGAGAAAAAATCCCTCCATTTACCTCTAGTTGGCGGAATTTGAAGGTCAATGTATTCTTTTATTGTAGCTACAATTTGCTTAGGGTGACTATTAGGTGGGAGCTTACCAATTAGCTCAACTTCAGGTATCCCATTGGATAAGGCATAATCTCTATACCAATCTTGTTTAATTAACACATCACTAATAGTGTCTTTTAGTGCTACACTCACCTCGTTATTTCTACTTCCCACAGTTCTCCTATCTGGGATTGGTAGATTTTCTTCTGGTGGCGTATTGAGATATAAATACCCAAACGGGATTTTTGTTATATTTGCATATCGTTGCGCTTGTGCAAAAGAGATAGGTTCTTTACCTTCTTCCCATGCAATAATTACATCAACAGGCTTTTTGAATTTTTCAGCAATATAATCCACAGAGAGAGAAGCTCTGCATCTCGCCCATGTAAGTATATTGTTGTTTATAAATGCCTGTGTCATTGTATGCCTTGATATGTTATACGCTATTCTCTTTATTTGAGTATGTATTTAACTGAATAAAATATCAATTTGGTTATACCTATTATTTCTTATACATCACAACATCTTTCTAAAGATGCTATGAGGCTACTAAAAAAGTGTTTTACCTGTTTTTTCACAGATATCAATAAACTTGATAGGTTTAACTATAGCTGCGACATAATGAATTGTATCTACTTGGTCTGGTGATAACGTTATTGGTTTATGTGAGTTGTTGATACTGGTGAATTGATAGTCGCCATCTCTAGTTTTATTAAAGATTTTTATCATGTTGTGACCATCAATCGTGCGTACAAATACCTCGTCACCTGTTTTTACTGATGTATTCGGTTCAACGACAACATACTCACCTGATTGAATGCGAGGCCACATACTGTCACCTTTAACTTTGAGCCCGTATGCATCAACATCATCACTGTATATTTTTAACCATCCACTATGGGCTTCAATCATATCAACAGCACCATCGACACCTAGAAATGCTTCGCCACGTACTTTGACTAAACCTGATGGTATTTTACCTATGAATTCAACCTCATCATCCTGAATATCTTGGGTATCCAGATAACCAATAGGCATCCCATAGTCTCTTTCTAGACGACGAGCTGCCTTCTCTCCAAACGATGATTTACCACTCATCAGTTGAGATATATAGCTTTTCTCTTTAGTGGGCAGGGTTTTACCTTTAAACCACTGTGAGAGTTTTATTTGTCTTAATTTTTTTATTTCCATACCTTTATTTTGATTAGTAATGACTAAACAAGCAAATACTTGACGTTGGGTTTAGTGTTTAATAAACTTCATATTTAAAACTAATGGAGAGTAAATATGGAGTTAAAAAAATATATAGATTCACTTGAGTGGGGTGGTGCTAAAGAATTAGCTGACCAATTGGGTGTTTCGAAGTCTTTCCTTTCTCAAATGGCATCTGGTGTTAGTGCTATTTCTCCTAAACGTTGTGTTGAAATTGAAATAGCAACAAATGGTGCAGTTACACGCAGAGATTTAAGGCCAGACGATTGGTATAAAATTTGGCCTGAATTAGAAACTGTATAGTTTTATTCGCTCTTTAACAATCGCAGTTTTTGACTGCTACGGAGTCGCTGATAAAGCGACAACTTTTCCCCCAATATCAACTCATACGGAATGAGCCACGGATCATTATTGTCCCTTAGTTAACTCATAAGGACTTTAAACAATGGAATGCGCAAATACACGCAAACAATTCAATCAATTTATCTCTAATCACCTAATAGCTTCAGCATTACAAGCATTGAGAAATAAAACTCAGTCTGCTGTGGCTAGAACGTTAGGTGTCCATGATTCAACAATCCTACGTCGTACTGAAAAATATCCTGAAATATGCGAAACA
>NZ_GG668577.1:322439-324016 GCF_000160755.1 Proteus mirabilis ATCC 29906
CCGATAATGCCAATGATAAAGGTGAGTGTTTTCCTTCTTATGAAACTATTGCGCGTCATTGCGAAATTAGCCGTCAAAGTGCGATAAACCACATTAAAAGTTTATGTAAAAAAGGGTTTGTTCGTAAAGTTACGCGAAAAACAGATAAGGGGCATACTTCCAATTTATATATTCTGGATTTGGAGGCTAAATCTCTTGATGAGGGTAGTCAAAATTCTGTACCAGAAGTAGTCAAAGAATTTGACCACGGTAGTCAAACGGTTGGACTAGGGGGTAGTCAAAAATTTTTACCCAGAACCAGTCAGTCTTTTAACCAGTCAATTAACCTTAAAAAACTATCGTCTGACGACTCGAAACCTGCAAAGCAGATTTCGGTTAATCGACAAACTAACATTCCTTATCAGGAAATCATGCAAGCCTTCAACGAATCGGCAGGGGATAGATTACCCAATGCCGAATCGCTGAATGACAAACGCAAACGAGCAATATCCAAATTCCTGAAAGAGCTCAAAGAACCCACAGTCGAATCAGCTAAAAATTATTTTGATTATTTTATGGAAACGGCGAGTGCTTGGTACTTCGGAGAAAATAATCGGGGTTGGCGAGCGAATTTTGATTATTTACTCAGACCTGAAACGGTACTCAAAACAAGGGAGGGAGCACTGTGATGAACCAAGTTCCGAATAATTTGATGGCGGAACAAAATGTGATTGGAGGACTCTTGCTAGACCCGCAAAGTGATAATGCGCAATCAATTTTCTCACAGCTAAAACCTGAAGATTTTTATGCCCGACACCATCAAATTATTTATCTTACTCTGCGAGAAATGTATACCCAACGTATGCCAATAGACATCATGACGGTGACGGATTTTCTGGCGTCAAAAGGGCGAATTAATCAATCAGGTGGTTTTGCCTATCTTGCTGAGATGGCAAGAGAAACACCGAGTATTGCTAACATTATGGCTTATGCGAAAAAAATCCGAGAGTGTTCCGCACAGCGTTTTGTTATCGAAAAGACGGTTGAAATTCAAAAGCTCATGATGACGCCAAGTGAGTTAAGTTTTGTAGGTAAAATTGAACAGGCACAACGCTTGCTTGATGAAGCTACGTCGTTTGGAAAAATGGGGAAAAAAACAGGGTTACGCCGAATTGATGATGTGTTGGATGATGTTTTTACCGATATTTGTGACCGACAAGATAACCCAGAGAAACATCGAGGATTAAAAACGGGATTTAAAGATTTTGACCACCTATTAAGCCCAAAACAGATTGTCATCGGTTCACTGTTCGTGATTGGTGCTCGTCCAAAAATGGGAAAAACAACCGTTCTCACTGAAATGGCAAAGAATGTTTCACAACAAGGTAAGCCTGTATTGCTGTTCAGCATGGAAATGACAGATAAACAGCTTGTTGAACGGACACTAGCCCAACAAACCCAGATTAATTCAGATAAATTTTACCAAAAGTTAGAAGAGCATGAATGGGATAGGCTTTGCAGTGCCATCGGTCGCCTTAAAGATGAGCCCAATATTTGGGTGGATGATACACCAGGCATGTCCTTACAGCATATTCGCT
>NZ_GG668577.1:324686-327640 GCF_000160755.1 Proteus mirabilis ATCC 29906
AGTTGTTATCGATATTAAAAATGGTGTCGGTGAAATCGTTTTATCAAAGCCCATCACTAATGAGGAAACTCATGAATATTTTGTTGGACATTGGTTAGGGCGCAATGAAAACGGTGAGCGTGAAAAAACCAGCAAGATGGATAAAGCAAGGATGCTTTACATGATGGAGAAACATGAACAATGGTGCATTGAGAAGGGAATTCCGATCATCATTCCTAGCAATTCTGAATATATGAGTTTGAAAAGAAATCAAGAGGAATAATTGCTGATGAACAAATCAAAGGAAAACATAATGAAGTCGCTAAGGCGACGGCGCTGTAAAATATGTAGAGAATGGTTTCACCCCAAATACAGTAATATTTGGTGGTGTTGCCCAGAACACGGCGCAGAACTGGCAATAAAACGAAGGAATAAGGAAAAAGAAAAAGCGTTAGTAAAACTCAAAAAGGCACAAAGAGAAAAGGAAATCAAAGCAAGAGACAAACTCAAAGCCCGCAAATTAGCAGTAAAACCTACCTCATATTTTATCAAACAAGCTCAAACTGCGTTTAATCAATACATCAGACTCAGAGATCATGATGAGCCCTGTATTAGTTGTGGTGAAACTAATCCCCCAGATTTACATGGAGGACAGTGGGATTGTGGTCATTTTTTATCTGTGGGTTCACACCCTGAGCTGAGATTTGATGAACGTAATGCATATAAGCAATGTAAATCATGTAATGGCGGAGCAGGACGATTTACTCATAAAAATGCCAGTGTAAGTCAAAAGTATGAGGAAAAACTTATCGAAAAATTTGGTCAAGAATTAGTTGATTGGTTGCGAGGGCCTCATGAGCTTCCGCATTGGCGGCGCGAAGATTATATCCAGATACGCGATAAATACAGAGAGAAGGTGAGGCAATTAAAACGAGAAAGAGAGATGAGGGCGTAAGTGATTAATCAATAGGTAACAAGGTAACAAATGGTTTGGAGAAGTCTGTATGAGAGATATGCAGGAAGTTTTATCACGTTGGGGTGCGTGGTCAGCTAATGAGGGAAATAGTATCGATTACTCATCAATTGCCGCAGGTTTTAAAGGATTAATTCCAAGCTCAAGACGAAGCCGAGAGCAATGTTCAGATGATGATGGCTTAAAAATAAATAAAGCGGTATTACATTTAAAGGTAAATAATAGTTACTTGTTTCAGTTGGTTATTATGTACTATGTGAAGAATTATCCTTTGCGTTCAATGGCTTCAAAACTCGGCATTTCTCATAACGAAGTGGCTAAGCGATTGCAGACAGCGGAAGGATTTATTGAGGGGTGTTTATCGGTTGATAACGTAAAATTAGATATGGATAAAATAATTAGAAAACACCGCATTTATAGTCTTGCGTAATTACAAAACACAATATATTGTGTTAATAATGATTTCAATGTTACATGATTATCTATTGAAAACCTCGTGAGTATAGCGGGGTTGTGTTTTTTAGGGGCATATTTAAGCTGATTTATCGTTAAAAAATAAAGTTTGCTATCTGAATTTTTCTATGGCTTAATAGCGTCACTGGTTTGGAAGTACAGACCTATTTATGTTAGTAAGTTTAAAGTTGTTCCCGTTTAGCGTTATCCTCGATACCTCTTCATTGTGAATTCCTTCTAATTAATTCCCATAAGTAAAAATACAAAACAAACCGCATATGCCTTATGGCAAATTAAATAAATTAAAGGAAATTCTATGTCTAATACAATGACTGGCACAGTAAAATGGTTCGATGAAGGTAAAGGTTTTGGTTTTATTACTCCAGCTGATGGCAGCAAAGATGTCTTCGTACATTTCTCTGCAATCCAAAGTGATAGCTTCAAAACATTAGCTGAAGGCCAACAAGTTTCATTCACCATGGAAAATGGTATGAAAGGCCCAGCAGCAGGCAACGTGGTGGCTCTCTAAAGGCGCTATTACTATTCGCCTCTATTTTAAATGCCCTTGTTGTAGCAGTTCACAATATAGAACATCACAATTTGATGTCACAGTGAACAATCCACACGGCGCAAAATGTATTTTTTGCAAAAGTGTGATGACAGCTCAAATGAGTTAAGCATTAAATAGTTGAATATATAAAACCTCGCTTCGGCGGGGTTTTTTTATATAAAAAAAGGCTGACGCACTAGGGGATGTCGGCATAAGTCATTTGCAAAAAGATCGATAATGAGAGCAATGTGTTAGGACTAAATGAAGCCTAAACATTTATGTAAATAATAATTATTATCATTAATCTGTCAATATTATGACGTCATTTTAAGTCAAAAAATTAATATTAATTTAATAAAAAAATGCCGACGCGCTAGGAGCTATGTCGGCATATAAAGTAAACGCAAGAAGTATGTCGTACTTATTCGTATCCTACTCGTCAAAGTTGATACAATTGTAATGATAATTATTCTCATTGATATATTCAACCCTGAATTAAATAAGGTTACTTTGTAGCCTTTTCGTCTACGCCGACCACAGAATCAACATCCACTTATATCGTTCACACAAGAGCTGTGAGTCGGCACCTTATTGATTAAAGCCCTCGTTAATTTAATCGAGTTTTATTTTAAAAGAATTAGGTATGGAGTATTTACTCTGAAGAAGGGAATGAAAATCTCAATGTGTAATGATAAGGTTCTTAAATAATAATAGACCCCAATTATTTTTGGGGTCATATATTGAGATTATTGAATTAATATCCCTGATATTGATTTATTACGAATTAATTTTCAGGTGCAATAGCATCCAATACTCGAGCAGAATAAACCATCGCAGCACCTGCATTTAATGCAACAGCAACACCGAGTGCTTCTGCAATTTCTTCATGACTAGCTCCCAGCTTTAAAGCGGTGTCAGCATGTACGGCGATACAACCATCACAGCGTGTTGTGACTGCAACTGCTAATGCGATTAATTCTCTTGTTTTTGCATCTAAGT
>NZ_GG668577.1:328756-337584 GCF_000160755.1 Proteus mirabilis ATCC 29906
TGCGGGAGCAACAGCCATCGCATTAGTAGTGATAGCCCATTTTGAAGGTGTGCGTTATGAACCTTATCGTGATGTGGCAGGCATTTTGACGGTTTGTTATGGGCACACAGGCAAAGACATTATTCACGGTAAAACATATACACAACAAGAATGTGATGCGTTATTACAAAACGATTTTATTAAGACACAACAGCAAGTCGATGCATTAATCAAAGTACCACTCGATGACTACATCAAAGCCGCTTTATATTCCTTTGCTTTTAATGTAGGAATGACAGCATTTGCTCGCTCAACATTACTCAAGAAACTAAATGCTGGTGATAGAGCGGGTGCTTGTGAAGAAATAAAACGTTGGGTATATGCGGGTGGAAAGGTTTGGCGAGGGCTTGTCAGTCGTCGAGAAGCGGAGTCAGCACTATGTCATGGAAACCTTTAATCATCATTATCAGCTTTATCCTTGCATTACTCATCACAGTCGCTGGTGGTATTTATCTCTTGATTGATAACTCATGTACTAAAGACCAAGTGAGTTTAGAAAAACGCTGTCAGATTGCACTCTCACATCATCGGTACTAATCATGAAATATGGGAAACTCTATGCTGTCATTGTGATGGTAGGCATCATTGTGGGAGGCTATTGGGTGATTAATTGGCAAGCTAACAGAATTAATCTATTAGTAGAAACAAACAAAGAACTAACGATTGCTCTCGAAGAACAGAAGTCTATTAATACTGACTATCAAGCACGCATAATGCGATTAAATCAGTTGGATATTCAATATACGCAGGAGCTAGCGAATGCTAAGAATGAAATTAGTCACTTGCGTGATATTAGTGAGCGTCATCCTGAGCGGGTGTACATCAAAGCCGAGTGTCCCAAAGTCAAAACCACTCCCTCCACCAGCTTGGCTTATGCAACCACCGCCCGACCTACTGACACCGCTATCAGAAATTATTGGTTACTCAGAGAGCGAATTGCAGAGTCAGAACAGATGATTAAAGGGTTGCAGGATTACATTAGAGTAGAGTGTGTGAACTAAAAAAAGCCCAGCATGGGTGCATGGGCAAACTAACTAAACACCAATCAGTAAGAGTATAGCGAGGTTGATTTTAGTTAGTATAGCTTAAGTAAGTATATATACCAGTTTAGTATTATTAATTATCTATTTTTAGTTAACTAATTGATATAAATAAAAATAACCCTGTGAGTTTGAGTTCACAGGGTGGCTAAAATTAAGCGAAAAATAAATACATGTTAATCATACTGCTATCCTTATTCCAATGCCAATAGAAGGCGTCGCGTTGTCGCTGTTCTCATACATTAACGATGACATGTTCTCCTCACATTGAGTGTGTAAGAGTAATCAAAAACAACGAATACCACCGTTTTGTTATTTTCGGTCATTATCAGCAACGTCAGCTGTAGGTAGAAGAAGGGGCGTGACGATGGAGAGACATCATCTACAAACATCATTCATTGAGTTGTGTATACAGATAGCCATCAGTTAATCGCTGGTGGCTTTTTTATACGTATTTCATTGCTCATTCACGGAGCAATTCAAAAACGTCGAATTCAATTACTTTGATATGAGCCTTCGAGGAAGTCAGTTATAGCTGGCGAGCTTCGACGGGCTGATTTTCTATGTGAACGAGGGTTCATTTCAAATGAAGGTAATACGCTATGAATAAATCCTTAGTTTTTAAAGGTGACGAAATTCCTCTATTTGATAATGGTGATGGAAAAATCTGGTTTACCAACAAGCAACTTTCAGAATTACTTGGGTACAAAGATGAGTCATCAGTAACTCGTATCTTTAATCGAAATAAAGACGAGTTTACCGACAGTATGTCTCAGACGGTCAATTTGACCGTTAGTAGGGATAAGCCAATAAAGGTGAATTTTCTTTGAAGGGAAATATAAAAAAGAGCTCACAACCAAGAGATAGTGAGGCTCAAAGTAATGAATATAACTGTTTTGTTATTTTCTGGGCATTATCAGCAACGTCAGTTGTTGGTAGAAAAAAGGGAGTGACATCATTTTGTCAATCATTCACTAATATCACTAGGCTAGATCGCACATCATGAGTCGATTAAAAGTACTAAAACCACGTATTCCCGTGTTAAAGACGAAAGTGGTTAAACCATTAGATGTTGTCACAAGGCGAGTGACTGGATCACAACGGCAAAAACGAAGGTTATTAAAGTGGCAAGAGAACCCGCATTGTGCCGCATGTGGGAGCTTGTTAGCTTTCCCTGATGGATTTGAATTAGACCATATCATTCCTCTATTTAAAGGTGGAAAAGACACCATTGAAAACTGTCAGGTACTTTGTATTGAATGTCATCGAAAGAAAACAAAAGAAGAATTATCTTGCTAATGTGAGGCTAACAGCAAAGAAGGGGGGGAGGTGAAAAAAATAAAAATAGATCGCCTCGGCTACCTCGCCCCCTCTCATTCAGAGAAAAAATTCTGTTTTTTGAAAGAAGTTAACCTTATTTAGGTAAGGATAAAGTGATGCTAACAGGGCGAAAAAAGAAATTTGCACAAGCCCTGAAAAAAGGGATGACGCAACGAGAAGCCGCGATTGAAGCGGGATACAGCGAGAAAACTGCTCAGGTAAAAGGGAGTCAGTTAGCCAAAGATCCGGATGTAACAGCTTATCTAAGGCGCAGTATTAATGGTAATACTAAAGTTAATACTCATTTAAATCAAAAAGTTAACTCTAAGGTTAATTTTGACGTTAACACTGAAGTTAATTATCATTTAAATCATGAGGTTAGCAATAAAGTTAACCCTACAATTAATCGAAAAATTAACTCTAGAGTTAACTCCAATGTTAATTCTGACATTAACGCTGTTATCACGGATAAAGAGAGGTCGTCACAGGTACACGACTATCCTGATCCTCTGGCCGTGATTGCCGAAATCATGATGAAAAATAAAGACATCGACCCTAAATTATCGCTTGATGCCGCCGCAAAATTGGCACCTTATCTGTGCAGTAAGAAAGGGGACTGTGGCAAAAAAGACGAAAAGAAGAAAGCAGCGAAAAAAGCCGGTAATCGTTTTTCACCAATGCCTCCCCCAAAATTAATCATCAACAACAAGGGTTAAACTATGCCATATTGGACTACCGCTTGCCCTGATTGGGAGGAGCGAATAAAGCATGGGCGCTCGATCATTCCTCCACCGATATATCCTGAACAGGCAGAGCTTGCGTTAAATATCTTTAAGCAATTAAAAATAGTTGATGCTCCGGGCAGCCCAACGTTTGGTGAAGCTTGTGCTCAATGGATATTTGACTTAGTGTCTGCGCTATTTGGCTCGTATGATGCGCAAACGGGACGGCGATATATTACTGAAGTTTTTGTCCTTATCCCAAAGAAAAATTCCAAATCCACGTTAGCTGCGGGGATCATGATGACAGCGTTACTGTTAAATTGGCGCCAAGCTGCAAGTTATACCATCATTGCACCTACTGTTGAGGTCGCGACAAATGCTTTTAACCCTGCAAGGGATATGGTGAAGTATGATGAAGATTTGGATGATTTGTGCCAAGTACAGACACACATTAGGACCATCACGCATAGAAATACGGATACCACACTGAAAGTATTAGCCGCCGATGCGAATACGATCTCAGGTATTAAGTCAGTAGGAACGCTGATTGATGAACTGTGGTTGTTTGGCAAACAAGCGAATGCGGACGATTTGCTTCGCGAAGCGATAGGGGGGTTGGCTTCTCGACCAGAGGGATTTGTGGTGTATACCACGACTCAATCCAATGAGCCTCCATCAGGGGTATTTAAGCAAAAATTACAGTATGCCCGTGATGTGCGTGACGGCAAAATTCATGACCCTAACTTTCTCCCTGTGATTTTTGAACATCCACATGACATGGTAGAAAGAGGAGAGCACTTGTTAGCGGAAAACATGGCCATGGTAAATCCCAATTTGGGGTATTCGGTGGATGAAGTTTTTTTAATGCGAGAATTCTGCAAAGCAAAAGAGACAGGAGATGCCTCTTTTCGCGGTTTTATGGCAAAACATGCCAATGTGGAAGTGGGGCTCGCATTGCGTTCTGATCGTTGGGTGGGCGCGGACTTTTGGGAGCCACAAACAGATGACACTTTGACGCTTGACGAAATCCTTCGTCGTTCAGAGGTGGTTACTGTCGGTATTGATGGTGGCGGATTAGATGATTTGCTCGGTTTATCGATAGTGGGGCGATGTAAAAATACGCGTCAATGGTTGTCATGGTCTCATGCTTGGGGGCATTCATCGGTGTTTGAGCGTCGAAAAAGTGAAGTGGCCAAATTGCTCGACTTTGAAAAAGACGGTGATTTCACCCTCGTTGCACAAATAGGGGATGACACGAAGGAAGTGGCTGATATTGTTGAACGAATTTATCAGACAAGGTTGATGGATAAAATTGGCATTGACCCTTCAGAAATTGGGGGATTACTTGATGAAATCGTGCAAAGAGGCATTGAACAAGATGCTATTGTGGGGATTTCTCAAGGGTGGCGGCTAGGCGGTGCCATACAAACCACTGAAAGAAAACTGGCTGAAAAAGTGTTATTTCATGCTAAACAGCCCTTAATGAATTGGTGTGTGGGTAATGCAAGAGTTGAACCTAAAGGGAATGCCATACTGATTACCAAGCAAGCCAGTGGTCGATCGAAGATAGATGCACTGATGGCGCTGTTTAATGCGATATCACTGATGGCATTAAACCCTGATCCTCCGCAGAAACAATACAAATCTTATTTTATTTAGAACCCGCCAATGGCGGGTTTTTTTTAAGGAGTCTGCATGGAAAATCAACGTTCCTACAGTCTATTAACGATTAAATCAGTGAATGAAAAAGACAGAGAAATCGTGGGCATGGCGACAACACCGTCAACTGATGCTTATGGCGATATTGTCGAGCCAGAAGGTGGCGTATTTACACTACCGCTTCCCTTGCTATGGCAGCACAACATGGAACAACCTATTGGCGAAGTTATCGACGCGAAAGTCACACCACATGGGATCAAAATTAAAGCAAAGATAGCCCAAATAGCCAGTCCACCGGGATTATCTGCACGACTCGAAGAGGCGTGGCAATCCATGAAGTCTGGGCTGGTGAAAGGGCTTTCTATCGGATTTAAACCGTTGGAATATGCTTTTTTAGATGAGGGAGGGATCCGATTTACCAAATGGGTGTGGACGGAATTATCTGTCGTGACGATCCCCGCCAATAAGGATTGTCATCTTCAAACCCTTAAATCGATGTTTCAACCGCCGGCTGCGTCTGGCTCAAGGCGAGTTGTCCATTTATCTTCTCAATTATCCGCTGGCGTTTCAGCAAAAAATGCATTTAATAAGGAACATACGATGAATATTGCCGAACAAATTAAATCATTCGAAGCGAAAAGATCGGCCAATGATGCGGCACGATTAGATATCATGAACAAAGCAGCTGAAGAAGGTCGTACTTTGGATGTGGAAGAATCAGAGCAGTACGATAATTTAACCTCGGAAATCAAGGCAGTAGATAGTCATTTAGTGCGTTTGCGTGAAATGGAAGCCTCCCAAGCCAAACAAGCTAAGCCGATTGATGTTGAGCAAAACTCATTTCGTGAAGCCTCTCAATTGCGAGGCGGGATTATAAAAGTAGACGAAAAATTAGCGCCAGGCATTGAATTTGCTCGTTATGTGAAATGTTTAGCCGCCTCAAAAGGTAACACAACACAGGCGTTGGAAATTGCAAAATCACAATACCCAGAGCAACCCCGCATACAGAATGTACTCAAAGCGGCGGTAAACGCAGGGACAACGACCGATCCACAATGGGCGGGGACATTGACGGACTATCAACATTTTGCGGGTGATTTTATTGACTTTTTACGCCCTAAAACCATTATTGGTCAATTTGGTATCGGGGGGATCCCGTCATTGTTTCGTATTCCGTTTAATGTGCGTATCCCTGGACAAATCAGCGGAGGAAAAGGGTATTGGGTGGGGCAAGGTGATCCCAAACCACTGACTAAATTTGATTTTCAATCTATTCAACTTGGCTTTGCAAAAGTCGCAAACATTGCCGTGCTGACGGATGAATTAGTGCGCTTTAGCAACCCCGCGGCGGATACCCTTGTACGTAATGCCTTGGCGGCTGCCATCATTGAACGCATTGATATTGATTTCATCGATCCTAACAAAGCCGAAGTCACAAACGTGTCACCCGCTTCCATTACGCATGGTGTGAAAGCCATCCCATCAACAGGCAATCCTGAAGCGGATGTTGAGGCAGTGTTTGAAGCCTTTCTGAAAGCCAATCTTTCGCCGACAAGTGGTGTTTGGATCATGTCTTCCATGACAGCATTAGCCTTATCAAAAATGAAAAATCCATTGGGTCAGAAGATGTACCCTGATTTGAGTTTCCTCGGTGGGGCTTTCCAAGGCTTACCTGCGATTGTGTCACAGTATGCGGGGGAACAGTTAATTTTGGTTAACGCGCAAGATGTGTATCTTGCCGATGATGGTCAGGTGGTAATTGATGCGAGTCGTGAAGCGTCTTTACAAATGGAAGATAGCCCAACTAACAGCAGTAAAACGGGGACCGGAGCCCAATTGGTGAGCATGTTCCAAACCAACAGTGTGGCTATTCGTGCAGAGCGCTTTATCAATTGGCGCAAACGTCGCCCAGAAGCAGTGGCCTATGTGTCGGGTGTCAACTACCGCACAGTCACAGGGGGAGATAAAAGCCCAAAGTGATCACGGTGGACAACGCCGAAGTGACAACAGACACAACACATAGGAGGATAAATTAATGGCTGTCATTCAGAAAATTAATGTGGGCGAAAAAGCCAATGATGGCACAGGCGATACGTTGCGAGACGCTTTCGTAAAAGCCAATCAAAACTTTGAAGCCTTAAATACTGCTGTGCAGAAAGGGGGAGCTGATCCGAACGGTGACTTAGGAAAAGAGCTTTCTAAGGAGCTTGAGGCACTCACATTACGTGTCGAATCGCTTGAAAAGACGAAAGAGTAACATAAGGGGCGGTATAGCCCCTTTCTTTTTCATGGGTTGGGGACTTTATGCCAATATTAACGAACATTGCCCAGGCCGTGGTTAAGAGACTGGCTGGTCTCGGAGAAGGTTGGCTCACGATTTTCAGAGAACCTTTTACTGGCGCTTGGCAGCAAAATATGGCGCTTAGCCGAGAAGAGGTATTAACTTACCATCCTGTTTTTTCCTGTGTGACATTAATCGCCTCAGATATTGCTAAAATGCCCTTGTTATTAAAACGAAAAGGGCATGATGGGGTATGGCACGAGCAAAATAAAGGTGCTTACACGGTGATAGTGACACCTAACTCGCTACAAACCAGGAATCAATTTTTTGAAAATTGGCTCAATTCAAAATTGACGACGGGGAATACATTTGTTTTTAAGGTGCGAACACCTAAAGGAAAAGTGCAAGAACTGAAAATACTGGATCCAAACCGCGTTAAACCACTGATAACCGATAAAGGGGAGGTGTTCTACCAATTATCTACGGATAATATTTCAGGAATAGCGCAATCGGTGACGGTTCCCGCTAGAGAGATTATCCATGATAGATTTAATTGTCTCTATCATCCCTTAATGGGGTTACCGCCTGTTTATGCGTGTGCATTATCCGCGGCACAAGGGACAGCGATCATGAAAAATGCCACACATCTCTTTGTGAATGGGGGTAAGCCCAGCGGTGTTATCGAAGTGCCTGGCAAAATCAGTGAAGAGGACGCTCACACGCTAAAAAAATTATGGGAGACGAATTATGGTGGTAAAAATGCGGGTAAAACAGCAATATTAACAGAGAATGCCAAGTACAAAAACTCTTTCATTTAACCCAGTCGATTCTCAGTTAGTTGAACAGTTGAAATTGACGGCTGAAATTGTCTGTTCGGTGTTTCATGTTCCTTTGTATAAAGTCGGGCTAGGAGAGGTTCCCTCATACAATAATGTTGAAGCATTAGATCAGCAATACTATTCCCAATGCTTACAGTCTCATATCGAAGCTATTGAGATCTTATTGGCTCAAGGTCTTGATTTACCGTTGTCTGAAAAAATTGAATTTGATTTAGACACATTAATGCGAATGGATACCGCAACACGCTTTAAAGCTCACAATGAAGGAATTAAAGGTGGGTGGTTATCGCCGAATGAAGTGCGTAAGAAGGAGAATTTAGCGCCTGTCGAGGGCGGAGATACACCTTATTTGCAACAACAAAATTATAGTTTGGCGGCATTATCATGGAGAGATAAACAAAAAATGCTGACATCCTCTGATAAAAGCGAGTTATTTGTGGAGACCGTGAGCGAAGCATCGGTGCAGGACGAAAAACACTATTTTGCGGAGTGTATCAAGTGAATCAACGTGAAAAACAATTTACCGATAACTTGATTGAGGCTGTGAATAATGCGTTAGCGAAGCGTGATGCGCGTATTGATAGCTTAATGGAACAGCTGTCACTTTATCAGCAACTGCTCCAGAAACAAGAGAATGATATTGCTGCCTTACTCTTGTTGTTAGAAGAGCAAGCCAGTGCCTCACTGAATCGCCTTGAACAGTGGTTTGATGCTGAAAAAAATAGCTTTGAACAATCCTTACATGCTTTTCTTATTCAGCAAGTCAAGGCTATTCCTATACCTAAAGATGGTAGAGATGGTCACAGTGTGACATTAGAAGAGATTAAACCGCTGATTGATTCGGCGGTTAATTTGGCTATTTCCGCGCTTCCCAAACCCTTAGATGGTAAAGATGGAAAAGATGGTCACAGTGTGACATTAGAAGAGA
>NZ_GG668577.1:337822-339794 GCF_000160755.1 Proteus mirabilis ATCC 29906
AAGGATGGCAGAGACGGTAAAGACGGCTCGAGTGTCACCGTAGAAGAGGTTAAAGCACTTGTCATGTCTGAAGTGAGTGCTACGGTAAAAGCACTTCCTGTGCCGAAAGACGGGAAAGACGGTCGAGATGGCAAGGATGGTCGAGATGGTAAAGATGCCTTTAATATTGACATCCTTCCCGATATTGATGAAACCAAAAGTTATGCGCGTGGCACTCTAGCGACGCATCATGGGGGATTATGGCGCGCCTACGAGCAAACAAAAGGGATGCATGGTTGGGAGTGCATTGTCAGAGGGTGCAGTAGCCTAGCTTGGTCACTTCAAGATGAAAGGACCTTATTAGTTAATTCAATACTAAGCAATGGGGAGATGGTACAAACCAAATATGTTTTCCCAACAATGATATATCAAGGTGTTTTTGCCATAAACAGAGCGTTGCCTTATCAAAAAGGGGATGTAGTCACTTGGGGAGGCTCATTGTGGCACTGTAATGAACCCACCAAGGACAAGCCAGGGGAATTACATTCCAAAGGCTGGACGTTGATAGTGAAACGTGGACGAGACGGGAGAGACACGAAATGATGAACATCGTTACATTGCAGGAGGTGAAATCTCACTTACGTATTGATCATGATTTTGATGATGCGGATTTGCAATTAAAAATTAACGCGGCGACAGCAGCTGTCCTTGATCATGTGAAAAGTTGGGTAGAACGATTTCAAGGAGACGAAACGAAACTTAAGCAATCCCCCGATTTTTATCGAGTAAAGGATGCCATTTTAATCTTAATTGGTATAAGAGATAGGGATAGAGAAGGTGTCGATATTGCGCTTTATCCCCAAGGAATGCTGCCTTATCCCGTCACCTGTTTGTTGGGGTCCATGCACAAACCGACTATTTTGTGAGGTGACAATGATAGGAACTGCTGCAGGACGATTTCGTCATATCATCACCCTTCAACAACCTGAGCCCAAGCCTAATCGGATAAGTGGGGATGAAGTCATTTGGCGTGACGTGTTAAAAGATATTCATGCAAGTGTTGAACCTCTACGTGGACGTGAATATTTTCAGGCGCAACAGGTGCAAAGTGAAACTACCTTCAGAATACGTATGCGCTGGTTCCCTCAGGTAAAATCCACTATGCGAGTCCGTTTTGGCTCACGTATATTCGATATTGTTGCCATTATTGATCCTGAAGAGCGTCATCGAGAGCTTCAATTGATGTGCAAAGAGGGCGTGAATGATGGGGGATATTAAAATCAGTGGGTTAGCTGAACTCTCGCAATGCTTAAAAGCGTTGGAGAAAAATGTGGGTAAACGTATTGCCCGAAAAGCGATGAATGCGGGAGCGATGGAATTAAAGCAGGAAATCAAACATCGAGTGCCTATCCTTAAGGAAAAGGTACCGCATCGACGCAAAGGCACCCTCAAGCGCAATATTCGTTCTAAAACGAAAGTGCTGCGTAATGGGCAAGTTAAAACGCGCATTTGGGTGAAATCATTATCGGGTAAAAAGGTGTCTGCCTTTAAACAAGCAACGGGAAAAAATGCAGCATTGAACCCGAATGATCCATTTTATTGGTGGTTTGTCGAGTTTGGTACCGCCAAGATGCCCGCACAACCGTTTATGCGCCCCAGCTTTGAAGCAAAAAAGGAAGCGACGGCTAAAGTGATAGTTCAAACACTCAAAGAGGATATTGAAAAAGCAAGGTAGAGATCATGATACAGCAATTAAAAGAGACCCTTTCACCGCTTGTCGATGGAAGGGTTTTTTTTCAGGTATTACCCGAAGGCAAAGGGCATTATCCCGCCATAGTGATCCAGTTTGCCAGCATCACGCCTAACAGTGCGCTGGAGGATACAGATTTAGACAACTATCGTGTGCAACTTGATGTGTATGCGCCACAGCCACAACCTCTGATGGTCTTGCGTAAAAAAATCGAGGCTAAGATTGTTGCGACAATCCCATTTG
>NZ_GG668577.1:340282-345497 GCF_000160755.1 Proteus mirabilis ATCC 29906
GGCACGAAGATCTTTGTGCAAACCGGCTTAGGGGAGGCGATGACGGTGACGGAAGCGACGTTATCACCCGCAACCATTACCATCGCCAATAATAAACTGAAAGCGGATGACATGATTATGTTATCGGGACTCGGGGAGTTAGATGGGCGTTTCCCCATTGCACAGGTTGATGGCAATAAAGTGACCTTGTGCGACGAAGTGGATTGGAGCGATAAAACACTACCCACGGATTTTGCAGAGGCTAAGGCGCAAC
Source organism: Proteus mirabilis ATCC 29906 (assembly GCF_000160755.1). GTDB lineage: Bacteria > Pseudomonadota > Gammaproteobacteria > Enterobacterales > Enterobacteriaceae > Proteus > Proteus mirabilis. The sequence continues at coordinate 340,536 of NZ_GG668577.1, forward strand.
GTATTCAGTGGTCTAATAACTTTTGTGCGGTAAAAAGTTTCAGTAAAGACGGTTCAACAACCGAACAAATTGATGTCACTACCATTTGCAGTGATGGCAAGGAATATGAATCTGGCGATACGGAATACGGCTCAATTAAATTGACCTTTTTCTTACGGTATAGCTCCAGTGAGGTGCAGCGTCTCTTGCGTAAATATGAAAACAGCAAAGAAAAATTCGCAGTGAAAATGGTCTTAACGCGAGATGAAGGCTCCATGTTTTATTACGGCTCCGTCGAAACGGGCATGAACATTGATGGCAGTGTAGGGCAAATGATGGATTCGGGGATCTCGATTAAATTGTCTGGCCGTGATTATTTGAATACGAAGAAATAACCCGTAACTCATCCACCTCATTATTTCTCTTCTCCCTTCTCGATAAAAAATCTTAGGAGTGATTATGTCTAACGCGTTATTGCGTGAATTAGTGTTAAACCAAGCACTGAAAGTGACGCCTTTTACCTATTTAGACAACACCTTTTATGTCAAAGAGCTGGATGTTGGCACCATGAATTACATTCAGCGCAAACTTCGTCAAATTAAAATTAAGCTTGCCGAAGCGCAGGATATTTACTTAGACGAAGACGATCCCGAACAATTTAATGAGGCGATAAATCGTGTCTACGATGAATATGATGTCGCCAGAATGCTGGCCTTTAAGTTGTGTGATGAAAAAGGGGAACTGCTTTTTGATGCTGAAAATGAAGCAGACTTAAAAGGCCTTAATCGTCTAGGGCAAGGGTTCTCTAATGCGGTGTTTACGGCCGAAGCGGGGAACAGCGAAAAAAACTTGGAGAACGGCGACAATTTCAATTGATATTGTCGCTGGCACTGGGAAAAACGCTCGCAGAAATCGAGCAAATGCCTGAAAGCCACTTGTGTGAATATGAGGCCTTTTATCGCAAACAACCCTTTGGTTTGTGGCGAGAGGATTATCGGATGGCACAAGTGGCACATCTTCTCGCGATGATAAATCGTGATCCGAAATCTACCCCACCTCAATTAACTGACTTTATGCCAATGTGGCAGAAAAAGCCCACAGAAGCTGAAGAGTGGGATAGTGTTACTCAGAATGTATTGGCTCATCGATAGCCCCTTTGTTGGGGCTTTTTTATTGTTTTAAGGAGTTTTTATGGCTGGTGCATTGGGGAGACTAAATATCGATTTGACGCTGAATACGGCAAATTTCATAAATGCGATCAACCGTAGCCAGCGCCAAACAGAACAATTTGGGCAAAGTATTCGCGTCAGTCTTCAAGCTATCACCGTACAACAAGAGCGAATGGTATCGCAAACTGCAAAATCCTCGGCACTCTTTACCCGTTTTGCGAGCGTCGCAGCAAGTGCATTATCTGTACGGCAAGTGATTAATTATGCCGATGGTTGGACAGAATTACAGAACCGCTTAAAACTGGTGACGGAAAGTTCTATCGAGTTAAATAAAGCCACACAAGCCGTCTATGATATTGCCCAAAAAACCTATCAATCATTGGATGCCACAGCACAGGTTTATCAGCGTTTTGCGGATAATGCCGATCGTCTAGGATTAAGTCAGCAGAAAGTCGCTGAACTTACGGAAACCGCCTCTAAAGCGGTTTCTCTTTCAGGAGCCCGTGCTGCCTCTGCTGCAATGGGGTTAACTCAGTTTGGCCAAGCATTAGCAGCAGGTCAGTTACGTGGGCAAGATTTAAATTCTGTTATCGAGCAAATCCCTGGTTTAGCACAGGCCATCGCAGAAGGCATGGGGATCTCCATGGGGGATTTAAAAAAGAAAGCCCAAGACGGTGAAATGGCGATTGATAAAATCATTCAGGCATTGGAGAAAGTCAAAAATTCTGTTGATCAGAAGTTTGCTTCCAGTGTGACAACCGTTAGTCAAGGTTTTACTAATTTACAATCAGCAATGACGAGGTTTGTTGGTGAAGCCAATCAAGGTACAGGTGCGACTCAGCTTTTAACGTCGGGCTTAGAGGGACTTTCTAATCACTTATCGACGGTGGCTAAAATCGCAGAAGGACTTGCAGTTACAGCTTTAGTCGCCAAGCTTTCTCAATGGACAAAAGCCACTTACTTAAAAAATCAAGCCACATTGAATGAAGCCAAAGCCACATTACAGAGTGCAGAGGCAAACAGTGTGGCAGCAACCAGTGCCGTGAGGAAGGCATGGGCGGATAAAGAGGCGGCATTATCGGCATTGAATTCTGCAAAAATGAGTTATCAAGTGGCGAAAGGAACCGCGGCAGAAGGTTATGCCTTAGAGAAAGTGATTGCGACAAAATCGTTAGCGACGGAAGCCTCTTTAAGATACAAACAAGCACTGATAGCAGAAACGGCGACACAGCGGGCATTAACGACGGCACGCCGTCAAGCCACGGTCGCAGGAAGAGCGTTGAGTGGGACATTGGCATTAGTTGGTGGCCCTGTTGGACTGGCGTTAACGGCAATAACGGCTGTTGGAATGGGCGTCTATGAATATAGCGAACATATCAAACAAGCTAAAAGAGAATCGATCGAATTTGCCAATGCTCTAGATACATCAACAGAAGCCTTAAAAGCAATGAATAATCAAGTATTGCTGACGAATATAGGCAAATTATCTGAAGGTATTGATGCTCAGATTGAAAAATTTGAAGGATCGTTAGAAAAAGCTAAAAAATTGGCAGCAGACTCGAAGTCCGGTTGGAGCTTAAATGCCTCGAGTTACTTGAGTTTTACGGGTGACCATGAAGGTTATAAAGAGATAATCGCGCAAAATCAAAGAGAAGCAAAAATCGGACTTGATGCAGCGATGGGGGAGGTGGCTTCACAGTTGACGATATTAGAGCGTCAGCGAGCCAGTATGCGACAAATGCTGGCATTGGTTGAAGAAAAACATGGTAAGCAAAGTGATGAATATCAGCGTTATGCATCGAAAGTAAAGGAGGCTGAGAGTGTCATTAACCAATTTAGGGTGACATTAAAAAACTTGGGTTATGATTTTGATGCGTTAATTAATAAGACAGATGAAGCGGCAAATAGTCAAGCCAATATGAGCGAGGTCATCGCAAAAAAAATAGAGGATTCTATTGCTGAATCTCGGCGTACTATCATGAAAGCTAAGGCTTCTCCTGCTGAGCTGGCTAAGTTGGATGCGGAAGATGTGCTGAAAAGACGGGGAATTAAACCTGAAGAAAAAGGTTATGAAGACGCTTTGACCGAAGAAATTAAAGCACAAAATGCGTTATTGGCTCAAAGAAATAAGCCAAAGAAATCCACCATTGATTATGCCAAGCAATACACCAAAATCTTAACGGAATTAGAGGAAAAACAAGCCTCACTGATTGCGGATGGACAAAGTATTCAGCTGTATGGTACTACCTCTTTCTTTAATGAATACACATCCGCCTTAGCCGATATCAAACAGAATAAAGATAAGTTTGATGCCATCTTAAAAATCGATCCCAAAGCGATTGAGACGATCAAAGAAAAAGCGAAAGCCATTGATGATCTGGCGCGTGCCAACTCGGTTGCGCAATTCGCTTATGATCGCGGTAAAGAAATTGAGCAGATGCAATTTGAAACTTCCTTAATAGGAAAATCGCGCGCAGAGCAAGAAAAACTCAATGCCCTTCGTCAGATTGATGTGCTGTATCAGCAAGCCAGTGTGGATTTAGGCGAAAAAGAGCTGGTGAATTTACAACGCAATGTTGAACTCACTAAGCAGCAGATTGAGGAAGAGCTGAGGAAGCGAGAGGCCATGAAAGGCGATCCGATGGCGGGATTAAAACAAGGCTTATCGGATTTCAGTGAGTCGGCCATGGATGTGATGGAGAACGTCAGAAACGTCACCACCAATGCCCTTAATAATATGTCTGATGCATTAGCCGATTTTGCTTTAACGGGCAAAGGAAGCTTTAAAGATTTTGCCAATGCGGTGATTTCCGATATCACTCGAATGGTAATGAAAATGCTGGTTTTCAAAGCCATTGAAGCAGGTGGGCAGGCAATGGGCTTTGATATGGGATGGATGAGCAAAGGACATGCTTACGGTGGTTATACGGGGCACGGCGGGAAATTTGAGCCTAAAGGGATTGTGCATGGTGGTGAGTTTGTTTTTACCAAAGAAGCGACGGCTAAATTGGGTGTTGGCAATCTCTATCGCTTAATGCATGCGGCGCAAGGTTATGCTTCAGGTGGCTTTGTGGGGGCGGTCGCAGGGCGAATACCGGTTACACCGCAACCGACGTTAGCCCGTGCGAGTGGTGTACAAATGACGGTCGTTAATCATATTACGGTGACGGGAAATGGTGACGCTGTACTTGCGCAGGCAATGAAGGAAGCCGCACAACAAGGGACAGAAGCTGGTGCACAGAAAGCTCACGCGATGATGTTACAAGATTTTCAAAGTAATGGTGCAGCACGCAGAACATTAGGAGTTTAAATGTCTATTCTTGAATGGCCAAAAGAGGTGATCCCCACACAGGAAAACTGGCAATTATTGAGTAACAGCAAAACTTTTACCTCGCCATTTAATGGAAGTAGTCAAACGGTACGCTTTCCGGGAAGTCGTTGGTGTTGTGAGCTGACATTTAATAATTTAAATGAAGAAAAATCGCGCCAGTTAGAAGCGCTGGTGGCTTCATTGGATGGGATGTCGGGGCGAGTCAAAATAACCAGTTGGATAAGAAAAGGGCGTTATGGGTATGGTTCGCCTCGTATTGCAATACCGAGCCAATTGGGTAATCAGTTAGAAACAAAGGACTGGAAGCGCAATATGCGTGTGTTACAGCTAGGGGATCGCTTAACTGTGGGCAATGAACTCAAAATGGTGGTGGCGGATGTGGTCAGTGATAATCAAGGCCGTGCCATTATTCTTATTTCGCCGATGTTAAGAACGTCACCTACCGTCAATGAAATGCTTGAGGTTGAGCGTCCTTTTGGAGTA
>NZ_GG668577.1:345671-351187 GCF_000160755.1 Proteus mirabilis ATCC 29906
AGGGGGCTTATATCGTTTTAGCCGCCAGACTCGATTTGAAATCAGGCGTCACCTGTGCACATACCGGTGTTGGGCAACTGATTATTGCGGGGGAAACTTATTTGGGCGTGGGTAGTTTAGGCGAAATCAGTCAGCTGAAAGAGAATAAGACAACCAGTCCTACACAATTACAGCTTAAATTAGCGGGTTTTGATAAATCGCTGGTGGGAATGGTGATGAATGAGCAAAGTCGAGGACGCGAAGTCCGGTTGATGATGGTCGCCATTGGCGAAGAGGGGAAACCGTTGCTTGCTGAAGTCTTATTTATCGGACAAATTACATCGATTAATGTGGTGTCTGGTGAAGAGAATGCGGTTTGTGTTAATGTATCAAACCGATTCGAGCGATGGTCAATTGGGTTACCCGATAGATTCACCGATGAGTCGTGGTCATCTCGACGGCAAGGTGATCGTATCTTTCGCTATGTTGCTCAAATGGCTGAACGGGCGATTTATTGGGGCAGCAAGAAAGATGCACCTTCATTTATTTATAAATAATTGTTGGAAGAAACAAAATGAGTAGAAAACTTTTAGTTCCCCTTATTATGACCAGTCTATCGCTATGCGCAGCAAATGCACAAGCCGTAGGTGAAAATACGCTTTCATTAGGTTATGCACAAAGTCATGCTAAAGTGGATGGCGATAAACTAAAAGAGAAACCCAAAGGATTTAATGTTAAGTATCGTTATGAATTCGATAATCAGTGGGGAATGATTGGCTCCTTTGTTTATACGCATCAAGGGTATGATTATCACTGGAACTCTCGAAAGATTGGGAGTATTGATTTAGATTATTACTCGTTGGCTGCGGGACCTGTTTATCGTTTTAACGATTATATAAGTGCTTATGGATTAGTTGGGGTAGCTCATGGACAAATGGAAGTGGCATTGAATAATTTTTCCTATAATGGGAAAGAAAATCAACAAAGTAAATCCGCATTCGCTTATGGTGCGGGTCTTCAATTTAACCCATATCCCAATATCGCGATTGATGCTTCTTACGAATACACTAAATTAGATGCTTTTAAAGTGGGCACATGGATGCTTGGTCTTGGCTATCGTTTTTAGTTAAAAGATAAACAGAGAATATAAAAGTCGGCATTATGCCGGCTTTTTTGTTTTTAGGCATTTTGATAATGAAACAACCCAACTGGACATTTAAATTACCTGAAACCATCAGGGCGGCCATGAATCGCCCTTTTTCATGGGGCAAATTTGATTGTTGTATTTTTGCCTCGGAATGTATTGACGCACAATGCGGTTTCTCGCCAATAAAGCCTTATCTCAATCACTATAAAACCAAAGCTGAAGCCTTCAATCTGATCAAATCCAAATTTGGCTCCTTAGAGAAAGCCGTTTCACGTTATTTCAAATCCATTGAGATTGAGCGCGTTCAGCGTGGCGACCTCGTACTGTTTAAAGGTGAGGACGGTGACAGTCTAGCAGTGGTCTGGGCGGGGCATTATTGGGGCGTAACTCCACAAGGCGTGAAGCCAGTGCAGATTAACCCAATCAAAGCGTGGAGAGTGGAATAATGGGTGGGAGTGGTGGATTAATTTCAAAAGTCGTGGGTGCGGGCTTAATGATTGCGGGGCTATTTACCGGAGGCGTGACCTCGGCGATGGGCATGGCACTGATGGCAGCAGGCGTTGTGGTTCAAGTCGCGGGTTCGCTTATCTTTAAGCCTAAACTACCTTCCATGAATTATCGAGATACGGGTGAACGCAAACAGATGTTACGTTCATCGTTTGCGCCTGAAACCGTGATCGTCGGAAAAACAGTGATATCGGGTTTGCTTTTCTTTGCCGAAGAAGAGGCGGGTGAACAAGATGAAAACGAAAAAATCACACTGGCATTAGCGTTGGCAGGGCACCCCATAGAAAAAATCGGGAAGATTTGGTTAGGGGACGATTTAATTGAGACGTTTGGTGAATATACCGTTCATGAAGTCAAACACCTTTGGTTGAGGAGTTTAAAAATCACGGCACCTGTTGTTGAAGTGGAGTTACATAATAGCAGAGAAGATGTCGATCCCTTTATGCTAAAAAATTGCCCGTCATGGAAAGAGGATATGATTGGTCGAGGTCTGGCGTGGTTACGTGTGACACTCACGTTTGACCAAGAAAAATTCCCTTATGGATTACCCAATGTGAAATGTGAAGTCTGGGGAAAACATCTGTTTGATCCTCGCACTGGGCAAACCGAGTGGAGTAATAATGGGGCTTTAGTCATTTTGGATTATTACCGCCATTATTTAAAAGTACCTGATACGGATATTGATTTTGACAGCTTTAAACAGGCGGCCGATTTATGTGATGAAAAAGTGAGTCTACCAGAAGGTGGATTTGAGTCGCGATATACCCTTAATGGTGCCTATGACTTAAATGAGAGTCCATCGAGTGTCTTGGAAGCGATGCACAAATGCATTAACGCGGAACCGACATTCACCGCAGGAAAACACGGTATTCAAATCGGTGCTTATTATGGGCCGGCAATAAAAACCATCACTGAATCACAATTGATTGGCACCGTCACCTGTACCCCTGAAACAGGCTTAAAAGACGCGACCAATGCGGTGTATGGCACGTTTATTGATGCCGAACAGTTGTACACAAAAACCGACTTCACGCCTGTGATTGTGGACGAATGGGTGAAAGAGGATGGCTTAGAAATTCGGGAGAACATCGATTATCGTTTTGTCACCAGCCCTTATCAAGCCCAACGATTAGCTCGCCAATATCTCCGTAAAAAGAAAGCAGGAAGACGGGTTCAACTCACGATGAACTTAGACGGCTATGCTTATCGTCCGGGGGAAGTTGTGCTTTTAGCATTACCTTCTTTGGGGATTAGTGGGCTGGAATTTCGTATTGCCGAATGGTCTTTCCATGCTTTAGACGGTGTGGCTTTAACGTTGGAAGAGGATGGTGCCTATTTATATGAAGATGTGATTGGCAAACCGTTTGAGCGTCCGCCATTTGTGAGTTTACCCACTGGCGGTGTTGCTTCACCGATTAATCTTACCTTTGTTCCACTTGCCGTCAGTGACATCGTACAAGGTACACTTTCTTGGCAGAATGTGGCGTCTGATGTGCGTTATAATACGGTTAATATCCTTCAAAATGGTAAAGTGATTCAATCTATTCAGGTACCGGCCGAGCGTGTTGATATTAACGGATTAGCACGAGGGACTTATCGTGTTGAAGTTAGAGCGACGAATATGGCGGGGGCAATGTCGGCACCCGCTATCAGTGATTTTGCTATCCAAGCACCACCGCCTCCTGAGCATATTGATGTCACCTCTGGCTTATTTAATCTGACCGTTGCACCGAAACAAGGCGATAGTGCTGTCTTGGGTTATACCTTTGAATTTTGGTTTAGTGAGGAAAAACTCGCTAATCTTTCTGAAAATGAAGTGATCACCAAAACAAACAAAGTTGGCCAAGGGAATTTCTGGACACAAGAGAATTTAAAAGCAGGGCATACGTATTATTTTTATGTTCGAACAATCAACAGCTATGGCAAATCGCCTTTTGTGGAAGCTTCAGGTGTTTGCTCTTCTCAAACCGATTTAATTCTTGAGGAATTAACGGGGCAAATCAGCCGAGACCAACTCGCGCAAGACCTATTAGGTGAGATCAACAGTAAAGCTGACCAATCAGCCATTGTTGAGTTAAACACGCAAGTGAAAGCGAACCATGATGCGATTTTAGCGGAGCAAGTTGCACGAGGAGCAGTAATTAACCAAGAGCAACAAGCTCGCGCTGAGGCAGATAACGCGGAGGCTCAACAACGCCAATCCTTAGCCACACAACTTCGTGGTGATTATACTGGCAATGATTTATCGAAAGTGACCGCAGGACTTATCTCCGCCGAGAAGCAAGCGCGAGTTACAGGTGACCAAGCGGAAACCAAAGCCAGACAATCACTGGAAACACGGATGAATGGGAATGTTTCCGCAATTAATAAATCACTAGAAACACTCACCTCGAAACAGCAAGCGCAAACGCAAGAGATTTCAACGCTCAATTCAAATTTGAAAGGGAAAGCTGATAGCAGTGCGGTAAATGCGTTAAATACGCGGGTGTCGAATATCGATGGAAAAATGACGGCTACCGCTCAGCAAGTCACTCGCCTAGAAAGCCAAGTGGGTACAAGTTCAGCCAAAATAGAGCAAACCTCGAAAGTGGTCACAGACATAAATGGCAAAATCTCCGCATCATGGACAATGAAAGTCCAGCAGGATAGCAAAGGGAATAAAGTCATTACCGGCATTGGCTTAGGATTTAATGCGCAAGGAAATAGCCAATTTCTGGTTAATGCCCAAAACTTTGTGGTGATATCGTCATTAAACGGCAAAGTGGTGACACCGTTTGTCGTGAAGAATGGACAGGTGGTTATTCATGAAGCCTTAATGGATAAAGCGTGGATACAGAAACTAGTGGTACTCAATTATTTTAAATCATCGGGATTTGATAAAGGGAATGGCTTTTTATTGGATGCAAAAAACAATATTTTCCGCTTTACGGGTGGTAATGGGGCATTAAATATCACCAATAATCAATTGGTCGTCAAAGATGAGAAAAAACGCCTTGTGATGAAAATCGGTTATCTAGGGAATTGATTTATGTATGGTCTTGATATTTTTCCTGTTGAAGGCGGTAAACCTTACCGTTTAACGCGTGATACGCAAATTCTCTGTTATTTAACCTCTTATCAGATAGGACCAGAAGATTGGCCTCATTATCGACAACCGAAAAAAACACGGAGCAAAGTCATTCATGAAGCCATGGAGTATGAGGCGTTCGCCATCCCGAGAGTGGCTTCTGTGTATATGGCGGTGAATGATTATGCGTATTTTCAGGGAATAACGCATATCCGAATGGAAGGGCCTGTATTACGTTATGAGTATGTTTATGACAATGTTCAGGTTCAAGACCCACAGATGGCCAAAAGAGCCAATATGGTGGTCGATATTTATGGTATCCCGTTACCGGATAGTACAAAACCAACGTATGGTGTGGAGTGGTATGGCGCCTTTCAGGGATTTCGAAGTGCGATTACACGTAATACACAAATGACTTATTGTGTGTTTCGACAAAAAATCCACCTTGAAGGCGGGCGCTATTGGTCTTTGCCAACAACATTACCGCATTTAGATAAGTGTGTTGTGTTTTATCATGCCACCAACCCTCAAGCGGAAGTGAGCTATTTAGCGCATAAAAAGCAATTATACAGTTCAGCCCAAACAGACATTTATGTGTGTGTTTTCGTTTCAGGAATGGTTTTGACCCCGAAGAGACGTTGGGGTTTATCACTGTACAGTGAAGATGGAACACTGGTCTTTAATACGGACTATTTGCCTTTTACCCGAGGAAAATCAATGGAATTGTTATTACGGGAGGGGAGTGTAGAGACTCCATATAGCTTGCCTTTAGTCTGTGCAACAAGTCAGTTTGTGAATGCGTCTTATCAGGATGAC
>NZ_GG668576.1:0-8510 GCF_000160755.1 Proteus mirabilis ATCC 29906
AGCTCTCTCACATCATCGGTACTAATCATGAAATACGGGAAACTCTATGCCGTTATTACGATGGTAGGCATCATTGTGGGAGGCTATTGGGTGGTTAATTGGCAAGCTAATAGGATTAATTCACTGACAGATATCAACAAAAAACTGGCCGTAGCTCTTGAAGAACAGAAGTCTATTAATACTGATTATCAAGCACGCATAATGCGGTTAAACCAACTGGATATTCAATATACGCAGGAGTTAGCGAATGCCAAGAATGAAATTAGTCGCTTGCGTGATATTAGCGAGCGTCATCCTGAGCGGGTGTATATCAAAGCCGAGTGCCCAAAAAGCAAAACCACTTCCGCCACCAGCTTGGCTTATGCAACCACCGCCCGACCTACTGACACCGCTATCCGAAATTATTGGTTACTCAGAGAACGAATTGCAGAGTCAGAGCAAATGATTAAAGGGTTGCAGGATTATATCAAACAAGAATGCATGGAATAAAAAAGCCCAGCATGGGAGGCTGGACAATACTAACAATATATTGTTTCATATGGGTATAGTTAGACTTATTATTATAACTAAAGTAAATATATATGCTAGTTTATTGTGTTTAATTATTTATTTTTATTTGATTAATAGACGTAAGATAAAAAATAGCCCTATGATTTAATGTTCATAGGGCGGTTAAAATGAAGCAAAAAGTAAATATCAATCATTTCCAATTATATAATTATTATTTCTTTATGCAATAGAATATATTGTATTTCTGTTATATTAGTAGATTAAAAAATATATTTAATTGTAATATGTCATATAGTATCTATTTGATGTAAGTGTCTCTTTAGAGGTAGATAGTATTCCACTCTATCTGAACTCCCGATGGAATAAATAACGATGTGTAATCAAAAGTTAGTCGTACTTTTACTCGCTGATGGATCATGTAAACAAGTTGATATCACGGACATGTACTAATGACATGAGCATAAATACTCCAGATATCTATTTAGATAATAGTGACTGCTCGTCATTTGTACTGGGTTAGGGGGGCAGTAGATTTTGATGAAAAAAAACTGTAAGAGAGATTACAGGGCTGAAAAACATAAATATATTTATATATCTTTTTGAAACAGAAAGCGCCGCATTGTCGCTGTCTCCTATGTTAGCTATGACCTGTTTTATTCTCGACAGAGAGCACATAGTGAGAATCAAAAACAACGAATACCACCGTTTTGTTATTTTCGGTCATTATCAGCAACGTCAGCTGTAGGTAGAAGAAGGGGCGTGACGATGGAGAGACATCATCTACAAACGTCATTCATTGATTGGTGTATACAGATAGCCATCAGTTAACCACTGGTGGCTTTTTTATTGCGGAAAATTTGTAATGGAATAAAAAAAATGAAAAAACGCAATGTCTATGGTGGTCGCTGGGCAAAGGTGCGATTAGCATTTCTTAATGAACATCCACTTTGCGTCATGTGCCAAGAGCAAGGGCGCATTACTGCGGCCACAGTAGTTGACCACATTATTCCGCATCGTCTTAAAGAAGCGCTTGAATCAGGTGATAAAGAACGTATCGCAAAAGCCCAAGCCTTATTCTGGGACACAAAGAACTTCCAAAGCTTGTGCGAATTGCATCATAACTCCACCAAACAACGTATCGAAAAGAGTGGCAAAGTCATTGGCTGTAATGCGGATGGCATTCCACTCGATCCCAATTCTCATTGGCATCAATAACACCATGAAATACAGGGTGGGGGCGGGGTAAAAGTTCAAACACTTTCGCCCTGATTACCTAGCGCCCTCATTTGTGCGCACAACCGCGAAATGAAAAGTTTTTTTCTGGGAGGTTCCGATGGCAGGAAGACGCCCGAAACCGACCCACTTGAAGGTGGTCACCGGTAATCCGGGAAAACGAAAACTCAACGATAAAGAACCCCAACCCAAACGTGAAATTCCAAGCCCACCCGAACATTTAACGGATTGGGGGAAAATGGCGTGGGCAAAATTAACCTTATTACTCGATGGAATGGGCGTTTTAACCGTGGCTGACACGCTGGCATTAGAACGGCTGTGTGATATCTACGCCGATATTCTTCAATTGCGAGACACCATTCCGATTGAAGGTCGGACATACACCACAAAAACCCAACTAGGGGATTTTTTAATTAAAGCGAATCCTGCCGTAGCCATGTTGGCTGATGCAGATCGCCGCTTTAAAAGTTATTTAGTCGAGTTTGGTTTAACCCCCGCAGCTCGTTCGAAGGTGAAGATGGATGGTGGAGAAGAAGAGGAAGATCCGCTCAACCAATATTTCGGTTGATCCCGCAACGCAATACGCGCAAGACGTGCATCAAGGCAAAATTTTAGCGGGGCCTGATATTCGTCATGCATGTGCACGTCATCTCAAAGATTTAAACGAAGCCGAGCAACGAGGATTAGTCTGGGATGTTGAGACTGTCAAAAGGGTGATCGACTTTTTCGCGAAAGTCTTAAAGCTCAATGGCGGGGAGCATGAAGGGAAACCGTTTATTTTATTGCCTTGGCAATGCTTTGTGATTGGCTCCATTTTTGGCTGGAAAATGACAGATGGAACACGCCGATTTCGCATGGTGTACGTTGAATCAGGCAAAGGTTCAGGAAAATCACCGATGGCGGGTGGCGTTGGGTTGTATTGTTTAGTTGCCGACAGTGAACCGCGTGCCGAAGTGTATGCGGCAGCTACGAAAAAAGACCAAGCCATGATTTTGTTTCGTGATGCGGTGGCAATGGTTGATCAATCTCCCGCATTAAGTCAGCGGATCACCAAATCAGGCGGAACAGGCAAAGAGTGGAACTTGGCTTATTTGAAAACGAGTTCATTCTTTCGCCCAATTAGCTCAGATGATGGGCAATCAGGGCCTCGTCCCCATTGTGCGTTGATTGATGAAATTCATGAGCACAAAAATAATACCGCCGTTGAGATGATGCGAGCGGGCACAAAAGGTCGGCGACAAGCCTTGATATTTATGATCACCAATAGTGGGCATGATAAAACCAGTGTGTGTTATGACTACCATGAATACGGACGAAAAGTTGCCGAAGGCACTATCGAAGACGACAGCTTCTTTTCCTATATTTGCTCACTGGATGAGGGCGATGATCCCTTTAAGGATGAGTCTTGCTGGGGGAAAGCCAATCCGTCATTGGGCTACACCTTTTCTGATCGCTACTTACGTGAACAAGTGACACAAGCTCGAGGTATGCCCGCAAAAGAAAGCATTGTGCGTCGGCTTAATTTTTGCCAGTGGGTGGATGCCGATAATCCGTGGATTAACAGTGAAACATGGATGCAGTGTGAAAACACGTTCACCTTCGATGATCTTCAAGGTGAAGAGTGTTATGGCGGATTGGACTTATCAGGAACCAAAGATTTAACCGCATTAGCCCTGTATTTTCCTCGCCTCAAACGTCTTTATGTTGAATTTTGGACACCCAAAGACACTTTATTGGATAGAGCGAAAACCGACCGAGTGCCCTACGACTTATGGGTAAGGCAAGGTTTTATGCATACCACTCCAGGGAATGCGGTGAGGTATGAATTTGTGGCAGAACGCATTGCTGAAATGGCGATGCACGTCAGCATGAGAGCCATTGCCTTTGACCCTTATCGCATTAAATACCTTGAACCCAAACTCGATGAAGCGGGTGTGACGGTTCCTTTAACTCCGCATGGACAAGGATATTACAAAGCCAAAGATTCAGGGCTATGGATGCCACACTCTATCGAACTGTTTGAACAGCTAATTGATGACAAGAAGATTGAGATCCACACCAATCCTTGTTTGAGATGGAATGCCGCATCTGCTGTGCTTGAGGCTGACCAAAAAGATAACCGCGTCTTTGCCAAGAAAAAAAGCACTGGTCGAATTGATGGTGTGGTGGCATCAGCAATGGCGATTGGGGCTGCGGAAGGTGAGGTTGATGATGGCAACCTTGATGATTTTTTCTCTAACCCATTGAGTATGTGATGACAGATAAACAATATTCAATCGATTTGCGCACTAATCATGGTTGGTTTGCGCGTCTGGCTTCCTTCTTTGTTGGGGGAAGACTTGTGACACCTGAACAAGGTTCACAATCAGGCGCTATCTCAGCGCAAGGCTCGCTTGGTGATTCTTCTGTAAATGATGAGCGAATACTCCAAATATCCACGGTTTGGCGTTGTGTTAGCTTAATTTCGACGTTAACGGCTTGTTTGCCACTGGATGTGTTCGAAACGGATAAACAGGGAAATAGAACCAAAGTTGATTTAAGTAACCCATTGGCTCGATTACTGCGATATTCGCCCAATCAATATATGACCGCTCAAGAATTCCGAGAGGCAATGACTATGCAGCTTTGCTTTTATGGTAATGCTTTCGCGTTGATTGAGCGAAATAAAGTGGGTGATGTGATTAGCTTGCTTCCTCTGTTGTCTGCCAATATGGATGTACGCATGGAGGGGAAGAATATTATCTATAAATATCAGCGTGATCATGAGTTTGCGAAATTTAAACAACATGAAATTTTTCATTTAAAAGGGTTTGGTTTTAATGGATTAGTCGGATTGTCGCCGATTGCTTATGCGTGTAAGACAGCAAGCACGGCCGTTGCGATGGAAGATCAACAACGTGAGTTTTACGCTAATGGGGCTAAGTCTCCTAAAATTCTGACAACGGGCGATAAGGTATTGAATAAAGAGCAACGTAGCCAACTTGAAGAGAATTTCAAAGAAATTGCGGGTGGTCCCGTTAAAAAACGATTGTGGATCTTAGAAGGGGGATTTCAAGCACAAGATATTGGTGTTAGTCCTCAAGATGCAGAAACAATGTCTTCCCGCAAATTTCAAGTCAGTGAATTAGCCCGTTTCTTTGGTGTTCCCCCGCATTTAGTCGGCGATGTTGAAAAATCAACAAGTTGGGGAACAGGTATTGAGCAACAAAACTTAGGTTTTCTTCAATATACCTTACAACCCTATATCTCCCGATGGGAAAACTGCATTGCGCGTTGGCTTCTAAAACCCCCCGAAGTGGGAAAATACCATGCTGAACATAACCTTGATGGATTATTGCGAGGCGATTCTACTTCACGCGCCGCGTTTATGAAAGCGATGGGAGAATCGGGGCTAAGAACTATTAATGAAATGCGACGGCTCGATAATTATCCTCCTCTTGAAGGTGGAGATGTCGCTTACCGGCAAGCACAATATTTACCGATTAACCAACTCAATAAAGAGCCTCACGAAAGTGGGGCTTAATTATTTATGGGGGTTCAATGCCTGATATTAGAAAAACACTGAATTTTGATGAAGCGGAAATCAAATTTACGGGTGATGGCACACAAGGCGTTTTCGAAGGTTATGCCTCTGTATTTAGTCATCAAGATTCCGATGGTGACATTATTTTACCCGGTGCGTTTAAGCATGTTTTAGATAAGCAAAAACAAAAAGTCGCTATGTTTTATAACCATCGAGTCTGGGAGCTTCCTGTGGGGAAATGGGAGTACATGGAGGAAGATCAAAAAGGATTACGAGTGAGAGGACAACTGACACCCGGTCATAGTGCGGCTCAAGATCTAAAAGCGGCAATGAAGCATGGCACGGTTGACGGGCTTTCTATCGGATTCGGTTGTCTGCGTAATGACTTTGAGCGAACACCTTCAGGTCGTATTTTTAAAAATATCTCCCTGTTACGTGAAATTAGTATTTGTACATTTCCCGCTAATGACCAAGCACAGGTTTCATCACTCAAGAGCATTGATGGGTTATTAACGATCCGAGATATTGAGGATTGGCTGAGAGAGTCAGCCGGTTTATCAAAATCAGAAGCAGTCGGTTTTATTTCCCGCTTCAAATCCGCTATTCGGAGTGAGTCCGATGACACTCAACAATCCCTAGTCGCATCCATTGTTAACCAAATTAATGCATTTAATCTGAAAGGATAGAATATGTCTGACTTAGCTATTATCCAAGAAGCCATCGAAGGATCACAAAAAAAGGTGCAAGAGCTCTTCGATGCACAGAAGAAAGAAATTGAAGCTACTGGCGCAGTTTCAAAGCAATTACAAACAGATTTAGTCTTAGTTCAAGAGGAATTAAAAAAAGCCGGTGAACGTCTGTTTGATTTAGAGCAGAAAGGGGCAACGAGTGCTGATGATCCTAATACGAAAAAAGATTTTTCTGAGCGAGCAGCAGAAGCGCTGGCAAAATCATGGAATGGGAGTCAGGCTTCTTATGAAGTGAAAACCTTTAATAAATCATTAGGCAGTGATGCGAGCTCAGCCGGAGTTCTCATTCAGCCGATGCAAGTACCGGGTATTATTATGCCGGGTATGCGTCGTTTAGTTATCCGCGATTTATTAGCACAAGGTCGTATTTCCAGTAACTCACTGGAATATGTACGCGAAAAATTGTTTACCAATAGCGCGGCACCCGTGAAAGAAAAGGCTCAAAAACCAGAATCTAATCTGACTTTTGAAAAACAAACGGCAAATGTGATCACTATTGCTCATTGGATCCAAGCGTCTCGCCAAGTGATGGATGATGCTGTGCAGTTACAGTCTTACGTTAATAACCGCTTATTGTATGGCTTAGCGTTAGTGGAAGAGGAGCAATTACTCAATGGTGACGGTACAGCGGATAATTTGACGGGGATTAATCATGTTGCCACTGCCTATGATACCACGTTGAGTGCTACGGGTGATACGCATGCCGATCTGGTTGCTCATGCCATTTATCAGGTGACAGAATCTGAATTTAGCGCCTCTGGTATTATTTTAAATCCTCGTGATTGGCATGCTATTGCGTTAATGAAAGATAAAGAAGGGCGTTATATTTTTGGTGGCCCACAAGCGTTTACTTCAAATGTAATGTGGGGATTACCTGTTGTTCCCACAAAAGCACAAAAACAAGGTGAGTTTACTGTTGGTGCATTTGATTTGGCGTCTCAAGTATGGGATCGAATGAATGCGGTTATCGAAGTGAGTCGAGAAGATCGTGATAACTTTGTGAAGAATATGCTGACCATTTTGTGTGAAGAGCGTTTAGCATTAGCCCATTATCGCCCTCAAGCCTTAATTAAAGGAACTTTCCCAACGTCTGGAAGAAGTGCTTAAGTAATAGGTCGGGGTAGGTAACTATCCCGTATTACATCATGAATATCTTAGATGTCATTCCTCTTTCTTTATTAAAACAGCATCTCGAATACAGCGGTGATGATCGTGATGAGCAGATTATATTTTATGCTCAAAGCGCATTAAATTATTGTTTGAGATGGTGTGATGAACCCACATGGAAATCACCTGATGATATCCCTTATGAAGTGAAATCGGCCATGCTTTTGGTGCTGGGGGATATGTTTGAACATCGAACCAGCCAAAGTGAAATTCCGTTATATGAAAATAAAGCAGTAGAACGATTATTACTGCTTTGTCGAAATTGGCGAGGTAGTTAATGGATCCGGGACGATTACGCCACACCATTAATATTCAAAAATCAGTATTAGCGCCTGATGCCATCAGTGGCAGTGATATGATTTGGACGGATCATGCGACAAAAGTACGTGCAGCGATCATGCCTTATCAAGGGCGAGAATATTTTCAAGCTCAGCAAGTACAAAGTGAGGCCACAATGCGAATTCTTATTCGCTATATCGCTGATATTGATACTTCGATGCGTATTGTATGGGGTAAGCGAATATTTAATATTATTTCGATTATTGACCCTGATGAGCGTCATCGTGAGCTTCAATTAATGTGCAAAGAGGGCGTGAATGATGGGTAAAATTAAAATCAGTGGATTGTCTGAACTCGCTCAACGAATGCAAGACATCGCCCGTAAAACCAGAAATCAAAGCGCGCGTAAGGCGATGAATGCAGGGGCTTCGGCGTTAAAAGAAGAAATCAAACATCGAGTGCCTATCCTTAAGGAAACGGTGCCGCATCGACGTAAAGGCACCATCAAGCGCAATATTCGTTCTAAAACGAAAGTACAACGCAATGGGCAAGTCAAAACGCGTATTTGGGTGAAATCATTATCGGGTAAAAAAGTGTCTGCCTTTAAACAGGCAACGGGGAAAAGTGCAGCATTGAACCCGAATGATCCGTTTTATTGGTGGTTTGTCGAGTTTGGTACCGCCAAGATGCCCGCACAACCGTTTATGCGCCCCAGCTTTGAAGCGAAAAAGGAAACGACGGTTAAAGTGATTGTTCAAACACTCAAAGAGGATATTGAAAAAGCAAGGTAGAGAGCATGATACAGCAATTAAAAGAGACCCTTTCACCGCTTGTCGATGGAAGGGTTTTTTTTCATGTATTACCCGAAGGCAAAGGGCATTATCCCGTCATTGTGATCCAGTTTGCCAGCATCACGCCTAACAGTGCGTTGGAGGATACGGATTTAGACAACTATCGTGTGCAACTTGATGTGTATGCGCCACAACCTCAACCTCTGATGGTCTTGCGTAAAAAAATTGAAGCTCAGATTGTTGAAGCGATCCCATTTA
>NZ_GG668576.1:8647-14151 GCF_000160755.1 Proteus mirabilis ATCC 29906
AGCACGAAGATCTTTGTGCAAACAGGCTTAGGGGAGGCGATGACCGTGACGGAAGCGACGTTATCACCAGCAACCATTACCATCGCCAATAATAAACTGAAAGCCGATGACATGATTATGTTATCGGGTTTAGGGGAGTTAGATGGGCGTTTTCCCATTGCACAGGTTGATGGCAATAAAGTGACCCTGTGCGACGAAGTGGATTGGAGTGATAAAACGCTACCTACGGATTTTGCAAACGCCAAAGCACAACGTATTCAATGGTCTAATAATTTTTGTGCGGTGAAAAGCTTTAGCAAAGACGGTTCGACAACCGAACAAATTGATGTCACCACCATTTGTAGTGATGGTAAGGAATATGAATCCGGTGATACGGAATACGGCTCAATTAAATTGACCTTTTTCTTACGGTATAGCTCCAGTGATGTGCAGCGACTCTTACGTAAATATGAAAACAGCAAAGAAAAATTCGCAGTGAAAATGGTCTTAACGCGAGATGAAGGCTCCATGTTTTATTACGGCTCCGTCGAAACAGGCATGAACATTGATGGCAGTGTGGGGCAAATGATGGATTCGGGGATCTCGATTAAATTGTCTGGCCGTGATTATTTGAATGCGAAGAAATAACCCTTAATTCACCTCTTTCATTATTTCTCATCTCCCTTCTCGATAAAAAATCTTAGGAGTGATTATGTCTAACGCTTTATTGCGTGAATTAGTGTTAAACCAAGCACTGAAAGTGACGCCTTTTATCTATTTAGACAACACCTTTTATGTCAAAGAGCTGGATGTTGGCACCATGAATTACATTCAGCGCAAACTTCGCCAAATTAAAATCAAGCTTGCCGAAGCGCAGGACATTTACTTAGACGAAGACGATCCCGAACAATTTAATGAGGCGATAAATCGTGTCTATGATGAATATGATGTCGCCAGAATGCTGGCCTTTAAGTTGTGTGATGAAAAAGGGGAACTGCTTTTTGATGCTGAAAATGAAGAAGACTTAAAAGGTCTTAATCGTTTAGGGCAAGGGTTTTCTAATGCGGTGTTTACAGCCGAAGCGGGGAATAGCGAAAAAAACTTGGAGAACGGCGACAATTTCAATTGATATTGTCGCTGGCACTGGGAAAAACGCTCGCAGAAATCGAGCAAATGCCCGAAAGCCACTTGTGTGAATATGAAGCTTTTTATCGCAAACAACCCTTTGGTTTATGGCGAGAGGATTATCGGATGGCACAAGTGGCGCATCTTCTTGCGATGATAAATCGTGATCCGAAAACGTCTCCGCCTGAATTGGTGGATTTTATGCCGATATGGAAGAAGAAAGTTACGGAAGAAGAGGTGTGGGATAACGTCACTGAGAGTGTATTAGCTAATCGATAGCCCCACATGAGTGGGGCTTAATCGTTAACCACCGCGAGACATTTTCTCAATTTTTTTATCTGTATTGTATTGAGAAAGGGCATAAACCGACCAGATAGCCGCAGGGATCCACCCAATTAAGGTGATTTGTAGGATAAGGCAGAAGATGCCAGCAAATGGGCGACCAATCGTGAAAAATTGTAACCAAGGTAGTAATAACGCCAGAATAAGTCTCATAAAACCCCCTCTATTATTCGAAATTTTAGTTTATCAATAATTAAATCAATAGCAAATAACAAGGAATATTGCATTTATTCAGGGTGAAAGTTTGCTTTTGTAGTGTTCATACCAAGGATTGAATTTATGGCGGGAGCATTAGGTAGATTAAATATTGATTTGACGCTGAATACGGCAAATTTCACAAATGCGATCAACCGTAGCCAGCGCCAAACAGAACAATTTGGGCAAAGTATTCGCGTCAGCCTTCAAGCTATCACCGTACAACAAGAGCGAATGGTATCACAAACCGCAAAATCCTCGGCGCTTTTTGCCCGTTTTGCGAGTGTCACCGCAAGTGCATTATCCATTCATCAAGTAATTAATTATGCTGATAGTTGGACGGAATTACAGAACCGTTTAAAACTGGTGACAGAAAGTTCTGTCGAGTTAAATAAAGCCACACAAGCAGTCTATGGCATTGCCCAAAAAACCTATCAATCATTGGATGCCACAGCACAAGTTTATCAACGTTTTGCGGATAATGCCGATCGCTTAGGATTAAGTCAGCAAAAAGTCGCTGAACTCACGGAAACTGTCTCAAAAGCCGTGGCGATTTCGGGAGCAAGTGCAACCGCAGCCCAAGCGGCATTAACTCAATTTGGTCAAGCATTAGCCTCGGGTCAGTTACGTGGCGAAGAGCTAAATTCAGTGATGGAGCAAACCCCTGCGTTAGCGAAAGCCATCGCTGACGGAATGGGTGTCAGTGTGGGTGAACTAAGGAAGAAAGCCCAAGACGGTGAAATGACGATTGAAAAAGTCATTCAAGCCTTAGAACGTGCAGCCGACAGTGTGGATAAAAAATTTGCTACCAGCGTGACAACGGTTAGCCAAGGTTTCACTAATCTTCAATCGGCGATGACCAAATTTATTGGTGAAGCGAATCAAGGTACAGGTGCGACTCAGCTTTTTACCACAGGGATGACCACTCTTGCCGATAATCTATCGTTAGTCGCTAAAGTAGTCGAAGGGATCGCCGTCACGGCATTGGTAGCAAAACTCTCTCAATGGACGAAAGCCACTTATCTGAAAAATCAGACAACGTTGAATGAAGTCAAAGCCACATTACAGAGTGCAGAGGCAAACAGTGTGGCAGCAACCAGTGCCGTGAGGAAGGCATGGGCGGATAAAGAAGCCGCCACATCGGCGCTCAATAGAGCCAAAATGGAATATCAAGTTGCTAGAGGCACTAACGCGGAAAAAATAGCACTCGATAATCTTATCGCCACAAAGTCACTCGCAAGAACAGCCTCTCTAAATTATACACAGGCATTAACCGCCGAAAACGTTGCTCAACGTGCATTAACGACCGCTCGGCGTCAATCAACGGTGGCAGGGCGAGCACTCAACAGTGTTATGGGATTAGCGGGTGGCCCTATTGGATTAGTGTTGACGGGTGTTGCAGCATTGGGAATGGGATTGTATGAATACAGCGAAAATGTCAAACAAGCCAAACTCGAATCGATTGAATTTGCCAATTCCCTTGATACATCAACAGAAGCGTTAAACAAAATGAGCAATGCCACGCTAGTGGCTAATTTAAGCAAAGTTTCATCGGGCATTAACGCGCAATTGGAGAAAATCGAGGAGCTTAAACAACAGGTTATTTCCTTACAAGGTTTATCGAAATACAGCGTTGAGAGTGAAAAGGCGTTTACTGAACAAGGAGTGGGGAATTTATACCTTAAACGAGTGGCTGAAAAGCAAAAAGAGCTTGATGCTGCGATGGGGATATATGCAGAACAAGTTAATAACTTAGAGCGTCAGCGAGCCAATATGCAAAATATGTTGGCGACACTCAAAGAAAAAGTGGGCGATCAAGCTCCTGAATATAAACGCTATGCCACAGAGTTACAAAATGTTGATGCCGTTATCAATTCACTTAAGGCGAGCTTAAAGAGTTTAGGCATTGAATATGAATCACTCATTGATATCACGCTTCAGGCGACAAATAGCCAAGTGAATGCCACCACGGCGATTGCTAAACAGTTGATGAATCGATTGAAAAATCGCAACGTTCAGTGGCAAAAGCACAAGCCACAGGGAAGGCATTAGCGAAATTAAATGCAGAAGATGTATTGGCCTCACGCAAAATTACGCCAGATATGCAAGGCTACGATAAAGCCTTACAAGCGGAAATTGAGGCACAACTGGCACTGCAAGCCAAACGGACGTATAAGCCCAGCCATAAATCAACCATTGATTACGCCAAGCAGTACACCAAAATCTTAACGGAATTAGAGGAAAAACAAGCCTCACTGATTGCAGATGGGCAAAGTATTCAACTGTATGGCACTACCTCTTCCTTTAATGAATACACATCCGCATTAGCCGATATCAAACAAAATAAAGATAAGTTTGATGCCATCTTAAAAATCGATCCCAACGCCATTGAGACGATAAAAGAAAAAGCGAAAGCCATTGATGATCTGGCGCGTGCCAATTCAGTCGCGCAATTTGCTTATGATCGCGGTAAAGAAATTGAGCAGATGCAATTTGAAACTTCCTTGATAGGAAAATCGCGCGCAGAGCAAGAAAAGCTCAATGCCCTTCGTCAGATTGATGTGCTGTATCAGCAAGCCAGTGTGGATTTAGGCGAAAAAGAGTTGGCGAACTTACAACGCAATGTCGAACTCACTAAACAGCAGATTGAGGCAGAGCTTAGGAAGCGAGAAGCCATGAAAGGCGATCCGATGGCGGGATTAAAACAAGGTTTATCGGATTTCAGTGAGTCGGCTATGGATGTGATGGAGAACGTCAGAAACGTCACTACCAATGCCCTTAATAATATGTCTGATGCGTTAGCTGATTTTGCTTTAACGGGGAAAGGAAGCTTTAAAGATTTTGCCAATGCGGTGATCTCCGATATCACTCGAATGGTGATGAAAATGTTGGTTTTCAAAGCCATTGAAGCAGGCGGGCAGGCAATGGGCTTTGACATGGGATGGATGAGCAAAGGGCATGCTTACGGTGGCTATACGGGGCATGGAGGTAAATTTGAGCCTAAAGGGATTGTGCATGGTGGTGAGTTTGTTTTTACCAAAGAAGCGACGGCTAAATTGGGTGTCGGTAATCTCTATCGCTTAATGCATGCTGCGCAAGGTTATGCTTCGGGGGGCTTTGTGGGCGCAGTCGCAGGGCGAATACCGGTTACACCACAACCGACGTTAGCCCGTGCGGGTGGTGTACAAATGACGGTCGTTAATCATATTACAGTGACAGGAAATGGTGACGCTGTACTTGCTCAAGCAATGAAAGAAGCCGCACAACAAGGGACAGAAGCCGGCGCACAGAAAGCTCATGCGATGATGTTACAAGACTTTCAAAGTAATGGCGCAGCACGTAGAACATTAGGAGTCTAAATGTCTATTCTTGAATGGCCAAAAGAGGTGATCCCCACACAGGAAAACTGGCAATTATTGAGTAACAGCAAAACCTTTACCTCGCCATTTAATGGAAGTAGCCAGACGGTACGCTTTCCAGGAAGTCGTTGGCGTTGTGAGCTGACATTTAATAATTTAAATGAAGAGAAATCGCGCCAGTTAGAAGCGCTGGTGGCTTCATTGGATGGCATGTCGGGACGGGTCAAAATAGCCAGTTGGATAAGAAAAGGGCGTTATGGGTATGGTTCGCCTCGTATTGCAATACCGAGCCAATTAGGTAATCGGCTAGAAACAAAGGACTGGAAGCGCAATATGCGTGTGTTACAGCAAGGGGATCGTTTAACTGTGGGCAATGAACTCAAAATGGTGGTGGCGGATGTGGTCAGTGATAATCAGGGGCGTGCCATTATTCTTATTTCGCCGATGTTAAGAACATCACCTACCGTCAATGAAATGCTCGAAGTTGAGCGTCCTTTTGGAGTT
>NZ_GG668576.1:14317-24609 GCF_000160755.1 Proteus mirabilis ATCC 29906
AAGGGGCTTATATTGTCTTAGCCGCCAGACTCGATTTGAAATCAGGTGTGACCTGTGCGCATACCGGCGTTGGGCAACTGATTATTGCGGGGGAAACCTATTTAGGTGTAGGAAGTTTAGGCGAAATCAGTCAGCTAAAAGAAAATAAGACAACCAGTCCCCCACAATTACAGCTTAAATTAGCGGGTTTTGATAAATCGCTGGTGGGAATGGTGATGAATGAGCAAAGTCGAGGACGCGAAGTCCGGTTGATGATGGTCGCCATCGGTGAAGAGGGAAAACCGCTTCTTGCTGAAGTCTTATTTGTCGGACAAATCACATCTATCAATGTAGTGTCTGGCGAAGAAAATGCCGTATGTGTTAATGTTTCTAATCGATTCGAACGATGGTCAATCGGGTTACCTGATAGATTCACCGATGAGTCGTGGTCATCTCGACGACAAGGTGATCGTATCTTTCGCTATGTGGCTCAAATGGCTGAACGGGCGATTTATTGGGGCAGTAAGAAAGATGCACCTGCATTTATTTATAAATAATCTTATTGCTTTGTTAAACCCACTTTTGTGGGTTTTTTGCTATTTAAGGTCAGTACATGAAACAACCTAACTGGACACTTAAATTACCTGAAACCATAAGGGCGGCGATGAGTCGCCCTTTTTCATGGGGCAAATTTGATTGTTGTATTTTTGCCTCTGAATGTATTTACGCACAATGTGGTTTCTCGCCAATAAAGCCTTATCTCAATCACTATAAAACCAAAGCCGAAGCCTTCAACCTGCTCAAATCCAAATTTGGCTCCTTAGAGAAAGCCGTATCACGCTATTTCAAATCCATTGAGATTGAGCGCGTTCAGCGTGGCGACCTCGTACTGTTCAAAGGTGAGGACGGTGACAGTTTAGCCGTAGTCTGGGCGGGGCATTATTGGGGCGTAACGCTACAAGGCGTAAAGCCGGTGCAGATTAACCCAATCAAAGCGTGGAGAGTGGAATAATGGGTGGGAGTGGTGGATTAATTTCAAAAGTCGTGGGTGCTGGCTTAATGATTGCTGGGCTATTTACCGGAGGCGTTACCTCGGCGATGGGGATGGCACTGATGGCAGCAGGCGTCGCAGTCCAAGTCGCGGGTTCGCTTATCTTTAAGCCTAAACTGCCTTCCATGAATTATCGAGATACCGGTGAACGCAAACAGATGTTACGTTCATCGTCTGCCCCTGAAACCGTGATCGTCGGAAAAACAGTGATATCGGGTTTGCTTTTCTTCGCCGAAGAAGAAGCAGGCGAACAAGATGAAAACGAAAAAATCACACTGGCATTAGCGTTAGCAGGACACCCCATAGAGAAAATAGGGAAGATTTGGTTGGGGGATGATCTCATTGAGACGTTTGGTGATAAAGCCTCATGGGAATTACATAACGATAGGAAAGACGCCGATCCCTTTATGCTTAAAAATTGCCCTTCATGGAAAGAGGATATGATTGGTCGAGGTCTGGCGTGGTTACGTGTGACACTCACGTTTGACCAAGAAAAATTCCCTTATGGATTACCCAATGTGAAATGTGAAGTCTGGGGAAAACATCTGTTTGATCCTCGCTCTGGGCAAACTGTGTGGAGTAACAATGGGGCCTTAGTGATTTTGGACTATTACCGCCATTATTTAAAAGTGTCTGATACGGATATTGATTTTGACAGCTTTAAACAGGCAGCCGATTTATGTGATGAAAAAGTGAGTCTACCAGAAGGTGGATTTGAGTCGCGATATACCCTTAATGGTGCTTATGATTTAAATGAGAGTCCATCCAGTGTTTTGGACGCGATGCACAAATGCATCAACGCGGAACCGACATTCACCGCAGGAAAACACGGTATTCAAATTGGCGCTTATTATGGGCCTGCAATAAAAACCATCACTGAATCACAATTGATTGGCACAGTCACATGTACCCCTGAAACAGGATTAAAAGATGCCACAAATGCAGTGTATGGCACGTTTATTGATGCCGAACAGTTATACACAAAAACGGATTTCACGCCTGTGATTGTGGACGAATGGGTGAAAGAGGATGGCTTAGAAATTCGAGAGAATATCGACTATCGTTTTGTCACCAGCCCTTATCAAGCCCAACGATTAGCTCGCCAATATCTCCGTAAAAAGAAAGCAGGAAGACGGGTTCAACTCACTATGAACTTAGACGGCTATGCTTATCGTCCGGGGGAAGTTGTGCTTTTAGAATTACCGGCTTTGGGGATTAGTGGGCTGGAATTTCGTATTGCCGAATGGGCATTTCATGCTTTAGATGGTGTGGCTTTAACGTTGGAAGAGGATGGTGCCTATCTATATGAAGATGTGATTGGCAAGCCTTTCGAACGTCCGCCGTTTGTGAGTTTACCCACTGGCGGTGTTGCTTCACCGATTAATCTTACCTTTGTTCCACTTGCTGTCAGTGACATCGTGCAAGGTACACTTTCTTGGCAGAATGTGGCGTCTGATGTGCGTTATAATACGGTCAATATTTTCCATAATGGCAAGGTTATACAGTCTATTCAGGTGCCGGGTGAGCGTGTTGATATTAACGGATTAGCGCGAGGGACTTATCGTGTTGAAGTCAGAGCAACAAACGTTGCCGGTGCGATGTCGGCACCTGCTATCAGTGATTTTGCCATTCAAGCCCCACCGCCTCCTGAGCACATTGATGTTACTTCTGGCTTATTTAATCTGACCGTTGCACCGAAACAAGGTGATAGTGCTGTCTTTGATTATACCTTTGAGTTTTGGTTGAGTGAGGAAAAACTCGCTAATCTTTCTGAAAATGAAGTGATCACCAAAACAAACAAAGTTGGCCAAGGGAATTTCTGGACGCAAGAGAATTTACAAGCAGGGCATACGTATTATTTTTATGTTCGAACAATCAACAGCTATGGTAAATCACCGTTTGTGGAAGCTTCTGGTGTTTGCTCTTCTCAAACCGATTTAATTCTTGAAGAATTAGCGGGGCAAATTAGTCGAGATCAACTCGCACAAGACCTATTGGGTGAAATTAACGGCAAAGCTAACCAAATCGATATTACTGAATTACATGAGTTAATGAGGCTAAATCATGACAAGCTTTTGGAAGAGTCAATGAGGCAAGGCGCGGCGATTGAAGAAAGTGAAAAAAAACGGGAGGGATCAGAAAAATTACTGGCTGAGCGGATAAATCAAGTTTCAACGGCAACAGAAGCACAGGCCGCCGCAATTAAACAAGAGCAACAAGCACGTATTGAGGGTGATCAAACCGAAGCACAACAACGCCAATTCTTAGCCACTCAAC
Source organism: Proteus mirabilis ATCC 29906 (assembly GCF_000160755.1). GTDB lineage: Bacteria > Pseudomonadota > Gammaproteobacteria > Enterobacterales > Enterobacteriaceae > Proteus > Proteus mirabilis. Next base: position 17,625 of record NZ_GG668576.1, read on the forward strand.
TTCGTGGTGATTATACCGGTAATGATTTATCTAAAGTCACCGCAGGGCTCATTTCCGCCGAGAAACAAGCACGTGTTACAGGCGACCAAGCAGAAGCGAAAGCCCGACAATCACTGGAAACACGGATGAATGGGAATGTTTCAGCGATTAATAAATCATTAGAAACCCTCACCTCGAAACAGCAAGCCCAAACGCAAGAGATTTCAACGCTCAATTCAACTCTGAAAGGGAAAGCCGATAGCAGTGCAGTAAATGCGTTAAATACTCGAGTGTCGAATATCGATGGCAAAGTGACGTCCGCAACCTCTCAGGTACAAACGTTATCCAGCAAATTAGATAAAGTGAAAGCTGATTTAACGGAGTCTGTGGTGGTGGATTTAGATTTATCAAAACTCAATGAAAACACCTATTATCCGGTTATTTTGCCTTTAGTGACCTCTCGACGTTATGCCTTTAAGGTTTTTAGAACCTTAGGGCAATATTCAGACAATAAACCCAGCTATGCGACTCACAGCACCAAAGGCTTTGCCATGATTGTGGAATGGCAAGTGAGTGGTTCTGGATGGGGAACCCAGTCTGAAAACCGCATCATTGATAATTTTGATTGGCGATGGACAAATCAATCTCCTGTGATGGGACCCGCTCAATTAATAAATGGTTCTGTGGAATATATTTATTTGCGGGGAGGGGCAAAATATCAGTTAACTAAACACAAAAGTGTTAACCATCAAATTATCACCAGCACTTACACCAATAACAAGCAATCGGTGGCACCAAAGGGGTTTGTGGCGAATGAAGTACCTAAGTCCAGCGAACAGAAAGCCAATGCAACGGCGAATGCGATAAACCAACTTGAAACTAAAGTAACTGAGGTTTCAGGCAAAGTTATCTCTACCGCCCAACAAGTGACTCGCTTAGAAAGCCAAGTGGGGACAAGTTCAGCCAAAATCGAACAAACTTCGAAAGTGGTCACCGACATAAATGGCAAAATTTCGGCATCATGGACAATGAAAGTCCAGCAGGATAGCAAAGGGAATAAAGTCATTACTGGCATTGGTTTAGGGTTTAATGCACAAGGAAATAGTCAATTTCTGGTCAATGCCCAAAACTTTGCGGTGATATCGTCATTAAACGGCAAAGTGGTGACACCTTTTGTGATCCAAAATGGACAAGCTTTTTTCAATGATGCGTTATTTAGCAAGGCAACCATTGATAAATTATCGGTAGGTAAAAAAATCACATCCACTAATTATTCAGCGGGCAAGAAAGGATTTAATATTGATGCCACAACAGGGAATGTGGAATTAAATGATGCGGTATTTCGTGGACGGTTAGATATAAACTCAGGAGGAACAAAAGGGCGGTTAGTGATCACAAATAATACTATTTATGTTTACGATGAAAACAATCAGTTAGCGGCAAAAATAGGTTATTTAGGGTAGCGTATGAAGTTTATTGTTTTAATTACAGCATTATTATTGTCAGGGTGTACCTCTGGATATAAAAAAGTCGATTGCCAAGGTGTTTACCAAATAAAAACTTTTCACTATCAACAACCTGTATTAGTGAAGTTTGATAAAAAGAGAGAAACCATTAAAGGGCCTCTTTATCATGCTGTACCTCAATTAGGATTTAAATTCTTAGGAGGGTGGGTATCTCCTGATGCGGTAGAGGATTTCTCATGTCGTGGGGAATAGAGATATATGAAAAAGGAAAGCCAATAAAAATCACAGGGCGTTCGTTTATTTTTGACCAAATAGCGGTCACTCAGAATGGCAGTAAAACTTATAATAATATTCCTAAAGGGCGGTCATTGGCCGCCTATATTGTAGCTAGAAATCGAGGATCTTATTTCACTGTTAGAGTCGAGAATAATAAAATCTCGTGGAATTCTTTACGCGGTAGCCAATCGATTAATGGAATTATTATGGTACTAATTAAATGAGTAAATATGGTGCATTATTTTTTAATCAGGGTATTACCGAAGAATTAACACCTTATGAATCAGCCGTATTTTTTAAAAAGATAAAAACTAAGCCGGGACTAATTAAAATTATCGAAGGTAATAATAACGCAGTGCCACTTATTTTTATTCGAGTTCTTAATTCCTCTAATCCATCATTAGGTGGATTATCTGAAGTGATTTATGAAAACAATGCGTGGTGTGTTAATTTAATCGATACTATTCAAGGCAATTCAGCAGAATATGAGCTTTATGTATTTGTGAAGTCTTCTTATCATATTTCACTTCATCCTCAAAAATGGGGAATTCAAATCTATCATAAAGGTGTTATTACACACGCTTCAAGCCAAAGACCACTTAATTTATTAGAGGGAAATAATTTTGTACTCACAGGAAATAATTGGAGTGGCGTGGATGTCGGTTTTCCTTGTGCGGTATTAATCACAACAATTGGGCATATTGGTATGATGGATTCGATGGGAGGAAAAACGATTAGAGTAACTCTTTGTGGGCGAGGTAATCGTATTATCCCTCATTCCATGATAGTTTCAGGACAGATGTCAACAACCTCACTAGGTAAGCAGTATTTTTATATTGATGTGAGGGAGTATGGTGATTAAGGATAAAAATATAATGTAGTCAAATAGACTAACCTACTATTTATATCTACACATAAAAACATTACTAATCTAAATTAGAGAAAAATAAATATATTAGAAATGAGCAGAATGGTGTTAATTATTGAAATTAATTAATTTACTAAGCTCTTAAAGATAATGTTTTTTACGATGATTTTAGCAAAAAGAGCTTAGTGTTATAGATGTAATACTTATTAATTATAGGTTTTTCAAAAACCAATAATTTGCCGTGAAACCAATGATTGGTCGTGATGTTCCATAATGCATTCTTGACGTTCAATATCAAAAAAATTATGTGTAATATCATAATGGCCAAAAACATCAGGATCTAAAGGAACTGTTGCATATGGGTTAAAATATATATGTAAGCCATCTAAATGTGATTCTCTATATTCATCCGACTTACAAAGATGAGTATCAGAACCACAAATAAAATTACCATTTATGAATCTAAGAGAGAATAAATCATGAGTTGGTGTTAATTGATAATGTTTTGTACCTAAATGGTTTGAATTTTTATCTCTATAAAAATCATATTTGTATATTTGTCGATAACGGGTAGCTTTGATATAAGTAGGAATGCCACTTTCAATTATTGCTTTTCCCAACATACCTGTAGATGAAAATATTACAGCACTGATTTCTTTAAATGAATCATTTGTAAAAATACCAAGCTCTAGTGTTGTACCAGAAGGCTTTATGACATTTTCCTTTTTAGCAATATCCCAACTACCATTATTGTTAAGTTTGGGTCTATCTATTCCAAACAAAACTTGATTAATAGATATATTGTTTTGAGAAAAAGAAAATTCATTATTGAAAGGAGCTACCGCAACTACGAATGGATTACCCTTTACATGTTCAAGTGAATTGTAAGGATGTTTTTTTCCGTTGACTCCTTTGAAGAGGTCTAATTTACTTTTAAGTCTTCCAAGGAGTTTTATTGTACATTCATCGATGAATTTATCGTCACTAAGTAATTTTAGGGAGGGATCATAGGAAGCCAGTATATTTGTAGGTGTATCAGCTACAACAGCTTCAATATTCAGAGTATACCCATCGGCGGTACTTAAACAAAAATCAGGACTTTCTTTAGAGTAGTCGATATTAAATCCTAGCTCTTTGAATGCCTTATTTAAATATAATTCCCAAAAAGATGAATTAAAGGTGGTTTGAAATTCATTCAGAAATTTTTCTTTTTCATTGTTTTTATCTAAAAGTCCTTCTCCCCATGATTGAATAACATCTCTCACCGGAGCGAGTTCTTTTCGTTCAACTAAATATTTAAAATTTTTATGTAATACATTTTTGGGTTTTGGGTCAAATAAATTCATTATAGTACCTATATTTATTTTTATATATAAACATCATATTAATTAGAGTTTTTACTAGAGATGTCATTAATTACAGAAAGATAATATTCCTTTTCTTTATCTTCAAATCTTTTTCCAAATTCATAATTAATGATGACTCCTACGCTTTTTAATAGTTCAATTTTTGGATTAGGTGAAAGATTATTATAAAAACAATTTGGAATATAATATGTAATTTTATTAGTAATTTGAAAATCTAATTTTTTTATATGTCGGCACCTTTCTCTGAATGTAAGTAACCACCAAAGATCAATCTCAACAAAATCTAAATTTAATCCTATAATATATATATCTTTAGTGAAAAAATCATCGAGCCAACTATTGTTAATATTATTTGATTTCAGTCGTTTAATTAGTGGAACTTTTAAACTTTCATTTTTATATTGGCTTCCCGTGGTTGTATAACTTCGCATGCTTTGTAAGTATCCACTGTAGTGTTCATAGCCAAGAATTATTGAGTTAGGATTGTTTAATGCACCATGTATATGCCATATTTTTTTATCTTCAACCTCATAATGCCTAAAAATATTGTATCTACTTTCTTTTATTTTTCCTTTATTTTTTAAATTTTCAGTATTAATATCATTATTTAAACAAAGTTCAAATGTTAAATCATAATTTGTTGTTAGTATATTGTTACATTCTAATTCTACTATTCTTTCATGAATTTCGTTGGGATGTATTTTTTGTATTTTGTCTGCAATAGCCTTTTTTATCTCATATTCTGAAAAGCCATTACGGTTTGAATTTAAAATATTTAAATAAATTTCTTCATAGGCAAGTGGAAATGGTTTGTTTTTTGTATTTATCTTAATTCCATATTTTTCCTCTAAACTATTTAATACATCAAGCCAAGAGTTTCCTTGAGTAATATTATTTATTCCATTTCCTATAAGTAGTGAGTAATTACACATTATTTCTCCTTTTTATCATAACTATTTTTATCTGTTTAATAGTTATAAACTATTGGTTTAATTATATTGTTATTAATTTTTAGTAATCATACTATTATAGTATAAATAGGTAAATCTGATTTGTCATTTTTATTAAAGTATTATTGAGTTAGGTATAATAATTTGTAGAATAGGTTGAGAAATAATAATTTACATAGAAAAGTATAAATGTTTTATAGATAAACTATTTCTAGCCTTGATAAGTTAAAGTCTCTTATATTTATTGCTCAGTAGTAGAGTTGTGTTGATAATGCGTATTTCTGATACATATAGATTGCTAAAATAGTCTTCCCCAAAACCACCCCAAACCAAACTAAAAATCAACCAGTTACATACAAACCAAGATCACATAAAAAAACAAATTACCACTCTAATAATTATAATTTATTTAATAAGTTACTTAATTATTATGGGTATAATACTACGCCACATGGGTTGGATAGAAGCCGCTGACTTAATCATTAAAGGTATGGAAGGCGCAATCGAAGCGAAGACCGTTACTTATGATTTCGAACGTCTAATGGACGGCGCTAAACTGCTGAAATGTAGCGAGTTCGGTGACGCGATTATTAAACATATGTAATTGTTGATTTGATAAATAGTTAACGGGAGCTTATTAGTTCCCGTTTTTTATTGTCAATTTTGAAATGGTTATCAAAAAGTTATCAAAACGAGTTATCAAAACCACCTGAAATTTGAGCAATTAAATCACGATTTTTATCTAATTTTTGGCGTTCAAGTTGTTACCTGATTACTCAGCGTCTAATTTTGCTTTCCAGCTATAAAGTAATTTATCGGTGATCCCTAAAGAAGCTACCGCTTTTGGGACGCTATAACCTTGTTCGCTGACTAATGCGACCGCTTCTTGCTTAAACCCAGTAGTATAAACACTGTTTGTTCGTTTTTTCATTTAACACTTCTATAGTTAGATTATATTCCATTATTAAAGTGCCCTGTTTGATTAAAGTAGATCAAATAATCCCTAATTATAATAAATAAATATTTTTTATTTCTTAATTAAAATTTTTGTTGTAAATAGGCTACTTATTCTAATTTCAATAATCTATTAATGAAGGGTTTGATTTGTTTTTCTATTTTTATTTTTAATTATCTTAAAATAATGAAATAGCTGATGTAATCATATTTAAAAGTGATATTATTATTTTATAATCATTTATATATATTTACATTATTTTTATTTTAATGCTGGAGATACACGTGAATAAAAGAGCACTTTCGACAAAATATCGAAATTCGATGTGTCCATCAATGATAAAAAAAATAGGGGGATACGGTTTATCGTTATTCTTGATACCAATAGTATTCCTTCATTCCGCTAATGCGTTAGAGTTATCCGTTCCTATTGGCTCAACAGGTTATTTAGGGGAGGTCACTCCGCCAGTTGGTTCAATAGCGCTAGAGTATGGGATGGTAATGCCAGTACTTGAGGCGAATACACCTTATATAGGTTTCCAGTGGGAGCCTTATCGATTAGTGATACAATCAATACCTTTTTACCCTGAAATTGGACGAGCGGGTGTGGCTATCTACAATAAAAGCAATCCCAAAGGGGCCTTTATTGTTTTAGCGCCCAGTGGATATGGTTTGTTTCGTTATAAACGGGCTAACGGCGCATATGAGAATGCTTCATTTTCATTTAGTCGTTCCCAAACCACCGCTATGACAAATATGTATAATGATTTTTCCTCTAATTCTGATAAATTAAGTTGGGGTCTTTTGCCCAGACAAGGCAATAGTAATTTTTTCTCAGCACGATACGTAGATGGTAGTGATAAAGTTCATTCGTTAACATTAACAATATCCAGTTATTCCGCGTATGCCATCGGGCCATTAGAGGCCGGTGAATATGCCATGCGCGATGGTTCAAAATTTTATGCCTATATTAATGTTAGTCCCAATTTTAAGATAGTTACTAAGACATTATTAAGTTCAGCGGATAATGTGAATATTAAAGCACTCAAAGCCTGTGACGTTATCCCCCAAACGTCTACCAATATTCAGTTTCCGACTCAAATCGCGAAAAATTATGCAACACCT
>NZ_GG668576.1:25667-47648 GCF_000160755.1 Proteus mirabilis ATCC 29906
TCAAGCCAATGCACAAGAGGCCTTACGACTCGTCGGTAGTAATAAACTAGCACAACAAAATATGAAGAGTTTTACGCAAAATATAATTTTTAACCTTTGTGCTAATGGCAATATCAAAGCCAATAAATATACAGGGGCAATTAATGTAGCAATTTTAATTGAATAGCGGTATTCCGGTATTATTGATAACTGGCTTGCGCACTACATGTTATGTTAAAGAGGAGTCTTGATGATTTAGGTAACATAAAGAGATCATTTAAAAAATATTTAACATCCATTAGGTAGGGTAGTGCAAACTGTACTTGATAGCCATCAGTTAATTGTTGGTGGTTTTTATTGAAGAAGATTATGTCAGATAAACAAGAGATAGGTGAGTTTATCTACAAAGTCTTTTCAGAGCTATTTTAATATTAAATGTTTTTCTCCAACTGATGATATAGTCACTAGTTAATATACTAGGCTTAATAAGCTATTAAAAATAAAGTCCCTATATTTGTCAATATTGTTTTAATAAATTTAATTTAGGTTTTATTTTAACTTTTGGTGCTATTGTTTTGATTTATATGTAGGTCACACTCATTATCAACTATATTGCAGATATAAAGATAGCCATGTATATGGTGATATTCCAATATATACTTCAGGTGCGCTATTTGAGGGCGATGACTATCTTATCGATGTGAAAGGTAAATACATTAGTCTAAGATTACTGATTGATTGGATATGATGATCCGTAAGGCTGTTGCTAAAGAACCTCATAATTTTTAATTAATAAACTCACTTCTGTGAGCTTATTAATTGGCTTTTTACAATAATGAATAACATAGTTATATAGAGAATGGTATTTATAAACAAAAAATACCCTGTGATTTTTATACTCACAGGGTGTTTAAATGAAGCAAAAATAAAACTTAATTAGATATCAACACGGGGGTTGATAGAGATTTTAATATAACCAATTAGTTAGAAAGTCTCTAATAGTAACTACTAAGTATTGCAATAGATTAAACCAATCTGTCCATAGCATTATTAATGTGTATTAGTTGCAATAGATGCCAAAGGAGAAATTTAAAATAGCTTCGCCAACAAAATCTAACCTATTAGTAATATCGACACTATTTGCAGCAAGGCGATCACGTGATGATTTATCAACATTTTTTGTACTGATTAACTATACCTAGTTGGCGAAAAGATAAATAGTACACATTAATATACAAAATACTGTAATTATATACAGTAAAAGATTGCATTTCGAAAAAATTTGTCTTATCATCTCTAAATAGTGGGCAATTTGTTACTAAGCACACTAAACTTTGTTAAACCTCACTCATTTAGTGAGGTTTTTTGTTATCTGAAATTAGCGAATAACAGGCCTAAAAACATGCCCTAGTTATAAGACTAATTAAGTTAAATGGAAAAAAACTTATCAATAATATAAGGAAATATTTATGGAACACTTTACTAAAAAATCGTTATTTACCTGCGATAAAACTAATGAAAATCTCCCTAATAAACGGGGTGTAATAACACATTGCCAAGAGCTAGCGCCTGACTTAGGGTTAAGCGAAGCTTTTGCGCAATACACAATATCTTATACTTCTTGTGACAGTGTTCATGGAGAAATTATCCGTGAAGATACTGGTGCTGTTTTTATTCCGAAAAGTCAGGCACCTAAAGATGGTTGGCCTGTCATTGTATGGAATCATGGTACGGTAGGGATAGCGCCAACTTGTGCTCCCTCATTAACGCCTAAAAATAGTCGCGTATCGCAATATTTAAATACTTGGCTATCCCTTGGGTTTGCGATTGTTGCACCAGATTATCCAGGTTTAGGCTCATCAGGGTTGCATCATTATATGGATGAAAGAGCAACAGCATGGAGCGCTTTGGATAGTGCAAAAGCTGTCTTGAAAGGTGGGTTTTCGCTAAGTAATCGCTTTATCTTTATGGGGCAATCTCAAGGGGCTCATGCTGCATTTGCCTCTGTCGGCTATCAGCCTGAATATGCACCAGAATTAAATATCTTAGGTGCGATAGTGACAGGGACGCCTTATTTTAGTGATAATCTACTTGAAAACTTTATTAGTGATGGTGTTCAAGATGAAGGTGATAGAAAGCTACCTTACGCGATGTACTTATATCTTTCTGCTGCTGATAAAAATCCAAACTTAAAAGTGGAAGATTATTTCCAAGAATTAGCAATACCTTATGTTGAAAAAGCGAAAACGCTTTGTATCAGTCCATTAAGTCAATTAGTAATGGATAATAAATTAAACGCATCAAATAGCTTAAAACCTAAGTTTTACGAGCTATTAGAGCAAGAAGCGTCAAGTTTAAATTATAGAAAACTTCTTGTTGATAAGCCCGTATTTATAGGGATTGGTTTAGAAGATATTCATGTGTTAACTCGTTGGCAACAAGAGTTTGCAAGAGATGTATTGGAAGCAGGCACAAATGCATATGTATATGAATATCCGAATATTGGTCATTTAGATGTATACAATGTCTCTTTGCGAAATTCAGTGCCTTTTGTATTTGAACTGATGAAAAATGAGCATAGCAAAATAGACTAAAAACTATTTTATAACTGATTAATTTCTATCTTAATCTTATTCTTATCATTTGAATGTGGAAAGATGAGTGATGTGAGATGCCAGATCATGTTTTGGTTAAAAGATATCTGGTATCTCTTTTTATTTTAATTCTTTGATTTAAGGAAATAAAAAATTATTTTTATTGATAAGTTTTTATGATTTTGTCTATATCAATCTTATTGATAGATTTTTTATTCACCAAAAATAAAGTTTGCTATCTGAGTTTTTCTATGGCTTAATGATGTCACTGGTTTGGAAGTACAGACCTATTTATGTTAGTCAGTTTAAAGTTGTTCCCGTTTAGCGTTATCCTTGATACCACTTCATTGCGAATTCCTTCTAATTAATTCCCATAAGTAAAAATACCAAACAAACCACATATGCCTTATGGCAAATTAAATAAATTAAAGGAAATTCTATGTCTAATTCAATGACTGGTACAGTAAAATGGTTCGATGAAGGTAAAGGTTTTGGTTTTATTACTCCAGCAGATGGCAGCAAAGATGTATTCGTGCATTTCTCTGCAATCCAAAGTGATAACTTCAAAACATTAGCTGAAGGCCAACAAGTTTCATTTACCATGGAAAATGGTATGAAAGGCCCTGCAGCAGGCAACGTGGTGGCTCTCTAAAGGCGCTATTACAATTCGCCTCTATTTTAAATGCCCAAGTTGTCGCGGTTCACAATATAGAACATCACAATTTGATGTTACAGTGAACAATCCACACGGCGCAAAATGTATCTTTTGCAAAAGTGTGATGACAGCTCAAATGAGCTAAGCATTAAATAGTTGAATATACAAAACCTCGCTTCGGCGGGGTTTTTTTGCTATCTACAATCTTATATTGACTAAAGATAAAAAATTTATATTTTAGGGCTTGAAAAATGCTTGCTCGTTCATATTTATATATTGGGCCAATCAGATATCGCCCATAATTCAATAAATACTGAAGGAGGAATTATATGCCTAATATTAAACCTTTTTCATTATTCCCAACTTTATCTGACAATCTACTTTCAAACCGTTTTGATCAGATAGATCGCCTGTTTAGTCAGTTAACAGGCAGTAAACCAATTTCATCACCGACTCAGACTTATAATCTGAAACAGATTGATGATAACCATTATGAACTAACAGTGAGTGTGCCTGGATATCAAGAAGATGACTTATCGGTTTCATTGAAAGGAAGTCGCTTATTGATTGAAGGGAAAAAAGAAGAAAAATTAGAAGAAGACAATGATAAATGGATCCACCGAGGTATATCTCAAGGGCAGTTTACATTGCAGTTTGACCTCGGTAAAAATGTCAAAATAGAAAAAGCCGATTTATCAAGTGGACTTCTGACCATTGCTATTGAGTATGAGTTACCTGAAGAAGAAAAACGGCAAACAATAGCGATAGAAAATAAAGATAAAAGCTAATTTAGTGAGATAGCTTAAATAAGATTAAGGCTGCACATAATGTGTAGCCTTAATTTTTTGTAATAGCCTATAAATTATAATATTTGAATAAAGAAGGGCAAAATAAACCAGATGCTTAAAGAAGTGCAAGCTTACACTAGAAAAATGGATTGGGTGTTTATGGCTCGCAATAGATACACTTAATCGTTGGAGTATATGTGTTCATAACAAACCTCTTTAAGAGGGGGCACTTTATGTGAACGCATAATGAGATTTAACCATGATAGTTTATACAGTAGTAAATGTTTAAAAGATTAAATACTGTTGATACAAGAAAGTGTGTCAAAAAATGATATAGATATTTATACTAAATATTTAAAAGATAAGTTATTAGTAAATAATATACCAGTTTTTATTTATTATCTAATATAGAAATGAGTTTTCTATTATTAAAATAATGACTTCAGAATAAAGAAACGATATGATTTATTTTATTTAAATAGGAACTGTTATGAAAAAGCCACTTTCTTTATGGATAACTCAATTTTTGATTGTCTGCTGTATTATACTGATATTATATTTTTTTATAACCAATGCATCACTGTTATTAAATTTGTATAGTTTTGATATGCCCGCTGAGATAAAGATAGAAATTTATTTATGGAGTTTTATTCGTTTGTTAGTTTTAATTATACAAATATCAGCGCTTTACTTTTCCTTTAGGTGCGATAAAAGGGCGCGGGTATTGACTATCTTAGCTTGGCTACCAATCATTATCGTCATGTTATGGAGCAATTTCCATGAAGGGTTAACTTCTTTGAACGAAAGTGGTATAAGCTATGATAATGATGCTCAAAGATCTGGAGGGATTATAGGTAAACTTATTCTGGCTGGATTATCCCTTTGGTTGACATCTATTATATTATTTTCAAAAAAATTAAAGCGTTATTTTCTATTTGAGAAAAGTGAATGATTTTTTTGACTACAAAAATGGATGGCTTAATAACCATCCATTTTTATTGCATAAAATATCTTGGTATAAATAATTATTAACTAAAGTATAAATACATAATTATTAGAAATAATATCTGTATACTACTCCACTTCTTGTCGTGACAAGATATTAGGTAAATTTATTTCTATCCAATCCGCAAGAAGCGTGAGTTTCTCACTTATTTGCTCACCAAGATCTGTCAAAGAGTACTCTACATGGGGTGGAACAACAGGATATGACACTCGGTTAATAAAACCATCTTGCTCCAATACTTGTAACGATTGAGACAGCATTTTCTCACTTACTCCGCCAATTTTACGTCGTAAATCACTAAAACGATGTGTTCCATCTCGTAGGGCTATTAAAATGAGTATGCCCCAACGACTTGTAACATGTTTGAGGATCTCTCTGGATGGGCACTGTTTAGAAAATAAATTTCCTTCACGTAATTGCTGCGAGAGTGTGGATATTGTCATTGTATACTTACCTTTTTGTATGTACTTACTTTTAGTAAGTTTAGGTGCTATGTTATCAAAACACAAGTGATACATTAAGGAGTTATCTTATGATTGCAATTACTGGTGCAACAGGCCTATTAGGTCAACATGTGATTGAAAACCTTCTTCAAACCGTTCCTGCTAATCAAATTGTGGCATTTGCTCGTGATGTAAAAAAAGGATCGTCTTTAAGTCAGAAAGGCGTTTTAGTACGTCAGGCGGATTACAATGATAAAGCTTCATTAATAACAGCTTTACAGGGTGTCGATAAATTACTTTTAATTTCCTCAAGTGAAGTTGGCAAACGTACCATTCAACATCGTAATGTCATTGAGGCAGCAAAATCAGCAGATGTACAATTTATTGCTTACACTAGCATATTACATGCTGATCGCTCTCCATTAAGCTTGCATGTGGAACATGTAGAAACAGAAAAAATGCTAGCTGATTCTGGGATCTCTTACACTTTATTACGAAATGGCTGGTATACAGAAAATTATCTGGCAAGTGTCCCTGCAGCACTTGAGCATGGCGTTTTTCTGGGGGCGGCTGGTGATGGCAAAATAGCTTCAGCTACTCGGGCCGATTATGCATTGGCTGCTGCTCGGGTAATTAGTGAAGAAGGACATATAGGTAAAGTGTATGAGCTTGCGGGTGATGAAGCTTGGACATTAGAGCAATTGGCTAAGGAATTGACTAAACAAAGCGGGAAGCAAGTGATATATAACAATTTAAGTCAGGCCGATTTTGTCGCTGCGTTAAAAACGGCAGGCTTACCCGATAAATTATCAAATATGCTGGCTGATTCTGATATCGGCGCATCCAAAGGTGGATTATTTGATGATAGTCATACCCTAAGTAAATTAATTGGCCGACGTACAACAACACTTGCGGAGAGTATCAAAGCAATATTGTAAATCGATAGCTAATATCTATTCTATTTTCAGTTTAATTTTTTGGCACCCTAAGAGTTGAAATTTTGGGTTTCACATGCAGGGTGCCTTTCATAAGCATTATTATTTATGATAGGTGAGCATCAATTAATAAAAGATTAATTTTAGTCGTAAAATAGTAGGATAGACTGCTACACTAGGTAACAAAAATGAATATAACTAAATGATATTGAAAAATATTTATTCAGCTCAATAGGACTTTATATGAAGCTAGTTTCAGCGATATTATTAACTTTATTTTTTGTTTCAGGATGTTCGACATCACAGTCTGATATTGATAAATATGAGCAATCGAGTAAAGATGCGATGAAGCCAGATCCATATTCTGACAGCGTAATCAATACGATTAGACAGCACCAGAAGATCACCGTATGTAATAGTAAAATTGGTGGGTGCTATTGATTTAATACGGTACAGCGTTAAGGTTAAACAATATACTTTAGGATATTCTGTGCAATTAAAGACACAGATGCGTTACCATCAATAATAATGTCAGCACTCAGCTTTTCTCTTTCCGTCATTGCTGTATATGAGGGTCGTGAGTAGATTAAGTACTCTTCTAAATAATGAATAATATCATTTCCACTTTTCTCTTTATAATCACGCAGTATTCTTCTTGCTAATGCGATATCTAGTGGCGTATCAATAAAAAAAGCATAGTCGATCATCTGTTGTAGCGCTGGGTGAGATCTGGCAAAAGGATAATCCAAAATGATATGAGTATATTGAGACTCTTCTATCGTCTGATTAACTTGTTCAACAAATGGCTTTATATCCCATTCGCTATAATTACCACCTTGTTCTATCCACTCATCGAGATCTTCAGGTGCTGTAGGGCAGTCGAAATCATCAAAATGAAGGCATTTGCTTGATGGAAGCTTTTCTCTTATATAATGAGAAAGTGCTGTTTTGCCGCCACCTGCAATTGAGGTGATAGAGATAATTATAGGTGATTTTATAGAACTCATTGTTAGCTCATAATCAAAATAAAATTGCATAGGGTATTATATAGACTAATTTATATTAAGTATAATTTATTTATAGTATTCTAAATAAGTTCAGTTTTTAGAAAAACTTAATTAATTATAGTAAGAGGTAGGAATTAATAAACTATACTATATATTAATATAACTCAATAAGTAACATCGATTTTTGATTATAAAATAAGCGGTATTATTTGTAAAAATAGTTATAATAACCAGAGTGATCACTTATTCTCACTAAGAGCATGAACGTTTACGTGTTAACATTATCCAAGGCAAACGTTTAGTTTTTATTTTTGAGTGAAACATACATCTTTCGACTTTTTTATTTAATTTTCTTTCTATTTCTGTGGGTTGGTTAATAACATCGTTTTTGGTACTGCTCTGTGTTTTTAATAGAAAAATCACAATAAAAAACAAAGAGATAATAAATAACAATATATATCGCACTTGATTTCTCCGGTTTATAAAAAGCATGGATTGTTGATAATTTTATATACAAAATTATCAACATGTATAGTAATAAATAAGAATAATTATATTTTTATAAATAATCTTAAAGTTATCTTAATAACTTTTTTTGTATCACAGTATAATATTAACAACGGTGTTATTTTAAGTGTCGATTAAGCATACCTTCGAAAAGGGAATTCCATCGATATTCTATAGTGTTGATTGGTCTAGTGTAATTTGCTTTTGGCGGGGATTTTACTAATATGAGGGCTTAATATGCTTTTGATTTTTTTGTTTGCGAGTTTTTTAATATCTAATCAAGCAAAAAGAATAATTATTCTTGAATAAAGTTAAATAATATGTATAAGGCATTATTTTTCTTTTATTGGTATAATAAATTCTGCAGATAAAGCCTGTTTTGCTTTGATGATATTTTTCTCATCTGAAAGATTAATGATTTTTTTATCCAATAAATTATAATTAGGTAATAAACTTTGTGGCGTCATATTGAGAATAAATGCAATAGAAAACAAAAGTTCTACCGTGATTTTTATGTTACCATTTTCTATTCGAGAATAATGTTGCTGGCTTATCCCTAAGCGATTTCCCATTTCTATGCCTGTTAGTCTTAACTCTTTTCTTCTTTGTTTTATTTTGTGTGCAATAGTGGAGTTTATCATGATCATCTATTTTTATAAGGTTATAAAGTATTTTTTAAAAGCAATTAACTTTTAGTTAACTGCTATTAAATGTTATATATCTGTATTAATTTAGTACTGCTATTAATTCTACAGTCAGAAATACAATAACTATCACTTTTAGAACGATAGCGGTAAAATTTAACATAAATGCAAATTTTTAGTATTTATAACCAAAATTATCGATTATTCTTATATATTAATATCAATATAAAGTAATTATCAAAATGTTTTTATCGATCGATTTGTAATATAATGATAGCTTTCATCTATCAAATGAATGGTTACGATCGTCAATATCAATCATTTGATTGTTATTATCATAGCAACAATAAAGAAGAGAATATCTAAAATTATTATAATTATTTATTATTTTTTTGAATGATAAATAAATTTAGGTGTATGATTTTAGTAAGATAATATGGAGCTAAAAATAAGCTGTTTTTTAGTTTTTTTAAGATAAAACATAGGATGCCATCAATATGAATTTTTCTTACTGAAAAATAATAAATTAATACTAATTTAGTAAGAAACGGAAGTAAGCCATATAAATAAATTATTTCTATGGTCGTTGATATTACTAACAAAGCACCAATAAATATATTTATTGGTGCTTTATACAAAGTTATTTCTACTTAACCGTCCAAGCTTCTGAAAAGTCGTGCTCTGAAAATAATTCAGCTAAGCCACTAATCTGTTTTAAACGTAGTACTTCATCTTGTGACATACCTAATTCATTACCAATCTTTTGGTCATTCCAACCTAATCTTGATAAATCTCTAACTATATCCGACATTGCTGCCACTTGATGTTGCCCTCTAGCCCGATTATGGCGAATAGTCGCTGCCATTTGGTCAGCCATAGTATGACTTTCAACATCAAGTATAGTAATAGGTAAATAGCCGTTAATTCGCTTATTTAAGCTATTTTTTTTACTCAATAAATAACGATGGTAACCATCAACGACTTGCCATTGTGTTGGTTTATTTTTGGATTGTTGAATAGGTAAGACAACAACAGGCTGAGTATAACCGTCTTTTACCAGAGACGTTTCTAGTAATCTCTTTTCTGTCGGAGACATGACATTGGGATTATAGTCATTAGCGATAACTTGTTGTTGCTTTATCCAAAGAACACAGTCAGTAGGTTCATTTTTAAATGGGCTTATTTGATGAAGCGATATTTTTATTTTATTGAGAGCTTCAATTTTTTGTTCATCATTTAGTTTTGCTAGGTACTCTTTTAAAACAGAAATTATAGTTTCAATGGTCATATTCACACCTTGCTAAATAAGTTGCCAGTCTTTTCGTTTTCCTTGTATTCGTTTGAAATATCGATCATAACAGTGTGATTTAGTAGGACTAAATGCTAATGTTCTACACCAAAAATCGTTACGCAAGATGGTCTTACAAATTCGTCGCCAAGAAGGTATTTGTTTAGTGCTAGTATCACCTTCTTGTGCATCAGGTATGCCATTTGGGTAATCTCGTTCGGCATACCAGCGAAGATAGACCGCTATTTTATTGCGATAATGTTCTGCTGTTTTCTCTGGTAAACTGGCTAATAAAAAGTGAGCATAAGATTTCCACGTATGATGGGAAGGTTTGCTAATTTGATGTCGCCCATAGAAACCTGATTTATTACGAGGATTCGTATATAACATTCCGGCATCAGCTCCACTCACTCGTTCACAAGCAAGACTCCATGTTTCAGGCTCTAGCACATGATATAACCATAGTCCCTTGCGTTGCTCTGGCCCAAAAGGTTCACAAATACGCATTTGACTTAAACTAACGCCTGCTTGGTGCATCAGATCATAAATAGGGTTATAGGGTAAATTGAAACGCGCTATATAAGTCCAGATATCTTTAACATGCCAATCATAAATAGGGTAGGCCATATAATAAAAGCCTTCTGCTGATGCCGTTGTCCAAGGAATATCATCGGCATAACGTAACTTTCGATTATTACTAATGGCAATAAATCGGTTTAAAGATTCATCCGCTCTTATACCTAGCAGGATAATCGAACTGCGATGATTACCTGTGATCCACTGGTTAAATGCAGGGGTAAAATCTTCAAAAAGCATATTTGGGTGATAAAAAGGGAAAAAGTGAGGGTCAGTTATCGCATCTTCTGGCGGTTGTCTTACCCATTTTTTACCAGACTCCCATGCTGTCCATGTAGGTTCATATTGAGAAATGCCACTTTCAGTGGTGATAGGGAGTGCTATCCAGTAAAACTGTTCAATACAATCTTGGTAGATAGATTTCATTTTTATAATATGATCTATAGTCGCAGAATATTGAACTTCCCAATCAAGAAACATCACATTAAATTTTCTATGTTGTTTTCGCGCTTGTGCGGCAACAAGATGAAAAAGCGCAGTAGAATCTTTCCCTCCCGAAAAGGAGAGAGTGATTTGTTCAAAAGTATCAAATATCCACTGGACTCTCTCTTGAGCAGCTTCTAATACATTTTTCCCCAGCGCAATTTTACGTTTCAAAGACATAACTATCACCAAAATAGATTAGCTAATGTTAGTATTATCACTTAATCATATTTAGATGATAAAGGTAAGTATTAATTGTTAGTAATTATTAATTTTATTTTAATACAGTAGAGTAACTACTCTATTTAATTGTTTTTATTAAACTAACTGATTATGGAAAGATATTACTATATTATTTCAATATGGCGTTATGCTGTATAGATCTGTGATTATGCATTTTTGGTGGTTTTTTATACTAAATATCAATTGGTTATGCAGTAAAATGTATAAAATAATCCAGCGCAAGGGCGATTTAATATCTTTTATTTACTAAAAATAAAACAGATGAATAAGTTTGCTTATCATTAAGCTGAGAAAGAAGATTTCTTAACCGGTCAATCGACGCTTTTAATGTCAATAACACCTTACTTAACCGTTAGAGTTTGATTTGTTTTTTATTTAATTTCAATATGTTATGTTGTCTTGTTTAGATGATTACCTGTTTAACTATTCGTTATTTCCAGTTATTCGTGGTTTGTATAAATCATAGAATAATCATTTTACGACTAGGATTTTGTATGACACTAGACACTCACAATGGAGTTAAAGTATATACCCCCACAGCATTAAAACTTTATGACTGGTGGGTATTAAATATTTCTAACCGTTATGCATGGCGTTGTGATACAGATAAATATTTGCTACCTCATTTTAAAAATAATCTTGGTGAGAACCATATGGATATTGGTGTAGGAACAGGATTTTACTTAAAAAGAGCTTTAGCTAATATAAATAAAATAGCATTAACAGATCTTAATATTAATAGCTTAGATTATGCTAAAAAAAATATTGTTGATAATAAATTAACTTATTGCTTACAGCATGATATCTATCATAAATTTCCTAATGAATTCAATTCATCGTTTGACTCTATTTCTTTATTTTATCTATTACACTGCTTACCTGGCACAATGGAAGGTAAAAAGAAAGTGATAGAAAATATAAGTAAAATATTAACGGAAAAGGGTGTTTTATATGGTGCTACTATCTTGGGGGCTGATGTTGAACACAATTTTTTTGGTAATAAATTGATGTCTGTTTATAACAAAAAAGGTATTTTTAGTAACTATTCTGACTCGGCAGATGCTTTAGAAAAAGTATTATCTTGTTTTTTTTACGATGTATCTATTCATATTCAAGGAGTTGTCGCGTTATTTACCGCGAGAAATAAAAAATTATAAAAAAAGTAGTATAGTTTGAATAAATTGAAAATGTATCAAGAAGGCGTTACACAGTTGGAGATAAAGTTAGCCTCAGAGAATTAATTTATTTGATAGAATGACAACTGTTTGATAAATAACAGTATTGCTTCTAGTGTGTATCGCTTAAAGTAACCGAAAAAAGCTTAGTTATAAAATATAACTAAGCAAAACGGGGATAATCAAATCAAAGTGTGTATCCATTTAAGATGATCAAAAATGGATAAGCGTTAAATTATCTAACCATTGAGAATTAATCAACTAAAATTTACCAATTAATTGTAAATTAGATATTAATACTTAGTTATTTTTACTTATTTGGAGCGCTAAAAATATGTACAATACTAAAAATATTTATAAATAATTTATGTATTGATAATAAAAATAAGTAGCAATAATAATAACAATATAGTCGGGTTCTCTCTACATTTAGCATTGTTAAATAACAAATGTATAATAAATTATTTAACAGGCTGATGCCTTAATGTTAGAGATCATGCGTTTAGTGACCAAGTTATACATCATTTTATGAGATGACCGGACAATGAATAGAAAAGAGCTTATCGAGTATATACAGAAAACATATGCCGTAATCCCCGAATATTTATGGAGTAAGTACCCTAATTATGCGGTTTTCAGACATCATAATCATTCTAAATGGTTCGCCGTCATCATGGATGTCGCTGAAAACAAGCTATTTGATACGGGTAAAAATAATAAAGTCGATGTGATTAACTTAAAAGTACCGGTGCCTTTAGTGGGTGCTCTACGCTTAAAAAAAGCAGTTTATCCCGCTTATCATATGAACAAAGAGCATTGGATTTCTATTCGCTTAGACACAGATTTTGATGATACTGAGCTAAAATCATTAATTTCTGAAAGTTACGAACTGACGCAGTGAAAGGCTTAATACTAATAATCAATAACAAGGTGAATATAATAAAAACTTATAGTTATAAATAGAATATGTTTAGAAAAAGCATCTATTTTTGATGATTATATGACTTGGAAAAAGCAAAAGTGCACCCATGTTAAAAATAACTTTATAACAGTTTTGAATCTGTGTTTCCTTAAAGTCATTGATAGCGTCAGGTGGAGTAAAGATGAACAAAGTGGTTTATAAAGTGAGTGGACTATGGAACGAAACGTCCTTTGTAAATCTATTTATTGCAACGAATGAAAAAGAAGTATTATCTGCAATTATACTATGGGCTCAGTTTAGTGGTGCAAAAGTGGATGATTTATCTATTGAGTATTATAGTTCCGTGCATTAACACAGTGTTAACTTATTGATTAATAACTTAATTATTACTAAATATCAATCAATTTAATTAGATAGCTAATATTTGCTGTAAGTATATTAGCTATTTGCTATTCATATCTATCAATATTGTGATATCAGTGGTTAACGGCTATCCTTTCTTTTAATAATATTTTACAAACTAATTAAATGATAAACATAGTAAAAGTAGCATTATGTTACTAAGATAAATTATGAGCATAGATTTATTAATCTGATTAGTCAGGTTAGGTGATTGTTTCATATGAGGTCATAGCCATGCCCAAAACTCTTATGAGTCTTAAACAAAATGATTTTACGCATAAAAAAATTATCGTAGGTATTAGTTCATGCTTATTAGGGGATAAAGTGAGGTTTGATGGTGGGCATAAATGTTGTCATCTTGCTGCTGATGAATTATCTGAGTTCTTTGAATATCAATCTACTTGCCCAGAAATGGCTATTGGTTTACCGACACCCAGACCAGCATTACGATTAGTTCAGTCTAAGACTGGTGAAGTTAGGTTAAAATTTAGTAATGGAAGTGAAGGTGACTTAACCCAAATGATGAATGATTACTCTATCGAATATTTGAGGAGATTTAATCAATTTAGCGGTTATATCGTGTGTGCGAAATCACCCAGTTGTGGATTAGAACGTGTCCGGGTTTATGATCCAATAGGCAACGGCAATAAAAAATCGGGTACAGGCATTTTTACTGAAAATCTGAAAAGAATAATGCCGTGGTTACCTATAGAAGAAGATGGGCGGTTAAACGATCCCTATATTAGAGAAAATTTTATTACACGGGTGTTTGCGCTTAATGAGCTAAATCAATTGAAAATAAATAACTTTACTCGCCAGACATTAATTGATTTTCATACAAGATACAAACTATTATTATTAGCTCATTCACAACCGCTTTATCGGCAACTAGGGCGCTTTGTTGCTAACAATAAAGATTGGGATTCATTAGAGACTTTCTTTGTTGAATACCGTAATCGATTTATGGCTCTATTACAACATCAAGCCACACGTCGTAATCACACTAATGTTCTTATGCATGTGCAAGGATATTTTAAGCAAGATTTAACTTCTAAGCAGCGACAAGCATTAAGCCAATTGATCTTAGAGTATCGTCAAGGAATACAACCTTTATTGGCACCATTAACATTAATTAATCATTACTTATCAGAATACCCAGATAATTATCTGAGTAAACAAAAATACTTTTATCCTTATCCTCAATCTTTAAGATTACGTTATGGTTTATGATATATTAATTCCACTACTGTATCTATTTTTATAGAAAGAAAATAACTATTTTTAATAAGTGAATTTTATATTTAAAGCAAGGGGAATAGGACTGCTTTTTGTATTTAATGCTTTGTTAATGTAAGTTAAATTATAATATTTTGTAAAAGGATGTAAGTCAGACCGTTCTGTTTATATTTTATGTCAGTATTCTTTTTTTTATAAAAAGAGGCTGATATGTCTACAATGAAAACTGAAGTCGTTGTTATTCGTTTAACCAAACAAGAGCGAGCTGCATTAGATTCAATAAAAACGATGCCATTACTTGCAGATTGGCTAAAGGAGCTAGCCCTTTCCAAGTGGAAGGAGCAGGCATTACAATTAGAACAATCTAAAAATGGTCATAGTAATTAATGAAATACGAGGGTAACAATCAACAATCTTAACTAAAACCCTCGATAAAAAATTATTGAATAGATTGTTAGCGATTCTATTTCAATCAGTTAAGTTATTAGTTTTATCAACTTACTGATTGCAAAAAGAAAAGCCCAATGTGGCGGCATTGGGCTTAGTGTCTCAAATAGATGGGTATATAAAACTATTAGAGAACTCTTTTACTTTAATTCAAATTTATTTATAGAATTAACAATAAGTGCTTTTTGATAGAAGAATAGTGATGTTCGTATAAAATATGAGCATTTTTATCTTATCCTGTTTTATAGTCTTAAGTTAGACCAATTTCATGCAATAGTGTGTCGATATCCTACTTTGTTGTATTTTTACTTGATATCGCTCTTGTTTTTCACATAAAGAGTATGACAGTGACAGCAATTTAAGGGAGACTTAAAAGTAGTATGACACTCATCACTCATTGATAATGGAAGGTAGGTAATATGTTTCCAGAATATCGTGATTTAATTGCTAAGCTTCGTCAAACTGATCCCCATTTCCGAGCCCTGTTTGAACAACATAATGAACTTGACCATAAAATTGTACGCTTAGAACACCGAGATAGGCGAGGATATGGAGAAGAAGTTGTTGAATTAAAAAAACAAAAATTACGTCTAAAAGAAGAAATACATCAGATCTTAAAAAATCCCCCAGAAGATGAGTAGCACAAATAAGTACTGTATGTAATTAATAAAATTAAATAGAAATAATAAAAGAGGCATATAACTAATGGCCTTCTTTTATTATGGTTTAAAGGTAATATTTCTCATGATATTTATATCTTTTGATTGTTTGTGAATAAGAACTAAAAGTTTTAATACTGTTTATATGTTTTTATTTTATACTGCATAAAAATATTTAATTTAGTTAAATTGTATAGTTAAATTTTATTTAGGTTTTTATAAAGAGATGTTTTTTTATAAACATACCAGTTTTAGTTGTTAATTATTATTTTTTTATCTGATATTCATACAGAAATATAATGGCAATTAAGATTATCCTTATCCTAATTTTAATTTTCTTTGCGATAATAAAAATTCAAGACGCAGGTATCATTTTTTTTATTAATTACAAAATATAGGATATTTATGAAAAATATTATTTTAGCACTAGGTTTATTATCATTATCTTCTGTTGCTGTTTCGGCTGAATTAACAAAATCTTGCGAAGATTATTTTAAAGAAACTGATGCCTATGTCGCATTAATGGAACAAAATGATGCAACTAAAGCACAAGCAGAAACAATGAAAGCACAATATGCTCAATCAAAAGAACAATTTGCTGCATTACCTAAAGATGTTCAAGAAAGCACCTGTAAACAAGCTTTAGATTCTTTAGAGCAAATGAAAAAAATGTCTGCTGGTCAATAAAAAATAGATTTAATTAAAGTCTTATATTTAGAGAATAATAAGGCTTTATTTTTATTTCAAATTTAAAATTTTCCAATGTAACAATGACCATATAATAACCAGTGTTATTATATGGTCATCTTAATATTATTTTAATATAAACTATTTCTTTCTTGTTTTTTTGTGGAAATATTTCTTTTTTACTTAATATTACAATCTCTAATCAAGATAATTATCCCGCCATAACCCATCTATTTATATTATTATTTTATATATTCTTGTTACTTGAATAAAGAATGCTTTTTATATGAAATAATTGTAATTCATTTTGTCGTCTATAAATTTTATGGAATAATTATTTACATCTATTTATTGCTCCTATTTAAGATATGAATTGGTCTTTTATTCTAATTTTAGCTCTATTTGTAGTTGTTGGTTGTGTTGATAAAGAGAGGAATACATCTGGCTCTATAGAAAAGGTGGCAACAGAGATAGCGACTCCTACTGTTCAATATCACCACGATGAAAGTCGTTATCCCACATTTATGTTATCAAAACAATCTCGTTTTGAAATGCAAGCCAAGGAGGAAAAACAGAAATTCAATCAATTATTTAAATTTGGATTTGAAGAGCCAACCACATCTACTAATAGCGAATATTCCTATAAAAAGGAACAACGTATAAGAAAGAATGACCAGTCAATGATTATTCTGCCAGAAGCGATACCTGTATGGAATAAAGATAAACAAGAAGTTGAAGTTAAGTGGAGCTACAGACCAAAATATGTTTTTGATGCATATTAAATTTAACCTTTATGTTTTAGGAAGACTATGCGCCCAATTTTTTTGTTAATACCATTTATGTTTTTAATTGGCTGTACCGAGCAAATGAGTGTCGGAATTGGCACTTCTAGAACGCATAATATAGGATATCTGGTTTGTTCAACATTAGTTTGTGGAAAGAATACGCGAACAGTTGAAGAACAAAAGGCAATTAATGAAGCGGTGCATGAACAGCAAAGAGCTATTATGCGAGGAGAAAAACCAGATTTAAAAATTATTGCCTCATATTAAATAATACCATCAAGGAGAGTCTATTTTTTGTCCTTGATGGTATAGTCAATATAAGCGCTAAGCTAAGATAGCGATGTTATGTTGTTTATAATAAATTTTACTCTTTGGTTAACATCGGCTTTGGGTAATTCAATTAAGGTATAATTATACTGTCTATATATCGCCAGCATCGCTTGATAAGTTGCTACGGCTTCATCAAATGTCTGTTGGCGCTCTTTATCTTGTAAGTAAATTTCTTTCCATGGCGGAGCTATAAACACGGTTGTAGAATATCTATATAGCCTTATTGCGTTTTCAAGATGTTGGGGAATAGGGCGCTCACAAAAGTGTAAATAACCTGCTATATCCGGTATGCCTCGGTCATAAAAATAAGGTTTGCTGTTATCATCTATATTGGATGCATCATGCCATGATCGTAGCTCCCAGCTTAACATTAACTCAGCAAAAGCGAGCGGATCAATCCAAGGAAGGGCTGAACCACCAATATGACTTTGATCTTGAATAATGGCTCTACCAGCTTCTATTGAGCAAGAGTAGCCATTTCTTCTTAATTTATTGATAATAGTGCTTTTACCAGAGCCGGGACCTCCGGTTAAAATAATACGGCAAGGTTTTTGGGACATAGTAATTCCTTAAATAATATATTTTGACTTTAAATGATTGAGGGCTGAATGCAGAAATTTTTAGAGGGAGAAAGGCGAAAAATAAGCAGTGCTAGCAAAGAAAGAGAACAAGTAAAGGAGGACAAGATATTACAATTATAATCGAAAAGAGAAAATATCAAAATAAATCCGCATCAAAGATCAATCAATATCTATCGACCTCTTTTATAACTTATCAGGTTACTTTGTATTGCTATTTTAATAACTGATACGCATTTATGCAGATTTAAGCACATAAATCCAAATAGAAGCACTATCTGGTCATTGCAAGCTAAATAGATTACTTTTATTATATAATATATATGTTTTATTATAATTCGTATATAAGGGTTAAGTGTGGGTATTGTAAAAATTTCTGATGAGCTACATGAGTATCTTCGTAAAGCAAGTAATGTGATGTCTCGATCAGTTAATGCACAAGCAGAATTTTGGATAAAAATTGGTATTCAAGCAGAATTAAATCCAGAAAAAACGTTTCCAATGATTATTAATGAAATGTTAGAAAAAGAAGCAATAAAACAAGAGCATAAGTAAATATAAAGGAGATTAATATGGATAAAATTACGATTAAAACCCCTGAGGAAATTGAATTAATGCGTGAATCAGGTCGTTTATTAGCCCAAGTTTTTACAATGCTTGATGATTTTATTGTGCCAGGTGTTTCCACATTAGAAATTAACGATAAAGTAGATGATTTTATTACTCATGATCTGCAATCGAGACCTGCAAGCAAAGGACAATATGGTTATGAGTATGTACTTAATACTTCAATTAATGAGGTAGTATGCCATGGTGTTCCTAAAGCCGATGAGCTATTAAAAAGTAAAGATATTATTAATGTCGATATTACACTAGAAAAAAATGGTTTTATTGCTGATTCTAGCAAGATGTATGTCATGCCAGATGCCTCACCTATAGCAAGAAGATTAGTCAAAACAACTTACCAAGCGATGTGGGAAGGTATCAAAGAAGTTAAACCTGGTGCAACACTCGGTGATATCGGTCATGCAATCCAAAGCTTTGCACAAAGTCATGGGTATAGTGTTGTAAGAGAGTATTGTGGACACGGGATTGGTCGAGAAATGCACGAAGCCCCTCAAGTATTACATTATGGTATTCGAGGACAAGGTGTTGTACTAAAAGAAGGGATGACCTTTACCATTGAACCGATGATTAACCAAGGTGGACACAAAATAAAAACCAAAAAAGATGGTTGGACTGTAGTCACCCGTGATAAAAAATTATCGGCACAATCAGAACATACTATTTTAGTTACTGCTGATGGGTATGAAGTACTCACTTTGCGTCCAGAAGAAACACTTCCATAATAAATTAATTTATATCTATCTAATTTTTGATGCAAAAATTATGATATAAATTTATATTATTTTAATAGCTAGAAATATTATTTTTAGCTATTTTTCTATTTATATATTGATATTTAATTTTATTATTTCTATTGTATTTTTTAGATAAATAACTATATTTATATACTACAAGGACTGTATAAAAAAACAGTGTGATCATATAGTGTATTTTAGAAAGATAAACAGGATGTTTATATGCAAAAAATATCAAAACTGATGGAAGCCTGGGGCTCATGGGTTGTAAATAATAATTTATATATCAATACATTAACAATAAATAAACGTGAAAATGTGCCAATACGTGTTAAATTAAGAAAAGCCTGTACTGATCGCCAAGGCATCATAGTCTCGGTATGTATGAGTAAACTACTAAAAAATCATAAAAAAGATTATGAATTACTAGTCGATTACTATGTATTTGGACAAACATTTATTCAATTAGCACAAGCGCATCGATGCTCTGATACTTATATCGGAAAAAAACTCAAAAAAGCAGAAGGCATTGTGGAAGGGATGTTAATTATGGCCGAATTGATATTTATTATTGAGAAAAATGAAAATAGTACTTTACGATCGTAATTTAAGGCTTATTCTAAACAAACTGATAGCAAATAAAGAATTGCAATAATATTGTTTATTGCAATTTATCTAATGAGTTCAACATTTGCTAATAGGATGTTAGCAATTTAATTAAGTGTTTTTAACCCCAAGGAGTGGATGTATGTCAACGAAATATCCTATCGTTTTAGTTCATGGTTTAGCTGGTTTTAATGAAATTGTTGGTTTTCCCTACTTTTATGGTATTGCAGATGCCTTAAGGCAAGATGGGCATCAAGTTTTTACCGCTTCTCTTTCTGCCTTTAATTCAAATGAAGTGCGTGGCAAGCAGTTGTGGCAATTTGTCCAGACTCTCTTACAAGAGACACAAGCGAAAAAAGTGAATTTTATAGGTCATAGCCAAGGGCCATTAGCTTGTCGTTACGTTGCGGCTAATTATCCTGATAGTGTTGCTTCGGTAACTTCAATTAATGGTGTAAATCATGGTTCAGAAATAGCCGACTTATATCGACGCATTATGCGTAAAGACAGTATCCCAGAATATATTGTCGAAAAAGTATTAAATGCATTTGGTACTATTATCTCAACATTTTCTGGTCATAGAGGCGATCCTCAAGATGCTATTGCCGCATTAGAGTCTTTAACAACAGAGCAAGTCACAGAATTTAATAACAAATACCCACAGGCATTACCTAAAATCCCTGGTGGTGAAGGTGATGAAATCGTCAATGGGGTTCATTACTACTGTTTTGGTAGCTATATTCAGGGATTAATTGCTGGGGAAAAGGGGAATCTACTGGATCCTACTCATGCGGCAATGCGTGTGTTAAATACATTCTTTACTGAAAAACAAAATGACGGCTTAGTTGGTCGCTCGAGTATGCGATTAGGCAAATTGATAAAAGATGATTATGCGCAAGATCATATTGATATGGTTAACCAAGTTGCAGGGTTAGTGGGTTATAATGAAGATATCGTTGCTATTTATACTCAGCACGCTAAATACTTAGCGAGTAAGCAACTTTAATCATGATAAGTAGTCATACTTTGTATACTATTTTGTATACTCTATAGTTATATGATAGATAGTTATATGATAGTAAGGTGGCGTAAATTATTATGGCCACCTTTTTATTAGATGAAAATATCGAACTAGCGCTGTTTATGCACAGATATAGCAATGTGATAACCCAATAGGTAAAGCGCTTGCTCTAGGCTATCGATTTTTGAAGTTTGATTGATATCGAGTAAACGCTCAATTTGGGCGCTATTTAGATTCATTTTTCTTGCCAGATCTGCCTTTTTAGTTTTTGTTGTTAACATGGCATTATGTAATGCGATTTTTAAGCAACTAATAGGGGGAAGATAAACAATAAAATCCCCTGATTGAGGCTCAGAAGGCATAGGGATCGGCATTTTACTCGAAATAAACTCTTCAAGTCCTACATGTAAAAATATCTGAGGCTTCTAGTTCAATATCATCTTCTGTATATGCCACTGCATGTATATTGTCAAAATCACGATAAGTAATCTCGTAAGTTTCACTTTCTTCGTCAAAATGGGATGTTGCTGGATAATTGAACATAAATTGCCTAATTAATTTTAAAATTTATGCTCATGATTAAAGCATATTTAGCAGTTTTTATCCAAAGCACCGTAAAATCCC
>NZ_GG668576.1:48938-159955 GCF_000160755.1 Proteus mirabilis ATCC 29906
CTCGCCGAGGTGATTCAGACATCAGTCTGAACGCAGTAGGGATCCACGTCCTTTAGGGCGTGGAGGATGTCAACTTTAGAAAAAAAAGGCTATTGTGTCAGTTGTTATAGTATGCCAGAAAAAGGGGAGCTTTATGTATCCAGTTGATTTACATGCACATACCATTGCGAGTACACATGCTTATAGTACGGTTAGCGAATATTTTCAACAAGCTAAAAAGAAAGGGATTAAGCTATTTGCGATTACAGATCATGGTCCCGATATGGATGACGCTCCTCATGAATGGCATTTTTCAAATTTGCCGGTGATCCCCAGAATGGTCGATGGTGTTGGTATTCTTTATGGCATCGAAGCAAATATCAAAAATATAAAAGGTGAAATCGACTGTACTGAGAAGATGAGTAAAAAATTAGATATTGTACTCGCTGGTTTTCATGATCCTGTTATGGGATCACTAGGTATGGTTGATAATACTAAAGCGCTTATTGCAACAATAAGTAGTGGTTTAGTACAGGTGATCACCCATCCGGGAAACCCTAAATATCCTATAGATATTAAGGAAGTCGCAAAGGTTGCTGCTGAGTTCAATGTTGCATTAGAAATGAATAATTCTTCTTTTATACATTCTCGAGTAGGAAGTGAGAAAAACTGCATTGAAATAGCAAAAGCGGTGCTTGATGCCGGAGGTTTAATTGCGCTAGGCTCCGATTCACATATTGCATCATCTTTGGGGAATTTTGAGCGAGTATTAGAAGTATTGGCGGAGATCCAATTTCCACAACAGAAGATATTGAATACATCACCAAGAAAGGTGCTTGATTTTTTACAAGCTCATGGCAAAAAAGAGATCACAGCGTTTCAACATTTTTGAGATAGTGAAAAAGCTTAAAAGCTAGCATTATTAAATGTTAGCTTTTTTCAAGTATCTTATTTGCTCGAGATTGTGCATCGTGTTAGTTAAGCTAACTTGCTTAAAAGTATTGTTTTATAGTTATGATGCTCTTGCTCACTATCATTAAAGCCAAATTGATATGCTAAGTTATGTAACTGTTGTTTATAGTCAGCAAGTTTACTCTCATCATCAGTCATAATAGCAAATTCAGCAAAGTAACCAAGATTGT
Source organism: Proteus mirabilis ATCC 29906 (assembly GCF_000160755.1). Lineage (GTDB taxonomy): Bacteria > Pseudomonadota > Gammaproteobacteria > Enterobacterales > Enterobacteriaceae > Proteus > Proteus mirabilis. Next base: position 50,060 of record NZ_GG668576.1, read on the forward strand.
CTAATTTATCGATAGTGATATGAAATTGCTCTAGAAAGTAGATTTGACGGGATTTTGTATAGTTTAAAATACAGTGATAACCTAATGTTTTAAACATCGAAACCGTTTTTTCTGCATCTTCTATTTTTACTGCTTCACATTGGGCTTGTTCTGGGCCTTTTACAATTAATAAATTGATACCAGAGGGGACCATTTTTCTTACGCACAAACTTATAGAGGGAGCAGGGAAAGGTGTATTGGGATGTTCTAAATACCAATCTGTTTCATCATTTTTCGATATAAATAAAGTTGCTCCAGCGAGTTGTAATGCATCAATAAAATCTTGAGGTCGTTTTAAGTGGTATTTCAATTCTGCTTCAAATTTACCTTGAAAGTGTTCAGACATCTCTTTTCCTTATCAATTGATTATTCAATATAGCATTATTTATTGTTTGTTGTTCATATTAAAGAATAACCCTAAGATTTAACTGGGTTATAAATATTGTTATTAAATTTAAAATATAGCAAATGATAAATTGAATATTGTATAAATAGTGATAAGTGTTTTTTATGTGTTATTTTTTAGTGAAATTATTTATTTTATAAAAATAATTTATGTTTTTGATTTAGGGCCAAATCTTGTATTTTATTTAATATTAAAGTGAAATTCTTAACTAATTAAATGATCACAAATCGCTGGGTAAATTTTTCATATGTGAGAAGGGCGAGGGAAAAGGTGAAAAATGAGGATTAAGCCATAAAAAAAGGGCTACTGATGAGCCCTTTTAGGTAGCAAAAAACACTGATTTTCTGCTAATTTGATTAATGTTAATTTAACTTAACTTATTGATCTATTTTCAGAATACACCGGTGAACGGGTTCCAACCTTGATCATTTTTCTTTTCTTTTAAGTAGTAAGCATAATTAGCTGTCGCCGCCCATAAGAAGTTGAGCACAATACTGACTACATTGAGAATTGAAGGGCTTAGGGAAAGTCCTTCCACGATAAAACTTACCACAATGATAATAGCAACATTAATCCCGAATAAAGTTAATGCTTTACGCCATAAACCAAGGATAAGAAAATAAATAAAGCCAAAGAAGAAAGCCCAGATATTCATCCCAATTAGAATACGCTTACCGAAAGTCAGTGCTTTATATGCAGCCTTGTATTCTGGAGATTTAGGAGAACCATATTTTTCGAAGAAATCAAAACGCTCTTCCCATTTGGCAGAATATTCTTTATTCATCATAATTCCTGTTAGAGGGTCATTTAATTGTAGTCATAAAAAAACGCATTTTTACATAAAGTAACTTTGCAAACAATATAAATTTATTAACATTTTATTAATATATTGTTTTGTATAATAAATATTATCTTACACGCGATATGAGTTTATTTTCATAAAATTCTTATTGTTAAAATGTTTATTTCTTTTTTATAGGAAGAATAAGATTTTGAGACAATAAAATTTTATTCTAAAGAGATTATTTAGATAAAAAAATAAGAAATCAGGTTATTGGCGTAACCTGACTTCTGATAGGAAAAATCTTGGCGTTGAGTTATCGAACAACTAAAACAGAAGATTCTGCATAGCTAACAACGGAAGAAGCTGTCGAGCCTAGTAAGTAGGTTTTCATTCCAGGGTTACGTGAGCCTATCACAATCAGATCAGCTTGGATTTTTTTTGCGGTCTCTAAAATACGGTCGCGTGGGTTACCTACGGAAATATAAGATTGAGATGTACTATTGGGAATTTCAATATGAGATAAACTATCATTTAACGTAGATAATGCAATTTCAATACGCTGCTTATCATTGGCAAGACGGTCTTGGTTGCCAAAAGCAAATCCGACAAAGGACTCATAGCTAGGAATAACAGATAAAAAGTGGATATTTAGTTTATCGGCCATCGCTAATGCTTTGAGATGAGTGACAACTTTATCCAATAAACCAAGCTCAGTAAAATCGATGGGAACTAATACAGTTTTTGTCATAGTGGCTCCTCATTAACCTTTTATATGTTGGGGGCTTTAGCGGGTTGTTATTATATGCACCAAAAATCAGTCGCCTCTTAATATTATCAGTACAAATAGAAAACGGTATAAAAAAATAGAAATATTTTCATTTTTGAGATATTCATATTTATTTTATGTAAAAAGGTTGATCTATCATAAGATTGCTATTGATGGTAGAAAACGTAATAAAAAAGATAATAATAAAGGAAAATATCTTGATGTTTTTAGTAAATATCGATATTCCATATGACAAATTATATTTAATATAAATTAGAGTGTGCAGTTTTAGAGCGTTACTAAATTTAATAGAAGACTATAAAAAGTGAATTTATTTGTTTTTAATAAAATTTATTTTTGAAGAAATGAGTGTAACTAAAAATATCCTTTACATACAATGGGTTGTGTGTAGTTAATATTTATTTTGGCCATAATGGTTAATGATAATCAATTCCATTAATTATTATTTGTTTTTAAGTCACCATAAATGAGATTGGTTTTTATTTTTATTCTCTCTAAAAGTATAAAATATATAAAAAGTATATTTAAATTTACTATATTTTTATTTTTAGCTGTGCATAATATTCATAATGTTAATTTTCATGGTTAGGAAGTAAAATATGTTACATCAAGATATGATCAATAAACTCAATGAACAGCTGAATCTTGAGTTTTATTCAGCTAACCTTTACCTGCAGATGAGCGCTTGGTGCGATGATAAAGGATTTGATGGCGCTGCCAAATTTTTAAAAGCACATTCCCGTGAAGAAATGGAGCATATGCAACGCTTATTTGATTATTTAAGTGATACAGGTGCTATGCCTTTGCTAGGGACTATTGAAGCACCACCCGCTGAATTTTTATCTTTATCTGATTTATTTACTAAAACTTATGAGCACGAGAAGTTTATTACAGCTGAAATTAATAAACTAGCTCACTTAGCAATGACAACACAAGATTACTCAACATTTAACTTCTTACAATGGTATGTTGCTGAACAACATGAAGAAGAGAAGTTATTTAAATCTATTCTGGATAAACTTGCTATGGTCGGTGATGGTGGTAAGGCATTGTTCTTGTTAGATAAAGACTTAAGTGCTCTTTCTACATCCGCACATATTTAAATAATAAGAATAACTATACTGCTGTTTTAACCTGGTTGGCTAAGTGCATATAAGCATTGCTCAGATTAACATAACAAGCTCTACTGTAATCGCACAGTAGAGCTTTTTTTATCGACCCAGTTAGTGCAATATTGCATATCCATATAACTATTTTATATAGACGTAATCGATTTTTTATTTTTCTACTCCTTTAATTTAATCATTTCTTAAGCTTTGCTGATTATTATTTTGTCTATTTTCTGTTCTTTCTATTCTCTAGTTTGAGTCGTCGATTTATAGCCTATTTTAGTTTGGCTTTTAGATTATTTGGTTATGTATTGAACTGTGTAGTGTGTCAATTAAAGTATTATATTTTTGTTAAGTGTAAAAAGGGTGATATTTGAAACAAAAATGGCGCTAAATAAGTTATATTTTGAGTGCTAGTTCACAACCTTTTATTTCAACGATAAAGAAGCGCAGATATTAAAGTCAATTTGCTATAAAATCTTCTTTATCATAAATAGAAAAATCACCTGTAATTTAAGAGGTTATTATGTCATTAAACACACTTAAGACATCATGGGGCAAATTATCCGCCATCGCTGTTTTATTTTTAGGCATGTCATGCCAACAAGCCTTAGCACACGCACATCTAAAATCACAATTACCTGCAGAGGGTGCGGCTATTGAACAAGCGCAAGCACCAAAAGTGATTACACTCGATTTCTCTGAAGGGATTGAGTTGGCCTTTAGTAAAGTAAAAGTCACTGATAAAGAGGGTAAAGAAATTACTGTCGGTAAATTAAGTCTTGATCCCGTTAACAATACAAAATTGTTATTGCCATTAGAAGGTGAATTAGCAGAAGGGAACTACTCTGTAGATTGGAGTGTTGTTTCTGTCGATGGGCACAAAACAAAAGGTTCTTATCAATTTAGTGTAAAATAATGACTCCTGAAGACGTTTATATTTTATGCCGAATTTTTCATTTTGTGGCAGTCATGTTCATGTTCGGACTGAGCTGTTCGGCTGCCATTCTCGCTAAAGAAAAGTTTGTTCCTCTTATTCAAGTACGCTTACGCCCAGCATTGGCGATTAGCACTATCACTGTATTTGTTTCCACTTATTTATGGATGATAGTGCAATCAGGCATTATGGGAGATGGCTGGCAAGATGCTTGGTCGCTAACGATATGGCAAGCTGTATTGGGAACCTCTTTTGGCCAAATTTGGCAATGGCAATTAGTTTTATCCTCTCTCGCATTAATCGCTCTCTTTATTCATCAACGTAGTATTAGAAATATTAGTCTGTTACTTATCTCAACATTGATGCTTGTGCTGCATGCTTTTATTGGCCATAGTGCCATGTTTACAGGTAGTGAAGCCGTAATTTATAAACTAAATCAGAGTATCCATCTTATTAGTGGAGCGTATTGGTTTGGTGGTTTATGGCCTTTTGTTGTGTGCTTACAGTTTTTGCGTAATAAAGATGAATTAGCTGATGGCATGATCAAGCCTATTATTGCCACCATGAAACGCTTTTCATTATTCGGTCACTTCGCTGTTTTATTGGTTATAGCTAGTGGGATTGTGAGTGCCATTATGTTACTCCCCGGTTGGCCTGCGACAACACAACTTTCCTCAGAGTACCAAAGTATGTTATGGCTAAAAATAGCCTTTGTTGCCTTGATGTTAGGATTGGCATTAGTGAATAGGTATGTATTAGTGCCTCATATCCGTAAGAAGAATAACTTTCAATGGTTGCTTATTAATAGTTGGTTTGAGTTATTACTTGGTACTATGGTTATTTTGACAGTGGCCATTTTTGCGATTAACTCACCTGTATAGATTGATATATACTTGTATTAATCTATTTTTTTAAGTGGAAGATAACCATGAAACGTTTTTTATTTGCGGGCATATTGATGCTTTTTTCTTTTCAAACTTTCAGTGCACCAATATCAACAGTCAGTAAGCTTCAGTTTGGTGATGCTTGGCCATTCACCCGTGAAGAAGTCATGCTAAATTGTCGTGCAGATGGTGCTTGGTTTGTGATTAATCCCGCAACTTTAGCTCAATATCCACTTAATAATATTGCCATGGAACAAATGAAAAGTGGCAAAGTTAATGCTCAACTGATTGATAGTATTCTACTTCCTGATCCCAATACACCTGATAAGAAAAAATCACTGGAAGCTATAGAAAGTGCATTTTTGTCTCTTTGTGAAAAAAACTAATCATTTGATTGAGTTGCAATAAAAAAAACACATTTGTTATTTGTTTGATTTAAAAGATAAAAAATGAGTTATTTGATTTTTTATAAAGAATATGAAGTGTGGTAGGGGTGTTTACTGGATCTTTACATATTGTTAGCTATTATTTAACAATAAGGTTGTGAAATAGATGTGGCATAAGCAGTTTTTTACACGCTATTTTCTCATTCAGTATCACTTTTTAGCGCACGGCTCGCAATGAGCCTTTTCCCTAAGCCAGGTAAATGATTTACCTGGCTTTTTTTACGATGCTTTAACATGCGATTAGGCTACTTTTAAAATCCAATGGTGGTTTTCTTTGTCATAGGCATGACGATAAAGCAGAATATTTTTATCTTTCAGTTGCGCAGGAATGCTGGTGTTTTCATCCCATCCATCTAATTGCATACAAAACTCTTTATCATAATCACATGGAATATGAACATAAGTGAGTTGGTTATCGGAAGAGTGTTTCAAAGTAACATCTTCAATTTCATAACAAGCAATTTTTAAGGTTGTTTTATTCATGCTATAGCTCCAAGGTTATGCGATGTTGTATTGTGCTTTCATAGTTTAAGCTTAAAAGTGAACAGCATGGTGAGCACTTTTTAATCGGACAGTTTTAAGCATAGTATAAATGGAAGTCATTTCCAAAGTATTTTTTAGCAATAAAAAAAACGGATCAAATTTTGTGATCCGTTTTAAATAAATGTGTTAAATAAAGTTGATGATATTACCGTTTATGGCTTAGGTATCGCAGTACCCCATTCATTCCACTCTTTTGGCTCTTTAGCATTGAGAATGAAATTCTGCTCTTGTTTTGCTTTAGCCTGGAGTGGGGTTGATGGCGGTGTAGCAAATGTAATGCCACCACGTATAAACTGCTTAAATGTACCGCTGCGGAATACTCCACCAGTTAAACCAAATGAGAAGTTATAACCTGATGAAAGCCAAAACTCTGTGTTATTACGTACCAGATATTGATATTTCTGACTAATTCTAATGTGGATCAATACTCTGTCAGACATATTACCTAATTCTAGTCCGGTTACCGCACCTACTTCTAAACCACGATAATAGATAGGTGTGCCAATTTGCACAGATCCTGCTTCAGTCGCATTCAATACAAGGTTAAGGCCGTCTAGATACCGAGAGTCGGTAATATTTGCCGTTTGTAATTCAAATATGCGGTATACGCCACCATTGCCTGGCTCTGCCTTGATATAAGGCTGAATAAGAGAATCTAAATTATCGAGGCCTGAAGCGGTTAACTCAGGGGTGACTACCGCAAATCGGCTTCCTGAACGTGCAAAAGTTTTCACATATTCAGGGTAGAGTACCGCTGATACACTCACCGCTTTTTTATCCGCAGAAAGGGTTAGCGTTTCCACCTGACCGATATCAATACCTAGATAACGAATAGGCATTCCTTCAGAAAGTTTACTGGCATCGTAGGTTTTTAAAGTAATTTGAGCACCAATGGCTCTAGCACTCGTTTCGCTAGGATAAAGTTTATATCTTGAAACATTGTTATTAATATTTTCAAAGTTATCAAAGCTTATCGCGCCTTTTAAGGCACGGTTTAGCGGCGTTGCTTCTACCGTTAATCCCGCACCATTTAATGAAACCTTCGCAGCACCTTCAGTCCAGAACACACTCTTTTCAGTAAGCAGGTGACGATATTGTTTAGAAATATGGACATCAATATCAAATTCATCCATTAAAGGCCGTACATCGACGATTTCTCCAACTTGGAATTGGTGGTAAAGCACCACGGAACCTTTTTGAATACCCGGTAAACTAGCTGCTTTAAGTGTCAAAGTGACAGGTAACTCATTGCCCTCAATACTTGCTTTAGCATAAAAATCATTGCGATAAAGGCGATATTGTTCTTTAGGGGCGCCTTGGCTACCCGGAATAAGGTGGATACCGCCTTCAAGCCACTCTTGAGGTGTGGCTCCTTGGATCTCAATACCATTTAAGCCCATATTGACGTTAATTCGGCTATTAGCGACAAATTTGCTGTTTTCGTAAATATAGTGTTTATATTCAGGTGCAATGATGGCATCGAAAATAACCCCATCATCACTGATGTTGCGCTGAATAATTTGTCCTATCGTAATGCCTCTAAATAGAATAGGTTGCCCGGCATCTACACCCCAGCTCTCTTCACTGGTTAATGAGATAATTAATCCATCTTCACCATATAAGGCTTTGCCTGCATCCACGGAAGTGGCAGACTGTAGCACAAATTGTTGATTTTCTTGGGCTGGGGGACTATTTTCCGGAGAATCAAAGGCAATAGCACCATTAATTAAAGCAGAAACACTTTCCATTTTAATAGAAGCACCACTCTTTAGATTAAAGTTGCCCTGAAAGCCGGATACATTCCAAAAATGACTATCTTGACGGATCAGATGAGCATATTGTTTATCAATACTCAGCTCGATAAAAATACCTTGATTATCTGGACGTATGGCATAGCTGTAAACTTTACCGACCGGAACTTTGCGATAATAAACTTGAGAGTCGACATTAAGAGAGCCTAAATTATCCGCCGTTAAGGTGATAATTTGTTGGTTTTTATCAATGTTGGCTTTAGGACGAACCTCTTGAGCAACAAATTGAAACTGCTTTTCCCCATCTCCAGGAAGCATACTGATATAGTTGCCTCCCACTAAGGCATCTAATCCCGAAACACCAGAAAGACTGGCTTTTGGGGTAACAAGCCAAAATTGCGTATTTTTACGTAATGCATTAGCAAGGTTTTTTCGAATATCAGCGGTAACAATGACTCGGCGTAAATCATTACTGAGCGTCACGTCCTGTACAATACCTACATCAACACCTTGGTAACGGATAGGTGTTCTCCCTGAAACAATACCAGAGGCTGATTGAAAATCGATGGTGATTTGTACGCCTTTTTCTTGCCAGTGTTGGAAAAGCAACCAACTCGCAATAAAAATAGCGATAACAGGGAGTAACCAAAAAGTCGAAATTTTACGTTTGCGACGTATTTCGGCTTGGGTTGCCTGTGTGTTGTTTTCTTCTTGTTGCATAAGTATCCCATAATAAACGACTATCAAACCATTCAACGGCAAGGATAGTGAGAATGACAGCTGTACCAAAATAAAAAGCTGCAGGTCCCATAGTGAATGTCATTAACTGATCTCGATTAATTAATGACATCATCAGCGCAATCACAAACAGGTCGAGCATTGACCATCGGCCGATCCAAGAGACAAATCGATAAAGTTTCATGCGCAATAGAGGGTGAATACGTGAGTTAAAATGAATGCTCAATAGTAACCCCAGCATAATGATTATCTTAAAGAAAGGCACAAAGATACTGGCAATAAACACAATAATTGCAATAGGTGTATTACCTGAATTAATTAAAGAGAGAACACCAGAAAAAATAGTGTCTTCATTACGCTGGCCATTTAAATAAAAGATTGAGATAGGTAATAAATTTGCCGGTAATAGCAAGATCATCGCTGTAATGAGTGCTGCCCAGGTTTTTTGCAAACTCATTGGTTGACGAGCACTATAGCAAGATTTACATCTTGGGCAATGGCTCGAAGGTGGCTTTTTAAAATGGTAATGACATGCATGACAGGTTGCTGGACTCGTTTTTATCTCTTTTTGCGGATAAAACTGTTGCCATAGTTGATCCATATTAATGTTAATAAGCATTAATAGACTTAAAACCATTAAAGCTGAAAAAGCAACTAAGCCATGACCAATATAGATTGTGGCATAATCGCCTAGTTTTATGGTGGCAACACCAAGGCCAATTAAATAAACATCCAGCATTACCCATTCTTTTAGCTTACCTAACATTAATAGCACGGGACGTAAATTTAGATGTAAACGAGCCCCTAAATGGAGATATAAAATGGCAATGGGTAGACTAAGAGGAGCGGCAACGGCACAAAAGGCAACCATTGTTGCCGTTAATGGAGAGCCTTGTTGTGACATTAAGCGAATACCGTCAAGAACATTGGCTGATATCATGGTCCCTAATAAATGGATCTTGATAAGAGGTTGAGTAAAAGCGATAGACGCGAATATCAGCATGGTGATAGAGAGAATTAACAGCCGGGTTAATGACCAATCACGATAGGTCGCTAACTTGGCTTGACATTGTGGGCAATAGGCGTCTTCGCCGCGCTTGAGGTCTGTAGGAAGTGATACGAGGTGGTCACACTCCTGACAATGTATTGATTTGCTTTCTTTGGTGACTAAATCGCTCATTTATCCGCCTATTTGGTCTTTCTTCTCGCTTATCCTAGCTTAAGCCCAAAAAAAACCTCTATACTCAGTGGGTCACAAATTACCATTTTTATTATATTTACGCTTTTCATTTTACAATAATAAGTATCTGATTTTTTTTGTGTGCTTTTAGTGTGTATTATCGTTTTTTTGTAGACTTATTGAAAAGTCTGTATTCAACCTCAAGATAAAATAAGCTAAATTACAAGATATGTTATCTATTTTAGTTATGCTTTCGTTATGCAAATAGGATCTTCTGATGCCACAATTAAATTTTTATCAGGAACTCACTGATAATTTGTCAGCCTTGTTGTCTGGTGAAAATGACTTTATCGCATCACTTGCTAATACCAGTGCATTGATTTACGAGAAGTTAGACAAGATAAATTGGGTCGGATTTTATCTTAATGATGGTAACTCATTAGTTCTTGGTCCTTTCCAAGGTAAAGTGGCTTGTGTCAGGATTGGTTTTGGAAAAGGAGTCTGCGGAACGGCATTCTCAGAAAACAAAATTCTAAGAGTTAATGATGTGCACCAATTTAGTGGACACATTGCATGTGATAGTGCAAGTCAGTCTGAAATTGTTCTACCTTTAGAGGTAAATGGACAAATTATCGGCGTTCTCGATATCGATAGCCCTATTTTTGGTCGTTTTGATAAAAAAGATGAAAATGGGCTTAAAGCGTTGTGTGACGTGCTCTGCGAGCATTTAAAAACGTGTCATACCGCAAAATATTGTGAATTTTGTGTAAGATAACAGGCGTTTGCCGTAGAAATTGTTGGCAACACTATTATAATGTCGCTTGTTCATGCCTGCGCTGGTTGGCAAAACCGTTGTAATCAGGAAATTTCATGGAAAATCAACCTAAGTTGAACAGTAGTAAAGAAATCATCGCTTTTTTAGCGGAACGTTTCCCTAAGTGTTTTATCGCTGAGGGTGAAGCACGCCCTTTGAAAGTCGGTATTTTTCAAGATCTCGTTGAGCATCTAAAAGATGAAACTCAGCTGAGTAAGACACAGTTACGTTCTGCCTTACGCTTGTATACCTCAAGTTGGCGCTACCTTTATGGTGTAAAAGAAGGGGCTAAACGTGTCGACTTGAATGGTAACGACTGCGGAGAGCTGGAAGCAGAGCATATTGCACATGCTCGTACACAATTAGCCGAAGCGAAAGCGCGCGTTCAAGCTCAACGAGCTGAGCAACGTGCTAAAAAGCGCGAAGCTGAAGGTGATAAGGAGACCAGTAAACGTCCGGCAGCGAAAAAGCCAAATCCTCGTCGTCAAGCACCTAAAGACGGTGAAAAACGACAGCCTCGCCCTCAAAAGCAAGCTAATCAAGCGCCTCGCAAAGCGCCACGCCAAAATACTGAAAAGTTAACCCCAGTCAAAGACATCTCAGTGCTTACTGTAGGTCAATCGCTGAAAGTTAACGTTGGAAGTAGCGTGATGGATGCGACAGTGCTAGAAATAGCGAAAGAGGGTGTACGTGTACAATTGCCTAACGGTTTGGCAATGAATGTACGCACGGAACATTTAAAGTTCTGATACGGAGGCCAACCAGAGCATGAACAAACTTTTAAATGTGGCTTTTGCTATCGGATTAGCGTTAACAGGCACTTCTGCTGTCATGGCTGATAAACCAGCCACGCCAGCCATGGTGACTATTAATCAATTACCGACATTAAAGCAAGAGCCACAACATTCCACAGTGAGTGAACGTGTCACCGCTCGTTTTGAACGTTCCCACTATCGTCAATTCTCGTTAGACGCGAGTTTTTCCGAAAAGATTTTTAATCGTTATCTTAATTTATTGGATTATAGCCATAACGTATTATTAGCGTCAGATATTGCCCAGTTTGATAAAGATAAAACTAAAGTGGGTGAATATTTAAAAACAGGTGAATTAGGTCCTTTATATGATCTGTTTAACCTTGCGCAAAAAAGACGTTTTGAGCGCTTTCAATATGCTTTAAATCGATTAAATCAACCTATCGATCTCACTGGACAAGATAAATTTCAGTTAGATAGAACCAAAGCGCCATGGCCGAAAACGCAAGCTGAATTAGATAAGCTTTGGGATGAAAAAGTAAAATACGACTGGCTAACACTTAAACTCTCTGACAAAACAGACAGTGAAATCAAAGAAACACTGACAAAACGTTATAAAGCTGCATTACGTCGCCAAACACAAAGCCAAAGTGAAGACGTATTCCAAATTATCATGACGGCTTTTGCGCGTGAAATTGATCCCCATACCAGTTATTTATCACCAAGAAATACGGAAGCCTTTGATTCAGAAATGAGCCTTTCATTAGAAGGGATTGGTGCCGTATTACAAATGGATGATGATTATCCGATGATTAATTCCATGGTAACGGGCGGACCGGCTGCTAAAAGTAAAGCGCTAAAAGTAGGTGATAAAATTATCGCTGTCGGTCAACATAATAAACCCATGGTTGATGTGGTTGGTTGGCGCTTAGATGACGTTGTCGCGTTAATCAAAGGCCCTAAAGGTAGCCAAGTTAAACTAGAAGTTATCTCTGATGAAAAAGGGGCGAAGCCAAGAACTATCACTTTAACAAGAGAACAGATCCGCCTAGAAGATAGAGCGGTCAAGTTAACCGAAAAAGTGATTAATGGTGATAAAATCGCTATTTTAGATATTCCTAGTTTCTATGTCGGTTTAACTAATGATGTGAAAACCCAACTACAAAAAGTGGCTAAAGACAATGTATCTGCTTTAGTTATTGATTTACGTGGTAATGGGGGCGGTGCGTTAACGGAAGCTATTGCATTATCAGGTTTATTTATTCCAAGTGGTCCCGTCGTTCAAGTCCGTGATAATAATGGTCGAGTACGCCAGGATTATGATCGTGATGATGTTGTCTATTATAAAGGGCCACTAGTGGTTATCGTTAACCGCTTTAGTGCTTCTGCTTCTGAAATTTTTGCTGCTGCAATGCAAGATTATGGGCGTGCATTAATTGTTGGTGAGCAAACCTTTGGTAAAGGAACGGTGCAACAATATCGTTCATTGACACGAGTTTATGATCAGATGTTAAGTCCTGATTGGCCTAGTTTAGGTTCAGTTCAGTACACTATCCAAAAATTCTATCGTATTAATGGCGGAAGTACCCAATTAAAAGGGGTGACACCAGACTTGTTATTACCAAGCTTTGATAATTCAGAAATGGGGGAAAGCAATGAAGATAATGCTTTACCTTGGGACAGTATTCCACCGGCTAATTATAAGCTGTCTGAGTATTCAGAGAAAATAAAACAAGCACTACCTACATTGACGGATCAACATGCTAAACGCATCGCGAATGATAGAGAGTTTTCATATATCTTTGATGATATCAAGCGCTACAATGAAGCTAAAGCCAAAGGTGAAGATAAGTTTATTATTCTTAATTTTGCAGAGCGCGAAAAAGAGAATAAAGAGCTAGAAGCCATAAAATTACAGCGTATTAACCAACGTCTTAAGTTAGAGGGTAAGCCACCACTAAAATCACTTGATGATTTGCCGAAGGATTATGAAGGCCCTGATCCTTACTTAGATGAAACGGCTAATATTGCGGATGATCTTGCAAAGGTATTAAAACCTAAGAAGTTATTAAATTAAGTTTTTCTACTTAAGAAAGTGATTCAAATTTACCCCCAATAGTTGATTAATCAATTATTGGGGGTTTTTATTTCCCTATATTTGTCTAAAAAAGTATCTGGTATCTAATGCTTTATAATAACCTTAGTTATATCTTTAGTGAGAAAATCGTCTCATACTATTATTTCGCTATTTTTCTCAGTAGTTATATTTAGTTACCAGTAACATAAGGATTCATTAAGATATTTAACTGCTTTTATATAAAAATATTCTTAATATCATGTAATCTAAGTTTTTATTTAAAATCTATTTGATACTAGCTTTGAAAAATATAAATAAATGGAATGCAAGGAGGTTTAGATAAAAAATCTTTTATAAGGTAAATAAAAGCTAGATTTTTATCTATTAAATAAGATAAAAAAATAAATGCCTTATTAAATGTGATTAAATTCACATTTAATGGTTTACTTATTGCAATAAATGTAACATGTTGTGACAATGATCGCTCTAGTTGACATAAAATTACGATAGCATACAGATCATAAAATTTTGTATCATTCTGACATACTAAGGTAATAGTAACAGATTAAAAATCTCACCCAAATGCTAAGTGCAAAATCTCTTCTCATCGGCGCAGTTATATAAACGCTAGATGCGCTAATTTTAGAATAGATTTTCTCATTAAGGATTAATGACTAGAAGGTAAGTTATTTATAATTTGCTTAAGCATTTTATTGCTCAAAAAAGTAAATAACAATGTGGTGAGATGACTACCTAGCATTATTGATGCTAAAAAAATAGCGATTTGGCTTAAGTTTATACAATTTAAGCGAGCGTTACTTTTAGCTAAATATAAAAATAGTACTTTGTTTAACTTATTGAATATAAATAAATTTAAATAGTTATTAACCAGGTTGAATTTAAAATGAAACTAAAAAGAATGGTGTTGTTTATGTTTTCCCCTTGTTTTTTAGCTGTGAGCGCTGCTAATGCTGGGAATTGGGAAAATACAATTAAAGAAAGCTCATTTATTTCTGATTCTGAACTTGAGCTGACTACCATTAATATGTGGAAATACCTAAAAACAGAAAACCGTTTTGATAAACAAGAGCAACGTTATAGAAAACAAGTTGCTAATGCTTGGGGTCAAAACTTCCAAGCTGATTTCAGATCTGGCTATTTAGGTGGCATTCTTGGATTCGATGTTTCTTATTATGGCGGTATTAAATTAGGAGCAAGTAAAGACTTCGCTTCTCGTGCCATATTATATAATGATGATGGTGAAGCAAAAGGCTATAACAAAATTGGTCAACGTTTTGCAAAAGTGAGATTCGATTTAGATCCTGTTTTAATTAATGGTAAAGCGGGTTGGTTTACCTTGAAGAATACAGGTATTTTTACTAACTCACAGCGCTTATCATTAAACAGTTATAACGGTTATTACACTAATACGGCGATGGGTGATTGGAGTTTAGATTTGCTGTATCTCGACGGAAAAGTTATGCGTCGTGATAGCCCAAATATCGATAGAATGTATTTCAGTGATGGTAATGGTGTTAGACATAATATTGACCATGTTATTACTGGGGGAGTTAACTATAATTCCAAACCATTAAAAGTCTATTATTTCTATGGTCAGGCGGATGATGTATTCCGTCAACACGGTTTAGAAACAAAATATAAGTTAACATCAGACGTTACTCTAGGTGGTGTTGTTTATTACCACGATTATGGCAGTGAAGGAAAACGCACATTAACCAATGCCAATGCAGGTAAACGTAACTTTGATAAGGATGCATGGCACTTTGCTGGTACTATGGAATGGCGTATTCCTGAATCAGCGTGGACCATTCGTACGGGTGTGACTTATACCGATGCGAAAAAAGCCAATGGTGTTGGTCAATTTGCGCGTAACCCAATTGGGAATACTCGTGGACGCTTTAACTCACCAGCTTATGCAGATATTGACTATGTGCGTGATGGTGAAGTGATGGGTGCATTAGAAGCTGCATACAAAGTTAACAATGAGTTGTCTGTTGGTGCACGAACTAACTATAGTGAATTTAGTTACTCCGGCGAAAGATTAAAACAAGGGCAGTTTGGCTTATTTAGCTACTGGAAGCCAACGGCTAATCTTTCTATTTCGTTAAGTGGCGGTATTGGTTGGCACCATCAACAAGAAAATGATTACACCACACCAAAACTGTATGATGGTCACTCACGACGTGCTCACTCATTATCAGGCTCTATGACAACGACATATCGTTTTAAAATGTAATTGTTTATAGGGTAAGGGATAACAGAATTCATCCCTGTATAGGTGCATGGCTTGCCTGATGGTAAGCCATGTACAAAAATAGATAAAGCTGGCATCCAAGCCTTTAATCTAACAAAACGCCTTCAATTAATTTATTTTGTTAAAATTTCATCACTAGGCATTTATTTTTGGGCCTATCTTGCCTAGACTGTTATTCCTCCTCTATGTGAAAATAATCCTCCATAATTTAGCTACTAATTACATTTTCTTTTATTAAAATGTAAAGTTATATCGTTTTTAGTAGCAAACAAGTTAAAAGACTTGATAAAATAAAAAAAAGCCTTATTTATAAGATAGTTTTTGCAATGTGGTAATTAGATAAAATAGGAACAGTATCAATATGATGAGGATTGCCTTATTCCTGTTAACAAACTTAGCTGTCATGTTTGTGTTCGGGATCATCTTATCTTTAACAGGTATTCAAGGCCGCAGTGTTCAGGGTTTAATGATCATGGCTGGCCTATTTGGTTTTGGTGGTGCATTTGTTTCTTTACTTATGTCAAAATGGATGGCATTACGATCCGTTGGTGGTCAAGTGATTGAAAATCCAACCTCTGAAGTAGAACGTTGGTTACTTGATACTGTAAGACGTCAGTCTGAGCAAGTGGGGATTAAAATGCCTCAAGTTGCAATCTACGATGCACCAGATATTAATGCGTTTGCAACAGGAGCTCGTCGTGATGCTTCGCTGGTGGCGGTGAGTACCGGATTATTAGCCAGTATGAGCCGTGACGAAGCGGAAGCTGTTATTGCACACGAAATTAGCCATGTTGCCAACGGTGATATGGTAACGATGACCTTGTTACAAGGTGTTGTGAATACTTTCGTGATCTTTATCTCCCGTATCATTGCTCAATTTGTGGCGAATTTTATTTCGAGCGATGAAGAGAGTGAAAACAGTAACGGAAACCCATGGGTATACATGGGCGTTTCTATGGTGCTTGAAATTGTCTTTGGCATTTTGGCAAGTATCATTACGATGTGGTTCTCTCGCTACCGTGAATTCCATGCGGATGCAGGCTCTGCAAAACTGGTTGGCCGTGAGAAGATGATAGCGGCATTACAACGCTTAAAAACCAGCTATGAGCCACAAGAAGAGAGCAGTATGATGGCTTTCTGTATTAATGGCCGTAATAAGTCATTTAGTGAATTATTTTTATCACACCCGCCATTAGATAAGCGTATTGAAGCACTACGTAGTGGCGAATATCTCAAGTAAAAGAAACTATTAGCGATAAATAATTTTTAATTATCAGTTTACAAATGCCAGAGACAGAAATGTTTCTGGCATTTTTGTTGGTGATCCATTAGCTTTAATTAATTCCTACAATCGCTTTTCGTTTTATTTAACAGACCGTTCTGGTTCAGCCAAATATCCTCATCTCTTAATATTTTTATAGGTATTAAGTTAAGCCTCAGAGCTAGTGATGCATGATCATCATATCTATTGATAGATAAAAGGCAGTTAAATTAATATCAAAATAAAAAAGCCAGTTTAAAATTAAACTGGCTTTAAGAGATTTAACTTAATTGTTAATGTGGTTTACTTCACATTAAGTTCAGCTTCTTCTTCCTGATTAAAGATCTCTTTATCTGTTTGGCGCATCATTTGGCTAGTAATAGTACCTGCGGTCATAGAGCCACTAACATTTAATGCAGTACGACCCATATCGATAAGAGGCTCCACAGAAATCAGTAGGGCAACCAGTGTTACAGGTAATCCCATTGCTGGTAAAACGATCAGGGCTGCAAAGGTTGCACCACCACCGACACCCGCAACACCTGCTGAGCTAATGGTTACGATACCCACCAAAGTGGCAATCCAAAGAGGATCGAAAGGATTAATACCGACTGTTGGTGCCACCATAACGGCTAACATAGCAGGATAAATACCGGCACAACCATTCTGACCAATTGTCGCACCAAAAGACGATGAGAAACTGGCAATCGATTCAGGAACACCAATGCGACGAGTTTGTGTTTCGATATTTAATGGAATACTGGCTGCACTCGAACGACTTGTAAATGCAAATGCTAATAATGGTCCTGCTTTTTTGAAGAATTTAATTGGGCTTAAGCCAGTAAATCCAACTAATAAACCATGAACGACAAACATTAAGCCCAGCGCAACATAAGAGGCAACAACGAAGCTACCGAGTTGAATAATGTCATGCAGATTGGAGCTTGCCACAACTTTAGTCATCAGTGCCATTACACCGTAAGGTGTTAATGCCATAACGATACGGACTAACTTCATGATCCACGCTTGTAAGCTATCAATCGCTGCTAATACTTTTTCACCGCGAGGTTTATCTTCTTTAAGCAGTTTTATTGCAGCCATTCCTAGGAATACCGCAAAGATAACTACACTAATAATCGAGGTTGAGCTTGCACCCGTTAAATCGGCAAATGGATTTTTAGGAATAAAAGATAAAATTAATTGAGGTACAGTTAAGTCAGACACTTTACCTATATAATTATGTTGAATAGCGGCTAAACGCTGCGCTTCCTGTTCCCCTTGAACAAGACCTTCCGCTGTTAAACCAAAGATATTGGCTATAACAATACCAATAAGAGCAGCAATTGCCGTTGTAAATAGAAGTGTACCAATGGTTAGTGCACTAATTTTTCCCAATGATGATGCTTGGTGTAAACGTGATACTGCACTTAAAATAGAAGCAAATACCAATGGCATAATAATCATTTGTAACAGTTGCACGTAACCGTTACCAACGATGTTAAACCAAAGGATAGATTCTTTAATAATAGGATCGTGTGCGTCATAGAATGCATGTAACGCCAGCCCAAACACCACCCCAAAGACCAAACCGACAAGAACTTTCTTTGACAGGCTCCACTGACGTTGGCTTAATTTAGCCAAGATGAGTAATAGCACAACAAAGACGAGTACGTTAATAATTAACGGAAAATTCATCTTAACTCTCCAACGAGATTTTTATATATAAATTTGGCGATTGTATGCGATATGAGTTCTTAGGTAATAAGAAAGGATATAACAGCATCAACTCGCTATATGGTAACAGTATTGTTAATAACTTTTTATAATCAATTATTCTTTTATATAGTCGTTTAGTTATAAAAACAAGGAAGATTGGTATAAAAAAGACTAATTAACTATAAATAGATAGAGGAAAGTAGAGAACTGTCAAGGAGAGTTAAAAAGGTGTACGTTTATCGTGGTACATTTGTAACCAGTGATTTATTTGTGTGGGAAGAGAAAAAGTTAGGTGTGGGGGCAGAAATAGTGCACCAACTAAGATGATGACAGAAATAAATCGTTCTCCTTTTTTGCTATTTTTTTTCGCTAAAATCGGTAAGGCAAAACGCATTTTTAGTGGCCATAAAAAAGGTACACCTGATGGTGTTAGCATATCTGCCAGTAGGTGACTTAAGTAACCTAGCAAAAGGGCGTGAAAAAAATCAGCCGAAATCGTGATATAAGGCGCAACTTGTGTTTCCCATAAAATGGCTAAACCACAAAAGGCGAGTAGGCTATGTGTGAAGCCACGATGACCACAGAGTTTTGATAGCGGTAATGAGATTATCCGAAAGAGGCGTCCTAATATAGAGCCTGGATGATCTAAATCTGGTAGTAGTGAACCTAATAAGACAGCAGGGATCATGTGAAACCAATCACCTTGAGCAAGAACGGGGGTTATTTCTAATTTCTGTGCTAAGACGAGTGTTGCAACAGAAAAAAGTAAATGTCCTTCGGCTGTCATTCCTTATCTATGCCTATATGCGGTTTTTACCGCTTGCTGTTCATTTATACAGTGCTTAAGTATAAAAGGTTTTTACAGCAACTAACAGACATAAAAGATAAAAATTGCCTTAATTATTAAGCAATAACAGAAATATTTTATTCGGATGTGTTAAAAATAACCAAATTTTAGATAAGGGATGAGAATTAATATAGAAAAAGGATATCGACAATAAATGATATCCTTCTATAAATTTTTATAGGCTATAACTAAAGTCGTTAGCCTAATAATTGAGATTTGGTTAATTCGTTGAGAGAGGCAATTTTAACATCGGCTAATCCCCAACATTTGTCATTAAACTGCTCCGCTGCAGGCACAACAATTGAGCGCATTCTTGCAGCTTTGCAAGCAATCATACCATTGCGTGAGTCCTCTAAAGAGACACAATTAATGGGTGCGACATTAAGTGCCTTAGCAGCATTGAGATAGACTTCTGGGTGAGGTTTACTGTGCGCTAAATCAGCTGCAGAGACAACAGCAGAGAAGTAATGACGAATATTAAATAACTCAAGTACACGCTCTAGCATAAAATGCGGTGATGCTGAGGCTAAGGCTATCTTTAAACCTAATGATTGACATAAAGATAGGGCATGTTCAACACCAGGGAGCAGCGGTTTTTTATCTTCAATAAGTTGTACAACGCGAGCAATCATTCTCTCTTTAGCTTCTTGTTGTGTTACGCCTTGCCAAGGTGATACTTGATACCAAAGTTCGATAACTTGATCTATTCTTAAGCCGACGGTGTCGGGCATGCTGTCAGCAAGTGATAAATCGACACCTAATTGTGCAAAGACCTCATGTTCTGCTTGTGCCCAAAACGGCTCTGAGTCGATTAGCAAACCATCCATATCAAAAATAGCGGCTTCGATGGGCAATTTAAAAGACATGTTTACTCTCCATAATAAGGTCTATGTTGATGAAAAATGATTGTAGCAAGAGTTGATTGGAAAATCTTTTTTAATCAGTTTCTTATTTCTTTTAAAAAATAAATAGAGAAAATTATAGCTATTAAATTATTGACATATTAGCCGTTAATTAGATTAGGATATTTAGGTGCATATTGCCGAATTCTATGAGTGAGGACAAAATGAGTTATCAACATGCAGGAATATATGCCATTGTAAAACGTGTTATTGGTTGGCTTATTTTTATTCCTGCCTTTATTTCAACGACAGTTTCGTTGATTGAGTTAGCTGCGATGCCAAGAGCAAATGGCGAGGGTGTTAATGCTGTAATTAATGATTTTTTTCGAGTATTAGCAGAAATGGTACAATTTAACACCCCGTGGCTAGACTTTTTTTGGCGTCATTCTCCAGTACCTAACACTCAAATAGGTTTTAGCCAACAGAATATTATCTTCTTTGTGATCTTCTTTTTAATGTTTATTGGCTTAGCACTGAGTGCATCAGGGTTAAGAATGTATCGCCAAGTGAAATATTTAAAGGAAAATATTCAAGATCAACTAATTATTGAACGAGCACTAAAAAGTGGTATTACAGCGCAAGAGCTAGAGCAGAATATAAAATTGCCAAGACATACACTATTTACTCAAGTCATGGTGCTGTATATTTCACCTATTATTGTGATCGCAATTGGTTATTTTCTGCTGAAATTTTTAGGCTGGTAGTTATCTATCACATTGACTTAATTAAAATAAACCTCGCAGGATAACATTTGGCGAGGTTTATTTTTATCTATCGGTAAATAAAATCAGATTGTTTTAGTGTGTGCCGAGCAAATCATCAATGATTTTTCTGGCTGCTAGGTAATCTTTTTCTTCACCGAATAAATGACAGCGATTAAGGAAATAGTAGAGTTGGTAGATAGGCTGGCGTGATAGGAATTTTTCAGATAAAGGCCAGATGCTTTGGTAACCATCAAAAATATTGGCTGGCACAGAAGAGCATAGCGGTAACATGGCAATATCACATTCGCGATCACCCCAATAACAAGCAGGATCGAACATCGTTCCTTCAGATTGACCTATAGCAGCACAATTTTTAGGCCATAAGTTGCCATGTAATAGTGAGGGTTGTGGATGATGATCGGCTAAACGGTGATTAATGATTTGAATGATTTCTTCTATATCACCGAAAACCATCCCTTTCTCTGAAGCGAGTTGCAACTGGATACCGATACGCTTTTCCGAATAGAAGTAATTCCAGCGCTTCTCCCAACCATTTGCTTGAGGTGTGGTATCTATATGGGTATCGAAATCAAAACCATAACGGGGTTGTTCTTCCCATTGATGCAATTTAGCTAACTGTTGACCAAAACAATACGCGCTGTGAGGTGTAAAAGGTTGCACAGGCAGAAATTCTAACAGTAAGAAGCTAGTATCTTTACTATTGCCAATGCCTAATACGCGAGGAATACGGATCGTTTGGCTTTTTGCCAACATTTCAAGCTGTTCTGCTTCATTTTTAAAGGTGGGCAAAAATTCCCGTAGGTTAGATTTTACAAAGACAGGGATCTCACCATATTGAATTTTCCAAGTGTGGTGTATATCACCGCTTGAAAGGTGGTGTTTTTCGCTGATCTTTGCTGAAAATCCTAAATTTGATTCAAGCAAACGACCAATATTCTGCCACATAGATTACACCTCGCAAAGTTGTTTACTTAGTAGACCCAAATAGTAACGAGCGATGTTTATACTATGACAATAACACTTTAATTAAATCAATACAGTATAAAACTAAAAAACGGGATGATTATCCCGTTTTTATAGTAATAAAGATTTTCATTAGGCATTGGCGGGTTTAGTTTGCCGTTTTATTTTTGCCAATTTAATCTGATTACAGAGTAATGCAATAATAAAGAACACCGCTTGCGTGAGTACAATAGAAGGGCCTGTGGCACCGTCAATATGAAAACTGATAAATGTACCAATAACACTCGATATAACAGAAAAAAGGATAGCGAGAGTGATCATTCGAGAGAAGCTTCGCGTTAATAGATAAGCGGTGATCCCCGGAGAAATCAGCATGGCGACCACTAAAATAATCCCAACGGCTTGCATCGAGGCGACAATCGTTAACGCCAAAATAGAGAGTAAGCCATAATGTAATAAAGCGACCGGGAGACCGACAATTCTTGCTTGATTAGGGTCGAAACAATACAACATAAAGTCTTTTTGTTTAACCAGCATAATAGTAATAGTAATTAAACAAATAGCACTAATCTGTATAAGCACATCTGGGGTGATACCTAAGATATTACCAAATAATATATGCATTAAATGTTGGTCAGTATCTACACTAGCGAAGATCACCAAACCGACAGCAAACATACCAGAAAAGACAATTCCCATTACCGTATCTTCTTTTATTCGGCTATGCTCTTTTAAATAACCTGTTGCAAATGAGCAAAATAGGCCCGAAAGAAAAGCCCCTATCGTTAAAGGAATTGCAGTGACATAAGCTAATACCACGCCAGGTAAAACAGCGTGAGAAATAGCATCTCCCATTAGTGACCAACCTTTTAACACCATATAGCAAGATAAAATAGCGCAGGCGATACCAATGATAACCGCGGCAATAATTGCACGTTGCATAAAAGGATATTGAAAAGGTTCAATGAAAAATTCCATTAATTCATTCATAGTTGCACCTCTTCTTGTTGAGTAACGTCTTTTGGATGCTGGGATTGTGAAATAAGTGCTTGTGAACTTTGACGTGCGCGGCGACGGGCTGCCAACATGCCATGTTTAGGCGCAAATAAGAAGGCTAATAAGAAAAGGGCGGTTTGCATTGTGACGATAACGCCCCCCGTAGCACCATTAAAGAAATAACTTAGATAAGCACCAACAGCACTGGTTACTGTACCAATACAAATAGCGATAATAGCGAGTCGTTTAAATTGGTCAGTGAGTAAATAAGCGGTAGCGCCAGGCGTAACCACCATAGCAATAACTAAGATAGCGCCGACCGTTTGTAGCGCAGCAACGGTACATGCACTGAGCAAGGTAAAGAAGATGATTTTTAGTTTTAAAGGGGATAAACCAATAGAGCGAGCATGTACTTCATCAAAAAATACAACTAATAAATCTTTCCACATACAAAATAGAATAAGAAAAGAGACACCAGTAATGATAACGACTTGCCAGACATCTTCGTCAGCAATGCCGAGAATATTCCCTAAAATAATGGTCTGAACGTTGACGGCAGTAGGGTTTAATGAAACCAGCAACAGACCAAAAGCAAAAAAAGTAGAAAAAATAAAGCCAATCACCGCATCTTCACGTAATCGTGTGATGTGACGAATAAAAGTCATTGATAAAGCAGCAAGTAGACCCGTAAAAAAAGCACCCACTGCGTACGGCAACCCTAAAATATAAGCACCGGCAACGCCGGGAACGACGGAGTGGGAGAGGGCATCTCCCATTAATGACCAACCTTTAAGAATAAGGTAAGAAGATAAAAAGGCACAGACAGCACCAACTAAGGCACTTACCCAGATAGCCTTTACCATATAGTTATACTCAAAAGGTTGTAGGAGTAATTCTAGCATGGCTAATCTCCTTGTTTACGCTTACTTTGATGAGCGGGAGTATGTTGTTCATGGTGACCATAGAAAACGGCAGCGCGTTCATCATCAGTAATAACGGTAAGTGAACGTGGATCGTCGTCGTCGTGAAGATCAGGGCCTGATAAGCTGATATGACGCAATACGCCACCAAAAGCATGCTCTAAATTCTTTTGGGTAAAGGTGGTTTCTGTTGGCCCGCTATCAAGCACTGTTCTATTAATTAAAATAACGTGATCACAAAACTCGGGTACACTACCTAAGTTATGAGTTGATACTAATACTAGGTGACCTTCTTTACGCAAGTTACGTAATAATTCAATAATGGCATTTTCTGTTTTTACGTCCACGCCAGTAAAAGGTTCATCTAATAACAGTACGGTGCCTTCTTGTGCCATTGCTCGTGCTAAGAATACCCGTTTTTTCTGCCCACCAGATAGCTCACCAATTTGGCGATGTCCAAGGCCTGATAAGCCGACACGCTCTAAACAAGCTTCAACCACTTCATGATCTTGTTTCGATGGAATACGAAAAAAACCCAATTTTTCCATAACGTCCCATCATCACCACATCAGAAACCAGTACAGGAAAGTTCCAGTCAACTTCCTCTGTTTGTGGCACATAAGCAATCATATTCTGTTTAAGTGCTTGCTGAATAGGTTGATTATTTAATGTTACGGTACCTTTTGAAGGTTTGACTAATCCCATAATGGTTTTAAAAAGTGTGGATTTACCACTACCGTTGATGCCCACTAGGGCACAAATTGTGCCACCAGTGATAGAGAAACTTGCATCATAAATAGCAGTGTGACCGTTGTTATAGGTTACCGTTGCATTATCAACAGTAAGAGTAGGATTTATTTTTTTATCATTCATTGTCCAAATCCTTTCGCAATGGTATCGACAGTAATATTAAGTAGATCAATATAAGTAGGGACTTCTCCACCCGGGGCAGAAAGTGAGTCTACATAAAGAACGCCACCATATTTTGCACCAGTCTCTTTACTCACTTGTTTAGCAGGTTTATCGGAAATCGTACTTTCACTAAACACGACAGGAATATGGTGTTCTCTTACGGTATCAATCACGTATTTTACTTGTTGAGGGGTGCCTTGCTCTTCTGCATTAATTGGCCATAAATACACTTCTTTAAAACCATAATCATTGGTTAAATAGCTAAAGGCACCTTCACTCGTTACTAACCAGCGTTTTTCTTCAGGAATACGCGCTAATCTTGCTCTTAATGGTGCATCAAGTTGTTTAATTTGTTCAGCGTAACGCGCGGCATTTTGGTTATAAATTGCGGCATTATCTGGATCGTGTTCAACGAGCGCTTTACGAATATTTTCGATATAAATTAATGCATTATTAGGCGACATCCATGCATGTGGGTTTGGGTTGTTTTTGTAAGCTCCTTCACGAATAGGCATAGGGGTAATACCTTCAGTGACAACGACCGCAGGCACATTACGTAATTCATTGAAAAAACGTTCGAACCAACGCTCAAGATTTAACCCATTCCATAAAATAAGATCAGCTTTTTGCGCTTTGACAATATCTTTTGGCGTTGGTTGATAATCATGAATTTCTGCACCGGGTTTGGTGATAGATTCAACAACGGCAGCATCGCCAGCAACATTTTGTGCGATATCTTGGATAATAGTAAAAGTCGTGACAACTTTTAGCTTATCTTTTGCCTGTGCAGGGGTTATAAAGAAGATTGAGGCAACTAAGCATAATGCCGTAAGCGAAATTTTATTTACAGAGCGGAACATATCCATATTATATAGCCTTATAATTTTCGTGGAATTCTCTAACTGATAATGATTATCAATATCATTTCAAAAAAGTCAAGTTATCTCTGTGTGAAAATGAAAATAGCTATTTGATAACAGCTGATACTAAGATAACAGCATGTATTTCAATAAATGTTAAGTAAATTGTCGTCTTTCTTTATAAAAATTAACAATCGATGGTAACTATTGGTGTGAAAGGTTGTTTAATACTCACAATTGATGAAATTTACAGCCAAATCATGGCTTACTGCTGGTTAAGGTATCTGTTTTTATGAGAGAAGCTTATCCTTAGTCCATTTTTTTAATGGACAGCGTTAGGTTTGTGTTTTTTAATAATCTCCTATAAAGCATAGGGCGAAATGATGAGGATAACGTGTGAAGACCAACATAATATTTCCTTTGGCAATTTTACTGCTGGCAGGGTGTGCAGATCCCAATCACCAAACGGCGAAAAAAGAGACACCGCGATTTTTAAATAGCCAGCCTGTAGAGCACAGAGTTAATAATGCCTCAATTTCTACTGCTCAATGGAAAAACACCCCTTTTGATGAGCATATTAAACAAGCTTCAGCCCGTTATGGTGTTGATGAAACCTTAATTAAAGCCATTATTCAGGTAGAATCTAATTTTAGGCCAGAAGTGATAAGTAAATCGAATGCGGTTGGATTAATGCAAATAAAGGCATCCACAGCGGGGAGAGATATTTATCAAAATAGAGGAAAAGCAGGGCAACCAACCACCGCTCAGCTAAAAGATCCGGCTACTAATATTGATTTAGGAACTGCTTATATTCAATTATTAAGAGAGCGCCATTTATCTGGGATCTCCAATCCTGAAACACTCTATTACGCGACTATTTTGGCTTATGTGAATGGGGCGGGTGCATTACTCAGAACTTTTGATAAAAATAGAGATGCGGCGATTGCCAAAATTAATGCCATGAGCGCGGATGATTTTTATCGTTACGTTGAAAAAAATCATCCTGCATCTCAAGCACCACGCTATTTAGCGAAGGTCAAAGCAGCCTATCATTTAGCGGATAACTTTTCTGATAAGCTGGCAGCAGCCGCTGATTGAGCTTGTTGTAATAAAGCGGGGAGATCAGCAATGATTTCAAGTACACCATTAATCATAAACTGAACTCCCATGCAAATTAATAAAAATCCCATAACACGAGAAATGGCATCAATACCACTGTGACCGAGATAGCGCATAATACCGGTTGAACCGCGCAGTGAAAGCCAAACAATCAGGCTAATTAAAAAGAAAGTGGTAATAGGTGCTACGTATAATACCCACTGCGCAATATCTGTACGTGAAGGAATTGATGCTGCTGTACTGATGATCATCGCAATTGTTCCCGGCCCTGCGGTACTTGGCATGGCTAAGGGCACAAAAGCAATATTGGGCGCCTGAGGATTTCGATGCGGATTTTTTTCTTCTGAAAGCGGATCGTCCACATTGGGAGTATGGGGAAATAACATACTAAAACCAATAAAAGCAACGATCATCCCCCCAGCAATACGAAGGCCTGGAATAGAGATACCAAAGGTCGTCATTATTACACGACCCGCATAAAAAGCGATGGTCATAATAATAAAAATATAGACACATGCCATAAAGGATTGTTGATTACGCTGTTCCTTGGTCATATTCCCCGACAGACCAAGCCAAAGCGCGACCGTGGTGAGTGGGTTAGTCAGCGGTAGAAGTAAAATAAGACCAAGACCGATAGCCTGAAAAAACTGGTAAACAGAGTACATAGAGTGTAAAGGCTCCTAACAACAGGTAATTAAGGCTACCGATCATAGCAAATAAATAGTAATAATAGTGTTGATATCAAGAAATATTTTTATATTTATAAGAAGGTTATAGGTATTTTTTCATTAACCACTCAAGATGTGTTTTCACCGCTTGCCAATCATAATCGGTAATACTATAGATACAGGTATCTCTGCGTTGACCGTTGGTGGTTAAACGATGATTACGTAATATGCCATCGAGTTTTGCACCTAAACGCTCAATTGCTCTACGACTGGTTTGATTTAAGATATGAGTGCGGAATTCAACAGCAATACATTGCAGATCTTCTAATGCATATTTAAGTAATAGATATTTAGCCTCGGTATTAATACCCGTTCTTTGTACCTCTTTTGCATACCATGTTGAACCAATCTCTACTCGAGGTGTATGGTTATCTACGTTCATATAGGTCGTCACTCCCACCACACGCTCACGGCGTTTATCAATAACGGCAAAAGGAAGCATTACTCCTTGTTTTTGTAATTGTCTTTTATGCTCAATATCTTGTTTTAATGTAGTGACAGAAGGAACTGTGGTAAACCAAAGTTCATCAGGCCTATCTTTAGCAATCAGTTCACGTAATGGTGATGCATGCTCCATGCTTAATGGTACTAAACGTACTAAATTACCTTCTAAGGTAGTCCAGTCTGTTATCTTTCTCATAGGCGATTCTCTAAGTCGGTGTATTAAATAGTTTCAAGGCAAGAATACTTTTTATACATAACAAATTTATTAATTGGTACGCTTATTTTAACGGTGATTAAAAATAGCTTAAGAATTTGTTTTTGTATAAAGAGAAAAGTAACGTCATGAGTGTTTAACAACAGAGAATGACAGCTTAGCAACAGGGCAGGATACCGATGTCATGCTAATCTATACTTATTCGATAATCTTAATGAAGACATAGCAATAAAATAATAGGTAGCAATATGACAGACACCACCAACACCATCGAATGGGATGACTTTTTACGGGTAGAAATGCGGGTTGGCACAATTATAAGTGCTGAAATAAATAAAAAAGCGAAGAAACCCGCTTATGTAATGGAAGTCAGCTTGGGAGAGCTGGGGACTAAACGCTCTAGTGCGCAAATCACCGTGAATTATACTCCTGAAGAGCTAATTGGTCGCCGAGTTTTATGTGTTTGCAATTTTCCTATTAAGCGGATTGCAGGGATCAAGTCTGAGGTGTTGATTACCGGGGCTGCTGATGAAAACGGTGCTATCGTTCTCGCAGAATTTAATTTACCTGTGCCTGATGGGGCTCGTTTAGCATGATCTATAGCTAATTGTCCTTTTCTTTTAACGCTCACAGCGATTTTGTTGTAGTATTTATTTCACTGTGAGCGTTAATGTGTAAGGGGATGTTTTGTTATTACCTGAATTACATTTGCGATGTTATACACAAGATACAGTATCACATCAGCATGAGAATATCTGGCAGATCATCTTTGGCTTAACCGGAACGATGGAAGTTAATTTCAATCGGCAAGATTTTCTTATTTCTCAACAAAACTATTTAATTATCCCACCTACCATCGATCATGCTTTTGCCGGTCATCTCAATAATAAAAATCTTATTTTAGAACTTCCTGTCACATCACAGTGGCGACTGAATGAAAGAGGGGGAATGTTTGCCTTATCACCCGCAGCAATAGGATTATTAGCGTGGGTACATCAATACCCTCAAGCGCCAGAACATCATTCCACTCTCGCACGTCTGCTATTAGCCCAAATGAAAGTACAACCAAGCTGGGGGGATAAATTAGATCTCTGGCTAGAAGATAAACTGCATATGCCATTAACAGCTTCTGATATTGCTGGTGCATTAAACATATCAATCAGTACGCTACAGCGCAAAGTAAAAGCGGAATTAGGCATATCTATTATGCAGTATGTGATGCAAAAGCGACTCGCTAAATCCGCAGAGTTGCTCAAATACACATCATTAACGATTGAAAATATTGCTTTAGCGGTAGGGTATGATTCACATTCGGCTTTTAGCCAAGCTTTTCGTCAATACTTTCATAAAACCCCCAGTGAATATCGACAGTAAACGACTTACTGATGTGGTTGTTTTTCTTTTTTGGGGGCTAGCGAATAAGTACGAGGCAATAATTTATCAAATACTAAGGTAAATAAGTAAGTGTAAATAAAAAAGAAAATTAATATGGTCACCTCCATACTGATTGCTTTTGTAAAGCCAACACTATACCACCACATATATAATGGGATAGTAAAAAA
The DNA here is from genome assembly GCF_000160755.1 of Proteus mirabilis ATCC 29906. GTDB lineage: Bacteria > Pseudomonadota > Gammaproteobacteria > Enterobacterales > Enterobacteriaceae > Proteus > Proteus mirabilis. The sequence goes on from NZ_GG668576.1 coordinate 79,751, forward strand.
AAATAGACCTAATTCAAAGCTAATAGCATGAGTTAACCGTACTACGACGGTTCGCTTTACAAGTTTTAATTTTAATTCAATAAATTCAAAAAAAGAGTTAAATAGATAATTCCAAATCAGCGCAATAACTGATACAGCGATGGCGACGGGAAGAGAGTTGTTTGAGCCACTTTGGCTTAAAAATGCTAATAATAAGGTGCTTAATAAAATAGCCAATAGTTCAAAGGTAATGGCATAAACTAATTTGCGTAGGCGAGGGGCTAGATAAAACACAAGCTGTACCTTTAATGTTAAATAAAGTCACTGGTCCGCCCCAGAAAAGTAGTATTTTAAAGCCACGGTTTCCGCTTGATGATGATAATAATGAAAATAGATAAAAATATCTATTCTATTTGTTCGTTAAAAAATTAATTATAGCCTATCGTGTATTTTCTATTTTGTATCATATTAGTCATCAGTGACTGTCATTATGATAAGTGAATATGACGGTAGGGAGTAAGCATATTCACATAATTAAAAGGATATATAATTTTTCTTCGCTATGATAACATCACACCTGAGTTATAGCAGTATGCCAAAGCACTTTTATTATCCTAAACACTTTGGTGTACATAACTTGCAGAGTGAAGCAAGTAACTGCTAATAACGTATTAAATTTTAAAGTAAAATTAAGAATGCATGTGATCTTGCGTATGGGTCACCACTGTAACTAAGGATTTTAAATGCCAATTATTACTCTTCCTGACGGGAGCCAACGTCAATTTGAAAATGCAGTCTCTGTCATGGATGTCGCTGCAGATATCGGTCCTGGACTTGCCAAAGCCTGCATTGCAGGGCGCGTTAATGGTGAGCTGGTGGACGCTTGCGAATTAATCGAGCAAGATTCACAACTGGCGATTATTACCGCAAAAGACGATGAAGGTCTTGAAATTATTCGTCACTCTTGTGCCCACTTATTAGGACACGCAATTAAACAGTTATGGCCACAAACCAAAATGGCGATTGGTCCTGTTATCGAAAATGGTTTCTACTATGATGTGGATTTAGATCATTCTCTGACGCAGGAAGATTTAGAAACGTTAGAAAAACGTATGCTAGAGTTGGCGAAAACAGATTACGATGTCATTAAAAAACGCGTAACTTGGGCACAAGCACGGGAAACTTTTGTTGCTCGTGGTGAAGATTATAAAGTCGCTATCCTTGATGAAAATATCAGTCAAGATGCACACCCAGCACTTTATCATCATCAAGAATATATTGATATGTGCCGTGGCCCCCATGTGCCAAACATGCGTTTCTGCCATCACTTTAAATTACAGAAAATCGCAGGTGCATACTGGCGCGGTAATAGCGATAACAAAATGCTACAACGCATTTACGGTACCGCTTGGGCTGATAAGAAACAGTTAAAAGCTTATTTAGAACGTTTAGAAGAAGCCGCTAAACGTGATCACCGTAAAATAGGTAAACAACTTGATTTATATCATATGCAGGAAGAAGCGCCGGGTATGGCTTTCTGGCATAATGATGGTTGGACTATTTTCCGTGAGTTAGAAACATTTGTACGTTGCAAATTAAAAGAATATGATTATCAGGAAGTAAAAGGTCCATTTATGATGGATCGTGTTCTTTGGGAAAAAACAGGTCACTGGGAAAACTACAAAGAGAATATGTTCACTACTTCTTCGGAAAACCGTGAATATTGTATCAAACCTATGAACTGCCCAGGCCACGTGCAGATTTTTAAACAAGGTCTACGTTCTTACCGTGATTTACCATTACGTATGGCTGAATTTGGTAGCTGTCATCGTAATGAACCCTCTGGTGCATTACACGGTTTAATGCGTGTTCGTGGCTTTACACAAGATGACGCACATATCTTCTGTACAGAAGAACAAATTTTAAGTGAAGTAAATAACTGCATCAAATTGATTTATGATGTATATTCTACTTTCGGATTTGAAAAAATCGTTGTTAAGCTGTCTACTCGTCCAGAAAAACGCATCGGTGAAGATGCTTTATGGGATATTGCAGAAACAGACTTAGCAAAAGCCTTGACTGATAACAATATTGAATTTGAATATCAGCCGGGTGAAGGGGCGTTTTATGGCCCTAAAATTGAATTTACACTTTACGACTGTTTAGATCGTGCATGGCAGTGTGGTACAGTACAGCTGGACTTCTCATTGCCAGGTCGATTAGGCGCTTCTTATGTTGCTGAAAATAATGAGCGTAAAGTACCTGTTATGCTTCACCGAGCGGTGTTAGGATCATTAGAACGTTTTATCGGTATTCTAACTGAAGAATACGCAGGATTCTTCCCGACTTGGTTAGCACCACAGCAGGTTGTCGTGATGAATATCACGGATGGACAGGCTGATTATGTACAAAAACTCGTCAAAGAATTGCAAGATGCCGGAATTCGTGCAAAAGCAGACTTGAGAAATGAGAAGATTGGCTTTAAAATTCGTGAACATACTTTACGTCGTGTTCCGTACATGCTTGTTTGCGGTGATAAAGAAGTCGAATCAGGCAAAGTAGCGGTTCGTACTCGTCGAGGTAAAGACCTTGGCAGTATCGACGTTAACGATTTTAAAGAAAAACTTCTGCAAGAAATCAGAAGCAGAAGTCTTCATCAGTTGGAGGAATAAGGTATTAAAGGCGGAAAAAGAATTCAATCAACGCGTCAGAATCGTATCAATGGTGAGATTCGCGCTCATGAAGTTCGTTTAACAGGTTTAGACGGCGAACAGATTGGAGTTGTTAGTCTGAAAGAGGCTCTTGAGAAAGCCGAGGAAGCAGGTGCTGATTTAGTTGAAATCAGTCCTAATGCCGAGCCGCCAGTTTGTCGTATTATGGACTACGGCAAATTCCTCTATGAGAAAAGTAAGACTCTCAAAGAACAGAAAAAGAAACAAAAGGTTATTCAGGTCAAGGAAGTTAAATTCCGTCCTGGTACAGATGAAGGCGACTATCAGGTCAAACTACGCAACCTGATTCGTTTTCTTGAAGATGGCGATAAAGCCAAAGTCACACTACGTTTTCGTGGTCGTGAAATGGCACACCAACAAATCGGTATGGAAATGCTTAATCGCATCCGTGAAGATTTGGATGAACTGGCTTCTGTTGAATCTTTCCCTAATAAGATTGAAGGTCGTCAGATGATCATGGTGCTAGCGCCGAAGAAGAAATAGTTAGGCAATTCAAGTAATAGCGTCAGTCTTTATTGACTGACTGCTATTCGCCTTATTATTTTATGTTATTAACAATGCGAAGTGGATTATAGAAATGCCAAAGATTAAAACAGTACGCGGTGCAGCTAAACGCTTTAAAAAGACTGCAGGTGGTGGTTTTAAGCGTAAGCACGCTAACCTCCGTCACATTCTGACTAAAAAATCAACTAAGCGTAAACGTCATTTACGTCCAAAAGGTATGATCTCTAAAGGAGATTTAGGCCTGGTCGTAGCTTGCCTACCATACGCATAAGTATCAGTTTTTTTAACAGAATTATAGACATTAGGAGTGTTATATGGCTCGCGCTAAACGTGGTGTTATCGCCCGTGCTCGTCACAAGAAAATTTTAAAGCAAGCTAAAGGTTATTACGGTGCACGTTCTCGTGTATATCGTGTAGCTTTCCAGGCTGTTATCAAAGCTGGTCAATATGCGTACCGTGACCGTCGTCAGAAAAAACGTCAGTTCCGTCAGCTGTGGATTGCGCGTATCAACGCAGCAGCTCGTCAGAACGGCATGTCTTACAGCCGTTTCATCAATGGATTAAGAAAAGCATCTATTGAAATCGACCGTAAGATCCTGGCGGATATCGCTGTATTCGACAAAGCTGCATTTGCTGCTTTAGTTGAAAAAGCGAAAGGTGCTCTGGCTTAATTAAGTCAATGGAAGAGGGAGTTAACTCCCTCTTTTATTTTGTCTAAATTTGTGGCTTAATGGTAAAATTCAATAAGTTACATATAATGAGAATGTCTCAATGTTAAATATCGCTTTTTTCCGCTTCTTTTTTTACTTTAGCGCCTAATTTTGGGGGCTTTTGCGCGTAAGAAAAGAAACGAAAAGTAGCGCCGGAGCCTCCATTTTGGAGGCTTTTTTGTTTTCAGTACTCAAACTTGAGTTCAGAAATCAAAAGGGCAATTTTTTAATCGTCATCATTGATAACAACTAATAGACCTCATCAGGTCAAAGGAAGAGGAAACGATGCCACATCTCGCTGAACTCGTTGCTCAAGCTAAAGCAGCTATCGAAGAGGCACAGGATGTTGCTGCGCTGGATTCGGTTCGTGTTGAATACTTGGGGAAAAAAGGTCATTTAACGCTCCAGATGTCCACGCTGCGCGACTTACCCGCTGAAGAGCGTCCAGCTGCTGGAGCGGTCATTAATCAGGCAAAACAAGAGGTTCAGCAAGCACTGAACGCTCGTAAAGAACAAATGGAATCAGCGCTATTAAACGAACGTTTAGCGGCTGAGAAAATTGATGTCTCTTTGCCTGGACGTCGTATTGAAAATGGTGGTCTGCACCCTGTTACTCGCACAATTGAACGTATTGAAACTTTCTTTGGCGAATTAGGGTTCTCTGTGGAATCAGGCCCTGAAATTGAAGATGACTATCATAACTTTGATGCGTTAAATATTCCTGCTCATCACCCTGCAAGAGCTGATCATGACACTTTCTGGTTTGATGCTAAACGTTTATTGCGTACTCAAACCTCTGGTGTACAAATTCGCACTATGCAAAATAAACAGCCACCGATCCGCATTATTGCACCTGGCCGTGTTTATCGTAATGACTATGACCAAACTCATACTCCAATGTTCCATCAAGTTGAAGGCTTAATTGTTGATAAAGACATTAGCTTCACTAATTTAAAAGGAACACTGCACGATTTTCTGAAAAACTTCTTTGAAGAAGATATGGAAATTCGCTTCCGCCCATCCTATTTTCCATTTACAGAGCCTTCAGCTGAAGTTGATGTAATGGGTAAAAATGGCAAATGGTTAGAAGTCTTGGGCTGTGGTATGGTGCATCCAAATGTGTTGCGTAATGTAGGTATCGATCCTGAAGTTTATTCTGGTTTTGCTTTCGGGATGGGTATGGAACGCTTAACTATGTTACGTTACGGTGTCACCGATTTACGTTCATTCTTCGAAAATGATCTTCGTTTCCTCAAACAGTTTAAATAAGGTGGGATTATCTCATGAAATTCAGTGAACTTTGGTTACGTGAGTGGGTAAACCCAGCAATTAGTAGCGAAGAGCTTTCTGAACAGCTAACCATGGCTGGCCTTGAAGTTGATGGTGTAGAGCCTGTTGCCGGTGATTTTCACGGTGTTGTTGTGGGTGAAGTGGTTGAATGTGGACAACACCCAAATGCAGATAAACTACGAGTGACAAAAGTCAATGTCGGTGGTGAGCGTTTATTGGACATCGTGTGTGGTGCGCCAAATTGTCGCCAAGGCTTAAAAGTTGCTGTAGCAACGGTTGGGGCGGTATTACCGGGTAACTTTAAAATTAAAGCAGCCAAACTACGTGGTGAGCCTTCAGAAGGTATGCTGTGCTCTTTTTCTGAATTAGCTATCTCAGAAAACCATGAAGGCATTATCGAATTACCTGCTGATGCACCTATCGGTACCGATATTCGCGAATACTTAAAATTAAATGATAATGCGATTGAAATCAGCATTACACCAAACCGAGCAGATTGCTTAGGTATTATGGGTGTTGCTCGCGATATCGCTGTCATTAATAAAATGACATGCCAAATCCCTGATATGTCACCAATTGCAGCCACTTCTTCAGCGACATTTCCTGTGCGAGTTGAAGCACCACAAGCTTGTCCTCGCTATTTAGGTCGTGTTTTCACTAATGTGAATGTGAAAGCGAACACACCATTATGGATGCAAGAAAAATTACGTCGTGGTGGTATTCGCTCTATCGATCCAATCGTTGATATCACTAACTTTGTCTTACTTGAAATGGGACAACCATTACATGCGTTTGATCTTGACCATGTCGATGGGGCTGTGGTTGTTCGTATGGGCAAAGAGGGTGAAAAACTAACTTTACTTGATGGTAATGAAATCACCTTAAAAGATGATGTACTGGTTATTGCTGATGAAAAACAAGCATTAGGAATGGCAGGTATTTTCGGTGGTGAATCTTCTGGTGTTAATGAAGCAACTAAAAACGTATTTTTAGAGTGCGCATTCTTCTCTCCATTAGCGATCACCGGCCGTGCACGTCGTTATGGTTTACATACCGATGCATCTCATCGTTTTGAGCGTGGTGTTGATTCAGCGCTGCAATATCAGGCCATTGAGCGAGCAACGAAATTATTACTCGAAATTTGTGGTGGTGAAGTGGGGGAAATTATTGATGTCACCAATGACAGCTATTTACCCCATGTCGCTCCTATCAAATTAACACGTGCAAAACTAGACCGTTTATTAGGTCATGTTATTGATGATGAACAAGTTGTTGATTCGTTAACACGTTTAGGTTTTGGCGTCACCGTTGAAAATGACGGGTGGTTAGCCACTGTACCTTCATGGCGTTTTGATGTTGAAATTGAAGAAGACTTAATTGAAGAAGTTGCACGTATTTACGGGTATAACAATATTCCAGATGTACCTTTACGTGCCGATCTGATTATGACAGACCACCGTGAAGCGGATCTGCCATTAAAACGTGTAAAAACCATGCTGGTTGATAATGGATTCCAAGAAGCTATCACTTATAGCTTTGTTGATCCGAAGATCCAAAGCTTACTACATCCTAATGAAGAAGCGTTGATCTTACCTAACCCAATTTCTGCCGATATGTCAGCCATGCGTTTGTCATTGTTGACCGGATTATTAACCACAGTGGTTTACAATCAGAACCGTCAACAGGCTAGAGTTAGGTTATTTGAAGCAGGTCTGCGTTTTGTTCCTGATAATCAAGCAGAATATGGAATACGTCAGGAACTTATGCTAGCTGGTGTGATCGCGGGCAACCGTTATGAAGAACATTGGACTTTAGAGAAGCAAACTGTTGATTTCTTTGATTTGAAAGGTAATATTGAATCAATTCTGGAATTGACAGGCCAGTTAGATGAAATTACATTTAAACCAGCCAATCATTCAGCGCTCCATCCGGGACAAAGTGCTGAGATTTATCTGAGAAATGAATATATTGGCTGTATTGGTGTTGTTCACCCAGAGCTTGAACGTAAACTTGATTTAAACGGCCGTACGGTAGTATTCGAAATACGTTGGGACGCAATCGCAAACCGCAATTTACCGCAAGCGAAAGCTGTTTCACGTTTCCCTTCGAATCGTAGAGATATCGCTGTAGTTGTTCCAAATGATGTGGCTGCAGAAGATATTTTAGCTGAATGTAAGAAAGTTGGCGGAAATCAAATAGTTGGCATAAACTTATTTGACGTGTATTGTGGTAAGGGAGTAGCGGAGGGTTATAAGAGCCTCGCTATTAGCTTAATCTTGCAGGATATCGAGCATACTCTGGAAGAAGATGAGATTGCTGCCACAGTCAATACCTGTGTTGCAGCATTGAAACAGCGATTCCAAGCATCCTTGAGGGACTAGACCTATGGCGCTTACAAAAGCTGAAATGGCAGAAAATCTGTTTGAAAAACTTGGCGTTAGCAAACGCGATGCAAAAGACCTTGTAGAAGCCTTTTTTGAGGAAGTGCGTCGTTCTCTGGAAAATGGAGAACAGGTGAAGCTGTCTGGATTCGGAAACTTTGACCTACGTGATAAAAATCAGCGCCCAGGTCGTAACCCGAAAACAGGGGAAGATATTCCTATTACAGCCCGCCGTGTTGTAACTTTCCGCCCGGGACAAAAGTTAAAAAGCCGGGTTGAAAATGCGACACCAAAAGAGTAATACTTAAACACCAAAACGGCTTTCTATTGAAAGCCGTTTTTTTTTCGACTTACTTCTACGATTTACTCCTTCTATTTTTCTTTTGCTTATCTGTGATAGCGCCTAATAGTCATTTTATTGTTTAAATAAGATGTGCTTGAGGGGAATAATCATTGGTTTAAAATTAATCATACTGGAAGGTTTATTTCCTTAGGATAGAAAATTATATTTTCTTCATTGAAAGGGACTGTGTTATGTTGCCCTACATTTATTAGCAATATATTTATAAAAATAGCGTAATTTATGGGCTATTTACTAAACAATATGAATAATCAATATGATGATCCGCTTAATCAATTACGACACAAACAGCAAATTAGTGATAAGCTAAAACTCACTTTGCTGGTGTTAGTTTTATTTGTTCTTATTGTTATCTCACTTTCAGCCGGTGAAATTTGGTTATTCCCCAATAAATGGCTCACTGAAGAAGCTAGTTTATTTATTTGGCAAATTAGGCTTCCAAGAATATTGGCTGTGATGATGGTTGGCGCAAGCTTAGCGATTGCTGGTGCCATTATGCAGGCAATCTTTGAAAATCCGTTAGCAGAGCCGGGACTTTTAGGTGTAAGCAGTGGTGCGGGTGTTTGTGTTGTGTTACTGATTGTTTTCCAATTAGGAACTGCATACTGGTTAATAAGCAGTGCCGCGATATTAGGGGCTTTGGGGATCACCTGCTTATTAATGTTTTTCTCACAAATAAAAAAACTATCTAATGCTCAATTATTATTAATAGGCGTAGCATTAGGGGTATTAGCAAGTGCTGTTATGACTTGGCTGGTCTATTTTAGCTCTGCGTTAGATTTAAGACAATTAATGTACTGGCTTATGGGGAGCTTTAGTGGCATTGACTGGCGTCACCAAATATTATTTTGGGCATTACTTCCAATCATCACACTTCTTATTTGGCAAGCCGATATTTTAAATTACCTTTCTCTGGGGAGTTTTGAAGCCAAAAAACTCGGCATTTCTGTGATTATATGGCGTAATTGGTTTATTTTAACCGTTGGTTTATTAATTGGTTTTAGCGTTGCTCTAGCCGGCGCAATTAGTTTTGTCGGGTTGATTGTACCGCATTTATTACGATTGTCTGGTATCACACATTATAAAACCTTGTTACCGGGCTGTGCTTTAACGGGAGCGAGTTTACTGATATTCGCTGATTTAATATCAAGGCTGATGTTAAATGGCGCAGAAGTCCCTATTGGCGTGATAACTGCCACCTTAGGCGCACCTCTTTTTATTTGGTTATTAGCCACTAAACAGATGGAGCGCTTATAATATGGCACAATTAAAACTATATAAATTAGCTGTCAATAAAAGACTATATGGTATTACTGAACAAGTTAATGATGGCGAACGCATTCATTTAATTGGCGCGAATGGGGCGGGTAAAAGTACGTTGTTAATGGCCATTGCTGGTGAAGTTTCATACGTTGGAAATATATTTTTAAACGAAACTTCAATGAGGGATTATAAAATTGCCGAACTTTCTAGAATACAAAGCGTTGTTAGACAACAATCGTTAGCTTTGCCATTTATGCCAGTGTTTCATTATCTTTCTTTATCCTATCAGTTATCAAAAATGGATATTCAAGAATTGAATGCACTATTAAGCGATTTTCAAATCAATAAATTATTGTCAAAAAATATTCATCATTTATCTGGTGGGGAATGGCAACGCGTTCGGATTGTTGCCACTTTTATACAATTATGGTCAAGCGATGATTTAACAGGAAAATTAATGATGCTTGATGAGCCGACAAATAATTTAGATATTGTACAACTTACTTTATTGGATAAATGGCTAGATAAATTTTGTCTACAAGGTGGCAGTATTATTATGAGTACTCATGATTTGAATCATTCTTATCTAAAAGCAGATAAGTTATGGTTTATGTTAGAGGGAAAAATAATCAACTCTGGTGACTCAGCACTTTTGTTGGATGAAAATTTATTATCTACTACATTTAATACTAAGATTAGATGTAATAGATCAGCAAATAGTGTAATTTGGCAAGTAATAGAGTGATGTTATTGAGTCAGAGTCTGCGCATCGGAAATTATTAAGCCTTCTTTAAGGCTTTCTTAATAACAACGGGTGCTGTGAAACAGCAAATTGTATATAATTAGTTTTTATTCATTCATTAATTAGGCTACATTTTTATGAGTCACTTTCTTCCATTCTCCCGTCCTGCTATCGGGGATGAAGAGATTAAAGCAGTTGAAAGCGTTTTACGCTCCGGCTGGATCACAACAGGTCCCCAAAATCATCAGCTAGAACAAGATTTTTGTGAAAAATTTGGTAGCAAACATGCTATTGCGGTTTGTTCTGCAACAGCGGGTATGCATGTTGTTTTGATGGCGATGGGAATAGGGCCTGGTGATGAAGTTATTACACCTTCCCAAACTTGGGTATCAACTATCAATATCATTACGTTATTAGGCGCAGAGCCAGTAATGGTCGATATTGATCGTGACACATTAATGGTTAGCGCTGAATCGGTAAAAAAAGCGATTACCCCAAGAACCAAAGCAATTATCCCTGTGCATTATGCCGGAGCGCCTTGTGATCTTGATGCACTCAGAGCGATTGCTGATGAGGCTGGCATTCCTCTAATTGAAGATGCAGCACATGCGATAGGTACTCGATATAAAGATGAATGGATAGGTGAGAAGGGAACTTCTATTTTTTCTTTTCATGCCATTAAAAATGTCACTTGTGCCGAAGGTGGATTAGTTGTTACGGACGATGATGAATTAGCCAATCGAGTCCGTTGCTTAAAATTTCATGGTTTGGGTGTTGATGCTTTTGATCGTCAAATTCAAGGACGTAAACCTCAAGCGGAAGTCGTTGAGCCTGGTTATAAATATAATCTCTCGGATATTCATGCTGCTATCGCGGTAGTGCAATTAAGTCGCTTAGAAGAAATGAATGCTAAACGTGCTGAGTTAGTTGCCCTTTATCGTGAAAAACTTCAAGATTCACCATTGGAAATGTTAAGTGTGCCGGAATATCCACACTTACATGCTAACCATCTCTTTATGGTCAGAGTTGATAAAAATGCCTGTGGTATCGATCGTGATACATTTATGGAAAAACTCAAACAAAAAGAGATTGGTACAGGGCTTCATTTCCGTGCTGCGCATACACAAAAATACTATCGTGAGCGCTACCCTTCGTTATCCCTTCCTCAATCAGAATGGAACTCTGCAACGTTATGCTCGCTGCCGCTGTTTCCTGATATGAGCAATAAAGATGTTATTCGCGTTGTCGATGCGATCAATGAAATTCTTTCGGAGCATATCTAGTGTCAACATTTGAAAAAATCAATAAAGTATCAGTCGTTATTCCCGTTTATAACGAGGAAGAGAGTCTCCCACAGCTTTTAGAGCGAACAATCAAAAGCTGTAAACAGTTAGAACAAGAGTATGAGCTGATCCTTGTTGATGACGGAAGCAGCGATAATTCAGCAAAAATGCTAGAAGAAGCTGCCAACATTGAAGATAACCATGTTATTGCGATTATTTTAAATCGCAACTATGGTCAACACTCCGCTATTATGGCGGGTTTTAACCAAGCTGATGGGGATTTAGTCATTACCTTAGATGCTGATTTACAAAACCCACCAGAGGAGATCCCCCGTTTAGTGGCAACCGCAGAAGAGGGGTATGATGTTGTCGGAACTCGACGCCGTAACCGTCAAGATTCGTGGTTTCGTAAAACGGCCTCTAAAATGATTAATGCCATGATAACCAAGGCAACAGGTCGTTCAATGGGGGATTATGGTTGTATGTTAAGAGCATATCGTCGTCATATTATTGATGCGATGTTGCAATGCCATGAGCGTAGTACTTTTATCCCAATTTTAGCGAATACCTTCGCTCGTCGTACGATTGAAATTGAAGTCGCTCACGCTGAGCGTGAATATGGTGATTCAAAATACAGTTTCTTAAAACTCATCAATTTGATGTACGACTTATTAACCTGTCTGACAACTGCACCATTACGTTTATTAAGTGTCGTAGGTAGTGTGATTGCTGTTGCCGGCTTTTTACTTGCCGTATTACTGATTGTACTACGACTTATTTTCGGTGCAATTTGGGCGGCAGACGGAGTGTTTACACTCTTTGCTATCTTATTCATGTTTATCGGTGCGCAGTTCGTTGCAATGGGTCTATTAGGTGAATATATAGGCCGAATTTATAATGATGTAAGAGCGCGTCCTCGGTATTTTATCCAAAAAGTGGTTGGCGTTAAAAAACCCAACAAAAATCAGGAAGAAGACTAATGAAAGCAATAGTATTTGCCTATCATGATATTGGCTGTGTTGGTTTAAAAGCACTTGAAAAAGCGGGTTTCGATATTCAAGCTGTATTTACCCATACTGACGATCCTAACGAAAATCATTTCTTCTCATCCGTAGCGCGTGTTAGCGCAGAAATGGGATTAACCGTGTTTGCTCCAGAAAACGTTAATCATCCATTATGGATTGAGCGTATTCGTGAGATGAAGCCAGATGTCATTTTCTCTTTCTATTATCGCCATATGCTAAGCGATGAGATCCTGAATTTAGCACCTAAAGGTGCATTTAATTTACATGGCTCTTTATTACCTAAATATCGCGGTCGTGCACCTATCAATTGGGCCATTGTCAATGGTGAAACTGAAACAGGTGTCACTTTACATAAAATGACGGCTAAAGCAGATGCTGGTGATATCGTTGCACAAGAAAAAGTAACGATTGAAGATACTGATACTTCATTAATTTTACATGAAAAAGTCAGAGAAGCTGCGGCGAAATTAATGGCTCATACGTTACCGCATATCGCCTCAGGTAACTATTCAACAACAGCGCAAGATGAAAGCCAAGCAACTTATTATGGTCGTCGTTGTGCTGATGATGGTTTAATTGACTGGAATGCAGATGCTAAAACGGTTCATAATTTAGTTCGTGCCGTTACTGAACCATACCCAGGTGCTTTCACTTTCTTAGGTGAGCGCAAAATGATTATCTGGCGCGCACGTCCAGTGGCAGATAACCAAGGTAAACGTCCGGGTACTGTTATTTCAACTGAGCCTTTAGTTATCGCATGTGCGAAAGGTGCAATTGAAGTTATCACAGGTCAAAGTGAAAATGGTCTTTATGTTCAAGGCAGCCGTTTAGCCACTGAAATGGGGATCGTGACAGATGTACGCGTTGGACCAAAAGCAACAGCACAAGTGAAACGTCGTCAACGTGTACTGATTTTAGGTGTCAATGGCTTTATTGGTAACCACCTAACTGAGCGTTTATTAAAAGATGGTAACTATGATATCTATGGTATGGATATCGGTTCATCAGCAATTGAACGCTTTATTGGTAACCCTCGTTTCCACTTTATTGAAGGTGATGTCAGCATTCATACAGAATGGATTGAATATCACATCAAGAAATGTGATGTGATCTTGCCATTAGTAGCGATTGCAACACCGATTGAATATACCCGTAATCCATTACGTGTATTTGAATTAGATTTTGAAGAGAACTTAAAAATTGTTCGTTATTGTGTTAAATACAATAAACGTATTATTTTCCCATCCACATCAGAAGTATACGGTATGTGCGATGATAAAGAGTTCGATGAAGATAATTCACGCTTAATCGTCGGTCCTATTAATAAACAACGTTGGATTTACTCTGTTTCTAAACAGTTATTAGACCGAGTTATTTGGGCTTATGGTGCTAAAGAAGGGCTGAAATTCACTTTATTCCGTCCATTTAACTGGATGGGGCCACGTCTTGATAACTTAAATTCAGCGCGTATTGGTAGCTCTCGTGCAATTACTCAGTTAATTTTGAACTTAGTGGAAGGTTCACCGATTAAACTGGTTGATGGTGGTGAGCAAAAACGTTGTTTCACTGATATTAATGATGGTATTGAAGCATTATTCCGCATTATTGAAAATCGTGATAACAAATGTGATGGTCAGATCATCAATATCGGTAACCCAACTAACGAAGCAAGTATTCGTGAGCTAGCAGAAATGCTGTTAGATTGCTTTGAAAAACATGAGTTACGCGGTCACTTCCCTCCATTTGCTGGCTTCAAGAAAATCGAAAGTAGCAGTTACTACGGTAAAGGCTATCAAGATGTTGAACACCGCAAACCAAGCATCAAAAATGCTGAGCGTCTATTAGATTGGAAACCAACTATCGAAACACGCCAAACGGTAGAAGAGACATTAGACTTCTTCTTACGTGGTGCAGTTGAAGAGTTAGGTAATAAGTAATGAAGAAAGTTGGCTTGAGAGTCGATGTGGATACTTATCGGGGTACAAAAGAAGGTATTCCACAATTGCTGGATGTCTTTAACAAGCATAACATTCAGGCCAGCTTTTTCTTCAGTGTCGGTCCAGATAATATGGGGCGCCATTTATGGCGCCTTTTAAAACCGAAATTTCTGTGGAAAATGCTAAGGTCGAATGCCGCTTCATTATATGGACTGGATATTCTATTAGCCGGTACGGCGTGGCCGGGTAAAAAAATTGCCAAAAATTTAGGCTATTTGATGAAACAAACCCAAGATGCGGGGCATGAAGTCGGATTACACTCATGGGATCATCAAGGTTGGCAAGCTAAAGTAGGCCGTTGGTCAACAGAAGAATTAATGCAACAGGTTCGTTTAGGTGTAGAAGCACTGGAAAAAGCACTTGAAAAACCTGTAAAATGTTCTGCGGTTGCTGGGTGGCGTGCTGATGAACGTGTTCTAATGGTTAAAGAAGCTTTCCAATTTGACTACAATAGTGATTGTCGGGGAACGCATCCATTTAGGCCAGTTCTAGAAAATGGTTCTATCGGTACAGTGCAAATTCCAGTAACATTACCAACTTATGATGAAGTGGTCGGTACTAAGGTAAAGGACGAAGATTTTAATCAATTTATTATTGATGAAATCAAAAAAGATCAGGGTATACCTGTTTATACTATTCATACCGAAGTTGAGGGAATGTCAAAAGCGGCTCAATTTGAGCAGTTATTGGCAATGATTGCAAACGAAGGCATCGAATTCTGTCCATTAAGCCATCTACTACCACAAGATATAGACATGCTTCCGATGGGTAAAGTTGTCCGATCTGACTTTCCAGGTCGAGAAGGCTGGTTAGGGTGCCAACAAGAGGTCTAACAAAACTATGTTGAATAACCGGGCGAGTAAAATCGGGGCCATCCTCTTGGCTCTTTTTTTTGTTCTTACCTACTTATTTCCATTGAACAGCCGGTTATTATGGCAACCTGATGAAACACGTTATGCGGAAATTAGCCGTGAAATGGTGGTGAGCGGGAACTGGATTGTTCCCCATATGCTTGATATCCGCTATTTTGAAAAACCAATAGCAGGTTACTGGATTAATAATATTAGCCAGTTAATATTTGGCCACACCAATTTTGCCGTACGCTTTGGTTCAGTTATTTCTATCCTATTAAGTGCGCTACTTATTTATTTATTAGCACGGATGATGTGGCGTAATCGCCAAGTCGCTTTTGTGGCTAGCTTAATTTATTTATCCATGTTTTTGGTGTTTAGCGTCGGAACTTATAGCGTACTTGATCCGATGTTAGCGCTTTGGGTTACGGCAAGTATGGTGTGTTGTTTTTGGGCGTTGAAAGCAACCACGGTAAAAACGCGTATACTGGCATGGATAACGCTAGGTTTAGCTTGTGGTATGGCCTTTATGACCAAAGGCTTTTTGGCATTAGCTATCCCTGTTATCGTGATGATCCCTGTAACCCTTTACCAAAAACAGTTCACTCGGATGTTACTCTATGGTGTGCTTGCTGTTTTAAGTGCGGCGTTAATTAGCTTGCCGTGGGTTTTAGCGGTGGCGAAGGCTGAGCCTGATTATTGGCACTATTTCTTTTGGGTTGAGCATATCCAGCGTTTTTCTGGTGATGATGCTCAGCATAGTTCCCCTTTCTGGTATTACATCCCTATAATTTTACTGGGTGTTATTCCTTGGCTTGGATTATTACCAGGGGCACTAACTAGTGCATGGAAGAAGCGCCGTAAGCGTCCTGAACTCTTTTTCTTACTATGTTGGTTTGTAGTACCTTTCCTATTTTTTAGTATCGCGAAAGGTAAATTACCTACTTACATGTTGCCATTTATGGGACCGTTGGCGATGTTAATGGCCAAATACGGTGTAGACTGTGCTAGAAAATTTAAAATGAAAGCACTGCGCATTAATGGCTATATTAATATTTTTATTGGTGTTGCTGCTGTTGTTGCGATATTAATTATTCAATTGGTTTCTTCTAAACCTATCTATATGCCTTATGAATGGTCAAAATGGGTATTAGCGATTGTCGCTTTCTCATTATGGGGCATCATTGGTTATCTCTGCTCTACATTAAATGGTAAACATTGGCTATGGGCAGCCTCTTGCTCTTTAGGGGTAAGCTTATGTATTGGGCAAGCCATTCCCAATAGCTCTATTGATGGTAAATTACCGCAAGAGTTTATTCGCCAAAATATCGATACCCTCAATGCGAGCAAATATATAGTCAGTAACAGCGTTGGTGTGGGGGCTGGATTAGCTTGGGAATTGCAACGTAGCGATATCTACCTTTATGAGAGAACAGGGGAATTAACCTATGGAATTGAATATCCAGATTCTCAACATAGATTACTAAAACCTGAAAGTTTTGAGCAATGGTTAGAAAATGCCAGAAAAGAAGGTAATGTCTCTGTGGTGATCACTTATAAAGATCCGAAGAAACTGGCGCAGATGCCACGACCTGAAGAGTTAGTGACGAATCGTCGTATGGCTATTTTGACCTATGAGAAACGTAAGTAATGGCCTTTTTTTTGTTACTTATTGTTAGTTTGCTAACCTGTATTGGCCAAGTTTGTCAGAAACAAGCAGTGGTGAGTTGGCAAAATAATTCAACCACTAAAGCCAGAAAGACGATTTTCTGGCTTATTACTGCCATCGCTATGCTAGGCTTTGGCATGTTATTTTGGTTACGTTTACTGCAAATCCTCCCACTTAGTATTGCTTATCCGATGTTGAGTATTAACTTTATTGTCGTCACTTTGATAGGCCAATTTATCTATAAAGAGACGGTTAATGTGAAACATTGGGTTGGTATTGCCTCGATTATGTTAGGTATTGTGTTAATGAGTATGCAGTCATGAAAACCGGTTACTTATGGGCCATCGCCAGTGCATTATTAGTCACAGTTGCACAACTACTGTTAAAAATAGGTATGTCAGAATTACCTGATCTGCAATTAGAAAAACAGTGGTTTGATCTTCATTGGTTATGGGCAAACATAATACCTATCAGCGTTGTTTTCGTGGGACTGATTGGCTACGTACTGTCAATGGTTTGTTGGTTATTGACTTTACGTACAATTCCCCTAAACAAAGCTTATCCACTCATCAGCCTTAGCTATGTCTTTGTTTATATTCTCGCGGTAGTTTTACCTTGGTTTCAAGAAACGCTGTCGTGGTCTAAAACAATAGGTATCATTTTTATTATGCTAGGTGTTTGGTTAATAAGCCAAAAAACGGAGCAAACAACATCGCATTAGCTTAACTTAGAGAGTGTTATTTTCTCTTTAAAGTGAGCTATTGTGCGATTGACACTATCAATGCTTGTGTATTCACCTTCAATCACTTGTTTTTACGTAAAAAAGCAGATAGATTTTAAAATCTATTGTCAATAATTGGGTGGATGCAATGAGAAAGCCTACTTTTTATTCTTTCTTACTCTGTATTATTCTGCTAGCTGGATGCTCATCGAGTCCCTCTAAGCGTCTCCCACCCGCGCCCCCGTTAAAAACGCAACTTTCTGATCCTATTATGGTCATTGTGCAATTAAAATCTCAGCTAGAGCAATGGTATGGTACGCCTTATCGCTATGGTGGCATGAGCCCATCAGGTATTGATTGCTCAGGGTTTGTGTATAGGACTTATAGTGATCGTTTTGATATACAACTGCCAAGAATGACTATCGATCAAACTAAATATGGTACACAAATTAGTAAAAGTGATTTGATGCCTGGTGATTTAGTATTTTTCAAAACAGGAGGAGGGGATAACGGGCTTCATGTTGGTATTTATGATACTGACAATACCTTTATTCATGCTTCTACCAGTAAAGGCGTTATTCGTTCATCATTAGATAATGCCTATTGGAAAAAAACTTTCTGGCAGGCTCGTCGATTGTAATTTTGTGCCATTGAAGGCGCTAACCTACTGAGTGTTATGCTATCTTATAGCTAACTTTTTTCATATAGGGATATCTTATGTCAGGCAAATTGCGTCTACTTCTTTCTGAGTCTTATGATCCATGGTTTAACCTCGCGGTTGAAGAGTGCATTTTTAAACAGATGCCAGCTGATCAACGAGTCCTTTTTTTATGGCGTAATGATAATACGGTGGTGATTGGTCGAGCACAAAACCCATGGAAAGAGTGTAATACCCGAAAAATGGAAGAAGATGGTGTGAAATTGGCGCGTCGCTCAAGTGGTGGCGGTGCAGTATTTCATGATCTAGGTAATACCTGTTTTACCTTTATGGCAGGCAAACCCGAATATAATAAAACTATTTCGACGCAAATTATTTTAGATGGGTTATCGAAAGCCGGCATACAAGCAACGGCATCAGGACGAAATGATTTAGTCGTACCATTGGCTGATGGTGAAAGAAAAATTTCTGGCTCTGCCTATAAAGAGACAAAAGATCGTGGTTTTCATCATGGTACTTTATTAATTAATGCTGATTTATCTCGTTTAGCTAACTATTTAAATCCAGATCCGAAAAAACTACAGGCGAAAGGGATCACCTCGGTGCGCTCTCGTGTCACTAATTTAGTGGAATTAAAACCCGATATAACTCATGAAAAGTTATGCCAAGCGATTACTGACAGTTTTTTTGACTATTATGGTGAGCGTGTTGAAGCTGAAATTATTTCACCACAAAAATTACCTGATTTACCGGGTTTTGCAGAAACATTTGCAAAACAAAGTAGTTGGGAGTGGAATTTTGGTCAAGCGCCTGCGTTTTCACATCTATTAGATAATCGCTTTAAATGGGGTGGTGTTGAGCTGCACTTTGATATTGAACGCGGTACGATTATTAGAAGCCAAATTTATACCGACAGTTTAGATCCCGCACCATTAGAAAAGTTATCGCAGATGTTAGTTGGACAGCGTTATGCTTCTGGATCGATGAAAAGACTATTAGCGCAATTAATAGAGCAGTACCCAAATAACCAATCAGAGCTTGAAGAGCTGCAACAGTGGCTTGTTCATGCGCTTTCTTAATTGATTATTATCTATTTAAGAAAACGACTGACAATAAAATGGTTTGATATAATAAACAAAGCGGGAAAACATGATGTTTTCCCGCTTTGTTTTGTCAGTCAATACTTCTGGCTATATTAGCTATTTTCACATGACATAAAACGACGTGTATCTGGTAACTCACCATGTTCTCTAAATTTAGCTGGTGTAGTGTTGAAGTGTTTTTTAAAGATACGAGTAAATGTTGCTTGGGAACTAAAGCCATACATCAAAGCAATATCTAAAATGGACATGTCTTTTTCTTGTAAAGACTTTGCTGCTTCCAATAAGCGACGTTTACGTACATATTCGCCTAATGTGCAACCTTTAAAATCTTTAAAAATACGTTGCAAATGCCACTTGGAGTAGCCACTTTTATTTGCAATCGTATCAATCTTTATACCCTCATTACGTTGTAACTGAGTTTCTAACCATTTCAGAATATCATTAACGACATTTTCAGCCATAAAAACCTCCCACAATAGGTGGGGACATAGTGCCCAATTAAATAGAATAGTAACGTATGTTATTTGTAATCTATTTTAAGCATAGAGGAAATAATAGGTAGGCAAAAAGTGCTTTTTATGATTGATAATCATTATCAAAGCAATAGGAGTAAGTAATAAACAATGATTGATAGATAGTCTATCAAAAAGAAAGTGATAAGTTTTATAAAATTGGCGCATTTTATTTTATTGAATTTACTCTATTATTTAGCAATCGCTAAATTTTGTTATAGCTGTTGTTTTGTAGACTGTTATATTTTTTGATAAAAAATCAATTAAATCATTGATGAAGATGTATTTCAAATCCAATTTTATTGGTTGAAATCGTTTTTTTAATGATTAATATTTCTAATTAAAATAAGTATTGATACTTGGTTGTTTAAAGTGCTTTTATCAATATATAAAGGCTAATATAAATCTGTCAAAAAACGGTTATTGCATAGGGGGAATTGTAGACAGAAGCAGAAGATAAAAGCAGATATACTAAATAAGCTCACTCACAGACAACGGGAGACACTCTGCGAGTGAGACGAAAGATTTTTTATAATAAAAAATGCTCTCTTACAATTTCACGACCAATTTCAATCGATGCTGTTGCGGCAGGAGAAGGGGCATTACATACATGTAATGAACGTTTGCCTTTAACAAAGTGAAAATCATCAACTAATTTTCCTTCGCGAGTTAAAGCTTGGGCGCGTACACCTGCCGGGCCTGGGTGAATATCTGCTTCACGTAGAGCAGGAATAAGCTTTTGTGCATTTTGGGCAAACAGCTTACGTGAATAGGAACGACGTAATTCGGCCATCCCTTCACCTAAATAATTTCCGGCTATTTTCCAAAATCCTTTATAGGTTAGTACTTCAGTGAGATCTTTTAAGTCAATATCACTTTTCTTGTAGCCTTCACGTTTAAAGGCTAATACGGCATTAGGGCCTACGTCACGATGCCCGTTATACATACGTGTAAAATGGACACCTAAAAATGGGAAATCAGGATTCGGCACAGGATAAATAAGATGATTAACTAAATAATTTTTATTTGAGTTGAGCATAAAATATTCGCCGCGAAAGGGAACTATCTTCATGCCGGTATCGTAGCCCGCCATTTTTGCTACCCGATCACTAAATAATCCAGCACAATTAATCAGCCACTTTGCGGTAAATTGTGTTGTGGACGTGGTGACTGTTACCGTTTCGTCCGTTTCATTAATCGCATTTACTGCTTGGTTAAAGGCAAATACTCCACCTCGAGCTTGAATGATTTCAACGTGTTTGGCGGCAATTTCCGGATAGTTGACAATACCGGCATCAGGAACAAGCAAAGCAGCAATACCATTAACATAAGGCTCTCTGGCTTTTAGCTCGCTCTCGGTCATTTTAATCACTTCAAGGCCATTTTGTATTCCACGTTGATAGATATTTTCTAATGCTGGTAGCTCTTTTTCATCAGTTGCCACAATCACCTTGCCACAACGATCGTAATAGAGATGATGCTGTTTACAAAAATTGTAAGTCGTGATGTTACCTTGCTTAGCGAGTCTTGCCTTTAGGCTTCCTGGTGTATAGTAAATCCCCGAATGAACAACATTGCTGTTATGGCCACTTTGATGAACGGCGGGGCCAGATTCCTTATCAATCACCAGTACTTTAAGCTCAGGTTGGCTTTCTTGTAATGCACTGGCAACCCCTAATCCTACTAATCCTGCACCGATGATAATTACGTCATAAGTCATAATACTACCCATATAATCCAGTATAAGAGTTAATTTTTTTCTTGTTGTAAGCGCTTTAACTTTCCACGTACATTGGCTAAATGAAGACGCATTTTGTGGCTAGTTTCATCACTATCTTGTTGTCTTATTGCTTCAACAATAGCTTCATGCTCTGCAATAACACGCTCAGTTTCGGCAATACGTCCTTTATTTTGGCTTAAGGAATACATCAATACGCCAAGATAAAGCTCATGTAAGTTATCGAGGATGCGCACGAAAAAAGGATTATGTGAAGCAACCATAATGGCACGATGAAATTGATAATCTTCTTGATGACCAATGTTGTTGTTTTTCTGCGTGGCTAAGATAAAGGCCTGATGTGCTTGCTCTATCGTCAGCAATTCTTCTGGTGTTCGACGTAAAGCGGCAATGGCTGCCGCTTCATGTTCAATGACCTCACGCATTTCAAGCAGTGATTCAATTTCTTGAGGACAAGCAATTTCCATCACAATAGGTTCGTATTTACTCAAGATAGAGTGGTCAATAACGCGTCTACCGCCTCCTTGGCGTGACGTAATAATGCCACTCGCTTCTAATACCCCTAATGCTTCTCTGATGGGAACTCTGCTAACGCCAAAGGCGTCAGCGAGTACATTTTCAGACGGTAGTTTTTCACCAATAGGATAGGTCCCGTCATAAATATTTTGCTTAATTTGATCAAGAATTTGTTGCGACGCTTTTTGGCGTGAGATCTTTTTTATCATCTAGTTTTCTCCAGATACTTGCCCTACATTGACCAGCTGTTTTTTAGAGCGCAACAGATGGAAAGCGCCAGTAAGTAAGATCAACGCCATACCTAATAAATCGGTATATAGTCCGGGCTTAATCATTAAAATAGCGGCCGCTGCAAAGGCGATACGTTCAAACCATGTTGTTTTGATTATCCAAAAATTCGCAGTGGCAATACTTAGTGCATAAATTCCCACTAATGCACTAATGACCATTAACCCGATAGAGATAACACTTAAATTATCACCTTGCATCAGTAATGCAGGGTTATAAACTAAAATAAAAGGAATAATAAAACCAGGGAGTGCTAAACGTACCGCATCCCATGAAGTTTGCATCGGATCGGCTCTCGCAATACTTGCTGCCGTATAGCTTGCTAGGGCGACCGGAGGAGTAATATTGGATAACGCGCCAAACCAGAAGACAAAGAAATGAGCCGCTAAAGGCATCACACCGGCTTTAATTAAAATAGGTGACACTGTAACGGCAACCACGATATATAGAGCAGTTGATGGTAAGCCCATACTTAATACAATACAGACTAACATCACAACCAGTAAGATCATCCATAATGTATTGTCAGTCATAGAGACAATATTAAATGCTAAGGTCGCACCGATACCGGTCATGGTAACAACACAAATAATCACACCAATGGCAGCACAAGCGATAGTCACTTGTACCGAGCCACGAGCCGCTTCTGCTAAAGCATCAGCCACTTTAGTTAATGTCATTCGTACCGTTTTATCAGGTGTTAGCCAGCTGGCAACAATAATGGTTAAAATACCAAGAAAACCCGCATAAATAGGAGTTTTACCCATTAATAGCGTGCCAATTACAATAATTAAAGGTAATAGTAATAAACCGCGTGCTTTTAATACCGCTTTAACTTGTGGAATATTCTCTTTGCTAAGTCCTTTTAAACCTTGTTTTTTCGCTTCAATATCAATTGCCATGATCAAGGCCGCGTAATAGAGCAACGCAGGAATAATCGCGGCAATAACAATCGTGGTATAAGAAATTCCCAAAAAGCCCGCCATAATAAAAGCTGCCGCACCCATAATTGGTGGCATGATCATTCCACCTGTAGATGCAGTAGCTTCAACGGCACCCGCAAAACGTGATGTTAAGCCAATGTTTTTCATTAATGGAATGGTAAAGGTTCCCGTAGTGGCTACGTTGGCGACCGCGCTACCACTTAATGAACCTGTTAATGCTGATGAAATGACGGCAACTTGAGCAGGCCCCCCACGGCGACGTCCCGCCATGGCTAGCGCTAAATCATTAAATAGTGCTGTGGCACCACTAACACTTAAAAACGAACCGAATAAAATAAATACCACGATAGCGGTAGAGGCAGTAGAGAGTGTAATACCAAAAATACCTTCACTGGTCATAAATAAACGATATAACAGTCTCTCTACAGAAAATCCTGCATGACCAAAAATACCCATAAAGTATTGGCCAAATAGGGCATAGATAATGGCGAATGTGGCTAGGCTAGGAATAAAATAGCCCGTTGTTCTTCTTGCTGCTTCAAAAAGAACAATAATGCCAAGAATTGCCATCGCATAATCCATTGTGTTGGGAATACTTTTTCTTACCACATGGAGATCAACATAGTTAAAGAAAAAATAGCCATAGCTGATTAATGTTAAAGCGATAAAAAGATAATCCCAGCCATTAAATTTTGCGGTAGAAAATCGTTTAGAGAATGGAAATAAAATAAAACCAAGGATCAAAATACCACTAAGAAAAATAGTATTACGATAAAACTCTTGGGTGTTGGATAAGGCATTAGAGTAAATAGCATACAACGAAATGAATATCGCCAGCGTGGTGGTGATTTTTAAATAGATACCGGTAAGGTGACGAGTGCCTGAGCTAGCTTCTTTATCTAATGCTGGTGGCTCTACCGGAGTTAGGTGGTCATTATTAGTCATAACTCACTCCTGTTATTTATTATTAGTTTGCGTTTGAGCTTCAGGTGGAATTAAATAGTCAGGGATATCTAATCCAATTTCTTTGTAATAACGATAAGCTCCAAGGTGTAATGGCACAGAAACACCTTTTAACGCATTTTCGGTGGTGATGTATTTTGCAGCACTATGTACTTGATGAACTTCTGGTAAGTTTTCAAACATGGTTTTAGTCAATTCATAAACTAACTGGTCATCAATACTTGTGGTTGTCATTAAGATATTAGGTTGTGCAATGGTGTTTACTTTTTCTGCTTGGCGAGGGTAGGTATTTGCTGGTATTTCAAAGCGAAACCAAGAGTTAGCAATATGATTAATATCATCAAGTTGCTTATCAGTCACTTCAAGTAATTTGGCATTAACACCACTGGCATACATATCGGTAACCGCAGAGGCGGGAACACCCGCAGGTAATGCCCCCCCATCAAGGCGTCCATCACGCATTGCTGAAACAGTATCTCCATAACCAAGATATTCAGGAGTGATCTCTTTTTTAGTTAAATTCACACCTTTAAGAATGATAATGGTCGATTGTTCAGTGCCACTGGCTTGTGGCCCGACAGAGAAGCTGGTGGCACGAATATCATCCAATGTTCCTGTTTTTACTTTGTCATTCATTAAGACAAAGTGCTCTACATTTGGCCAAAGCATTGATATAGAACGTAGATTTTTTTCAGGTTTGCCTTCAAAATTACGTACACCTTCGTAAGCTTCCACAGCTAATAGACTTTGTAGAATAGAAAGCTGAGCTTCGTTTTGTTGCATTAAATAGATATTTTCAATTGAGCCAGCAGAGGACTGCCCTGTGACTTGTATTCCTCTATCCTTGAGGTGGGTGCTCCAAACATTGGCTAAACCGACTCCCATCGGGTAATAAGTTCCTCCTGTTGAGGCCGTTGCTACAGAGAGAAATTGCTTATTGGCATTCTCTTTTTTGCCGATCATTGCTAGTGATACAACAGCAATAACAGCAACAATACCGATGGCAAGCTTTGTTTTTCTTATTCTCATGATGTTGTTCCTGTACATAAAAACGCAGGTGAATATTTCACATCAACTTGTATACAACATGACAACTTTTATAGGTAAAGGAAGGTTACGAAATTGTGAACTGGGTTGATTAATTTGATACGTGAATGTAACAAATTGTGATCATGATGGTAATTATGTAAATTATATCCATAATCAAGGGGTTTTTATCAAGAAGACAGAGAAAATATCGATAACTTGGGGTATTTGAAAAATAATTCACTAAAAAATAAATTAATAATAGATTTTCTAAAATAAATAACTATTTACATTAAAGGAATAAATAAGAGCAGAGAGGGGCGAGAAAACAATAATTAACGGGTATGGCTAACAAATAAATATCAAAATTAGTCAATTAAAGATAATAAATAATTAAAAATTATTATTTTATAATGAGATGGAGATTACGCCATTGGCTATTAAAATAAATACTCCTGACCACACTAAGGCTGAAACAGCACTTGTTAGATAAATACCATAAATGGGGAGTTTTAATAAACCTGCGCTAAAAGGCGTAAGGTAGCGAAACACAGCTAAAAAGCGTGAAATAAAAAGAATAAAGAATGCTTTATTTTTTAACAGTTGTTGTATACGTAAGATCTTTGTTTGATAGCGGGTAACCCATTTATTTAAGCGAGGGAAATAATAAATGGAACGTCCTAACTGATAACTCGCTATAGATCCTAATAAGGCACCTAAACTAGTTGCTAACCAAAGTAAAATAGGCGAATGGAAGGGCAAGCAAACCCCAAATATTAAGATCAGCATTAACGATGCGGGAGGTAAAAAGGATGAAATACCAATAGTAGATTTTCCCGCAGTGAGTAGGGTAATAGTAAAAAATAAAGCGATAGGAGAAACATGACTTAATGTGTCAAGCATTGAATGGAGTATCTCCATTTTATTCTCCTTTGATAATATTTTGCCCCTTTAGTATAGAGTGCATCTTTATACCAGACTGTCCGTTAGCCTAGCAAAATTTAATGGTCAGAAAAAGTAAGTCAAGAGCTTGTAAATAAAATGCCCCTCCATTTTAATGACTAATCCGTTAACTGGAGGGGCTTATTACTAAATAATTAAATTATAATTAATGTGCTTCATTAATTTATCGTTATCACGATAATCAACAGGAATGGCTAACACAGCAGGACCATCAACAGCTATCGCTTTACGTAAGGTTTCACGAAGTTGAGATGCGCACTCAACAGAAAATCCTTTAGCACCAAAAGATTCTGCATAGCGTTTAAAATCAATGGGACCAAATTTTACGCCAGAAGGACGGCCATATTTTACCTCTTCTTGCATCTCCACCATATTATAAGCATTATCAACCCAGATAATATGCAATATATTGGTATTAAGACGAACTGCGGTTTCTAGCTCCATTGAAGATTGCATAAATCCCCCATCACCAGAAACAGAGATAATTTTATCGCAAGGACGTACAAAAGAAGCGCCTATTCCCCAAGGTAATGCAACTCCCATGGTTTGTTGGCCATTAGAAATTAGCATTTGTCTCGCTCTAAAACTATAAAGGTAACGTGCAAGCCAAATATGAAAACTCCCCATATCAATACAAAGAGTGACATCGTTATCAATGATATCTTGCATTTCATGTATGATAGTTAAAGGATGAATAGGTGTGCCTTGTCTAAAATAACTATTTTGTTGCAAAATTTCCCTTTGCTGACGTATTTTCTCTAGTATTCCTTGGCTCTGATTAGATAATTGTAATTTTGAATTAGGCTGGTGAGTTAATTGTTGCGTTAACTTATCCAGTGTTAATTTAATATTGCCTGTTAATTCTAAGGCAGGGCAGTAAGCTAAATCGATTTCAGCTTGGATCTCATCAATATGGATAATATTGGCATTATGACTGTTCCATAAGGAAGGTTCATACTCAATCGGGCTATAACCTAAAGTGATAACTAAATCAGCGTGTGCCAGTAATTCATCCCCTGGCTGATTATTAAATAAGCCAATTCGTCCGGCAAAGAGTGGAAAATGGCGATGAGCAATAGCCCCGGCAGATTGATAAGTACCTACAATAGGAACAGGAAAAATATCAAGAAAATTCTGTAAGGCAAGAGCATTTTCTGGATCGTTGGCTTGAAGCCCTATTAATATCACAGGGTTTTTCGCTTGTAATAATAAGCTGATCGCTTCTTGAATTGCACTATCACTCGCGGCACCTAAATTAGGTTTGGATTTAGGTGTTAATAACGGGCTATCTACCTCATTATTGAGTATATCCATTGGAAAGGTTAAAAAAGCCGAGCCGGGACGACCTGACTCCGCATGACGAAAAGCATTGGCTAACGTCTCTGAAATTGATTGTGAAGAATCAACTTCAGCGCAAAACTTAGTGATTGGGTTAAACATTGTTACTGTGTCCATACTTTGATGAACCAGTTTAAGTCTATCCGTAGATTTAACTGAGCCTCCTAAGGCAACTAGAGGATCACCTTCTGATGTAGCTGTCGCAATGCCCGTTGCTAGATTAGAACAACCGGGACCAGAAGTGGCTATCGCCACACCCGCTTTACCGGTTAAACGTCCTACCGCACCCGCCATAAAAGCTGCATTGGCTTCGTGACGCACAACAATAGTTTTAATTGTTGAATCAACCAAAGAATCAAAAACACGGTCAATTTTGGCTCCGGGGATCCCAAAAACTTGTTTAACACCATGTTGTTCTAATTGCTTAACCACCAAGTCAGCACCGCAATTCCAATGATGAGAGTTCATAAAACCTTCTTTAAGTTTGCAAGTGAATGAATAAAAACAGAATGACCTTTAGGAATGATTACTTTCAGTTTTCGGCTTGTTCTATTGCCTGATGAAGGTCATCGGGCATTAAATTAGCTTCTAAGAATGTTGATTGATGAGGTAAGTCAATAGTAAAACGAGAGATAACACCGATTTGTAGGGTGCCTTTTTTTAATTGATAATCAAGTACATGGCCACCACCTTCACGTTGGTGATTAATATAATGCTCATGAAATCCAGCAACATTAAGGCCTTGAGTAAATTGCGGGGAACGAAAGCCGGCAATAATACCCATTTCATCGTGAAAGGTAAAAATAGGCTGATTTTCAATGGCTTCTAGCATGGGCACATAAGGAGGCTCTTGACGTGGCACTGTACGTGTTTTAACTAATTCAAATTCGCCTTCAATTTTGATGGCACAAAATAGATTATCGGAAGGGACATATTGGTTAATAATATTGTGAACCTGTTGTTGGGAGACAGGAGCCGAAAACTGATGTGTAATATCAGGTTTAAAGAATGTCATTACAGCAAAAGGCGAGCCTTGATCTGGACGGGCTTCTCGCGCACTGCCATCTGAACGTAATTGAAAAACGTTACTATCAAAGGCGACCAATTCGCCATCAAGATGATTAAAAGTACCTAAACCAAAATCACCATGCTTTAATAAATCAGCAATAGTAACATCACTATCATAAACACCAGCAATAAGACTACTCATTAAAGAATTTTGGTAGATAGTACATTCTGGATGTTTATTAATATAATGATTTAAAGAAGTTATTATTTCTTGGGTGCAGTTGCAGGAACTATGAGTATTTTTATGGTTATGGGTGATATCACTATTATCTCGCTCGATATGGTTAAAGCTAGTTTTCATAATGAAGCAGATCCTTATTTATTTAGATAGACATTCATCAACTATCAATTTCATTATTAGCCCTATAGGTAAGATTTTCAAATGTTTTAATTGATATCAAAAAAGATGTGATAATCATAGAGAGTGAGATTAAAGCTATTTTATTGTTTTTTATAAATTTAATTTTACGTGTAACTTTATTAAAAAAAAATTAAAAAAATATCAATGTTATTGATGAGGTTGCTTTGTTTGTTTCTATGGGAAACTATAAATTAATGTAATTATTTTGAGCGATTATGAGTAATCACAAGGAAATTAAAGAAGAATTTAAAGAAAATGGATATTAATAGTTTTTTATTTTCATTGTGATTTATTAGAAATATATTTTTAGTTATAAATAATAAAATTAATTTTCTTAAAATTTAAAAAAAGATTAATTTTAATAATTATTATTTAGGAGGAAGTTAGAGTTATCAAGAAGGATAAAAGTGTTACAAAATGTAACTTTTAATTCCAGGTAAACAGAAATGTATCTATATATGTAAGATTGCTGTTGTTATTATGTAAGTTGTTAATTTTCATTTGTCATTATATATCAACAGATTATGTTGATTTTTTTACATTTATGATCGGTATCTCCGATCGATGATTTGATTATGATAGGTTTTATCTATCACATTTCACTTAATTGATCGATTAAAACGTTTTTACTAAGTCTAATTATGACAATATAGTAATAAAAATTTTAGTTAAGTAGAGGGTAAAGTAAGAAAAAGGAATGCTTTCACAAATGAAAAAAGATGATAATAATAGCGTTAGTATGTCGGATTTTTTTAATAAAAAAACAGGGTTGTTTATAAAGTATAAAAGGAAAGAGTTAGGTTTAACAGGACAGGATTTAGCGATCATATTGAATGTTAGTCAGCAACAAATTTCTCGATATGAAAATGGAACTACAAATATTACTGTTACCTTACTTAATAAAATACTGATGATATTGGACTCATCATGGAGTGAGTTTTTAACATTTAATGAATTAACTGATAGGTATTAATTCTGATTTAATTGTTGTTAATTAATATTTAATATATGGGGAAGTTTAAATGAAAAAATTATTATTACCTCTAGTCATGAGCAGTGCATTATTTAGTGGATATACATTAGCTAATACCGGTGAAGTTCAATTTATTGGTGCGGTTACGTCGGAAACGTGTGATATTGATACAGAAATTGGTGGTTTAGTTAAATCAACAATCGATTTGGGTAAAATGACCACTGCAGATACCAATGGTAAATATGTTGAATTTGAATTAGTCCCTCGTACGGATGAATGCCTGAAAAAACCAGTGGCCAAGTTGGTTGGCAAAGTGCAGGTTTTACTAATTCAGGTCTTGCTAATATGAAAGGTACTACCGGTGGTGTATCTATTCAATTAACAGCGATTAATTCAACCACACCTAATCAGGATGTAACTTATAATAACCAAAGTGTTGATTTTGGTAATGGTAATGATCCAATTGGTAATATGAAATTTAAAGCAAGAATGACAGCAACGGCAGGTCAAACTGTTACAGAGGGTACTGTAATTTCAAGCGCAACTTATGCAGTAGCTTATAAATAATGTTTCATTATTTAATTTTATAATGTCTATTATCAATGTAGTTACTTTTATTTAATTATTCTAATAATAGTTATTATTATGCTCTATTTAGGGTGCTTTTAATCTATTCTATTTTTGTGAATATAAATAAAGTTTAATATAAGCATTATGACTGGAATAAAGGGTCATTGATCCTTTATTTCATTTGAAAATATTAATGGATAATATCAATGCGTTTAAAATCAATTAATGCTTTTGTGTTATCCTTGTTAGTAAGTCCATTTTATGTTTGCGCAGATTTAAATATGGACTTCTTACATGGAGGAGTTCAACTGCAAGCTGCTGGTGTATTTGATGAAAATACCAATTATCCTGCTGGGCATTATATTGTTGAGGTTATTTTCAATCGAAAATTAATTAGTAAAAAAGAATTAATTATCTCACCAGAAGATAATGAAAATTTATGTTTAAAAAAAGATTGGATTAATGAGTTATCGCTTCCAATAAAATTAAATTTATTTGAATTATATTATCATCCTGAGCGCGATTGTTATGATATTAGCCGTTATCCTGGGGCTCAGGTTATTTTTGATAATTCGAAGCAAACTTTAACATTTAGTATTCCTCAAATTGCATTAGATGAATCTCTGCGCCGGCAGGAATGGGATTATGGGATAACAGGTATTAAATTAAACTATTCGGGCTATATTTCTAAAACCAGTTCTTCACAAGCACAAATTTATGGTGATTTTGATTTATATGCTAATTTAGGTCGTTGGGTCGCTTATGTTCGTAGTAGTTACCAAAGGAACTCGGGTACAGAAACATCGGAGGCAACAGTTTCCACAGCAATTAAATCAATACAAGGAAGTTTTACCGTAGGTAAAACAATAACCTCTTTATCAATATTACCTAACTTTGCTTTTTATGGAATGTCACTGCGCTCGGAAAGGGATATGCGCCCATGGGAAAAACGAGGTTATGCACCGGTTATTTCTGGTGTTGCAAACTCTAATGCTAAAATTACTATATCTCAAAATGGATATGTATTAAGTTCACAAGTTGTTCCCGCAGGGGCTTATCAATTAAAAAATATAGCACCAGTAAGTAATGGAAATATAACAGTGACAGTAGAAGAAAGTGATGGGACAAAAACAGTTCGCTATTATCCTGTTGCCACACTTTCTTCCTTATTACGCACAGATGAAATAAATTACAACATTGCTATCGGAGAAAAAGAAACAGTAGGTAAAAGAGAAAATAGTTTATTTTTTCTAGGTGCATTTGACTACGGATTAACTAATGTTACGGTTCATGCTGCGGGAATTTTGCATAATAATTATAAAAGTGCAGCATTAGGAATGAGTAAAGATTTTGGACGATTTGGTGCAATGTCATTTACTGCTAATACTGCTGTAAGTGTATTTCAAAAACAGACACCAACAGCACCCGAAGTTAGGCAGTCTGGTATCAGCTATTCGTTACAATATGCAAATTCATTGACTGATAATACTAATTTACAGCTACTCGCATATCGCTATACTGGTAAAGATTATGTTGATTTTAATGAGTTTAATTCAAATGCTTTATATCATCGCAGTAATCGTAAAGAGCGTTATGAAACGATATTGTCCCAAAGTTTTGATGGTAGCTTTGTTAGCTTATCTGCTTGGATGCAAACATATAGAAATAGTATTAGTAATGAAGTTGGCGCAAATATTACTTACAATACAACAATTAAATCTGTCGATTTCTCATTATCAGCGGATTATCAAAAATTAAACGATTATGAGCATGATAATTATATTATTTCTGTTGGAATAAATATTCCCTTTAGCTTATATGATAAAAATCATTTTTGGGCAAATTCTGTTAGCTACGATAGGAAAAATAAAGCTAGTTTTAATTCTGGTGTTTCTGGAAGTATTAATGAAAAAATAAACTATAGTATCAATACAAGTAAAGATCGTGATAACTGGTCTAATTCTGCTTATTTTGGTATTGATCATAGTATTATTAATACGGGATATGCGATTTCTCAGAATGGCCATCAAACTACCAGTTCTATTAATGCTTCAGGAAGTTTATTAGCCACCCCAGATACAGGATTATTATTCAGTAATGTCAGAAGAGATACTGTCGCAATTGCAAAAATTAAAAATATAGAGGGTATAACATTCAATGACTCACCGCCAACTGACAAAGAAGGAAACACTATTGTTGGGGTATCACCATACATTGAAAATAATTTAAAAATAAATACAGAAGAAATTCCGAATAATGTTGAATTACTTGATTCTGTTCAAAATTTTACTCCAGTAGATAAAGCTATTATTTATCGCGAGTTTAAATATTCAACAATTCAAAGGTATATATTAAGAATAAAAAATAAAAATGGTGATTTTATTTCTGCTGGAAGTGCTGTTA
The DNA here is from genome assembly GCF_000160755.1 of Proteus mirabilis ATCC 29906. Classification (GTDB taxonomy): domain Bacteria; phylum Pseudomonadota; class Gammaproteobacteria; order Enterobacterales; family Enterobacteriaceae; genus Proteus; species Proteus mirabilis. Next base: position 112,683 of record NZ_GG668576.1, read on the forward strand.
GAAATAAAAATGATGAATATATAGGATTTGTTTCAAATTCTGGGGTTCTTTTATTAAATTTATTAGATAAGCCTAATAAGCTATTCGTTATATCACCTAATGGTGAAAAATGTACTTTAAATTTGGAGAAAGTAGAATCTAATGATCATAAAATTATGGAAATTGAATGTAATGAATAGAATAGTATTTGTTTTTGCTTTAATCATATCGTCATTAACCTGTTTTAAAGCATATTCAGCGTTTACGCTTAATGGTACTCGCTTTATTTATGATGAAGGTCGCAAGAATATCGCGATAGAAGTTAAGAATAATAGTGATAAAACCTATGGTGGCCAAGTTTGGATTGATAATCTTAATGGGAATGAAGTGTTCTTTATTCCTGCACCTAATTTATTCAAAATAACTGGAGGAGAAAAACAATTAATCCGCTTGCTATATGTAAATGATATTTTACCTAAAGATAGGGAATCATTGTTTTGGCTCAATATTCAGGAAATCCCGCCAATTTCTTCTGCCGATGACAGTAATGTGCTTGCTGTTGCATTAAACACACAAGTTAAACTGATTTATCGCCCTAAGATTTTAGCTGAAAAACGCGAGGATGCAGAAAAAAGTCTGACATATAGTGGTTCAGTTTTAAAGAATCCTACACCTTACTATTTTGCATTAACTCAAGTGTCAGTCAATAATAATCCTTTGGTCTTGTCAAAAGACATTGAGCAATCTATTAGTTTATTTCCACCTTTCAGTGAGGTAAATGTGCAGCGCCCATTGTTAGGTAAAGTAACCGTTGAAGCTATTGATGATTATGGTGCTAGACGTGTTATTGAGCTTAATTAAGGAAGTAAAAATGAAAAATAAATCATTTTATTTCACGCTATTATTATTTTTTATTGCTATGGATACTTCTGCTGCTCGATGTCGGAATGTGTCAATCAAATATAATTTTCCAGCCCAAATAGATATTACAAATAAAAAAGTGGGAGATAAGCTTTATTCTTTTGGTGCGCCAGACGCCCCTATAAACGTTGCTGGTCAATGTCTACGTGCTAATAGTGGGGCGGGAAATACAAATGGAAATTATATTTATATTGTTGATCAATATGGATCATCACCAACATTATGCCCGACTACTGGTACAGTTGATAAAAATTCACCAGATGGATACTTGCGTTTTCGTTCAACGGGAAGTTGTGCTAATTCTTCTTGGCTGCTAGTTCTTGATTATAAAATATCTGGGGTTGGCTGGACCAATTTAACAGGTCCCGGTGGTGGTACTGATTCAGGCGTTGTTTATTTACAAAAAAAGCCACCTGTAGGAAAAACGGTTATTAATCCTGTCTATATGTTGAAACGTAATTATTATTCTCGAATTGGTCAAATGGGCAATACGTTACAAAAGGAAAGCGTTGCTCTTAGTGCACCAACATCGATGACGTTGATAAATAATGCTTCTTGTGCAGTGTCTGTTAATGACGTCGCATTTGGTGAACAAACCGCTAGTGACGTAAAAATGAATACTATTGCAGGAAAAAATATAAATATTTCTTTTACGTGTAATGCTGTATTACCTGCATACACACTCAGTTTTTCTGGTAAAGATGGTGTGAATAATGCCACAACAGGGATCATTAAGGTTAAAGATAATAGTTCTGTGGGGTATCAACTTTCTTGGGCAGATAGCACGGTTAAACCCATTAATAGTGCTGTAGTTATTAATAATGTGGCAATAGCTCCGAATACAAAGCCAAAAACCAATAATTTTACTATTCCGATAAGGGTAAAACCTGTTGCGTTATCCACTCAGCCAATCCCTGGGCCGGCTAATACTGCATTAACGATTAATATAAAGTTAAATTAAATGGAGTTAACGATGGTAAAAAAATCTTGTTTTATGTTTAGCGTTATTTTATTTCCTATTTATGTTGGAGCAACAAGTTTCACCTCTAATGTTACTGGTGGAACAGTCACTTCAAATTTAAGTATGACAGTGAAAGCCTCTTGCAGTACAACGGTTGGTGATGTGACATTTGGTGACCAAAGCGCGGGTGATATTAAAAAAGGAGCTGTCGCAGAGAAGGTAATATCATTGGCTATTGTATGCGATACAAAAATGACTAATTACACATTAGCATTTACGGCGGCTGATGGTGTTAAAGATGTAGCAAATGGCATTATTAATACTAAATTAAATTCAACGGTGGGTTATCAACTTAAGTGGGGAGATTCGACCGTTAAACCTGTGGATACAGCAATTACTATTAATGGCAGTACAATTACCCCAACAAACAAGCCAACGCAAGAAAGTTTTACTATTCCAATCAAAGTTAAACCTGTTGCTCTTGGGGAGACTGTTTCTCCTGGTGCAGCAAATACGGCGTTAAACATTAAACTAACTTTCAATTAGTTGAGGGACTATGTGCAAATCTATATTGCTTACCAGCCTGTTAATCTTTATCACAAGAAGTTGTTATGGCTCTGAGTTAAATGCAACCTCAATCATTGGCGGTGCTGTTCAATCGCAATTTAGTATGAATGTAAAAATAGCTACATGCTTACCCGCTACTGTTGACAATGTTACTTTTGGAGCAGTTGATACAGCGACTATTTTATCGGGTGAAGTTGAAGGGCACTCAACACTCTTTTTGGATTGTACGGGCACAATTAAGCCACAAAGAGTTACAATACTTTTTGAACCTGCTAATCCTCATTTAACCATGGGTAGTGTGGGTTATATTGGTTCAAAAAATACCACACTTGGCTATTTTGTGTCGTGGGAAGATGAACAAATAGGTGCTATTGGTGAAGGGGTACCAATGGGGAAGGCACTTTTTTTTAAAAAAACGGATGCTTCATTGATGAAAGTTAAACTTAAAATAAAACCAGTTGTACTTCCATTAGGAGGAAAGTCCGTTCATTTGGGTAATGGAAATACCCATATAACTATCAAAATAAAATATATCTGATATGAGTTTTTGTATGAATAAAAAAATATATATGTATTTTATTATTACTTGTTTAAGTAATTTTCCTCAACCAAGTTTATCAGATGAAATCTTACCTGATGCTCAATTAACAATTTCTTTGGATGTAGTTAGAATCACTTGTGATATTAATAATGGAAAAGGATTTAATAAAATAGTAGATTTTGATGTTATCAACGAAAGTAATTTATTAGCTGGTAATCAACCAGCCGTAAAAACACAGTTTATTGTTGATTGCCAAAAAAGTGGTTTTAAACCTGAGCATATTGATATCAAAGTTAAGCCTGGTAGCCAAGGTGCATTAAATAATGGTATTGGTGGTGAACTTAAAACCAATTTATCTGGTGTAGGAATTTATTTATCATGGGCAGACTCAAGCCCAATAAATCTATCTGGAGTGAATAAAAGTTTTAGTGCAGATCTTAATAATCAATTTGATATTAGTTTTTTTGCAAAACCATATGCTCAATCTCAAATTGTTGAAAAAGGTTCACTAAAAAGTAGCATAATTATTAATGCATTATATAAGTAATTTATTTTAATCTTATTCAAAAAGGGAACGCCATATTATGTTTCCTTTATATATTACAGAGCAATTGCTGTAATATTATCATTGGGGCTAAGATCTATAATTTTGTCCCCATGAATAGAAAACTGTCTTTAGTGCTAGGGGAGTGTTCAGCATCAATTTCTGATTGCGGACGCTCAAGTAGATTATCCGCGCGATCGTAAAACAGCATGGTATCAAGGTTTTCACTACTGGCGACTTTTTTTAAACGTTGCTCTGAGTCATACAGGTATTCTACCCAACCTCGATAGGTGTCTTCCATGGCGCAAGATTATCTTGGGGATCATAAAACCACTTACACCATAAGGTAATGCCATTTAACGGGTGTTGTTTATCACGAGAGCTGAAAGTGCTAATGGTTCGCCCCAGTTTATCGTATTGCCGATATTGGGTGAGAGCTCCTTGAGTTCGACTGATTTCACGATGTAGGTCGTCACGTTCAAATTCAGTAATTAACTGTGAGCGACCGTCAATAAGGTGGTTGATGGCAGTGGCATGTCCGGAGCCGTAATAGAGCCAATTTAGGCTGTCACCTTGAGGTAACGTCAGACGGCTTAGGTTATTGAGTTCATCATAATTAAATTCGACGATATCGTCGCCCGTTTGTTCACGAGTAATGCGGCCAAGTGCATCGTAGGTAAAATGGACTTTGATTCGCTTGCAAACCCATTTCAAGACCACGTTGATTGGGCTGTTTGCTGGCGACCAATAGGCGGTTCATACTATCCCATTGATATTGGTAGCGATCAGTTAAGGTCTCACGTTTGACAAGGTTACCCGCCGCATCATAGTCGAGTAATATTGTGCGTGGTGCGGATGTGAAGACTCGGTCGCCTAAGTGAGCTTCTTCAACCAGTCGCCCCAAACTGTCATACGCTAAACGCGACTCTGTGTTATCCGGCCAAAATACAGTGATAAGGCGCTCGCGTTCATTCTGATATTGCCAGTGCGTTTGGTTACCATTACCATCCGTTATGCTGAGTAGTCGGCCCAATGCGTCCCATTCACTGAGATGTGTATGACCCAACGCATTGCGACAACCGCAAGGTAATCCAAACTCATCCCAAATTAGCGCCGTTTTAATGCCTGTACGGTCGGTATAATGAATAATTTGGTGATCATGATTAAGTTGCCAAAATGAGGTTGAACCATCGTGCCAATAAGCGATTCGTGTGAGGTTGATATCATCATATTCAAGACGATAGCTTTCGCCTTCGCTGGTTTTGTTTTCAATCACTCGCCAAAGATTATCTTCTGAAAGTGCCCAGCGGTATTCACTGCGTAAGCCATATTTATCGCTATGCCACGCCATAACACCGGCATCAGTCCACCCAAATTGGCGATAAGGGTGATTTGTCTGTTGCTCAACACGTATTAATTAGGCACTTTCGTTGTAAAAAATTGCAATGAAACTATTTAATGGGAAATTATAAGGATTAAAATGTAATAAATTGTTTTTATTGAAATATACGCATTTTATTATTTTTTGATTATCAATATATAATCTATTTTATTTTTAAGTAAAAACCCATTAAATGAGTGGGATGCAAATTTAATGCATAAATTAGATATTAAATTATATTAAAGTTATTTTTTATAAAATAAAACAGCATAAACTTTCGATAAGTCTCGTAGAGTTTATGCTGCTTTTGTTAGTATTTAAACGTGAAGAAAACCGAATAATACTAAATAATAATAAAGCTATTTATTACACATTAAACAAGAAGTTCATCACATCGCCATCTTGCACGATATAATCTTTACCTTCCGCACGCATTTTACCTGCTTCTTTCGCACCTTGTTCACCACCATAAGTGATAAAGTCATTATATGAGATGGTTTGGGCGCGGATAAAACCTTTTTCAAAGTCAGTATGGATCTTACCTGCAGCTTGTGGGGCAGTTGCACCTACAGGGATTGTCCAAGCACGGACTTCTTTTACACCAGCGGTAAAGTAAGTTTGTAAATCGAGTAATGCATAACCTGCACGGATAACACGGTTTAAGCCCGGCTCTTCGATGCCTAAATCTTGCATAAACTCTTCGCGCTCTTCATCGTCTAGCTCTGCAATATCTGCTTCGATAGCAGCACAAACAGGAACAACAACAGAGCCTTCGGCTTCAGCGATTTTACGTACCGTATCAAGATAAGGATTATTTTCGAAACCATCTTCATTGACGTTAGCAATATACATGGTTGGTTTCAGGGTTAAAAAGCTTAAATAACGGATAATCGCTTTTTCTTCATCACTTAAATCTAATGCACGCAACATACCGGCTTTTTCTAAGTGCGGTAAACATTTCTCTAAAACTTCCATCTCTGCTTTAGCAACTTTATCACCACCTTTGGCTTTTTTCTGATTACGATGCATTGCTCGTTCACAGGTATCTAAATCAGAAAGCGCTAATTCGGTATTAATAGTTTCAATATCTTCTGCAGGATCGACTTTACCCGCCACATGCACAATATTGTCATTTTCAAAACAACGCACGACATGGCCGATAGCTTCAGTTTCGCGGATATTGGTAAGGAATTGGTTACCTAAGCCTTCACCTTTAGATGCGCCTTTAACCAAACCTGCAATATCAACAAACTCCATTGTTGTAGGTAACACTCGTTGTGGTTTTACAATTTCTGCTAACTTATCTAAGCGAGGATCAGGCATGGGTACAACACCTGTATTTGGCTCAATAGTACAGAATGGGAAGTTGGCTGCCTCAATACCTGCCTTAGTTAAGGCATTAAACAGTGTAGATTTCCCTACGTTAGGCAGACCGACGATACCACATTTAAATCCCATAAACGTTCACCTTGTCACATAAAAAACAACAGGAAAGGGGGAACTCCTGTTGTGTGCTGTTAAAAAAATTGGCGCTATTATAGAACAAATCCCTGTTTGATTAAATCATCAGGGATTAATTGCGCAAAAGAAAAGGGCATGGCATTGCCCAGTTAACTTATTTGATACACTAATAGCTTTATTGATAGGGGTTAAGCTTTAAAGCTATGTAAACGATTAATGGCTTTTTCGTAACCATCACGCATCAGAATATCTGTACAAGCAAGGGCTTCATCAATTGCATCATCAATAAGTTTTTGCTCACTTGTTGGTGGTTTACCTAACACAAAACCGACCACTTTGTTTTTATCACCGGGATGACCAATCCCAATACGTAATCGATAAAAATTGGGGTTATTGCTAAATTTACTCTGAATATCTTTTAGTCCGTTATGGCCACCATTACCGCCACCCAATTTCATTTTTACCACACCCGGTGGTAAATCCAGTTCATCATGTGCAACCAATATTTCATCGGGTTGAATACGATAAAAATTTGCCATCGCTAATACCGCTTTACCACTTAAATTCATAAAAGTGGTAGGGACTAATAAACGAACATCATTACCATTTAAATTAATACGAGCGGTATAGCCGAAGAATTTGCTCTCTTCTTTTAGAGATTGTTGATGACGTTGAGCCAATAAATCAACATACCAAGCACCCGCATTATGGCGAGTCTGGGCATAATCAGCACCGGGGTTGGCTAACCCGACGATAAGTTTAATTTTACTCACAATTGCCTTTCACTGTTATCGTCTTAAAAGAAAGCATCTAGTTTACCTTTCTCTGTCAAGAAGCACAAAATAGATTGTCATGATTATTTTGTTGAAATCTTTCTAGGAGAAAATACTTATTATTTATAGGGCAAAAAGAGCGAAACAGGCGTATTAGCACCGATAAATGATTTACAAAAGCAATAAAACACATTTTTTGCAAAGAATTGTCAATAATTTTCAGAGCATGTGATCACTGCGACAATACCTTTTTAGTCTTTATGGCTATAATAACTACAATGAATAAAAGGTTATTCGATGTATTTTGGTGTTGAATCGTCTGACGACGCGCTTGGAGGTGCAACATGAAATATAAACATGCTTTTGCCGTTGGCAATTTATTGATGGCTATCGGTATGGTGCTTATGCTCGGTAGTCTTGGTTATAATCTTCTTAGCCATATTTTTCCATTAGGGCTACCTGATATTTTATCTGATGCTTCGCTAATGGGGATCTTTATTGGTGCACTTGTTTGGTTAGCAGGGGCTCGTATTGGTGGTAGAGAAACCGTTGCAGAAAGATATTGGTGGTTGCGTAATCATGACGAACGTTATCGTCGCCATGATAATCATCGTTATCCATAACAGTGTGGGCATCAATAAAATATAGATAAAATCATAATTTATAATAGAGTAAGAATAGATAATAAGTAACTCATTGTCGTTAATATGCAGATAATACATATCTAAAGACCCGCTGATAAAGTGATCGCGGGTTTTTTATTGTCTAAATATTTTATCTTAAAAAGATAACAAAAAACCCGCTATAACATAGGCTATAGCGGGTTTAATTATCTCAAAGTACGATATTAAATCGACAAATTAATGTTCGAACATCGCAGAAATTGACTCTTCATTACTGATACGACGAATGGCTTCAGCCAACATACCAGACAAGGTCAATGAGCGGACTTTATTTAATGCTTTGATTTCTGCTGACAATGGAATTGTATCGCAGACAACCACTTCATCAATAACAGAGCTTCTGATGTTCTCAACAGCATTACCAGAGAAAATAGGGTGAGTCGCGTAAGCAAATACACGTTTAGCACCACGTTCTTTCAGCGCTTCTGCTGCTTTACATAATGTACCACCTGTATCGATCATATCATCAACAAGGATACAGTCGCGATTAGCAACGTCACCGATAATATGCATAACTTGAGAAACGTTAGCACGAGGGCGACGTTTATCAATAATTGCCATATCAGTATCATTCAGAAGTTTAGCGATAGCACGAGCGCGAACAACACCGCCAATATCTGGAGAAACAACAATAGGGTTGTCCAATTCTTTTTGAAGCATATCTTCTAAAAGGATCGGGCTGCCGAAGACATTGTCAACCGGTACATCAAAGAACCCTTGGATTTGTTCTGCATGTAAGTCGCAGGTTAAAACACGGTCTACGCCTACACTAGATAAGAAATCCGCAACAACTTTAGCCGTGATAGGAACACGGGCTGAACGAACACGGCGATCCTGACGGGCATAGCCGAAGTAAGGAATAACAGCAGTGATACGACCAGCGGAAGCTCGACGTAATGCATCAACCATGACCACTAATTCCATTAAGTTATCATTAGTTGGTGCGCAGGTTGATTGAATGATAAAAACATCACCACCACGTACGTTTTCGTTGATTTGCACACTGACTTCACCGTCGCTAAAACGACCTACAGCAGCGTCTCCTAAGCTAGTATAGAGTCGATTGGCAACACGTTGAGCCAGTTCCGGGGTTGCGTTACCAGCAAAAAGCTTCATATCGGGCACGAGAAAAACCTCAGGCTTGCGTCCAGAGAGAGATATTGTTGACCTGTAAAGAACGTGTTTATCAACATAGGGTTTGTAAACATCATAGTTACGGGTGCAATAACACAGGTATCCTTGAGCGGAATAAATGCACAGGGGAAATGTTAACGCCTTGCGCCACAAATCCGTGCACCCACTCAGGGGCGTTAATTAACACTTCACTAGCGGCCTCTTGCGATTCAAACTCACCGAATACACAAGCACCTGTCCCAGTTAAGCGTGACGGTCCATATTCTAACAGCCACGAAAGCAGATATTCAACCTCACGAAAACGTTTTCTTGCGATCATTTCACAGTCATTTGCAAACGGAGCCTGTAATAATGCGCCCAGAGAGCGAATAGGCGAATTACGTTTTAATTCTGGATCTGTGAAGATTGTCGGGGTTGGGATAGAAATTCCGGGGTGAGCAACTAAATACCAACACTCTTTGGGTGATGCCGGGGTTAATATTTCACCAACACCTTCAGCAAAAGCGGCATGCCCTTTAACAAATACCGGCACATCTGCGCCTAACGTCACGCCGAGTGTGGCTAATGTTTCATCGCTTAGACCTGCTTGCCAATGGTAATTAAGGGCTATCAGTGTTGTCGCAGCATTGGAAGAGCCTCCCCCTAAACCTCCTCCCATGGGCAGTTTTTTATCAATGCTAATATCTGCTCCTTGATAGCGTAGGGGAATATGGTGCTGATAGCAGTATTGACGTAATAATTTGGCTGCTTTAATAATCAGATTATCTTCATCTGCAACCCCTTCAACGGGGGTTAAGATGGTTAACTGCGTATCATTACGGGGCGTAAAAGTCAGCGTATCGCCATAATCTAAAAATTGAAATAAGGTTTGTAGATTATGGTAACCATCGGGGCGTTTCCCGGTAATGTAGAGAAAAAGATTTAATTTGGCAGGAGAGGGCCAACTTAGTGTCATTGCTGTATATCCCAGTTATCCATTTTTAATTTTATCGTGCGTTCACCTTGTTTTAATTCAAGGCGCTGTGGCAAGTTCGGTGTTATTGCGGTGTCATAGGATTGGTAGGTTACCACCCAATCACCTTCTGGGGTTGGCCATGTAACCGATTTTAAAAGATGATTTGCATCGAGTTCAAAATCCGTGGCATCACCCGGTAAACCAATTAACCAAGCGCGTAAATTTTTTAAAGGGATCACCATACCGGTGAGCTGATAAATCATTTCAGTTGGATTGTCACTATAATACTTTTTACCACCATTATCAGTCACTTCAATCACACCAGGCATCACATTTAAGTCTAGCTCTGTCGTCCCCAATGGATTGGTTAAAAGTAAGCGATAGCGATCGGTATCTTTATCTTGCCAATAGAAACGTGCGTAAGTTTTATAGGTGCCTTCAATGTAAGCGAAGGCGCCACGTGTCTCATATTGTGAAATCTTATTTAATGCTTGTTGACGCGATTGCCATTGAACATCGTTATCTGACGCTGAACCTTGTGTTTGTATATTATTTAAATTACATGCACTTAGTAGCAGCGCAGCTAGCGGAAGGAGACGCAAAAGTGATTTGGTTGGAAAAATGCGTGAGCGCATAGCTGAGATATTCCTTACATTCGTTCTTTGTTGCAAAAAAGCGTATCATAAACGCGAAGATATAACGATATTTCGTTAAATAGTCGATTGAATTTGCCTATCATACAAGTAAGCACTTTTATTGAAAGAGTTCATCAAGTAGAATGGCGGCAATGAAGAGTCCATACTAAATGCGCTGTTTTAGGTTTATACTAAGTCAAGTCGCGAGTCGGTATTTATTCATAACTCAATTATAAGATATGACGTTATTAGCATTAGGTATTAATCACAAAACAGCCCCCGTAGCGTTACGTGAGAAAGTCTCTTTTTCTCCTGATACCATGGGTGACGCCTTAAATAACTTGTTACAGCAACCTGCTGTAAGAGGTGGTGTAGTGCTGTCTACTTGTAACCGTACTGAGCTTTATCTGAGTCTAGAAGATAAAGAAAATAGCCATGAACAACTGATCAGTTGGTTATGTCAGTATCACCAAATTGAGCCTCATGAGCTTAAAAATAGTGTTTATTGGCATCAAGATAATCAAGCAGTGAGCCACCTGATGCGCGTTGCTAGTGGTTTAGATTCCTTGGTATTAGGTGAACCGCAAATTTTAGGGCAAGTCAAAAAAGCGTTTGCCGATTCTCAAAACTATCACTCGCTCTCTTCAGAGCTGGAACGCCTGTTTCAGAAATCCTTTTCAGTTGCGAAAAGAGTGAGAACAGAGACCCAAATTGGTGCTAATGCTGTTTCTGTCGCTTTTGCTGCCTGTACTTTAGCGCGCCAAATCTTTGAGTCATTATCATCATTGACTATCTTATTGGTCGGTGCGGGTGAAACGATTGAATTAGTGGCGCGTCACTTACGTGAACATCAAGTCAAAAAAATCATTATTGCTAATCGCACCAAAGAGCGAGCGCAACGTTTAGCGAATGAAGTTGACGCTGAGGTTATCACTTTATCTGATATTGATGAGTCACTTTCTCAAGCGGATATTGTGATCAGTTCAACAGCAAGTCCGTTGCCTATTATTGGCAAAGGCATGGTAGAAAGGGCGTTAAAGAAACGTCGTAATCAACCAATGCTACTCGTTGATATTGCTGTGCCTCGTGATATTGAACAAGATATTGAAAAACTGAGTAACGTTTATCTTTATAGTGTTGATGATTTAGAAGCTATCATTCAGCATAACCGTGAACAGCGCCAAGCCGCAGCCATTGAAGCTGAACATATCGTGCAACAAGAGAGTGGCCAATTTATGGATTGGTTACGTGCTCAAGGTGCTGTCGGGGCGATTAGAGAATATCGCGATAGTGCAGAAATGTTACGTGCAGAAATGGCAGAAAAAGCGATTGCATTGATACAAAATGGCGCTGATGCAGAAAAAGTGATCCAACAGCTTTCTCATCAGTTGATGAATCGCCTTATTCATACACCAACCAAATCTCTTCAACAGGCTGCCAGTGATGGTGATATTGAACGCCTGAATCTCTTACGTGAAAGTTTGGGTATTACCCATAATTAACTTTATCTAACAGGATCTTAATCTACGAATGAAGCCTTCTATTGTCGCTAAGTTGGAAGCTCTACAAGAGCGTTATGAAGAAATTCAAGCACTTCTAGCAGAAGCTGATGTTATTGCCTCTCAGGAGCGTTTTCGTGCGCTTTCAAAAGAGTATGCTCAATTAACGGATGTCACATCTTGTTATCGTCAATGGCGAAAAGTGCAAGATGATATGGAAGCGGCAGAAATGATGCTTGATGATCCTGAAATGAAAGAGATGGCTCAAGAAGAGCTAAAAGAAGCACAAAGCGTCAATGAGGAGCTAGAACAGCAACTTCAAGTGCTGTTATTACCTAAAGATCCTGACGATGAGTTCAACTGTTTCCTTGAAATTCGTGCCGGAACGGGTGGTGATGAAGCCGCACTTTTCGCCGGTGACCTATTCCGTATGTATAGCCGTTATGCCGAAGCACGTCGTTGGCGTATTGAAGTGATGAATGCAAACGAAGGCGAACATGGCGGTTATAAAGAGATCATTGCCAAAGTCATTGGTGATGGTGCTTATGGGGTACTGAAATTTGAATCAGGCGGGCATCGTGTACAACGCGTGCCGGAAACAGAATCTCAAGGACGCATTCATACTTCTGCTTGTACAGTTGCGGTATTGCCTGAAGTGCCAGAAGCTGAATTACCCGAAATTAGCCCAAGTGATTTACGTATTGATACTTTTCGCTCATCAGGGGCGGGTGGTCAGCACGTAAATACCACGGATTCGGCCATCCGTATTACGCATATCCCGACGGGCATTGTGGTAGAGTGTCAGGATGAGCGTTCTCAACATAAAAACAAAGCGAAAGCGATGTCAGTATTAGGTGCGCGTATTCGTGCTGCCGAAGTACAAAAACGTCAAGAAGCCGAAGCATCTGAACGCCGTAACTTATTAGGTTCAGGAGATCGTTCTGATCGTATTAGAACTTATAATTTCCCACAAGGTCGCGTGACGGATCATCGCATAAACCTTACGCTTTACCGGTTAGATGAGGTGATGGAAGGTAAACTAGATGCACTTATTCAACCTATTGTCACTGAATATCAAGCCGATCAGCTATCCGCTTTATCTGAGCAAGATTAATGAATTATAAACAATGGCTGCATCAAGCAGCCTTGCAATTAATTGATAGTGACAGCCCAAAGCGGGACGCAGAAATTCTATTAGGGCACGTAACAAAACGTGCTCGTACTTATTTGATTGCTTTTAGTGAAACTGTACTTTTAGAAGATGAACTAGTGCAATTGTCATCCCTCCTTGCTCGACGTATAAAGGGCGAGCCTATCGCTTATTTAGTAGGAGAGAGAGAATTTTGGTCACTACCTTTAAAAGTCTCTCCTGCAACACTTATCCCTCGGCCTGATACCGAATGTCTAGTTGAAAAAGCATTAGAGAAACTCTCTGCACAAGCAAGCCGAATTTTAGATTTAGGTACGGGGACAGGGGCTATTGCTTTAGCGATAGCTTCGGAACGTTCTGACTGCCGTGTCCTTGGTGTTGATTTTCAACCAGAAGCGGTAGCATTAGCGATAGAAAATGCACAACATTTGGCACTTAGCAACGTAGAATTTACGGAAAGTTGCTGGTTTAGTTCACTCTCTGGTTATCAATTTGATATGATAATCAGCAATCCTCCTTATATTGATGAAGAAGATGAGCATCTTTATCAAGGAGACGTTCGCTTTGAGCCATTAACCGCATTGGTCGCGGCAGATCATGGTTTTGCTGATATTGAGCTTATTATTACAAATGCCCGTCAGTTTTTAGCTAATAACGGTTGGGTATTAATAGAGCATGGTTGGCAACAAGGTGAAAGAGTACGTAATATTTTTATTGATAAGGGTTACTGCTGCGTGGAAACTTTCCGTGATTACGGCGGTAATGAGCGAGTGACAGTAGGTCGTTGGAATGATGATAGAAACCATAGCTGATTACGAATTTAACAAAGCCCCTTTGGTTAAGGGTATGATCCTTATCTCTCAGGCAATTCGCCCAGATTTTCCAGTCACTTCAGTTGGCTATCAATTGGCACAGCTGGTGGAGCAAGCAGAAGCGGAAATTCCCCACCAAGCCAGTATACAAGAGAGAATTGATGCACTGCTGAAGCTATTTTATAAACAATGGCATTTCAGTGGTGCAAGTGGCAAATATTGTCTTTCTGATACGTTATGGTTAGATAAAGTATTGGCCACTCATATTGGTTCACCTGTGTCATTAGGTTCCATTTTAATTTATATCGCACAGGCAATAAATTTACCGTTAGCGCCAGTTATTTTTCCTACACAGTTAATTATCAGAATAGATATTCCGGATGAAAAACCACTTTTCTTAAATCCCATTAATGGTGAATATCTTTCTCGTCATACTTTAGACGTTTGGCTAAAAGGTAATGTAGGCAGTACATCTGAGCTATCAGCATCCGATCTAGAAGAGTCAGAACACAGTTCTATTATTCGCAAGTTATTAGATACACTCAAAGTCTCTTTAATGGAAGAAAAGAAGATGGAGCAGGCACTTAAGACCAGTGAAACGGTGTTATTGTTTGATCCAGAAGATCCCTATGAAATACGTGATCGTGGGCTGATTTATGCTCAATTAGAGTGTAATCATGTGGCATTGTCTGACCTTAACTACTTTGTTGAACAGTGTCCGGAAGATCCCATTTCAGAGATGATTAAAATTCAAATTCATTCAATAGAACAGCATCCTGTTGTTTTACATTAAAATTTAATCCCGTACTGGGTATATAACGGTACATGGCAAAATAAGATAGGAATAGATATGCAACATAAAGTGGTGAGTATTGGTGATATCAAAGTAGCAAATAATTTACCCTTTGTGCTCTTTGGTGGCATGAATGTATTGGAATCGCGCGATTTAGCCATGCGTATTTGTGAGCATTACGTCACAGTTACTCAAAAATTAGATATTCCTTATGTATTTAAGGCCTCTTTTGATAAAGCAAACCGCTCATCTATCCACTCTTATCGTGGACCGGGTCTTGATGAAGGAATGAAAATTTTCCAAGAGCTAAAAGAGACTTTTGGGGTAAAAATTATCACTGATGTTCATGAACCTTCACAAGCTCAGCCTGTATCTGAAGTCGTTGATGTTATTCAGCTACCGGCATTCTTAGCGCGTCAAACCGATTTGGTTGAGGCAATGGCCAAAACCGGTGCGGTAATTAACGTGAAAAAGCCACAGTTTGTTAGCCCTGGTCAAATGGGAAATATCGTCGAGAAATTTAAAGAAGGCGGTAACGACCAAGTGATTTTATGTGACCGTGGTAGTAATTTTGGTTACGATAATTTAGTGGTCGATATGCTAGGTTTTCATGTCATGATGCAAGCCTCAGAAGGGGCTCCAGTGATTTTTGATGTTACCCACTCACTACAATGCCGTGATCCATTCGGTGCGGCTTCTGGTGGTCGTCGTGGACAAGTCGCTGAGTTAGCTCGTGCAGGTATGGCAGTGGGTCTGGCAGGGTTATTTCTTGAAGCTCATCCCGATCCTGATCATGCCCGCTGTGATGGCCCATCAGCTTTACCATTAGCTAAATTAGAACCTTTCTTAGCTCAAATTAAAGCGATTGACTCTCTGGTAAAAAGCTTCCCTGAGTTAGATACCAGTAAATAAACTTGTTATGCAACTACACACTGTAGTGAATATGTTCGGCGCTGATCTCCAGCGCCGTTATCATGAAAAAATCCACAAAATAACCCTTCATGGTGGTTTTAGTTGTCCTAATCGAGATGGCACATTAGGACGAGGAGGGTGTACATTTTGCAATGTCTCTTCTTTTGCTGATGAGCAAACGCAATATCACTCTATTGAAGAGCAAATCGCCTACCAAGCTAAGCATATTACCCGTGCTCGCCGTTATTTAGCTTATTTTCAAGCCTATACTAGTACCTATGCAGAAGTAGAACATCTACGAAAAATGTATGAAAGTGCATTATTACAAGCCAATATGGTTGGATTATGTGTTGGGACACGCCCTGATTGTGTGCCCGTCAGTGTGTTAGATCTACTGCAAGGCTATTGCGAACAAGGTTATGAAGTATGGTTAGAGTTAGGATTACAAACTGCACATAATAAGACATTAAAGCATATTAATCGTGGTCATGATTTTCAATGTTATCAAGCAACCACAAAAGAAGCGCGTCGCCGAGGTTTAAAGGTGTGTACGCATCTTATTATCGGTTTACCTCGTGAAGATCATCAGTTAAATATGCAAACCTTAGAGCAGGTAGTAGAAACCGGTGTTGATGGACTAAAATTACACCCTTTACACATAGTTGAGGGGAGTACGATAGCCAAAGCATGGAAAGCAGGGCGTATTAGTGCATTAACACAACAACAATATGTTTATACTGCTGGTGAAATAATCCGTCATACTCCTGCAGAAGTTATTTATCATCGTGTTTGTGCCAGTGCCAGAAAACCTACTTTATTAGCCCCTGAATGGTGTGAAAATCACTGGTTGGGTATGAATGCACTCTATCAATACTTATTAGAGAAAGGCGTACAAGGTAGTGGGATAAATAAGCCTTTTGTGGCTAATTGTAAATAATTATCCACTCAACATAAAATCACTTGTCACTTTTTTAATCATACTGTACAGCTTTGAAGCTGTACAAAGGAGGTTGCTATGGCTCAAGCACTAGTAGAAAACAGTGAACGAGTGTCAATTCGTATCACTACAGAAGATAAATCACTGCTGGTTCGTGCTGCTAGTTTGGAAAATACAAACTTAACAGAGTTTGTACTTCGTAATATTGTACCTGTAGCTCGGCAAGTTATTGAAAATAATGAGCGTTTAAAATTATCAGGAAAAGACACATTACGTGTTATGGAACTTTTAGATAATCCACCAAAGCCTAATGCTAAACTACTTGCAGCGGCTTTTGCTCTACCGGTCAATGCATGACAATACCAAATTGATTAAATCCCCTCTTTCTTTATTAATTTCCTTTAAAACCATTTATACTGCACTTTCAATGGCAAATAAAATATAAATCATAACTTAATAATTAAGCCCTTAATTAAATAGTGTAAATTAAGGGCTTAAAGATTTTTATAATTAATAATTAAAAAACTACTGAATTAATTCCATATCATCCAGCGCTTTTTGTAGCGAAGGATAAAAATTAAGTGTGCCATCAATTGGCGTTACTCGTGCTCTTGCTAATGTCTTTAATGGCTGGAAGGGAATATCACAAACAATAATATGAGTATCATGTTGCACATCCGCCACAAAGTGTTGAAAAGCATGTAATCCCCCAGCATCTAATACAGGTACTGCATCCCACTGCATAATAAGAGTTTTATATCCTTTACTACGTTCACGTAATTCATTAAAAATACGCTCGGCGGCAGCAAAGAATAGCGGACCATTAACACGCACAACTAATAATTGTTTATCATCATCAGTATAAGTTGATTCTGTTATTTTCGTCATATTAGCAATACGACGCATAAATAATAAAGAGGCTAATACAATGCCGATAGTGATCGCAATAACCATATCAAACAGCACGGTAAGTGATAAACATAATACTAAAACGATAATATCGTCTTTTGGTGCATGACGAATAAGATCGATAACTTTACGAGCTTCACTCATATTCCATGCAACAATTAATAACAATGCAGACATTGCTGCTAATGGTAAATAAGAGAGAAAAGGCGCTAAGACCAGTAAAGTTACTAAAACTAATAAAGAGTGCACAATCGCAGATACAGGGGACGTTGCACCGGCACGTACGTTTGCCGCTGAGCGGGCAATAGCCGCAGTTGCGGTGATCCCACCAAAGAAAGGCGCTACAATATTACCAATACCTTGACCGACTAACTCACCATTAGAGTGATGTTTTTTCCCCGTCATACCATCAAGCACTACAGCACAGAGGAGTGATTCAATCGCACCTAACATTGCCATTGAAAAAGCGGCGGGTAATAACGCACTGACCGTGCTCCAATTTAATGCAATAGACTCACCACTACTGGGTAAATTCCACGGTAGCACAAATTGTGGCAGGATCGGCGGAATACCTTGTCCTGTTGAACCATCAGGCAATAGATAGCTAAATTGTGAACCAATGGTGGCAACATCATGGCCAAATAAATTAACTATCCCCATAACAGCCGTACCGGCAATTAATGCTGGTAAATGGCCGGGAAGACGTAAATTCAATTTAGGCCAATAAATTAATACTAAGAGAGTGGTTGCACCTATTAATGTATCTCCAAGATGGATTGTCGGTAGAGCGGCACCAAGAGCAATCACTTTATCAATATAGGTTTCTGGGACATGCGACATTTCTAAGCCAAAGAAATCTTTGATCTGCATGGTGGCGATAGTGATGGCAATCCCCGAAGTAAATCCTAATGTGACAGAAACGGGAATATATTCAATGAGCTTACCAAAACGAGCTAACCCCATAACCACTAAAATAATCCCAGACATCAAAGTGGCAATTAATAGCCCACTTAAACCAAATTGTTGTGAAACAGGATAAAGTATCACCACAAAGGCGGCAGTAGGCCCTGAAACACTGTAGCGAGAGCCACCTGTTACAGCGATAATAATACCGGCAATAGCTGCGGTATAAAGACCGTATTGCGGGGGAACACCGCTACCAATAGCCAATGCCATTGCCAGTGGTATTGCGATAATGCCGACGGTGATCCCTGCAATAATATCTTTTAATAAACGGGCAAAAGAGTAAGGCTCTTTTACACATGCATCAATAAATGCACTAAAGGGGCGAACCCGGTTAACTTTATGCGTTTTCATTTAGGCTTAAACCAAAATAAGAAGTCAAATGCCGAATAAAGGCGATAAAAAAGAGCAGAAAGGATATCGCTTTTATTTGCTAATAATAATGTGATATATCAAATTATTAAACACTATCTTAATACTTAGCGAAAATTAAAGCAATTAATTGAAAAACTTAAGCAAAAGAGATAACGTTATGTAACGTATTGTATTTATTCTGTTACTTTCATGAAAAAGAAGTTTGACGTTATTCTATAAATTATATAAAGCGTTTTATTTTAGAATAATTGTCATTAAAAATAGTAATGCATAAAAATAGCTAAAAAGTATTTTATAAAATAAAGGAAAAAACAATTCTATAAATAAAGCTAATTAGTGTATATGAAAAAGAGCATTTTTATTAAATAGAATAATTAAGTATCTAGAATAGGTTAATAGCAACGTATATAAAAACAATCACAATAAATTTATTATTACAATTTTAGTACTGGTAGCAAGCAGAACGTTGTCGCTGTATAGTTGCTGTATAGATTAAAGGACAACAAGACAAAAAAACGCCTAGTTTTTTAACTAGGCGCTTTCTTAGAATATGGCGGTGAGAGAGGGATTCGAACCCTCGATACGTTGCCGTATACACACTTTCCAGGCGTGCTCCTTCAGCCTCTCGGACATCTCACCGTATTGTGGTTAAACATGGCATTCATGCTCAACGGGGCGCTACTATAGGGAAAAGAGTGATAAGCGTCAACAGCTAAATGCGTTTTTTCCTTAACTTTTGTGCCAACCAGTCAAATAAAAAACAATATGAACAAGGCTTAAGCAAATAATGTGATCTCTTTTGAGATGTAACATCCATTTTTTAGCTAAATTTCGTTAGCTGGTTAACATTATCAACATTTTTCTTAACAACTTTTTCAAACAGACTTGAAATAAAAGCATAACCCTCGCACCCTATGGTAAAAATGCTGGAGGAAGGCAAAAATGAATATTATTTTTTATCATCCTTTTTTTGATGCAAATACATGGATAAGTGGAATGAAAGCACGACTTCCTGACGCGCATATTCGTGTTTGGGAGCATGGTGATGATAAGCCTGCTGATTATGCAATGGTCTGGCTTCCTCCCTATGAAATGTTAGCAAGCCGTAACCAATTAAAAGGTATTTTTGCACTTGGTGCGGGTGTTGATGCCATTTTAAAGCAAGAGCAACAAAAACCAGGCACATTACCCGCTGGGGTTCCGGTAATGCGTTTAGAAGACACGGGTATGGGTTTGCAAATGCAAGAGTATGCCATTGCTAAAGTGATGTATTATTTTCGCCGTATGGATGATTATAAACGTCAACAATCACAACGCTTATGGAAACAACTCCCCGCACATACTTATGATAATTTTGTTATTGGTGTTTTGGGTGCAGGTGCATTAGGCGCAAGTGTAGCGACTAAGCTTGCTGAACTTGGTTTTAACGTGCGTTGCTGGAGTCGTAGTAAAAAGCAAATTAATCAGGTAGAGAGTTTTTATGGTAACGATCAACTGAGCGATTTTGTTAAAGAGTGTCAGTTGTTAATCAATCTATTACCTTATACACCACAAACTCATGGTATTTTAAATTTCTCGCTTTTTGAACAGCTTAAACCTTCTTCTTATTTAATTAATTTGGCAAGGGGAGCACATCTTGTTGATCAAGATCTGCTAGAAGCTATCGATCAAGGTTATATTGCTGATGCCTCTTTAGATGTATTTAGCCAAGAGCCATTACCGGGTATGCATCCGTTTTGGACTCATCCTCGTATCTCTATTACACCGCATATTGCTGCTTTTACTATTCCAGATATTGCAATGGATACAATTGTTGAAAATATTCAACGTATTGAAAAGGGCGAAACACCTTTTGGTGTTGTGGATATGAAAAGTGGCTATTAAATAATATAGATATAATATATATATAAATAGACAATAAATTTTATTTTATTGTCTATTTTTTTTCCTAAACTTTCAAAAAAAGAACTTTTTCTAAATTTTAGATAATATAATAAAAAATAGGCTATAAAAGATATCTCTTATAATATGTCTTATCGATGATACCTCATCTGCTTGAAATGTTGAGGTGTTTATGATTGATAAAATAATGACATATGTTAATAAGTTAACAGAGGTTGGTGTTTTTAATAATTATAAATCAACAAATTATATTTCCGATGTGTCTAATACCCCTGCTGTATATAATACAAATATTAAACAGTTTAGCTTAAATAATGTAAATAATTATGTTTATCTTGGATCAACAAATAGTCCACTACTTAATAATATGGGAATTACCCTTGATGATGATGGAACCTTAATGTTAATAAAAGGGAAAACATATGATTTATTTACCGGATTAATTCAAAAGTACTTTAATGGAGGTTTTAAATATAATGTATTTCATATCAACTCTCAACATGGTGATGATATAAAATTTAAAGAACTATATGTCGATTATAATGGGTTTTTAATTGGGAGTAAGAGAGATAGTTCAGGAAATAATAATGAACTTTATAAAATAAAATTTAAAAAGATTGAAGGTGAATATAATTTAAGCGATGACGCCACCGATAATACTAATATTAATTTTATTATTGAATATGAAAAATATGAAATAGAAGATAGTTTAAAACATGATTTATCTAATATTAATAATATTATAGAGAAAGAAGAAGGAAATGTATTAAAAATAAATAGAGAAGGGATGCCTATTACTATAACTTTACAAGATAATAAACTTTTTACATATGGCTTACCACCAACGCTAATGCCTAAAGAGGATGACGTAGATGGTAAGAGTAAAAAAAATGAAATAAAATTGCCATTAAAATCAAAAGATAAAATATTAGCGATAAAACCGGTGTTAAATAAAATCCAACTTGTGGTTGATAAAGGTAATAAAATAAAAATATATTACTTTGATCCTCTGCATATTTTTGCATTAAAAGATTATCATTATGAAATCACTCGTTTAACTCAAGAGCCACCGTTATCTTTTTATTCAATAGTTGGAGAAAATAACTATAAAAACTATCACTCAGGACAGCCATTTTCTACTCAAAAAATAGGTAATTTTAGTGCTAAAAATATTCCCTTTTTTTCGTCGGCTATTGATAATGCAAGGGTTCACTTTGATAGAGCAAAACAACAATATGCATTAAAAAAATATGGTGCAATGGTAAAAGATATCGCGAAAAGTCTTGATCCTGGTTTTAGAGGGATGTTTTCTACTATAAAAGCTATAGTTAATTCTGCTACATTACCGAGAACAATTAAAACAGATGCTTTAAATGGTGTAAAAAAGGTGATTAAACATGATTATAATCTGCTTAATAAATATATTACCGGAATTAACAATGGTAAATCTCAAGGTGAGGTTGTTTATTCTTTAGTAGAACAATTAAATGATAAAGAGAGCATTACAATTAGCCAGTATAATGATATCCGTGCATTCTTTGGTATTAGTGCATTTCATTTATCTCAAAATATTGGTGTGAGTGCGTTTCTTTTAGCTAATTTTGCGAAAACACATGCCCTAACAATTTCAAAAAATAAGCAAGATGAAGTTGTATTCTCATTTGTAAATAAAATGGATGCAGGGATTGCTACGGGCTTATCTGCTGGGATTATGAACAATGAACAAAAATGGAGAGAAGGGGCGTTTAATTATGGTTTTGTAACACCGTTAATGGCCACTGTGATACTCGATTATCATTATGAAAAAAAATCTAATTTTTCATTTAAAATTCAACCAAAAGATTTAGTCGAATTTATTAATCAAGGGGTATCTCTTACAGAAAGTGAACTTAAGGATAATGCAACGCTGGAATTTAATAGAACACAAAACGCGTCATTAGGTGTTGAACTTAGAAGTGAAGTCAGTTTTGATGTGGGAGTTTCTGCTAATGAAAATATAGAATTAAATTTACCGAGAAATGCGGTTGGTGCTAATCTCTCTTTAAAAATAATAAATGTCATTCACAATATAAATAAATTTATTGGTCATGGAGAGACCAAAGCAAAACAGTTGGAAAAAAATGTTGATGTTGAGTATTTTAGCGGAAGTTTTGAATTATACCGAGATTTAAAATTTACACCTTCAGCGACAAAAGCATCGCATAATATTCACTGGTATCCATTGACATCATTGAAAAATTTTGAAGTCATGTTAGAAAAAAGAGTTAATTCACTATTTAAACATAGAATTTATGATGGCAAAATAAAACAAGACAAAAAAGAATTTGAAGCACATAAAAATAATTTAAAAGGACTTTATAAAAGAGTACTTAAAATAAATAACCTATTTGATAAATACCCTGTTCAATACGATGTTAAAAGAAGTATAAATAAACTTGATCATGTTTATTTACAGTTGGATGCAAATAAGAAATTAAAAAACAAACTAAATCCACAATTGATGGAGAATGATCTTTCTCTCAAGAGTGATGTAATAGATAACTCAATAGATCTAGTACACAATAATAACAGAGTACAACAATTCTTAGCTGATTTAACAGAAAAGAAAAAAATACTTTCTTCACAGAAAAAAAATAATATGAATGAAAAATTTAAGCCATATTTTATTTCTAAATATCAGCTAAATAGTGAGGGGAGAGTGCGTTATTCAGTGCTTGAAACTCAACTGGAAGAGCTTATCAATGAAGTGAAAACAGATGAAAATCTAACAGTTAATGATATAAAAGATAAATTAGATAATTTCTATAATAATGCGAAACAAGAGTTAAATAATATTGAATACCAGCTTAATTCAATAGATGTGATGTCTATAAGTGAACTCGCCGATAAAGCAAAATCATTTCCTCTTGCTTTTTTACGATTAGAAAGCAAAAAGTCTATTATGCATCATCAAGTTAAAGGTGAAATTAATTTTTTATATGATAAATATGAAAAGCAATTGGAGAAAATAACCACTAATTATTATTTTCATTAAACCATTTGTTTTTCTTATCTTTATTTGGGGTGATGTGTAACGTATATATTATTATTCAATGTTTTTTTGGTTTTTTACAACAGATCTCTATGGAATAATATCTTATATTTCAATGTTATTTTCTTTTTTATAGAATTTAGTTCTAATAAATTCATGTAATCGAAAGGATAAGTTTATTAGATTGTCATTTAGCCTAATATGGTGCTATAAGATAGTTTCCCTTGTTAATCAGACAATATGACTAATGAATATAGCAAGTCTTCTTGAACAAATTGCAGATAAAGGTTGGTGTGTATGGGATGATTTCCTTACACCAGAGGCGGTTAAACAATTGCGTGCTTGTTTTGGTAATGATGCACAACAAGCACGTATAGGACGTCATGAAAACCTATTAGCAGAAACCACGATACGCAGTGATAAAATTCGTTGGCTAGAGCCGCAAATGGGAGAGCCAGTTCAACATTATCTTATGCAGATGGAAAGCATTCAACGAGCAGTTAATCGTGAGTTCTTTTTAGGGCTGTTTGAATATGAAGCGCATTTCGCTTGTTATGAAAAAGGTGCTTTCTATAAAAAACATCTTGATGCATTTAAAGAAAATGTCACAAGACGTTTAACGACAGTGTTATATCTTAATGATGAATGGACACCACAAGACGGTGGAGAGCTAGTTATCTATGATCTGGATGATAATCAATTAGCGACAGTCGCCCCTCAAGGTGGTCGTTTAGTGGTTTTTCTTTCAGAACAATTTCCACATGAAGTATTACCTACTCATAAAGAAAGGATCAGTATTGCAGGGTGGTTTCGAGTTAATGGTGTCAGAGATAATTTTCTCGATATCGCCAGCTAAATGATGCAATAAAGTGTTATTGTCGTAATAGAAATAGCATGGGATTAGGCGCGTTTCTTATATTAGGCTATATAGCTTAATGATAAGAGCGCGCTTTTTCTGTTATTAATGACTGAAAATAATGTGTAATTAATGGAATAGAGTGAAAAGAGAATAAAGAAAATTGTTGATTTTCTGGTGGTTAACAGGACAATAAAACCAAACTTTATGGGGTAAAAATAGAATGAATGAATTTTCGATTGTCTGCCGTCTATTAGGTACATTATTTCAACGAGCACCGAGTGATGCTATTTTAGCACCGATCATAACCATGATAGCCGAAGATAAACTAAGCCAATTATGGCCATTAGAGCAAGATGAACTATTCAAAACGTTAAAAAGTAGCGTAGCTGATTTAGCGGCAGTAGAAGCTGACTACCAATCGCTTTTTGCTGACCCAATACCCGCAGTATCTCTTTATGCACATGATTACGGTGATATAAAAGAGCAAGATATTCGTCAATTCTTAGTCACTCGAGGTATGCCTGTCACCGGATCAGCGACAGATAGCTTTGGTGCGTTGTTACTTGCCGCTTCTTGGCTTGAAGATAATGCCGCACAAGATGAAGTATTAGCACAAACACAGTTATTTGATAACTATCTATTACCTTGGGCGGGAACCTTTTTAGGTAAGGTTGAAGCGCATGCTAAAACAAATTTTTATCGTACTTTAGCAGCAATTACGCGTGGTGCACTTTCTGCATTACGAGAAGAATTATCAGATGAAGAAAACGAAAAATAAATAATTAAATCCTATAATAAAAACGTTGTTTTTTTGAACGGCACCCTAGAATAGCTATCTTATTTGGGTGCCGTTCCGCTTATTGCGCATGTTATGGCTAGAAAATAATTAATTTATATCAGCATTAATCCTATGACTCATCATCATGATTAATATTCAATATATATTATAATTATTTATATTTATAAAAACCAATGCCCTTATTACGATAAAAATATTTAATTAACCATTTTGTGATTAAAGTTGGATCACAAACTTACCCGGTTTAACTTCAATCCCTTTTGCTAATTTAAAGGCAGCCGCTTCTGCACTATTTTTTTCAGGGTTGAGCACATAAACAGGCTGATTATCAAAATAAGTCGCAATAGTCGTATCTAAGTAAGGTTTTAATGCCATTACAACCGGCTCCATTTTTTCAGGAGACACTTTATAGCTATCAATTTTCATTGACTTGATATATATCGCCCCAAGCTCTGCTTGATAAAAGGGTTGGCCTGATAAAGTTAAATTCACATTCGCGCCAGTTTTGCCAAACAAAGAATCAATTTTAAGAGAAGCACTACCAGAAAAGCTCACTTTTCCAGGCTCAGTACGACCAATTTGGATCGCTAAACCACTTAATGTGATATCGGCAGAAACAACACCGTCTTCCCCAATGTGTTTTTGTAATCCCGATTTTTGACTCAGATAGTCATTAATTACTTTTTCACTGACATCAAATTGTCTGATTTGATCACAGCCAGTCACTAAACTAGTTAATACAAATAAAGCAGTCAAAAAAATAGCTTTCATACACACTCCTTGATGGTAAACACGCTAAGTGTACCTGATCTCTATGGGGTAAGCATGGCTGTTTCAATTTTTTTACGATTAAATTGTCGATGTAGTGCGTAAAGGGTGATAAATCCTATTGAGCCTAATAAAAACCAAGGTAGTTCAGGCAGTTCAAGTTGTTTGCCAATATCATACATCCATCCCCCTCCGGTATAGCCAATCGCGCCACCAAAAGCTAACCCTAATCGACTAAAACCCATATAACTGCCTCGAGCACGAGGATCTGCTAAAGAGGCACTTAATGTTTCTCGAGCAGGCTCTGCGGTAATAGTGCCTAGGTAAAATAGGGTGATAATAAGAAATATGGCATGTAATGAGTGGGTGATCCCCACAGGAAACATACTGATACTCATCAGAAATAATCCTGCCATTAAGCGCTGTTCTAGGCGAAAATGTTTTTCACTCCAACGGGCAATAGGGTAAAGCAGTGTTAATGATAATAAAGCTTCAATCGCATACATCCATTTTACTGCGCTAGGGGTGCCGGCAATTTCATTAACAACAATCGGAAACATCAGCATAACTTGTACCGACAGTACAAAGTATCCCGTAAGAGTAAGAACATACTGAACAAAACGTTTATCAAGAATAACGCGTTTTAGCCCTTCTTTTATCGGTGTTCTCGTGGTTGATATACGATAGGCAGGTAGTAACCAAGCATTAAAAATAGCCGCAAGAACGAATACGCCAGCGCCAACCCAACAAACTAAATGGAAATCATAAAGGAGTAACCAACTGCCAATTAAAGCCCCAATAACGGCACCCGCACTATCTTGCATTAATAATAAAGAATAAAACCGACCCCGTTCATAAGGGCGAGTTAATTTTATCACGAGGGCAGTTCTTGGCGGATCAAATAAAGTGCCACCGAGTGCAGATAAAATACAAGATAACCAAAGGATCCAAGGTTCATCCGCTAAAGCCATTAATGCAAAGCCAAGAGCACGTAATAGCATACCGGTAATAATCATCGGCTTAGCACCAAATCGGTCGGCGATGGCACCGCCAAAAATGCCTAAGCCTTGCTGAACAAGTTGTCTTAACCCAAGGGCAAAGCCGACAATCACACCCGCCCAGCCTAATTGCTCAACAAACCGAATTGATATTAAAGGGAATACGACAAAAAATCCTAAAACAACCAGCATATTGTCAAGGAGGAGAAAGTATTTCCCCAAGGTGCGAGCTTGTGTTACCAGTGCCATTATTCACCATAAGTTAAACAAATGATTTAAAATAAATAAAAGGGAGGGCAAAGACAGAGCTTTGTTTATCTATTCTGTCTGTTAATTTTATTAATTGATAGCTTATTATAGATGATATTTTTTTATTGATGATAATGCTAGAAATAGTAGGATTACTTCAGAATAAGATTAATCAAAAATACAACAGGACTGATATGTTTGGTTATCGTAGTGGGATCCCTAAAGTTCGTTTTGAAACGAAAAGAATGATCGTTCGCTTAGCTTATGAAAGAGATGCAGAGAAGTTAGCTAATTACTATACACTAAACCGCCATTTCTTGATCCCTTGGGAGCCAGTAAGAGATAAATCGCACTATTTACCTTCAGGGTGGGAGCACCGCTTACTTTATATAAATGAATTGCACCGCCAAGAGAGTGCTTTTCATTTTCTATTATTGACGCCAAAAGAAGATGAAGTCATTGGGGTCGCTAATTACAGCAATGTCATGCGTGGTGCTTTTAATGCCTGCTTTTTAGGTTATTCAGTCGGTGAGAAGTGGCAAGGGCAAGGCTATATGTCAGAAGCATTGCATGAAACATTACGCTTTATGCAACGTCAACAAGGAATGCATCGTATTATGGCAAATTATATGCCTCATAATTTACGCAGTGGAAATTTATTGGCTAAACATGGCTTTGAACGAGAAGGTTACGCTAAAAATTATCTGCAGATAAATCAAGAATGGCGTGATCATGTGCTGACCGCATTAACAACTCGTCCTTCTCCCAAAGGATAATGGCGAATATACATTAAAATAGTGAGTTTTTTGACTAAGGTGAACTATTTTTTGATCAAAAAAACAGTTAAGTGTATTCCTAGCAAGTTGATGATTGATTTTTCAGTGTGAGAGACGGAGTATAGTCTCTTTCTTTTTATTC
The DNA here is from genome assembly GCF_000160755.1 of Proteus mirabilis ATCC 29906. Classification (GTDB taxonomy): domain Bacteria; phylum Pseudomonadota; class Gammaproteobacteria; order Enterobacterales; family Enterobacteriaceae; genus Proteus; species Proteus mirabilis. The sequence goes on from NZ_GG668576.1 coordinate 141,092, forward strand.
CTTACCACAACAAACACTAGAATGAACTATGAATTTACTTAAATCACTGGCTGCAGTGAGTTCGATGACGATGTTTTCACGAGTACTGGGCTTTATTCGTGATGCGATTATTGCGCGTATTTTTGGCGCAGGTATGGCAACCGATGCTTTTTTTGTTGCTTTTAAACTACCTAATCTATTGCGACGCATTTTTGCCGAAGGCGCATTTTCACAGGCATTTGTTCCTATTTTAGCTGAGTATAAAAGTCAACAGGGAGAAGAGGCAACTCGTACCTTTATTGCTTATGTATCGGGAATGCTGACGTTGATCTTAGCGATTGTCACAGTAATAGGGATAGTTGCCGCACCGTGGGTTATTTATATTACGGCACCCGGTTTTGCTGATTCAGCGGATAAATTCCAACTCACAACGGATCTATTGAAAATCACCTTTCCCTATATTTTATTAATTTCATTAGCATCATTAACAGGGTCTATTTTAAATACTTGGAATCGCTTTTCTGTTCCAGCTTTTGCACCTACGTTGTTAAACGTGAGTATGATCTTTTTTGCTCTCGTTGTTGCTCCTTATTGTGATCCACCTATTATGGCGCTTGCTTGGGCTGTTTTAGCAGGAGGAATTTTACAGTTGGGGTATCAACTTCCGCATCTGAAAAAAATAGGGATGTTGGTATTACCGCGGATCTCGTTTAAAAATAGCGGAGTGTGGCGTGTTATTAAATTGATGGGACCCGCTATTTTAGGGGTTTCTGTCAGCCAAATTTCGCTGATCATCAATACTATTTTTGCCTCATTCTTGGTGTCTGGCTCAGTCTCTTGGATGTATTACGCCGATCGCCTAATGGAACTTCCTACTGGTGTGTTAGGGGTGGCATTAGGAACAATTCTATTACCTTCATTATCTAAAAGTTTTGCCAGCGGCAACACACAAGAATATCAGAAATTAATGGATTGGGGATTAAGGCTTTGTTTTTTATTGGCTTTACCTTGTACCTTGGGTTTGGCTTTATTATCAGGCCCTTTAACCATTTCGTTATTTCAATATGGTAATTTTAATGGGCATGATGCTCTAATGACTCAACAAGCATTAGTGGCGTATTGCATTGGGTTAATGGGGTTAATTATTATAAAAATATTAGCACCGGGCTTTTATTCTCGCCAAGATATTAAAACCCCGGTTAAAATTGCCATTGCAACGCTTATTTTGACTCAATTAATGAACCTTGCTTTTGTTGGGAGTTTAAAGCATGTGGGACTGGCTCTTTCGATTGGATTAGCCGCTTGTTTTAATGCAGGAATGCTATTTTGGCAAATCCGTAAACAAGATATTTATCAACCATTAGCGGGTTGGCCTATCTTTTTATTAAAACTTGCTATTGCGTTAGCTGTGATGAGTGCTGTATTAGTCGGCATGCTATGGGTGATGCCTGATTGGCAACAAGGGAATATGCTAATGCGTATTTTACGTTTATTACTTGTTGTTGTTGCTGGTGCCGCAAGTTATTTTGTCACTTTATATGCTGTTGGATTTAGACCGAAGCATTTTTCTCTACGCGCATTATAATTTTATTGTCAAACTGGCGCCTCACTGAGTGTAACAAAGTGGGGCGTTGTCTATTTATTACCACTATTTAACATCACCTATAGTTAGTGTTTTTCTCTTATTTTAGACAAAAAATATTGTTATCTAGATCACATTTATACCATGTAATTTACGCAATAAAATACATGATTAAATTTTCTAGCGAATAGTCGTGAAGGAAAACAAGAGATAAATATTTATTTTTTTATTAATTTTTTTTCTGTCAAATAAATAAATTCTCCATTTTTTGCCTATATTAGCCCATATTTAACCGTTAATTAATAAGAAAAACTTAACATATTTTAAAGGTGATGGGTTTAGACAAATTGTGTACTTTAAGTAATATTTTACATAAAGTAAAAAAATAGACGCTATTTTCTAGCAACTTACGCTTTGACAAATTATCTTTTTTTAGATAAACTCTCTTGTGTTGTTTAGGTTTAAAAATTGACACATCTGTTAAATATTTCTTACTAAATGATGAGATATTACGAATATTTCAAAATGTTGAGCTATATTTTAAAACATTTGAATTCTTTGATTTGAGACATATTATTATTTTTTCATTCAGGTAGATTAACAGTGACTGTAAAGTTATTTGCTTGTTATCGTTCAGTACTACTGAAAGCAATCATATCTATTTTGTCTGCGCTTCGGATAGATAATGCGATTGCTAGGGATAAGCAGTGAACAGTAGATTGTGTTAATAATGAAATTTATTTTGGATCTGTGATTGGTAAGTAGTTATAACTACTCATTTTAGGTCTAAAACCTGATAGTGGTTTTTTCATTTCTCTCGTCTTTGTTTTCTGTTTTTCCCTCTCTTTTCTTATTCTTGAATACCTTTCTTTATTTTTTCTATTAATAGCTCTATAACGCAAATTATTTTCTATCTAATTTATTATAATTAACTAAGCTATCAAGCGTTATAACCGTTGAATATGTAGAATAAAAACTACTAAATAATCATTTAACGAGTATTTTATCACACTAAAAAATAAAGTGTGTTTTAGGAGCGATTATGAAAAAGGCCATTATCTTTTCGGTATCATTAGCCACATTATTTCTTGCTGGTTGCACTGCAGATGGAAAAATCAAAACCTCTCAACTGACACCCGTTAACTGTGTCGGCGTATTTAATAAAACTAATGAACAAGTCAGCTTTACGGCAAAAGATGTTGATCAGCGCTTATACAGCCCAGATAAGCCAATAGACAGTGTTGATGGTTGGATTGATGTTAAAGATGTTTCTGGTCTTCTCTGTGAGGATGTGATCACGGCTAATGAAGACTAGTGATATTAGCATCAAGGCATGGTTTATTGTTAGTTAAGATAGTAACGGTTAATCAACTCGCTATTAAGTTTCTATCTATTAAGTTTCTATAATGAAAAACCGATGGTGATTTCACCATCGGTTTTTTTAGATAAATATAATGGCTTAATTACATTCTATCGACAGTTTCAATACCTAAAGTCTCTAAGCCTTGCTTTAAGGTTCTTGCTGTTAAACGTGCTAGCTTAAGACGGCTTTGGCGTACATTGTCATCTTCGGCCGATAGAATAGGGCAGTTCTCGTAAAAACCTGAGAAGGACTGCGCTAAATCATATAAGTATGCACACATTACATGAGGTGTACCTTCACGTGCAACCTGCGTGATAGTCTCGTCAAACTGTACTAAACGTAGTGCCAGTTGTTTTTCATGAGGCTGTGTTAATGAGATAGGCTGGGTTAATGCGCTTTCATCTATTTCTGCACGTTTAAAGATAGAGGCAACACGAGTATAGGCATATTGCATATAAGGTGCAGTATTACCTTCAAAACTTAACATCAGATCCCAATCGAAAATATAATCGGTGGTTCTGTTCTTTGATAAATCTGCGTATTTAACAGCACCAATGCCCACTACACGAGCAATATTATTTAATTCCTCTTCATCCATATCAGGATTTTTTTCGCGAATTAATGTTAATGCTCTTTCATGAGCCTCATCGAGTAAGTCAGTTAAACGTACTGTGCCACCCGAGCGCGTTTTAAATGGACGCCCATCTTTACCTAACATCATGCCAAACATATGGTGTTCGAGTGACATACTATCAGGAATATAGCCTGCTTTACGGACGATAGTCCAAGCCTGCATTAAATGCTGATGTTGACGTGAGTCGATGTAATATAATACGCGGTTTGCATGTAATTGTTCATGGCGATATTTAGCACAGGCAATATCCGTTGTTGTATAAAGGTAACCACCATCTTTTTTCTGGATAATGACTCCCATTGGTTCGCCTTCCTTGTTTTTATATTCATCAAGGAAAACAACAGTAGCGCCTTCACTTTCAACAGCAAGACCTTTTGCTTTAAGATCAGCAACAATACCCGGCAGCATTGGGTTATAAAGACTTTCACCCATAATATCATCTTCGGTTAAAGTGACATTAAGGCGTTGATAAGTTAGCTGATTTTGTTGCATTGTGATATCGACAAGCTTGCGCCACATAGTACGGCAGTATTCATCACCACCTTGTAGTCTAACGACATAATTACGGGCACGTTCAGCGAATACTTCATCTTCGTCATAACATTTTTTAGCTTCACGATAGAACTCTTCGAGATCCGCTAATGCCATATCTGCGGCATTTTCATTTTGCTTTTTCTCTAAATAAGCAATCAGCATACCGAATTGCGTACCCCAATCACCAAGGTGATTAGCGCGAATAACATTATGACCTAAAAAAGAGAGAGTACGTGCGCTGGCATCACCAATAATGGTTGAACGCAAGTGACCCACATGCATTTGCTTTGCAACGTTAGGTGATGAGTAGTCAATCACAATCGTTTCAGGGGTTACCTTGGTAATATTAAGGTGCTCATCCGCTAATGCGAATTCGGCTTGTTGTGCAACCCAAACGGGTGATAAGAAGATATTGATAAAACCAGGGCCTGCTATTTCAACTTTATCTGCAATATCTGTGATATCAAGGTGTTCCAGAATTTTTTCTGCGAGTTGTCGGGGTGGGATACCCATTTTTTTTGCCGCTCCCATGACACCATTCGCCTGATAGTCACCAAATTGCACTTTAGCTGACTGACGGACAAGTGGTTCGCTATCAGCAGGGGCGCCAGCAGCGCTCATCGCCATACTGATTTTTTCTGAAAGAAAAGCCTGAATATTCACCGGGTTACCTTAAATTATTGAGAAAATAAAACCTGACGACATTAGCCAGACAGGTTTTTATAAAGAATATGAATTTAACCTTGAATTTATAACATATTCTAGCTAGAACATGCTACTATCTGCGCCTTATCTTTAAGGGTTTTTCTCTGTTTTTTCTCTTAGGTTACTTATCATGGTGCTTTTTTCCGCAATTCCTTTCTTAAATAACTTAACGCAAGAGCTTCCTCTATTTGCAAAAAATTTAACTCTACTGGCGAATAAACTATCCCTCGACCTTGATGCTTATCAAACCGATCATATATCGTTACGTTGTCACGATTTGGCGTTAGCAGAACAGTGGCGTAATGGCTTAAGTCAATGTGGCGAGTGTATTTCAGATAATATGATTAATGGGCGACCTATTTATCTCTTTAAGCTAGCCTCACCTTTAACACTGTTAGGCCAGCAAATATCTATTGTTGAGTTACCTTATCCAACAGATAAAAAATACCAATATCAAGGTTGGGAACATATTGAACAGGTAATAAATGTTGCTCCTGAAAAATTAGTTGAAAAGGTGATGACATTATTACCCCATCCTTTACCTGAAGGGATTAAAATTAAAATAAGTGAACCTAAAGCTGAAAAAGAACGTTTACCTAATCCAACCGTTGCCATAACCGATGGTATCGTTACCATAAAGTATCACCCATATTCCTTACTGAAAATTGTAGAAAGTGAGTGTTGAACAACATTTTTAGAAAATAAATTGCTTGTATCAGCACAAAATTCTGATATTGGAATTGAATGAGTAACGATATTCGACAACTATTATTAACAATTACTGATAGTAGTTGCTGAGAAATATCGTTATTTTCTAATTGCTTTCTGTATTAAGGATAGAGAGGGGTGGTATGGCAAAACTGGAGATTTGCTGCTTTGGTGCAGAATGCGCACTGATCGCAGAACGTTCGGGGGCTGATAGAATTGAGCTGTGTACAAGCCCGTCAGAAGGGGGTGTAACACCGAGTTATGGAATATTAAAACAAGTCATAGATCTCGTTCGTATCCCCGTTCATCCTATTATTCGTCCGCGTGGTGGTGATTTTTGTTATAGCCAAGCCGATTTTGCTGCGATGAAAAACGATATCAGTATGATCCGTGATATGGGTTTTTCCGGTGCTGTGGTTGGTATATTAAATGAAGAAGGTCACATTGATTTACCTAAAATGGCGATTTTGATGGAATTAGCAGGGCCTTTAGCCATTACGTTTCATCGCGCTTTTGATATGTGTATTAATCCATTGCTAGCGTTAGATCAGCTGACTCAATTAGGTGTTGCTCGTATTTTAACTTCAGGTCAGCAAGCTAATGCTGAATTAGGCTTACCTCTATTAAGAACACTGAATGAAAAAACCCAAGGGCCGATTATTATGGCGGGGGCGGGAGTTCGTTTAAGTAATATTCAGAAATTTTTAGATTCGGGATTACAAGAGATCCATAGCTCAGCGGGCAAACAAGCACCCTCGACAATGAATTATCGTAAAGCGGGGGTCACCATGAGTTCAGACAGCGAAGTGGATGAATTTACCCATTATTGTGTGGATGAAGATGTGGTGGGGGCAATGAAGGATATTATGAGTATTTATACAACATCTGTTAATTAATATAATCTTTTATAAATCGAAAGGGAGTGATAGTGTTTCACTCCCTTTATTAAATTTATTGACCAATAGCTAGATTATTAATAGCCAGACCAATCCAAGATGGAACGGGGCGATGTTTTCCGTCAGGTTGTGTTATCAAAGAGCACCACAAACCTGCTTCGTTACAAGATGAATCAGGCCTTGTATCACCTCTTACTGTGAATTCATCTGCCTTTAAAGCCAGCGCAGCTGAGCCACCGCCATCTAACTCCATAGATTGCGCAATGCTAAGGCCATAATATAAATGATGCAGATCATTGCGGCTTATTCCCTCTCTATAACTACCACCTTGGAAAATATAAATAAGGCTATTGTTATCATCAGCACCCATTGCGAGTCGGGTTGTCTCTGAATCGCCAGAATCAGGGGTAGGGAGTGGTGTTAATCCGCGAACAGGTAAACCGGAGCCTGATATAGCAATAAAGTGATATCCTGATAAAGAGAGTTCATTGGCATACAGTTCAATCGCAGGATCAGATACTTTTTTGCTATAGTAGATATCTATCCTAGATGTTTGATCTAACACCCAAAACAGTGCATCTAATGCGATTTGCTCATTATTGTTATTGATAAAGTAATTAGGCCCTGCAAAAAACTGATTGGGCTCGTTATGAGTACCATGAGTGGGTCCTTGTGCGATATTATCGTAATATATCCCTAATGGCACTGAGCAAAGATTACTCTGCCAAGTGGTGTTATTGAGTTGAGGACGAACATCAAAATAGTTTGCATTTAAAGCCACTAACGGTTTATCTAGTTTGTTCCATGCCTGTTCTGGGGTATAAAGCTCCGCTGTCTGTGAAGTGCCATCCTGTGTTTTAGCATTTGTATTACCTTCGCAGCGGGCTGCCTCGCCTTGATGAGTATCACCTAATAGATGAGGAATAAGGTATTTTTCTTTTTCATGAATTCTAGGAATAATCAATAGATTGCCGTTATTGGCTAATGTATAGGTTCCTGAGCCTGCATTCATTGGTATTTCATAATGACCACCAAAAACGATATGACTTGGTTTTCCTGTTGTTAATGTTTCTGATTTTGCGTTCTCAATGAGAGAAAGCATTGCATTATAGGTGATATGAGATTCGATATAAGCCTCGCCATTACGAGCATTATCCCCTGTTATCTGAAATGAACCTACTGCTTTACCATGCTCCCTAAAAATAAGCCATATCTGTTTTATATCTACGTTATAATCTCCCGAACGCACTGCGCTAAACTGCAATCTCTGCACATGTTCATCTATGTTATTAATATTTTCTGTTGATCTTATTTCTTGTGTTTTCCCTGTTAATTTATGAGTGGCATTGGCGATAATATCAATAGTTATCCCATCGTATTTCGCCCCTTTAAAGGATATCTTGTGTAGATAAACATCGATAAATAATGGTCTTAGATCTTTTCTATCACAAATATCAGTACTTAACTTTAAACTGACCGATTTATTATTGATATTTCGATTAGACATATTCACTTCTTTTCTTCCCCAGCAATTCCATTTTGCTGCTGGCGCGGGACTATTATCTTGCTTTGATGGCACAGTGGCAGAGAAGGCAGGAAATATACTGCACCCTATAATAATGGCTAATAAATAATGTTTTAACATAAAGTTTTCTCCATTTGGCTAACAATAATTTGATAAAAATTAAAATAGATCCTCATTAATAATGAATAAGTTAAAGATTAAAGTTAGCAAATGTTTTACTGCTTTTTATATTATAAAATTCCTCACAGTGGAAAATAATATTGAAATAGTGTTTATTGAGTTAAGTTTTATAATTAACAGACTGTTAAAAATAAATATCCAAAAAATTAAATAAAACAATAGAAACTGCTAATAATGTTTATGTTAAGATTAAAAATAAAAAGATTATTAGCAATAAAGACGCTAAAAATTTTTATTGCTTCTAGCGTCTATACTGTTTTAACGTGGGAGCTAATTAGTTTGGTATGTTGCTATTAGAGTAATAATGTATTTGTTATACCACATTGTTTAACAAAATCTTCATCGTGAGAGATTAATAATAATGTTCCTTGATATTGAGATAATAAATTTTCCAATAACTGTTTAGAGTCTAAATCTAAATAATTATCAGGTTCATCTAATAATAAAACGGCAGGGGGTTGAGGACTATAAATTAATGCTAATAGTGTTGCTTTTAATTGCTCACCGCCACTGAGTGTTTCTAAAGGAAATAAAGACTTGTTACCTCGAATACGTAACATACCCAGTTTTGTGCGCCACTGCTCAATGGTCATTAATGGCTGATATTGATATAACGCTTCAGCAACGGGTAATGATTTATCTAATAAAGTTAAATGTTGATCAAGATAGCAATAATTTGGGTTGAGACGATATTCGCCGGATAACGGGGATAGCTTGCCCATTAAACATTTTAATAAGGTTGACTTACCGCTGCCATTTTTACCTTGTATATGCCAATGTTCACCACCATAAGCGGAAAAGGAGTAGGGAGTTTGCTTGCCAAAAGGTAAAACAAGCTCTGTGGCAAATACATTTAACCGATGGCCATCGCCTTGATAGTTTAATATTAATTTTTGCTGATGAATATGAGTTAACTCTTGTTCTAACTGTTGTTTTTGTGACTGCATATCATCCATAACGCGCTGATGTCGTTTAGCTATTGATGACTGTTTTTTCTCAGCTCGATTGGTTTGCATATCAAGAAGTAACAGTGATTGAGAGCCGCTGTTTCTTATCTTTTCACCTTGTTTACGTCGCTTTAATGCTTTTTGTAATGTTACATGTTGTTGGCGTTTTTCCTGTTTTATTTGACTATTGATACGCTCATTTGCAGCTTCGATTGAGGCTATTTGCGCATTTTTTTGTGTTTCATAAAGCGAATAATTACCGCCATATTCTTGTAAGCCTTTTTCACTCAGTTCAAATATATTTTCAGCATAAGATAATAAATGTCGATTATGGCTAATAAATAATACACCTGATTTATGATGCATTAATTGTTCAACGAGCCATTGCTGACCTTGATGATCGAGATGGTTATCTGGTTCATCTAATAATAGAAAATGATCGTCATGTAAAAAAGCCTGACATAATGCTAAACGCGTTTGCTCACCACCACTTAAGTGGGGAATAGGTGTATCAAGTGAAACCGGCAGTTGTGCTGAATGAAGTAAATTTTGCCAAGTCATGGGCAAATGCCACTTATCTTCAAGTAACTCAAAATCTTCTAATGAAGCACTGCCGTTATCAACCCGTTTAAATGCTTGAAAAAAAGTATCTATACCTAAAGCATCAGCAATGGTGTTACCTGTTAGGCGAGTAAGCTGATCGACATGAATAAAAGGCATACGCCACATGATATGGCCTGATGAAGGCAATAGTTTTTGTGCTAACAATTTTAACAGCACCGATTTTCCTTTACCGTTCTGACCAATTAAAGCATTTCTTTGGCAAGCCAGTGAATGAGTCAGCGGTGGGAAAAGCGCTTCTTGATTGAATTCAATATTAAGCTGAGAAAATTGACAGGCGATCGTCATAATTAAGCCTCCTAAAAAATAGGTGGCAGACAGCAATGATCTTAATTGAGTTTATAGAGCAATAAACGAGTGTCTGCCAGTAACAGAAAATGGATACCAAAACGGTATTGAGAGAATTTTCTGGCAGAATTTAGTTCATTGTAGGGAAGTACCTCTTGGAGAGAAAAAAAGATAAAATCATGAAGAATTATAATGACAAAAAAACCTTAATCAATACTCAAATAAAATTTATTGTTTATAGACACGGGGATTTTATATAAACAGAAAATAAAACCAACAGGTTATAAAAAGGGTATTATTGATAAATACCCTTCTTATAGAAATGACTCGTGGTTAATTAAGGTTTAGTCGCAATTAAAATTGCCCGTTTAGGAGCTGGATAGCCTTCAACGGTTTTGGTGTGATCGAGAGGATCTAAGAATGCTTCTAATGAATCAGTCACCATCCAATCCGTTTTACGTTGCTCTTCGAGTGATGTGACATTTTCATCAACAATGCGTACATCTTTAAAACCGCATTTTTCTAACCATACTTTGAGCATTTTGGCTGACGGTATAAAGTACACATTACGCATCTGTGCATAACGCTCACCAGGAATTAAACATTGGAATTCATCACCATCAATCACAAGACTCTCTAATACTAATTCACCACCAGAAACGAGCTGATTTTTCAATTGCCAAAGATGATCAAGTGGTGAACGACGGTGGTAAAGAACCCCCATTGAAAATACCGTATCAAAAGCATTTAGTTCTGGCATTTGTTCAATGCCGACAGGAATTAAATGGGCACGCTGATCGTTACCTAATAATTTTCTGACTGCTTCAAATTGGCATAAAAAGAGCTGAGTGGGATCGATACCGACAACAAAATCAGCCCCTTCACCAAGCATCCGCCACATATGATAACCACTGCCACAACCAACATCTAAAACTAATCGGCCTTTAAGAGGCGAAAGATGGGGCAATACGCGATCCCATTTCCAGTCTGAACGCCATTCAGTATCAATATTGACACCATAAAGAGAAAAAGGGCCTTTGCGCCATGGCATTAATGCTTTTAGAATATTTGTTAAACCAAGTTGTTCACCGGTACTTAATGCTGGGGTTTTATTGGCGATAACACCTTGCTTTAAATTAAGTTCAGTGGGCGTAATCTCAGGTAAGTTTTCCAGCATTCTTTCCCATGAAGCAAAATGGCCATGTAAAGCATGGGCGCGCCATTCTGATAATTGTGCCGGCAGCGTATCAAGCCAATGAAATAACCGTTCATCTTGCGCAATATGTTGATAAAATGAGCTAAAATTTATCATGATTATTCGCCTTTAATGGCTAACAGAGAGCCAAAATTAAAACATTGGAACCAAACTTCAGCATGAGGAAAACCTGCTTGATGTAAGCGTGATTTATGTGTTTCAACAGGATCAGTGAGCATCACATTTTCTAACATACTACGTTTTTGACTAATCTCTAATTCACTGTAGCCATTAGCACGTTTAAAGTCGTGGTGCATATTAAACAGTAATTCACCAATTTGTTTATCTTGAAAACTGAATTTTTCTGATAACACTAAAACCCCACCAGGATTTAACCCTTGGTAAATTCGATTTAATAATCTTTGGCGATTATCAGGGGCTAAAAATTGTAAGGTGAAATTAAGGACAACCATTGAGGCATTATTAATGTCAATATCAAGGATATCGCCTTCAATAATTTCAACGGGTGTTGCTGCTTTATAAGCATCAATATGACGTTGACAACGCTCAACCATCGCAGGTGAATTATCAACACCAATAATTTTACATCCCGCTACATCGATATTACGACGCATAGAAAGGGTAGCAGCACCTAACGAACATCCTAAGTCATAAACTTGGCTGTGAGGGGTGACAAAACGACCCGCTAACATGCCTATCATAGAAATAATATTGGAGTAACCGGGCACTGAGCGTTTGATCATATCAGGGAACACTTCAGCGACTTTTTCATCAAAGCGCCAGTCACCAAGATTAGCAATAGGTGTCGCAAATAAGTTGTCTTGTGGTGCTGATTTTGAATTAGACATAACTAAAATAGACTTAAAGAATAAAAGAAGCGGGTATTCTACCAGAAGCGACGTTGCTCACAAAGTTGCATTATTTAGAAATAAATTAGAAAAACAGGTAAACCTTTTCGATACCTTGCCGTTATTAGACTCAACAGCAAGGATGTCTATTGTGATCATGGATGATCATATTTTCCTTGTGGTATTAATAGTAGAAGGAAAAAATTTGTATCCAAGGAAGGAAGTAAATATTAGCAAGGATCATTAAGACCATTGATAAATAGGTTGCGGCCATACCAGAGCGACGCCAGCGTATCTCGCGGTGTTTCAACCCGTAAGAGTGAAGAAGACGACCGGCTATTAAAATGGAGCCACAAATATGTACCATCCAAACAAAGGCGCCATTCATTTCCATGATAAGTAATAAAATCATAGAAATAGGGATGTATTCCACTGCATTACCATGGACGCGAATAGCGGTTTGTAACTCATAAAAACCACCATCACCGTATGCAACTCGATATTGTGTTCTAAGTTTTACAACATTTAGGGACAATTTAATCAATAATAGTGCGCCCAATACGATATAAAGCGAGCTAACCATCTTTTCTCCATTGCCAAAACTAAAAAAACGGCGAATTTAATGATAAACCTCAAAGCGATTTATGTCGCTATAAATAATTATTATTAATTAATTATTTGGGGATTAGCAAATCCTTGAAAAGATGTATCATATAATCTAGGTCTATACTCTTATCGTCGGGAAGAATTTTCGTTATAATGTCTGCCTTTTTTTTTGACACTACTCGAAAAAGACTATTGCCAAAATTTCCGCAGCAGAAAGCACAACAAGCTGAGTAAAAGGATATTGTATGCGTACTAATTATTGTGGGCAGTTGAATAGCGCCCATGTGGGCCAAAAAGTGACTCTTTGTGGTTGGGTTAACCGCCGCCGTGACTTAGGTGGACTTATCTTTATTGATATGCGAGATCGTGAAGGTATCGTTCAGGTCTTTTTTGACCCAGAGCAGAAAGAGGCATTTTCACAGGCTTCAGAACTGCGTAATGAATTTTGTATTCAAGTCACAGGAACAGTACGTGCTCGCCCTGATAGCCAAGTTAATAAAAATATGGCAACAGGTGAAATTGAACTAGCGGCAGAATCGCTGTCTATTTTTAACCGTTCTGAAGCGCTACCTTTAGATAGCAACCAAACGAATACAGAAGAGCGTCGTTTAACTTATCGTTATTTAGATTTACGTCGCCCTGAAATGTCACAACGCCTAAAAACTCGTGCGAAAATCACAAGTTTTGTTCGTCGCTTTATGGATGGTGAAGGGTTCCTTGATGTAGAAACGCCAATGCTAACTAAAGCAACGCCAGAAGGTGCGCGTGACTATTTAGTACCAAGTCGTGTTCATAAAGGTAAATTCTACGCATTACCTCAATCACCACAGCTTTTCAAACAGCTGTTAATGATGTCTGGTTTTGATCGCTATTATCAAATCGTAAAATGTTTCCGTGATGAAGATTTACGTGCTGATCGCCAACCTGAATTTACCCAAATCGATGTTGAAACCTCTTTCATGACCGCAGAACAAGTGCGTGAAGTGATGGAGCGCATGATCCACGCATTGTGGCTAGATATCCTGAATGTTGATTTAGGGGCATTCCCTGTCATGACCTTTGCAGAGGCTATGCGTCGTTACGGCTCTGATAAACCAGACCTACGTAACCCAATGGAACTCATCGATATCGCTGATTTAGTGAAAAATGTTGAGTTTAGCGTCTTTGCACAAGCTGCTAATGATGAAAAATGTCGTGTTATCGCGTTACGTGTACCGGGTGGTGCATCGTTAACTCGTAAAAATATCGACGAGTATACTCAATTTGTCAGTATTTATGGTGCCAAAGGCCTAGCGTGGATGAAAGTCAACGAAAAGGCAAAAGGTATCGAAGGGGTACAAAGCCCTATTGCTAAATTCCTGACTAATGATGTGGTTAACAGCATCTTAGCGACAACAAATGCAACAGATGGCGACTTAATTTTCTTTGGTGCGGGTCGTCAAGGTACCATGAGTGATGCTATGGGAGCGTTGCGCCTGAAAGTCGGTCGTGATCTGGAACTAACTGATCTTAACGCATGGAAACCACTGTGGGTTATTGATTTCCCAATGTTTGAAGAAGATGAAGATACCGGCAGCCTAAGTGCAATGCACCATCCATTTACTTCACCAAAAGATCTCACGCCGGCAGAGCTAACCGCACATCCTGTAGGCGCTGTAGCTAATGCCTATGATATGGTTATTAACGGTTATGAAGTTGGTGGTGGCTCAGTGCGTATCCATCGTAATGAAATGCAACAAGCGGTATTTAGCATTTTAGGTATTACTCCGGATGAGCAACGTGAGAAATTCGGTTTCTTATTAGATGCTCTGAAATTTGGTACACCACCGCATGCAGGGTTAGCATTTGGTTTAGACCGCTTAGTGATGTTATTAACAGGAACAGATAATATCCGTGATGTTATCGCGTTCCCGAAAACCACGGCAGCGGCTTGCTTAATGACCAATGCACCAAGTTTTGCAAATGAAGACGCGTTAAAAGAGCTGGCTATTCAAGTGACAGAAAAAGAAGTTAGCACAGATAACGAGTAAATGATGAAATATAAGCACCCAGTATGTGTTTTAGTTGTTATCTATGCCAAACAGACTAAGCGGGTGCTTATGCTGAAGCGTCGAGATGATCCTGATTTCTGGCAATCTGTGACAGGGAGCCTTGAAGAGGGCGAAACACCTTATCAGGCCGCATTACGAGAAGTGCAGGAAGAAGTAGGAATTGATATCATAAAAGAAAATCTTGAGCTGGTGGATTGCCATCGTTCAATTATTTTTGAGATATTCGCACACTTTCGCCATCGTTATGCGCCTAATGTGACACATTGTCAGGAACATTGGTTTATGTTAGCACTTCCCTCTGAACGGGAAATTGAACTGACTGAGCATACGCAATACCAATGGTTAGATGCGCCACTGGCGGCAAAATTAACTAAGTCAGCCAGCAATCAGCAAGCGATTGAAGAATTTGTTATTTAATTATTAGACCACGTTTGGAGATATTTTCATGGCAGGTCATAGTAAATGGGCCAATACTAAACACCGTAAAGCAGCGCAAGATGCGAAACGCGGTAAGATTTTCACTAAAATTATTCGTGAATTAGTTACAGCAGCACGTTTAGGTGGTGGTGATCCTGCAACTAACCCACGTTTACGTGCGGCAGTTGATAAAGCATTATCTAACAACATGACTCGTGACACACTAAACCGCGCAATTGCTCGCGGTGCGGGAAATGATGAAAACGATAATATGGAAACCATCATTTATGAAGGCTACGGCCCTGGTGGTACTGCTGTTATGGTTGAATGTTTAAGTGATAATCGTAACCGTACTGTTTCCGATGTTCGCCATGCCTTCACCAAAACAGGTGGTAACTTAGGAACGGACGGTTCGGTATCTTATCTCTTTACCAAAAAAGGTGTTATCTCTTATGCACCGGGTGTTGACGAAGATGCCGTCATGGAAGCCGCACTAGAAGCGGGTGCAGAAGACGTTGAAACTTATGATGATGGTGCTATTGACGTTTACACAACCCCTGAAGCTTTCGGTGAAGTAAAAGATGCCATGGATGCTGCGGGTTTTGTCGCTGAATCAGCGGAAGTTTCCATGATCCCATCAACAAAAGCAGAGCTTGATATTGATACCGCACCAAAATTAATGCGCCTTATCGATATGCTAGAAGATAGCGACGATGTGCAAGAAGTGTATCACAACGGTGATATCTCTGATGAAGTTGCAAAACAACTGGAAGATATTCTGTAATTGGTATCACGATAACGGCCAATAGTGGTGTTTTACACTGCGTTGAATAGTGCGAAGAGAAGAGCAGAGCAAGCGTATTTGCTCTTTTCTCTCGCCATCGACCTTATCCGCCATAGGAATTGTTATGGCTATTATTTTAGGTATTGACCCTGGCTCTCGTGTCACGGGATATGGCGTAATTCGCCAACAAGGGCGACAACTTATCTATTTAGGAAGCGGATGTATTCGTACACAGGTTCCTGATCTCCCAAGCCGACTGAAACGCATTTATGCGGGAGTCAGTGAAATCATCACTCAATTTTCACCCGATGTATTTTCTGTTGAACAAGTCTTTATGGCAAAAAATGCAGACTCGGCATTAAAATTAGGCCAAGCAAGAGGTGTGGCGATTTTAGCGGCAGTCAATAATGATCTTCCCGTATTTGAATATGCGGCACGTCAAGTAAAACAGAGTGTGGTAGGAACAGGGGGAGCCGATAAAAGCCAAGTACAACATATGGTACGCTCAATCTTAAAACTATCTGCAGCGCCACAGGCAGATGCTGCCGATGCGCTAGCGATTGCGATTACACACTGTCACTTTAATCAAAACTTATTGCGTGTAGGTGATCCGCGTCTTGTTTTAACGAGAGGCAGGTTAAGATAGGCTATCTGTTGGTAAAACAGATGAGTTTTTCGCAGGCTGGATATACGTCCAGCTTTTTTTATGTTATAAATTTGGCGTCAATATTTTTGCGGAGGCGTTAGGGTGATAGGACGTATTAGGGGCGTTATTCTTGAAAAACAGCCACCAGTGGTGCTGATCGAAGCGGGTAATGGGGTGGGTTATGAAATAAATATGCCTATGACCTGTTTTTATGAGTTACCTGATATTGGTCAAGAGGCGATTATCTACACACAATTTATTGTTCGTGAAGATGCGCAATTACTATATGGTTTTAATCAAAAACAAGAACGGGCATTGTTTCGTGAATTGATAAAAGTCAATGGTGTAGGGCCTAAGCTAGCACTGGCTATTTTATCAGGAATGTCTGCACGCCAATTTGTCACCGCAATTGAAAATGAATCCATCTCCTCATTAGTTAAATTACCGGGAGTCGGTAAAAAAACCGCAGAACGATTAGTGGTTGAAATGAAAGATCGCTTCAAAGGGCTTAATGGCGATCTATTTGAACAAAACGGCGATATTGAGCTACCAGCCAGTGCATCATCGAAAGCGCCATCTGCTGCAGATATTGAAGCAGAAGCTTCCGCTGCCTTAATTGCCTTAGGTTATAAACCACAAGAAGCTGCCAAGATGATTAGTCGGGTAGCAACGGCGGGTGCTGATAGTGAAACACTTATCAAAGAAGCATTACGCGCAGCGATTTAGGAGTAATTGATTGTGATTGAAGCAGATCGCCTGATTTCAGCAGATATACAACAACCTGAAGAAGAAATTATCGATAGGGCTATTCGTCCTAAGCTGCTTGCTGAATATGTGGGACAACCACAAGTTCGTGAACAGATGGAAATCTTTATTCAGGCGGCTAAACTACGTCATGATGCCTTAGATCACTTACTTATCTTTGGCCCGCCGGGGCTTGGTAAAACCACGCTGGCTAATATTATTGCCAATGAGATGGGCGTTAATTTACGTACAACCTCAGGGCCTGTATTAGAGAAAGCTGGCGATCTTGCTGCTATGCTAACCAATCTTGAGCCTCATGATGTACTGTTTATTGATGAAATTCATCGACTCTCGCCCGTTGTTGAAGAAATACTCTATCCGGCAATGGAAGATTATCAACTTGATATTATGATTGGTGAAGGGCCGGCAGCACGCTCCATTAAAATCGACTTACCGCCATTTACTTTAGTTGGGGCGACGACCCGAGCGGGATCGTTAACCTCTCCATTACGTGATCGTTTTGGTATTGTACAACGCCTTGAATTCTATAATGTCGATGACTTACAGCATATTGTTGCACGTAGTGCCAGCTTTATGGGGTTAGAAATAACCGCAGAAGGGGCGCGACAAATTGCTATGCGTTCACGAGGCACACCGCGTATTACTAACCGCTTATTACGCCGAGTAAGAGACTTTGCTCAAGTCAAAGGTAATGGCGAAATTGATGAAGATATCGCGTCTAAAGCACTCGATATGCTTAATGTTGATGCTGCCGGTTTTGACTATCTTGACCGAAAACTACTCTTTGCCATTATTGATAAATTTATGGGTGGCCCCGTAGGGCTTGATAATCTTGCGGCAGCTATTGGTGAAGAGCGTGAAACTATCGAAGATGTATTAGAGCCTTATTTAATTCAGCAAGGTTTTATTCAACGCACCCCCCGTGGTCGTGTAGCCACAAATCATGCTTATCGTCACTTTAATCGCATTATGGAAGCACCGTGATCTGATAAAGTGCTTTGGATATCATTGGGCGATGGTGTTTAATTTCGCCCAATCATTCAATTATTTTGCCTTCCTCTATTCTCATTCTCAATATATCTCATCTCTATATTTACACCTTATTATATAAAAATAATTTTTTAATTTATAACTATCGTTAACATACTAACAATAGAAACTCAGACGATTAAATTAAAACTTCGCTATCTATCAATCGTTATTTTTCCTACTCGTTCATTGAATTTATTTATTATTAACGCCCATAAAATGAGTATTGGTACGTAAAAATAAGACCGAAATATACGCATATTGAGTGTGTTAAATAAAAATAGTGGCTTAATTAGCATGATATTTTAATTAAATTGAGCTTAACAGCTAAATATATTGACCAATTTGGACTGCTCATGGAAAAAGGACAGTATAATTCAATGTAATTGATTTTTAATACTTTAAAATCAATGGATTATATGCGCTATTTTTGATTTAACATTTCTGTTACAAAATATATTTTTATGTACATAGTGTTTCTTGGGTTGCGAGCAATTTGTCTATTTATTCATCATATTTTATGCTGATAAACACTTTTTG
>NZ_GG668576.1:161992-167163 GCF_000160755.1 Proteus mirabilis ATCC 29906
CTCCTGCTGGGTGCGGGTTGCCATGGGTTGGAGTGGAAATGGTTATGGTTTTTCTGCGGTACCGCGCATTGGCACGCAAGTGCTGGTCAGCTACCTTAATGGGGATATCGACAGACCGATGATTACCGGTTGTACCTATGATGGTCGTAACGCACCACCGATTAAGTTCCCAGAGAATAAGACACAAACCACTTTCCGTAGCCAAACCCACAAAGGGGAAGGTTTTAATGAATTGCGTTTTGAAGATGCGGGCGGTAAGCAAGAGGTGTTTCTTCATGCGCAGAAGGATATGAATACCCGTGTTCTTCATGATCGCACTACCCATGTTTTACACGATCATGTTGAAGTGATCGAAAACAATCAACAGATGCAGGTGAAAGGCGCTCGCACAGAAACGATAGATAAAGATAACAGCGAAACGGTAGGCCAACATAAAAAAATTACTGTAGGCAAAACATTATCTATCAATGTCGGTGAAGTCATTGAATTACGTTGTGGAGCAAGTGTGCTACGAATGGATAATGGTGGGCATGTCACGATTAATGGTCAGGAATTTAAGTTCGAAGCTACAGGTCCTGTGAAAATTACGGGTAAAGATATCGATTTAAACTAAGGGAATAGTGATATGAAAGTGAGTAACACAACCCCATTTCCTTATCTTTTATACCAAAAAGTAGGAAAAAAGGATGAGCTGTTTAATGTGATCGCATTGCGCCAAACTTTTCGGCTCAAGACTGGCGGGCATTACTCGGATTTAAATGAACAGCAATACCCTTTAAACATGGCAGATCGTTACTATCATGCACCGGAAACCAGTAGTTTAATCGAAGAAACGGATTTAGTGTGGACGCGTCCTTGCACTAATATCCATATACTGGGGGTTGCGCGCCCTAAAGGCAATCAGCCTACGGCACAATGGCGAGCAGGTATTCGCATTGAAAACTTTAGCAAAACGTGGTCTTTGTTTGGCCCTCACTATTGGGAATACCAAGAGGATCAATGGAGCTTGAGTGAACCAATACCTGTTGATGGGGTTTCTTTACGCCATGAGTTGGCTTATGGAGGAACATGGCAGTCCCCTCAGCAAGAACAGCAACAAGTAATAGAAAATCCCATTGGAATGGGGTTTTATCCCGATGTAGAGGCACTTGATAAACAAAAACGTTATCCAGCCCCTCAGATTATGGAAGATATTCGTAAAAGACCGCTTGATACGTTGTCTATTGATACTCGACAAATTAGTGAAGGTATGGGGCCTATCTCCCGTTGGTGGGCAGGGCGTGTTGAATACGCTGGAACATATGGAAAAGAGTGGCAAGAAAACCAATTCCCATTTTATCCGGATGATTTTGATGAACGTTTTTTCAATAGTGCGCACCCGTCTTTACGTTATCCAGGGTATTTGCTGGGTAATGAACCTATATTATTGGAAGGTTTATTACCTGAATCATCGCGGGTCGTTACAGCGTTACCTGACTATCGTGTGAAAATCATATTACAAGACATCGAAGGTGAGCTTTTCTCTTTGAAGCCAGATTTAGACACACTGACTATTGACTTAGATCGTCGTCTTATCTCTGTCGTGAAACGACTTGTTATCCCCGCAAAATACCCGATTGTGGAAGCATTAATAGGCGTTTGGGTTCCAGCAGAAACAAAAGGAGCTTGTTGTAATGGCTGATAAACATGTTGGTGACGGTGAAAACCAATTCAAAGTTGTTGCAACCACCCCTGATGTTTGTCAGGTAGGGTGTTCTGCTATTCCTTTTGATAGTTTTCAAAGCTTAGATGCACAAAAGCAATATGCCTTGAGTGTTAAAGCACGTGGATATTGTACTTTGAATGTTGGGTCAATAATCAAAGGAACGCAAAGTAACACGGGAGCCGGTGTATTATCTGGAACTTCATTAGGCGGTGGAGATTGTCAAATTATTACAGGAAGCCCTTCGGTCCGTATTGAAGGTCAACCTGCTGCACAAGATGGTTCATTAGTCGCAATGAACAATAACAATACATTAGGGACTTTAATTACTAATGTTGCACCTCCTGCTGAGCCGATTGAGAGTAATAAAATCCCCTGTAATAACCCGCCCGTGACATCAGAATTGTTAGAATCACTGCAAGAGATGCAACGAGAAGAACAAGAAAGTTTTATTGGGCGACTCCGTCAACAAAAACAGCAAGCGGATAAAAAAAGGGATGATTCTCTAAATGATATTGACAAAGAATTAACTGGATATATTGATAATATTCGAGTTGATCACATTAATACAGATTATTCATGGTGGAACAGTTTATATAATACTTCAATGGATGGAATAACTGGCCTGACTCGTGGTGGTCTTGGTTTTGTTGAAAGTATAACAAAGTCAGCTGTGGAAGCTTATCATTACATAAATCCAACTGATCTAGTTCAAAACGTGGCTCTAAATGCGAGCAAAAAAACCATCGAGGGACTTATTGAAGCAGAAAACTGGAGGTTGGGGAATAACTGTATTGAAGGTGTTAAGGAAGACGTTAAAGCCAAATATCGTGCATTAGGTAAACTTATCGATGAAGAAAAAGAAAAATTAGAGAATAAATGGAAAAAAAGTGATAGCGATAAAGTCGAAATAGTAACAAGAGGTGGGCTTGAAATAGCGACTATTGCCGCTGCTTTTTTAAAAGTGGGGAAAGTCGCTGAAGGTGCTAATGCTATTAATAAAGTAGCAGAAGGAACTAAAATAACTGAAATATCTGAAGGCACTTCTGCGGTAAATAAAGCTACTGACGTAATAAAAGCGACAGAGACCAGTAATATATCCAAAGGAAGTGAGGCAATCAAAGGGGCAGAAATCTCCGCCACAGAGAAAGGAAGTAATGCCGCTAAAGGTACTGAGGTGATCCAAAGCCCAGAAACACCGAAAATAACCTCATCAGATAATGGCATTAAAATTGAAGGAAAAACGGAAAGCGTATCTACAGAAACGCCACCTAATAAAGCTAATAATAGCCAAACGGAGAATAAATCGACATCCAGCAGCAAAGAGTCCGATGGAAACAGTACTTCTAGTGCAACCTGTAAAGGTGAGCCTGTTAATGTGGCTACTGGTGATTTTATCCAACAGTGGCCAATTATTCAGATACCGGGCTTGTTGCCGTTATCGTTACACCGTACATATAAATCCACATCAAATGCAAAGGGACTTTTTGGACCGAAGTGGGCAGATGAATGGTCACGCTGTTTACATATACTTGATGGAAACATCATCTATCAAGACAGTGATGGTGCTAATTTTACATTTATAACTCCCACAGAGGAGATCCGTGCAAGAAATGCCCATGCTCCCCATTTTTTACTCACCGGACAACGTGATGGCGATTTAACCCTTTTTGATAGTACGCAACAACAGTTTCTACATTTTAATCACAGACAAGGAAAATATCGTCGATTAAGTGCAATCACTGATTTAAATCAGCATCGTATTGATTTTATATATAACGAGCAAAGTCAGCTTGTCAGTGTGAAGCGTCATGATGGCATAGCGTTAATACTCGAATATCAACAGGATAAATTAGTTCGCATTTGCTCTGAAAGCACAACCTCATCTCCTCGAGATTTTGTACGTTGCGAATACGATACTCACGGTTATCTTAGTCAATGTCATGCCTATCAACAAAACCACTTATGGCATCGTTATTCTCCTGAGGGACTCATGGTCGCTTGGGGGGATACTGACAGCACAGAACTGACGATTGATTATGATGAACAAGGACGTGTTGTTGCTACACATTCACCGTCTGGTTTTTGGAACGATCGCTTTATCTATGATGATTATCAGCGCATGACAACCTACATTGACGCTGAGGGTGGATTTTCACGTTATTATTATAACGATGATAATCTGGTGACTCGCACTATCGATCCATTATGGCGTGAAACGTATACGGAGTGGGAACAGCGGAAAAAGATAGCAGAAATCAATGAGATTGGTGAGCGCACAGAGTATGGTTATCACTATAATGGACTGCTTGCCTATATCTATTTACCTGATGGTAAAGCCATTTACTATGATTATAATGACTATGGTCAACTTACCCATTTCACATCGGCCTTTGGCGATGAATGGCAGCTAAGCTATGATGAAAATGGCAATTTAACCATAGTGACAGATCCGCAAGGGCGTCAGCAGGTCTATGAATATAGCCAACATGGTGAATTGCTCAAAGCCATTACGCCCAATGGTGCGCAATGGCAATACCACTATAACCCTGCACATCAACTGATTAAAACCACCAATCCTTATCAACACAGCACAGAATATCATAGTGATGAATTGGGGCGTTTACTGCACTACACTGATGCGTTAAATCACACCACACGCTATCAATACAGCACTGAGCATGCCAGTACCAACGGCAGTCTCAGCAAGATTTTATTACCCGATGGGGTCGAGCAACAGATAGACTATGACAGTGAGCGCCGAGTTATCGCGGTGACGGATGGTGAAGGAAAAACCACCCGTTATCGTTATGGGCCTTTTGATGTCTTACTGGCAATGATACGCCCTGATGGCAGTGAAATTCGCTTTGAATATGATTCACTGACACGACTTAAAAAAGTGGTGAATGCGAACGGGGAGGTTTATCGTTACGAACGGGATAAAGCGGGACAAATCATTCGTGAAGTTGATTTTACGGGGCGTGAGATTTGTTATCGCTATGACCGACTAGGACGTCGCATTGCCACTCGCTATCCGGATAACCATGAACTGCGTTGGCGCTATAATGAAAGTGGCTTAGTGGTTGAACAAAGCGAATGGTTTGAAGATGAGCAAGAAAGCCGCTGTCTATCCACGACTCAATATAGCTATAACGCACGTCAACAATTGATAAAAGCGACTAATCCTGACTCGGTGGTTGAATTTGAGTATGATGACCAAGGTCGTTTATGCAGTGAACGTATTAATGGACAAGAGATTGTTCATCAATGGAATGATACTGATAATACGCTGGCATTGACTCGTTTTGGTGAGCGGGAGTTGCATTATGCTTTTGGGGCGCTAGGGGAGTTAACTTCACTGCAAGTCAATCAGCATGCACCACTTCAATTTAGCTACAACGCAGTAGGACAAGAGTATTTACGCCGTAGTCACGCTGGATTTGTCAATTCCAGTCACTATACGGCTACA
>NZ_GG668576.1:167885-169368 GCF_000160755.1 Proteus mirabilis ATCC 29906
GGAGTCTCAGCAAATCCAATGGCTGTATCAACCCGGAGAGATAACGCCCACCGCGCGTTATCAACAGGGAAAACTGCACTATGTGGTCACCGATCACCAAGGAACCCCGCGAGAGATATTCAGTGAAGGCGGACAAGCCAGTTGGGCAGGAAGGTTGAATACGTGGGGCCAAATGCAGTTTTGGCGTTACCGAGAGGGTAAGGCGGAGAATGACCCTAATTATACCGAATGTCCTTTTCGCT
This sequence comes from Proteus mirabilis ATCC 29906, assembly GCF_000160755.1. Classification (GTDB taxonomy): domain Bacteria; phylum Pseudomonadota; class Gammaproteobacteria; order Enterobacterales; family Enterobacteriaceae; genus Proteus; species Proteus mirabilis. The sequence goes on from NZ_GG668576.1 coordinate 168,128, forward strand.
TTGCGGGGCAATATGAAGATGAAGAAAGTGGCTTGTATTATAATCGCTTTCGCTATTATGATAAGGAGACAGGACAGTATCTTTCTCCAGACCCCATAGGGCTATTGGGTGGGCTGAATCCATATGGGTATGTGCATTGTCCGACGGGGTGGGTTGATCCGTTTGGGCTGGCGGGTGGAGTTGGGAATAAAGGGGAGCCTAAAGGTACGGTCACTGTATTTAGGGTTCAAGGAGGCATACCGCCTAACGCGAGCCATCGCCGAATAAAAATAGATGATGCGAACAACCCTAAGATTCAAAATGCAACTTTAAATATTAGTATCGGCGATTCTAAGCATGCCGAGCACTTCAAAAATATTAGAGGTGGTGATGCAGAAGTGGTTTCATTCGAAATACCAAAATGGTTTGATGACTTTATTAAAGAGAATGCTATCCCTCAAAAAGGTTACAGGACGAATCCATTAAATCAACAAGGAATGGCTCCTAAAATAGTAGATCCAACAACCCCTGGTGATTCATATGAGCTGCCTAAAATATGGGCTAAATGGCTAGAAGAAAATTCTGTTCCTGGTTCTGGAAAAGTAAAAAAATAAATTAAGGTTGTTATATGTTCGATGAAGATGATTGTTTATTAGCCGATGATAATGTTGTTGTTGCAATAAAGAACGATAACATTATTACTTGGTATCAAGCAGACAGAGAGGTATGGGTGCTGGATAGACAAAAATGGCATAGAGATTTTGTTGACAATGGCATAGCTTGTCCAGAAGATAGCGCCGACGATCGATTTGGTATTTTAATTGTTAATGATGGTACTAAAGAAAAATTTCTTGAAAGTATTTTGCCTTTTAAAGTTGATAATAAGAAGCTCAATGAATTCAAAGAAAAAATACAAGACTCTTCTTCTTGGTGGGACTCTCACGAACTATTTCCAATGGCATTCATTGATTTTGATTCAAAAAAAGTAAGTGCATATTATCCATATCCAGGGAAAATACCTGTAGAAAGATATATTCCAGATGGTTGGAATGGTGAGTTTGTTGATTTTATGCGTAAATTTGATGAAAGTATTTTGCCTAAGAAAGAAAAGTATTGGGTCATTGATGATATTGACTATTTAGAAAAACTTTCTTCATTATTTTAAATAAAATAGCCAAAAAAACTGTGATCTTGAAGTGACCCCATAAAGTTGGACACTTTTAGTTAAGCGGCTTGTAAGGCCTAATTTCGATATTCAACGG
>NZ_GG668576.1:169721-171380 GCF_000160755.1 Proteus mirabilis ATCC 29906
TCGAAAGTAGGCAATTAATTATCTCTTATTCGATAACCAACGCCTGCAAGCGTAACTTTATCTCACTCAACTGCGCTTGCTGCTGTTGGTTTTGCTGCTTAATCGCTCGGGTGTCTTCGCTGTCCGGTATCAATTGTGAGTTCAATTCATCAATGCAACGCTATCCTTAAATAAGGAGGGCATTGTTATGAAACCAAGAAAACGTATTTACTATACACCTGAACAGAAAGCGATTATTTGGGACAGATATAAGCAAGGTGATTCTTTACATGAGATCGCCAGAATGTTTGATAGATACCATTCTTCTATTATGCCCACTATTTATCAAACGGGGGGCTTCCGTCCTCCCGTCCGTAAACGCCACAGATTATCGCTTTCGCTTGATGAACGAGAAGAAATATCGAGAGGATTAGCAGAAAAGTGTAGTATCAGGGAGATAGCTAAAAAGATATCAAGAGCCCCTTCAACTGTTAGCCGTGAGCTCCGCAGGCATGGTGGATTAACCAACTACCGTGCAGCAAAAGCGGATAAAAAAGCATGGGATAATGCCTTGAGACCTAAAGCTTGTAAGTTAAAACCCTACATTGTGTAAAATAATCGCAGAAAAAATGCATCGAGGCTGGTCACCTGAGCAAATTGCTGGCTGGCTAAAACGTAATTATCCAGATGCTCAGGGGATGAATGTGTCTCACGAAACGATTTATAAAACACTTTTTATACAAACTCGGGGAACTTTAAAAAAGAGCTACAGCAATATCTTAGAAGCAGAAGAACGGTACGAAAATCTAGAACCACATCACTTAAAGGAAAAGGATTAGGCTCAATCCCTATAATGCCGTTCCTATAAGCGAAAGACCATCGACTGTTGCGGATAGAGCAATTCCAGGCCACTGGGAAGGGGATCTAATTCAAGGATCTAAAAATTCTTATATTGTCACTTTAGTAGAACGCCATTCACGTTATGTTATGCTAGCTAAAATCAGTGATAATAAAACAGCAACGGTGATAGCCTCTCTCATTAAACAGGCTCAGCGATTACCCTCTGAACTATATAAAACATTAACTTGGGACAGAGGTGTTGAAATGACCAATCATGCAGTATTTACTGTAGCGACTGATATCCAAGTCTACTTCTGCGATCCTCAGTCTCCGTGGCAACGTGGTTCAAACGAAAATACGAACAGATTGCTCAGACAATATTTTCCAAAAGGTACTGATTTATCCGTTCATAGCCAGCAAAGATTAAATAGCATCGCTAGACAACTCAACGAGAGGCCAAGAAAAACGCTAGGTTATGAATCACCAGCAGAACGATTTAACCAGTGTGTTGCATCCACCGGTTGAACTCACAACACCAAACAGCCGTTTAAAATCTTCACGGTAAAGGTGAAGCCTGTCTCAAAACCCGCGTCCTTTAACCAGTGCCCTTTTAGGTGTATCTCGGGCGGTGGTGCAGTTTTGTTATCGCTCCTCCACATAATTAAAAAAATTGTCCATACACGCGGTTTTCGTCCCAGAGAGTGGCGCTATTTATGGAACACACAAAATCAGCTAACCGCATGCTTTACACCGAAAGGGGATTGTTGGCACTATACTTATGATGCTTTTGGTCGACGTCTGAGTAAAACCAAAACTGTCGACAGTGACTTAGCCCATATT
>NZ_GG668576.1:172156-173831 GCF_000160755.1 Proteus mirabilis ATCC 29906
AAGGTTGAATACGTGGGGCCAAATGCAGTTTTGGCGTTACCGCGACGGTAAAGCGGAGAATGACCCTAATTATACCGAATGTCCTTTTCGCTTTGCGGGGCAATATGAAGATGAAGAAAGTGGCTTGTATTATAATCGCTTTCGCTATTATGATAGGGAAACAGGACAGTATCTTTCCCCAGACCCCATAGGGTTATTGGGTGGGCTGAATCCGTATGGGTATGTGCATTGTCCGACGGGGTGGGTTGATCCGTTTGGGTTGGCGGGTGGCAAAGGGAATAAAGGGGAGCTAGACGGTTCAGGTAGACCATTAGCAAGCCCAAGATACTCGGTAGCATTTGAAACAAAAATAGATAGTAAATTCTATCCCGGACGTTCTGATAAGGTTCATTTTCAGGAAGCTAATAGAAATCTTCATGAGGCCATGAAAGCAGACCCCATATTTGCTAAAAAATTAGAAGATATGTATCCGGGAATAACTCAAGGTGTACAGCCGGGTCCTAGAGGAGCATACCCAAGACGCTCACCATTGCCAGAGCTGACATGGCATCATGAGGCTAGTCAACCTGGTGTTATGCAATTAGTGCCTATAAAGCAACATCAAGCTCCTGGAGTTGTTCAGGATTTTCTTCATCCTGGAGGAAAAGGAGGAATGAGTAATTGGTGAGGTGGACGATAATATGATCGAAGAAACACTGAGAAATGTCTTACAAAAAGTAATAGATGTACCTTGGAATTTAGCGCTTTATTTGCCTAAAGATACATTTAGTTGGGATTTAGATACTATAGCTATGATTGAAGATCCTGATGACGTTGAGTCAGATGAACTAGATGATGATCCTGAAGTTATAAAAGAAGCTAATTATAGGTATGTACTAACGATCCAAATGTTACAAAGCATTGTTACTTATGCTAAATTACAAAAAGCGAATGTAACTGAAGAAGAATTGCTTCAATGTCTCATTTATTATTTTAATAATGATGCTTATTTGACTCTTTAGCTATATAGCCAGAAGATCATGTAATCTTCCAGCTTTTTCGTTTTTAATAGCAACTCTGTTTACGCTTTAGTCATTAATACACTCCACCATCAGCTTGCGCATCGTGAGTTTGATGGCACTCAGTTGTGCTTGCTGCTGTTGGTTTTGCTATTTAATTGTTTGAATGCCTTCGCTATCGAGTATCAATACAAAACACTCGTATAAGATTTTTACCGTAAAGGTGAAAACTGTTTCAAAACCGGCGTCTTTTAACCACTGTATCTAAGGTGTATTGCGGGCGGTGGTGCGGCTTTGTTGCCGTTGGGGGCATAGCCGACGGTATAGTGCCGCTCTGTTTTCGGGGGGGATTTATGCGAGTGCCTGATTTAGAATGCGTCTTATCCAGATAGAACATGTTGGGCATCATAACAAGCGAAGCAATAGAGTATTAGTAGCTATAAACTTGCCAGCTCTAAGAAGAGATTGTTCATCAATGGAATGAAGCTGATAATACACTGGCATTGACCCGTTTTGGTGAACGGGAGTTGCATTATGCTTTTGGGGCACTGGGGGAGTTAACTTCACTGCAAGTCAATCAGCATGCACCACTTCAATTTAGCTACAACGCGGTAGGACAAGAGTATTTACGCCGTAGTCACGCTGGATTTGTCAATTCCAGTCACTATACGGCCACT
>NZ_GG668576.1:175883-260236 GCF_000160755.1 Proteus mirabilis ATCC 29906
CCGAAAGTAGGCAATTAATTATCTCTTATTCGATAAGCAACGCCTGCAATTGTAGCTTAATATCGCTTAACTGCGCTTGCTGCTGTTGGTTCTGTTGCTTCATAGTTCGAATGTCTTCACTGTCCGGTATCAATACCAAACACTCATTTAGAATATTCACCGTAAAAGTGAAATCCGTATCAAACCTTGTATCCTGAACCACTGCCCTTTGAGGTGTATCGCCGGCGATGGTACAGTTTTGTTACCGTCCCGCCATGTAATAGAGACATATAATAGAGAATGGCTGTATTTATGGAATACACAAAATCATCTAACTGCGTGTCTTGTAGATAGGGGTTTTCCTGATGAAATTAGAAAATTACTGGGGATAGAATGAATATATATGACGGTATAGTATCAAACTCGTTACTTAAGAAGTTTCCATCGGGTTATCCTGCAAATGTACTATTGACTAATTTTGTGGCGAATTTTGTTGATTTAGAAGGCGTTCTTGCCTGTGCTGGTTTATTTTGCCCAACATTTATTGAAATAGATAATGTACTAATGAATATCTTTTAGATATAGACTGGAGACCTTCGTTCAAAATTGATGGTCAATTTAAGTTGGCGCTAATTAAAGGTTTTAACTTGTAAAATTCTGTTTATTTAGGTTCAACAATTAATTTATTCGAATTAAAGAAGAAACTCAACTAGCAATGCGCAAATTATAGGATCTCTTGATTAATATGGAACAATTACTAACCAAAACCGAAATGCCAGAATGGTTTTCTTACCCACGTGAATTTCTCAGAATAGTTGAGCAAAATTTACTTAATTTTGATCCTTGGATTATTTTGGAAGGAGAGCGGCTCAGGGTTCGTTTTGGTGGTTTAAAAAAAGATACCCAACAAATAGAAATATTATTCCTTTTGCCCATCGGGAAGATAATGATGATGTAGCGTGTTGGGATAAAAATAGCCGTCATCAGGTTATTATTATTCACGATTTTGCAAGTGAAGGTTATGAATATGTCGGTAAGTTTGATTCATTTTGGGATTGGCTCAGAACGGCCTTAGAAGCAACTATCGAATACAATGAGTAAATATTAATGTATCAACAAAGCCGGAAGACTGAAGTGGCAAGTTACCGTTGATGGGAGAACCTAGAACATATTTCAAAGCAACTGGTGGGCATATTATAGTCTTCGATCCAGATGGGTGCCGCATAGCGGATATAAGTAAAGAAAGAATAAAAATAGTTGAATGAAACCGTTCACCCAAAGGACAATATTTTATCCCAACTGGTAGTGATACAAAGTTTGCGAGTAAAGAAATACCCGATGTAATTAAAAAATTATAATAGCCCTTGCTATAAATTAGCAAAGGCTATTTTGTTGTTTATAAGATAAACGCTAAACAACTACTGCTTTGCTGGTACAAGCAAGCTCAATACAAATAAACTACTGGCGGCTAATACTACTGATGGGCCTGCAGGGGTGTCATAGAATGCAGAGAAAGTTAATCCCCCAGTGATAGCAAACATACCTACAGCGACGGCAATCACTGCCATCTGTTCTGGTGAACGTGAAAAACGGCGCGCTGTTGCTGCGGGAATAATCAATAGTGACGTAATGATAAGTGCACCAACAAATTTCATTGCCAACCCAATTGTTAATGCGGTGATCATCATCAATTTTAAACGTTCGCGTTTAATATTCACACCATCGACAAAAGCCATATCTTGATTAATAGTCATTGAAAGAAGTGGACGCCATGAACGGATAATCACTAATAAAACAATAACGACACCAATAAAAATACTGATCACATCTTGGTAATTAACGGAGAGTAAATCACCAAAGAGATATGCCATTAAATCAACACGAACATTGGCCATTAAACTGACGACAACAAGCCCTAAAGAAAGGGCGCTATGAGCCATGATACCTAACAAGGTATCAACAGAAAGTTGAGGCTTTAGTTCTAACCAAACTAATAAAATAGCTAACAGCAAAGTTACGGCAATAACGGCATAAAAAGGCTCTATATTAAACAGCAGGCCAAAAGCGACCCCCAATAAAGAGGCGTGGGCGAGGGTATCGCCAAAATAGGACATTCTGCGCCAAACAACAAAGGAGCCTAATGGACCTGCGGCCATCGCTAAGAGCATACCGGCGATCCAGCCCGGTAACAGCAACTCAATCATGATGACACTCCTTATTATGTTGGTGATGATGACGATAAATACCCAGTTGTTCAGCACCACGACTACCAAACATAGCTATAAATTCAGGGTGAGAAGAAACCACATCTGGTGTACCTGAGCAGCAGATATGACCATTTAAACAGAGCACTTCATCTGTTTTAGCCATAACCAGATGTAAGTCATGTGACACCATTAAAATTGCGCAGCCTAATTCATTGCGAAGCTGATTAATTAAATCATAGAGGGCTAATTGACCATTTACATCAACCCCTTGAGTGGGTTCATCTAGAACTAACAGTTGTGGTTGATTAAGTAAAGCTCGGGCGAGTAAAACACGTTGTGATTCACCCCCTGATAATTTTTGCATAGGGGCGTTTATTAATTTTGCTGCATTGACTCGTTCTAAAGCAGGTAAAATATCTTTATCTTTAACACCCGGTTTTAAGGTCATAAACCGCTTGACTGTCAATGGCATAGTTGGATCGAGATAGAGTTTTTGAGGTACATAGCCAATACGTAAACTATGTTGACGTTCAATCTTTCCAGAAGAGGGAGCCAACAACCCTAAAACCAAACGAATAATCGTTGACTTACCCGCACCATTAGGGCCAAGTAAGGTAAGAATACGGCCTGCTTTTAGATTAAAAGAGATATCTTTTAGAATAACGCTTTCACCAAAAGAGACACCAACCGATTTTAAACGAATTAAGTCAGACATAAAATTAGCACTTGCAGAATCATTGAAACGTTATAATATAACATTTCCAATGACGTTTCACGAGAATTTTGCCTATGTTACATAAAAACAACAAATTTGCGCATGGTTTTTTAATTAAATCATGTTTAGTGACTGCTATGATAGCCTCATTTAGTTCATCTGTTCAGGCAGATGTTGTTGCTTCAATTAGGCCGATAGGGTTTATTGCGGCAGCAATTGCTGATGGTGTAACGCCAACAGAAGTTTTATTACCTGATGGGGCATCGCCACATGATTATGCATTAAAACCTTCGGATTTACGCAAAATCACCTCAGCAGATTTAATGGTATGGGTTGGGCCGGATATGGAAGTCTTTTTAGATAGACCATTAAATAGACTTAGTGACAAAAATAAGCTGGCTTTAGCGGAAACTGACAAAATAAAGTCGCTTTTATTGAAAGATGATAATGACAATGTGCATAAACATGAGGAAAATCACGAACATCATTCTCATGGTGATTATAATATGCACATCTGGTTATCACCAGAGATTGCGTTGTCGTCTGCAAAACAGATCCACGATAGGTTAGTGACGCTCTATCCAGATAAAAAAGAACTTCTGGACGTAAACCTAAGTAAATTCAGCGAACAACTCAAGCAAACAGATAAAAATCTTGTTAATATTCTGTCGCCTGTTAAAAACAAGGGTTATTTTGTCTTTCATGATGCTTATGGCTACTTCGAAAAACATTATAATTTAAAGCCATTAGGTCATTTTACGATCAACCCTGAAATACAACCAGGTGCACAGAAATTACATCAAATACGAACACAGTTGGTTGAGCAAAAAGCCACATGTATTTTTGCTGAGCCACAATTTAGGCCGACAGTAATTGAGACAGTGGCGAAAGGCACTGGAGTTAAAATGGGGGTATTAGATCCCCTAGGAAGTGGGATTGCATTAACTCAAGATAGTTATGTGAAATTCCTTACCCAATTAGCTAACCAATATGCGAGCTGCCTGAATGAAACACAATAAGGAATTAAGAACGTGCAGCAGAAGACGAGATCCATTGCACAGGTATATTTAAATTTACCCTTACCACATAAAATTATGCTTGGTTCGTTAACTGCAGCAACACTGGCTGTCGCAATATGGCGGCCAGTTGTGCTTCACACCGAACAAAGCAGAGAAGTTCCTATCAGTATTCAGACTCCCCTAACAACCCAAGGGGAAAACACCGACGATATTATTACCGACAGTAGTGATCAGCTAACAGATGAAGGACTTGTAGGTGCTGATGATGGTGTCGATACTAGCACCGCAGTGGCACAGGTTCCTCATACTTATATTGTCTCCAGTGGAGATTCATTAAGTTCGATATTAACGCAATTTGGTATCGACTCAGCTGATATTGCAACGCTCTCCAATCAAAATAAAGATCTCAGAAACCTTAAAATAGGCCAACCAATAAGTTGGAAACTTGATGATGATGGTTTATTGCAAGAGTTAAGTTGGGGCGTTTCTCGCCGAGAAACTCGTGTTTATACGCGTACGGAAACAGGTTTTACTGAAGCAAAAGAGTTCCAAAAAGGCGAATGGAAAAATAGTGTGACCACAGGGGTTATCCGTGGTAGTTTCTCTGCAAGTGCAACAAATGCTGGCTTAACTAACGCAGAAGCTCGCGCAGTGACTAAAGCTTTGCAATGGCAATTAGACTTTAGAAAATTACAAAGTGGTGATAAATTCTCAGCCCTTTTTTCTCGTGAAGTCTTAGATGGTCGTACCGAACAGAGCGAACTTATTGGTGTGCGGTTACGAAGTGGTGGTAAAGATTACTATGCTTTTCTTGCTGAAGATGGCCGCTACTATGATAGCCAAGCAGGTGGTTTAGAACGTGGTTTTATGCGTTTTCCAACGGTAAAACAGTTTAGAGTCTCTTCTCAATTTAATCCTCGCCGTATCAATCCTGTCACAGGCCGTGTTGCACCGCATAAAGGGGTTGATTTTGCTATGCCTGTTGGTACGCCTGTTTTAGCTACAGGAGATGGTGAAGTCATTGTCTCTAAATACAGTGGTGCAGCAGGTAATTTTATTGCTATCCGTCATGGTAGCCAATATACCACTCGTTATATGCACTTACGCCAACTGTTAGTCAAACCGGGACAACGTGTAAAACGAGGTGATCGCATTGCACTATCCGGAAATACAGGGCGCTCCACAGGGCCACACTTACATTATGAATTATGGATCAACCAACAAGCAGTTAATCCATTAACAGCTAAATTACCTCGTGCAGATGGCCTAACAGGCAAAGAGAAGCGTGAATACTTAGCTAAAGTAAAAGAGATCATGCCTCAATTAACGTTAGATAATTGACATTAAACAAGAAGTTAAAGACATAAAAGCGGATGATTGATATCATCCGTTTTTGTTTTAATGATTTTTACGCCTATTTAGAGGTGTCAGTTCAGCGAGTTATCTGATGAATAAAGAAAAAGATACAGATAGTAAAGCGGGTTATGTACCGACTTTTCACCGCGCCTATTTGCATCCTCGTCATTGGGGAACCTGGTTTGGTGCAGGCGTATTGTGTGCATTAGCGTATATGCCGGTAAAATGGCGTGATCCGCTCCTTGCTTCTATAGGTCGTTTTGTTGGGCGTAAAGCGAAAAGTGCCAGACGTCGTGCAGATATCAATTTAAGATATTGTTTTCCTCACTGGGATAAAGCACAACGAGAAGATGTGCTTGATAAAATGTTTGAAACAGCGCCACAGTCTTTCGTGATGCTTGCAGATCTTTGTTTAAGAGGGGCTAAACACACATTACAGCGTACCTCTTGGGAAGGGATAGAGATTATAGAGCGCTTAAAAGCACAAGGGCGTAATGTTATTTTTATGGTACCGCATGGATGGGCTGTTGATGTACCTGCCATGTTATTGGCTGCTAAAGGGCAAAAAATGGCAGCAATGTTTCACCACCAAAAAGATCCGGTGACTGATTATTTATGGAATAAAGCACGTTACCATTTCGGCGGACGTTTACACTCGCGCGAAGCGGGGATAAAACCTTTTATTTCAACGGTGCGCCAAGGGTTTTGGGGGTATTATTTACCTGACCAAGATCATGGTGCCGAGCATAGTCAATTTGTGGATTTTTTTGGTACTTATAAAGCCACATTACCGGCGATTGGCCGATTAATGAAAGTATGCAGAGCGGCCATTGTGCCACTGTTTCCTGTTTACTGTCATAAAACGCATCAACTAAAGATTATTATCCGTGAGCCGATGGATGATATAGAAGGGCAAGATGATCGTTATATTGCGCGTCGGATGAATGAAGAGCTAGAAGCGTTAGTCTCACCGACACCAGAGCAATATACTTGGATCTTAAAACTATTAAAAACGCGTAAAGAGGGGGAAATAGAACCTTATGCGCGTGAGAATATCCTAGACTAGTCCATTGCTGGTGAACGAATAGGAAGATAAAAAAACGGGCACTATTTAAAGTGCCCGTTTGCCATTTTGCTATAAAAGAATAAGAACGATTATTCTACGGTAAGGATACGACAAGTATTGGTACTTCCGATCGTACCCATCTGGTCACCTTGCGTGACTAAGACTAAATCACCTGAAACTAAAAAGCCTTTTTCACATAAACGCATAATAGCTTCATTAGCGGCAGCAATACCGTCAGTATGAGTACTGCAATAAACAGGCGTAACACCTCGATAAAGTGCAGTTTGGTTTAATGTTTTCTCATGGCGTGACATAGAGAAAATAGGTAAACCGGTGCTAATTCGTGACATCATACGGGCAGTACGACCGGACTCAGTCATAGCGATAATCGCATTAACGCCTTTCATATGGTTAGCTGCATACATGGTTGACATGGCTATCGCTTCTTCAGCATTATCAAATACCATATCTAAACGGTGTTTTGATACATTGGCCGCAGGCATTTTTTCCGCGCCTAAGCAGACTTGTGCCATTGCGGCTACAGTTTCAGCGGGATATTGTCCTGCTGCTGTTTCAGCCGATAACATAACGGCATCTGTACCATCTAATACCGCATTGGCGACGTCCATGACTTCTGCACGAGTTGGCATTGGGTTAGTTATCATCGATTCCATCATTTGAGTGGCTGTGATAACAACACGATTTAGCTGACGAGCACGACGGATGAGTTTTTTCTGTACCCCGACTAATTCAGGATCACCAATTTCTACGCCTAAATCACCACGGGCAACCATGACAACATCAGAAGCGAGAATGATCTCATCGATAATTTCATCATTGGCAACGGCTTCGGCACGTTCAACTTTCGCGACAATTTGGCACTCACAGCCTGCATCACGTGCTAAGCGACGTGCATAATTAAGATCTTCGCCTGTTCTTGGAAAGGAGACAGCAAGATAATCAACACCAATTTTGGCTGCAGTAATAATATCTTGTTTATCTTTTTCAGTTAATGCTTCAGCAGAAAGACCACCACCGAGTTTATTGATCCCTTTATTATTAGATAATGGGCCACCGACAGTCACTTCAGTGAAAACTTTCAGGCCTTCGACTTTAAGGACTTTTAATTGAACACGTCCATCATCAAGTAGCAAGATATCGCCAGGAACAACATCGGCAGGTAACCCTTTATAGTCAATACCGACTTTAGTTTGGTCGCCTTCGCCTTTTTCTAAATTGGCATCAAGGAGAAATTTGTCTCCCACATTAAGAAATACTTTGCCTTCTTTAAATGTCGAAACACGGATTTTCGGACCCTGCAAATCGCCTAAAATAGCAACATGGCGACCAAGTCTAGCTGCTATTTCACGGGTGCGATTAGCACGAGCAAGATGATCTTCTGCAGAGCCATGAGAGAAATTTAATCGAACAACATTTGCACCAGCAGTAATGATTTTTTCTAGGTTATTATCACGATCTGTTGCTGGGCCTAAGGTGGTAACAATTTTTGTTCTTCTGAGCCGTCTGGACATGCATTACTCCGTTGACCTTGAACGAAAGGTATTGGCTATTGGATAAAACGGAGGTAAGTAACATTCTATCCAATATGTTAAGTGAAACGCTTCAAGCTAATTGTAACATACTTAGGTGTTTTCATCATATGTGAGAGTTAGCTCGCAGTTATGCTACCATTTTTCAAAAAGTTATCTAGTCAAGGGCACACTGCTAAATGTGACTATACTAACAAATTCATTTAAAACGGTTACTTATCAAAGCGCGAATCGCGTAATGCTTCTTTGACACGCTTCAAGTTATCTCTAAATTTTGGCCCTCGGCGTAAAATAAACCCTGTAGCCAGAACATCAATAACGGTAAGTTGTGCAAGGCGAGAAATCATCGGCATGTAGATATCGGTATCTTCCGGTACATCAAGTAAGATGGGTAACGTTGCTTCGGCGGCTAATAAAGAGCCAGAAGTGGTAATCGCTATTACTGATGCATCATTTTCACGTGCAATTTTAGCAATTTCGACTAAATTTTTAGTACGACCTGTGTGAGACACAATCACCACAACATCACCGTCGATACTATTTATACAGCTCATTCGTTGCATGATAACATCATCAAAATAGGTCACGGGAATGTTGAAACGTGAGAATTTATTCATGGCATCATGTGCGACGGCGGCAGAAGCACCTAGACCAAAAAACGAGATTTTTCTTGCTTGAGTAAGAATATCGACAGCTCGATTAATAACCGCAATATCGAGATTATTTTTGACAGTCTCTAAACCCGCCATCGCGGATTCAAATATTTTATTGGTATAAGCAGAGACAGAATCGGAGTCATCAATGTTACGATTGACATAAGGTGTACCATTGGCAATGCTTTGTGCTAATTGTAACTTAAAATCTGGAAATCCTTTTGTTGCCATGCGTCGACAAAAACGATTTACAGTGGGCTCACTAACATCAGCTGTTTTCGCCATAAGAGCGATACTTGAATGGATCACGGTTTGTGGTGTTGTTAAAACAACCTCAGCCACTTTTTTTTCTGATTTACTCAAGATGTCCAGACTAGACTGAACCCTTTCCAATATATTCATTAAATATACAGATCCTTGGCTTTGCCAATTTCAATAAAAGGAGAAATCTATAACGGTTTTATGAAAATATACTACGCATATAACAGCACTTACATCGCTGACAGCCCCTTAAAAGGGCTTTTTTCATCAAAGTATGACCTGTGTCTAACTTTCAAAGCTGAAAACAATTAACAAAACTGTTGTAAATTTACATAGAAATAGAAAAAGCTAGACATAAAAAACTGTTGGTTAATAAGATGTAAGGGGCGTTAAAGACTAAAACACGCAAGCGTATTTACTGCGTACACCCAAAAGAGTACATTAATACGAAATTATGTAACAAAATTACAAAATCTCATCATGAGGAGACGTACTATGGCAGCGATATCGACTGCTCAGGCCTGTGATCTGGTTATCTTCGGTACTAAAGGGGATCTTGCCCGTCGTAAGTTAATTCCATCACTTTATCAACTGGAAAAGGCAGGATATATTCACCCTGATACACGTATCATCGGTGTTGGTCGTGCTGATTGGGATGTAGCTGCTTATACAAATGTTGCCCATGAAGCATTACAAACTTTTTTAAAAGAAGAGATTAACCCTGAAATTTGGCAACGTTTAAGTGCTCGTCTCGATTTTTGTAATCTTGATGTCAATGAAACTGACCACTTTATTGAGTTAGCAAAACATCTAAAACAAGACAAATTACCGGCGATTTACTATTTTGCAATGCCACCAAGTACTTTCAGTGCGATGTGTAAAGGTTTGGGACATGCTAAATTAAATAAAGAGCCAAACCGTGTTGTTATGGAAAAACCACTAGGAACAGATTTAGCGTCTTCAGTTTCTATTAATGACAGTGTGGCGAAATACTTTAAAGAGAGTCAAATTTATCGTATCGACCACTACTTGGGTAAAGAAACCGTTTTAAACTTATTGGCTTTACGTTTTGCTAACTCCTTATTTGTTAATAATTGGGATAACAAAACGATAGATCATGTCCAAATCACGGTGGCAGAAGAAGTTGGTATTGAAGGACGTTGGGGGTATTTCGATCAAGCGGGTCAAATGCGTGATATGGTGCAAAATCACCTATTACAAATTTTGACGATGATCGCCATGTCACCACCTGCTGATTTAACGGCTGATAGTATCCGCCAAGAAAAAGTGAAAGTACTGCGCTCATTACGTCGTATTGATATGACTAATGTCCGTGAAAAAACGGTTCGTGGGCAATATACGGCTGGTTTTGTACAAGGTAAAAAAGTACCGGGCTATCTAGACGAAGAGGGTGCAAATAAAGCCAGTAATACAGAGACCTTTGTTGCAATTCGTGCTGATATTGATAACTGGCGTTGGGCGGGTGTACCCTTCTATTTAAGAACCGGTAAGCGTATGCCAAGTAAATGCTCGGAAGTGGTGGTCTATTTTAAAAAACCAGCTCTGAATATTTTCAGTGAAACCTATCAAGAGTTACCACAAAATAAACTCACTATCCGTTTACAGCCTGATGAAGGTATTGATATTGAAGTGCTAAATAAAGCACCAGGTCTTGATCATAAACACCGCTTACAAACCACTAAATTAGACTTAAGTTTCTCCGAAACTTTTAATCAAACTCATTTAGCTGATGCTTATGAGCGGTTGTTGCTTGAGGCAATGCGGGGTATTCAAGCGCTATTTGTCCGTCGTGATGAAGTAGAAGAAGCATGGAAATGGGTCGATTCAATTATTAATGCATGGGAATGCGATAATGAATTACCTAAGCCATACCAAGCAGGAACATGGGGGCCGGTTGCATCTGTTGCAATGATCACTCGTGATGGCCGCTCTTGGAATGAAATTGAGTAGGGAATTTCATCGTCAGATATAGTCCCTAACTAATATAAATAACACCGTAAAATAAGAGGTCGAGTTTTGCGGTGTTTTTTTATTAAGCATGATTACTGCGATATAAATGAATAAATTAATAACAAGTTCAGCTAAGAATTGATTAACTATGCAGTGTATTGCAATCTTCAACTTAAAACCTAAATAAAACCAATCAATTACCTAAAAAATTTTTGCAGAAGATCCTTGCTTTAAATAATTCGGCATGATAGAAATATCATGTAACATTTATCCATATTATATGAGGGTTCGGAGTATATCGTGCGGATGGTCTGCGCGATGAAAGAATAAATAATCATGACTAGCGCCAAAAGCGTAAAAGTTAAACGTTCTACTTATAAGTTATTCCTTTCTGCTATTTTATCCAGCGAACACTACTGGTGTGGCGCATTATAGAAATTTCTCATCCTACTTCCTGATATATCAGGAAATAACGTTGCCTTAACGTTCGGTTTTATACCGCCAGAAAGACTATCTGCATATTCTCTATCTTCTGCGCAAGAAACGTTTAGGCGTGCTTTAAACGTGTATGAGAGATGAAAAATGATTTATTGGATATTTTTAGTTTTAGCTATTATCTGTGAAGTGATCGGCACTTTATCAATGAAGTATGCCAGTGTCAGCGGTGGTTACACTGGTATGATCGTTATGTGGTTAATGATTGCCACTTCCTATATCTTTTTAGCCATAGCCGTAAAAAAAGTGGCATTAGGTGTAGCTTATGCACTGTGGGAAGGTATTGGAATTGTCATTATTACAACATTTAGCGTGCTTTGGTTTGGTGAATCACTGTCAGCATTAAAATTAGGTGGTTTAGCAATGTTAATTGCGGGGATCACTCTGATTAAGTCAGGCACTAAAAAATCGGCGGTTGCTAAAAAAACAACCGATTCGGTAAAAAATATTGCCGGAAAAGCCAAACAGGTTGCTACTGTGGTAAAGGGAGTTAATAAGCCAATTTCTTCTAATGTTAAAGAGGCTTAATATGTTAGCTCAATTTGAATGGTGGCATGGCGCTTTTCTTCTTCTTGCTGTTGTGCTTGAAATCGTGGCCAATATATTCTTGAAAATGTCTAACGGTTTTAGTCGTTGGGGGTTGGGAATATTGTCATTGCTTTGTGTATTAGGCGCATTTAGTTCATTGGCAATGGCCGTAAAGGGGATAGAGCTTTCTGTTGCTTACGCACTATGGGGAGCTTTTGGTATTATTGCCACTATCGCCGCTGGGTGGATCTTATTTAATCAACGCCTAAATTATAAAGGATGGAGTGGAATTATATTATTATTAGTCGGTATGATAATGATTAAATTCGCTTAACTCTATTTTACATAGCAAAGTAAAGCATATTAAATAAAAAAGCTAAGTTTCTTGTAAACTTAGCTTTTTTGTTTCTATAAATATCTATTAAAAACGATGTGTTTAAAATAACAAAAGTTTATAGTAAAAATAACCTTACTATTTCAACACTAAAAAGAGTGAAATTTGAAGATGCTATAGAATCTATCACTAACAATGGTGAGTATATTGCATTTATTATGCTAAACGCAGTTGCTATTAATTTATCATTGATGTTACTTTTCATGATAATTAAAAAATAAAGGAGTTGAAATGAAACGGATATTAGTCGCGGGAGCAACAGGATATTTGGGTGGTTTTTTAGTTCAAGAATTAAAAAAACAAGGATATTGGGTACGTGTTTTAGTTAGAAATCATCAACAAGCGACAAAGTTTGCTGATGTTGATGATATATTTATTGGCGAGATCACAAAACCAGAGCAACTTTCTTTGATTGCTCAAAATATTGATTGCGTGATATCAACGGTAGGGATCACTCGGCAAAAAGAAGGGTTAACCTATATGGATGTGGATTATCAGGCAAATGCCAATTTATTAGAAGAAGCGATTAAATCGAAGGTTAATAAATTTATTTATATCTCGGCTATTGATGGCGAAAAACACCGAAATCTAAAGATTTTTCAAGCAAAGGAGCGCTTTGTTGATAAATTAAAACAAGCCAATTTAGCATACTGTATTGTAAGACCTAATGGCTATTTTAGCGATATGGGGGATTTTTTACAGATGGCAGCATCGGGTAAAGTTTATTTATTTGGTGATGGCGAACAAAAAATAAATCCTATTTCTGGAAAAGATTTAGCGCAATTTATTGTCGAGAAAATGACAACCAATATAAATGAATTCACTGTAGGTGGACCGGATATTCTATCTTTGAATCAAATATGTGAACTCGCAGGAAGCGCATTAGATAAAAAAATTAAAATAATCCATTTACCCGATACGTTAAGAAAAATAACTATTTTTACGTTACGTCATTTCACGAGCCAAAAATTTTATGGGCCATTAGAGTTTTTTTTAACTTTTATGGCAAACAGTCATATTGGTATGTGTTATGGGCATGATCATTTATCAAATTATTATATTGAATTAGCTGATCCGAGATATAAGAGAAAATAGTACCCGCATGTGCGGGTGCTAATAAAAAATTAGAGAGCAGCGATGATTTTAATTTCTACTTTATATTCAGGATGCATGAGTTGAGCCTGAACGGTACAACGTACTGGCGCGCTCCCTTTAGCAACCCATGCATCCCATGCTTGATTCATACCTGCAAAATCGGCTTTATCTGCTAAAAATAGTGTTGCATCAAGGATCTTACTTTTATCCGATCCCACTCTTTGTAATAACACATCAATAGCAGCTAATGTATCTGCAGTTTGTTCGATTATATCCCCTGATAAGTTTTCAGGAACTGCAGTGTAATAGACAGTATCATTATAAATAACCGCTTCAGACCAACGGTCCTCTGGATCGATACGTTTTATAGTCACGATAAATTCTCCTTTGTATTAATAACGTGGGTGGTACTTTTAGCTATCCACTGGCATAATTTACGTCTTATTTTATAAAAAGAGTATGCCTGTGTCAGACGATTTTGCAGAAAACGGGATTTTAACCCGACGCGTTCCTGGATTTCATCCCCGTGAAGCTCAACGACAAATGGCGATATCAGTAACAGAGGTTATTGATAAACAAGGTGTGCTTATTGCAGAAGCGGGGACCGGGACAGGGAAAACCTATGCCTATCTTGTGCCTGCATTACGTTCTGGGAAAAAAACTATCATCTCTACCGGATCTAAGGCATTACAAGATCAACTGTATAGTCGTGATCTCCCCACCATAATAGAAGCGCTAGACTACGATGGTACAACGGCTTTATTAAAAGGTCGCTCTAATTATTTGTGTTTAGAACGTTTAGATCAGCAAATGCTCAGTGGCGGTGATTTAGAAGCAGAAGTACTTGCTGATGTTATGCATGTACGCCAATGGTCAACGCAAACAGAAGATGGTGATATTAGTCGCTGTCATAGTGTGGCGGAAGATAGCAAAGTATGGCCATTGGTGACTAGCACTAATGATAATTGTCTGGGCAGTGATTGTCCTCGCTACAAAGAGTGTTATGTATTAAGTGCCCGTAAAAATGCGTTAGCCGCTGATGTGGTGGTTGTTAATCATCACCTTTTTATGGCAGATACGGTAGTAAAAGATACTGGTTTTGGTGAGCTGATCCCCGATGCGGAGATAATGATCTTCGATGAGGCGCATCAAATTCCTGATATAGCGAGCCACTACTTCGGTCAACAGCTCACTAGTCGTCAATTATTCGATCTAGCGCGAGATATGATTGTGGCGTATCGCACTGAAGTGCGTGATCAAGTGCAACTGCAAAAAAGTGCTGACCGTTTAACTCAAATGGTACAAGATTTTCGTCTTAGCTTAGGTGATACGGGTTTTCGGGGTAACTTAAGGGAATTATTACAAAATAAGGAAACCAAACGCTATTTAACCTTATTAGATGATGCGTTAGAGCTAAGTTATGATGTAATGAAGCTCTCTTTAGGGCGTAGCCAATTACTGGATAGTGCGTTTGAACGGGCAACACTTTATCGTAATCGTTTAAAACGCCTAATTGATACGACGATTGCCGGATACAGTTATTGGTTTGAAAGCTATGGTCGTCATTTTTTACTGGCGATCACGCCACTTTCGGTTGCTGATAAATTTCGTGAGCTGATAAAGTCCCATAAAAGTAGTTGGATATTTACTTCTGCAACACTCTCTGTAGATGAAAAAATGTCTTATTACACAGATAGATTAGGACTGGAAAATGCCACAACATTAATTTTAAATAGCCCATTTGATTATCAACATCAAACGTTGCTCTGTGTACCACGTTATTTACCTCCGTTAAATCAACCATACACCGCGAAGCGTTTAGCCGCTATGCTGGCTCCTGTGATCTTAAAAAATCAGGGGCGTTGTTTTTTTCTTTGTACCTCTCACGCTATGATGCGTGGATTAGCCGAAGAGTTTAAAGCCAGCTTACCACTTCCCGTGTTAATGCAAGGCGAAATGGGGAAATCGCAATTATTGAAAAAATTTGTTTCCTCAGGCAATGCGTTACTTGTCGCGACCCAAAGTTTTTGGGAAGGGGTGGATGTCAGGGGAGATACACTTTCTTGTGTGATCATTGATAAATTACCCTTTACCGCACCTGACGATCCATTATTAAGAGCACGTATTGAAGATTGTCAATTACGTGGTGGTGATGCATTTCGGGATGTACAAATCCCTGATGCGGTGATCACTCTAAAGCAAGGCGTCGGGCGTTTGATCCGCGATATACATGATTATGGTGCCATTATTGTTTGTGATGATAGATTAGTTTCAAGACCTTATGGGGAAGTGTTTTTAAGTAGTTTGCCCCCATCACCACGAACCCGTTCATTAGAAAAAACCAGTTATTTTTTAAGCCAACGGGCACAACGAAATGAAATAGTGTCGGAGTCATAATAGTGATTACATATGATGTGTATTTATTCTGTTGAATACTATTATGATATTATTCTTTCTCTTTTTACTTATTGAATCTGCCGGAGTTATGGCGTGTCACTGCGAATTTTAGCAATTGATACCGCAACTGAGTCTTGTACTGTTGCGGTTTGGAATGAAGGTGTCGTTGCTTCACGTTTTGAAATTTCACCGCGTGAACATACACAAAAAATTTTACCAATGGTGAAAAGTGCTTTAGAAGAAGCCAATTTATCACTGCAATCCTTAGATGCCCTCGCTTTTGGTCGTGGTCCGGGCAGTTTTACCGGTGTTCGCATTGGTGTCGGTGTTGCGCAAGGTATCGCACTAGGGGCTAATTTGCCACTGATTGGTATTTCTTCTCTTGCCACCATGGCAGAAGGCGTCTTTAGAACAACAGGCATTAAGCAAGTTTTAGTCGCCATTGATGCCCGTATGGGGGAAATCTACTGTGCCCAATATCAACGTAATGACGCTGGCATTTGGTCTGGTGAAGAAACAGAAGCGGTAATGAAACCAGAACAATTTGCCGAAACGCTACAAGCTACCACAGGTCGCTGGGCAATTGCGGGTACGGGGTGGCAAGCTTATCCTGATTTAGCTTTATCATTGCCTTTTACCGTGGTTGAAACGCAAATTACTTTGCCTGCGGCACAAGATATGTTGCCACTTGCCGTTACCGCATGGCATGAAGGGAAAGCAACTAAAGTAGAAGAGGCCGAGCCTGTTTATTTACGTAATGAAGTCACTTGGAAAAAATTACCAGGACGGGAATAGATTGTTAGCGATTTTCTGTTAGAAGTGACAGAGTGACGCTATACTTATCTTAGCGTGTAACGTACTTAATGACGTACAAAGAGGTGGTTTATGAACAGACAATTAAACTACCGTTTGGTAAGTAAAGCGCTATTTTTATCTGGCGCTCTATTACTAACGGGCTGCGTCTCTATACCTGAATCTATTAAAGGGACAACAGCAACTCCTGTTACTGACTTAAATGTAGTTCTAGCGGCACCGGAGCTTTATGTCGGTCAAGAAGGTCGTTTTGGTGGGCGAGTGATAGAGGTTAAGAATCTACCTTCATCAACCCAGTTAGAAATTGCTGTGATGCCACTTTCTCACTATGATGCGGCTCCTGAGTTACAGCAACCTTCTGTTGGTCGTCTTTATGCGAATGTTACTCATTTTTTAGATCCAACAGATTATAAAAATCAGTATGTCACGGTAGTGGGTACGATCAAAGGTGTAAAAACAGGCAAAGTGGGTGAAGCCGTTTATCCATTTTTACGTATCGATGTTACAGGAATGAAACGCTGGACATTAACGCAACAAGTTATTATGCCTGCGCCTGTTATGACATGGGGATACTATGGTAATGCCCCTTACTGGTATAATTATGGCTACGGCGGCTATGGGGCATATCCATATGGTACTGGCCAAGTTGTCCCCGTTTTGGAGTAATAAACTAGAATAATTGTTAATGACGATATAATATTTTACCTTTATGAGTTTGAAACGGTGTATAATCAATACCTGTAATATATTAGATGGCAATTATCTAATATAATTATTAAAGATGAAGACAACAAAAGAGAGGGCGGTTTTGACCGCCTTCTTTTTTGTTAAACATAAAAAGAAAAAATTTAGTGATACACTTCGCATCTTCACAACAGAAAATTGTTTGTGCTGGTAGGATGAGTTAATACTTTGTTAAAAAGAAACATAATATTAACCAAGAAGTGCGATTAATCAGGAGTACTACTTTGGAAAAAGTCTGGCTTAAACGTTATCCGGCAGATGTTCCGGCTGAAATTGACCCGGACCGTTTTGCATCTCTTGCAGAGATGCTTGAAAACGCTGTCGCAAATTACGCAGATCAACCCGCCTTTATCAATATGGGCGAGGTCATGACTTACCGCAAACTAGAAGAGCGTAGCCGTGCTTTTGCCGCTTATTTGCAAAATGGCTTAGGATTGAAAAAAGGTGATCGTGTCGCCTTAATGATGCCTAACTTACTGCAATATCCTATAGCGCTTTTCGGCATTCTTCGTGCCGGTATGGTAGTGGTCAATGTAAACCCACTCTACACACCAAGAGAGCTTGAACATCAGCTTAATGATAGTGGCGCCACAGCTATTGTCATTGTTTCTAATTTTGCCCATACGCTGGAAAAAATCGTCTTTAACACCAGCATTAAACACGTTATTTTAACACGTATGGGAGATCAGCTATCTCGTCCTAAAGCGACACTGGTTGATTTTGTGGTTAAATATATCAAGCGATTAGTCCCAAAATATAATTTGCCTGACGCGATATCATTTCGTCGAGCGATGCATTTAGGCTACCGAATGCAATATATTAAGCCAGAAATTACTGGAGATGATTTAGCCTTCTTACAATATACTGGTGGTACCACAGGAATTGCGAAAGGCGCGATGTTAACTCATCGTAATATGTTGGCTAATCTAGAACAAGCTAAAGCCGCTTATGTTCCTGCACTTAATGTAGGGAAAGAGCTGGTGGTAACCGCTTTACCCTTGTATCACGTCTTTGCTTTAACCGTGAACTGCTTGTTATTTATTGAAGTTGGCGGGAAAAACCTACTGATAACGAACCCACGAGATGTTAAAGGCACTATTAAAGAGTTATCGCGTTATCCTGTCACGGCGATTACCGGGGTAAATACACTATTTAATGCTTGGCTACATAATCCTGAGTTTCGTCAACTTGATTTTTCTAAGCTCAACCTTTCTGTTGGTGGCGGAATGCCCGTACAAAGTAGTGTTGCGAAAGAGTGGGAAGAATTAACCGGTAAGCATCTATTAGAAGGTTATGGTTTAACTGAGTGTTCGCCTTTAGTAACAGGTAACCCTTATAACCTGAAAAAATACAGTGGTAGTATTGGGCTTCCTGTACCTTCAACGGAAGTAAAATTTATGGATGATGAAGGTAATGAAGTGTCTCGCACAGAAGGCGGTGAAATGTGGGTTCGTGGCCCTCAGGTCATGAAAGGCTACTGGAATCGTCCTGATGCGACAGCAGAAGTACTACATGATGGATGGGTTGCCACAGGTGATATTGCCACAATGGATGATGAAGGCTTTATCCGCATCATTGACCGTAAAAAAGATATGATCTTGGTTTCAGGATTTAATGTCTATCCTAATGAAGTTGAAGAAGTGGTTACTGCGCACCCGAAAGTTTTAGAATCAGCAGCTATTGGTGTACCGAGTAAAAGCTCGGGTGAGACTGTGAAAATCTTTGTTGTCAAAAAAGATCCCTCATTGACAGAAGATGAACTTAAAACTCATTGTCGCCGTTACTTAACGGGTTATAAAGTACCTAAGATTATTGAGTTTCGAGAAGAGCTGCCTAAGTCAAATGTTGGTAAAATTTTACGCAGAGAATTAAGAAATGAAGAAAAACAGTTGAAAACATCAACTGGATCTTGATACAACAAAGTATAACCTTTGATAAATTCGCCGGTTTATACCGGCGTTTTTGTCTTTACGAAAAAGTCATTAGACATAAAAACACAAGAGAAACCTGTTTTGAATTATCAATTTATCACGACAAACACAGCACTAGAAGATGTCTGTAAAGCAGCGTCTGAGGTATCACAAATTGCATTAGATACAGAGTTTGTCCGTATACGCACCTATTACCCACATTTGGGGCTTATCCAAATGTACGATGGGAAACAGATCTCTCTTATTGATCCCCTGACCATTACTGAGTGGACTCCTTTTGTTGAATTATTAACTAATCCCGCAGTACTTAAATATTTGCATGCTGGAAGTGAAGATCTTGAAGTGTTTTCTCATCAATTTGGTTGTGTTCCGACACCCATGATAGACACCCAAGTCGTGGCCGCTTTTCTGGGCTATCCCATTTCTTGTGGTTTTGCCACCTTAGTTGAGAAATATGAACATATTGCTCTCGATAAAAGTGAATCACGAACAGATTGGCTGGCGCGCCCATTAACCGAAAAACAGTGCCAATATGCGAGTGGTGATGTGTTTTATTTGTTACCTCTAGCTAAGAAATTAATCGCACAGGCACAAGAAGCCGGTTATATGGACGCGATTGTTGATGAGTGTGAAATGATAGCCGAGCGTCGCCAAGAGACCGTATCACCAGAGCTTGCCTATCGCGATATTGGTAATGCATGGCAATTACGAGGTCAACAATTAGCATGCTTAAAAATGTTGGCAGAATGGCGTTTAAATCAAGCTAGAGCCCGTGATATGGCATTAAATTTTGTTGTAAGGGAAGAGCATTTATGGTCAGTAGCACGCTATTTACCGACCTCTCTTGCTGAATTAGATGCGCTTTCTCTATCGGGGCAAGAAATTCGTTGTCATGGCCGTCGCTTGTTGGATTTTGTTGCCAAAGCCAAACAGATCAAAGATGAAGATTGTCCTGAGCCTATTGGCAATTTAATTGAACAACCTAACTATAAAAAAGCCTTTAAAGCAATAAAAACGGTGATCCAAGAGGTAAGTGAAGGACAGCGTTATAACCCCGAGTTATTAGCCTCAAGAAGACAAATAAACCAATTGCTTAATATTCACTGGAAAATTAAAACAGGGGAGCCTGAATTGCTTTCACGCTGGCGTAAAGCATTATTAGCAGAAAAAATTACTGCAATTTTGGCGCAATATCCTTAATATCACGTTATATTAATTCAGGCTAAAGAGTAATTATTTAGCCTGAAATTTTCTCAAACCCAATATGAGTTTCTATCATCCTTCTATCATCCAATAAATAGCAACTCCAACTTATTATTAATGAATGTTTAAAATAGCAACAATATATAGCGCTATTTGCACATTTGTATTCAGCCAGTTTATATATAATTAAAAACACAGAGCCAAGCAAATATGTGATAGTTTATAGCTGGCTCTGTGGATCATTAGCTTATATCAGCGAATTAAATATGATCACTTAGGTGATTCTTCATTTTCAGGTAATGTCACATTTAATTCTAGTACGGAGATATCATCGCCTTTCTGCTCAAACTGAACAGATAGCATATCGGGATCTATCTGCACATACTTACAGATAACACCTAATAAATCTCTTTTCATATCAGGTAAATAAGCTGGCTCAGTATCGCCACGTCGACGCTCTGCTACGATAATTTGTAGGCGCTCCTTGGCAATATTTGCTGTCGACTTTTTACGCGACAGAAAAAAATCTAATAAAGCCATCTTTTACCCCCCAAAAAGGCGTTTTAGGAAGCCTTTTTTCTCTTCTTCAATAAAACGGAATGGATGTTCTTCACCTAATAAACGATTTACTGTATCTAAATAAGCTTTACCTGCATCAGATTCACTATCAAGAATAACAGGCTCACCTTGGTTTGATGAACGTAAAACGGATTGATCTTCTGGAATAACACCCAGCAGTGGAATACATAAAATTTCTAGCACATCTTCCATACTTAACATATCACCACGGCTTACTCGGCCTGGATTATAGCGTGTTAATAGAAGATGTTCTTTAATAGGATCTTCGCCTCGTTCAGCGCGACGTGATTTAGAGGCTAAAATACCTAAAATACGGTCTGAGTCACGTACAGAGGAGACTTCTGGGTTGGTGGTGATAATGGCTTCATCTGCAAAATAGAGTGCCATAAGTGCGCCACTTTCAATCCCTGCAGGTGAATCACAAATAATAAAATCAAAACCCATTTCATCCAGTTCATCTAACACTTGCTCTACACCATCACGGGTTAAAGCGTCTTTATCTCTTGTTTGTGAAGCAGGGAGGATATAAAGGTTTTCTGTACGTTTATCTTTAATCAGGGCTTGATTTAAAGTAGCATCACCTTGAATAACATTAACAAAGTCATAAACGACTCTACGCTCACAACCCATAATTAGGTCAAGATTACGTAACCCGATATCAAAGTCGATAACAACCGTTTTATGCCCTTTTTGAGCGAGGCCGGTAGAAATGGCCGCGCTGGAAGTTGTTTTACCAACCCCACCTTTACCTGACGTAACAACAATAATGCGTGCCATGGAGTGATTCCTTGTCGATGCTCTAAATTAAGTTCTCGATTGTTAATTCATTCTCTTGCAAACTAAGTTGGACTGATTTGCCAACAAAATCTGTAGGAATTTGGTCGCTTAGCCAATATTGACCAGCAATGGAAACTAGTTCTGCAGATAAATGTGTACAAAAAATATGGCTCTCTTGGTCGCCTGATGCTCCGGCAAGAACCCGTCCACGCAATACACCATAAATATGTACATTACCGTCTGCGATTAATTCAGCGCCAGCACTGACATTGCTTAACACGACTAAATCGCTATTTGGTGCGTAAATACGTTGCCCTGAACGCACTGGTGTATGAATGATTTTGGTTTTTTGTCGTACATTTATCGGTACTTCATTCGTTTTATCGTTATTTGCCTGAGCTGCTGGCTTAGTTATTTTACCTTCATTTAGAATAGGTAACTGTGCGGCAATTATCGCTTCTTTTTGTTGAGCGTCATGACTACCACTAATTCCCACAACACGTAAGCCAGCATCTTCTACTATTCGCCTCAGTTTTTTAAAATCAATCGTTTGATCTGCGATAGCAGAGACATTGATAACAACAGGCGCATTTTTCAGAAATTGAGGCGCTTGGGCAATTTTATCTGAAATAGCCTGACGAATAACCTTCGGTGATCCATCATTTAAATGAAGTACCGAGAGGGTAAAATTACTGCCTTTTAACTCAATGGGCGTGTTTGACATCTATCTGACTCAGTAAATTTTCTATAATCTGGCACAAAAAACCAGAGACGATATTACGAAATTATATAAGCATGTTATATTTACTAAAATATTCAGGCAAGTCGCTTATTTTAATAATTAGAGTTTAATGAAAATGATTTGTGCAATTTACCGTAGTACCAAGCGTGATCAAACTTATTTATACATCGAAAAAAAAGATGATTTCTCTCGAATTCCTGAGGAATTATTACAAAGTTTTGGTGAACCACAGTTTGCAATGTTGCTAGATCTCGCGCAAAGACAGCGTTTAGCGAATGCAGACATAGAAAAAGTCAAACAAGCGTTGACTGACCAAGGTTTTTATCTACAAGTGCCACCTCCCGTCGAAAGTATGTTAAATGCTTATTTAGATGAATTAAAAAATTCAGAAAAAACTGAATAAATCATCGAGATAAAAGGAGCATAAATGTTCAAATATTCGTTCATCGCGGTGATTGTTTCTACTGTTTTGCTATCTGCTTGTGCAGATAGCCATCAGAAGAGTGCAGAAAAAAAACCTGTAACAAGTGAAATTGCCGATATTACGACATCAGCACCGGCTCGCTGGAAACAGATTGATGTTGCCTCACTTGAACAGGCGTTTCCAAAACAGTCACGGACACCTGCACAATTTCCTGCTTATGTAGATGCTTTAAAACAAAAAGCGGCTGAATTGGGTTATAAACCTGAAACTATCAATTTTGCCTTTTCGGAAATTCACTTTATTGACAGAGTGGTGAAATCAGACCGTAATCAGCCAGAAAAGAAAATTACTTTAGATGTGTATTTACCTCGAGTGGTGACGAAAGGACGTATCGCAGAAGGGGCGAAACTTTATCAAGCTAACCAACAAACCCTAGCGCAGATCAGCAATCAATATGATGTGCCTGCAAATTATATTGTTGCCTTATGGGGATTAGAAAGTGGTTTTGGTCGAGTACAAGGAAAAGAAGATGTTATCTCAGCACTGGCCACATTAGCTTTTGAAGGTCGCCGTGAGGCCTTGTTTAGTCGCCAATTAATGGCCGCACTTGAGATAATCGAAAATGGACATTTACCTGTAGGCCAGCGTTTAAAAGGCTCTTGGGCAGGCGCAATGGGGCAGACACAGTTTATGCCATCTTCATTTTTGACTTACGCTGCTGATGGCAATGGTGATGGCAACATTGATATATGGAATAGCCGTGAAGATGCGTTTGCTTCAGCCGCTAATTATTTAGCAACCGAGGGATGGCAACGCGATCTCCCTTGGGGGGAACAAGTCAGTTTACCTGCTAATTTTAATCAACAGTTGGAAGGTATAAAAACAGAGCAACAAAAAACGGTCGCACAATGGAAGGCGCTAGGGGTGCAATTACCCGCTAATAGCCAATTAAGTGATGATATGAAGGTATGGCTGATAATTCCTGATGATGATTTGCATAGAAGTTATTTAGTCACCCAAAATTTCCGTACTATCATGCATTGGAATAGCTCTTACTTTTTTGCTTTGAGCATTGTGACGATGGCTGATGGCGTTGCCAATAAAATAAATACACTGCCAACTCAACACTAAATCACGTTAGCAGTGACATAAAACACAGCGATTTACCTAATAAGGAAAATATTATGTATCAACATAGAGATTGGGAAGGTTCGTTGCTTGATTTTCCTGTTAATAAAGTGATTTGTGTGGGCAGTAATTATGCAAACCACATAAAAGAGATGGGCTCGGTGCGCTCTGAAGAGCCGGTTATCTTTATTAAACCAGAAACGGCGATGTGTGATATTCGCCAACCTATTGCGATCCCCAAAGAGATGGGGGCGGTGCATCATGAAATAGAGTTAGCGGTATTAATTGGTCAGCCACTGAAACAAGCCAATGAAGATAGGGTTGATCGTGCTATTGCTGGTTTTGGTGTTGGTTTAGATCTCACTTTACGTGATTTACAAAGTCAATTAAAAAAAGCGGGACAACCTTGGGAGAAAAGTAAAGCGTTTGATGGTTCAGCGCCTTTGTCGGGATTTATTCCGGTGAACTCTTTTGGTGATCCCCAAAATGTTGACTTAATGTTGAAAGTTAATGGTGAAATTCGTCAGCAAGGCAACAGTCGTGATATGCTAACGCCTGTTTTACCCCTTATCAGTTATATGTCGCGCTTTTTTACCCTTCGCCCAGGTGATGTCATTTTAACGGGAACACCTGAAGGTGTCGGTCCCTTAGCATCGGGTGATATGTTGGTATTAAGTGTCAATGAACATCAGCTGACCACACGGGTTATTTAATAATATGATGAGCAATAAGGTAATAACGTAGAGATGACACAGGCTTTTTGGCAGACAAAAACTTTGGATGAAATGAGTGATGATGAGTGGGAATCGTTATGTGACGGGTGTGGGCAGTGCTGTTTACACAAGTTAATGGATGATGATACTGATGAGATCTATTTTACTAACGTCGCTTGTAATCAGTTAAATATTAAAACCTGCCAATGCAGTAACTATGAAGATCGTTTTCGTTATGAGCCTGATTGTATCAAACTCACGCGATATAATTTGCCGACGTTTGAATGGTTACCGATGACTTGTGCTTATCGCTTATTAGCAGAAGGGAAGCCTTTAGCGGATTGGCATCCCCTTATTGCAGGTAATAAAGCAAAAATGCATCAAGGTAATATCTCAGTAAGATATATTGCTGTTCCTGAAGTGGAAGTTGAAGACTGGGAAGATCATATTCTTAATCGCCCCAAAGGACGCGGTTAATATTGCGCTCTCCCTTTGTGTTACACAGAGGGAGAGCCATTATTTTATTGATTAAACGTCATTAATTGATGGCGTTGATTAAAGAATTTCTTATAGGTTAAATAGCAAGCAATAATTGTTGAAATACTGGCGGTTGCCATCAACATAAAGGTGACCATAATTTGGTATTTAACCGCTTGTAGTGGATCAACACCGGCAAAAATTAATCCAGACATCATTCCAGGTAAGCTTACAATCCCCACTGTCTTGGCTGCGTCAACGGTCGGAATTAACGACGATTTAATACTATCTCGAATAATAGCCATTGAAGCAATTTTAGGGGTTGCCCCCAAACTTAACATTTCTTGGATCTGTTGTTGATGATTTTCAAAACGTTGCCCAAGCTGATTATAACAAAGTCCGGTCGCAATCATTGCATTCCCCGCGATCATACCGGTAATAGGAATAATTTGGATAGGGGTAAAGGCAATAGCATGAGTAAAAAGTAAAATACTTAAGGTGAGCAATGCCCCTGTGGTAATAGCGACAAACGAGATAATAAAAATATCTTTAACGTATTTACTGCGTTTTTTAGCATTATAGGCAGCGTTATAACAGATAAATAAGACCATTAGAAATGTAAGGATAATATGGTCGACGTCGAAAATATAAGTTAATACGTAGCCAACAATAAAGAGTTGAATTATCGCTCGGGCGGTACTCCAAATAATATCTTTCTCTAATGAAAGTTTCTCTTTTCGGCTAATAAATATAGCCACTAAGACCAGTAACAGAGAAAAAATAAGAGATTCATTACTGATTGTATGTTCGTTCATAATAATTTATTTGCTCACTGCTCAATAAAGTTAAAACTAAGGGGGTAATGGAAGTCAACCTAACCTTAATTGTTCATATGACTCGGTAAGTGGATCACATCATCGGCATGTTTGATTTCATTTTGATCGTGAGTTACCCATAATGCAGCGATTTTTTGCTCTTTGACATAATGATGGATAAGCTCATTGACTTTTATTTTATTGTCTTCATCAAGAGCACTAGTAATTTCATCAAGCAATAACACTTTAGGCAAAAACTGTAGGTTACGGATAAGTGAGATACGCTGTTTTTCACCACCAGAAAGTTCATTAATACCTTTATTTAAAATCTCATTGGGCAAATTAAAGTAATCTAAATCTTTCGCTAATTTCTTCTCATCAACGGCGATTTTGCGTAGTAAATAAGGAAATTTAAGATTGTCATAAACCGTTTCACCAAATAACATCGGGGTTTGAGTACAATACGAAACTTGTTGTCGGTATTGTTCAGGAGAAAGGGTTAAGTAGTCTTTTCCGTCAAAGAAAAGTGTGCCACTTGTCGGTGATAATAAAGAGGCAATGATTTTTAATAACGTACTTTTTCCACAGCCAGAAGGGCCTGTAATCAATTTAAATTCAGAAGGTTGTAGTGAGAAAGTCACATTATCTAGAATAATTTTGCTATCGAGTTGAAAGCCAATTTTTTCCAGACATAGTAGTGCGCGATTATTGTTCATTCTGATCCTATACATCTAGAAGAGAGAAGTTATCACTATTATACAAGGTTAATTGTTTAATGATCCTGTTCCATATCAGTGATCTGATAACAAGATTTAACTTAAGTATAAGAGCATAAAGGTGTGATGATAAATTGCTTTTCTCTATCACTACTATCAGTCAATCAATATTAAATAGCCAATAGGGGAAACAGAAAGATAACGCAGCATAAAAGATTAAGCATGATAAAATAGGCCTAATCATCAGCTCGTAAAATTATCTTAATATAATAAGTCAAGATAGGATGAATGTTATTTATTATATTGCGCATACCATTGCTGTATATCTTGAACGACTTTTCCGGTTAATCGCTCACCTTGTTGATTATAAAAACCATGATTTAATTTATCATATTTAATAAATGTCACATTAGGTTGCGTTATCTCTTGAGATAATTGATGGAATGCAGCCATATCTACATTGATATCATCTAATGTTTGAACAATTAATACCGGAGTTTGCGTGTTGCGCTTAATCACCTCAAGTAGATCAATAGCAAGATATTGTTGCCACCATAATTTGCTATGTTCACTAACAAATTG
Source organism: Proteus mirabilis ATCC 29906 (assembly GCF_000160755.1). Lineage (GTDB taxonomy): Bacteria > Pseudomonadota > Gammaproteobacteria > Enterobacterales > Enterobacteriaceae > Proteus > Proteus mirabilis. The sequence continues at coordinate 203,214 of NZ_GG668576.1, forward strand.
CTCATCACCAATTTGATTCGTTATTATTGCATTAGCGAGTTGTTGAAAGCTATTTATTGCTTCTTCCACATGCTCTTTAGGTGTTGTATTGCGTATATTGTACAGTACATCATCAAGGAAAAAACGACCACCGCCATTTAATGCGATTGCAGCGCTAATATCATGACGTTCAGCAACAACTAAATGAACCATTGTTGCGCCTTCACTTCCTCCAAGTAATACAATATTGGTGTAATTAGGGGATAATTTATCTAGCACTGCTAAATAATCAGCAAGTCTTTGGTTAGGATTATCATGTAGTTTATAGTTTTTAGGGCAATCTTCTCTTTCACCATTATCGTCGGAATAAGTCAATTGTGCTGTAATACCATACTTTTCAACCATTAAAACATCACTACTCGGTAGCCATCTACCAAAGGTTTCTTGAATAAAAGTATTATTTTTTATGCTATTACAGTCAGAACCTTGCATTAAAACTAACAGTGTTTTGTTATGTTCAGCTTGTTTATCTAGATAATAAATCAGTTCGCTATTATCTTGGCGAATCAGTTTATGTGTGCTTATTTCTGCGTAGCTTGATGTTATTGATGATACTAAGAAAGTGGTGCAGAGCAACAAAGAACAAATACGCATAGAACAACCTTATTAACCAAGGGAGGGTGAGAGAGAAGGATGGCTAAATAATCCATCAAGACGGTTAATTAGCCATATCAATAAACTGAAAGTCAAGTCGTTAAGTACTTATTACTGATTAATGAATTGGAACGTAATAATCAATTTCCAGTGTTTTTGGTAGTTCCATAATGTCGCTATCTGTTTCTATACAAATGTAGTTTTCAATATCTGGCCCTAAACGACGACATAACCCCAAAGCCGGTAAAGTATAAAAGTAGATCTTGATGGCAAATTGTTTATATTCTTCTAACGTGCCTTTAAATTGGAAACGAACATAACGCCCGCCTGCAATCGCTTTTTTTCTAAAACCACGGGGTCTGGTAAAGTGATCTAAATTGTTTAGGCCAATTTCATAATCAATCTGGATCTTATCTTTACGTAATGTATTTGGCTGATAAGAAATTAACACACTACTTTCCGTAAAGTTTTTATCTGTGTACAACAGAAAATCATTCCAAAACTGATGACGAATATCTTCATGTAGCTTGCCAATATCCTCGATAGAGCAAAAGTATTGGTATTGAATAACATAAAGAAAGCTTTCAGGTAGCTCGATAATATTTGGAATAGGGAGGTCGGTAACTTCAAAATTGATGGGGGGCTGAAAATTGTCGCTACACAACACATCAACTTTACGGTATTCCGAAGGAGTAACGCCAAAAACAGCTTTAAAGCGGCGTGTAAAAGATTGCTGCGAATCAAATTGATAGCGTAGTGCGATAGTTAATACCGGAAGTTTAGTTAAGCGCAATTCAGTGGCGGCTTTGGTCAGTCGTCTACCACGAATATAAGAGGCTAATGTTAAGCCCGTTGCTTGCTTAAACACCCGTTGTAAATGCCATTTTGTATAACCTGATTTTATCGCAACATCATCAAGTAATAACGGCTTTTCTAGATTTACCTCGATCCAGAGCAGAAGTTCTTTAATCACTTCTATATTAAACGAAGATAAAGAATTGGAAGGGATAAGTCCATTGAACTGAGATGACATGATGATTTCCTGAAAAGATATTTTGTTCAGTTTACACAAAACTGATACCCATATATTATTACATACTTATGGTATGTTTTATGGGTTTTTTATCATGAAATTAAAATCACGGCAACAAGAGAATTCAGAACAAACACGCTTAGCTTTACTTGAAGCTGGACAATATCTCTTTGTAAATCAATGCTATTATGATGTTTCCATTGATGAAATATCACGTTATGCAAGGGTTACTAAAGGGGCGTTTTATCATCACTTTAGTAATAAAAAAGCCCTTTTGAGAGAGTGTTATTTACTGCAAGTTAAGCATGCTGTTCAAAAATTAGATGAAGTGCCTACTTATGATGATAAATGGCAAGAGCTAACGGCGCTCTTCTCTCTTTGTGTTGACCATATTTATCAGTGTAAAAACGAGTTAATTCCCTTACAAGAAGTTATCTCGGTATTAGGTTGGAAAGAGTGGGAAGAGATTGACGCCAACATTCTTATTCCTCGTATCCAACACTGTGTTGATATACTCTTTGCTGAAAAACAGATCTGTGCTTATTCACCGGCTATTGTGGTGAATTTAATTTATGGTTTTATTACTCATATTGCTATCAATCTAAAAAATGAAGCGTCATTGCCGAAAGAGGCATGTAGTGATTTTAAAGCTATTTTTGCTGATTTTTTAATCGGGGTAAAACAAGCATCACCACAGCGTCATCAACATAGGGTATAAAGAGGTATTAAAATACCTCTAAGCATTGTGCAAAAGATTAACAATCAACAAATAATTCTGTTCAATTATCACTGTATTATTGAATAGCAAAACATAGCGATTCAATAAAGAGATAAGTTTAATTGAACTAACTAAAAAATAATTAAAAATAGAATAAGTAATCTTTCTTAATATCGTTAATCTATTTGAGTTAAATAACCTAATGTCCACAGTATTAAGCAATAGCATTATTTTTTAAGAAAGTAACAACAATTCTTTCTGTTTAAATAAAAAAGTATGATTAGTTTAATTTATAAAATAAATACTGATATTGTATGATAAATTGGTCATGCCTTAAAATCTATCCTGTTCATTCTAAAAGATAATTAATCATTTAATTTTTTATCAATCAAATCATAATGCTAATGGAATATTATGTAACGAATTGCTTAGTGGGCAGTGAAATGAAATGTTTATTTCAAAAATAAAAAATAGATTTCACTATGCTCTAAAGTTTTTGATAAAAATGACCGACATTATCAATGTGAGCAGTCTCTTACCTGTCTCTATAATCTAAAAAATAATCTTTAATTTATTTTGTTAACACTAGGGAATGCACTCTTTTTTACTAAAGAGTGCATTCTGATATCTTACAAATATACAGAAAAATCAAAGCTGTATATTTTGCTGGAATATGATTATGTTTAAAAACATCAGTATAGAAAAAACCGTTAAAGTTATGCTGGCTATTTTATTTGTACTTATTATGAGCATTATTTACTTTAGTTATGATGCTTCAACACGCTCTTATCATAACTTTGTTTCATCAAATAACTTAAGTCAGCAAATGTTGCTGATGGGAAAAGCGCGTTATCAAATGGCGGTGATCAGAGCGAATATTAATGGCTTGGATGGGCAGTTAAGAGTGAATGAAAAACCTTCTGCTAAATACCTTCATCAAACTCAAGAATATATAAAAATCACCCGTGAAGAGATCCACCGTTGGGCAGATGCTGAAAAGTTAACCATGGAAGGGCGTCAGGTTGCTGATGATATGACGAAACGCTTTGATGAGCTTTTAGATATATTTACCGATGCCTTAGCTAAATTACGTAAAGGACAATTGACTACGCACTCTGCTAGTCAAAAAATGGATGAACTCAACGAGATCACCATGACATATTATGCCGTCGCCAATGGTATTGAGAATAATTATATTGATATTGCGAAAACCTCACAACAGCGCATTATACTAATGGCGTTAGTCACAGCGATTATTGTCATTATGCTCTTTATCATTATCTTACGTTGGTTCTCTCATAGCTTTATCGGCAATATTAAAGTGCTTATTAATATTTTTAGTAAAATGAGCCAAGGCGATTTAAGTATGCGAGTGGAAAATCACGGTAACAATGAATTTGGTAAGCTATTTAATGAAATGAATAAAATGAAAGTTTCATTAAGTCAAATGATTGCTTCGGTAAAAAATGCAGTAAACACCATTAGCGTCAGTGCAAGTGAAATAGCAACAGGTAATACTGACCTCTCCTCACGTACTGAAGAGCAGGCTAGTGCGCTACAACAAACCGTTGCAAGCATGGAGCAAATCAAAACCACGGTTGAAAAAAATGCCGATAACTCACGCCAAGCTAGCCAGTTGGCATTAAGAGCGACAACGTCAGCACAAAACGGCGAAAAGGTGATGGATAATGTTATCGAAACCATGTCATCGATTTCTGAAAGTGCGAAAAAGATCTCAGATATTAATGACATCATTAACAGTATTGCCAATCAAACCAATATTCTCTCATTGAATGCTGCGGTTGAAGCGGCTAGAGCGGGTGAACAAGGTCGCGGATTTACCGTTGTTGCAGCCGAAGTGCGTAACTTAGCTAGTCGTAGTGCAGAGGCAGCCAAAGAGATCAATGAACTTATTACCCATTCGGTAAATAAAGTACAGGTTGGATCACAACAAGTGAGCGAAGCAGGACGCTCCATGTCGGAAATTGTGACCACCATTAGTCAAGTTAATGATTTTATGCAACAGATTGCCTTAGCCTCTAATGAACAAAGTATGGGGATTAATCAAATTGCTATGGCCGTAAGTGAGATGGATACCGTGACTCAACAAAATGCGGCACTTGTGGAAGAGTCTGCCACTATTACTGCCAATATGGATGACGAAGCTCATCAGCTTGCCAACTTAGTCTCTCAATTTAAAGTGGATGAGAAAGAAAATACTAGGCATGCATAAAAGGGATAGTTTACGCTTGATAAAAATGTACCTAAGAAGATAAATATGTTGTTAATTCATTAACCAAGACGAATAAGATAAAACCCCTTTAGCCACTCAAAGGTGACTAACAGGGGTTTTTTAGAGACTTAGGCTTTCACTTCGTTAGGTGATGTTATACCTGCAGCAACCTCTTTAATATTGTGCAATGTCGTTTCACTAATACTAATTAACGCTTCTTCAGTTAAGAATGCTTGGTGCCCGGTAAACAATACGTTATGGCAAGAGGAAAGGCGACGGAACACGTCATCTTGAATAACATCATTTGATTTATCTTCAAAAAATAAATCGCGCTCATTTTCGTAGACATCCATGCCTAATGCGCCAATTTTACCTTGTTTTAAGGCATTAATGGCAGCTGCAGAATCAATTAAGGCCCCACGGCTAGTGTTGATGATCATTACGCCATCTTTCATTTGCGAAAAAGCACTTTCATTTAATAAATGATGATTTTCTGCGGTTAATGGGCAATGCAACGAAATAACATGTGAATTTGCGTAAAGAGTCGCTAAGTCAACATATTCCGCACCCAAATCTAATACAGCTTGGTTTGGATAAGGATCATAGGCCAATAGCTTCATACCAAAGCCTTTTAGTATGCGTAAAGTCGCTAGACCAATTTTCCCCGTACCGATAATCCCTGCAGTGCGATTATGCATATTAAAGCCAGTTAAGCCTTCTAAGGAAAAGTTTGCATCACGGGTACGCTGGTAGGCTCTGTGAATACGACGATTTAACGAGAGCATCATCCCAACAGTATGCTCAGCAATCGCTTCTGGGGAATAAGCCGGCACACGCACTACGGTGATCCCTAATTCGGCTGCTGCCTTAAGGTCAACATTATTAAACCCCGCACAACGCAGTGCAAGGATACGGATGTTGAGACTGGCAAGCTCTTGTAATACCGCACGATTAGCATCATCATTAACAAAGATACAGACTGCATCTGCGCCGACGGCATTTTTTGCTGTTTGTTCAGTCAAATTAAAGTCAAAATATTCGATATCATAATGATATCCATTATGCTGATTGACCCATTCCATGTGTTTGCGGTCATAATGTTTAGTACTATAGGAAACAATTTTCATCCTGTACTCGCTTATTATCGATTAAAATTTATTTTGAGAGTGAGAAAACAAGAATTATCTAACCCCAATAGAGAAACATTTAATACTATTATTATAAACAATTTAATGGGTAAAGTGGATGTTCGGAATGTGGTTAATGTGATCAAAAGGAAAATGAGGTGTTGTTAAAGAAAACAATCAAATGGACAGGGATGATACTACTGGGTGTCGGCGCAGTTAGCACGACCTTGTGGCTCACCATTCCACGTTGGTTACCTGTTGTGGCTAAAAGCTATTTACCTGAAGGTGTTTCACTCTCTTTAACACAACCTAGGTTACAACAATGGGGTGTTTTTATTGATGATATCGCATTAAAAAGTGATAGCTGTACCTTGGCTAATGTGCAGCAATTTACGTTTAACTATCAAAAACAGCAAATTGATAGCCTATCATTTAATAGTCAACAACTTACTATTAACGAAGGGTGTTTTTCACAATTATCTTTTGCAGATAAAAAAGAGACCGCAACAGTTCCTCTCGATATTCATGCGTTATTAGCTACTATTCCTCACTTATCGGTTGATATCAATCATGTTTCTTTAATGGATAATCAGCGCTATAACGGCCATTTTCAGCTTAAAAGTGATACAAATGGGCGATTAATCAGCTATCAGGGAGATAATACGCAGATACAAGCGCTGATCCGTGATAATCAATGGTTAGATATTAAACAATTAAAGATTAATTTACCTGACGATAATCAGATAGAGCTGGCGGCTGAAATCGCGTTACCCCTTAATGTTGATTCATTACCAGAAAATGGTTCTATCAGCACAACATTGTTAACATCCCATTATGCTTACCCATTAGTCTTTATTGCTCAATGGCAAGGGAATAGCGGTACCATTTCTATTGCTGAACAAGGTGGAGGGCAAGCGTTAGCTGTGTTGCCTTGGAATGTAACTGCAGAAAATATCACGATAGAAAAAGGGCGTTGGGAATGGTTTGGGCTTGATCAACCCTTACGTGGTGGTGTGAATATCAACATTGCCCAGTGGCAGCAAGGATTAACGGGATTACGCTTAACTGCGCGCTTAAATGTTATGACGCAAGGGCATGCAGGAAAAGGGAATTTAGTGATGACGATACCTGAAACGGCGATTAACTGGTTAGATGCTGATATACCTATTCAATTGACAGGCATTGTAAATAAAGATCTCATGCAAGCCAGTGCACAACTTCCCGTTAAAGTGACTGGTATGTTGACAGATCCTACTATCGAATTTCAGCCCGGTTCACTATTACGCTTTAAAGGGCAACTAACAGAAACGCTGACGGTAAAAGATGCTCGTTTACCACTGGCTGGCTCAACATTATCTTCCAAAGGATTTAATGGTCACCTAAATGCGATTGTGTTAGCTGAAGATACTATTTGGGGAGATTATCGGGTCCATTTTGCTGGACGTTCGACCGATTTCTTACCTGATCAGGGCAATTGGCAATGGCGTTATTGGGGAGAGGGCAATTTATTGCCATTAAAAGCGCGTTGGGATATCGCTGGAACTGGCTCTTGGGTAGATAACATGGTGAGTTTTGAGACATTAAATACCGGATTTGATGTTTTAACTTATCAGCATACCAGTATGTTAGCCCCCAGATTGACGCTCTTAACGCCATTTCGTTGGTTAAGAGACGATAAAAACCCATTATTTGAAGGAAAATTGAAGTTAACCAGTCAACGAATCGATTTTCCTGCGGGGGGATTCTTAGATAGAGCTGACTTTATTGCCAGTGTAAAAGGTCAATCTCCTTTTCGTTTTAATATGAAAGGCGAGCTCAATGCCAAGCCAAATATTGGACCGATAACGATTAATACACGTTGGGATGGTGAAAGGCTAAGAGGGCAGATGCGTTGGCCTGCACAACCAATCAATGCCTTTCAATCTTTATTGCCAGAAAAATTAGGCATCACATTAGATAATGGCGAATTTTATACACAAGCTGACTTTTCTATTGCCCCTCAACAAGGTTTAGTTGCTGGTGGACATTTAGTAGTTAAGCAAGGCAGCATGTGGCTAAAAGATGGCGTATTAGAAGGACTCGATTTTATTTTACCTTGGCGTTTAAACGGTGATGAATGGCAACTAGGTGTAAAGCAGCCAGTGCAATTACGGATTAAGCGCGTCAATAATTTATTTGAAATGACAGACATTACCGCCGATCTGCAAGGATTTTACCCTATTACAGAAGCAAAACCTTTAGTCTTATCTAATGTCAAGGTTGCTATGCTTGATGGCACTATTTCTATGGCAAAATTAGCATTACCACAGCATGAAGCGGCGATTATCTCATTAGATAATCTAGAGTTAAGTCGGCTTTTCACTTTATTGAAGGTGACCCAATTTGCCGCATCAGGTAAAGTAAGTGGCGAATTACCTTTCTTTATCAATAACAATCAGTGGATAGTGAAAGATGGGTGGCTGGCTAATTCATCGTACTTAACCCTCAGGCTTGATAAAGATTTTGTTGACTCTATTGATGATAGCAATATGACAGCCGGTGTCGCTATGGCATGGTTACGATATTTAGAGATTAGCCGCTCTTGGACGCGGGTTAATTTAAGCAACCTAGGTGAATTAGTGCTTGAAGCGGAAATCCAAGGGAAAAATCCATTGGAAGACAAACGGCGACAAGTAAATCTTAATTATCGCCATCAAGAAAATATTTTTCAGTTATGGCGCAGCTTGCGATTTGGTTCGCAATTGGAAGAGTGGTTAGAAAAGAGCCTATCCGATTTAGGGAGTGAGTCAGAATGATGTTATTATTTTTAAAAAGACTATTTTTATTTGTTATTTTCACTATCGGCATATCAGCACTCACTGGATGTATTCGATTAGAGGTTGCTACCCCGGAAAAACCGATAAACATTAATATGAACGTTAAGATTGAACATGAAATTAATGTCAAAATAGATCGCCAAGTTGAAGACTTGCTGAAAAACAATAGTGCTATATTCTAACGCTGGGGTGAATAATGAATTATAAAAAATATCTCTTTAGTTTTGCATTAATCACAGCATTGATTAGTTCAAATGCCGTTGCTTTAACACTTGATGAGGCGCGCGCGCAAGGCTTAGTAGGGGAAACTTTTAGTGGTTATGTTGAGTTAGTGCAACCAAACCATAAGCAAGCTCAAATATTGGTGAATGAAATCAATCAAGCCAGAAAAGCCAAATATGCTGAAATTGCTAAAACCAATCAAGTGACTCCTGAATCTGTTGCCCGTTTAGCGGGTGAAAAATTAGTGGCAAGAGCCAATTCAGGTGAGTTTGTTAAAGGAATTAATGGGCAGTGGATTAAGAAATAATATCCACTACCCAAGTAGCGATAAAAGAGAGACTAAATTATTCTCATAGCGTTGATATAGTGATAATACTTATTATCACTACAGTACTCTGTTTTCTACACCCGCAAATTCATTATCATTTTCAACAATCTGATCTTTTGCTTCCACAATGAACGTAATACGAGAAGATATATACCCTGGCTTTGCGCGAAGATTATCTTTTTTGACATAATTTATAAAGAAATTAAAATAAGCAGTACCACTTTCATCAATAGTTTTAGTGAATGTATTTTTCTGATTTAAATCAATAGGATTATTTTCATCATCAATTAATTGGAATGTCACATTATCACTTGCTTCAGAGCCTGTTACATCGTTGATAAGGTAACCATTATTAAAATCAATATTTGTATTATCAATACGTAAAGTTATTTTAGTATTCTTTTCTGAACAAAGACTAAAAACTATAGCAATTCTTTTAGAATATCTGTCATTAGCTAAGGTTCCTGCATAATTGCTAGGGAAAGAATCAGGACGTATACTTCTAACTTTAGTGCTATTAGGTATGTCAAAGCTACAACTTATTGGCGCTGGTAAACTACCTCTTCTATTATCAGATAAAGCAATAAAAGGGAAGTATAGTAATAGTAGAGGAATTAAAAATGTTATATTTATTGATTTCATAGAAACACCTTACATAAATATTCAAGAATAAAAATTATTCATTATTGGCAATAAATTTGTTTCTTAATAATTGAATTATTTTTACTTTCATTTTTTACGTTATAATGGAAGAAACATTGTTGCTCCTCTGTATCTCCCCATTTTACTTGTACCGTTCCGCTTTCTTTTATTCCGGAGAGGAATATTCTATTGTGGTCATAGACAGAATCACTAGAAATGAGATTATTATTATCATCAAATGCCATTACATTGGCAGCAAAAGGAATTGGTGTATTTGAGGTAAATAAAACATTATAGCCCCTATTTATAGGGAAATTGATTTTTGCTACCGCACCTAAAGTAGGTACGATGATTTTACTTTGAGTTTTAGTATTACTAAACTCAGGTAACGAATTTATGTTTAGTCCAATAGTATTTTTACGATATGGCATGATGTGCGGTAATATTAAATTACCGTTATTGTCTGTAATGGCTTGTGAAGAACGATTAGTTTTAATTCCGGCAATGCCATTCGTATTTACAATAGCAAAAGTATTACCTAAGTCAGGTGCCAAAGTTACTCCACTTTGATGTAACACTATTGCACCATTAATCCCTAATCTTAAATTGGTTTTATTATTAGACGATTTAGTTGTATTAATAGAATAAGATTGATATCTCCCCTTATACTGAGTATTTACTGAAGTATGATAGCCAGCATTTGGGTGGCTAAAATCCCGTCGGTAATTAATAGAATAGCCTAAGCGATAGTGTTCTAATAAACTTCCACCTATAGTCGTACTATTTATATAACCTTTATTGTTTGGATGATAATCAAATTGATTGCTTACCCAATGATAGGATTGAGAGCTATTTGTTAGTGGAATATTAAAATTTAAAGAAAAATGATTGTCATTATAATATTTTTCATTTTTATATTGATATTTTATACTATAATTCATTTTTTTTATAGAAGATGATAGAGAAGTATTGATTGTAAAGTCATTTTTTCTTTTGGCATAAGAATTTTGATGATAACCAATAGAAAATGTCCCGAAAGATTTAATCGGTTGAAAGAGAGAAATTGTATAGCTATTTTTTATGTTGTCTGTTTGACTTTTTCTAATGCTAACACTATCAGATTTTATTGATTGATAATGGCTAGAAGATATATTTAAAGAAGTACCAATATTGCTCCATCGTTTATTATAGCGCAACTGGTATTTTAATAGATTATTGTGTTCAAAATAACTAATATCACTGGCTACTCCCCCCCAGCGTCCTAAATCTAATGATAATCCTGAAAAGAAAGTATTGCTATTCAGCTTCTTTCTAATTGCACCATAAGCGGTTATTTTTTGATTAATACCATAGGAGAACTCACCCAGTAAAAAAATAGGGTTATTATTTTGATTATTAAACTGGTTATATCTATCATAAGAATATCCAGAAATAAAATTATATTGATAACGACCTTTTTTTAATTGGTTTGGCATTGTAGTAAAGTAATGAGTACTTTTTCTTATACGTCCATCTGCTTCTTTTATTTCTAATACCAATTCATTGCTACCTATAACAGGTAGATCGTTTAAAATAAAAGGCCCAGGAGGAACAATAGTTTCATAAATGGTTCTTCCTTGTTGTTTCACTTTAATTTCAGCATGAGATTCTGCAATCTCTTCTATGATAGGACTATTCATATAGAGATCATTACCAGAGAGCAAATTACTAGATATAAGTTGAAATCCAATTAATTTATCTGTTGATAACATTCTACTGGTTGGTCGAAATTCCCCCACATTAAGCGTTGCCAACAGCGTATTTAATTGATGATAAGCATATAATGAGTATAGCTTAAATTGCTGTTGCTTATCCGTATGATGATAATAACTTTTACTACGTACTCGCCAAGCACCTAAGTTAGCACCTGAGTTAAAACTGATTTTGTGTTCTATCTTATTTTGATTGTTATATTTGCCAAAATAAGAATATGAGCTAAACAAAGCAGGGACACCATCATCCCATAAAACTTGGCTAGCAAGCATATTTTTTTTATTATCTAAGGCTTTTTGTGGAATAGTTAAATATAATGATTGCGAGGAGAAATTATATTTAAAATCAATATTGTAATCGCTTAATAACAAATCAGAACTTAAATCAATAGGAATATTATAAAAAGATGGATCAATATTTAAACGAATTAAATCATTAACATTAATCCTTGGTGTTAATATACCGTCTTTATTTTCATAATATAAAATAATGGTTTCTTTTTTATTTTCGTTGATATAAATATTTGTTGAGTAATAACCATCAGGATGTTCATTATTTAATAACTTGCCGATGGTTTTATTATCAATATTTGACAATACACTTTTATATAGAGAATGAATATTATTGTTAGCAATAGAAAAGAAAGGGTATGCATTTAATATCAATAGCAAAGATGTTTTTAGTCTAAAACTTATCTTACTCATAAATAAGTTCCTTTGGGGTTGCAATGATAGTCTGCTCATACTCATCGACTCTCTTCCAATGTACTTTTTTATCTTTAATATTTTTAGTTATTTTTTTATTTTTTATACTGTAATTTTTAAATGGCGATAGGGTTATTCGCTCATTTAATATATCAATGTTATCTACCTTTGCTTCTGCTATGGTAATAAAATAAGGAGTGGGGTTGTTTATTTTAATAAAATTTTCATCATTAATAAAGAAATTAATATCTTTATTATCACTTTTGTTAATAATATCGCTAGGTGTATAGAAAAGATTATATATTGAGTTTAAAGAGATAAGAAGCAAGTTTTTATCAGCCATCTCATCATCTATAACTGGAACTAATTTTATATTTACTCTATATACAGATTCTTGGTTGATTTCTTTTATATCATCCGTTTTGATAATTTTTAATGTAAAATTTTCATTGGGTGCTAATCTTATTAAACTAGGAGAAATGATAAATGGTGCCTCACTATTATCTTCTTTGTTATAGTGTGATACCCAACTTTGAATAATATAGGTTTTTTGTTCGCTTTTATTTCTTATGTCAAATAGAATTTCCTTATCTTGTTCTTTATAAAAAAATCTATCCTTATTAATTTGAATAGAAGCATAACATGAGAATGTAAAGACAAATGATATTATATAAACAATATATTTTTTAATCATATGTTTTTTAATTAACCATTAGTTAAGTTATTTATTATATTAATCCATAAATAAAAAGCCGGTATTTCCCCGGCTTTATATTGGGTTAAAAATTAAAGCAGAATTATATTTAATTTTGGCCTTTTTTATTGGATATCATCAGTGACGTAAGCATCAAGAGATAAGGCTGCATTGAAAGCACCTGCGGTAACAGCATCATCAATCGATTCTGGTCTATCATATTTTAATAAAAATTCTAAGCTACCACGTTCACCGGCAACCTCCGAAGAAAATGTACGTTCTGAATTCTCACCATTAAGTGGAACAAGTTCACCTGTAGAACGCAATAATGCTACTCGAGCATTGGTATCATTTTCTGTCGAACCAGTATTCATTAAATGAGTAGCGTGTTGTCGTGCAACAACTACTTTGACTTTTCTATCTCTTGCTTGATTAGTACAGCCAGAAAAATCCACACTAAATCGTTTTTCAGGAGTAAGTAGTAAAGAATCAACGTAAGCATTATCCAATTGAATTGGAGCAATATCTTGAACGACACAAGTTAGTTTCTCGTCAATTACTCTGCCTTGGATATCTATATTATAACCACCAAGGAAAATCTGTTGTGCAATAGCTTGTGTTGATAAAGAAAGTGTAGATAGAATTAATAGTGAAAATAATGATTTTTTCATTTTAAAGTCCATTTAAGTATTAATTGTAGTTACAAATTTGCTCATAATTAAGAGCGAGATAATAATATTTTTTTACGTGAAATTTGACAAGTTATATATAATTATGATTAGTATTATTTTGTTAAATGATTAGCGAAATATGTTTTTTTTGGGTTGGTTTGTTAGATTTAAATTTTAAATTATAGGTAAAAGATGAAGGATTTATCTATTGAAGGTTTTTTTTAAAAAAAAACAGAGGTTTTATTTGTGTAATTATATTTATAAATAAATAGCACCTTGATTAAAGGTGCCATTAGGTATATTTTTATTTTATCATTATTTCTTTATTAATAATTAAATTTATTTCTTTTTGTGCTTGAACATGTGACTGTTGTGCATATTCTTCGCCTAGCGCAGTATCCTCGGTGAGAATAAACTGTACATTATTAATACCAATAAATGATAAAAATTGTGTTAGATATGGAATAATTAAATCAGAGGGTTGTCCTTTATGGATCCCACCACGACTCGTTAATACAATAACTTGCTTATCTTCAAGTAATCCGACTGACCCTGTTTCAGTATATTTAAAAGTTTCGCCTGCACGCGCAATAAAATCAATAGAATGTTTTAACTGAGAGAAGATGGAGAAATTATATATAGCCGTATCTTTGCCAAAAGCAAATAATATGGCTTGATCTAAAACGGGAATGGGATCTTTTGCCAGATCACGTAGGGTAATGAGGTCATTTTGATGGTGTTTTTGCCAAATTTTAATCTTATGTTTTTTAATTAATCATTAGTTAAGTTATTTATTGTATTAACCTATAAATAAAAAGCCGGTATTTCCCCGACTTTTTATTGGGTTGAAAATTAAAGCAGAATTATATTTAGTTTTGGCTGTTTTTATTGGATATTATCAGTGATGTAAGCATCAAGAGATAAGGTAGCCTTGAAAGCACCTGCGGTAACAGCATCAATCGATTCAGGTCTATCATATTTTAATGAAAATACTAATCTACCACTATCACCGGCAACATCCGAATAAAATGTACGTTGTTCTCGCTCACCATTAAGTGGAACAAGTTCACCTGTAGAACCCAATAATGCTACTCGAGCATTGGTATCATTTGCTGTCGAACTAGTATTCATTAAATGAGTAGTGTTTTGTCGTGCAACAACTATTTTGACTTTTCTTGCTCTTTCTTGATTAGTACAGCCAGAAAAATCCACATTAAATTGTTTTTCAGGAGTAAGCAGTAAAGAATCAACGTAAGCATCATCCAATTGAATTGGAGCAACATCTTGAACGACACAAGTTAGTTTCTCGTCAATTACTCTGCCTTGGATATCTATATTATAACCACCAAGGTGAATCTGTTGTGCAATAGCTTGTGTTGATAAAGCAAGTGTAGATAGAATTAATAGTGAAAATAATGATTTTTTCATTTTAAAGTCCATTTAAGTATTAATTGTAGTTACAAATTTGCTCATAATTAAGAGCGAGATAATGATATTTATTTACGTGAAGCTTGACAACTTATATGTAATTACAATAAATATTTATTTATTAAATAATTAGGAGTAGATACTTTATATGGTGGGTAAGCTAGATTTAAATATCAAAGTATGGGTAAATAGTGAAGTATTTATCTGTTGAGTTTTTTTTAAAAAAAAACAGAGGTTTTTTTTGTGTAATTATATTTATAAATAAATAGCACCTTAGTTAAAGGTGCCATTAGATATATTTTTATTTTATCATTATTTCTTTATTAATTATTAAATCTATTTCTTTTTGTGCTTGAGCATGTGACTGCTGGGCATATTCTTCGCCTAGCGCAGTACCCTCGGTGAGAATAAACTGTACATTATTAATACCAATAAATGATAAAAATTGTGTTAGATATGGAATAATTAAATCAGAGGGTTGTCCTTTATGGATCCCACCACGACTCGTTAATACAATAACTTGCTTATCTTCAAGTAATCCGACTGACCCTGTTTCAGTATATTTAAAAGTTTCGCCTGCACGCGCAATAAAATCGATATAGTGTTTTAATTGAGAAGGGATGGAGAAATTATACATAGGCGCCGTGATCACAATAATATCATGTGCTTTTAATTCATTAATTAATGTATCAGAGAGTGCTCTAGCGGCTTTTTGTTGTTCCGATAACATAGCCGTATCTTTGCCAAAAGCAAATAATGTGGCTTGATCTAAAACAGGAATGGGATCTTTTGCCAGATCACGTAGGGTAATGAGATCATTTTGATGATGCTTTTGCCAATTTTCTATTAGATAGTCAGCCATTTTATTGCTGTGCGAGTAATTTTCTAAAATACTGGATTTTAGTACAAGAAGCTTGTTCATTTTATTCTCTCGGTAAATATCTGTTATGTTTATATAGACCAAATTTTATCTTATCTGAAAAATTTCACACCATAATCGTTTGAATATGCTATTCAAATTTATTGATTATATATATTCATAGAATAAGAAAATTCATCAACCCTTTATGTGCAAATTGGCGGTTGTGATATCATGGCAACAATATTATTTGGTTAAATAAACCTCAAAAAGGATAACAAAAGGTGGCACTATCATCTGCGATGCTCTACAAAGAGATAGAGCAACTCTCGTTGCGGGATCAGCAACGATTGAGAAAACGCTTACGTGGCGTTGATAAAATAAGTAAAGAAACGTCGAAACACGCGGTATTAAGCGAGATTGAGCAGGATATTATTGTCGCAAAACAGCGTATATTAAATCGACAAATTCACTGTCCTAAAATTGTTTATCCAGAAAACTTGCCTGTTAGCCAGAAAAAAGAGGCTATCTACAATGCAATCAAAGATAACCAAGTGGTTATTATTGCAGGGGAAACGGGATCGGGTAAAACAACTCAGATCCCGAAAATTTGTCTCGAATTAGGGCGAGGCGTAAAAGGTTATATTGGGCATACGCAGCCTCGACGTTTAGCTGCACGCTCTGTCGCAGAGCGAATTGCTCATGAATTAAACACAACATTAGGTGAGTCTGTCGGTTATAAAGTTCGTTTTAGTGATCATGTTGGTGATAACACGCTAGTTAAGTTAATGACTGACGGGATTTTATTAGCTGAACTACTACAAGATAAGCTGTTATTACAATATGATACTATTATTATCGATGAAGCCCATGAACGTAGCTTAAATATTGACTTTATTCTTGGTTATTTAAAGCAGCTTTTGCCCAAACGCCCAGATTTAAAAGTGATTATTACTTCTGCCACTATCGATCCTGAGCGTTTTTCTAAGCATTTTAATCAAGCTCCTATTATTGAGGTATCTGGCCGAACTTATCCGGTTGAAGTGCGTTATCGTCCTATTGGTGGTGACGCTTTGGATAGTGATAAGGATATGACTGAGGGCATTATTGATGCAATTGACGAGTTAAGTCGAGAAAGTGCGGGTGATATTCTTATTTTTATGAGCGGTGAGCGCGAGATAAGGGATACCGCAGAGGCATTAAATAAATTACAACTACGTCATACCGAAGTTTTACCCCTATTTGCTCGTCTTTCTAATAGTGAACAAAACCGGATATTTCAGCCTCATACCGGAAGACGCATCATATTAGCAACCAATGTTGCCGAAACTTCTCTTACGGTACCGGGCATTAAATATGTGATTGATACGGGTTATGCACGTATTAGTCGATATAGTTATCGAACCAAAGTTCAGCGCTTACCCATAGAGCCTATCTCTCAAGCTTCTGCGGATCAGAGAAAAGGGCGTTGCGGTCGTGTTTCTGATGGTATTTGTATTCGTCTTTATTCTGAAGATGATTTTATTTCCCGTGCGCAATTTACCGATCCTGAAATACTAAGAACCAATCTTGCTTCGGTTATTTTACAAATGACCTCGATAGGATTAGGGGATATTAGCGGATTTCCTTTTGTACAAGCGCCCGATAAACGCAATATACAAGATGGTGTACGCTTATTAGAAGAGCTGGGTGCCTTACAAGAGGGTACTGATAATAAAGGTGCTTATCGTTTGACGCCGATGGGGAAACAATTAGCTCAGCTTCCTATCGATCCAAGATTAGCGAGAATGGTTCTTGAAGCGCGCAAATATGGTGCAGTTAGAGAATTAATGGTGATCACATCGGCGCTTTCTATTCAAGATCCTCGTGAAAGACCGATGGACAAGCAACAAGCATCAGATGAAAAACATCGTCGTTTCCAAGATAAAGATTCAGATTTTCTTTCGTTACTCAATTTATGGGACTATTTAAAAACTCAGCAGAAAGAATTGAGTCACTCTCAGTTTCGAAAACACTGTCGCCAAGAGTTTTTAAACTTTATGCGAGTTAGGGAATGGCAAGATGTCTATACGCAACTACGCCAAGTTGTGAAGGAATTAGGTTTTCCAATTAATAGCCAACCGGCCGATTTTAAAAGTATTCATGTGGCTTTATTAAGTGGGCTATTATCACATATCGGACAAAAAGATAGCGATAAGCAAGAGTTTACTGGCGCGAGAAATGCGCGTTTTGCTATTTATCCCGGCTCTGGGTTATTTAAAAAACCGCCCAAATGGACCATGGTGGCAGAATTAGTCGAAACATCACGGTTATGGGGGCGCATTGCTGCACGTATTGAAGCGGAATGGATTGAACCTATCGCGACCCACTTAGTTAAATATCACTATAGTGAGCCTCATTGGTCAAAAGCACAGGGTGCGGTAATGGCTAATGAAAAAGTCACCTTATATGGTTTACCTATTGTGGCCTCACGATTAGTAAATTATGGCAAAATTGATCCACTATTATGTCGAGAGTTATTTATTCGCCATGCGTTGGTAGAAGGCGATTGGCAAACTCGACATGCTTTTTTCCGTGAAAATTTAAAATTACGTACCGAGGTTGAAGAGTTAGAGCATAAATCACGTCGTCGCGATATTTTGGTAGATGATGAAACGCTGTTTACATTCTACGATCAACGAATACCACAAGATGTTATCTCTACTCGCCATTTTGATAAATGGTGGAAAATAGCGCAAAAGAATTTACCTGATTTGCTGAGCTTTGAAAAAAGCATGCTTATCAAAGAAGATGCTAAACGTGTTAGTGCATTAGATTATCCAAATTATTGGCATCAAGCTAATTTAAAATTACGCTTAACTTATCAGTTTGAGCCAGGTACAGCAGCAGATGGCGTCACTGTCCATATTCCATTACCGATTTTAAATCAGGTTAAAGATGAAGGTTTTGATTGGCAAATTCCGGGTATTCGTCATGAATTAGTCGTTGCCTTAATAAAATCATTACCTAAACCTATACGTCGTAATTTTGTTCCTGCGCCTAACTACGCTTCAGCTTTTTTAGAACGAGTGGTTACCCCTGAAGGTGAATTACTCGATAAATTAGAAAAAGAGCTACGTAGAATGACCGGCGTTACGGTCGAACGTGATAGTTGGCAACTTGAGCAAGTGGCCGATCACTTAAAAATGACTTTTCGAGTTGTTGGTGACAACAATAAAACCCTTGCGGAAGGAAAAGATCTTAATCAGTTAAAAGCACGTTTAAAGGACAAAGTTCAAGAAACATTATCAGCGGTAGCAGATGATGGTATTGAGCAGCAAGATTTACATATTTGGAGTTTTGGTGACTTGCCACAACGCTACGAACAAAAGCGTGGTAGCTATTCAGTTAAAGCCTATCCGGCATTAGTGGATGAAAAGAATAGTGTTGGTATCAAGCTATTTGAAACAGAAACAGAGCAACAAGCGGCAATGTGGCAGGGGATAAGACGGTTATTACTACTTAATATTCCTTCACCCATTAAATACTTGCATGAAAAATTGCCTAATAAAGCAAAATTAGGTCTTTATTTTAATCCTTATGGCAAGGTGCTAGATCTGATTGATGACTGTATCGCTTGTGGGGTTGATAAACTCATTGCTTCTTATGGGGGATTAATATGGCAAGAAGAGCAATACCAAAAACTCCAAGATTATGTCCGTGCTGAATTAAACGATGTTGTTGTCGAAATTGCTAAACAAGTTGAGTCTATTTTAACTCAAGTATTTGCGATTAATAAACGCTTAAAAGGGCGGGTTGATATTAGTGTCGCTTTTGCATTATCTGATATTAAAGCACAACTTAATCAATTAGTTTTCCCCGGATTTGTCACATCCCATGGCTGGAAACGTCTTGCGGATATTCCTCGCTATCTCAGTGCCATTGAAAAACGTATGGAGAAATTAGCGATTGACCCTAACCGTGATAGAGCACAAATGAGCCGAGTTGAAAATGTCATTTTGCAGTGGCAACAGTGGTTAGCTAAGTTAACCGAGAAGCAAAAACAGCAAGAAGAGGTACAAAATATTCGTTGGATGATAGAGGAATTAAGAGTGAGTTTATTTGCTCAACAGATAGGAACACCTTATCCCATCTCTGATAAACGCATCTTACAAGCTATTGAGTCTATCTCATTAAGTTAAAGCTGATAGATAAACCCACAATGGTGAGTTATGGCCATTGTGGGTTTATATACTACTATTATTGATAATGTACTGAAATGGTAAATTGATCATTAATATTGTCAGCTAAAACCACTTTATTACTATCTAAGATAAAAGATGTTTTTGCGCTATTTTTTATTGAAATAGCAGTGTTCTTTTTAATATTCAATATACTATTAGCGTTTTTTATTATTGATGGACAGTTTGATATCTTCAATATAACTTCTTGGTTTTCTTTTGATTTATTATTATCCATTATGTATTCACAGCTAGTTTCATAGATATAATAAGCATTTACAGAAAACACAGGTAGTAATATTAATAACATGATAATAGGAGTTAAATGTTTTTTCATAGGGGAAATAAATTATTTATATTCTAAGTTTACATTAATTTGTGATGTTACCTTGCCAGGCAAGATGTTTTCACTCATTTTCACATAACCTACTGAAAAAGGAAAAGTATATTCCGTCGAAGGTGTTCTATGAACGCTATTATAAATAACATTACCTAAATAATATTTATTATCATTATATTTAATTGATAAACCTACCCCAGAAGGGGTGCCATTATTAAGAAGTGTTAATAAATTAGTATTTCTACTTTTATAAATAGCAGGTGCATCAAGCTTTAATGAAACTAATGTATCTTGGTTACAAATAACACCAATAGAAAAATGTGTTTCATTAGCGGGTATTGAATCACTTAAACTGTTTTTTTCTACAGGCGCTAATTCAATATTAGGTTGTTCAATATTAAGTTCGCAAACTTTATTCTGAGGCTTCTCAATAATCAAATTATTATAAGTAAATTTTTTATTATCTAATGTATAGACAAGAAAATCATCCATAACAAATATGTCGCTCAGAGGTTCTAGAACGATTTCGCTTATTTTTATTAATTGAATATATAGTCTTGGCCAACTATCAGTACAATATATATTTTTATATCCTTCTTTTCTAGTTTGAGCATTACAGACATTTGCATATTCAGGTGTTACATTAAACTCATCGCCTACTAAGTTAAAAGGTGTTTTATTCGCTGATATCTTAAAGCCAACTCCTGGAATATTTGTTTTAAAAATATCATCTTTATAATGCCTTGCATTAATAATTAATTTTAGATCAACTTTATCTTTACAATGAAGAATTGACGTAGATAGAGCGGCATCAGTAAAACTCATTTCTGCGATAGGTTGGCCAATATCGACACCTAAATCAATATCACTAGCTTTAAATCTAATATTATGTACTGGAATAAACCCATTGTCTGTTATATCGTCATAAACGCAATTGTTACTAAAGCTTTTATATGGTTCATCAGAATAACAATGGAATGAGAGTAAATAAATTAAAATAATAATGTATTTCATTTTTATATATTATTCCTCTTTAATGCAATTTACAGTTTTAAAATAAATTCTATTTTGTTTTTCATTATCATTTAATTGATAGTTAAATGAGCACTGTTGTTTGTTGGAACTTCCCCATTTTACAAAAATCTTTCCTGAAATAGGTAAATTAGAAATATATAATTTATTATCTTCATTTACATAGGATATATCGGATAGGGTGCCATCAGAATTTTTCACATAGGCTGTTGCACCAAAAGGAATGTTTTGGTGAAATGTAAATAAAGCACTTTCTCCTTTAGTTACCTTAATATTTTTTGCAATAATAGCTCCTTTAGTAGGAATTAAATGATAGCTATAATTATCAATATTATAATTATAATCTAATGATTTTGCATCAATGTGGAACTTATTGTTATGATAACTAGTTAAATTAGGAATGATTAAATAACCTCTTCGGTCTGATTCTATTGTTGGCTTTCCTATTATTTTTACTTTCTTAGCACCTGCAAAATTTAGGATAGCAAAACTATCATTTAGATCTTGGGCTAACGTTATTCCTCCATTATGAAACACAATGCCGCCATTGAGTCCATAGCCTAAAGAATAACTATCTTTATTAAATCGAGAGTTTATATTTAGTTTGGCTATCCTACTTAAATAATTAATTTTCATTGATGAATCTAAGCGTTCTTTATTATTTTTAGAAAAATCAAGGTTATAATTTAACCGATTATTTTCTAATGTATTTCCACTAAATGAAATATTCTCATGAAAATATTTTTCTCTATTATCATAATTGATCCTTGCTGTTGCCCAATGAGAGAGATCTTGACCAATAGGATAATTTAAAAAAATTGATAATTGATTATTATTGCTGTACTGATCTTTGCTATTCTCTAGCTCTAATGAATAGGAAAGTTTTTTATAATTTGAACTAGTATTAATAAAAAGTCGTTGGCTTTTTTCTTTTGAGTGATAATAGGTTGCAATATTATACCCCAACGTTAAAGCAATATTATTATTTAATGATTGTGAAAAGTGAAATCCTAAATCATATTTCTTATATTCTTTATTTACAGCATAATTCTCTTTAAATCTAAAGTAGAATGATGAGTTTAATGAAATAGTTGTATTTTCCATAGAAAATACTTTTTGGTAATTAATCTTATTGGACTGATATTGTTGATGATATTTCTCTCTTATCCAAGCGTTTTCTAATGAGACTATACCCAGGATATTTAATCCTAGGGTATTTCCAATAAGTGCTTTAATATCATCTCCTTTTTTTTCAGCTCCTATCATTGTCGTTAAATAATTGCTCACTCCATAGCTTAAATTCAATTGAGTTAATAGTTCTTTTTTCTTATTAGAAGGAAACTGTCTTTTTTGAGGATTATTTACTAAACCCATAGTATAGTAATAATTCCATTGGTTCTTTCTTAATAAATACTGTGAAGAATAATTCCAGATTTTCTTCTTTCTTACTTCGCCATTTTCTTCTTTTATAATTAATACTAATTCACCATTTGTACCTAAAGAGGGAAGGTTATTAAGAGTAAATGGCCCAGGTGGTACAGATGTGCTATATAGTGTTTCTCCATTTTGCTCAATGCTAACTTCTGCATAGGTATAGGCGGTTTCACTTATAATGGGTGCATAACCTACTAGGGAGCCATCTTTCATTGCATTATCGCTATTGATTTGCACGCCTAGTATTTTATAAGTGTTTAAGTTAGGAGAATAAGCATAGAAATCACCCATAGTTAAAATGGAATTAATATTTCTAAGTGTCCTATATACATATTGCTGGTTTATAGAAAAAGAATTATTATTATTATAGTTTAGATCTTGACGATAACGCCATGCAAATAAATTAATTCCATTATATAGCTGTAGGTTATGTATGTGTTGTCCATTTAAACTATTTTGTTTATAATAATGGCCTTGATAGTTGTATTTAATGAAAGCAGCATTATCACCATCATCCAATTTTTCTTTGGAATATGAAGTGTTTTTTTCTATCGCAATTAATGGTACTTTAAAGTAAATCGACTGTTTGTTAATTTCTAATTTTATATTAAATAATTTTTTTAATAAATCATAGTCAACGATATCGTTGTCTAACTTATTTTTTAAAGGCTCGTAATAATTGGTGTTTATTCCCCATTGTTTTAAATCAAATAGAGTTATTATTGGAGTTAAGTTATTGTTTTTGTTTTTAAATGATATCTCAGCATTTTGTTTTTTATTGTTATTTATATAAATTGTTATGTTATAGGTTCCTTCGAGAAAATTTTCATTAAGCAAGAGTGAAAAATCAATATTTCCATTGTGGTTTTCAATTGCTTGTAAGTAAAGTGCATTTGCATATACATAGGGCGTAAATAATAAGAGTAAAGAAATAGGAGATAACTTTATCATAATTAATACTATTCGCTATTTTTTATGTTGATATTAACTTCATTACCAAAATCATTTATATAGCTCCAGCCTACTTTAGCTGTACCAAAATGATTTTTTCCTATATTAATTTCACTAAAAGGGGATAGCATGACTGAGATCTCTTTTTTTTCCCCATTAGAAAAAATATTTATAATAGTGAAGTAGTATTCAGAGTTGTTTTTTATTATCATTTCTTTTTTATTATTTATAGAAAAAATAATTTTTTTTGTCGCTTCTTCAACTGTTTCTGTTAAGCCATGTGGTCGGTAAAATAATTTAAACACTGACTTAATTGATATATGAATACTATTATGTTTTGATTCAGCTATAGGGATCGCTTTGCTATTTATATAAAAAAGACTTTCACGATCTGTTTGAGCTATTGATGTGATTTTGGCAATTCGCAAAATTGCAGATTGTTCTTTATTTAATTTAAATAAAGGTGGGGTAATCATAAAAGGTGTATTTTTATCATTTTCATCCTTTGTGATCCAGCTTTGTATTAAATAATCAGTAGCGGAGTTTTTATTTTTTATATTAATAATAATATCATTATCGTCTTCATTATAGATAAACCGTGTTCCACTATAAATTACATTTGCTTGTGTAAAAAAAGTAGAACACAGAATTATGATAAATAAAATATAAACATTATACTTCATAATAAAATAATCCTGTGTTTTTTTTAATTAAGAATATTTAACGGTAAAATTTACTGATGTATTGACAGTTCCTGATGTTGGATTTGGAAGATAACTCGCGTAATTGGCATGGAATTTATAAGTTGCTGTTTTATTTTCAATTCTCTTAGTTATTGCTTGGTTACCATTTAAATGAATAATATTTTTATTACCTTCATCACTACGAATGAAAATTCCTACTCCTTTAGCACTATTATTTGTGATGCTTTTATTCTTCATAATTTTATTTTCACCGGCTAAATCAGTGCCGTTAAATGTTAATGTTGCATTATTATTGCCACAATCTAATAGTTTAATTTCAAAATTACTACCTGTACTGCTTTTGGCATTGGCCCAATCTTTATCTAAGACTATTTCCGATTTATTAATTGTAGGCAAAGTGATAGGAGAACTAGGGCTATCTATATTGCAGGATGTTGATATTACTGTTCCACTAAAATTAATAATATTGTTATTTTTCTTTTCTGTTGTTTTGCTATTATCTGCTAATACATTCATGCTAGAAGAGATAACTAATAATGCAGATAGTAATCTGATATGATTTTTTATTTTCATCGTTTTTCCTTTAATAAATAATTTGATAATGCAATAGGTTTATCCTATTTGTTGCGACGGAGTGGATAATATAGTTTTCTAACAAAAAGTAAATAAAGTTTATTTATCTACTTTTTGTTAGAAAAACCAGTTTATTTGTCTGTCTATAATGTTACTTATGGTTGTATTAACTAAAAATAATATATTTTATTGTGTTATTCACTGGTTTTTTAAAAAACATCATATAAAAAATGAATTTTATATAAAAATTATATGGGTAAATTGTAGTCAATTAGGGAAATAATTAGTTACAACATACAATTTACCCTTCTAATATAATGCACCTAACCATCATCAATAATATTTACTTGCTAAGTAATCAAAACATGGCGTTATTCAATTTCTAATTACAAAGCTTAAGGAAATGAACAAGAGAAGCTTGGGTAGAAAAAAAGGGGAGTGAAGGGAAAGAGATGCCCCCTTGCTTCTTTCTCAAGGGGGAATATAGATCTTAATTAAATACTAAATAGCCACAAGCAGGAATTGCGCCAATTAATACCATCATCAGTAGTATTTTTTCACTAGTATTTAATGACTGTTTATCTTTATATTGTTTTCGTGAATATAAAAATATTAATACACCGGGTGCATAGAGAACGACGGAAAGTAATAAATTAATTACACCTGATGCATAAAGTAACCATAAACCATAGAGGCTTGCAGGTATTGCTATCAGTAATAATCCTCGGCTACTGCGTTCTATGGCAACTTTAAATAAGAAAGCACCAACCAGGAAATAAGGAACGAGGATCATTTCTGACGCGATGGTCAGTAGGGTATTGTAATTACTACCAGTAAGCCAAATTAATACTAGTGATAATTGAACAGCTAAATTAGTAAACCACAAGGAAGAGGAAGGCGCATCATTGTGATTTTGTTTACTCAGTTGTTTGGGAAAAGAGTGGTGTAATGCGGCAATATAAGGGACTTCAGCAGCCATAATTGTCCAGCTTAAATAAGCGCCACATACCGATAGAATAAGGCCGGCGGCAATAACTATCTCACCTATATTTCCAATTAGTTGAACCAGTAAAGGTGCCATAGATGGGTTTTTCATCATAGCAAGCTCTGGTTGGCTAACTAATCCTTGAGATAATAGGGTAACGAGAATATAAATAATCAGCGCGATCACAACCGCAAATATTGTCGCTAAACCAACATCTCTTCTATTTTTTGCTCTTGCAGATACGACAACGGCCCCTTCAATACCAATAAATACCCATAAAGTAATTAACATGGTATTTTTTACTTGTTCCCAAACGGGCACGCCCATTTTTATCCCTTCGAAATCAAAGGTAAAAATATCCATATTAAAGGCAAGTAGGGCAACAATAATAAATAACCCCAATGGTATTAATTTTGCCATCGTGGTCATTAAATTGATACTAGCGGCTGTTTGCACACCTCGTAGAACTAAAAAGTGCACAACCCAAAGTAAGATTGATTCACCCAACAATGCCTGCCATGTATTACCATCACCAAAAATAATATTATTAGGGCTGTCGGTAAAAAAACTCACAGCAGCGAAAACGATGACTAAATAAGAGACATTGGCAACTACCGCACAGACCCAATAGCCCCAAGCAGAACAAAAGCCAATAAATTCACCAAATCCTTCTTTCGCATAGGTAAAAATACCGCCATCAAGATCAGGTCTTAAGCGAGAAAGCAATAACAATGATAGGGCGAGAAAAAGGATGCCAACCCCTGTTATTATCCAACCGATAATCAGTGCCGCAGGGCTTGCAACCTCAGCCATATTCTGAGGCAAACTGAATACACCTGCACCAACCATTGAGCTTAGCACTAACGCTGTTAGTGACATTAAACCAAGTTTTTTATTCAAAGATAAGTTCCTGCATGATTAAAATTGTGAATAAATAGCGTATTTTCTTGTTTTTGGTTTAATAATTAGCATAAATATGAATCTGTTAATTTAAGACAAAGATAAAACCACTAAAAAACAGCGAGATTTTACGGAGAGTTGACTTGGTTGTCTATGCATAAAATCATAAATTTTATGCATAAGGATAAGAAATTGAGTGAGGTTATTTGGACAAGTATAAAAAAACCTTGCATAGAGCAAGGTTTTTAAAAGAGAAAGTAACAACAGATTATTTAAATAAATCAGCGGTGATTGTTACCGTACCACCATTACTCTGCCATTCACGAGTAATATGGTAGTATTTTGCACCTTTCTCTGCGGCACGTTTAGCAACTTGATAAGAAACTTCCGGTGAGTTCACAAAATAACCACTGAAAGTAATGGTATCAAAAGGTTCCATTAATGCAGCCGCTGCTTTATTAACCTCTTGAATTTCAGTGCCATCAGGTAAGGTGACAGTGTAACGTCCGCTTTTACCTGATGATTGTGTTTCAGCAAATACACCTACATTTCTATCAAAGTCACTATTTGACGCAAGTCCTGGTTTTTCAACTTTATTGGCTGCACTTCCACCTTCGGCAATAAGCGCTCGACCCGCATCAGAGTCATAAGGAACCACGGCTTCTGAAGACTGTATGGCTCTTTTAGGGGCATCTTTTTTATAGATATAAGCAGTAACTTCTTGGTTACCACCATCATTTACCGAGATATTACGGACAATAAAGAATGATGCTGCACCTTTTTTTGCTGCTTCTTTCCCGATTTCGTTATTAATATCAGGTGTTGTTGGATAGTAACCATGAATAGTAACGGTATCAAAAGGCTGTAGCAAAATAGCTTCAGGTTTTGGTAATTCTTTTACACCATGAAATACGCGGTATTCTTCTTCAGTTGCTTTTGGTGCATCTTTTCTATACAGATCGGCAGTCACACTCATGTTACCACTATCACTGATATCATCTAGACCTTGAATGTAAAAACTATCAGCACCGATTTTATCAGCACGACGAGATACTGCGTCAGCTGCTTCATAAATCGCATTAAAACGACCGATGACTGTAATTCTTTCAAATGGTTTTAGCTCTGCCGCTTGTTCTGGAGACAGTTCCTGTGCAGCCTGCGCAACAGTAATATTAGTTAAAGATAACACCGCTGCTGCGATGACTGAGGTTTTCAGCTTCATACAAAATCCTTCCGCCTTGCGCAATTAATATTGGTCATGTGCTGAACATAGTGATCTATCACATAGAGTGCAATTATTACATGTAATAATAGCGTTTGTCGCATTATTTTATTTAGTGAATAGCCACTGGGTCAAATGACCAGTATATGTTACCAGATATTTACTTAAATATAGTGAATAATTCATTAATATGCCTTTTCGACTAAAATGATCGCATTAAGTTCAATTTTAGCTTTACACAGATCTAGATTATTGGTTTTATTTTCAGTAGGTTATTAGTACCCCAATAAATGGCATGTGAATGATAATGCTTAACAATTTTTTTGCATATTAATGAAATTAGCCATGAAATTTTAACAGTTTTCGGATGGATAAGAAGGGAAAATTATGCGAATTGGTATACCCAAAGAGCGACTTTCTAACGAAACAAGAGTTGCAGCAACACCTGCTACAGTCACACAACTCTTGAAATTAGGATTTACAGTCGCGATAGAAAATGAAGCTGGCATTGCTTCTAGTTTCGATAATGACGCTTATCAACAAGCAGGGGCTGAGATCTTAGATTGTCAAAATATTTGGCAATCCGACATTATCTTAAAAGTTAATGCCCCCCTAGAAGATGAAATTGCTTTACTCAAAAAAGGCTCGACTTTAATTAGTTTTATCTGGCCCGCACAAAATGCACCATTGCTAGAAAAATTAGCTGAAAAAGAGATTAATGTGATGGCTATGGATAGTGTACCGCGTATTTCCCGTGCACAATCTTTAGATGCATTAAGTTCAATGGCGAATATTGCCGGCTATCGTGCCGTTGTTGAAGCCGCTCATGAATTTGGCCGTTTCTTTACTGGGCAAATTACCGCTGCAGGTAAAGTACCACCAGCCAAAGTGATGGTGATTGGTGCGGGTGTCGCTGGGCTTGCCGCTATTGGGGCCGCAGGTAGTTTAGGCGCTGTTGTTCGTGCATTTGACACTCGACCTGAAGTCAAAGAGCAAGTGCAAAGTATGGGCGCTGAGTTCCTAGAGCTGGATTTTAAAGAAGAAGCGGGGAGTGGTGATGGCTATGCTAAAGTGATGTCAAAAGCATTTATTGATGCAGAAATGGCATTATTTGCAGAGCAAGCCAAAGATGTTGATATCATTATTACCACAGCATTAATTCCAGGAAAACCTGCACCACGTTTAATCACTAAAGAGATGGTTGATTCAATGAAACCAGGTAGCGTGGTGGTCGATTTGGCAGCCCAAAATGGTGGTAACTGTGAATATACCGTTCCTGGTGAGATTTTTACCACTGAACATGGTGTGAAAATTATTGGTTATACCGATTTAGCCGCCCGGTTACCGGCTCAATCATCTCAACTTTATGGTACTAACTTAGTTAACCTATTGAAATTACTCTGTAAAGAAAAAGATGGTAATATCAATATTGATTTTGACGATGTGGTTATTCGTGGTGTTACCGTTATTAAAGCAGGGGAAGTGACATGGCCGGCGCCTCCTATTCAAGTTTCAGCGCAACCTAAAGCAGCTCCTGCAGCAAAACCCCAAGAAAAACCCGTTGCGAAACCTATTTCCCCGTGGAAAAAATATGGTTTATTGGCTATTGCCTTTTTACTGTTCGCATGGTTGGCTAATGTTGCGCCAAAAGAGTTCTTATCACACTTTACTGTCTTCGCACTTTCTTGTGTTGTTGGTTATTACGTTGTTTGGAATGTCAGCCATTCATTGCACACCCCATTAATGTCGGTGACAAATGCCATTTCAGGTATCATTGTCGTTGGTGCATTACTACAAATCGGTAGTGGTGGTTGGGTAAGCTTTTTCTCATTTATCGCTATTTTAATTGCCAGTATTAATATTTTTGGTGGATTTACCGTCACTCAACGTATGTTGAAAATGTTCCGTAAAGGATAAGGGAGACAATTATGTCCAGCGGTGTTGTTACAGCGGCATATATTGTCGCCGCAATATTATTTATTTTTAGCCTTGCAGGGTTATCCAAACATGAAACCTCAAAACAGGGGAATTACTTTGGTATTGCAGGGATGGCTATCGCGTTATTTGCGACTATCTTTGGGCCTTATGCTGATAATGTAGGTTGGATCATTGTTGCTATGGTTATTGGTGCCGTTATTGGTATCCGTTTAGCCAAAAAAGTTGAAATGACGCAAATGCCAGAGTTAGTGGCTATTTTGCATAGTTTTGTAGGTTTAGCCGCGGTTCTGGTTGGTTTTAATAGTTATCTAGATCACAATCCTGCCATTGATCCTGTAATGGCCAACATTCA
This sequence comes from Proteus mirabilis ATCC 29906, assembly GCF_000160755.1. GTDB lineage: Bacteria > Pseudomonadota > Gammaproteobacteria > Enterobacterales > Enterobacteriaceae > Proteus > Proteus mirabilis. Next base: position 233,725 of record NZ_GG668576.1, read on the forward strand.
TCTCACAGAAGTCTTTTTAGGTATCTTTATCGGTGCGGTTACTTTTACCGGCTCTATTGTCGCTTATGGCAAACTAAGTGGCAAAATGTCATCCAAACCTATGATGTTGCCTAATCGCCATAAACTTAATTTAGCAGCTTTAGTTATTTCATTTTTATTAATGATCTGGTTTGTCAAAACTGACAGTGTTGGTTTACAAGTCTTTTTAATGATTGTGATGACAGTCATTGCATTAGCATTTGGTTGGCATTTAGTTGCCTCCATTGGTGGTGCGGATATGCCAGTTGTTGTGTCAATGTTGAACTCTTATTCGGGGTGGGCCGCCGCTGCTGCTGGTTTTATGTTAAGCAACGATTTGTTAATTGTGACCGGGGCATTAGTGGGTTCATCGGGCGCTATTCTTTCTTATATCATGTGTAAAGCAATGAACCGCTCATTTATTAGCGTGATTGCCGGTGGTTTTGGTACAGATGGTAGCAGCTCCAGTGACGAAGGAGAGATGGGGGAATATCGTGAAACAACCGCAGAAGAAGTTGCTGAACTATTGAAAAACTCAACTTCAGTGATTATTACGCCGGGTTATGGCTTAGCAGTGGCACAAGCACAATACCCAGTACATGATATAACAGAAAAGCTTCGTCAGCGTGGTATAAAAGTACGCTTTGGTATTCATCCAGTTGCGGGTCGTCTACCGGGGCATATGAATGTATTGTTAGCAGAAGCGAAAGTACCTTACGATATTGTCTTAGAAATGGATGAAATCAATGATGATTTTGCTGATACAGATACCGTTTTAGTTATTGGTGCAAATGATACTGTTAACCCAGCCGCACAAGACGATCCTAATAGTCCAATAGCAGGTATGCCGGTATTAGAGGTATGGAAAGCTCAAAACGTGATCGTGTTTAAACGCTCTATGAATACTGGCTATGCGGGGGTACAAAATCCATTATTCTTTAAAGAAAATACCCAAATGTTATTTGGTGATGCTAAAGCCAGTGTCGATGCGATTTTAAAAGCCTTGTGATCTGTTTAGCTAATAATCTTTAATAAAAAACGCCCGACTATTTAAGTGATAGCGGGCGTTTTGTTATACAGTATTAAAAGCGTTATTCGTTGTCTGAATCGACAGTGATAGGACAGGTAAAGCCATCAGGTTTGATAGCGAGTAAATCACATTTTATATGGTCGATCAGCTGTTCTGCTGTATTGCCTAAGAAAGCGGCAGAAAGTCCGGTTCTCCCTAAAATACCTAATACGACAATACCCGCGTTTAGCTCTTCGCATACTTGAGGGATAACTTGCTCAGGCAATCCTTCTTTGACATGTGTTTTTTCCTCAGGAATAGAGAATTTCTGGCGAAGCTCTTTCATCGCTATAAGGTGTTGTCCACGCAAAGCATTGTTATAAAGGTTAGGATCAAAGTCAGGTAACTCAATTGCAATATTAATGGGTGCAACAGGGTAGGCACTGAGTAAATGAACGTCTGGATCTTTTTGTATACGGTGAGATAAATCGTTAGTTAATTCAATTAACTTTAAATTTAATGCATCATGATATGACTCTTCATTGGACAGATTAGCGGCGACAACAATAGTGCCGTATTCTGGCCACTCTTTATCTTTTACCATCCATACAGGAGCAGGGCATTTTCTTAACAATTGCCAATCTAGGGGAGTAAAAATTAAGGAGCCTAACTTATCATGTTGATGAGCCATTTTAATCAGTAAGTCATGCTTATCGGTGATCACTTCTTCAATAATGGCTTCATACGGTCGGTTATGCCAAATCACTTTTATGTCGATTTGAATGCCGGCTTCAAGATAATAGCGAGCTTGCTGTTTTATCCAAGCGGTTTTTTGATTAATCACGCCTTTGCGCATCGCATTACGTTCATCGGGAGATAAAAGGGTGGTCATGTCATATGAGAGATCATAAACAGGTAGAAAAGCTTTTATCCGCCCACCATTACGCTGAACGATATAAACAGCACGACGTAGTGCTGGTTGGTCATCTTGGTTAGGATCAATGACAACGAGAAGGTTTTGATATTTTTCCATTGCTATATCCTCTTTAGGGCTGGATTTATCCATCTACATTTTTAAAGATAACCCAAGAAGCTAAAATGCAATAGCACAAAATAGAAAACGGGACACAAATTTGTGTGCCCCGTTATAAAAATAGGTGATGTAATGTAAAAGATTAAGCTTCTGTTGAGGAAGGCAGTTTGCCTGCGAGTTCACTTAACATTTCACTATCTTCAATAGTGATGTATTTACCTTTTACACTTAACATACCACTTTTCTGGAAACGACCTAATAGTCGGCTAATAGTTTCTACTGTCAGGCCTAAGTAATTACCAATATCACCACGAGTCATGGTTAAACGGAACTCACGAGGTGAAAAACCGCGCTGCGCAAAGCGGCGAGAGAGGTTATAAATAAAGGCGGCTAAACGTTCTTCTGCATTTTTCTTTGATAGCAGTAAGATCATCTCTTGGTCACCTTTGATTTCGCCACTCATTAGACGCATCATTTGTTGACGTAAATTAGGCATTTTGCCTGATAAATCATCTAGTGTTTCAAATGGTATTTCACAAACCATTGATGTTTCAAGAGCTTGTGCAAAGCTTGGGTGTTCGGTGTTGATAATGGCATCAAATCCAACCAAGTCACCTGCAAGATGAAAACCTGTGATCTGTTCGTCGCCTTCTTCAGTGATCGTATAACTTTTAATAGTTCCTGAACGAATGGCATAAAGTGACTTCAGCTCATCACCGGCTTTAAACAAGGTTTGACCTTTCTGGATAGGTTTTTTACGCTCGATAATATTATCCAGTTGATCAAGCTCATGCTCGTTTAAAGTAAACGGGATGCAGAGCTGGCTAATACTGCAATCTTGACAATGGATTGCACAACCGCCAGATTGGATTCGGCGAACGACGCGTTTTTCTGGGATCATAAGCTTGCTCATTACAAATAAAAATATTGATATGTGTCAATTTTAACACACATTGCTGTAATTGGTAAGGGGAATAATGGTACGCATAGAAATAATTCTGAATGTAAAAAACGATATAGATTGATTAAGCCCGTGTTTTGTTTGGTGACTTATTTAGAATAATTTGCGCTAACCCTATACACGATTGGTATATTATTCGATTTTTTAAGGAAGTCATAGGGTATTTGCTAAATTATCTTTGGTAAAACTAAAAATTAGGAGGGAACTCAAGAAATTTTATTCAAGGATTAACATCTTATTCACTTTATTTTCTTAACTTTTCGTTTTGCCAACAGAAATTAATCATCTGTTAACACTTCCTAAGTAAAGTTAGCTAAATGTATTTTTGATACAACTTAATGCTAACTTGAATTAGCTTTTCCTTATAAAATGGCAGATCCCATACAAAGACGAATGGAGTTTTGAAACATTCGCTTACCTATTAAGTGGTATTGATATGTATCAATAAGGGTTATCCACTATCTTTTATCATTTTCATTAATAAAAATAGTTATGTGAGAATGATATGTCTATAAAAAAACAAGAAAAAAGGCTTGCTAATCAAGAGGGGATGCCATTAACGCGTCGTCATTTTGTACAAGCCAGTGCAGCATTAGTGAGTATGCCTTTTTTCGCACAAAATGCACAGGCCAATCTTGATAAAAGCCTACCTATTGCCAACATTGATGAGAAACCTGCTACTGTCGTCGCAACATGTAGCACCTTTGACTGTGGTGGTAAATGTGATATCCGAGCTCATGTTAAAGAGGGGATTGTTACCCGTATTACCACAAGACCAGATGCTGATTTAGATGAACAAATGCCGATAATGAGGGCCTGCGTAAGAGGTAGAGGTTATCGTAAATTCACTTATCATGCGGATAGACTTAAATATCCCATGAAACGTGTGGGTAAGCGCGGTGAAGGCAAATTTGAGCGTATCTCTTGGGATGAAGCAACCTCTTTAATTGCTGATAATGTAACACGATTAACTCAACAGCATGGTGCAGCAAGTCGTTTTCTTACGGTAAATACCGCCGTCACTGGGGGGATCTTCTCTGGTGATACTATGATGAAAAAACTCTTTAATCTCACAGGAGGATATCTTCCTTATTATCACTCAGTGAGCTTAGGGAATACCGCTAAAGTCACACCTTATACTTATGGCGTATCTAAAACAGGAAGTTCTCTTGATACTTTAGCGGATACGCCTTTAGTTATTTTGTGGGGACATAATCCCAACGAAACCATTTTTGGTCACACCAATCACTATTTTCAAAAAATGAAAAATAATGGGACCAAATTTATTGTTGTCGATCCTCGTTATTCAGATACAGCCCAATCTTTAGCTGATCAATGGATCCCATTACTTCCTACCACAGATAATGCACTGATGGATGCAATGATGTATGTCATTGTGACCGAAAATTTACATGATAAAGCGTTTATCGATAAATATGTGCTAGGTTTTGATGAAGATCATATGCCTGAAGGGGTGCCAGCTAACGAATCATTAATGGCTTATTTATTAGGGAAAAAAGACGGTATAGCGAAAACCCCAGAATGGGCGACAAAAATCACACGAGTCCCAGCCAATACTATCCGTCAATTAGCACGTGAATATGCGATGACAAAACCCGCGGCCTTAATTCAAGGTTGGGGGCCACAACGTCATATTTGTGGTGAACGTACCGCCCGTGGTTCAACGTTATTAGCAGCAATTACTGGGAATGTGGGTAAAAAAGGCGCTTGGGCGGCTGGATATGGCGGAATTGGTAACCGTCAATCTATTCGTGGTCCTAATATTGGCAAAAATCCGGTAACTGCACAAATATCCATTATGAATTGGATGCAAGCTGTTGAGGATGCGAGCAAAGTGACGCCAGAAGATGGCCTTATTGGCGTCGATAAACTTGATAGTAATATCAAAATGATCTTTTCTTTAGCGGGTAACTATCTTGTCAATCAAAACCCTGATGTTAATGCGGCAGCTAAGTTACTTGAAGATGAATCTAAAGTAGAGTTTATCGTTGTTAGTGATCTATATATGTCTCCGTCAGCCAAATACGCAGACTTAGTTTTACCAGAAACGAGCTTTTTAGAGCGTTGGAATATCGGTAATACATGGGGAACGGGCAACTATTTCTTACTGTCAGAAAAAGTCGTTGAACCTGCTTTTGAAAGACGTTCTGATTATGAATGGATCAGCGATGTTGCTGAGAAAATGGGAGTCAAAGAGGCTTTTACCGAAGGACGAACAGAAAAAGAGTGGATAGCTTATCTCGTTAATACTAACAAAGAACGCTTTAAAGATAGACCTGATTTCCCAACTTTTGATGAATTACTCAAGACTCGCCGCTATCTTTTCAAAGATGCACCTTTTGTTGCATTTGAAGAAAATATTCGTGATCCAGAAAATCATCCTTTCCCAACTCCATCAGGAAAAATTGAAATTTTCTCTAAACGTCTCTATGACATGAATAATGTCGATATTCCTGCATTATCTCATTATGTTCCTGCAATTGAAGGTCCAGAAGATAAATTGACCGAGAAATATCCACTACAAATGTTAACTTGGAAAGGAAAAAATAGAGCTAATTCAACGCAATATGCTAACCCTTGGTTACAAGAGGTACAACGCCAAGAAATGTGGATAAACCCTATTGATGCACAAAATAGAGGCATCAAAAATGGCGATATGGTGCGTATCTATAACGACAGAGGGATCACCCAAATACCCGCTTTAGTTACCGAGCGAATTATTCCTGGTGTGGTTGGTTTACAGGCGGGGGCTTGGTGGTCTCCTGATAAAGACGGTGTTGATCATGGTGGGTGCCCTAACGTTTTGACATCAACACGTATGACACCATTAGCCCATGGTAATTCACATTTAACCGTTTTAGTTGAGGTAACCAAAGCATGAGTGAATTCAAACAATATGCGCCTGTTAGCGATGAACAGCTTGGTTTTTTTATTGATTCTTCTCGTTGCTCAGGTTGTAAAGCATGCCAAGTTGCATGTAAAGATAAAAATAATTTAGAGGTTGGGCGCCGTTTTCGCCGTATTTATGAAATACAGGGCGGGGGATTTGCGCCTAATGGGCAAGGTGCATTTGAAAATAATGTCTTTGCATACACATTAACGATTTCATGTAATCACTGTGACGATCCTATATGTGTAAAAAACTGTCCAACAACAGCAATGCATAAACGCCCCGGAGATGGCATTGTCCGTGTTGATACCAGCAAATGTGTTGGGTGTGGTTATTGCTCATGGTCATGTCCTTATGGTGCACCACAAATGAATACTGAAACGGGACAAATGTCGAAATGTGATTTCTGCGTAGATTTATTAGCAGAAGGTAAAAATCCTATTTGTGTTGATACATGTCCATTAAATGCGATTAAGTTTGGAAAAATTAAAGATCTACGCGCTAAATATGGTCATTTAAGCCAAGTTCAAGGGTTACCTGATTTTACAATCACTCACCCTAATTTGGTCATTAAACCACATACTGGTGCAATTAAAAAAGGAGGGAACCAAGCATGAGTGAATGGCCATTAGTTACCTTTACTTTGTTAGTACAAAGTTCTGTTGGTGTTACTATTTTTACTACCCTCTATTTTTGTTGGTTAGAGAAAGAAATAGGTAATCAACGAGCAACACGCACTTTGCGCCCCGTATTACTGACAAGTGCTATATTGGGATGCTTAGGATTATTAGCCTCAACACTGCATATGGGATATCCGTGGAATGCGTTTCATGCCTTGCGCCATATATCATCATCATGGTTAAGCCGTGAGATTATCTTTGCTGCTCTTTACCTGGGCGCATTATGTTTATATACCTTGCTAGTACTAATAAAAGGTCATATGAATAAAACCCTCTTAGCCATTATCGGTTTACTGGGGTTAGTGGATATTTTCTGTATGGCTTCGCTTTATTACAGCACATCGATGATAACTTGGATGCATGTTAATACCTATTTTATGTTTATCGGCTCTGTTTTTTCTGCGGGAGCGGTGATCACATTATTAATCACTTCAATAAGGGTTAAAGCCTTTGCTGATGGCGAACTTGCTAAAAAAATAGTATTAAGTGCTTTAGTTGGTATTTTTCTTGCTGTGACTATCCGTATGGCAGAGCAACCACTTTATTTATCATGGATGTCAGAAATACAATTAACCAATGATGCAATTACTTTTCCTCATACCCCTATAATTGCGTATAATGAGACTTTCGGATTAAGAATATCTGCATGGATATTGTCTATTATCAGTATATTAATGATGGGATATAGCCTGTATAAATATCGTATAGCTGTATTTACTTCTGGATTATCTCTAATTTGGAGTAGTGGTATTGTCCTGTTAATTGCTGAAATACTTAACCGATTTGCATTTTTTATTGTTAAGTAATAGTAATGGAGTCATGAAGTATGAGGCGTTTTATTAGGGTAGATCTTCCTCCTGAACCTATCATTAATGATAAATGTGTTAGGAAACGCCTCAAACAAAGCCTTTGTGATAGCTGTTCAAAAGTCTGTCCTGTGGACGCTATCACTTTTAGTCTTTTGAACGTTGAAATAGATAATGAGCGTTGTTTCCAATGCGGTAATTGTCTATTTACTTGCCCTGTTGACGCTATAGAAAATATCTCCCCCCATGAACGTAGCTTTCAAGATAATCTATTAGTCATTAATCATGATGAACCACTGGCCAGTATTGAAGAGCTTTTGGTTTGGCATCGACAATATCAAATACGCGGTATGAAAATAGCGGAACCCTTGGTTGATAAGTGGCTGCCGATACTCGCACAACTTAATTTGCAATTAAAAACCTTACAAGAGCCTATTTGGCAATTAGTTTTAGTGGAGCCTGAACCGGTCGATAGTGGTCGTCGCTTTATGCTATTTCGACAAAAATTAGATGAAAAGCCACTTAATAAAGGTCACGTAAAAACAGGATTAAATGCAAGGAAACAGCTTTATCCGCAAGATAGCTGGTTCCATATTCAATTAGATAAAGAAAGTTGTATTCTTTGTTCTGCATGTGCCAAGGTGTGTGATGAAGGTGCAATCACAATCGAAGATAATCGCTTTATCATTGATGAAAAACGTTGCACCGGTTGTATGAACTGCCAAGTTGTCTGTTTTCCAAAATCAATAAAAGTCGTAGAACAAATTGCTAAAAATAGCACACCGACACATTACCATTATTATGATGCACAATGTGATAAATGCCGCCTTGCTTTTTTTGCTTGGGAGCCTAATGCCACCTTATGTCCGATTTGTACTCAGCATCAAAAACAGGGATGGCTATAACAGTGTTTATAATTTGTTCTATGCAAAAATAAATTTATCTCAATAACATCATTACTTAAATAAAATGACTATTTTTATGCGATAGTGATTGTTGATAAAGATCTCATTCATTTCTAAGTAAGGTGATATCATGATAAAAAATAATGACTTACCTGCTTTTATGACGCAAGTGGTTATTACTGAACCCGGTGGCGTTGATAAACTGCAATTAGAAAATAGCCCATTACCGTCATTGCCCCCTCATTATATGTTGGTAAAAGTTAATGCAGCGGGTGTTAATCGCCCTGATATTTTTCAACGTCAAGGTAGTTATCCACCGCCAGCCGATGCATCTCCTATATTAGGATTAGAGATTGCTGGGGAAGTGGTGAAATTAGGTGAACATTGTACAAAATGGGCAATAGGTGATCGTGTTTGTGCTTTAGTTGCTGGTGGCGGTTATGCTGAATATTGTTTAGTCCATGAAGATATCGCTTTACCGTCGCAAGGATTAAGCGATATTGAAGCGGCAGCATTACCTGAAAATTTATTTACTGTTTGGGCAAATCTATTTCAACTCGGTCAGTTAAAAGCAGGGGAATCGGTTTTGATCCATGGGGGCACTTCTGGGATTGGCTCTATGGCGATTATGTTAGCACACAATCTTGGTTGTGAAATTTACACAACGGTAGGTTCAAAAGAAAAAGCCGAAGTTGCCCAAAAATTAGGGGCTAATCATGTTATTAATTACCGTGAGAAAGATTTTGCTACAGAAATTCCTGTATTAACTCAAGGTAAAGGCGTTGATGTCATACTTGATATTATCGGCGGCGATTATGTGGAAAAAAATTATCAAGTTGCGGCGAAATTTGGCAGAGTGATCCAAGTTGGCATGATGAAAGGGGCCCCTAAAAACTTAAATATGATGCCACTGATGCTTAAGCGATTAATTCATACAGGTTCTACCATGCGTTCTAGAACGCCAGAAGAAAAAACGCATATAGCACAAGAATTAAAACAACAAGTATGGCCGTTGATTATCAAAGGTCAAATTAAGCCTATTATTAATGCGGTCTTTTCTTTACAAGAAGTTGCCAAAGCACATCAATTAATGGAGTCTGGTGACTTAATTGGTAAAGTAGTGCTTGAGATTGATATGAATAAATCACTGGTGTAGAGCTAAAATAAATTTATTTTATTTATTATAAGTTATAAAAGCATTCTCATTCTCAATCACGATTATTCTGAAAAAACACATAATAAAGATATTATGTGTTTTTTTATTCTCTATAAAAAATTTAAGAAGCTTTAATATGATCCTGTGCTTTTTGCGTCATTATAAAAATAAACCTCACTTAATAATCCATCTTATCTAAGATAAAAAATCACTTATTTAAAATAAAACAGATTTAAGTATCGACTATGGTAAAAATATTATAATAAGTTTTGAAAAATAGCATAAATCAAAATTGATAATGAAATTTATAAACTAATTAATAAAACTAAATCATTTATCATGAAAAAGTTAAAACTTTAGAACGAACTTGGAAAATCTTATCTGATATCAATAAAATAAAGAAGATTCTTACTCATCATGTAGTATATCATTTAAAAAGAGACTAATTATTTACGTAAAATAAACTCAATTCTGATTAAAATTGATAACAAAAATTTATATATAGGTGCGATGATGGCAAATCACAAAGAAACCTGTCTGAGTGCTGCAGAGCGTGTGTTTGATACCCGAACCGTGGATACCCTAACATGTTATCATCGAGAGATGGTAAAGATGTTGATGGATAGTGAGTCCTTTTATTCTAGTCCAAATAACTCACAGATAAATACTAATGAGAGATTAGAGAACAAAATAAAAAGCAATACCATTGAAAATAAAGCTGTGAAGGGATCTTATGGTGATATTTTAAATAATTTAAACCAGCAGCTAATGAATAATAAACCTGAGATTGAGCCTTATTTCTCACATTACAACTCTCCCGTCATGCGATTGGCGAAATTAGGCTACCTTTCTGCACTGGCCTATAATGCTGATAATGTTTTTAACAAACATTCACCCATACAAAAACAGCAAGAGCAAAAAATAACTCATGATTTGTGTAAACTAATCGGTTTTGAACCAGATAAAGCATTTGGGCATATTACCACCAGTCATGTTTTTGCTTGTTATGAAATTTTGTGGGCTTTGAGAAATTTAAAAACACTGCCGATGGCGATTGCACGTCATCCAAAATCAAGAGATCTGGTTGCAGATAAAAAAGCATTTGAGTTATTTAATATGTCTATCACTGATATTTTATCCATCAGTGAACAGCTATATGAGCGAGATATTTTTGATGATGTCAGCCATTTAACTTGTCGTGGCACCGGCATGACAAGAACGATGCATTTAGGTAAATTACTAGTACCGATATACCGCTTCGAATTTTGGAAGAAGGCGATGGATATCTTGGGGTTAGGTTATGATAATCTCATTGCCTTACCAATAGATGAAGAGTTTAAAACAGATATAGCTAAAACGCGTCATATTGTGCTTCGCTTAATAGAGCAGGGAGAGCCGATACTCGGTATTATTGGCGTGTTAGGCTCATCGACATACGGTAGCATTGACAAACTTAAGCCTCTTTTCGAATTACGTGAAGAGTGTGAAAAACAACATAACAACTCATTCTATATTCACATTGATGCATCCCAATTAGGCTATATGAAAAGCCTGTTTCTTGACGAAAATAATAGCATCATCCCTTATAACATATTGTGCGATAAACTTAAGCAAGAAGCACCTTTACTTGAGTTAACCTCAGATATTTATGATAGTTTTACTCAGCTATCAAGAGCTGATTCTGTTTCTTTTGAGCCATTTCAAGCGGGATTTTCTCCTTATCCTACGGGGATTGTTTGTATAAAAGATGCTCGATTAAGTCGTTTTCTCGCTAACCCGCCAAAACTGTGCCCAGAAGAGGGGAATATTCCCGATGAAATTGATGGGATCCAATCAGCACCTGCGGTTGCATCAATGTGGGGGATCCATCAGCTATATGCTTTTAATAATTTTGGGTATGGGCAATGCGCTCAAAATCAATGGGAAGCTAGAGTAAAACTGGAACAACAATTAAAACAAGAGAACGAATTTGAAAAATCGGGTATCTCTTATGCTATTCATATTTTGCCAGTTTCAGATTTTAATAAACTCACTTTTGCCATTGCTCTTAAAGGCAACCAATGTTTAAAAATACAAAATCAGCTAAATAATGCTATTTATAAAAATTTAGAAATAAAGAGCCAATATAAGCCAGATCTCAACCTATTAGTGCTGTGTGCTCGTAATAGCGATGATATACCTGCTCAGTTTTGTCAACAATGTCATTTAGGTAAAGATGAATGGAAGCAAGTTAACCACTTAAGTCTTTTACAATTAACGATAAAAAACACTGATAAATGGAGTGAAGAGCATATTAAAGCAGGGTACGACTATATTAAAAAAGTTGTCCTATCTGCATTAAAATAGCTATTTTGTTCTATTTATTATTTAACATAGTAAAAGTTAGCAAGGAAAAGGTTGCTAACTTTTTTAGTTTACCCTTATAAAAGTGACGCTGTCACTAAAGTTACTCCTTCCTTTGCTTGTTTCGTTTGTCTAGCTCCTTATTTTCGTTATAAATAGCACATAAAATCAAGCTCGAGAATGAGAATCATTCATAATTAGGCGTGAATGATAGAATGTAACTATAGATAAATCATATTGTTACTATTCCTTATGATAGATAAAAGTAAATAGATATATCTAAAACTTGATCATTTAGATATATCGGATTATATTGGTCATCAATGATTTCGATATATCTAAAAAATGAGGGAATATTATGATGATCCAAGCGTTACATTCGCTTTATCAACAACACACCGATAATGGTGGTCATGGCATCGGACGTTGTGGTGGTAAAGGTAAACACAGAGGACAACACCACAATGGCAATAATGAACATTGTTGTCATGGTGAAAGAGGCCATCACCAAGAAGGTCATGGCAAATGTTGCCAACAGGGTGAGCAAAGTCATGAGCATAATGATCATGCCGAACATGGCTGTTGTCACGGTGAAAAACAGCAAGAGCATGGTAAACGACATGGCCGAGGTTGTGGTGCTGGTAAAGGAAAAGGAAGAGGCCAAGGTCGTCAATTAAAACGTATGTTTGACCATGGTGATTTACGTGTCCTTTTGTTGAGTATGATTGCGGCAAAACCTAGCCATGGGTATGAAATTATTCGAGGAATAGACGAAGCATCTTCAGGACTATATGTACCAAGTCCAGGGGTTATATATCCAACACTGACACTATTAGAAGAGCAAGATTTAGTTGTTGCTAATATCGCTGAAAAAGGCCGTAAAAATTATAGTATTACGCCAGAAGGTTCAGCATTTTTAGCAGAAAACCAAGAAACAGAAAAAAATATTCAAAATAAACTGGCTTATGCACGTGATTTATCACAAAACGCAGGGGGAGTTTCTGAGGAAATCGAATTTGCGGTAGGAAAATTAAAAGCGGTATTACGTCATAAGTTAGTATTGAAACAACTTTCTGTAGAAAAAGCGCAACGCATTGCTTTTATACTTAATGAAGCAGTCGAAAAAATAGAAGCCATTAATGAGGCATTAATCTCTGAGGTAAGGGAAGATGAATAAAACAGAAACACCATTACGGAACAGAAGCAAAAATAATGATATTGAAAAAGAAGAGCTAGAAAATAATCCAGCCGTCAAAGAGCAAATTTGTCCTAAAATGCCAGTATCCTATTTTCGACGAGCGTTACGAAAAACAGGTAGACTATGATAATGCTAGACAGAGGCTATCCATATGCTATAGCTTCTGTCGTTTTGAGCATGCTGCCTCGCATATTTCTTTTATCATGTCATCATTTTTTTCAACGCACTGTTTTTTCAAATAGTTCTCACTACTAATGAGACACTTTATAACTATTTCAGTGGTTTTTTATTAGTTTTTTATTATAAGTTGTGAGACTCCTCGCTTTTTTATTCTTAGTTCATTACTTGCTGATTTTATTGATACTGTTATTTTTTAATTTGTCATAATATTCGAGATACCATTGATATATGGTAAAACCAAAATGCTACCCATGCATCTATATGAATAAGATGATAGATAAGATAAATAAGATGACAGATAAGATAAACAGTACCTATATGCCTTACAAACATTATAAAAATAGCATAGCAATATTATTTCTCGCCTCTGCCTTGCTACCTAGATTTTCTGTGGCTGAACCACTCACTCATTTACCTCAAAAAGATCGCATTTCTTATTTTGCTCAAGCGGAGAAAATGGCCATCACTGGTGTGGCTATCAAAACCAAACCCGTTTTAGCCAGACCTGCAAAAGAAGGGGAAGTGATCACCACTTACATAAAAGGTGAAGGGGTTGAAACTATTTCGGAGCCAGCCAAAGCGGGTGATTGGGTTGTACAAAATATTTGTCCAGCAACAGGTAATGAAGAAATTCTGGTCAGAAAAGATAAATTTGCTCAGCGCTATAATCTGGCTGATGCAGACAAAGCGAAAAGCATCACACCGATAAGGCAAGGCTATCAAGTTTTTATCCCTAAAGGGATTGAAATGAATTATTTTATTGTTCCAAAACAAACCGCTGAGTTTGCAATGGAAGCGCCTTGGGGAGAGCTACAACGTTTTCAAGCCGGTGATGCAGTTGTACAATCTACCACCGATAAACAAGATATTTATCGGATCCAACAGGCCGCTTTTAAATGCACTTATACTATTTTAAAAACCGCCAAAGAGATTTGATCTGTATATATGTGATAAAAAGCGCTAAATTGAAAAAATAATTGTTACTTTTTATAGAGTTAATTTTATAGTTTTACTGCTAAAAATAGCAATAATTAGCTTTTTTTGTCATTAAATCGTGTTTTTTTGTATTTTTTTTAGTCATTTGCGTTAGTCGCTACATTTCGTTAATCTATCTCTATCAATTTATTAAACTCATTAGGTAAAACCTATTGATATGATAGTAGGAATGTATTAGATATTCTCAATTGGAATAGGTACATTAGATTCATACCAAACAGGAGGAAATACAATGTCTTTAATTAATACCCCAATCAAACCATTCAAAAACATGGCATTTAAAGACGGTCAATTCGTAGAAGTGACTGAAAAGGACGTCGAAGGCAAATGGAGCATTTTCTTCTTCTATCCAGCTGACTTTACCTTTGTTTGTCCAACAGAATTAGGTGACTTAGCTGATCATTATGAAGAATTCCAAAAAATGGGTGTAGAAATTTACTCTGTTTCTACTGACACTCATTTTACTCATAAAGCATGGCATAGCAGCTCAGAAACTATCGGTAAAATCAAATATGGCATGATCGGTGACCCAACTGGCGCATTAACTCGTAACTTTGAAAATATGCGTGAAGCGGAAGGTCTGGCAGATCGTGGTACTTTCGTTGTTGACCCACAAGGTATCATCCAAGCAATCGAAATTACTGCTGAAGGTATTGGCCGTGATGCAGCTGACCTGTTACGTAAAGTAAAAGCGGCTCAATATGTTGCTAGCCACCCAGGTGAAGTTTGCCCAGCAAAATGGAAAGAAGGTGATGCAACTTTAGCTCCATCACTGGATTTAGTTGGCAAAATCTAAAAAATTCTAAATAAGAATCAAGCCACTAAAGAAGCTACTAACGTAGTTATTTATCGGGTGTTTCGGCACCCGATTTTATTGAGGGTGCAAAAATGTTAGATAATAATTTAAAAGCTCAACTGAAAGCTTACCTAGAACGATTAACCCAGCCAGTTGAGTTAGTTGCAACATTAGACGACAGCAAACATTCTGCTGATATCCAAGCCTTATTAAAAGAAATTGAACCGTTATCTGATAAAGTCACATACCGTGAAGATAACAGTGCTAATGTGCGCAAACCATCTTTTCTTATTACCAACCCAGGGAAAACAACTGGCGTTCGTTTTGCAGGCTCGCCATTAGGTCATGAGTTTACTTCTTTAGTATTAGCATTATTACAAACCGGTGGTCATCCATCTAAAGAAGCCCCAGAATTACTTGAACAAATTCGTCAGTTAGACGGTGAGTTTCATTTCGAAACCTATTATTCGCTCTCTTGTCATAACTGCCCTGATGTTGTTCAGGCATTAAACTTAATGGCGATTTTAAATCCGAACATCACCCATACGGCGATCGACGGAGGCATGTTCCAAAATGAAATTCAGGAACGTAATATCATGGGCGTTCCTGCGGTATTCTTAAATGGCAACGAGTTTGGCCAAGGTCGTATGACTTTAGCTGAAATTGTTAGCAAAGTAGATAGCAATGCAGAAAAACGCACTGCAGAGTTATTAAATAAAAAAGATGCCTTTGATGTTTTGATCGTCGGAAGCGGCCCTGCGGGGGCGTCAGCGGCAGTATATGCTGCACGTAAAGGCTTAAATACAGGTCTTATCGGTGAACGTTTTGGTGGACAAGTTCTCGATACTGTTGATATTGAAAACTATATCTCTGTACCTAAAACAGAAGGTGCAAAATTAGCTGGGGCTTTAAAAGCTCATGTTGATGATTATCAAGTTGATGTCATTGACAGCCAAACTGTCAGCCGTTTAATTCCGGGAGCAGCGGAAGGTGATCTACACCAAATTGAAACCGCATCTGGTGCGATTTTAAAAACCCGTAGCTTAATTATTGCCACGGGTGCGCGCTGGAGAAATATGAACGTACCGGGTGAAAACGAGTACCGTACTCGCGGTGTAACATACTGCCCACATTGTGATGGTCCTCTATTTAAAGGTAAAAGAGTGGCTGTTATTGGTGGTGGTAACTCGGGTGTTGAAGCTGCCATTGACTT
Organism: Proteus mirabilis ATCC 29906; assembly: GCF_000160755.1. Taxonomy (GTDB): domain Bacteria; phylum Pseudomonadota; class Gammaproteobacteria; order Enterobacterales; family Enterobacteriaceae; genus Proteus; species Proteus mirabilis. The sequence continues at coordinate 249,930 of NZ_GG668576.1, forward strand.
AGCGGGTTTAGTGGAGCACGTGACCGTACTAGAATTTGCCTCAGAAATGAGAGCCGATGCTGTTTTACAAAAGAAACTGCGTAGCTTAAGTAATGTCGATGTTATCTTAAATGCCCAAACAACAGAAGTATATGGAGATGGTACTAAGTTAACAGGACTGAAATATAAAGATCGCACTAACGATTCAATGCATGATATTGTCTTAGCGGGTATTTTCGTCCAAATTGGTTTACTGCCAAACACACAATGGTTAGACGGAACTGTTGAGCGTAATAAAATTGGTGAGATCGTGGTTGATTCACGTGGTGAAACCAATATTAAAGGGGTATTTGCTGCGGGTGACTGTACAACTGTTCCTTATAAACAAATTATTATCGCCGCAGGTGAAGGTGCAAAAGCCTCATTAAGCGCATTTGATTACTTAATTCGCACAACTGCAAAATAAGTAAATCAAAGATAATCAATAAGTTATAGAGAAAGGCGTCTTTTTTAAGATGCCTTTTTTTGTATATAAAATCATCAAGAAGGGCTGAAAAGTGGCCCTAAGTGTTCAAGTGTGGACAATATGTGGACACTCTAAACCAGTAATTCTGTACACCCTTTCAAGGGGTTATATTGAATGGCATCTTGTAAGAAGTATGTAGATAAGCCATATCATTTTTTGAGTATTAACGTTTATTCACTAATTCATCAGGAATATAAGCTTTATACATTGACAGTATTTGTTCGCCTAATAAGTATTCATTCTCAAAACTATGGGTAAGAAGGTATGTTTTTTCTTCAAGCCATTTTTTATTGTCTCTATTTTGGGCTAATCCTATCTGAATGGCTTTTGAGCTTTGTAATAGCTCTTTCTGACTATAATAATAATTCATTATTAACGAGACTTCTTGGGGTTCAAGAAGATATATCTGAGGTAGATAAATAGTATATACATCATCTCTTAGCGAGTTTAGAATCATCAATCTTATGCCAGCAAATACATTGAGTTCAACAAGACTAGCAGTGCAGATTTCTGCTTGGCACTTTTCTTTATCAAAACCTGCATTTTTAGTTCCTTCTAAAAGTCTTAGATTTGATTGATTATATGAAATCTCATAGGCGAACATTGTTCTTATATTATTTCTTTCATTTTCTCTATTTTCTTTGTCTCTATCTGCTATGTTATTTTGAGTAGAAATATGAAAATACAATGATGCTAATATTCCTAATACCATCACAAAAGTACTCCAATTAAATACATAAACTCTTACTTTTGATGGGTGCATATTCTTTTCTCCAAGCTAATAAGTTAACTAATATTAACTTATTTATTGTTTTACTTGGAGTCCTAGCAATAACTGTAGTTCGGGCAATTCACCCGATATTAAAAATCTACACGAAAGGGGCTTAAAATTGCCAGTATGGGGGATTTTTGGAGACAATATAGAAATTGGGAGAAAACATTTGGCGAGGTTTTAGAGCATAAAAAGGGTCAGCAAATAATTTCAACGATGTCATTAAGTGAAAATCAGGAACGTTTGATACCTGAATTTAAAGCTTTTGCCGAAAAAATGGGGTTGGATTTATCACCTAGCTAAATATGATCAATGGTAATGAATGGTATGCGACTGAGTTATAGTGATGAAGTGATTTAGTTTAATGATAGTAGGGTGCAGATTTCATCCAAAAAAGATGAAATAACTAATTTTGAAGAAGTTAAGAAGAAAAATATTGAGAAAAAGAGAGATATAGTTATAGATAATGCGAATGGGTTAAGGGAAAATATTAAGAAATTTGATTAAATAAGTAGGTAAATATGAACTTAAAGCTCTGTACCAACATATTTCTAACGGTTTTTGTCATATTAGCCGTATCAGCTTTAATAGTTTGTTGGAATGATATAACAGTAAAAGAAGTGTGGTCTAACTATATTAGTAAACCAGATCCATGGGTTGGCATTTTTACAAGTATAGGTGCAATTTTTACTGTATTTGTTTTTATAGTGACCGCATATGCATCTTTAAAATCAGGAGAAAGTGCAAAGATTGCTGCTAAAGCATTAGAGCTATCGCGCGAGAGTAGTCGAAGAGATGATTTTATTAAACAATTTACTTTATTACTTGAACAGCATAACAGATCTCATGATGCTTTAGCTAAGAGTATAGATTCAAATAATGGGCAATTAATATCAAATAGTAGTAGTTTTATTCAGTGGGGAATGACATTAAAAGAAGCTTCTAAAAAATTATTTCAACACTATCAATATAGTCCATACATGAGAATATTATATAGAAATCTAAAATATATCAATGAGAGTTTTTATCTTGAATCGGATGATAATAAATATATAGAAGAGAAAAAACAATATACTGCTATTTTAAGAAGTATCATTAGAAATGATATTCTTTTTTTTGTGGCAATAAATGCTAAAAATGAAATGAAGATATTTAGAAGATATGAGGAAATGTTAAAGAATTTTTCTTTTTTTGAACATATTATTATTGACGATATTGGCACAAAAATAAAATTTAATATTGAAGAAAAGAAAAATGTTTTTAGTTTAAATATAAAGAAATTGTTTGAGTTCTATTTAAATGATTACCTTAATAAAACTGTCTACGCCAGAACAACACTGGAAGATAAAAGTATTATTAATGAAGGGGTTGTGCTAGAGAGTTCATTTGTTTATGAAGTGATGAGGGATTTTTCTCTTTGGCAATACAATTTGTTCAAGGAGGATTTATTAAGAATAATTGAATGCTATTATTCTTATTTGAAAAATTTGCAAAATAAATATTTCACATTGAATGATAGTTATTATTTATATAAAGGCAAGAAAACAGGGTGGGTAAATAATAGTAAAGATGAGAATCTCATCTTAAAAGATGAAATTATTCTGAATGATGGTTTTTCTATTTCTCTAGTTGATGAATTAGAAGATATTTTAGAAGGAAAGATTAATTGCAATAATAAAGTGATTAATTTAAATAAAGATATTTTTTTTAAAAAAGAAGAAGATATAAATTATCAGAGTTTTGAATATATAAAAAAACAATGCATTAAAATTAATTTAAAAAAGGAAGAATTAAATAATTATTTTGAAACGTATGATGATATGTATTTGAATATTTTAAATTATGTCATTAAAGAAGTTAATGAAACAGAACTATTTAAAAAAATGAACGAAAAATTAAAGATTGATAGTACTGGTACAATTTTATTTGAAAAATAATAAGTGAAAAAATCATGCAATAAAGTGTAAAAAACGCAAGATCAAAAAAGGGTCAAAGTTGCTCGAAGGCGACAGATATCACGGGCTTTTGTGGTACTCATGCAGGTACATAAAAACCGATACATTTAGTGAGCGGGCGTGGCGGGGTCACGATTGCGTTTTGAGGGGGGCGAAAACATTATTGCTCGCAAATTTCCAGCACGTAGAGCGATTAAAACAAGAAAAAGTTACCTAGATATTTGTAATACCTGGCTTTGTAACGGTTCCAACTCATTACGAATGAAAATCTTTGCTGCTTTTTCAACATCACCAAAGATACCAGTATGTTGTAGAATGATCCCCATCATTTGTGGTGATACGCGATGCGTGGTTAACAATCGTCACGGCTGACATTATTAATATTGAGAAATTCATCTTTTGCCGCTGGAATAACTTGCACGCTGTCTTTCCTGCCGTTCGGCACGTGGATAAACAGGTTGCGGAAATTGCCGGGACCTTTTGAGTCTTTCATTGCGTTACGGATTTTATTAATGTCGCTTTGGTTTTATGAGGCATCACTAACGTATAGAATAAATCCGGCATAGCTTCCATTGCGATAATATTTAACACGAAACAAGGTTACTGCTTCATTCAGTAGCACTGACATTGTAGCTATCAGATATTATGATAAATATATGGTTATAAAATAAAGATATTACTTAGTGTTTCTAAAGTTTAAATATATTGATCTTTTTATTCTAATGAGAGAGATTATTAATGTAACTTCAATCTTTATCACATATTAAATAAAAGGTTATAACAATGAATATTGATGATGAGTTAACTAGAAAAATTCTTGACCCAATTCATGGCATTATACGAATGACAGCTCTGGAATTTAATTTTATTAATCATCCATTATACCAACGTTTACGGAATATTAAGCAAAATTCTTTTTTATATAAAGTGTTTCCTTCTGCTGTTCATAGCCGTTTTGAGCATTCTCTTGGGGTTCTTCATTTATCAAATGAGATTCTCAATAACTTGTATCTTAATGCTATTCTTTATGATAAAAAATATAATGATGGAAATGTTTTTTGTGATATAAATCATATTCCAAAGCATAATGTTCAAGAATTAAGGCTAGCTGCATTACTGCATGATATTGGCCATGGGCCAATGTCTCATCAGTTTGATAGCTTCATGCCAAATAAAACAGAATTAATGAAAATTTTAGATGAAAAATATTACGATATTTTAAATTTATTGGAGAAACCTGATGACAAAGTTGAACATGAATATATGTCACTAATCTTTTGTTTGATCATTTTTAATGACCTAGAAAAAGAAGGAAAAATAAATAATGAAATAAAAATAGAGAACGTATTTAAAATTATAGAGAAAGAATATGGAAATAAGCAAATCATCGAGAATATTAATGGAGAGAATATTGATATTCTTCCTTTAATGACATCTATTATTTCATCATGTCCAATTGATTCTGATAGAATGGATTATTTACTTAGGGATAGTTATTTTTCTGGAGTAAAGTGTGGAATCTATGATTATAACCGTTTGTTTATGTCTATAGTACCTGTTAAAGAAGATGCTAAATTATTCCTTGCCTACAAAGAGAGTGGAATTGATTCTATAGCCGAATTTATTAATGCAAGGTCTAGTTTATTTGCTCAGGTTTATTACCATAAAACCAATAGAGCATTTTCATCTATGCTAAATAAATTATGTGATAACATGTTAGCAGAATATAGAGAGAATCTAATTATTTCAGAGCTTTATGATGAGGATACCACTAGTTCTAATACTGATAGTAGTGAAGCGTTGATTAAATTCTATCTTGACTGTAGTGATGATTATTTTTTGAATGAAAAAATTGCAGAATGGATTGATTTAACTGAAACAGAAAATAAAAACGCAAAAATCTTAGATGATATTATCAATAGGCATCCTTGGTCAAAGGTCTATGAAGCTAAGCATTATATTAGAAATATAAAAATTACAGATAGAGATGATGGATATTTAAGAAAAAATTTACAAAAAAAACTATCAGAGATATTAGATTTACATATAGAAAAACATTTGTATGCAATTGATATTGTTTCCGATACAGCATTTAAAGATATTAATAAAACTGAGGTTAAACTATTGATTAAAAGTATTAATAATAAATATGAAATAAAAAAAATAGTAGATTGCGATGATAAATTAAATCAATATCAAATTATAAAATATTTCATTCGTGTCTTTATTGATCGTGATGAAAAAGATAAAATACCACCTGAATTACTTAATGAAATTAATGACGTTGTAATGAGGGAAATAAATAAAGAACCATAAAGTTCATATATTTACTATGCATAATTTGAATTATTTTTCTTTGGAAAAAACTTTAAAAATTTTATAGTAAATTGTTAACAAGAAAAAACACTTCCATCCATTGAAAAATAATGACTAATCTTGATATAGGTTGACAACTTTTCAGGTATAAAATGCTCGATGAACCTCATCGGGCGTTTTATAGTTTAATAATAAATGGGGTCGCCTTTCATTATAAATCTGTATTGATTCGTCAACCAATCTCCGGATTGAAGTGTCTTGTGAACATGGCAAGCAGAGATCTAGGTGTTATATCAAAAAGGGATAATGGTGTTCTTTAATTGTTTGAATGCTCTCAATATAGCCCAAAAAATGGTAAAATAATTTCTCAAAACAAAAGCCGTTTTCTGCCTATTTAATTTTTAAGCAATTTAACCATTTCAATTAATATACTTTTTACATCTATTTTTCTTTGTTCAAGAAAAATGCTATTCAAAATTTTTAAGCAATCTATACTATTATTCCACTACTTAAATAATCTATAAGGAAATTGATTGATATGAATCTAAAAAAGAGATGTTTTAGACAAATTGCTCCTGCGCTTATTTTTTCTTTATTAACAATTGGTGCTTTCTCGGTAAATGCGAATATTGATGTTCGCGATGAAACCTTATTTGAAGCACATCAGCGTTTTAAAACACAAATTATAAATGATAGTTTTGACAATACTGAAGCACCTTGGGAAGCGCCAGCAGAAATATTCAATGTAGTTAAATATCCCACCAAACTAGGTGATATGTATGCTTATTTAACCCCTCCGCCGGCGAATAAAAAAAATAAACTACCTGCGGTGATTTGGCTGAATGGAGGATATGGTGGGATAGGAGGAGATGATTATTTTTGGACACCACAACCAGTTGAAAATGACCAAACAGGAGCGACGTTTCGTGATCCTAATATGGTACTCATGATACCTTCTTTTCGTGGTGAAAATACCAACCCTGGTCGCTATGAAATGTTTTATGGTGAATTAGAAGATTTAGACTCAGCCAGAGAATATTTAGCATCATTACCTTATGTTGATCCTAAACGTATTTACATAGTAGGACATAGTACTGGGGGAACGAGAGCATTATTGGCTAGTGAATACAGTGATAAATTCAGGGCAATATTCTCTTTAGGAGGAATACCTGATCTTAAACTACGCACAGAAGGGCGGATGATGGTTGAATTACCCTTTGATAAAAATAACGAAGAAGAATTTAATGTCCGTTCTGTATACCGCTATATTAAATCAATAAAAACACCAACATTTTATTTTGAAGGTCATGATTATTTTTGGGATGAATTCAATGAATTACGTGTGTTTGCAATGGAACAGGATATTCCTCTGAAAATTTATAATATAAAAAATGGAGACCATTTTAATATTATTGTCCCTGTTAGCCAATTAATTAAAGAGAAAATATTGCAAGATACTGATACAAATAAAGAAAGTAATATTCGATTCACTAACGAAGAAATTAAGTGGATCAATAAAATGGTGAAATAAATTTTAAAATAATAAAACTGCTCTATTATCAATTAGATAAAAGAGCGGTAGTATCTATTTTGAGCCGATATAGCGCGTCTAAATTTTCATCATATGTGCTTAAAAGTATTTAGAACTTTGTTGACAGTCTCTTTCAATTATCAAAACAGAAGATGCTAGAATTGTTTATACTGTCTTATAAACATATAGTTTTAGGTAAAAATATTAAGTATATTATATATGATATGAAAGAATACAATTTTAAAATAGAAAGGATTGAATATGAAAACTAAAATAGTTTATCAATGGAAGGAAAAAAGACGGGATAGACTCTCTTTTTTAGGGGCAGAAGTGGTTTTTTCTGTGTTATTTGGTATTGTAAACGGTTTAATATATATGTTATTTATGACCTTGTTACCTGATTCCGTTGAGAATGATCCTGATAAATTATTTTTCTACCAATTCTCTTTTAGTTCTTATGGTATAGTCGAATTCATATTATTAATAGCACAAATCTACGTATTTGCACTTATTTTAACTCAACGAGTAAGAGATTTTGGTTTCAAATATCCTATCACTATTGCACTGATCTTTACCATTGGCACCATGGTCCTTACGCCATATCCATTACTTATTTCTTCAGATACAATGGTGATAGTGCGTTTTATTTTATTATTAGGATACGTTATTGCATTATTATTACCATCTTCGAATAATGTTGAGTGTAATAACGATGAAAATAATAAGATAACCATACTAAAATAGTTAACTAATAAGTGAATTATCCTAAGTGTATCAGGCGTAATGGATACACTTAGGACATTATAAAAATAATATTATAATAGTGGTATAAGAAGAAAATATAAAAATAGTGAATAATAACTTCTATAATTGCAATATCTACAGTGACTAATGAGGTTATAATGGAAGGTGTTCAACTTAGGCTTGCGGAGCCTCATGAAGCAAAACGATTATGGTATTTAAGAAATAAAGCGTTACGTTTTGGCTGTCAACATGTCTATCCGCCCGATATATTAGCCGCTTGGACTCCTGATGAAATGCCTGACGGCTATAGACAATCTATTATTAATAATCCTTTCTATGTTATTGATGATAAAAAGTTGTCTATTCCCGTGGCTTCTGGTTTTTTAGATCTTAAAACTGGCTTTGCTGAAGCCATTTTTACATTACCGGAATGCATGGGAAAAGGATATGCAGGACTTATTCTTAAACAGCTACAATATGAAGCTAAACAAAGAAATTTTGTTCAGTTATTTTTAGATGCAACGCCTAATGCGATGCTATTTTATTTAAAACAAGGGTTCACTGTTTTAGAAGAGCGAGAGTACTATTCTAGCTTGGCTCAGGCAAGTTTACACTGTTATCGAATGTATATTGATTTATAAAATTTATAAATAGTGCCTTATTGACATAAAAATTATACCTAGCATTATAGAACAGAAAAAGTTGGGCTTAAAATGCGAAAATTTTTTATTTTTATCATTTTTTGAATTAGCTTTTATATTAACAATATCAGTTGGTAATTTTGCTAATGTTACGATATTGTAAATTATGACTATTTTTCTGGGGCACACACTATGCAAAATGTGTTGTTAACGTTATGGCCTTTATTTGCGTTAATTGCGCTAGGCGCTATTTTAAGAAGAAATAAAGCATTTGAACCTGCATTTTGGGTAGGGACTGAAAAATTAAATTATTTTTTACTCTTTCCTGCATTACTTCTCAATAGCTTGGCTAATGCTCCTTTATCTGATCCTCAATTACCTCACCTTGCTGGGGCTATTTTCTCAGTAGTCATTATTACCACTATTTTGTGTGTTATTTTTAAAAAAATAACCGGCTGGTCTGCTGGCCGCTTTGGTGCGATCGTTCAAGGCAATATTCGGTTTAACACTTATTTAGGTTTAGCTATTGTCGCTGATTTATTTGGCGTTGAAGGTTTAGGAATAGCTGCTTTGATATTAGCAACCTTGGTTCCTCTATCAAATGTGACTTCAGTGCTTTGTTTAACCGCAGGACAAAATGTAACTTTTCGTCAATTAATCTTCCCAATTATTAAAAATCCATTAATTATCTCTTGTGTAATAGGGATTGTAATCAATTTATCAGGAATAGGGCTTCCTTTTGGTAGCGATCAATTTCTAAAATTGTTAGCTGCGACTAGTTTACCTTTAGGGCTTATCTGTATTGGTGCGGCATTACATTTATCAACACTAAAAGCAGAAAGTAAAATGATTAGTATTAACACAGTGACTCGGTTGCTTATTGTACCGATAATTGCATATAGTGTTGCTAATTTTTTAGGTTTGTCTCCATTAGTTATGATGCTTTTAGTCATTTTCTTTTCTATCCCTACAGCCCCAACTTCTTATATTTTAACTCGACAGCTAGGAGGGGATTCTGAGCTAATGGCGGGGATCATTACTTCACAAACCATGCTTGCAGCAATTACCTTGCCGATCGTATTAAGTTTTTTAATTCCATAAATTTAAAGGAAATGCGACTAATATTATTTATCGTGGGTGATTTTTTATAGCATAGTGTCACTAAAAGTGTTCTTCTCTTAAATGTAATTTTAATTATTATATGGTTAATTTAAGAGGAAAATATGATGAGTGTAAAAATTAATCACAATGATATTTCTAGTTTACAGATATTAAGAATATCACAAGGAGAAAAAACAAAAGATGTGATGTCATTATGGGATAAAATAAAAGACTGGTTCCAATCAAACAAAAGAGAAAAAGCACTAAAAACAGTTGAAAATATTGTATATCAAGATCTATTTGATGACAAAAATCATTTTAAAATGCTATATCATGTTTTAATGCTAAAAACTATGGCTTCAGATGCATATAAAGAAAGAATAAAAATTGATATTAATGATAATGATAAAAATATTACGATTTCAATAGATAATTATAATATTTCTATAACGGATATAGACAATGAACAACTTAATAAAATGTCAACAATAATTAATGCATTTAATCGGCATTCATCAATTTTTTCTAATGAAATTGCATTGAAATGTCTATATGAAAAGTTAGATAAAAATGAGCTTAATGATCAAATTTTTGCTGAGTTGTATATTGAATTAGATAATAAAATACGTTCTGGTGAAATAGACTTAAAGCTTAATAAAAGTAACTTTAATCAAGTTAACTTTAGTGCTATAAGACAGCTCGTAAGCAAAGCGATAGAAAATGATAATACTAACTTAGATAC
>NZ_GG668576.1:260756-370490 GCF_000160755.1 Proteus mirabilis ATCC 29906
AAATATAAAAAAGGCACTAATAAAAGATATAAATAGAAATACTTATATTATCAATGGTGAAGAAATAAAAAGTAAAGATCAAGACGAGGCAATGAAAGAATTTGAAACTTTAACTAAAGATATCTCAGAGGAAAATAAAAAGGCAATTTATTATTTACTAAATCAAGAAGGGATAACCTTAATTAAATCATATAATGATTCTTTTGATTACTACACATTAACAACATCTTTTTCTATGAGTAATGTTGTTAAGCAAGAACAAATTTATAGTATAAAGACTCTTTCTGATGATTTAATTGAATTAAAAATAAAATTTTTTAAAAAAAGTAGCGATAAAATAAATCTAGCTATTCCCTTAGCTCAACCATTTGAAAGTAAGTTATATAATTTTATCTATGATATGGTTGCTATTAATAATAATATCGAAATAACTTATGATAAAATTTTAAATGAAAAGATGAAAGAGATAATAAAACAACTAAATAATAAAAAACCAAGGCTAGGAGAGCTATTCTCCCATCTATTGAGTCGAAATAAAATCATTAAAGAAGACAGCGTTGATATTACGTTAAAACTAAATAAAGGACAACTAGTCTCATTAGGTGGAGAATGCTCATATAATTTTTATTAATTTTATTCTTTGGTCAAAATAGAGCTTCTTGCTATGATGTGAAAAACGTGAGAATAAGTAGAGGCTCCTTTATGTCAAAACCTCATAACCCAGAAATTCAAAAAATTATTAATGAGTTAAAACAACAATATCAAAATGCTGTTGATGCCTTACGTAATGCTATTATTATGTATGCTCAAGATGGAAAATTACCTGATATAAAACAAAGGGCTGAAGGTCTATTTGCTTATCCGCAATTAACCGTACATTGGTATGGTGATGTTAAAAAAGAAGATAAAACAAGAGCTTATGGGCGTTTATCAAAATCAGGTACCTATTCTACTACTATCACCAATCCAACTTTATTTGAAAATTATTTAACTGAGCAACTGCAACTTATTGCGGATGCTTATCATGTCTCTTTTGAAGTGACGGCCTCAAAACAAGAGATACCATATCCTTTTGTCATTGATGGCACTGGCATTGGTTTTGATCGGTCAATGAGCGCCTCTTTAGCAAAATATTTTCCGACTACCGATCTCTCTAAAATTGGTGATGATATTACCGATGGTTTAATTGATGACAGCGAGCTTTTACCTCTTTCACATTTTGATGCACTACGGACGGATTTTTCTTTGGCTCGTTTAAAGCATTATACCGGAACTTTACCTGAAGATGTGCAACCTTATATTTTATTCACCAATTATAACCGCTATGTGGATGAGTTCGTTCGTTGGGCCTGTGCACAAGTTGCTGATAAAAATAGTCCATATTGTGTACTTTCTTGTGCAGGTTTTCAGCAAATAACCGCCGATACGGTTGATCCGGAAAAATTAATTTCTGATCTGACATGGAAAAAATATCAAATGCCCGCCTATCATTTAATTGCAAAAGAAGGGCCGGGAATAACATTAGTGAATATTGGTGTTGGGCCGTCAAACGCCAAAACAATTTGTGATCATCTGGCAGTTTTACGTCCTCATGTTTGGTTAATGATTGGTCATTGTGGAGGCTTAAGAGAAAGCCAATTATTAGGTGATTACGTTTTAGCTCATGCTTATTTACGAGATGATCATATTTTAGATGCTGTATTACCGCCAGATATTCCTATTCCTAATATTGCTGAAGTTCAGCGTGCACTTTATGATGCCACTAAAGCTATTAGCGGTAAGCCTGGACATGAAATCAAACAACGATTAAGAACAGGAACGGTTGTGACAACAGATGATCGCAATTGGGAATTACGTTTTTCAGCAACATCAAGGCGATTTAGTTTAAGTCGAGCCGTTGCCGTGGATATGGAAAGTGCCACTATTGCCGCTCAAGGTTATCGTTTTCGCGTTCCTTATGGCACTTTGTTATGTGTATCTGATAAACCGTTACATGGTGAAATAAAATTACCAGGACAAGCTAATCACTTTTATGAAGGTGCGGTATCAGAGCATTTGCAAATAGGTATTCATGCAATTGAGTTATTAAAAGACGAAGAAGATAAATTACATTCTCGTAAATTAAGAACCTTTAATGAGCCGCCATTTAGATAAGCCATAGCTAAAATTAATAAGATGAAAATTTATATACCCAATATCATTGATTGAATTGGGTATATTTTTACAATATAAAAGGCTAAAAACGTAAATGTCGAGCCGCTTTTCTAAGACGATCATCACCACGTCTATCATAGCGCTGTGTAGTCATAATACTGGCATGACCCATGGCATCTTTTACGGTTACAATATCTTCGCCATTATCTAACATTGCAGAGGCAAAAGTGCGTCGCAGATCGTGAGGAGCAAATTTATCAATGCCACTTTCTTGTTGGCGTGTCTCTAAAATATAATAAATGGCTTGGTCTGTTATTCGTTCATCCGTTACATCATCAAAGCGGCGAATACGTGTGAAAAGGGCGCCATCTTGTGATCCCCTTATTTCATCGATCCATAATTGAACACGCTCCCAAGTATCTTCTGGCATATAGGATATTCTTTCTTTATTACCTTTTCCTCTAACAATAAAAGCTTGATCACGAAATTGAATATGCTCGTAATTAAGCGCAACAATTTCTGAACGGCGTAATCCACAGCCAAGTAGTACACTTAATATGGCCGCATCTCTTAAACCTTTTGAGGAGTGGTCTTTTTCACAACAGCGAAAAAGTGCGCGAATTTCATGTCCAGTAAGCGCTCGACCTTTAGGTAATCGACTGCCTCTTACCGATTTAACTTGGCGAATATGTTGATAGCTTTCTGTATCCATCAATTTCATCGCCCATGCTTCTAAAGCGACACCTTTTAGTGCAGCTAAATAAGTGTTAATCGTGGCGGGTGCTTTATCCGCATTAGATAACATGTCGATAATTGCTTGAATATGGTGGCGGCGAAGTGCTCCCCATTGGCAATGCTTTATTGAAGAGAAGCCAATCATTTTTGCCACGATTGTTAAAAACGATCCCATCGTTTGGCGACTACGTTTAGAGCCTAAACTGCGTAAATAAGCCAGTGCAGGGTTAGTTTGTGTCGGAGAGGTGAAAGTTGCATTGAGATCTAATAATGGTTGTTTTTCCGCCAATACAAGTGATGTTTCTGGTGTTATTTCTTGATCGTCGTGGTGAAAATCCACAGCAATTTCCTTATTAAATTAATATAACTATGCTGAATATTCTAACAGATCTAAAAAAGAAAAAAGCTACTTTTTCAAAGGATCATTTTAATAAGTAGAGGCGATCATGTTTGTTTTTAGTGCATAATGTTTGTTTTATAAACGGTTTTAGAGTGCAAAGTGAACAGTGGGTTTTACCCATGAAAGGAATAAAGAGATCAAAATAGGGGGATGATCGTGGAAATGGCTTAATATTATGCCCTTGGTTTATCTGTATTTTTTATAACAGTCGCTAAAAACCAAAGGCATAGTTTTAAAATAATGAAGGTTAATCTTTATAAATGGCGACTAGTGGTTTGCCATCATTACCAATGGTGCCTCGATACATTCCTTCAGAGTTAAAGCTCATCGTATAGTTTCCAGATTTGTCTAATACGATAACACCACCACTTCCATTTATCGCTTTTACTTCATCAAGTGCATTTTGTGCCGCTTGCTCTAGAGGTAGTTTTTGATATTTAACTTGGGCTGCAATATTAAATGCGGTCAGCGTTCTAATAAACATTTCACCTGATCCTGTTGCCGATACCGCAACCGTTTCATTATCCGCATAATTACCTGCACCGATAATAGGAGAATCGCCCACACGACCATAACGTTTATTGGTCATCCCACCTGTTGATGTTCCCGCCGCTAAATTACCATGTTGGTCTAATGCAACAGCGCCAACAGTGCCATATTTATAATCATACATCATCGGATCAGCAAAAAGAGCCGCAGTTTTACCATCATGATCTAATACAACTTGTTCTTTTTCTAATGCTTTTTGTAGTTGTTGCCAACGATATTCAGTACGAAAATAACTCGGATCAACGATGGTTAACCCTTGCTCTTTGGCAAAAAGATCAGCCCCTTGAGAAACCATCATAACATGTGGACTTTTTTCCATTACCGCAATCGCGGCATTAATCGGATTTTTTACTGTGGTAACACCAGCAACAGCACCCGCTTTGCGCGTTTTACCATCCATAATAGAAGCATCAAGTTCGTTTCTACCATCGTGAGTAAAAACAGCACCTTTACCTGCATTAAAAAGAGGAGAGTCTTCCATAACATTAATCGATTTTTGTACGGCTTCAATACTGGTGCCTCCACTATTTAAAACAGCATATCCAGCATTTAATGCTTCGGTCAGTTTGGCTTTATATTCTTTTTCTTGCTCTGGGGTGATGGTATCTTTCGTTATTGTACCTGCACCACCATGAATAACGAGGCGGATAGGGGCTTGTGTATTATTAGCTAACGCAGAAGAGGCAAAAAGAGTACAAAGGGTAAGTGTAGCGAGCTTATAGTTAATGTTTTTCATATAAACCTTCTCTTAATCGGATTGAGTTGTGTATTTGCAGGGAAGTTATTACTTTAATTGTATATTGTTATTTGATATATAATTATTAACTGCAATAATCACTATATAAAAACTTTACCTAATAAGTGGTCTGATGACAGGCAAAAATAACAAATAATTTCAATTTAAATTAATGCTATAATAATCAAACTGTTATATTTAAGGAGTTTTATGCAATTAATTTAAAATTAAATCTTGCAAATAAAATATTAAAATAAAAGTATGTTGGTTATTATTTATTTTTAATGTTGTTAAATTTATAGCAAAATCAAAAAATAGCTAACTCCATCAACATTAAATATGTGACTTCGATCAATTATCGTAACCAAGTGTTATTATTATATTTTGATTTTAATGAAGCTAATGGATGCTAAATTTTATACATTTTGTGTGTTATCTCGAATAATCAAATTTTGATAGTGTATTATGTGATAAAAGTACTACATTAAATTCACACAACACACTATCATATTCTTATTATATTTTATAATTCATATGGTTAACTTTTGTTTTTCTCTTTTTTTATTTTATTTTAATTCGCTTTATATATATAAATGGACTATTTTTAAAGAAGATGAAATAAAATTAAAAATTGTTATTTAACTATTTTCTTACACACAGTAAATCACAAAAAATTGGGTTATTTATGGCAAAAGGAAGGTTAAATAATTTATATGAAAAATCAAAAAACGAATCGTTTTTTTGTTTACGGCATTATTATTGTTGCAATTATTGCAGCAGGTATTTTTTGGTGGAAAACACAAGCACCAGCACTCCCTGATGGGTTTGCTCAAAGTAATGGGAGAATTGAAGCTACTGAAATTGATATTTCAACCAAAACACCAGGAAGAATTGACACTATTTTGGTCAAAGAGGGGGATTTTGTTAAAGCGGGTGAAGTGTTGGCAACAATGGATACTCGTACCTTAAAAGAGCAACTTCATGAAGTTCAAGCCCAACTAGAGCAAGCCAAAAGTAGCGTTATGACGGCAGAGTCGGCACTTTCTCAACGTCAAAGTGAGCAAGTTGCAGCGCAGGCGGTTGTTCGTCAGCGTATTGCAGAGCTTGACGCATCAGTAAAACGCCTTAATCGCTCTCGGGCATTAGTTAAAACAAAAGCAATTTCCATTCAACAACTGGATGATGATATAGCAAGAACCGAAGGGGCTCGTGCTGCTGTTGAAGCTGCAAAAGCACAAGTGACTGCAACCATTGCGGCAATTGATTCGGCAAAGTCTGGAATTATTCAAGCAAAAACCAAAGTTGATGCAGCAACAGCTACCGAACGACGTATTATGGCTGAGTTGGATGATAGTATCTTAAAAGCTCCTCGTAATGGCCGTGTACAATATCGTGTTGCGGAACCCGGTGAAGTGCTAGGCGCTGGCGGTCGAGTGTTAAATATGGTCGACCTTAGTGATGTGTATATGACATTCTTTTTGCCAACTGAAGCCGCTGGTAAAGCAGCCTTAGGCAGTGATGTCCATATTATTTTGGACGCAGCCCCACATATTGTGATCCCTGCGAAAACGACTTATGTTGCCAGTGTTGCACAGTTTACCCCTAAAACGGTTGAAACTGACAATGAACGTTTGAAACTGATGTTTCGTGTAAGAGCGAGGATCTCCCCTGAATTACTAGAGAAACACCTTGAATATGTCAAAACAGGTTTACCGGGACGTGCCTATATTCGCTTAGATAATAGCCAACCTTGGCCGACTGATTTAGAGGTGAAATTACCACAATGAGTCAACTAATGAGAACGCAAAGTCATTCTCATATCATTGAATTGACTCATGTATCCCAACATTATGGTGATACCAAAGCACTTGATGATGTGACATTGACTATTCCTGCCGGAAAAATGGTCGGCTTAATAGGCCCGGATGGTGTCGGAAAATCGAGTTTAATTTCTCTTATTTCAGGAGCCAGAGAAATTCAGCAAGGGCAAGTGATAGTACTTAATGGTGATATGAATGATGTTAATCACCGGCGAGCTGTTTGCCCCAAAATTGCCTATATGCCACAAGGGTTAGGTAAAAATCTTTATCACACACTTTCTGTTTTTGAAAACGTCGATTTCTTTGGTCGCTTATTTGGTCAATCCAAACAAGAGCGAGAAGAGCGCATCAATGATTTACTTGAAAGTACGGGGTTAGCGCCTTTTAAGGATAGACCTGCGGGTAAACTATCTGGTGGTATGAAGCAAAAACTGGGGCTTTGCTGTGCATTAATTCATGATCCACAATTGCTGATCCTCGATGAACCCACCACAGGGGTTGACCCATTATCACGGGCGCAATTTTGGGAGTTAATTAATCGTATCCGTAAACGTCAAACCAATATGAGCGTATTGGTTGCGACGGCTTATATGGAAGAGGCTGAGCGTTTTGATTGGCTGGTTGCAATGGATGCAGGTAAGGTTTTAGCCACAGGTCATGCGGAAGAATTAAAGGCGCAAACGGCGACAGATGAATTAGAAGCTGCTTTTATTGAGCTTTTACCGGAAGAAAAACGCAAAAACCATCAAAAAGTGATTATTCCTCCACGGGATAAAAGTGATGACGATATTATCGCCATTGAGGCCAAAGAATTAACAATGCGCTTTGGTCAGTTTGTTGCTGTTGATCATGTCAGTTTTCGTATTCCTAAAGGCGAAATTTTTGGTTTTCTAGGCTCGAATGGTTGTGGTAAATCCACCACCATGAAAATGCTTACAGGTTTACTTGAGGCAAGTGAAGGGCGCGCTTGGTTATTTGGGCAAGAGGTTGATCCAAAAGATATCGAAACCCGTAAACGCGTTGGTTATATGTCGCAAGCATTCTCACTGTATAGCGAATTAACGGTTCGACAAAATTTAGAGCTACATGCCAAACTCTTTCATATCCCAGAACAGGATATTCCTCAACGTATCAAAGAAATGAGTGAGCGTTTTAATTTGACCGATGTGGAAGATATGATGCCTGACGGTTTACCTTTAGGTATTCGACAACGCTTATCGTTAGCGGTGGCAGTGATCCACAAACCAGAAATGCTGATCCTTGATGAACCCACCTCTGGGGTTGACCCTATCGCTCGAGATATGTTCTGGAAGCTGATGGTTGATCTCTCAAGACGTGACGGTGTCACTATTTTTATCTCTACCCACTTTATGAATGAAGCGGCGCGCTGTGACAGAATGTCTCTGATGCATGCCGGAAAAGTGCTAGTGACAGATACTCCGGCTAATTTAGTGAAAAATAGTCAATTTGATACACTAGAAGAAGTATTTATTGATTATTTGAAAAAAGCATCCGGTGAAACAGAAACGCCCGATATTGAAGATAAACAGCTACAATTGCCTGCCTCTAGTGAAGAAAGTGCGGAAAAAGCGTTAAAACAACGATTTAGTTTACGCCGTTTATTTAGTTATAGCATTCGTGAGGGGATGGAATTACGCCGTGACCCAGTGCGCCTTACCTTAGCATTACTAGGCACGGTAATATTGATGTTTATTATGGGTTACGGCATCAGTATGGATGTTGAAAACCTACGCTTTGCCATTATGGATAGAGATCAAACAGGGCTAAGTCAGGCTTATAGTCAAAACCTATCAGGCTCTCGCTATTTTATTGAAAAAGCGCCGATTACCGATTATAACCAACTTGAGCGTCGTCTCCGCAGTGGTGATATTACTGTTGCGATTGAAATTCCGCCTAATTTTGCTCGAGATGTTGCTAAAGGACATGAAGTAAAAATAGGGGTTTGGATTGATGGCGCGATGCCAAATCGTGCAGAAACTGTCCGTGGGTATATTCAGGCAATGCATCTAACTTGGATGTTAGATATGGCCATGCGTCAACCTACCAATATGGTTGATCAATTTTCCCCCATTGATATCGAAACCCGTTATCGTTATAACCCTGATGTAAAAAGTTTACCCGCTATAGTACCTGCGGTTATTCCGTTGTTGTTGATGATGATCCCCGCGATGTTAAGCGCCTTGAGTGTGGTACGTGAAAAAGAGCTAGGCTCTATTATTAATTTATACGTTACTCCGGTCACTAAAGCCGAGTTTTTATTAGGCAAACAGATCCCCTATATTTTATTGGGAATGTTTAACTTTTTTATGCTCTGTGCGCTTTCGGTATTTGTTTTTGGTGTCAGTTTTAAAGGAAGCATGTTGACACTCTCATTAGGGGCGTTGCTTTATATCACTATTGCTACGGGAATGGGATTACTGATTTCTTGTTTTATGAAAAGTCAGATTGCGGCTATTTTTGGTACTTCAATTATTACCTTAATTCCTGCTACACAATTTTCCGGCATGATTGACCCAGTATCATCCTTAGAAGGTATTGGTAAATGGATAGGGCATATTTATCCGACTTCTCACTTTCTTACTATCACTCGAGGAACGTTTTCAAAAGGACTTAACTTATTTGATTTGCCTTGGTCTTTTATTCCGTTACTTATCACGATCCCCATTGTGATTGGGCTGAGTGTCTTTTTCTTGAAAAAGCAGGAGGCTTAAATGTGGCATACCGTACAAAATATTTTTAATTTAGGAATAAAAGAGTTACGAAGTTTATCCCGTGATAAGGCGATGCTGGCATTAATTGTGTTTGCCTTTACCGTATCAATATACTCATCGGCTACTGTAACACCGGGCTCATTACACCATGCGCCGATAGCGGTGGCTGATCAGGATAAATCTCAACTTTCGGCTCGTATTGTCAATAGCTTTTATATGCCTTACTTTTTACCCCCTGCAGATATTACACCCGAGCAGATTGATGGTTTATTAGATAGAGGAACTTATACTTTTGCGTTAGATATTCCGCCTAATTTTCAACGCGATCTACTCGCAGGACGTAAGCCAGAAATTCAAGTCAATATTGATGCAACACGGATGAGTCAAGCTTTCTTAGGAAATAGCTATATTCAAAATATCGTTATGGGAGAAGCGAAAACTTTTCTTGCTAAAGAGCGCACTAACGATCCACTGCCTGTGGATTTAGAAGTTAGAATGAGCTTTAACCCAAACTTAACACAATCTTGGTTTGGCTCTGTTATGGCGATAATCAATAACATTACCATGCTATCTATTGTATTAACCGGAGCGGCATTAATACGAGAGCGAGAGCATGGCACTATTGAACACTTATTAGTTATGCCTGTCACACCATTTGAGATCATGCTTTCTAAAATATGGTCAATGGGATTGGTTGTATTGTTAGCGTCAGCCATGTCTTTAGTACTAGTGGTTAAATCACTGCTACATGTGCCGATCGAAGGCTCTGTTTTGTTATTTATGTGTGGGGTGGCGTTAAGTTTATTTGCAACGACATCCATTGGTATTTTCTTAGGCACTATGGCGCGCTCAATGCCACAATTTGGTTTATTGATGATTATGGTATTGTTGCCATTAAATATGTTGTCTGGAGGGATGACCTCAAGAGAGAGTATGCCTCAGTTTGTACAAGATGTGATGCAAACTATGCCAACCACACATTTTGTCAGCCTTGCACAAGCGATATTGTATAGAGGCGCAGATTTCTCGATTGTTTGGCCTCAATTTATCGTTTTAATTATTATTGGCTCAGTCTTTTTTGCATTGGCACTGTTACGTTTTAGAAAAACGATATCTGCAATGGCTTAGTCGTTATGATAAACCGAAAAAAGAGACTTAAGGCATAAAACGATAACCGATCCCCGTTTCAGTAATTAAGTGCACTGGACAGGTGGGATCGGTTTCTATTTTCTGACGTAGATGCCCCATATAAATTCGCAAATAATGGCTATGCTCTACAAAGTTAGGCCCCCAAACATGCTGCATTAAATGACGTTGAGTTAATACTTTTCCACTATTGTTGACAAGTTCACTGAGTAGACGAAACTCGGTCGGAGTAAAGTGAATGGGTACGCCTTGGCGAGTGACTATTCTTTTAACCCAATCAATAGTGATATCACCAAATGTAAATTGAGTCGTTTCTGTTTCTTGTTTGACAAAGCGACGTAATGAAGCACGAACCCGAGCTAGTAATTCACTCATACCGAAGGGTTTAGTTAAATAATCATCAGCTCCAGCGTCTAAAGCATCAACTTTATCTTGTTCAGAATCTCTGGCGGATAACACAATAATCGGCGTGCTACTCCATTGACGGAAATCTTGAATAAAGCAAAGCCCATCTTTATCAGGTAATCCCAGATCAAGAATGACTAAATCAGGTTTTCTTGATGCTGCCTCTATTAATCCTCGTTGACATTCTGAGGCGTCATAAACACGAAAACCTTCGTTCTCTAATGCAAGGCGAACGAATCGTAAGATCTCTTTTTCATCTTCAACAATCAATATGTTATATGGCGTCACTGTTTTATTTCAATCTCATCAATATTCGGTAGTGATTTTAAAGGTAAAACAAAGTGAAAACTGGCTCCACCTTTTTTATTATTTTCAGCCCAAATTTTACCTTCATGTAAGTGGATAATAGCACTGCAAATAGCAAGACCCAGCCCAACCCCCGGAATGGCGGACTCTTTTACTGCACGTGAAAATTTATTAAAAATAAGCTGCAATTGTTCAGTGGGAATACCTGCGCCTTCATCCCAAACTTCAACATGAATTTGATCCTCTTCAACCGTAGCTTTTATGCCTAATTTGGTTTGTGATGCGGTATATTTGACTGCATTTTCTAACAAATTAGTTAACACGCGCTCAATTAACAGACTATCGCAATAGAGTAATAAATCAGCTGGAATATCAATTTGTAATGGGTGTTTATCAAGTAAATAAGAGAGTGAACGTACTGCACTTCCAGCAATTTCTTGCAGTAAATTCCACTGCAGGTTGACTTGGATACCCCCTGATTGAATACGTGCCATATCCAGTAAATTGTTGACTAAGCGAGAGGTCGTCAAAATTTGTTGGCGGATCTGACTGACTTGTTCAGTATGAGCAGAGCCTTCAGCACTTAAGTCTAGAAGAAGAATTTCAGACTGGCCAAACAGGACGGTAAGTGGTGTTTTTAGATCATGAGAAAGGGCGGCTAAGAGCGCATTTCTTAATTGTTCTCGTTCTATATTAATACGAGATTGTTCGGCCATTTCCGCCTGCTGTAACCGTTCAAGAGCATTGGCAATTAGGCCATTAAATGTCTGTAGGAGTTGCTGTTGTTCAGGAATAAGTACTTGGCGTAGATTATTTGGCTCAATCGCTAAAATCGCTAATACTTGTTGAGATGCGCTAATAGGGTGCAACTGATAAGGGACACTAGGTAGGGTATCCGTTCCTGCACCTGCGATTTGATCTTTATCCCAACACCAACGGGCAATACCACTATCAATGGGAAGTTGTCCCATACCTTCAGCATTGTATGGCGTTAATTCACCATGATGATTAGGCATTAATAAACAAACTTTGGCATCAAAAGCACTTGATAAAAAATGATAACTAGTACGTACCACTTCTTCTAAAGTCAGTGCCCGACTCAGCTCTCGGGTCATTTCAAATAAATGACGAGTACGTTGTTCTCTATAACGAGCAACCCGGGTTTGATAACGCATTCCCGCAGTTAAATTGCCCACCACTAACCCAACAATGAGCATTACGGAAAAAGTCACTAAATACTGCATATCTAATACAGCCAGTGAAAAATGCGGTTGTACAAAGAACAAATCAAAACTTATCACATTGATTAAAGCGGCAAAAATAGAAGGGCGACGACCAAAAAATAGCGCGATAAGAACAACGCCTAATAAATAAAGAGTAACTAAATTCGCCTTATCTAACGCTAACAAAAAAGTACGTGAAAAAAGCGTAATAGCTAGACATAAACCAATAGCTGTTAGATAGCCTTTAAGATTTTGACGCCATTTATCATTTTGTGGCACAAATGTTTTTGTTTTATAACGCGGCTCTTCTTCATTTAAAGCGACACTGATAACATGTAAGTCAGGTGCATAACGCGCTAACCTTTCTGCGAAACGCATGCGAACCCAACGTTTTAACCATTGCCACTTTTGATAGGGGCGTTGACCGATAATCACCTTGCCTAAATTATGCTCTCTGGCATAGCGGATCACCGCTTTTTCCGCTTGATTATCAGAAAGGATCGCCGTTCTTGCCCCTAGGTGTTGTGCTAACTTGAGGGAATGTAAAATAGCACGGCGTTTATGCTCACCTATCTGATGTAGCTTTGGTGTTTCAACATAAATAGCATGCCATTGGCAACCAAAAGCAGCAGCATAACGAGCAGCAGTACGCACTAATTTATCATTTCTTCCATGAGCACCAAGACAAACCATTAAACTATCAGTAGTATGCCAAACAGGCGTACCACCTTGGCTATCACGGAATTCTTTTACTTGGGAATCAACGCGATCTGCCATTCGTCTTAGGGCAAGCTCTCGTAATGCAATCAAATTACCTTTACGAAAAAAATGCTCTATTGCACGCTCTGCTTGTCCTGCCAGATAAACTTTGCCTTCATTTAAGCGCTGTTGTAGGTCGTCTGGTGGTAAGTCGACCATAACTACTTCATCGGCATTATCAAAGATATAATCAGGAATCGTCTCTTGAACGCGAATGCCAGTAATACTACCAACAATATCATTAAGACTTTCAATATGTTGTACATTAATGGTGGTTAAAACATCGATGCCCGCATCAAGTAACTCTTCAACATCTTGCCAACGTTTTGGATGACGACATTTATGTGGATTACTAAAAGCCAATTCATCCATTAAGATCACCGCAGGATGTCTTGCTAAGGCCGCATCTAAATTAAAGGCAGAGAGCTTTCTACCACGATAATGTAATTTTAATGGCGGTAATAACGGTAATCCCTCAAGTTGTTGTGCCGTTTCTTGGCGCTGATGGGTTTCTACAACCCCAGCTAAGACATCAATACCTTGCTGATGTAAACGTTGAGCTTCTTGTAACATGGCGTAGGTTTTACCTACGCCGGCACAGGCACCAAAAAAGATCTTTAATCGTCCTCGATGGGGTGCTCGCGTTAATGCCAGCAAATCATCAGGAGAAGGGCGTTGCCACTGCGGAGCTTGTTCCATTTTATTACCCGCTCACTTTATTGTTTTTTTCTGCACTCAATCTATCAAGTGCCTGATTGAGTTTAAAGACATTCACCACAGGTTCACCTAAAAATGGTATTAATGGCGATGTCGTATTTTCTGTAATTAATTGTTTTATTTCATTTATTGTGAATTGACGTAATAACGCAATATGCGGTGCTTGGTAATAAGCGGCAGCCAATGAAATATGAGGATCAAGCCCACTGGCGGAAGCAGTCACTAAATCAACAGGAACGACTTGATGATTATCAACCCTTTTTTGCCATAAACGAACACCTACAGCCACTTTCTCGCTTAAGAGTGGATTTGATATAGCAAGTTGGCTAGCGCCGGAAGCCATACTATTGTAAGGCATTTCACTTGTCATTGAGGGGCGACCTTGAAAGTAATCGGCTCGATTAAATGACTGTCCAATCAATTCAGAGCCAATCAGTTTATCGTCCTGATAAACCAGTGAACCATTTGCTTGCCAAGGGAAAAACAATTGAGCTAATCCGGTTATAAATAAAGGATAGGCTAATCCAGTGATAAGTGTCAGTAATACTAACATCACTAAAGATGAACGAAAAAGATGCATAGTATTCTCCTTAAAGCCCAATAATAGCTAAAATCATATCGATGAGTTTAATGCCTAAAAAAGGAACAATTAACCCACTTATTCCGTATAAAGAGAGATTACGGCGTAATAATGAATGAGCAGAAACAGGACGATAATGCACACCTTTCAACGCTAAAGGGATCAAAAAGACGATGATCAAAGCATTAAAAATAACGGCTGATAACATCGCGGATGCTGGGGAGTGTAATCCCATAATATTGAGCATATTCAATTGTGGATATGTCACCGCAAAAGCTGCGGGAATAATGGCAAAATATTTTGCGATATCATTGGCAATACTAAAGGTGGTTAGGGCGCCACGGGTCATAAGCATTTGTTTACCAATATGAACGACTTCAATTAATTTGGTGGGATTTGAGTCCAAATCAACCATATTGCCTGCTTCTTTAGCGGCTTGCGTTCCTGAATTCATGGCCACAGCAACATCGGCTTGCGCTAAAGCCGGCGCATCATTAGTACCATCTCCGGTCATAGCGACAAGTCGACCTTCTGATTGATATTGACGGATCAACGCCAGTTTAGCCTCTGGAGTGGCTTGCGCAAGAAAATCATCTACACCGGACTCGGCAGCAATGGCCGCCGCAGTAAGATGGTTATCACCGGTGATCATCACGGTTTTAATGCCCATTTGGCGAAGTTGAGCAAAGCGCTCTTTGATACCCCCTTTGACGATATCTTTAAGTTCAACTACACCAAGGATATTTTGATTTTCAACGACGACTAATGGCGTAGCACCAGCTCTTGCGACTTGCTCGACTATGGTGTTGACTTCATCGGGAAAATGGCTATGACTAACTTCGATATGGCGACGAATAGCATCAACCGAGCCTTTACGTATAATACGCTCGCCAATATTTACGCCACTCATTCTGGTCATCGCTGAGAATGGAACAAAAGAGGCTCCCATCGAAGTTAAATCTCGTTCACGTAAATTAAAGCGCTGTTTGGCTAATATAACGATGCTACGACCCTCAGGTGTTTCATCTGCTAAAGAGCTTAATTGCGCCGCATCTGCCAATTGTTTTTCAGTTATTCCTGATAGAGGAATAAAACGAGAAGCTTGGCGATTACCTAAAGTAATTGTCCCTGTTTTATCGAGTAATAAAACATCAACGTCTCCTGCGGCTTCTACTGCACGTCCACTCGTCGCAATCACATTAGCGTCTAACATCCGGCTCATACCTGCCACACCAATAGAAGAGAGTAGTCCGCCGATGGTTGTAGGGATCAGACAAACTAATAATGCGATTAACGTTACAACAGAAATAACCTCACCATGCTCTTGGAATTGCACGGCAAACACACTAAAAGGATAGAGTGTGGTACAAGCGAATAAAAAGATCAGCGTTAGGGCCGTTAATAAAATAGTTAATGCAATTTCATTCGGCGTTTTTCTGCGTTTAGCCCCTTCCACC
The DNA here is from genome assembly GCF_000160755.1 of Proteus mirabilis ATCC 29906. Lineage (GTDB taxonomy): Bacteria > Pseudomonadota > Gammaproteobacteria > Enterobacterales > Enterobacteriaceae > Proteus > Proteus mirabilis. The sequence goes on from NZ_GG668576.1 coordinate 276,476, forward strand.
ATACCAATCATACGATCGAGGAAAGAGTTACCCGCTTCAGCACTACAACGAATAATCAACCAGTCAGATAACACACGAGTCCCTCCAGTAACAGAAGAAAAATCGCCACCTGACTCACGAATAACGGGAGCTGATTCACCGGTGATCGCACTTTCATCAACAGAAGCGCCGCCTTCAATCACTTCACCATCACAAGGAATTACCTCGCCAGCATTGACCAAAACAATATCGCCTTTATGTAATAAAAGTGAATCAATGATTTCTTGGGGAGCGTGAAGATCAGCATGCTGTAAGCGCACCGCTTTAGATTGTTGTTTCGCACCTCGTAAGCTTGCCGCCTGTGCTTTACTACGACTTTCTGCTAAAGATTCAGCAAAATTGGCAAATAGTAGGGTTATCCATAACCAAAGCATGACTTGAAAAGTAAAATGATTATCTGGTGGTAGATACCCCAGTAAAACGGCAAACCAAATACCCGTAGTGAGTAGTGCACCAACATAAACAATAAACATCACCGGATTATGCCATTGCGCTTGAGGGGTGCATTTTTTGATAGCATCCAAGAAAGCCGACATCATTGTTTTTCTATTAAAAAGAGGTGTTTTTTTCATGATGAGTGTCCTTATTTAGCCCATAACAACTGTAAATGCTCAGCAATAGGGCCTAGTGCTAATGCCGGAACAAAGGTGAGCGCACCAATCATTATTACTGTGAGGAACAATAGAAAAATAAATAGCGGTGAAGTAGTGGACAATGTGGCTAAACTTTCAGCTTGGCGTTTTTTTATTGCCAAACTACCGGCGATAGCTAAGACAGGCAACATGACACCAAAACGTCCGACAAGCATAGTGATACCTAATAACAGATTATAAAAAACAGAATTAGCATTCAGTCCGGCGAAAGCACTGCCATTGTTATTGGCAGCTGAAGTAAAAGCGTATAAAACTTCACTAAAACCATGAGGACCAGGATTTAAAATCGCTTCGCGACCTACTTCGCTAAAGAGGGCAAGTGTTGTACCTAATAAGGTGATTGCTGGTGATATTAAAATAGCGACAGCAACCCATTTCATTTCTGCTACACCAATTTTTTTGCCGAGATATTCAGGTGCTCGACCCACCATTAATCCAGCGATAAAAACAGCTAACAAAACATACAAGATCATGCCATAAAAACCAGAACCAACACCGCCGAAGATGACTTCTCCAGTTTGCATTAACCACATAGGAACCATACCTCCTAATGCAGTTAATGAATCATGCATGGCATTTACTGCACCACAAGAAGCGGCTGTAGTGACGGCAACAAATAACGCACTGCCTATTAAACCAAAGCGACTCTCTTTACCTTCCATATTTAATGAACTATCCGCACCCATTAAAGTAAATTGTGGGTTACCTCGCCATTCAGCCCAAACAATCACGCTAACCGCAACAATAAAAATCAATGTCATTACCCAAAGTAAGGTATAGCCTTGCCGTTGTGTGCCACTCAGTCGGCCAAAGGCGAAGCATAGCGCGGTAGGTAACAGGAATATGGCAAGTATTTGCAAAAAGTTACTGAAAGAGGTTGGGTTTTCATAAGGATGAGCAGAGTTTGCTGCAAAATAGCCTCCTCCATTGGTTCCTAACAGTTTAATTGCCTCTTGAGAAGCAACGGGGCCCATTGGTAACCATTGCTGATTTTCAAGTCCTTGGCTTAATAGCGCGGGATGGAAATTTTGGATCACGCCTTGGCTAACAAATAACAGTGACCAAATAATGGCTAAAGGTAGTAACAGATATAGGGTAATACGACCGATATCTACCCAAGCATTACCAATGGAATGGCAAGAAGATTGTGTTAATGCTCTGATCAATACAAAGGCAACAGCGATCCCCGTTGTTGCTGATAAGAAATTTTGTACTGTAAGCCCCATCATTTGGCTTAAATAGCTGACGGCTGTTTCACCGCTATAGGCCTGCCAATTGGTATTAGTAATAAAACTAATGGTGGTATTTAATGCTAAATCCCAACTCATATTAGGTGCAAACTGTGGATTTAAAGGTAAATAACCTTGATTAAGTAAAATTACCAATAATAAAAGTGCTCCCATTGAGTTAAAAATTAACAGGGCGAACATATAGTGATACCAACTCATAGGCTGAATTGCTTTGCCGGCAGGTTTAAAACCACAGCTACGCCAAATAACCTGTTCTGTTTTTGTTACCCAATGAGGTAAATCACCTTCTATGAGACGAGCAAGATAATTGCCAATCACTTTTCCCATAATCAGTAAGACGGTGAGAAAAACGGCAATATAGATCAACGTTGTTGTTGCCATTTTTAAAATGCCTCTGCATGAAACAACACATAAATAAGATAAGCAGTGAGCACAATAACTAATGCCACAGCACCGAATATCAACATTTGAACTATCCTTTTGCGATTTAGATTGAGTAAAGCTACTGAAAGAGGTGTAAAGATGTTGATAAAAGCGCTCTGACGGATGTAAAAAAAGTATAAAAATGCTGACCAAACCTAAATCAAGGCTTAATGGTGGAATATTTTATTCCTCAATGGGTTGAAATAATGCCATCCCTTTGTTAGATGTAATAAATAGTCGAATAATCTGCTGATTAAGCAGGCTGAAAATACCCCTTCACGAGGAGAGATTGAATGAATGCTATCTATTTAAAGACCAAGTGGTTTTTCTACTTCTTAGGCCTATTAATGGTTTCATCTATCTTTATGGTAAAAGCAATGGCAAATTCTGATAAAGCAGATCTAGTAACACTGGCACAAGAGGGAAACTTGCCAGAATTAAAGCGCCAGATAGCGCAAGGAGAGAATATTGAACAACGAGATATCAAATTGCGTACACCGCTAATGGCGGCTACTCATGCGAATCAAATTGAGGTGGCAAAATACCTGATTGAACAAGGGGCTAACGTCAATGCCCGCGATGCTATCTATGATTCACCTTATCTTTATGCTGGAGCGAGAGGATTGCAGGAAATTTTAGCTTTAACCTTAGCCCATGGCGCAGATCTGAATAGCATCAACCGTTATGGTGGTACGGCATTGATTCCTGCGGCGGAGCGCGGCCATGTTGCCACAGTAAAAACCTTGATTGATGCCGGTGTAGATGTCAATCATGTTAATCGCCTTGGTTGGACTGCGTTAATTGAAGCCATTATTTTAGGTGATGGAAGTCAAAAATATGCAGATATCGTGACGTTGCTGATCGATGGTGGGGCGGATGTTAATTTGGCTGATGGATCTGGACGTACACCATTAACCTTAGCGAAAGATAAAGGCTATACCAATATCATCAATATTCTTCAACAAGCAGGGGCAAAATAATGTCAGATAAGCAATTTATACAGCAAGCCATTTCGCTTGCCACAGAGAATGTGAAAGTTGGTGGGCGTCCCTTTGGCGCGGTGATCGTGAAAAATGGCCAAGTGATTGCTCATGCTGTTAATCAAATTACAGCGACAAATGATCCAACTGCACATGCAGAATTATTAGCATTACGAGAAGCCGGAAAAGTGTTAGGACGAGCAAAATTGGATGATTGTGTGGTTTATGCCAGTGGTCAACCTTGTCCAATGTGTTTGGCGGCTATGCGTATGGCGGGGATCTCACAAATATTTTATGCTTACTCTAATGATGATGCCCAGCCTTATGGATTATCGACAGCCAATATTGCTAAGGCATTAAGAGTCGCTCCGGAGCAACAAGAAGGGTTGCAATTTGTGCAAATAAAACCTGAAGACGAAAAACAACCGGCACTTTATCAGCTGTGGTCTCAACAATCTTAACTAAAAATAACAGCCCAATAAAACGTTATTTAGGGCTGTTCTTCTTTTTATCGAATCAGTTGATTAGCAAAATAACTGTTTTTCAACAGGAGTAATCGAGAGTAGGGATTGCCAGCTTTTAAGCGTTAACGTTGCTAACATGGCAAGACCTTCATAATAAGGGAATGCCCCTTGTAATGACAATTTCTCTAGATAGCGATAAGCCCAAGGTAATAAATGTTCAGCAAGTAGTTCAGTTAATTTTTCAGGGCGTGTTTCTGCAACCCATGCCACCATCATCACCATTAAACCAAAGTGATCTTCAGGTTCATTTTGAGTCAAGGCAATATCAATACCATTCTCCAGCATCCATTCACGTAAATCTAAGGTTGAATCACCAAATAAGACATTCTCATGATCAAGATACACTGATCCCCAAGGTGGTGCAGGTAGCGCATAAGGCCCAATAAATAAACGTTGATAGGCTTGTGCTAATGTTTCATCTTGATAGGTAGTTTGCGCCAATAATGAGGCAATGCGTTGTTTTTCTTCTTCAGAGCCATAAGGCCATTCAGTTAACCATTTGCCGCTTGAGAGTAACTCAACAATGTCACTTTTTTCAGTTGGTGGGTAATAGAAAGCAGCCCCAATAATACGGGCAGAGAGAGAAATATCTGTAATAACTTGTTGTTCCATAATATTTTTATTATCCGCTGAAATGTATATTATCTATAATAGGTTATTCCCTATATAAACATAATGACTAAGATTAAAAAAGGGTAACACAGTAAAAGAAAACCGCCATTACGGCGGTTTTTAAGGATAAATAGGTTGATTAACCTACAACAGCCATTCCTACTGTCATATGTAAGCCATAGAATACGCCACGACCAATAAATTCACCAACAAACACCAAAATAAAACCTAACACCATTAAAGAAACAGAAGGATTATTTTTGCGTAATAACGGTGCTATCCAACAAGCTAACCCTAATGTTAGGGCAATCAATTTAATGCCCATTAAAAAACCGTAATCAGGAACTAAATCAACCGCTTTTTGTACGGAGGTTTGAATTGAACCCAATTCAAAGCCTTGAGAGGTAGCCACAATAGCACTGATAATAATGGCGATGACACTTAATAGCGGTAATGCACTAATACAATTTAAGTTAAAACCGGCAATACGCATTAACAGTGCCGCTAAAATAGGACCACCAATAAATGCGGTTAGTACGAAGTTAACTGTGGTATAGCCATTATACCAAGTAGGTACAGTATCAATTTGATAAACTCGCGAAATAGCCGTGATAAATAGCACCGCAAGTATCATGACAACCACTAGCCACAATTTACCTAATGCAGCAGGCATTTTATTTAACACACTAATTAGCCAATATAGGCCACCTAAAGCAAAGAATGTGGCACCACTGGCAATTTCATTACTTAATGATGAATGACCAAAACGGATAAAAGAGTTAAAGGCACGCATTGGGGTTCCCATGTGGATCATGGAGAGTAAAAAACCAATCCCCATTAATAACCACAAACCAAACATGCTGTAATGCACTTTGCGATTTAACGCTTCAGGCAGTTTGCCTGAAAGAATGGCGCACCCCATAATAATAAAGGCGCCAGCCACACTTTGACCAATAACGGTAAAGAACATCAGTGGCCATTCATGTAATCCCATGCCCATCTTAAACCTCCTCTGGGTTAGCCAGATGCCCGGTGGTGTCACCTACAGGTCGGCTATTGGCATTTAATTTAAGAACAATATTCGGTTTAGTGTATTTCGCAGATGGAAGAGGGGCTATTTCAGCAAGATCACCATATTTAGCGCGTAACTCTTCAATCGGTGCCATATCTAATGCACGCAATGGGCAAGATCCGACACAAATTGGCTTTTTACCTTCAGCAACACGCTCATAACAACCATCACATTTGGTCATGTGGCCTTTGACTTCATCAAACTGTGGTGCACCATAAGGACATGCCATATGGCAATAACGACAGCCTATACACACTTCTTCATTTACCACCACAAAACCATCTTCGCGTTTGTGCATGGCGCCACTTGGACAGACTTTTACGCAAGCCGGATCGTCACAGTGGTTACATGAAATAGATAAGTAGTAAGCAAAAACGTTTTGCGTATACACACCATCTTGCTCGGTCCAATCACCACCGGCATATTCATAAATACGGCGGAAATTGACCTCAGGGGATAAATTTTTAAAATCCTTGCACGCGAGTTCGCAGGTTTTGCAGCCGGTGCAACGACTTGAATCGATATAAAAACCATATTGCGTTGACATAACCAGACTCCTTACGCCTTGACGACTTCAACAAGATTACTGTGAGAAGGATTACCCTTAGCAAGTGGTGAAGGGCGTTGGGTCGTTAACACGTTAATGCAACCTGCATGATCAATACGGTTACTGTCTGGGTTATACCAAGCCCCTTCACTTAATCCCACAACGCCCGGCAAAATACGTGGTGTCACTTTAGCGTTGATACGTACTTCACCGCGATCGTTATAAATACGAACTAAATCGCCGTGTTTGATACCACGTTTTGTAGCATCAACAGGGTTTATCCAAATTTCTTGTGGACAAGCCGCTTTTAATACATCTACGTTGCCATAAGTTGAGTGGGTACGAGCTTTATAGTGAAAACCCGTCATTTGTAATGGGTATTTATCCATAGCAGGGTCGCCATAGCTTTCAAAACCTGCGGAGTAGATTGGCAGTGGATCAATCACATCGTCTGCCGCTAATTCCCATGTCGCTTTAATTTCAGCTAATTGCGAAGAATAAATTTCAATTTTTCCTGATGGCGTTGTCAGCGGATTGTTGAGTGGATCAGCGCGGAATTCACGGTAAGCCACATGATGGCCTTGTGGATCACGTTTTTTAAAGATACCTTGTGCCCGAAATTCTTCAAAGGTAGGCAGTTCTGGTAAATTTTGACGAGATTGCTCATAAAGATGGCGTAACCACTCTTCTTGGGTACGATTTTCGGTAAATTTCTCACCCACCCCCATACGTTTAGCAATTTCGCTGGTCATCTCATAGATATTGCGACTTTCAAAACGTGGCTTAATCGCTTGGTCAGCGAAAATCACGTAAGCCATATTCCCCGCAGAAGCATCCATACAGAAATCCATTTGCTCTGATGCCGTGCAATCTGGCAGTAAGATATCTGCATATTTTGCCGATGCGGTCATATGATTATCGATAACCACAATCATTTCGCATTTTTTATCGTCTTGTAGGATTTCATGAGTACGGTTTATTTCTGAATGTTGGTTAACTAAGCAGTTCCCCGCATAGTTCCAGACCATTTTAATAGGTACATCCAGTTTATCTTTACCTCGCACGCCATCACGTGTTGCGGTCATTTCAGGGCCACGTAAAATGGCATCTGTCCACATAAACATAGAAATACTGGTCGTGACAGGGTTAGTTAAGGTTGGCATACGGACAAAAGGAATGCTGTAAGAGCCTTCACGGGCACCGGTATTGCCCCCATTTATTCCCACATTACCTGTTAAGATAGCGAGCATTGCAATAGCGCGAGAGGCTAATTCGCCATTTGAACGGCGTTGTGGGCCCCAACCTTGAGTAATATAAGCCGGCTTAGCACCGGCGATTTCACGGGCTAATTTAACAATACGTGCCGCGGGAATGCCGGTAATTTGTGCTGCCCATTCTGGGGTTTTGGGTTGACCATCTGCGCCATCACCTAAAATATAGGCTTTATAGTGGGCGTTTTTAGGTGCCCCTTCTGGCATCGTGGTTTCGTCGTAACCTACGCAGTATTTATCTAAGAAGGGTTTATCGACTAAATCTTCTTTGATCATGACATAAGCTAACGCATTAACTAAGGCTGCATCAGTACCTGGACGAATGGGGATCCACTCATCCTCACGACCTGCACCAGTATCAGTATAGCGAGGATCAATAATTATCATGCGAGCATCTGATTTTTCACGAGCTTGCTCAACATAATAAGTTACACCACCGCCACTCATACGTGTTTCGCCGGGATTATTACCAAACATAACAACCAATTTAGTATTTTCGATGTCTGAAGGACTATTGCCGTCAGCCCATCCCCCATAGGTGTAATTTAAGCCTGCCGCGATCTGCGCAGTACTATAATCGCCATAATGGTTGAGATAACCACCACAGCAATTCATTAAACGGGCAATAAGGGTTGCTCCTGGTGGCCAAGATTTTGTCATGGTGCCACCGAGGGTGCCTGTACCGTAATTTAGATAAATAGATTCATTGCCATAATCTTTTATCAGGCGTTTCATGGTGTGGGAAATAGTATCAAAGGCTTCATCCCAAGAGATACGTTCAAATTTACCTTCACCACGTTTACCTACGCGTTTCATGGGATAACGTAAGCGATCTGGATTATAAACACGTCGACGCATAGAGCGACCACGTAAGCAAGCTCGTACTTGATGGAACTCGTCGTAAACGTCATTGCCGGTATTGTCTGTTTCAACGTACTTAATTTCGCCATCAACGACATGCATACGCAATGGACAACGACTACCGCAATTGACGGTACATGCACTCCAGACAACTTTTTCTTTATTGGTAGATGTCGGCGCTGTTTGCTCCGAAGCCATGGCTTGGCTAAAGGGGAGAGATAATCCACCTGCCGTTGCAACTAATCCACCAGCAGCTCCCACTTTGACAAAGCGTCGGCGAGATAGGGGGGTGGAAAGTAACGTCATCTCTTTGATGTTTTTCATACATTACTCACTTAATTATATTTTTAAGAAGAAAAATAAAGAGCTTATATAGAAATTATTGTTATCATTTTTGTTAATAAATAAGCACGCTAACGTAAGATAATAAAACCCAACTATTAATGTGGATATTACTTACTTATAAAAAGTGGTAGTTGCTTTACATCAAAGAAACATGATTTATTACGAAGGTTATCAATTGTCGCTGTTTTCTTAACCCTATGTATTATTTAAAATTAATCAATTGATTAACATTGATATATAATTTAATACATATCGATTAATAAGAAAAAATAAACTAAATAACTAAAATAGCCTAATAAAGTCCAATTTATAATGTGTAATATACAGAATCATTAACTCATTATTTTTATCAATGATTACATCTGTGTTTTTTTTATTATTGTTATTTAACAAGTGTCATTTGATATCGAGTAAACATTAAAAAAACGTCGGTTAGCTTGAACTGCGTATCAATAATCTCTTATGTAATAAAACAAATAAACCTTCATTTAACATGGTATTTACAAAATAAGCTGGTTCTAAAATAGAACATTGAAAATCAATGCACTTATAATAGACTGATTTTTCTTACGCTTAACAAACTGCTCATCAGATAAAGATTCGTTTCATCTCTCATTTTCCAGCTATCACAATTGAATTACTGTTAAAAAAATGTGATCTAAGTTGTTCGGATTTGGTTTTGCTTCCGTTTTTGGTTTTTTGTTTTGAATGTTATCGCAAAATCATCGGCTGGATATCCTTATTCTCGTATTAATGATACGGAGGCACTTTATATGTTTTCAGAAGAAAGACGACAGGAAATCTATAGCATTATTAGGGAACAGAAAAAAGTTAAAGTGGCTCAGCTAGCGGAAAGATTCAACGTCACATTAGAAACGATCCGCAGTGATTTGAAATACCTCGAAAATGAAGGGTTGATCAAACGTTGTCATGGTGGCGCCATACTAGGGAAACAAGAAATAAAAAAGATCAGTAAATTTAGTGATAGTTTTGATATCTCATGCTTACTACATGATTTATTGATCGTCAAAGAACATAAAAAGAAAACACCAGAAGGTAAAGTGTGTGTATTAGGCTCTTTTGTGGTGGACATTATTGCTAATGTTGATGCATTTCCTCGTGTAGGGGAATTGGTAAATTCAAAAGGAAACTCAATAGGTCCGGGTGGAAAAGGGACGAATCAAGCCATTTCTGCCAGTTTTTCTGATGCAAAAGTGCATTTAATTACCAAAGTCGGTGAAGATCATTTTAGTAAGTACGCTTATAAATATTTGCAAGAGAGCGGTATTGATTCATTTACTATTTTTCAAACAGAAATAGAGCCGACAGGTAGCTCAATTAGCTATTTAGCAGATAAAACCCAAAATAATATTACGGCTACCTATTTAGGCGCAAATAACACTTTTACCCTGCAAGAGGTCGATATCTCACTGCCTTATATTAGTGAAGCTGACGTGTTATTACTGCAAGGGGAAATTAATATTGATGCTAATGTGAAAGCCGCTTCTTTTGCTCATTCTATTAATAAAACCGTCATACTTAATGTCGCTCCGTATAGCGATGATTTAAAACAACTTTATTTATATGTAGATTTTATTACGTTAAACGCTTACCAAGCTTCAGATTGGTCAGGTATTGAAATTAATACGATTAATGATGCCAAGCAAGCCGTAGAGATTATTGCCGGTAACGAAAAGAAAAAAGTGATTATCTACATAGATGAATTAGGCGTGGTGTATTTTGATGGGAGGAATACTTTTCATATTCCGCCACTACCTTCTCTACGTGTTGATACGATGGCAGCAACAGATGCTTTTAATGGTGCATTTGCCTCAAAAATAGCCGCAGGAGGCACAATGCCAGAAAGTGTTTTATTTGCTAGTGCTTTCTTGTCTGCATTTATAGAACAAAAAGGGGTGACTTCAATGCCTTCACTGTCACAAGTACAAGCACGTCTTAAATTAAGAATTGAAGATATTCGACCACAAGTAATCTGCAATGAGAAAAGGTGCATATAATGAAAAAAACTCTCTTAGCTCTGACCCTATGCAGTTCTGTTTTTACTGTTCCTGCTTTTGCACAATGGCCTGAAAAACCTATTACGATTATTGTTCCTTGGGCTGCTGGTGGCAATACCGATACCGTTGCTCGTTTAGCAGCAAAAGGATTACAAGAAGAATTAGGTGTGACGGTTAATGTCGTTAATAAGACCGGAGGAAGTGGCGTTGTTGGACATGATGCTATTAAAAATGCCAAGCCAGATGGTTACACATTAGGTATTGCCACGGTTGAAATTGCGATGATGCATCATCAGGGGATGACTAATTTAACCTATCAAGATTATACCCCGATCACACGTTTAGCGGTAATCTACGGTGGATTACAAGTTGCAAAATCATCGCCTTTTAATAATGCACAAGAAATTATTGATTATGCCAAAGCCAACCCAGGGAAATTAAAAGCGTCAGGGAGTGGATTAAACTCTATCTGGCATCTTAATAATATTGGTATGTTACGTGCAGCAGGTTTACCTGATAACGCAATCCGCTTTATTCCTTCCCAAGGAGCCAGTGCGGCATTACAAGAGTTAGCTTCAGGGGGCGTTGATATTGTAACGTCTTCATTAGGTGAGGCTGACAGTATGGTCAAAGCCGGATTAGTCAAACATATGGCCATTATGTCTAATGAAAAATCGGCATTTTATCCTGATGTTCCTCTCTTTAAAGAAGCAACAGGTTATGATTGGGATTTACAAGCATGGAATATGTTAGTTGCCCCTAAAGGACTTGATAAAGAAGCACAAGATAAGCTTACCGCAGCAATGAAGAAAGTTTATGCTTCAGGTGAATTAGCTGAATTTGCTAATAAACAAGGATTTGAAGTCATTGAATTGTATGGTGATGATGCGACACAATTTATGGCCAATGAAGATAAAAAGTTTGGCGAAATTATAAAAAAATAACTGAGGAAACGGCTGATAATAGCCGTTTTTATGCCTATGCTAAATCGTCATATATTATCATTTATATTTTGCCTATTTGGATTATTTCTTATTATTTATAGCGCCTATTCATTAGGTGATTTTAGTGAATATGGTGCGGCTTTTATGCCTTCACTAATTGGTGGAGGAATAATTATTTTTTCATTATTAGATATTTTTGCAAAAAAGCAGCAAATGGATACACCTTTGGTGACATGGCATGAAATAAAATTTGTGTTATTAATTATTGGTATCATTCTATTTTATGTGTTTTTTGCTGAATACCTTGGTTTTATTGTTACAGGATTTATTGTTATTGCACCATTAATGATGAAATACGCAAAAGTAAAACCGATATTTAGTTTTATTATTTCTGCTGGAATTGTATTAGGCGTTTACTATTTATTTACCGCTGTACTGTTAGTACCGCTACCTCAATTATTTTAATAAATAGAGAAAAACAGTATGGATATATTTATTAGCGCATTAGCTTATATTGATTACACGACAATACTTGTTGTCGTCGGCGCTTGCTTATTTGGTTTATTTGTTGGAGCAATTCCGGGATTAACATCAACCATGGCAATTGCTTTAATGGTGCCTTTTACTTTCTTTCTTGATCCAATTCCTGCATTAGCACTGATGATCTCCGTAGGTGCATCCTCGATATTTGCCGGCGATATTCCAGGGGCATTATTAAATATTCCCGGAACACCCGCCTCTGCAGCTTATACTAACGATGCCCATACATTGGTTAAAGAAGGTAAAACTAATCGTGTATTAGGGATGTCATTAACAAGCTCCGTTATTGGTGGGGTGATCGGCACAATTATTTTAGCGTCAACCGCTCCGTTGTTAGCCGAGTTTGCACTTAAATTTAGCTCTTACGAATATATGTGGCTTACTTTAATTGGATTAAGCTGCGCCACTATTGTTTCTGGCGCTCAAATTAGAAAAAGTTTGCTAGCACTGTTTTTCGGTATTGCTTTAGCCACTATTGGCTACGATGAATTTACAGGACAAGCCCGTTTTACCTTTGGTGAAGTCTCTTTAATGCAAGGTGTTAGTTTTATTCCCGCCATGATAGGGCTATTTGCTATCTCTGGTGCGATTAAATATTACGTCGATCGCTGGAAAGAAAAGCAAATTAAATTAGCAGTTAATACAGATAATAGCTCATATAATATTTTTAAAGGGGTGGGAAAGGTTGTTTGCCAACGTAAAGGGGGCATTTTCCGTAGTGGTATTATTGGTACATTGATAGGTGCTTTACCCGGTGCTGGTGCCGATATCGCTGCGTGGATCTCTTATGCAGTATCTAAAAAATTATCAAAAAAACCGCAAAAGTATGGGCAAGGCTCAGAAGAAGGTATTGTTGATGCATCAGCAAGTAATAATGCTAGTTTAGCAGGAAGTTGGATACCTTCATTGGTTTTTGGTATTCCCGGTGATTCTGCGGCAGCTATTATCATTGGTGTATTGTATATGAAAGATATGCAACCTGGACCAACTCTCTTTTTATTTAATCCAGATAAACTGTACGCCGTTTTTATCATTTTCTTTATTGCGAATTTAATCTTATTACCTATAGCTTTTATTGTTGTTAATTTTTTAAAGAAAATTGTTGCTATTGATAATGCAATTCTTTATCCAGCAATTATTTTATTTAGTATTGTCGGTTCATTTGCTATTACCAATACGATGTCATCCATTGTGGTTATGATGGTGATGGGAGTTATCGGCTATTTTCTTCAACAGCGTAACTTTCCTATCTCACCGATTATATTAGGGATGATTTTAGGGCCGATGCTAGAGAAGAATTTACTTTCTTCGTTGATGAAATCGGACGGAGAGCTAATTAATTTTGTTAATAGACCTATTTCAATTGTATTAGCCAGTGTTTTCCTATTAATTGTCGCTATGCAAATTAGGAGCGCATTTAAAACCAAATAACTAATAAGCTATTTATTATTTTCAAAAATATACACATATTCTATCCAATACCAGGGAAAATGCTTCTTAAATAATTAATTTTTAATTTAAGAGGGCAATATCCGTAGATAAATAAAAATATCGGGTGTTTTTATGAAAAAGATATTAAATAAACCAGAAAATTATGTTGATGAAACATTAGCTGGCTTATGCCTTGCACATAATGATATTTATCGTCAACCACAACCACGTTTAATTACGCGAGCTAACAGCTCAGATAAAGCTAAAGTGGGAATTGTTACTGGCGGAGGATCAGGGCACCTTCCCGTTTTCACCGGATATGTAGGTGAAGGTTTATTAGATGCCGCCGCAGTCGGTGATGTATTTGCCTCACCGTCAGCAGATCTAATGGCTGATGCGATACGCGCTGCGGATAATGGGCAGGGGGTATTACTGCTCTATGGTAATTATGGTGGCGATATTATGAATTTTGATATGGCCTCTGAAACGGTAGATTTTGAAGATAATATTCGATGTACAACGGTGTTAGCGACAGATGATATTGCTTCTGCAACACCAGAAGAAGCGCATAAACGTCGTGGTGTGGCTGGAATGATTTATGGTTTTAAAATGGCAGGGGCCAAAGCTCAAGAAGGGGCATCTCTTGATGAGGTGACCCGCATTGCTCAAAAAACCATGGAAAACACGCGAACAATAGGCTGTGCCTTAACATCTTGCACCTTACCCGCTGTTGGACATCCTACCTTTGAAATAGCTGACGATGAAATGGAAATGGGAATGGGGATCCACGGTGAACCAGGAATTTGGCGCGATAAATTACGTAGTGCAGATGATATTGCAGAAGAAATGTTTCAACGTTTACAAACCGAATTATCACTAAAAAAGGGTGATAAAGTCTCAGTATTAGTCAACTCGTTAGGTGCAACGCCTTTAGAAGAACTCTATATTTTATATAATAAAGTTGTTCAACTTATTGATAATACAGGGGCGACTATCATTCACCCATTAGTCGGCCGTTATGCAACATCAATGGAAATGACCGGTGCTAGCTTAACTTTTTGTAAACTTGATGATGAGCTTGAAGCTTTATTGAATGCACCTGCTCACTGTGCATTTTGGAGAGTGTGATGATGACTAATATTACACTCGATAATATAAAACTTGCTGTACAACGTATCGCGATTGCCTGTGAACAGTCTCAAAATAGACTATGTGAAGCAGATAGCCAACTTGGTGACGGTGATTTAGGGGTAACCATGCAAAAAGGATGGCGACAAATTGCTAACGATGCCCAAGATTGGCCTGACGATTTAAGCAAAGCGCTTTTTCAATGCAGTAAATCATTACAAAAAGCCTGTGCGTCTTCTTTTGGTACTTTGCAAGCAACGGCTTTTATGGCAATGGCCAAATATTGCAAAGAAAACCACCTGCAAGAAATAGCGCTTACTGATATTTCCCCACTATTGACGGTCGCATACCAAAGCATGATGGCGAGAGGAAAAGGGGAATTAGGGCAAAAGTCAGTATTAGATATTCTTTATCATTTATCTGAAGATCTAGCGTCAATCTCATCTCTGACTGAACTAAAACCCACTGCTTTAAAAAGTATTAATAATACGCTCAATGAATTTCGCCCTAAGCCTAATTTATTGGGACGTGCCCGTATGTTCCCAGAAAAATCGATAGGATTAGACGATCCCGGAATGTTAGCGATTAACGTTATTGTTGAAGCAATTTGATTGAATAAATAAAAGGCTCTTACATGAAAAAATTATTTGGCGTTACAGTGGCGATGGTTACTCCGTTTGATTCAAATGATCATGTGGACATCAACGCGTTGTCTGCATTAACTAATATGTTGATCACTAAAGGTGTTGATTGTCTTTATCCTTGTGGCACGACCGGAGAAATGTTGCGTTTATCCGCATCAGAGCGTAAAAGTGTGGCGCAAACCGTAGTAGAGACGGCAAATAAACGTTTACCTGTTTTTATTCATGTTGGCGCAATGACGGTAACAGAAACCATTGAACTCGCCAAACATGCTGTAGAAATTGGTGCCGATGGTATTGGTGTAGTGACGCCACAATTTTTTGCTGCCACAGACAGAGAATTAGAGCACTATTTTGTGACTATCGCCAATAGCGTACCAGAGAATTTCCCAATCTATCTTTATAACATTCCACAATGTGCGGCTAATAATATCAAGCCTGAATTAGCGGCTAAAATTCAGCAACAATGCAAAAATGTGATTGGTATAAAATACAGTTTTGCCGATAACAATACGACACTTGGCTATTTAGCGGTTACAGATAATTTTTCAGTACTTCATGGCTACGATAAATTATTCCTTGGTTTATTAGATGCAGGCTGTGATGGCACAGTTTCAGGATGTGCCTGTGTTTTCCCTGAGCCATTTGTGAATATGTATCAAGCCTATATTACGGGTAATTATCAAGAAGCGAAGCACTGGCAACAATTTTGTGTGAAATTTAGTGATGCTTTGAAATCAGGCGCGAACATGGCGATATTTAAGTCAGCATTAACTATGCGTGGCTTAAATGGTGGTCATATGCGTTTACCTCAACTTGATTTATTACCTGAAGAAAACCAACAATTGAAAGAAGATCTAACGCAATTATGCAAAGAAGCGGGGATCGCTTTTTCAATTAATTAACAGAGACTCAGCTTCAAAATATCTTTATTATATTAAGCAGTATAAAAAACAAGCTATACTGCTTTTTTATAATAAATAACATCTATTTATTCAATTATTTTTGTGATAAAAAATGACCATATTGCATAATATCGACATTGCCACCACTGATAATAATGCCAATTTTTTTGCCTTTTAACTTATCACCAAATTGACGAGCTGCAGCTAAACTTAAACAGCCTGTAGGCTCTACAATGATTTTCATTCTCTGAGCATAAAATTGCATAGCAGAAATTAGTTCTTCATCTGTTGCTGTTAAAATATCGTCTACGTTGTTGCGAATGATCTCAAAAGTATAATCGCCTAAATGCTGAGTTTGTGCGCCATCTGCAATAGTTTTTGGCGTATCAATATAAATTATCTCACCTTTGCGTAATGATTGTTGTCCGTCATTTCCCGCTAAAGGCTCAACACCAAAAATTCTACAATGTGGCGAAAGGGCTTTGGTTGATAATAATGAACCTGAAAGTAAACCACCTCCCCCTAAGGGAACAAACAGCATATCTAACTCACCAACTTCCTCGAATAACTCTTTAGCTGCAGTACCTTGACCGGCAATAACGTGAGGATGATCGTAAGGTGGTATTAAAGTTAATCCTTCTTCTTGAGCAAGTTTTTGTCCTATCTCTTCGCGATCTTGTGTATAACGGTTATATAGAATGACTCTACCACCATAACCTTTTGTTGCTTGCATCTTAGCGGTGGGGGCATCTTCAGGCATGATAATTGTAGCTGGAATACCTAATAATTTTGCCGATAGTGCAATAGCTTGAGCATGATTACCTGATGAAAAAGTTATCACACCATTTTTGCGTTGTTCGCCCGTAAATTGTGATAATGCATTCATTGCTCCGCGAAATTTAAAAGCGCCTATGCGCTGAAAGTTTTCGCATTTAAAATAGAATTGAGCACCCGTTAACTCATTAATAGTGCGAGAGGTTAAGATAGGTGTTTTATTAAGATATGGCAAAATACGTTGATGTGCTTCAACCACATCTGGGTAAGTAGGAAGCGCTAATTTATTCATAAAGTTTGCTCCTTGATCACCATGGCTTCAATTTCAATTTTACTGCCAAAATGAAGCTCTTTTACGCCCGCGACTAATCTGGCCGGTTTATGCTCACCAATCCATTTTGCATATAACTCATTGACAACAGGCCATTCGTTAATGTCTGTAATATACATCTTAACTTGGGCAATATCGGTTTTTTGTGCTTTTATTCCTATAAGGCAAGCGTTTAAATTTTCAAGCACTTGATTAATTTGAAATTCAATAGGTTTATCCGTTAATGGCACGCCGTTTTTATCTAAAGGTAATAGGCCTGAAATAAAGGACATATTATTGGCTGTAACAACATGAGAGTAGTGACCCCCTGGCGATGTAAGAGCTTCAATATTTTGCATCACAAGATGTGAACTCATAGTATTTTCCTATTTCACTCTGGTTAGATTAAATGTATAACAACTTATACATTATGTCTAACTCTAGATCAATAGTGTAGTTTTAGCTAGTAAATCAAATAATAAATACGAGGAAATTGACGATAGCTATGATAGCTATATAGAAAGTAGTTATTAGCAAGGTAAAATTAATCGCCACTGTTTGGAGGGAAAGTAATGGCTTAATGGTGTTATTTTAACATAGATAACATAGCATTAGCATTTGCTTTGTCGTAGGCCTTTTAAAGGTTGAAAGAAGGTTCAATAACTTGATTGAGCCTTCTTAATGTATGCGGTTATTCGTTAATAAAGCTTAAATAGTTAAAAAGTGGCTTAAAACCAAATTTACGATATAGCGCTAGACCATCCGCTGACGCATCTAAGAAACAACGCTCGACACCTTGCTCTCGACAAAACTCTAATACGTGAGTAATTAAATGTGTGGCATAACCATTGCCTTGATAGGCAATATCCGTCCCAATATCGTCAAATCTTGCTAGTTTATCATGTAATGTCAGTGTTAATGATGATACAGGCTGCCCTGCAACTAATAATGCATAATGAAGGATCGTCGCACCATTATCTAACGCTTTTTGGTGATAACGAATATATTCATTAGTTATCGTATCGTCACCAACAGGAAAGGCGGTTTTCAATGGTTGCGCCCACTGTTTAAGATCATGGTTAGTTAAAATAATATCGCACGGGTTATTTTTATAGGGGGGATAAGTCGCATCAGACAATGAGAGATACATAGCGGTTGTCATACCGTCACCCGTATAACCTGCTTTTTTTATTATCTCTTCAAATTCAGGCAACAGAGATTCCGGCAGAACCAGCATGTGACCTTTTTTTTGCGAGGAGAACAGCGTACTTGCTTGTTGGAAAGTATTTTCGCTAGCGCCTTGGCGAAGGTAGATAAAATTAAAAATAGGCGCGTCCATCGGTGTCATAAAGCAGTGGGTATGATCACCAATACGAATATTGTTTTCACATATCTCTGACCAAAACGCTTTTTCTATAATTTTAAACTCTTTATACAGTTGTGCATCCATAATGGTTCTCTAGATAAATCATGATAAGCGATAAGAGGCTAACAGAGGATCCGCTTGTGTAGATTAATTTGGTTCAACTTACTCACCTAATAAAAGTGACAGTGTCACCAATGTGTCTGTTGCTACATGTAAATCTTTTAGCAAATAAGGCATCGGGCTATAATCGATGTTCCATCTTTAGTAGTCGTTGCTGAGCAATTATAGCCTTTTTATCATACGTTTTCCGGTATCACTAAAGTTACCATAAAAAGTCATCTTAGTGGCTTAGCATTTGCTCAGGGTGATGTATATCACTAATTTCAATGTAATATGTGTAAGATTACGTTATCGGTAATCTACAATAGGGATAGATCTACTAAAGAATAATCACTTTGGTAAATCCTTGTGAATATTATACTCACTTTATGTGCTAAAAAATGCAAAATTTATAAAAAATAATTATTTTTCATAAAGATATATGGTTATTTCTATATAAAAAATGGCTTATAACAGTGATTCTCATCACAAAGAGATAAATGGACTATAACATTAACGATACAATAGGTTGTTCTCCCCATAAATAACCAAAAACCCAGTCAATAATTCTTATTAAAATGCTTTATTAAGAATTTTATCTATATAAAAAAAGCAATTTCAGCACCATACTATTACCTGCATTCAAACCAGTCATATAATCCAAATATAAATAAAAAAATGAACCATTAGACTATATTTAAGCTCCAAAACCAGTTTAATTTACTTATTTATCTTTAAATATAAGTTTATTGTTTTACAAAAAAATTAATATCGATATGATAGCCCACATATACAGCATATTATTTTTTAAAAAAAGGCGTCATATGTTAGAAAGTATTGGTATTTCAAATATTTGGACATACCTTTTAGGCGTTATTTTTATTACACTAGTACCAGGTCCAAATTCAATTTTCGTCCTAACTTCGAGTGCGAAGCATGGCGTGAAAGGGGGGTATAAAGCCGCTCTTGGTGTTTTTACGGGTGATGCATTATTAATCTTTTTGGCATTTTTGGGGGTTGCTTCATTAGTCAAGACTTCACCCGTTTTCTTTATTGTGATCAAGTATGCCGGTGCACTTTATTTAACCTATTTAGGTTTAAAAACACTCTATGCGACATTCCATAAGAAAAAAGAGCAGCCGGAACAGGTTGCAGTAGAGGTTGTAAAAGCGAAAAACGGCTTATATATCAAAGCGCTTTTCTTAAGTTTGTTAAATCCAAAAATGATCATCTTTTATGTGTCATTTTTTATTCAATTTATTGATCCTAAATATGAAAATGCAGGGGTTCCCTTTTTTGTATTAGGTGTAATATTAGAAATATGTAGCATGCTTTACTTATCTGTACTTATTTTTGGTGGCGTTGCTATTACTAATAAGGTTAAGCATAACAAACGATTAGCATCATTATCGAATAGTTGCATTGGTGCTGTGTTCTTATTATTTGGTGCCAAACTCGCTTTAACGGCTTAATAGATTGATGAGATTGATGAAAAGGTCACATTTTATGGTGACCTTTTTTTTATACGAAATTTGTATATGATGAAGAATGAGCTAAATGATAACAAGGCCACCTTATGAAAAATACCATTGTAAAAGATCTGAAAACACTGGAAGAGATTTATGGTCAACCTGCCGAACCATCGGTCTTAAAAGAAGTGGATTTTATTCACCCCCTTTATCGCCCTTATATTGAAGCTACACCATTTGTTGCATTAGCCACTTATAGTGCTGATGGTATGGATGTTTCTCCTCGTGGCGATGAGCCCGGTTTTATTCATATTGAAGACGATCATACTTTATTATTACCCGATAGACGTGGTAATAACCGCATTGATAGCATGCGCAATTTGTTAATTAATCCCGCGATTGCTTTATTAGTGCTAGTCCCCGGCATTAATGAAACATTACGAATTAATGGTCATGCGGAAATTTTAATAGATGAAGAAACACTCGCACGCTTTAAATATAACAATGCACTACCTCGCTCAGTCTTGCGCATCCATGTTGAGCGCGTATTTTTCCAATGTGGTAGGGCACTTATTCGTTCAGGTTTGTGGGAAAACAAATATTTAGCTGATAAATCAACTATTCCAGCACCGGGACAAATATTGAAATCCATTTCTCATCAACAATTTGATGGTGATAAATATGATGCACAATTGCCTGAACGTATTATGAAAACATTATATTAATCATATAGTTTGCTCTTTTTATATTAACATTTGCTAAAAAGAGCAAGAAACAGAGTGCATAATGGGGGGAAGTGCACGCTATACTGTTTTAATAAATACCTTAATTAGTAGCGTGATTTTATGTATTTTCAGTATGGTGAAAAAGAGATCTCTTTTTTAAAACAAAAAGATAAGCGTCTAGCCGCGGTGATGGAAAGAATAGGGGAAATTAAACGTCCACTTACCCCTGATTTATTTACCGCATTAATTAAAAATATTATTGAACAGCAAATTTCTGTTGCGGCTGCCACCACGGTTCAGCAACGTTTACTTACCCTATGTGATGGTATTTATACTCCTGTACATATTGCTAGTTTATCAGTGCAAGATATTCAGCAATGTGGAATGACAATGCGTAAAGCCGGTTATATTAAAGGTATCGCAGACTCAGTTATAAATCATACGTTAGATTTAGACCAAATCCCCGCTATGTCTGATAAAGCGGTGATCAATACCCTAATAAAATTAAAAGGTATTGGCATTTGGACCGCTGAAATGTTATTAATTTCATCACTTAATCGTCCTGATATTTTAAGTTGGGGGGATTTAGCTATTCAGCGTGGTATCATGCGTTTATATCGCCATCAAAGCTTAGATAGAACACGCTTTGAACGCTATCGTAAACGTTATTCTCCTTATGGTTCAACGGCTTCACTCTATTTATGGGCATTATCTAAAGAAAGCGCAGACTAAAGAGCAATAATCGGAGTGATCTAAATAGAAGTTTATTGATAATGGACTTCATCCAGCATACATAAATGTAGGAACTAAAATGGAAAAGAGACATTATCAACTTATTGAACAAGCCTGCCGTTTTATTGAAGAAAATCAGGGTGATGTTTCTCTTGCCGACATCGCCGCACATATTCAATCCAGCCCATATTATTTCCATCGACGATTTAAATCTATAATGGGAATTACACCTAAAGAGTATGCGAATGCTTATCGGCACAAACTAATTAAGAAAGCATTAGCTGGCGATAAAACAATTACAGATGCGATATATCAATCAGGCTTTAATGCGAATAGCCGATTTTATGAAAATGCGACAGCCATATTAGGTATGACGCCAACCCATTGGCGCAATGGTGGACAAAATATCGTGATTTTTTTTGCTGTAGGGATCTGCTCATTAGGCCATATCCTTGTAGCTCAAAGTGAAAAGGGCATTTGTGCGATAACACTTGGCGATGATCCTGCGTGTTTATTAGAAGAATTACAAAAACAATTTCCTCAAGCTGAACTTGTTGGTGCAAACCAAGAGTTTGAAAAATTGGTTGCCCAAGTCATTGGTTTTGTTGAACTGCCAACACAACCTTTGGCATTACCACTTGATATTCAAGGAACAGTATTTCAACAAAAAGTTTGGCGGGCATTATTAGATATTCCTTTTGGTTGTACCATGACATATCAAGAAATTGCTCAAAAAATTGGTTCGCCAAAATCTTATCGAGCAGTGGCGAATGCCTGTGCATCAAATAAACTAGCAGTGGCGATCCCTTGCCATCGAGTTATCAGACAAAATGGTGAAATATCTGGATATCGTTGGGGGATTGAGCGCAAAGAAAAATTATTACAAAGAGAAAAATCCCTTCATCATCAGCATGATAGATTGGCTATTAGCAAGAGCGATTAACCGTTATAATAAACATAATATCAATTTATAACAGATGAAATAAAATGGCATCAACAGCGATTGTACCAACAGATATTACATTTTTTGAGCGTTTAATCCCTTCAATTTTAGCCGGTATTAAAGTGATCACAATTAGGGATGAAGCAGAAAGCCACTATAAACCAAACACTATTGTTGATTTATTATCTAATGAACATGGCACTTATTATGGAAAGTTACAAATTATTTCTGTATCACCCTTAAATTTTAATGAGATAAATGAATTTCATGCTCAACAAGAGGGCATGAATTTGCCTACTTTAAAGGCCTTAATTAAAGACATTTATCCTACAACGGAAAATCTTTATTTAATAGAATATAAATTAATACAATAAGTAGTTCTCTCTTATTAGTTAATACCAATAAAAGCGGAGGAGTTCCTCCGCTTTGTATTATAACTTAAAATCAATAGGGTAATCGTTAGAAAAATTAAGCTAAATCAAGTTGCTGCTTTAAGATCTCTATTTCTGCTTGCCATTGAGCCTGTAATATAGGCTTTTGATGAGCAGATTTTCTTGCTAAATCAGCATTCAATTTATCTTCAAGTGCTATCAATTTCATTAGCAATTCATCTTCATTATGATGTTTTACTATTTCAACAGATGGAGCATGATGGCCATTTTGCTCATTAGAGACCGATGACATATCTTGTTGAGAAATAAGCTGATAAATTGTTTCAATATCATGATGTTCGCTAAGAATACCATTGTGAATATACCAAAAACGATTACAGCTTTTCTCTATCAATTCTCTATCATGGCTGACGAGTAAAATTCCCCCTGAAAATTGTTGAATTTGCTCAGCTAATGCCTGTTTACCTTCCATATCAAGATGGTTTGTTGGTTCATCTAGCATTAATAATGAATATTTTGCCAAACTGAGACCAATAAAAAGTAAACGAGCTCGTTCACCACCACTTAATGACTTTACTTGCTGATTATGGCGAGAATAAACAAAACCTGCATTTATTAATGCCATTTTCCTTTGCTCATCTAATAGCGGTGCAAAGGGCTTTAGTGCATCGGCAAGGGTATCATTATCATTAAGTTGTGCGAGACTTTGATCGTAATAACCTAACTCAACTCTGGGATGCAGCCTGATCACATTTTCTGTTGATGTGGTTGAACCATGAAATGATGACCAAATCATTTTTAATAATGATGACTTACCTGTCCCATTAGCACCAACAATAGCGACTCGATCACCACTTTTGATCCGTTGATTATCGATGGTATATAAAATCGGTGCATCTGGCGCAGGGATCACTGAAAGCTGATGCAGCTCAAGCAATCTATCTGCCCGTAATATTGTTCCTGATAACTGTAACGTCCATTGATTGCCTTCTGTTACATCGGCTTGTTCGTCTTTTAAACGAACAATTTGTTTTTCCATTTGTTTGGCTTTACGTGACAAACTTTCGTTATCATACACTTTTCCCCAGATGGCCAATTGCTTCGCACTTTGTGCAATACGATCTATCTCTTTTTGTTGTGCATCACAACGATGTTGCGCACTGATATCTTGTGCTTCTTGCTCTTGTCTTGCCTGAGAGCAGGGCAAGCGAAAAACAGATAGGGTTTTATCACGAATGATCCACGTACAATTGGTCACTTTATCTAACAACCTATTGTCATGTGAAACAAGAATAAAACTTCCTCGCCACTGTGTTAAAAATGTTTCTAACCACAAGATAGTCGGTAGATCTAAGTGGTTACTTGGCTCATCTAATAGCAGTAAGTCTGGTTGCAAAATCAATGCTCTCGCAAGTAATAAACGAGTATGTTGACCACCACTTAATTGTGAGACTAATAGATTGATTTCATTGGTTTTAAATCCCATTTCACTTAATAACAATTCACTACGCCAACTTTCAGATATGCGTAGCTCTTCAGGTAATTTATGAAGAACCGCATCAATGAGACGCATTGACTGTAGCTCACTTGGTAACTGTTGTTCGACATAAGCCATAATGACTTGATTGGCGATAGTAATAGAGCCATCTGTTGGTATTAATTGGTGTGATAAAAGTTTTAATAGTGTACTTTTTCCACAACCGTTGTAGCCAATTAAACCAATTTTCTCACCTTTAGTGAGGGCCAAAGAAATATTACTCAGCAATATACCGTGATTATTATGAAAAGAGAGGTTTTGTGTAGATAATAATGTGCTCATAGCTTACTCATTTTTTAAGCATAAAAATGCTTTGGGTAATATCACGCGATAACCCAGTAAGCTGAGGAGAGGTAATAGTTAACGTCGCTCAGGCAGGTTAACGCAGTAAAGAACTGTGAAAGCCTGAGCTATGGCGATTACCAAAGAAGTGTGAGTATTCAACAAGATCACACAACAACATAATTAGCCTCCTTTTAAAATTTATCAGTTAATCGGTAAAGTGAGTTTAGCAAGACAGGTTTCTTGATTGCAAGAATGTAATGATGAGAAACCGTGTCTTTTTGTGTGAAAGAGGAGGGAATAGGCGTTGCTGAATTAATATCAAAAATAGTTATTTTTTGCACACTAAATCATAGAATTTCATCATTTTATCGTAAATTTTCCTAGATAAGAACTATCTCCCTACATTGCGTGTTTTTATCATGATATATTGCTATTTATTCGCTATAGCTGTCCTATAAAAGGTTAGAAAATGAGTAAATTAAGAGTCGCTATTATTTTTGGTGGAAAATCAACCGAGCACCAAGTTTCATTACAATCAGCAAAAAATATTATCAATGAATTAGATCGAACGAAATTCGACCTTTGTTTAATTGGGATTAATGAACAAGGGCAATGGCATGAATATGCCGAAGACAATTATTTAATTAATAGCGATAACCCCTCAACTATCTCATTAAGCCAACCTTTGCGTCCAGTGGCTATTATTCCTGGCAGTACCCGTCAGCAATTTATCTCTTTAACTGATGGGCAACCTCTTGCACAAATAGATGTTGTATTTCCTATTGTGCATGGTGCTTATGGTGAAGATGGCACCCTACAAGGACTATTACATATGATTGATATGCCATATGTAGGCCCTAATATCATGAGTTCTGCAGCATGTATGGATAAAGATATCACTAAGCGCTTACTGGATGATGCAGGATTAGCGGTTGCACCATTTATTACACTGATGGCTCACCAATTAAATGATATTTCCTATAATGAAGTTGTTGAACAATTAGGGCTCCCTTTATTTATTAAACCAGCAAATTTAGGTTCTTCTGTTGGTATCAGCAAAGTCAATAATGAAGCCGAGTTTAATGCTGCATTATCCATGGCATTTGAATATGATCTTAAAGTAATTATCGAAAGTGCTATTGTTGGCCGTGAAATAGAGTGTGCCGTTTTAGGTAATGAAGAGCCTGAAGTTAGCCCTTGTGGTGAAATTGTGTTAAATGATGCTTTTTATGCTTATAACACAAAATACATTGATGACGATGGTGCAAAAGTAGTAGTACCTGCTGATTTAGATAATGCGATTAGCTTACATATTCGCCAAACGGCATTGAAAGCTTACCAAGTTTTAAACTGTTTAGGTATGTCGCGCGTTGATGTGTTTTTAACTGAAGATAATCAAGTCATTATCAACGAAATTAATACCTTACCAGGTTTCACTAATATCAGTATGTATCCTAAACTGTGGCAAAGTACGGGATTAGATTATCAATCACTCATCACGAAATTAATTGAATTAGCGCTAGAACATCATAAAAAAACAGCCGTATTAAAAACTAAGTGTGAGCTTTAATCACAATAATACGCTAACAGCGAAGTGAGGTTCAGATGAAAATTACACACCTTGATCATTTAGTATTAACAGTGGCTGATATCGAGGCGAGTTGTCATTTTTATCATAATGTATTAGGTTTTGAGATAATTACCTTTAAACAAGGGCGTAAAGCCCTTGCTTTTGGTCATCAAAAAATCAATCTTCATCAGCTAGGAAAAGAGTTTTTGCCTAAAGCTGCTAAACCAACGGCAGGCTCTGCGGATTTATGTTTTATTACTGAAACGCCATTGTTAGACGTGATAGAGCATATAAACCAGCAGGGTATCAATATAGAAGAGGGTCCTGTACCAAGAACAGGGGCTACAGGGCCTATTATGTCAGTTTACTTACGTGATCCAGATAATAACTTATTGGAAATTGCTAATATTATTGAATAGATTAACCACATATTCTAAATAAAATATAATAATATTTAGCTAAAAAGCTATAAGTGTTCTTTTTAGCTTAAATATTTTAAATTATTTATATTCAAAAAATGAACCCTCCAAATATGATAGTAATAAATAGACCTATTTGTGGCTATTTTCGCCTGATTAAAATAAAAATTAATAGATATAATTTAATGATATAGCCTTTCTTATTATAATAATGTTAGCATTATTCAATTATTTTTCAGGTAACAATGGATGGTATGATGAAAAAAGTTATTTTTGTAAGTGCAATATCAGGGGGGATCTTATTTTGGTCAATACATTTACAAGCGGATAATTTTGATTGTCGTAATGCGGAAACACAAACAGAAATTAACCAATGTGCATACCAAGATTTTCAACAAAAAGATGAAGAGCTGTCACAAATTTATCAACAATATTATGCGAAATTAGAAACTAAACGACAACAACAGTTACAGCATGCACAGTCAGTTTGGATGACATTTCGTGACCTCTCATGTCAATATGAGGCAGACTATTACCAAGGTGGCAGTTTGGCTCCGATGGTTTACAGTAGCTGCTTAAAAGATAAAACCATAGAAAGAATTAATGATCTGAAAAACTATATTGCCTTATATTAAGACTAAAGTACTTTTCATCTTGAAAATAGGCTACTCATTTTAAAAGTATTGTTTTTTATCAAAATCTATCGTTTTTAGTTATATAAAATTACTATTTTTGTATTATTTTGAAACATTAAATAACTTGACTAATCCCACCTGTAAAGTACTCTAAATTATAAAGTAGCAATTAAAAATAGAAGATATGATATGAATATAATGACGAAATTAGGCGCAGCAGTATTGCTTACATCCTTATCCACTATTGCTATTTCTGCAGATATAAAACTAACATACGGTATTAATTTGATTGATTTTAACGGTGATGGTGTAAAAGATATTGTCGTTAAATCTAAGCGTATATTAAATGATGCATCATCAATTAATATGGTCACGGTTTATATAAAAGATGCAGATGAACAAGTTTATATTGTACCTTCAATTTATGATAATGCTCTTAGCTTATTTGATAATAAAGCTGAAAACAGCGATATTAAAATCTCTAACTTCAAATTTATAGAGAAAAAAAATCAAGTTATCTTAGTCAGCGGTGAGAAAATAGGTAATGATATGTTACAATCAACACCTATACGTTTTTCAAGTTACACTATCACGAAACAAGATAAACAATATAAATGGGCATTTTCTGCATATTGCGTAACCAATTCTACTTATCTTAATGTTGATGATGCTTTTGTTGATCCCTGCATAAATAAATTAATTCGAGATTGATACACGCATAGGTTGTAAATGCGTTGACTTTATTGAATTATTTTTCTTTTTAATATCAACCAATTACCTTATTTCCTCTCATATACCTCTCTTTATATAGTACGATCACTTGTATCATTTGGCATTCCTTGTTATTAATCTACACTTAGGATATTTCTTAATCATCAATATGCTGATAATTTTGTGTTTGTCATGTTCCGTTTTTAAGAGGGAGTTATGAAGGAAATTATTACAGGTTTGCTTCTAGCCTCAATAAGCTTATTTTCTGTCTCTTGTTCGCAAGAAGATACAGATGTCGTCAAAGTAGCAATCAATACTGGACCAGACCAAGTCTTTGGGATGAAGTGATCCGTTTAGCTAAACTTACCGAAGGATTAAATGTTGAAGTTATTGCATTTAACGACTATGAACGTCCTAATAAAGCCCTAGAAAATAGAGAAGTAGACGTAAATGTATTTCAATCTATTCCTTATTTACAATCAGAGATAAAAGCCCACAATTACAAATTTCATATTGCCAGCAAAACGTACATTTTCCCGTTAGCCGCGTATTCAAAGAAAATAAGCGATATTAGCGAACTCGAATATGGTGATGTGGTTGCCATTCCTAATGAAGCAAGTATGAAAGGGCGAGCTTTATTATTACTTGCAGAAAATCACCTCATTTCTTTAAAAGAGGGAGTTGGTTTTTTACCTTCCGTTGAAGACATTATTGATAATCCTAATGCCTTGATATTTCATGAAGTTGAAACTCCCATGTTAGTTGAAGCCCTTGATGATCCTGAGGTTACGATGGCGGTTATCAACAATAATTTTTCCTCTCAAATTGGCTTACTTGCTACCCGCGACGGTTTAATTATGGAGAATAAACATTCGCCTTATGCCAATGTTGTTGTTACTCGTATAGATAATATGAATGATGAAAAAATAAAGAAATTAATTACTGTTTTACATTCAAGACAAGTCGAATTAAAGGTGCAAGAAATGTATAAAGGGGACGCGGTTAAGGCGTGGTAGAACATATTTCAGGTTAAAAAACAAACAGTTCAATATAACTATGAGTTTCTATACCTAATAAAACAATCTAACAATATGAAGTTTTTTCAGTATGATGATAGAAACTTTATAATTCATAAATAGTAGAAATAAAAAATGTCTAGTTCTCAACTGAAAAAACAATATATTGGCGAACATCAATTATCTCCAGAAACGTTAATGATGAGCTATGGATACGATCCATTGTTATCGGAAGGCTCTGTCAAACCTCCTGTATTTTTAACATCGACATTTATTTTTAAAAGTGCAGAAGAAGGGAAAAATTTTTTTGATACGGTAAGTGGAAGAAAACCCCTTCCAGAAGGAGAAAAAGCGGGTTTAGTCTATTCTCGTTTTAACCAACCTAATAGTGAGATCGTTGAGGATAGATTAGCAGTTTATGAAAACACAGCATCATGTGTCCTCTTTTCATCGGGAATGTCAGCTATTACAACGACATTAATGACTTTTACACAACCTGGCGATGTTATTTTACATTCTCAACCACTTTATGGTGGAACAGAAACATTAATAGCCAAAACATTCGCTAAGTTCGGTATTCAAGCAACACCATTTACAGATGGTTTAAATTTAGCACATATCCAATCGCAAGCTGAAATGGCTAGCCAAAAAGGGAGAGTTGCGGTGATATTTGCCGAAACTCCCGCCAATCCAACTAATTCACTGGTTGATATTCAAGCGTTAAAAATCGTTGCGGATAAATTAGAAACAAGCCAAGGCTATCGACCTATTATTATTTGCGATAACACCTTATTAGGACCTGTTTATCAACATCCTATAGAGCAAGGCGCTGATATTTCACTCTATTCATTAACAAAATATGTGGGTGGACATTCTGATTTAGTCGCCGGTGCTGCAATGGGATCACGCGAGCTTATTAATCAAGTTCGCCTATTAAGAGGTGCAATAGGGACACAACTTGATGCGCATTCTTGCTGGATGTTAGGCCGCTCTTTAGAAACATTGCAAATTCGCATGGAAAAAGCCAATCAAAATGCGCTATTAGTTGCACAATTTCTACGTGACCATGAAAAAGTTAAAGTGATCCACTATTTACCTTTTGTAGATGAAAATAGTATTGAAGGTCAAGTATTTGCTAGACAATGCACAGGCGCGGGATCAACATTCTCCTTTGATATTGTTGGTGGTGAAGCAGAAGCTTTTCGTTTTCTCAATGCGATGAAAATATTTAAATTAGCGGTGAGTTTGGGAGGAACCGAGTCATTGGCATGTCATCCTGGCTCTACCACACATTCAGGTGTTCCTATGGAATTACGTCACAATATAGGTATTCAAGAAACAACCATTCGTTTATCTATTGGTATTGAAAATCCTTATGATCTTATTGCTGACTTATCTCAAGCATTAGATCATGTTTAATGGATAAACAATAGCAAAACAGCGGATTATAAGATTTATAATCCGTTGTTTTTTTGCTTTGCTGTTTTTTATTGTTGTTTTTGCCATTCACTTTTGGTTAAACGACAAATAACTTCTGTTCTTATTTCGTCTAAATACTCCACATACTGATCTTTAATTATGTGATGATATTTAAATCCACACTTTTCTTGTACTCGCTTCGAGTTTACATTGTCTGCAAAATAACCACACCATAGATTATCTAATTGTAGAGTCTCAAAGCTATGACAAATAAGCGCTTTCACTGCTTCAGGAATAAGTCCTTTCCCCCAAAAAGGAGTACCAATCCAATAAGAAATTTCGGCATCATTATCCCCTATAGGGAAATTGCTCTCATGGCAAAAAGATAAGCCAATTAAACCAATCGCTTTATCATCATCGAGCAATGTGACAGCATAAACTTCATCACGCATAAATATAGTCTGGATAATTTCGGTACTTTCAGCAACACTTTTATGTGCTGGCCAGCCAGCGATAGGGCCTACTCGCTTATCCCTCGCATAATAATAGAGGCTCTCAGCATCTGATATTCGCCATGGACGTAATAATAATCGTTCTGTTTGTAATTTTTTCATACAATTTAGCTCTGTTATAACGTATGTTTCATTATGTTAGGATGTTCGTATTTTAAAGAGAGCCAATATAAAACTGAATGGATTAATTAAGGTGTTATCGGTACTTTTGACAACTAAATCCATTAATGCTCTTGTGATTAACATTGAGATCATTAAAAATAAAAACAGTAGCAATATGCAATAGAGTGAATAATTTATGTTTAGTCAATCATTATTAAAGTTAAATATCCCTTCGGAGTATGCCGTTATTGGTGAAAGCGATATGCATAATGAATTAGGCTATCCATTAGCATTATCTTATGTTGTGGTTATTATTTGTTTAGATGGCAGGGCTGTTATTAATATAGATTTTCAAACAAAAACCATTAAAGCGAATGATATAGTGATACTCGGTGATGATAGAATGGTCACATTGCAACGTAAATCAGCTAATTTTCGTATTTTTTATTGTTTTCTTAAGAAATCTTTTGCCTCTGAGATCGCTTATGCACTTTCAAATAGTTTGTTTACATTTTTGCATGAAAACCCCATTTGTCGCCCTTCAACGGTTCACTTAAACGCCATAAACAATTGGGTGGAACAATTAAAATATATAGATAAAAGTTATACTGATCATAGAAAGTTAATGTTGAGAGGGCAGTTACAAAATCTTTTTTTTGCGATAACAGAATTAATACCATCTCATTATTCCTTATCTAAAAAAGAATTCAGCCGTAAAGAGCACTTATGTTGGCAATTTTGGGAATTAGTTATAAAACATAGCCACCAGCACAGAGACGTTGCCTATTATGCAAATCGCCTTAGCATCACACCGTTTTATCTATCACAGCTCACTAAACAATATTTTAATGATGTTCCTAAGACGCTGATTAATAGACAAGTAATTCTTAAAATAAAAGCGTTATTGACGCACACTACGCTATCAGTAAATGAGATCGCCATAAAACTCCATTTTGACGATCCCTCATATCTATGCCGTTATTTTAAGCGCGAGACTGATTGTTCCTTATCTGGATATCGCCAACAATATCAACGGCAATAAAATATATTAAGCAGCTATTCTTTTTTCACTGTAGTTCATACCTTGCAGCATACAAAGCCAAGCTAGTACTGCGATCCCCATTAAAATAGCGAATAACGAAATAGGGGGCAAGGTTGTCAGGATATAACCACTAGCAAGTGGATTTAATGCAGCACCTAACCAACCTAGAGATTGTGCAGAGAAATAACTTGCTTTCATTCCTAACGGCGCAATATTATCGATCATCATATACTCACCAGGTGCATAAATCAGTTCACCAAAGGTAAATATTGCTATCGCCATTGCCCAGAAAATTAAATTATCACCCGCCAGCATAAAGCCCGCTAATCCTAAGATAAAAAAGAGTGTGCCTAAGGTCATTAATTTACGTAGTCTTTCAGCAACCACTTGTTTACCGACGATATATTGTAATGAGACGACAATGGCCGCATTGACGGGGAGGATCACCGCAATAGCAGATTCAGCCAATTTAGCATCATAAACAACTAAAAGGTATTGCGAAATACACGAAGCAAATGTACCAAAAGTTAATGTGCCAAAAAAAGTTGAAAGCACAAACCAGCCTAATGCTTTATCTTTTAGCATTATTTTCGGATCCCACTTTACACTATTTTCTTCTGTGGAATGGTCTACCACTGAACGTTGCACAAAACATTGGATCATAAATAAAGGAATACTGGCGGATATTGCCGCTAACCAAAAAGGTAATTGGGTACCATACATTAATAATAATGTGCCAATAGGTGGGCCAACCGTCCATCCGATATTAATAAAAGTATAGTTTAGTGAAAATATTTTAGGCTTTGCTGATATTGATAAAGTTTCAGAAAAATAAGCTTTCAATACCGTAGAAAAGACTAAATAGGAACAGTTAATAATTGAGAAGAAGATAACCACTAAAATAGTACTATTGACCATTGGGATAGCAGAAAATGCGATAATAAAGGTAATAATAGAAAAAACCATATAACGTTTTTTTTCAAATTTATCTGCCAGCATACCAAAGGCAAGGCTGAATACTATCCCCGTAGTCAGTGAAATAGACATTGCGATACCAATATCATCAACAGGCAATTTATATTGTCGTGATAAGTATATCGCCATAAAAGGCAGTGTTGCACCTCTTCCTATAGTCAGAATAAGTGATGAAAACAGTAGTGCAGTTGTAGAACGAGATTTTTTTGAGAACATATTATCATTTTAATTATTTGTATTAATGGATTATTGTTGTGTTTGGTGATTTTCTGGTGAAAACTGTCCAGCTGTATATTTATACATAACTTATAAATAACTGTATAGAGATAAAAGCTAGAAAATAAATTTTTTTAATCACTACCTATTTTATTATCCCATTTTTGATAACACTGTTTATCAAAAATATCTCTATAACAATAAGTTAGTTTTCTCTAGACTAAATAGTTTGATATAACCCGATTTAGCTAAGAGGCAAATTATGTCTATTATTCATCTTGAATTTGAAAAGCCTATTGTTGAATTAGACGAGAAAATAGATGCATTACTTGCATTTAAACAGTCTCAAGATGAAACAACGGTAGTTGATATAGACGAAGAAATCGCCAAACTTCGCCAAAAAAGCCTTTCATTAACACGCTCTATATTTTCTGATTTAGGGGATTGGGAGATCGTACAGTTAGCACGTCATCCTATGCGCCCTTATACATTAGATTATATCAAAGCTATTTTTACTGATTTCCAAGAGTTGGCCGGCGATCGTGCTTATGCTGATGATAAAGCGATTGTTGCAGGGTTAGCGCGTTTAGATAGAAAACCAGTGATGATTATCGGTCAACAAAAAGGGCGAGACACTAAAGAGAAAGTAAAAAGAAACTTTGGTATGCCATCACCAGAAGGTTATCGGAAAGCATTACGCCTGATGAAAATGGCTGAACGCTTCCATTTACCAGTGATTATTTTTATTGACTCCGCGGGTGCTTATCCGGGGGTTGGTGCTGAAGAGCGGGGGCAATCAGAAGCCATAGCACGAAATATTCTTGAAATGTCCCGATTAAAAACACCGATAATTTGTACAATAACAGGGGAAGGTTTTTCTGGTGGTGCATTAGCAATAGGTGTGGGGGATCGAGTAAATATGTTGCAATATAGTACTTATGCTGCCATATCGCCCGAAGGCTGTGCCTCTATTTTATGGAAAAATGCTGATAAAGCACCTATTGCCGCCCAAACCATGGGAATGACGGCACCTAAATTACAGGCATTGGGTATTATAGACTCAATTATTCCTGAACCATTGGGAGGCGCACATCGCCACTACCAGCAAGCGGCTGAATTCGTAAAAAAACAGCTCCTCGCAGATTTAACAGAATTGAATAGTTATTCTAAAGAAGAACTGCTTGAGAAACGTTATCAAAAATTAATGTCCTATGGTTATTGTTAATTCTTTTCAAGTGAGAGAGCAATCAATGTTACACTGCCTATATTCAATACTCCCCATATAGGCAGTATTTTTATGTCAATTGACCTTAATTTATTACGTATTTTTTCTGCGGTTGCAGAGCAAGCACAGTTTGCCAGTGCTGCACGATCGCTTTCTATGCCAACATCTAATGTCAGTAGAGCAATAAAACAGCTAGAACAACAGCTTAACTGCCGATTAATTGATAGAACCACGCGAAAAATGCGTTTAACTGAGCAAGGGAAAATCTTGTATCAGCAAGCCAAAAAGACCTTATATGAATTAGATAATGTTGTAGAACATATAACGAGTGATGGACCATTAACAGGAACCTTTAGACTCACGATACCCAGTGAATATGGCAGTGAGTTACTTGCCGATATTTTAGCGGATTTTGCTGCACTTCATCCTAACTTAACCATTCAATGTGATACGCAGCTAATGCCAAGAAATGTTATAGAAGATGATATTGATTTACTTCTAACATTTCATCGTGGCCAATTAGCCGATAGTAGCTACCATTCACGTCTCATAAAGTCGTGGCGTAGTATTGTT
This sequence comes from Proteus mirabilis ATCC 29906, assembly GCF_000160755.1. Classification (GTDB taxonomy): domain Bacteria; phylum Pseudomonadota; class Gammaproteobacteria; order Enterobacterales; family Enterobacteriaceae; genus Proteus; species Proteus mirabilis. Next base: position 311,707 of record NZ_GG668576.1, read on the forward strand.
GTTGCCTCAGAGAGCTTATTAGCAAAAACGGGTATCCCTACAGATATTGAACAACTAAGCCAATTACCTTGTATTTCCAGTTTAAGTGCATTAGAAGGGCAGCCGTGGATCTTTATTGATAAAGAGCAGAACCCTGTAAAAGTGACAATTAATAGCTGTTATCGTGTAAATAGTGCTATCTTAGCCAAAGCTGCCGTATTAAAAGGTTTAGGTTTTGCTATTTTAGCTGAACATTGTTGCCTTGATGCGATAAAGGCAGGCAAATTGCGAGCCATTTCTTTTCCTCAACAGCCCGCATCAATTAGTTTAGTCGCGATATATGCAAGTCGTCGTTCGCTTTCACGTAATATTGAACATTTTCTTGCATTTTTAACTCAGCGTTTATAATAATTAATCCGCTATCTGCTGAGAAAGTGCACCTTGTTTCTCTTTGCAAGGAAAAAGCATAATAAACAGAGTAATAAAACAGGAAAGTCCTGCGGTTAGCATGGCATAGGCAAATCCTGAATTAAATGCTTCAGGTAATAGGGCAACCAACTGATTATCTAGGGAAGCGGTTTTATTTTCTGTTACTAACGTAATAATATTAATCGGTTCTGCCACTATTCCTAATGCTTGACTTTGTATCATCATATAATTAATTGCTTGCTGTATCATTAATGTACCTAATAACGCAATTCCCATTGTCATACCGGTTTGTCTTAATGCATTCATGGTTGCAGACGCCATGCCCGAGCGGGACGGTGCTACACTTTTCATCACTAAAACCCCGATTGCGGGTGTCGCTAATCCCATTCCTGCACCTAAGATAAATAAATAGCTTCCTGTTATTGTGTAAGAGCTATTTGTTGCTAATGTTGCCAATAAACAAGAAGATATTGCAATCAACAAAAAGCCAAAGATCATTAATTTTCTAACAGATATATAACGAGAGAACCGTCCAAATAACATAGAAAAAAGAGCCATGGCGATAAACTCAGGAGCCATTCTTAAACCTGTTTCTAATGCACTCCAGCCTTGTGCTTTTTGTAGGAAAAAAGCGATAAAAAAGACATTACTATAAGTGGCAAATCCCAAAGTAAAAGAGGAAAGGTTATATTGGAAAAACGAGCGATCTTTAAATAACGATAGCGGTAATAACGGGCGTTCAATACGTTTTTCGACTATAACAAACAGGGTAATAAAAATCAGACCGACAATTAATGCGAATACAGTACGATAATCAGACCAACCTACAGAGCCAGCTTCAATAAAACCATAGGTTAGTAAACCTAATCCCAAGATACTGGTTAATTGTCCTAGGGGATCTAACGCAACATCCTCAGGATCGGCACTTTCACTTAATCCATACCAGCCTAGTAATACTGTAATAGCACCAATAGGAATATTAATAAGAAATATACTTGCCCAACCACTGGCATGAACTAATGCACCACCAAGGATAGGGCCAATAATCAGCGATAATGCACTAACCGAAGACCAAATACCAATAATACGGATACGTTCAATATCAACAGGAAAGGCATGTGTAATAAGTGATAATGCGCCAGGAATAAGGGCTGCAGCTGCAATACCTTGGATAATACGCCCAAGGATTAATATTTCATGTTGTTGTGCAATAGCACAGATAAGGGAGCCTAGAGTGAAAATAATCACCCTCCAGAGCCACACTTTTTTTCGTCCGAAACGATCACTTAATGGCCCTGAAGACAAAATACAAGCTGATAGACATAGTGCATAAGCATCCACAATCCACTGTAATGTAGCCATATTGGCATTAATATCATTCTGAATAGTAGGTAGAGCAACATTGACGATACTAATATCAAGAGTGGCCATAAATGTGCCTAAACAGATAGCACAAATAAGTGACAACCGTTTTGTATAACTCATAAGTTTTATTACCTTTATGGTGAAATAATAGTAGTATCACAATATCCGACTGACCGTCGGTCAATCAATTGATGATAATAAGTTTCATTTACGGTTATTGTGGCTATTCTCAATATGGAGTACCCTTTAACAGCCACTTAGAGGGAGATGAGCAATGTCATTAGAAGAAAAAAATATCGATAAACCAAGAACAAAGCCAGCCGAAGTTCGTTTAGAAGAGTTAATGAACGCCGCAGAAACACTATTTCTTGAAAAAGGATTTGATGCCACAACCGTCAGCGATATTGTAAAACAAGCGGGGGTCGCTAAAGGAACGTATTATCACTATTTTACGGCAAAAACAGATATTCTCGACGCACTGCGAACTCGATATATGGATTGGTATATTGATAAAGTTGAGCAAGCAATGGCAAGCTGCCAAATTCAAGATTTTCGCGCTAAATTAAAACAGTGGTGTGAAACTAGCGTTATTGCTTATGTTGAAAAACAAGAATTACACGATATGCTTTTTCATCAAGTCTTTCATCAAAGCGGTAATATTCATGAAAATAGGGCGCTACAGCAGTTACAAACGATATTAATGGGGGGGACAGAGAATAAAACGTGGCAAGTCCTACAGCCTGAATTAACCTGCACGCTTATTTATCATGGTATGCATGCTGCCGTTGATAATTTAGAACACAGTACGGAATACACACCACAAACATTAGGTGCGCTATTATATCGACAATTTACACAATTATTAAGTTAACCAGACTATTAAATAATGAATATTCGGGTTGTTGACATAAAATAGGCGTGACATTGTTACAAAAAAGAAAATTGGGCGCGATTAACAACCGAAATCATTTATGGTGTTTCTAATATTGTTGCATCACTTTTATGCGGTTGTCTGTTTCTTAGCAACATAACCATAAGGTAGGACTTCAAAAGAGCAACATGGTAATTTCATCAAAAATGAAAGGGGATTATGATTGACTCGTGGTTGGTAACATATAACAACAGAATGTTAAATTTCAAACAAAAAAACATGTATTAATCTTTATATATTTAAATGCCACATGAAATTAATATTACCTATATTTTTAATATAATGATGTAATTAAAAGATAAAATAAAATATTTTCCCAATATAAATAAACAGAAGCATTTCAATTAATATGTAATTATCATTAAGGTGTTATATGAGTAAATTAACAATTGGTGGAGTGAATATATCAACTTCGCAAATAAACAAATTATCACACGCATCTAAAGCTAGAGATGCAATGTCTATTTGGGAAAAAATAAAAGACTGGTTTAATCATGGTCAAAAAGAACATGTGCTTAAATTACTTTATCATACCTATTTCAATCCTAAAAATTCAATATTTGATAAGGTTGATTGCTTTGCAGAATTATATTCTATGACAGGGGAACAATATAAAGATAATTTTCATTTATATTTAAAAGATGGTTATGATTTAAAAATGAAATTTGTTATAAAAAACGTTTATAATGGTGAGGTATCATTAGATAATTTAATTAAAGACATGATAGATCGGATACATAATAAAAATCCAAGTATAAAAGAAGACATAGAAAACATAAGAAGTTATATAAAAAAAAGACTGCATGAAATTCCTAATGAAGCCAATTATGATATTAATCAATACAATGTCTATTTATCCCAGATAAAAAACGACTTACTACCAAATAATTATTTTAACGTAGAGCGTTATTTGGATGGTGTAACAGATTTTGTTCGTTTATATAATATAAATAATTCTAGAATTAATGTAGACGATAAAATTGAAGACCGTTGTAAATTACAAAAACTTATGAATATAATACAGCATATTGATATAGAATATAGAAAAAATATTCAAATAAAACTTGTGAAGAATACTGTTGCTTTAAATATAAAAGATAAAAATTCAAAAGAGTTTTTGAATTTAATTAAAATCGAATTATTGTCATTGTACAATCCTCATGTAGGTATAATAGAAGGATTTATAAAACATGGAATGGAAACTTTATTTAAAGATGAAGACAAAAAAGAAAAAGCCTGTGGATCATTAAGGAAAGCTATTATTGATTATAACTTTCCATTTATTAGAACACTTGAATTCAATGTTACTGATGAGACTATAAATAATATTTATATAAATAATATAGTACCAAGTGAGTATATCTCCTTCCGCCAATAACAAACGCCCATAATTACAATGAATTAAGTGACAATAGCTACAGCTATAACTCTATCTTTAAATAAAATAAAGGCTTGGAACGTAAAATAACACCAAGCCTTTTATTTTTTATATTAATAAATAAGTGGGGTACTAACCATCAATCCCTTTCTTAGCCAAGAACTCATCATAAGTGCCTTGGAAATTAGTCACTTTTTCAGGCGTAATTTCAATAATGCGGTTAGCCAATGAGCTGACAAACTCACGATCGTGAGAAACAAAAATTAACGTCCCTTGATAGAGTTCTAACGCCATATTCAGTGACTCAATAGATTCCATATCTAAGTGGTTGGTAGGTTCATCCATAATCAGAACGTTTGGTTTTTGCATCATTAATTTACCAAACAGCATTCTGCCTTTTTCACCACCAGATAATACTTTGACTGATTTTTTAATATCATCTTGTGAGAAAAGAAGGCGACCCAATACACTACGCACCGACTGTTCATCGTCTTCTGGCTTCATCCATAAACTCATCCAATCGAAAACGGTCATATCAACTTCAAAATCAGTGGCATGATCTTGTGCATAATAACCTATAGTGGCATTTTCAGACCATTTAACGCGTCCATTATCAGGCGTTAATTCACCCACTAATGTTTTGATCATGGTTGATTTACCCACACCATTGGTGCCTAAAATCGCCACTTTTTCGCCCACTTCCAGCATCATATTTACGTCTTTAAATAAAGGCGTATTTGCTTCATAACCTTTAGCAATATTCTCTACTTCTAACGCATTACGAAATAATTTCTTCTCTTGCTCAAAACGAATAAAGGGATTTTGTCGGCTGGAAGCTTTAACTTCGGTTAATTGAATTTTTTCAATTTGTTTTGCACGCGAAGTGGCTTGACGAGACTTTGATGCATTAGCACTAAAGCGGCTAACAAAGGATTGTAATTCACTAATTTGTGCTTTTTTCTTTGCATTATCAGCGAGTAAACGTTCACGCGCTTGTGTTGCCGCTAACATATACTCATCATAATTACCTGGGTGAACTGTTAATCCACCATAGTCAAGATCGGCCATATGAGTACACACCATATTTAAAAAATGGCGGTCATGGGAAATGATGATCATAGTGCTATTACGTTCATTTAATGTTTGTTCTAGCCAGCGGATCGTATCAATATCTAAGTTATTCGTCGGTTCATCAAGTAATAAGATGTCAGGATCAGCGAATAGGGCTTGTGCAAGGAGCACACGTAGTTTCCATCCTGGCGCCACTTCACTCATTGGGCCATTATGTTGCTCAAGTGGAATACCAACGTTTAATAATAATTCACCGGCACGTGATTCAACGGTGTAACCGTCCATTTCACCGAATTTCACTTCAAGATCGGCAACACGTAAACCCTCTTCTTCGCTCATTTCCGGTAAGCTATAAATACGTTCACGCTCTTGTTTAATTTCCCATAACTCAGCGTGCCCCATAATTACCGTATCAAGCACGGTAAACTCTTCATAAGCAAACTGATCTTGTTTTAGCTTACCCAAACGCTCATTAGGATCAAGGAATACGTTACCGCTAGTAGGCGCGAGATCACCACCGAGAATTTTCATAAAGGTGGATTTACCGCTGCCGTTAGCACCGATTAAACCATAGCGATTACCGCCACCAAACTTAACAGAAATGTTTTCAAACAGTGGCTTCGAACCAAACTGCATAGTGATATTATTACTTATTAACAAGACGAATACTCATGATTAGTGAATGATAAAGATAATGGGGCGGCATTATGCCATAAACTTACCCCATTAAGACAGTAGAGTAAGGTTAGCCGATGACTTATTTTACGATATCATGCACTTTTACGCGTTAATCACTTAACACTTAACTCAAAAAGACTATGTGATTTATCTGCTTTAAATAACGATATGAGTGGGAATGTGTTATTTTAATAGGATTAATTTTCAAAAAGAAACAATCAAAGAGAGTTACTATGCCGATATGGGTTGATGCTGATGCCTGTCCTAAAGTTATTAAAGAGATACTTTATCGGGCAGCAGATAGAGAAAAAGTGATGATCACTTTTGTGGCAAATCAGCGATTAAGTATACCCGCATCGCCTTATTTGCGCACATTGCAGGTTTCTGCAGGTTTTGATGTGGCTGATAATGAAATTGTACAACGTGCAAACCAAGATGATTTGGTGATCACTGCCGATATTCCTTTAGCGGCTGAAGTGATCGAAAAAGGGGCTATTGCACTAAATCCTCGAGGTGAACGTTATACAGAGTCAACAATCCGCGAACGATTAAATATTCGTGATTTTATGGATACGATGAGAGCAAGTGGCATTCAAACAGGAGGACCGGCAAGTTTATCACAGCGCGACCGGCAACTTTTTGCTAATGAGTTGGATAAATGGTTACTACAGCAAAAACGTAAAAAATAATAAATTATCAATAAAATAATAAACTTTTGAATATTCTTACCATCCGAGAGGTAGTTATGTCATTTACTAAATCAATACTTGCACTCGCTGTTATGGCGGTTTCTTTTACTAGTCACGCAGCCAAACAGGCTGATTTAATGATTGTCGATGGCACAGTGTTAACAATGGACGCACAAAATCAGGTTATCGAACAAGGAACGGTTGTTGTAAAAGAAAATAAAATTATCGCCGTTGGGGGGCCTGAGTTAACACAAGAATACCAAGCCAACAAAGTGTTAGATGTGGATGGTGATATCGTGATGCCAGGATTAATTAATACCCACACACATGCATCAATGACGGTTTTTCGCTCTTTAGCTGATGACGTGCCAGACCGATTACATCGCTATATTTTCCCTTTAGAAAATAAAATGGTGTCTCGCGATATGGTTCGCGTGGGAGCAAACCTCGCCAATGTTGAAATGGTAAAAGGGGGAGTAACTACCTATGTTGATATGTATTATTTTGAAGATGAAGTCGCTAAAACGGTTGATAAGATGGGAAATAGAGCCATCTTAGGTGAATCAGTGATTAATTTTCCGGTGGCTGATGCACAAACTCCTGAAGAAGGCATTCAATATGCTGTCAATTTTATTAATGAATATAAAGATCACCCGCGCATTATTCCTGCCTTTGCACCTCATGCACCTTATACCAATACCACAGAGAACCTGCAAAAAATTGCTAAACTCTCGGTAGAGCTTGATGCCCCTGTGATGATCCATTTAGCAGAAACCGATAGAGAGAAAGAAGAAATTGCAAAACGAACCGATGGTAAAAGCCCAGTTCAATATATGGCAGATATTGGCGCTTTAAATAATAAAGTCATTGCCGCTCATGCGATTATGGTTGATGAGCAAGATATTGATTTATTAAAAAAATATGATGTAGGTGTAGCTCATAATATTAGTGCTAATACCAAATCAGCCAAAGGTGTTTCGCCCGTTGTTGCCATGCTAGAAAAAGGTGTTCGTGTTGGTTTAGGGACTGACGGGCCAATGTCGAGCAATACACTCACAACGATGAATGAGTTAAATTTAGTAGGCAAAATTCATAAATTAGAGAATAAAGATCGCGCCGCAATGCCACCATTAACCGTCGTTGAAATGGCAACAATAGGCTCAGCCAAGGCATTACATATGGAAGATAAATTAGGCTCTTTAGAATCGGGAAAACTTGCTGATATTATTGTTGTTGATACTAAAGCACCTAATATGGTGCCTATGTATAGCCCATATGCAGCATTAGTTTATGGTGCGAATGGAAGTAATGTTCGTCATACCATTGTAGATGGTAAAATTTTGATGGAAGATCGCCAACTGTTAACCGTAGATGAACAAGCGATTATCAGTGAAGCTCAAAATTTTGCGAATAAAGTACGCCAAACCGTTGTTGATAGTGGTGAAGTTGTTAAATAGATTGTAGTAATATAGCGTTAATAAGTTTATAAAAGGTGATTTGATATCAAATCACCTTTTTTATTTTAAACTATCAGATATCGGAGGTTTGTTGGTTAATACTTTTTCTTATTGTATTTCTTAGCCATATAATTTTTGTATTATGGCTATTACGCTTATGCCATAATAAAACAAAAGGTAGATGAAGCTGGTCTAAAAACACAGGGGGGAGAGGGATAGGTAATGTTACAATATCAGGAAAATGTGTTTTCACATAATAACGACAATATCCTGGTGCACAAGTAATTAATTGATGGTCAGGTTGAGATATCATAAAAAGAGATTGCTCAAAAGAAGTATAAGTAATTGCTATCTGACGACTTTTGTTCATTTCTTTTAAGATATTATCCAAAGCCCAATGACTTTGTTTGTCATATTCTGTACTCACCTGAGAAAACGATAAAAAATTATTAAGATCCCACTTCATTTTCATTAACGGATGATTTTTGTGTAGATAAACGAGTGGGATATCATCAAATAATATTTCATAATCAATCACATCAGGAAGTAGCTCTAGTAACTCTTTTGAGCGTGAATAGTATTCTCGTCCAACAAGCCCAATATCAACTTCTCCATCAATAATATTAGAAAGGGAATTATATTCCCAATTTTTTATCTGAAGTGTGGATTTTGGGTAATGAGATAATATTTGTTGTGGTAAAGAAGGTAACATGACCTGATGTAACGGTGTTTCTAAAACTAAATTAAATTTAAGTCCAACAGGAACTTCTGTATTACGTTTATTGGCTATATGGTGGCTAATATTAATAAAATCAGATAAAGAATCTTCAATACTTAACGATAATGGTGTTGGGATCAACCCTTGTGGACTACGGATAAAAAGAGGATCATCAAACCATATCCTTAATTTGGCTAATGCTTTACTCACAGCAGAAGGAGAAATGGATAACCACTTAGCGGCCAAGGTGACACTGCGCTCCTGTAAAAGAATTTGAAATATGACTAACAAATTCAAATCAATTCTATGTAATGGTTTGTTAGACATTATATTTAACCTTTTTTTGTTCTGTGAACCGAGGAAAGCATAGAAAAAGAGTACCTACAATACAACTGATAAATAAAATAACCACCAACATATTTATTGAGGATACTTCAATCCACCCCATTACCCAAATATAAAGTGAAGAAAAACTTAATTGTGAAATACCCAGCACAGAGCTCGCAACGCCGGCTCGTTGGCTAAATGGAGAAAGTGCTTGGCTCATAATAATCCCAAATAATAACGCAAATCCTGAGCCGCATAATGCAAAGGTAATAAAAAACCAACGCATTTCACTCTTTTTCCCTATAAAAAGGAAAATAATACCTATTCCAAAACATATAAACCCTACTGATAAAATATGCTTATAGCGGTATTTCATTAATATTTTTGGCATTAAAAAAGAAATGGTCATACTTATCATTGCTAATGATGTCATTAATATTGAATACTCTCCTGTTGAATAATTCATTTGTTGCATCACTACAATAGGGGAAATATTGACATAAGTAAGAATAACGGCCATTCCTAAGCAGGAAATAAGTAAACGACTTAAAAAATAGCGAGTGAAAAAAGAGTCTGTTGTTGGTTTTATTACAGATAGATTTACTTTTTTATTTTTAATTTCTTTTTTATGGTAAGTCTCTTTTATCCCCAAAAAACAAAAGATAAAAACCAATAGGGAATAAGCCCCCATAAGATAGAACATCATTGACCATTCGCAATATAATAAAATAATAAAGCCTAGAACGGGAGCTAATACCGGAATAATACAAGTAATACCATTTATCATAGAAAGTACTTTAGCACGTTGTTGTTCTGTTAATGTATCTCTTAATATCGCAAAAGTAACAACGTAACAAAAACCTGACCCACTACCTTGAAAAAATCGTGAAATCAAGAACTGTTTTTCCGTTATCGAAAGCCCAGCACTTAATGACGCTAAGAAAAAAATCAGAGTACCAAATAAAATAACAGGCTTACGACCTAAATTGTCACTGCACCATCCAGCAATTAACATGGATGGCACCATTCCCATCAAATAAATTGAAAATGCATGGTGCAATGTCACTTCAGAAGCATTTAAATCGCTAGCAATTGCTGTTAATCCAGTTAAGTATAGATCAACACCAAGAGGATAAATCAATAACTAAAAAAAAACTAAAAATAACATATTTAGTCATAAACCACCTCGTTTTAGAAAGTGGCATTCTAGTAACTAAAAAAAATAAAACCTAATGATAAAAGAGCAATCGCTTATTTCCATAATGGAAATAAGCATGCTTTTAGTTTTTATATCCTTTATTTTCTACTTATCTTTAGGGATATATACTAAAATTCGATTTATTTTTTATCCTATTTTCTTGCATGCTTGTATTAAAATTTTAGCAACTTCAATTGCTATTACATCAGCATTATATTCTTCACGATTAGATAAAACGGCGATAGTAAGCCTTAAATGAGGCAAACGCATAAAATAGGTTGCGGTTCCCATCCAGCTACCTCCATGCTCAAAGCTTAATTCACCTAATGTATTATTAATAAATAATCCAAAACCATAAGCTTCATAATCAATAACTAATTGGCCTTCTCGTGTTAAGGGAGAAAAGGCCTGCGTCATTTTTCTGATAACTTCTGAGCCACCGACTTTAGCTGTACGAAAGTTTTCACCCCATTTCATCAAATCACTTGCACTCGAATGTATTGCACCATCACCAGTTTGAGTCCAAGGACTTTCTGACAATTGATAATTACCTTGCTTATCTTTGGCATAACCAGAAACAATGGGGTTTATTGTGGGATATTCTTCGACAATAAAAGTATTGTTCATTTTTAATGGTGTAAAAATTTTCTCTTCGGCAAAAACAGAAAAAGGTTTTTGGCTAACTCGTTCAATGATTTGAGACAGTAAAAAGTATCCAGTATTGTTATATTCAAATTTTTGCCCAATCGGGTAATACGTTTTTGTTTGTCTTACAACATCAGCGAAACTTTCAGCAGGAGTCAACGGCATTTGATAAGTTATACCGCGCTCGAATGCTAGCTCCATATAGTCGATTAACCCACTGGTATGATATATCAATTCATAAAGACTAATTTCCTTAGCATAATCTCCTAATTCTGGTAAATAGGTAAGTACTGATTCATCAAGCGATAATTTACCTTCTTGAGCCAAGAGAAATATAGAAAAAGCCGTAAACTGTTTAGATACTGATGCTAAATTAAATATGCTGTTTTCATCAATTTTTTGTTTTTGGCTAATATCTGCTAGCCCTTTTTCAGCTTGATATATTAATCCATTATCAAAACGGGCCATAATGATGGCTCCAGGCTCATCATTTAAAATGGGATTAAGTAATTGTCTTATTTTATTTTCAATATAGTGATTGTCTATGTTTTTCATCGTACTACTCTTAATATCGCTGGAGATATCGCATCCTCATTATTGAAATGTATTATCAGCCATTTAAAAAGGAGAAAATTAAGAAAAGCTTATATAGCACAATAAGATCCATTTTATATTATTGTCAAAATATAAAGTGTATTTTTACTATTACTCATTTAAAGATATCAAATTTTACATGCAGATTTATAAGGGGTAGGGAGAGTGTATATTTTTCTTGAGCTTTCTTTAGCAGTGCTTTTTTCTTTGGATTGATAATAATTTTAGGATTATGGTTATATGCTAAGCAGAAAAAACAGCTCTTTTAGTCAGCATAATAAAAATAATAATTAACCCCCAATATCTATTGGGGGCTTTATTTTAGTACAGAAAATCTAGGGAGTTAATGGTTAGCAAACCATTGTTCAACTTCTTCATAGCTACCCGTATAGATAATTTTATCTTGTTTTTTACTTAACTGGTAACGATACATAGGATCGTAATATTCTTTTAGTAAAGGCGATAACCATGAAAAATGCACTTCTGTATTCGCACTTATTTTTTGTGCGGCTAAAGCATTATCAAGTAATTGAGTTAACTCCGCGGCTCTTTGAGCACCTAATCGACGTCGAATAGCATACAATCCATGATGCAAATAATCACTGTATTCTTGCCAACCTTTTTCTTCACCATACGCTTCAATAAAGTCATGAGTCATACGATCAAAATATTCTTCTTTGAGTCTTGCCATACGCCGCTCAAATGGATCATCCACCACAACCAAATGGGCTGTTGCCATTTGTATACGCAAACTTTCCGGTAAACCATTAGCACCTATAGCACGGCCTTCGTCTTCGAGTACCCAGCGCGAATGATAAGGGGATTTTTTTAACATATCGACAGCAAGGTAGTTTTCGAAAGTCGCTTGAGCAAACTGAGCCTCAATAGTGCGACCAAATGAGGAGCCTCGATGATGAGCGAATCCTTCTAAATCAATTCCCTCTGGTAAAGAGCGTACTAAGGTTGTTTTACCATTACCTGTACAACCACCAATTAAGATAATAGGGCGTTGTACTAGCTCATTGGTCATTTCGATCGTCGCTTGTCTTAACGCTTTATATCCACCTTCAATTAAAGGATAATCGATGCCTATTTCAGCTAACCATTTTTGAACAATGTGTGAACGCATACCGCCACGAGCACAGCAAATAAATCCGGAAGGAAAACGCTCGCAAGCCTCGCGCCAAGCAGCAACACGATGTGCTTTTATCTCGCCTTTAACTAATTGATGCCCCAACTCTACCGCTTTTTGAGAGCCATGTTGTTTGTAGCAAGTCCCTACAGCCGCACGCTCTTCATTATTCATTAAAGGTAGATTTATTGCGTTGGGCATCGCTCCTTGATTGAATTCTATTGGCGCACGAACATCAATAATTGGTGTTTCCTTAGCAAGGAGTTGGCGTATATTTTGAGCAGAAAGCGTTGATTCCATAATAAAAACTATAATATCTAAACAGGCAGAAAGATTGTCTACTATACTCTTAAAATTACCTAATAGCACACACAGAGCATGTTTTTGTGAGTAATAAAATCAAACTCTATTTAACCAGCACTGCGGCATTATTTTGAAAAGCGTATTTAAAATAAAGAAAATTGAATTGATCATAAATAATTCAACTACAATAACCTTATGCTATTTTTAGCAAAATAATATAAGTCACTTTATTACAACTAAAAATATTATAGTATTGATAGCTATGAATGGATTTAATCATAAAATGATAGGTGTATTACCTTGAACTTAATAAAAAAACATCATCGAATTATCAGCTTAACTGTGATGACTGTATTGTTGACGGGCTGTTCACAAGGGCATTCTCCTTTTATTCCTATGCTAGGTGCTTATTTTCCCTATTGGATGTTATGTACATTTATTGGCCTATTAGGTGCTTTTTGTCTACGGGTTTTACTTATCTACTGGGGAATTGATGATAAATTGCCAGTACCTTTGTTATTTTATTTTGCGATTATGTTATCAATTTCTTTAACTATCTCCTTACTTTATTTTACTTATTAAACTATGGATAAAAAAATCAAAAAAAGCCTAGCACGCGTGATCACCATTATTGTTTTTTTGATAACGCTCATTTTATTATGGCAAAGTATTCATATATCGGCATTAAATCCTCTTAGTGAAGATGCCATCATTGATGCAAATAAAATTAATATCTCAGCCTCGGTGCCTGGACGCATTGCTGCTGTTTATGTCAAAGAAAATAGTAAAGTCAAAAAAGGCGATTTACTGTTTACACTTGATCCCACAATGTACGCACTCAGGGTAGAGCAAGCAAAAGAGCAACTACAGATTGCACAAGCGACATTAAGCAATAAGCAACGTATTATTATTGCGGAAACATCCAATTCAGAAGTGGCACAAGAGCAAATAAAACGTGCGCAGGTCAATTTATCATTAGCCACACAATCATTAAATCGATTAGAACCTTTATTAGCAAAAGGCTTTGTCACAGCACAACAAGTCGATGATGCTCGGACGTTAAAACATGATGCTGAAGTGACATTAAAACAAGCACAGAAACAGAATGTGGCATCTGAAGCACTTATTAATAATACCGATTCAGAAGAAGCATTAGTCAAGTCATTAAAAACATCGCTTGCCATGGCAGAGTGGGAGTTAAGTAATACTGAGGTAAGGGCGCCAAGTAATGGATATATCGCCGGGGTCGTTTTATCTCCCGGTGAATTTATTTTGTCAGGGCAATCTGTTTTTACCTTAATTGACTCTGATACTTGGTTTGCTTCGGCCTATTTTAAAGAGACAGATTTAAATAATATAAAAATTGGTAGCTGTGTGGTGATTTACTCCATGATTGATAATCAACACCCCATTAAAGGTAAAGTTGAAGGAATTAGTCGGGGAGTCATGTCGACCGACCTGATTAATATTCCAAGAGACTTACCTTATGTACCTAAATCATTAAATTGGGTTCGGGTTGAGCAGCGTTTTCCTGTCAAAGTCATTATTACTGAACCACCAGAAGCACTCATGCGCATCGGTGCCACTGCTACTGTAAATATTGTACCTAACGATGATGACTGTTAAATCTTCGCTGATAGCAAAACAAGTCAAACAAGATTTATTACCTTTTGACTATCGATTCGCCACTACGTGGCGCATAGCGTTACTGTGTGCCTTAATGGCCGTGATCGCTATGGTTTATGAAATTCCTGAATCAGCAATCAGCTGTTATTTAATTATCTATTTGATTAAAGCGGATGCGGTACAAAATATATTACTCTCCCTTGGGGTCATTATTTTATGCTCCATTGTGGTTGGTGTGGCGTTAGTACTGTTTAATCTCACTATTCAAAATATTATTTTACGCTTCTTTTTTATGGCTTTTTTCTCAGCCATTTTTATGTATTTAGCTTCAGCAAGTAGTCTTGGTGATATAGGCAATTTAGTTGCTTTGGTGATCGCCTTTTTAATGACGCTAATTGAAGATATCCCATTTGGTGATGCTGCAACCAGAGGATTGCTTTATGCGTTATTAATGGCCGTTTCGCCGATGCTATTGGTGATTATATTCAATTATTTTTTTGGTATTAGCCCACGGAAATTACTGCTTAATAAAATTTCAACGCGCTTTATGGCAGCCCATGATTTTTTCTTAGGGAAAAAAACTAACCAGATAACGCTGAGTGAAATACTAGGAACACAAGCAGAATGCCAACGTTATTTGATGGTTATGAAAATCCTTTATCTATTAGGTAAAGAAGATATCCAATGGTTAGAAAACATGGTTTATAACTCCTATGCAATATTAGTTATGTCAATAACAATGGATGACAATACCTCAACATCGTTACGTTTTATGTTAGCGAAAAGATGTAAATATATTGCGGACTGTTTTGCCAATCACTCGTTAGATAACATTAAAGATAGTGTGCAACGTCTTCAGCCAATAAATAGAATCGCTTTATTGGATAAATTTAATACTATTTTGCTAACAAAACGAACCACTAAACCCATTAAAAAAGCCACACCCTTTTTTGTAAGCGATGCATTTAGTAATCCTAATCATAAATACTTCGCTATTAAAACAACTCTTGCCGCTATTTTATGTTATTTGTTTTATGATTATTTTAAATGGCAAGGTATCCATACAGCGATGATCACTTGCTATGTGGTTGCACTTACTTCAGTGGGCGAAACGGTTCATAAACTTACACTAAGAATAATAGGGTGTCTGATTGGCGCATTAATTGGCATGATCTCACTGCTTTATATTATTCCTAATATTTCTGATATTTTTCAGTTGATGGTATTGATCTTCTTCTGTCTTTTACCTGCAGCCTGGGTTGCCGCCGGTAATGAACGTATCTCTTATGCTGGCGTACAAGTAGGTTTAGCCTTTTTGCTAACGACACTACATGGCTTTAAACCGAGTTTTGATATGGATGTGGTTTCCGACCGTATTTTGGGTATTTTATTAGGCAATATTGTTATGTATGTCATTTTTACTCGAGTCTGGCCCGCGAGTATCGTCAATACAATATACAAACAGCTCGCCACGATTTTAGATGACTATACAAAGTTAAGATGCTCTGCCAATAAAAGTGAGTGTTTAGATTTAGTCGCCTCTATTAATGAGACTATTGCACAATCTAAAGATAATATTGATTTACTGCTGTTTGAGAGAAAAGATAAAGAAAGAAACAAAGTATTCACCTTGTTTTTTAAACAGTCATTAAGCAAGATTTCTTACATTAGTCGCCATAGTTATGCTGATAGGTTTATTTTTGATGATAATGGTGAGTATTCCGATACACTGCCTTTATCTCCAGATGATTTTAAGAAAAATGTCTTAACTGAAGAAATAAAAATGTTGCCCATCAATGAAAGAGAACAAGTATTTAAACAGTTAATAAGAGAAAATAGATGATGATAAAATCGGCCATTAATCATAAAAAATATATTCTATCATCGTGGTTAAGTTTATTACTTGTTGGATGTATTGATACTAGCGATTATGGGAAATACTCAGCACAACAACCGATGCCTTATAATAATACAAACTATATGGCAGCTTCTGAGCAATACCTCGCCACACCTCAGCAAGAGCAAACCACTAAAACGAGCTATGGATTGGCAGAGCTTATCGATCTTGGTCAGCAAAATAATCCTGAAACACGGATTGCTTGGTTATTAGCGAAAAAATCAGCCACCGATATTGGTATGGTAGAAAGTACTTATTTGCCGATTATTACCGCAACGGCATTGGCAGGTTATCAAAGAGGAAAAGTAGATTTACCCGCCAATCCAATTGTTGATGATATTAAAACATCAAACAGTGCTTTTATTCCAGCGTTAACCTTTAGATGGCTTATTTTTGACTTCGGCAAACGAGGAGCTTTAGCCGATGCCGCTAAACATGCTTCTTTGGCAACAAACCTTAATTTTAATCTGATGCATCAAAAAATAATTCATGATGTTTCTGTTGCCTATTTTAGCTATGGTGCGGCCCTTAAAAAAGTCACTCTTACCCAAGAGGCACTGCAAAGAAGCAAAGATATTTTATATGCCATAGAGCAAAAACGTGCGCGGGGATTAGCAACCGTATTAGATGTTGCTTTAGCCAAACAACAAGTTGCCCAAGTAGAATTACAACATGTGTTAGCTAAAGGTCATGAAAAAGATCAATATCAGTTATTACTGTCTGCAATAGGTGTCTCTCCCTTTGAAAAGATAAAAGTGAATTATGATAATGACGCGCGCTTACCTGATGATATTTCCCCATTGACTCACGATGTGATAAAAAAAGCGTTATCACAACGCCCTGATATTTTAGCTCACTATGAATTAGAGCAAGCGGCATTAAAAACGGCACGCTCTGTTGAATCTGACTATTTTCCTAAAGTGTATCTCGCCGGTGCTCTTGCTGGTGGTTCGGGGCATTTTGATGTTCAAGGGTTACCTGAAATTAGCCAACGAACTTCATCGTCGAATATTTTAATTGGCGTGAGTATTCCCTTATATGAAGGGGGCATGCGTCAGTCGCGAATGAGCAATGCTCAATCAGATATCCAATTAGCACAAGAAAATTTGCGCAAAAGTCAAGATACGGCAATCAAAGAGATCTCTCTCAGTGAGAATGCATTAAGATCGGCCCTTGAAGCAAACAAAGCGGCTAAAAATCTCGTTGATACCGCACAATTAAGTTATACCGCCAGTGTCGATTTTTTTAACAATGGACTAGGTACAGTAACGGAGATTAATACTGCAGAAATTGCACTATTAAATGCGCAACTCTCACATATAGATGCTTATACAGGCTCATTAATTGCCGCAGTAGATTTAGCCTTTGCTTTAGGGGATATTGATCAGGGCTTACCTAATATACACCTTGATAAATAGAGATAATCACCTTATAAAAAGGGCTGCCTATCAAATAACAGTGCAATAGAGACGTTTGTGATCTTTGAAATCGCCAGAACAATAATACATTATGGTTTACATTTTTTAGCGCCAATAGCACTCGCTTATCTATTTTGGGGTAAAAACTGGCGGCTTGCTGCGCTTCTTATGATGAGTACGATGGCAATAGACATTGACCATTTGTTTGCAACGCCAATCTTTGATCCCAATCGTTGCAGTGTTGGTTTTCATCCATTGCATACTCTATGGGCTGCCATTGTCTATATCGTTTTATGGTTTATTCCTTCTTGGAAATGGAAAGCCATTGCCGTTGGGTGCTTATTTCATCTATTAACCGATTCTGTTGATTGTTATTTAGGTGGTTTAAAACCTGATATGGCTATAACAATAAGCTGTAATAAACTTTATTCGCCAGAAACGCCATTCGAATATTAAAAGACAAAACACCACAATCTGGTAGTAATTACAATAAGCTTGATGTAGAGTGCTCAGTCTTTTTTTTAACGAAGTCTAGCTGGGAGGCGATATGTTTATTGGCTTTGACTATGGAACATCAAATTGTTCTGTGGCAATAATGAAAGAGGGGAAACCAACGCTATTACCTTTAGAAGGTGAGAATGTTTATATTCCATCTACTCTTTGTGCGCCAACCCGTGAATCTGTTTCCGAACATTTATTTCGCCACTTAAATATTAAACCTACCAACTCTATTGGCGAACAACTATTAAGAAAATCAATCGCGTTTAATCGTGATGAAGATATTGAATTAGTGCCTGAGGATATTGTTTTCGGTCAGGCGGCATTAAGTTTGTATCTAAAAGATCCCCGTGATGTTTATTACGTCAAATCGCCTAAATCTTTTCTTGGTGCCTCAGGCTTACATGAGATACAAATCAGCTTTTTTGAAGATTTAGTGTGCGCCATGATGGCCAATATAAAACAACAAGCGGAACAAAGCACCCAAGAAACCATTACTGATGCCATGATTGGTAAACCTATTAACTTTAATGGGTTAGGGGGAGAGGCTGCCAATAAGCAAGCCGAGCGTATTTTAATTAATGCAGCTAAACGAGCCGGCTTTAAACAGGTTTTATTTGAATTTGAACCGGTAGCCGCTGGTTTAGAATATGAATCCACATTAACCAAAGACCAAACAGTCTTGGTAGTTGATATTGGTGGTGGTACAACGGACTGCTCATTGATTCAAATGGGCCCTAGCTATCGGGGTAAAACCGATCGTGCCAGTACACTATTAGCGCATAGTGGACAACGTGTTGGTGGTAATGATCTTGATATTTATCTAGCTTTTAAACAGCTAATGCCTTTATTTGGCATGACAGGGCTAACTTCATCGGGCATAAAATTACCGTTAAAACAATTTTGGGATCCTATTGCCATCAATAATGTTGAAGCACAAAAAGATTTTTATTCTCAACAAAACTTAGCGGCATTAAATCAACTACGTCGTGATGCCCAAGAGCCAGAAAAGATAAAACGCTTAATTGAAGTCTATAATGAAACACTAGGATATGGCATTGTCCGCAAAGCGGAAGAGGCAAAAATGGCATTATCAGATTGCCATACCTATTTAGCCAGCATCGCGTTATTAAGTGAAACATTAGAAACCAATATCACACGCCAGCAAATGGTTGAAGCCATTGGATCCCCTAAAGATAAGATGATTGATTTGGTCAATGATGCCGTACAACAAGGGGGCGTAGTACCTGATGTGGTGTTTATGACCGGAGGCTCTGCGCGTTCACCGATTTTATGTCAAGCTATCGAGCAACAGTTACCTAATGTGCCTATTGTAAAAGGTAATGATTTCGGCTCAGTAACCGCAGGGTTAGCCCGTTGGGGTGAAGTTTGTTTTAAATAGGCGGTTTTAAATCGCTCTATTTTTAAATATATTAGACTCAGCATGTGGTGTTTATTTGATAATTTGTCAATTAAAGGCCATATGCTTTTCTTTTATCTATAATAGACAGACCAAACACAACATAAATAGGAGTACACGTGTACCGCTTCCAAAATGATTATAATGAAATTGCACATCCTGCGGTCATGAAGGCAATTACAGATACAGTAGGTCAACGTTATGATGGTTATGGTATGGATACCCTTTGTCATCAAGCTAAAGAATTAATCAAACAGCGAATTAAACAACCCGAAGCGCAGATCCATTTTTTTAATGGTGGCACCATCACTAATTTAACCGCTATTTCTCACTTTTTACGCCCACATCAAGCAGTAATTTCTGTCAGTACCGGGCATATTGCGACTCATGAGACGGGAGCAATTGAGGCAACAGGCCATAAAGTGATCACCACTTTTTCTGCTGATGGTAAATTGACCCCAGATTTATTGAAGCCGATCCTCGCTGAACATAACGATGAACATTGGGTGCAACCTAAACTTGTTTATATAACCAATGCCACTGAAATTGGTACGGTATATCGTAAAGCCGAATTACAAGCGTTACGCGAATTTTGTGATGCACATAATTTATGGTTATATCTTGATGGTGCACGTTTAGCGACAGGGTTGATGTCTGATAACAGCGATCTGACGATTGAAGATATCGCACACTTAACAGATGCTTTCTATATTGGCGGCACGAAAATTGGTGCTATGTCAGCAGAAGCATTAGTGATTTGTCATCCTGCATTAAATTCTGATTTTCGCTTTAGCTTAAAACAAAAGGGCGGATTACAGGCGAAAGGTTGGTTATTAGGGGCGCAATTTGCGGCGTTATTTAGCGACGATCTCTACTTTAAATTAGGTAAACATCTCAATGAGATGGCCTCACAATTAGCCGCATTTTTTACTGAGCATGGTTTTGATTTTTTAGCACCACCAGAATCTAACCAAGTGTTTGTCATTTTACCTAATGACATTGCAGAAAAGCTAACGCAACAGTTTGTTTTTCATCGCATATTACTTGACGATCCACAGCTAAGCTGTTTGCGCCTTTGTACTTCTTGGGCAACAACACAACAAGATATTGATGATTTTAAAGTTAAATTTCTTAAACTTATTTAATCGGTCTATCTGTTAGTTTAATCCTTCACTCACTTTATGATATTACGCGTGTAATAAGCGCGTAATATCTATCTCGATCGCGTTTTACTATCAAAAAAGGCAATTGATTGATTGTGAGTCGTTGAAATGATGTTATATTAAAGACTCCTTTCTCAATACAGGGTGTGATTGTATGAAAAAGCTGACTCTTCAAGAGATGACAGATGCCCAACAGATGCGCGTTAGAACCAGGATCGGTCAAGAGAGAAAGAAATTGGGGCGTGAATTAACTAACGCCGAAATGAATAAAGTGAAAGATGCTATTATTACCGAAATCTCCCTCGAAGTAGAAAAAGCCAGCAAAAAAGCCCTTTCCCAGAAGAAAAAACAGAAATTAGTCTCTAGTGATGAAACCTATAGCTGGTCTGCCCAAAACCATCGTCGCGGGTATCGTTAGCAATAGCTATTATATTAGCCCTAATATATCAATATATTTATTAGGGCTAATAGTTATATTTTCTTGAAAGGTATCAGAATAATATATTTGTAGGGCAGGTTATATCTTCTAGTAATAAGTCACCTTCAATTACCTTATTATATAATATCGTTATTTTAACTTATCATACCGTAGAAAATTCCATATAATAGAATAAAAGCTGAAACTTATCCATATGGATAGACAAATTCCTAAAATAATGAATTTCTCTAGCGCTAAGTATTACCATTCCTATAAAATTAAGCACTAGTTGGTAAATAAAAAAAGAAAAGGCAATTTAATATCTCCTTATTCATTATTTATTGATTAGAATTTTATATATGACTTTCGACATTTTTTTATCATTAGCCATATTTTCATTTGTTACATCAATTACACCAGGCCCGAATAATATTATGCTTCTAGCATCAGGCATTAACTTTGGCTTAAAGCGTACAATGCCTCATGCTATCGGTGTGTCTCTCGGTTTTTTTGTGATGTTATTGGCTGTGGGGATAGGCATAGGAGCACTTATTAAATCATCGCCCATTATTTACAATATATTAAAATATCTCGGAGCACTGTATTTATTGTGGTTAGCTTGGAAAACGGCAATTAGTCATTCTGTTGAGCAAAATAGTAATAGACAAGGCTCACCGTTAACCTTGTTAGAGGCTGCATTATTTCAATGGATTAATCCTAAATCATGGATGATGGCGATTTCAGGGATAACATTATATACCTCACCACAATATCCTTATATTTCAATGTTGTTAGTTGCTATTATTTTCACATTAATTAATTTTCCTTGTGTTGCTATATGGGCCACTTTTGGTCATAGCTTACGAGAGCGATTAAAAAATCCCAAAATATTAAAACTATTTAATTTTATTATGGGTGGTTTATTAGCATTAAGTGCTATTTCTGTATTATTCCAATAAATAGAAAAGGGCAAGTATCATCTCGCCCTTTGTATAATCCTGATGTTAACGCAATATTGTTTTATATTTTCATTGTTTCAATAAGTGTGTAGAGCTTTTTAAAGGCATTATATTTATCTTGATATGCCTTATGTTTTTCTAAATTGGGAACATGACGTGTTTCAAGTTTTGGCTGTGAAAGAATAATTTGTGATAAATGAGCCGGATTTATCGCTAATTGCGCCAGTCTAGCAGCTCCCAGCGCAGGACCAACATCACCACCTTGACGATAATCCAAGGTTTTTCCTGTAATATCAGCTAGTAATTGTCGCCAATATTCACTTCTTGCCCCTCCACCAATTAACGTTATATTGTCTGCATGTTGTCCAGCCTTATCCGCCACTTCAATTCCTTGCCTCAACGCAAAACTAACACCTTCTAACACCGCTCGACATAAATCCGCACGCTGATGTTGGTGAGTTAACCCCCAAAATACACCTTTGGCATCCGCATTATTATAAGGTGTCCGTTCACCAGAAAGATAAGGCAAAAAGAGTAGGGAACTATCAGAATGAGCATGCTGTTCTATTTCTTTAAACATTGCACCAACATCACTGATCCCCGTTAATTGGCATACCCAATCTAGACAAGAAGCCGCACTTAATATTACCGACATTAAGTGCCAAGTTTGTGGCAATGCATGGCAAAAACTATGTACCGCATTGTCACTGTTTTGGAGAAACTTTTCACTGACAACAAAATAGACACCGGATGTGCCCAAAGAGAGCATTCCTTGACCCGGTTGATATACTCCTACACCAATTGCACCCGCTGCATTATCACCACCACCCGCTATAATCGGCACTTGTTTCATTTGCCATTTTTTAGCAATTTCTGGCAGTAAGTAACCCGTTATCTGGTTACCTTCAAATAAGGTCGGCATTTGACATCGAGAAAGCCCCGTTGCCGCTAATAATTCATCACTCCAATCGCGTTTTTGCATATCCAACCACAGTGTACCCGCCGCATCCGACATATCACTGGCAAAATTACCACTCATTTTCCAACGTAGAAAATCTTTTGGTAATAGCACATGAGCAATCTGACAAAAGATCTCCGCTTCGTTTTCTGCGCCCCATTGCAATTTAGGCGCTGTAAACCCAGGCATAACTAAATTGCCCGTAATTTCTTTAAATTGAGGGTACTGCTTTGCCAGTCGTAAACACTGTTTAACACTGCGACCATCGTTCCATAAAATAGCAGGGCGTAATATATTTTGCTGCGCATCAAGTAATACCGCGCCATGCATTTGACCACTGAGACCAATGGCTTGGATCTGTTCCATAGGTTGAGTACGACTCAGTTGTTTTATCGCTTCATCAGTTGCCTGCCACCATGCTTGTGGATCTTGCTCTGACCATTGAGGATGAGGGCGTGAGAGGGTTAAAGGTATAGAATGACTGGCAACGACATCACCTTGCTCATTCATGATGATCGCTTTAACACTTGATGTGCCTAAGTCTAGCCCTAAATACATGACGTTTTACCCCATGATCTTATGTTAATTAAATCAATAAACACAGCGCTACTCTGCTGTGTTTATCTTTTTATACCCTTAACCAAAAATATAACGATTCACTAAACTCTCTAGCATCTCTTGACGTCCGCTTTGTAAGCGGGGCGCTAAGGTATTGCTTTGTGCATATTTTGCCACTTCTTCAAGACTTAATTTGCCTTGTAGGATATTTTGGCCAAGTTCAGCACTCCATCCCGCATAACGTTGAGCAATAAATTTATCAAGTCCACCGTCTTGGATCATTCTTGCTGCAATACGTAATGCCATTGCCATGGTGTCCATTCCGGATATATGCCCATAGAAAAGATCGTATTTATCATTACTTTGACGACGTACTTTGGCATCAAAGTTTAATCCACCAGTCGTAAAACCACCGGATTTGAGAATTTCATACATAACTAATGCATTTTCTTCTACACTATTGGGGAATTGGTCTGTGTCCCAACCTAATTGTGGATCACCTCGGTTAGCATCGACTGAGCCTAAAATACCTAATGCAATAGCTGTGGCGATTTCATGATGGAAACTGTGACCCGCTAAAGTTGCATGGTTAGCTTCTATGTTCACTTTAACTTCTTTTTCTAAGCCAAATTGTTTTAAGAAACCATAAACTGTCGCAGTATCATAATCATATTGATGCTTAGTTGGCTCTTGTGGCTTCGGCTCGATGAGCAGTGTACCTTGGAATCCAATTTTATGTTTATGCTCAACAACCATCTGCATAAAACGACCAATTTGTTCCCGCTCTTGGCGTAAATCTGTATTTAATAATGTTTCGTAACCTTCGCGGCCTCCCCATAACACATAGTTTTCGCCTCCCAGCGTTTTTGTTGCTTTCATCGCTTCACAAACTTGAGTTGCCGCCCAAGCAAATACTTCTGGATCAGGATTTGTTGCAGCACCAGCTCCGTAACGAGGATGAGTAAAACAATTTGCAGTTCCCCATAATAATTTAACGCCCGTTTCTTGCTGTTTTTGCGCTAATACCTCAGTTATTGCTGCCATATTGGTGATATATTCATTAATGCTATTTCCTTCAGAGATAACATCAACATCATGAAAACAGTAAAAAGGTACATTGAGTTTATGGAAAAATTCAAAAGCAACATCCGCTTTACGCTTTGCTTGTTCTAGTGCTTCTCCCGGTGTCTGCCAAGGTCTATCAAACGTACCAATACCAAACATATCCGAACCATTCCAGCAGAAGTTATGCCAATAGCAGGCAGCAAATCGCAGATGATCTTCCATTCTTTTCCCTAAAATAATTTCATCTGGATTATAGTAGCGAAAAGCGAGAGGGTTATCGCTGGTGGTACCTTCATATTGAATTTGTTCAATTTTATCAAAGTAAGACATGGAACCGTCCTTATTTAGTATCAAGTTGTAATTCTGAATGTGATCCAAGCTCAGCAGTCATTTCTTCCTGCTCTTCTGGTGTTAATTTAGCAATGCCAAAACCGGTGAAACCCCATAACATGGCAAAGAAGATGCCACTCCAGCACAATACAGCCCAAGGTAAATAACTTAGGGTTGCAACACCTAATGTGCCCGCCATATAAGCACCGGCAGCAGTCCAAGGTAAGATAGGCTCAAAAATAGTGGCGGAATCTTCAACAGTACGAGCAAGGTTTTTAGGGTGTAAACCGCGTTCAATATACGCACCACGTAACATTTCGATAGGAATAAGAATAGAGATTTGTCCATTGCAAGTAACACCAATCATGGTCAGTCCACAGGCAATGGTCGCTAAGATCATCGATCCCGTTGAATGCACCATTTTTAGCAGTGCATGAACTATCACTTCTAATGCACCGCTTAAAGATAGAGTCCCCGCAAAGGAGAGTGCGCAGAAACAGATAAGTAGGGTGCTCATCATGGAGTTCATACCACCACGATTTAATAAATTACCTAATAATTCAGGTACTTCTTTACCTTGGATCATGGAGACATTAAAGCCATCAACGGCACTTTTTACGATATCATGTAAGCCAAATCCTTGAATAAGATAAGCATTCAACATCGCAATAGCGGCAGAGGCTAGCATAACTGGAATAGTCGGTTTTTTCGTGACCGAACCATATAAAATGACTAATACAGGAATAAGCAGGATCAAGTTGAAGTGATAAATATTCTCCAACCCATTGGTAATTAAGGTGACTTTTTCAGGCACTCCTTGTCCTGCTAAATCGCCATTCATACCATAAACAGTCATGATAATCGCTGTGAGGATCAAGGAAGGTAATGTGGTATAAAGCAGGTGACAGATATGTTGATAAAGATCTATTCTGGCCGCCATTGCAGCGAGGTTAGTATCCCCTGATAGCGGTGAGAGTTTGTCACCAAAGTAAGCACCAGCAACAACGGCACCCGCAGTTGCTGCAAGATTAGCCTCCATACCGACAGCAACGCCCATAAAAGCGACGCCAATAGTGCCCGCCGAGCCCCATGAAGTACCAGTACAAACTGATACTAATGATGTCACTAGCAGTGCTGTAACATATAGCATTTCAGGACTGATCATCTTTAATCCATAGTAGATCATCAGTGGAATGGTTCCTCCCACCATCCATGTCCCGATTAATAAACCAACGCTAATTAAGATCAGCAAAGCCGGCATCGTTTTGGCGATTTTTTGTGAGATAGCCGTTAAGATTTCGTCGTAACGATAGCCTAATCGTTTAACTAATAATGCCGCGACGACGGTTGATAACACCATTAGTGGTTCGGGAGGTAAATCAAAAGCGGCGTAACCTCCGCCTAATAGCACCACCATTGTAAATATAGGAAACAGTGACTCGAGAAGTGTAGGGGTTCTCGGATTATTTATCGTTTGCGTTTTCATTGTAATTTATTCCAAACTGGCGTGAGGTGAGGTACGAATAAGCCGAGTAAAAACGGTTTCTAATATTGAACGAGGTGTAGCAATATTAATGCGGAAAAAACCATCCCCAGCCGCACCAAAACCGCTTCCCCAACTCATTTCTACTTCGGCTAATGAAACAAACCAATGCTTTAATTGTTGTTCGGTTAACTGCATTTTTTGATAATTGATCCATAGCATGTAGGTGCCATGGCTTTGAGTGATAACCCAATCAGGAAAATAACGTGCACATTGCTCTTTTACCCACTGCCTGTTTTCAGCAAGGTAATGTTTAAGCTCCTTGATCCATTGTTGACCTTGTAAGGTATAAGCTTGTAAGAAAGCAGGGACAGAGAAGTAACCAGGATTATGAATACCTGCGGCAATTAAGCATTGTTTAAATTTCTCACGATATTCTGGATTAGCAATCACAATATTGGCTATTTCAAGCCCCGCTAAATTGAAGGTTTTAGCCGGTGATGTGCAAATAAAAGAGTGTTGCTCTACATAGCTACTTAAAGTTGATATAGGACGATAAATGGCATTATCAAAAACAAAATCAGCATGAACGTCATCAGAAATAATAAAAACTTTATATTTTTCAGCAAGTTTAGCAATTTTTAATAAATCAGCTTGTTGCCATACTGTTCCGGTTGGATTATGGGGAGAGAGCAATATAAAACAGACAGATTGTTTAAATTTATCTTCTAAATCGTCAAAATCTATTTCATAGTATCCATTATGATAAATTAATGGGCTTTCTAGTAGATGGCGATGATTTACACAAACTGTATTGCTAATAGGATGATAAGCAGGTGACAAGGTTGTCACTTTATCGCCAATTTGAGTAAAATTTTGAATATAGAGAGAGACGGCTTGGATAATACGAGGGCAAAACACCACAGATTCAGGTGTAACATGCCAAGCATATTGAGATTTAAACCAATTTACCGCAACATTATTCCAATCAGAACTAAGATCGGTATAGCCATAAATACCGGTTAAATTAAACTGACTGAGTTTATTAATAATAAAATCTGGTGCAGAAATATCCATATCGGCAACCGATAATGGAATAACATTGGCGTTACTGTTGCACCATTTAGCACTGTAGGTATTTTGCCTAGAAATTAATTTATTAAAGTTATTCTGATTCATGAAAATCCCCTCGGCAATGTGGTTTAACAACAAAATACTCGTTGTACTTACTCTTGGTTATTCCTATTTTTTACTTTGCTATTACGAAATCTGACTTGTGTGATAGTAATCACATAGCCACGA
Organism: Proteus mirabilis ATCC 29906; assembly: GCF_000160755.1. Classification (GTDB taxonomy): domain Bacteria; phylum Pseudomonadota; class Gammaproteobacteria; order Enterobacterales; family Enterobacteriaceae; genus Proteus; species Proteus mirabilis. The sequence continues at coordinate 339,696 of NZ_GG668576.1, forward strand.
AGGAGAATGCTGGCAAATACAAAGCTGTGGTTTAATGGCCAACATGGAAGAGTGGGTGATCTAATATGAAAAAAGATAAATACTTTCGTATCGTGCTGTTATTCAACGCTAATAAAGTCTATGACCGACAAGTTGTTGAAGGGGTAGGTGAATACTTGCAGGCGTCACAGTGCCATTGGGATGTATTTATTGAAGAAGATTTCCGCACCCGTCTTGATAATATTAATCATTGGGTTTGTGACGGCATTATTGCAGACTTTGACGATCCCATTATTACTCAACATTTAAGCCAATCACCCTTATCTGTTATTGGTGTCGGTGGCTCTTATCATCAAGCAAAAGATTATCCTTCTGTGCCGTATATTGCTACTGATAATTACCAATTGATTCATCAAGCTTTTTTACATTTAAAGCAAAAAGGGCTTAAACATTTTGCTTTTTATGGATTACCGGCAAAAAACTACCCGCATTGGTCTAATGAGAGAGAATATGCATTCCGGCAATTAGTTACTCGCGAAAAATACCCTGGCATCATTTATAACGGTATGGATATCACACAAGAGAATTGGCAACATGCACAGAATCGTTTATCTGACTGGATACAAACGTTGCCACCACAAACTGGCATTATTGCTGTCACCGATGCCAGAGCGCGTCATTTACTGCAAGTCTGTGATAACTTAAATATTAATGTGCCTGAAGAAATCAGTATTATAGGCATTGATGATGAAGATATGACACGTTATTTATCACGTATAGCGTTATCTTCTGTAGTACAAGGTTCACGACAAATGGGATATTTAGCCGCGAAGCTTCTGCATCAAATATTAGAAGGGCATCCAACCGAACAACTACCAAGAATATTAGTTCCTCCAGTAAAAATCATTGAACGTCGCTCAACAGACTTTCATTCATTTAGTGATCCTACCGTTGTACAAGCAATGCACTATATTTATTACAATGCTTGTAAAGGAATAAAAACTGAGCAAGTGTTAGACGCTGTAAATATGTCGCGTTCTAATTTAGAACAGCGTTTTAAGAAAGAAGTAGGGAAGACTATCCATGCCGTGATTTATGAAGAGAAGCTGAAAAGGGCGAAAAACTTATTAGCCACAACAACATTATCAATACAAGAGATTTCTTTGATGTGTGGCTATCCGTCGTTACAATATTTTTACTCTATTTTTAAAAAAGAGTTTGGCATGACACCAAAGGATTTTAGAGATGAGAATTAATAAAAATAACAATTATTTTTTATAGCGACTATTTGCCCAAGGATCACTTTCAGAATAATTGATTGTATCATCAAGGTTTTCTTCAACAAGATTTAGATATAGTGCTTCTACCTCAGAGCGCGCCCAAGGAGTTCTGCGCAAAAATTTCAAACTCGACTTTACACTTGGCTCGTTTCTAAAACAGTTAATTTTGATTAGTTGGCTTAATTTAACCCAACCATATTTAGCCACTAACGCATTAACTTGCATTTCAAGCGTGATACCGTGTAGTGGATCTTTAGAACGAGCTTCTGTCATAGTTTACTCAAATAGGTTGATAATAAAGCGTAGCAGAGTACAAGAAAGTAACACAAGAGACAACCAAAGTATAAAGCCATCTATATTGTTATTATGGTTAAAAATCATAAATTAAAATCCATATTATAGGGAGAGAAATCCGGATTTTTATTTTTTATCCAATCGATAATAAGTGGTAACGAACCTTCAGTGTAAGCTTTACGGCCAGCCCACAGAAATTGTAATTGACGGTATATTGGCCAATCACTTTCTAATTGGTAATTAAATTCTGGCACACGGAGTAATCCATGACTAGCATGAGGGAAAACAACAATATCAGCTTGATGATGAGTATTTAATATTGCACGATAGTGACAAGCATTAAGCTGAGCATTAACGTTTAAGTCATTATTTCCCCATACCGCTAATATACGACCATTCATTTTTCTTAAATAACTTGATGAATCACTTAAGTAATTTTTAACAACAAAATTAAATCGATCTTCACTCATATCATTGCGCCGAGTGCGATCTTTTGTACCATGTAGTCCAAAAATATCATCATTTTCTTTTTGTTCTTTTGCCAGCAATTGTATAATTTCATCCGGTATTTTTCCTTGCTGTTCATAACGCAATTTTTGATAATATTGTCCTTGTTCTCGCCAATTGACAGCACCACCAATAATCACAGAAAAAGCTGGTTGTGATTGACTAGCGGCGATAGGAATAACCCATCCTGCTTGAGAAAACCCTAAAAAACCTACTTGAACTTCGGGATAACGAAGTTGCATTAATTTTAATGCAGCTACCGCTTCTTCAGCGCGAGCTTCCATTGATTGATGTAGCCAGTTTCCTTGACTATCACTAATGCCTGCTTTATCCCACGAGAATATCGCGATATTTGCATCCAAAAATGTATTGAACAGAGGGTTGTAGCCACCATTTGAATAACGATCTTGAGGCCCATCACCATGAATAACCACGATAACCGCTGACGGAGTCTTATGTTGAGGAGTAAGAAGAGTTCCTGATAGCCTGTTTCCTTGAGATGCAAAACTTAATTCTTCTTGAGCTTTATTTTCATAGTCAAAGTCTTGAATATGGCTTGTAAAAAATAATAGGGTGGTGATAACAAGCAGTAATAGAATAAATATAGCAATTATATATTTACCTACAGCATAATGAACTTTCATTATTTTTCTCTTACATTATGTTTTTGTACATAAAAATCTGATAATACTACATTTTTTGTTATAAATATAACAAGTAACAAGTGCTTTTAAAGATATCATTGCTTAATAAAGATACTAACATCATTTCTACTCTACATTCAGTCCGGAGTAACATTTCAATAGGTATCGAAACGTTTATTATTTTCTTTGTTATCCTGCTTATTCTTAACAAGGAGAATAAAATGATCGCTGTTATCTTTGAAGTTCAAATAGCCACAAGTAAGCAGGGGCAATATTTATCTTTAGCATCTCAACTAAGACCATTACTAAACAACATTGATGGATTTATATCTATCGAGCGCTTTCAAAGCCTAGCGACGGAAGGAAAGCTATTATCGCTTTCTTGGTGGAAAAATGAAGATGCTATACTGCAATGGAAAAATAATATTTTGCACAGCAAAGCACAGCAAGAAGGTAAAAAGAGCATTTTTGATTTTTATAAAATAAGTATAGTTAAACTAGAACGTTGTTATGAGTTTACAAGTACTCACACGTAATTGCACCATACTGGACAATAGAGCCGTTATAAGATGAATAATTACAAAACAAAAACGGAATATGAGCATACTTTGGAGTCAGCAATAGCCGCGGTTGGAGCCGCTATTGCGGATATTTCCAGAGTAAAAATACTCTGTGCTTTGATGGATGGAAGGGCGTGGACAGCCACCGAGTTGAGCATTGCTGCGGATATCTCCGCATCTACCACAAGCAGCCATTTATCAAAATTACTCAGTAGCGGCCTTATTTCTGTGATCTCTCGTGGTAAATATCGCTATTTTCGATTAGCTAGTGATGATATAGCAAAAGTTATTGAAAATTTGATGAGCTTCTCAACAGTTCATGTATCACAAGCAAAAATTACCACCCCAGAACATTTAAGAAAAGCACGTACATGCTATAACCATTTAGCCGGTGAAATTGCCGTTAAAATTTATCAGGTACTTTGCCAAGAAGAATGGATAACAAAAGATGGAACAGAAATAACTGAATTCGGAGATAAACGCTTTAAATTGATGGGACTTAATTTCCAAGCAAAACATTCGCGCAATATTTGTTGTCCTTGTTTAGATTGGAGTGAAAGGCGTTTTCATCTAGGTGGACAAATTGGCAGTGCATTACTTAATCATGCACAGACACAAGGTTGGATAAAACGCCACCAAGGATATAGAGAAGTGACGATTAATGAAAAGGGCAATAAAGCTTTTGCCCAATATTTTAATATAACAATATGATCTAGATGTAGGGGATATCGTGCACAGATTAGAGCTAGGAATGAAGTTATTGGTTATTACATTCTATTTAACATAATATACATTATGCGAACCATGGTAGGTAAATACGGATAGGCTTCAAATCTTACGGTTTTTTACCAACAACCCCTCCCTCGTTCAGTTTTATTTCCCGAAGCTTTAATATTCAAAATGGCTCGCACAAGATACGCTATGTTAAAGACGAACCTTGAGCCTTTCGGCGTTCTTTATTTTGCCGAAACACTCAAGAACCCTTTTGCAACATAACGTTATACCTTATGCGAACCATGATAGGTAAATACGGATAGGCGCTGAAATCTCTGTTTTTGGCTGATTGATTATGTTGGTTGGACCCAATGTTTTTTGTCTTTTTATCAGATACTACTTTAGAAAGGATTTTAATAAAGCCTTTTTAGATGTTTATACCGTCAGTTAAGTTGATGCCCGTGACGCTATCATAAGAATCAAAGACATCTATCCAATAATAATCCTTAATATTTTTATTTATTATTTCAAACTTCTACCGTTGATATTGCTCTTTGTTGTAACTATAAATCTAACCGTAAAATCGCCAATATATTTGTGATCGTTTATCACTTCAATACTGCATAAATCCCCGCCACAAATAATTTTCTGTAGAGGTAATCATTTACCGCAGCTTTTCAGATATCACACTAAAAGCTTTTTGTATTATTGTATTATTGTATTATTGTATTATTGTATTATTGTATTAATAATTATCACAGATAATGTCTAAGCCACCTTTTCTTCTCGTTATATAATCAATGTTAAAAAATTAGAAATATGATATCTGACGCTATTAAACACATAAGAATATGTTATATTAAATTTAGCAAAGATTTTTGATGTAAATGATTAATTGGTGTGAGTGTTTTTTAATCACTTATGCAAAAACCTTGGTATTACCCTAAGACTACCCCGTAGTACAGCACGGGGGTTTTGAATTTGTTTATGCTACACACATAAAATAAAGGACGAGTGATGTTACTAACAGAGCAACTTCAAAAAATTATTGAAAGATTACCGGATGAACCAAAAATAAAATTTAATGAGCTTGAAAAAATAATAGAAAAAGCAGATCTTGTAGGGAAATCATGGTCTGGTTCGTGGTTAGGCTATCAATCTAGAGTCTATTACGTAAATTTTTCAATGCCTCCTGCCGGAGCAATATTCAGTAGCCATTACGGATTTGAACAAATGTTTTCATCTGGAACTAGAGGTGATTGGAGACAATATAATTTTGATGATGTAATTAACTATATATATCAAATATCTGGTGATGTAGATATCAATAAATATAAAATTCAATTTGATGAATATGAAGAGTTATTTGATGAATCTAGAAATGATATATTATCTTTAATTTATGCCAATAAGGCAAAACTACCAAGTGATGACTTATTTCTTCAAAAGATAATAGAAAAAATAGAGAAATTTAAAATATATACTGAGCGTGATTTTGTGGATGTTCATAGACCGAGAGGTAAACTTCTGTCAACAGATATGGATGCTATTTCTGAAGGAATAAGAACGCCACCACATATAGCAATGATAGCTAAAATGGCTTGTCTAAGAGAATCTTACTCACGCTGTATTGACCTGAAAAAAGAATCAATAAAATTATTTAGCCATATCAGCAACCTACACGAAAAAGAGACTAAGGCATCTAGAGTTGGAACTAATATATTTTTGGGTCATGGACGCTCACATTTATGGCGTGAACTCAAAGATTTTATAAAAGACAAGTTGCATCTTCCTTATGATGAATTTAATCGAGTCCCTATTGCTGGAACTACAAATATAGCAAGATTAGCTCAAATGTTGGATCATGCTAGTTTTGCATTTTTAATAATGACAGCTGAAGATGAATTACAAGATGGTAACATGCAAGCCAGAATGAATGTTATCCATGAAGTTGGTTTATTTCAAGGTCGTTTAGGTTTTGAAAAAGCAATTATTCTATTAGAAGAAGGATGTCAAGAATTTAGCAACATCAATGGATTAGGTCAAATAAGGTTTCCCAAGGGAAATATATCCGCTATATTTGAAAATATACGAGAGGTATTAGAGAGAGAAGAATTAATATGAATTAAATTACTTGGCAAGCTCTGAGATGGCATTAACACTTACTTAGGGTGTTTTTTTAGATATAAATAAGGAAGCTATAATGAGTAAAATAGTAATTAGCGCCGACACACTCCCTCCTGAATTAAAATTAATTGATTTGCATGGTTTTGTTCAATACACACATAAGGTAGAGATATCAAATAAAGGTTTAATCCGTAGTTTTACCGAACGAAAGAAAAATGAAAGTCAAGAAGCTTTAGATGCTTTTATTGATAGTACTGGAATAAATGGAAATATGATTTATGGTACGAAAATCAGTACCACAACGGCACAATTTAAAGAAGCAACATATTTATATATGACATACTGTGGAACACTTGTAACGGTTGAGCGAATCGATCAAGTTCCCATTTGATTCGCACAATGCACTCTATGTATAAAGACGAACCTTCACCATTCCGGTAAACCCCAACCCCATTCTACCGGAATGGCTCAGAACCCTTTTGTAACATAGCGCCAAACATTATGCGAACCATGGTAGGTAAATACGGATAGTCGCTGAAATCTCTGTTTTTGGCTGATTGATTATGTTGGTTGGAACCCAATGTTTTTTGTCTTTTTATCAGATACTACTTTAGAAAGGATTTTAATAAAGCCTTAGCTGATTATTATTTAAATAAAATGAATGAAATTAGTAATGGAGAATATTCCTTTTCTATATTAGATTCTAAGGAAGTTAATTTTTTAAAATTAAAAATAATGCTCTTTTTCGATAATAATTGATTCGCACAATCCACTCTATGTTAAAGAGAAACCTTTAGTCCTTCAGCATTCTCTATTTTATCGAGGATTTCAACCCTTCTTTTGTGAAGCAACATCATATCTTATCAAGACAGGGGTTGTTAAAGTAAACTATCTAAAGTAAAAATATCAACAACAAGACGTGATACTGGTTCAAGTAAATAAAACCCCCTTTTCATTCGGTAACTTAGTATTTCCAACCAACCGACTTTCTTTAATTTATATGCTGATGCTACATTGCTAGCTTTAATACATCAGAATAGATAAAATTAAAACTCCATTATAGTTAAAGTAAATTATTCCTATAGAGATACTCGCATAAAGATAGTCATATTGGAATATAAATATTTTTATGAATATTCCTTTTTTATATGCTAGGCTAATTTAATAAAAACCTTGTCTCTTAATAAGAAATAATTTCTAGTAAACTCCTAGGAACATTTATGAAAATGAAATACTTACCATTTTTTATATTACTCATGACAATAGGTACAACATTAAGCTATGCTACTGATGGTGAAATTAAAATAATGGCAGGGAAAACTGGCTATGTAGGCGAAGTTGTTCCAGTGACAAAATTAGCTGAAACCTTTCCTAAAAGTTTCACTGCCCCTTCGAGCGCTAATTATTATGCTAGGCTTGGTTTTCTGAGCCTTACCAACCAGACGGGTTATTGTGGTAGTACCGATGGGCTACAAAAAATACCTGAAATTAATGAATGGGGATTTAAACTAATAAATAAAAACTATCCTACCTCTGGCTATTTACTATTGGCGATAAATGGAAACATTGGAGGACAATATAAAACTAATAATTCAGGTATCCAAAATATAAAAGGAGTATTAACTCGATCTAAGTTGACTCGTTCAAGTTTATATAATGTAAGCAAAAATGGTTCTTTTTGCTGGGGACCTTCGGCTTATGATCAAGAAAATTTTTATGATCCTTCTTTTCGATCTTATGTCTCTATCAGTATAAATAGTTATTCAGTTTATGCATATGGCGATATAAAACCTGGTATTTTTTCATTAGAAACTAGTTTTAAGTTGTCAAGAAATACAGCTAATAGCGTCGATGATAGTACTGCTTATTTTATCCGCCCTGGAGAAATTAAAGTTACGGCCTTAAGAAGCTGTAACGTAACAAGTAGTACTGAGACTAATATTAAATTTAAAGATCAATTTACATCAACATTTACTTCACCAACATTATTAGATACTTCACCAGTAAATTCTGTTAATGTTACATGTACTCAAGGTGGAAAAAACTATATTACAATAAAAGCTTATAATAGTCTTGTTAGTGGAAATATGTCTGGAATGCTTTTAAATGGAACAAAATCAAACAATCAATCAGAAGTTTATGTTGTTGCATCATTAAAAAATTTAACAAATCAAACATGTCAAGCGAATGATTCAAGTGCCATTAGATTCTTTGATGGTCACTATATACCTAATATGGATAATATAAAATCTTTTAATCAAACTTTTCTATTTGGTCTATGTGCTAATGGCAAAGTTATAGCAGATAAATATTCAGGAGCTGTCGATGTTTCATTTATCGTTGAGTAATTATTCTGATGGAGCAGAAATCAGATATTAAAACCAATATTAACTAAGTTTTTTATTAATATTTATCTAAAGGTATAAATAGTAATTTTACACCTATTTATACTATTTACACCATTTGTTACACCACTTGTAAATTATACAACTTCCCCATTTAATTCTAATATGTTTACATTCCAATTTTGACTACCTAATTCACACACCATACCACCGTCATATATAAATTCTTTCTTCTCATTATTCTCAATAAAACGGGTGAGATTTTTCATCGGAATATATCCAGAGGAGAGATAATAAGCATGAGAAACAGCAAATAAAATAGAAAAATTAACAGAATATTCTTTCAGTATAGCATGAGCCCTTTTTATTAATGATGCCGCAACGCCCTTTCCTCGGTATTTGTGAGCCACCACTACACAACTCAATATACCAATGGTTTCAGGAAATGAATCTAGGTAAACATCTCGTAAATAAACAGCTACATGTCCGATAACCTGATTATCATCAATTGCCAGTACCAACTTGTAAGGTATATCAACCTGATAAAAATTACCCTTCATATCCTCAAAAGCTGAATTCTGTAAGGCTATTGCTTGCTCCAGAATTTGTTCACTAACATCTGACCAACTATAACATTCAATTCTCATTTGATTTCTCGCTCTTATAAAACCCTTTATTTATTAATGGAATAATGTTAAATAATATTAATTATTTATTCTATTGGTGACCTATTGTTTTTCATTTATACTCCCCTCCATTATAAACATATTTTTATAAAACACCTGTACAAATAGAGGACCAATGGAATATTTAAATACAAAAATTATTATCGGTAGTTCAATCATCGCTTTAGCAACACTGTATTTTGCTATTTATTTAATACTATATCTTATTAAATGCGTTAGGACTCAAACGCCTTTTACTTTAAGAAAAATATGGAAACAATGGTTATTGAGTAGTGTTATTGGTCTAATTGGTGCTTATATTGTACAACTTGGTGATAATCAAAGAAGAAGCGAATTTACCAAAGAAGAGGTTAGCTTTATGAATGAAAATAAAGCATATAGCCAATTTACCTCGGCAGACAAAGATCTCGCGTCAAAAATAACCCATAAATGTACTTACAATTCAGATGCTGTATTTGAACAATGTTTACCAAAAATACTGACTTGGGAAGCAAAAATTTATCAATCATATAATGCACATCGTAAAATTTCTGATAGTGAAGCAATAAAATATACAGAAGAAGAATTACGCGATAAGCATAATTACTGGATCAACAAAAAACGCTAACTACCCGTCTGATCCGTTAGATTTAATAGGCTTAGAATCTGTAAGTTATTTTAAGCCTATTCTTAATATCTCTCATTTTGTAATACAATGCTCATTTTATTAACTAACTTAATCAGATAGTTAGTTATTATTGCCTTTTTAGTGATTTTTAATACGCATTTTAGGAGTATTGCACCCTATTCTTCCCGAATATTCTGATGCCAGTACGATTATGATAGCAGTAACTTTATAATGTTCTTTATACTGGAGCTTATAAAAATGAATATCACGTTTAAGAAAATTGGAACAATGTGTGTCGCTTCTGTTCTGCTTTTTTCACTTGCGGGTTGTTCAAGCATGACAAAACGCGATCGTAATACAGCAATTGGTGCCGGTGCTGGTGCTATAGGTGGTGCAATTTTAACAGATGGTAGTCCATTAGGAACCATTGGCGGCGGTGTATTAGGTGGTGTTATTGGCCATCAAGTTGGCAAAAAATAACTATTACCGTTATTTACTATGCTAAACTGAGCTTATAAATTTTTATAAGCTCAGATTCGAGCAATGACCTATATAGTAATCATAGTTACGAGTAAATGATGGTAAGAACGGCTCTATTGAAAATTAAAAATTTGATTATTTGGCTTTATCATCAGTTTAGCGATCTGCTCCATATCGCGGTGACTTTTGTACTCTGTTATTTTTGCTTTCTTTTATCTCCCACAGTTACCATTGCCGTTATAGGCGTCGTGATTATTGTTGTAACCATGTTTTTATTAAGCCTATTTGTTTTGCCCTAGCTTTTTTATGACACCTCTGTATTAAACCTTCTCTACTGTGACACGAAATAAAAACCCCCTTTCAACCCACTTTGATCAGTAGTGAAAAACGTATAACTCAGTGATGATTAAAGTTAAAAATCTTTTACATTGGCAAAGAACCTTATCTTTCCCCTGATTTATCTCAAAGCTGCATTTTTCAACTTGACTCTTGTTAACGTTCGCTTTTTACTTTCAAAGATTAAAACAATGAGGATAAGTAAATGATTATATTTATCACCGGTGCTTCAGCAGGTTTTGGAGAAGCTATTGCTCGTCACTTTATTAACCATGGACACAAAGTTATTGGTACCGCGAGACGTCTTGATAAACTGCAAGCTCTTCATCAAGAACTGGGCGATCTATTCTATCCTTTACAATTAGATGTCACCGATAAAAAAGCAGTCAGTGAAATTTATCATCAATTGCCAGAACAATGGCGCTCAATTGATGTATTAGTCAATAATGCAGGACTCGCTTTAGGGTTAAGTACCGCTGATAAAGCCAATCTTGATGATTGGGATACTATGATCGAAACTAATAATAAAGGTTTAGTGCATGTCACTCGTGCATTACTACCCTCAATGGTTGAACGCAATGTCGGGCATATTATTAATATCAGCTCAACAGCGGCTTCTTGGCCTTATATGGGGGGAAATGTGTATGGTGCAACCAAAGCCTTTGTTAAGCAATTTAGCCTAGGCTTACGTGCCGATCTTCAAGGTAAAAAAATACGTGTTACTGATATTGAACCCGGTCTTGTGGGGGGAACTGAGTTCTCATTAGTACGCTTTAAAGGTGATACCGATAAAGTAGAACAAACTTATGCAGGAGCAGATGCGCTTACTCCTGAAGATGTTGCGCAGGCGGTTTTTTGGACGGCAACATTGCCAGCACATGTTAATATTAATACGCTTGAGATGATGCCCGTCAGTCAATCTTTTGCCGGATTAAGTGTGCACCGACAAAATTAAACGCACTGAAAACTCATTTTTTGTTAAGGGATCATATATACTTGTTGATATAAAATAGTCATTGTTCAGTGCTACATAATTTTAGAGGATAGCCATTATGATAAATACGTTAACTAAGAAACAAGCTACAAGGACTCTGCTGTTTTCACTATTTCTTGGTTTATCCGTGTCTTCTTTTTCTTCTGTTGCAGCTTCAACAAATGTAACCATTAATGGCAATGGCTATGATAATGTTTTAGATAAAGAGCAAGCTCGACAAATGAAAGAAGATTGGGATCAAAAACGCGATCTCCGTAATAAAATCAACCAACGCGAAAAAACTGAGTTTAATAAAATAGATAAAGCTATTGATGAGCGTGATGCTTGTTTAAAAAGCGCCAATATCTATGCTTACTGGGAGCCAGAAACACGTCGCTGTTTAGACAGTAATACTGGTCGCCCAATTAACCCTTAATATAAATAAAACAATGATGTTTTAAAAATCAAGCAAGGAGAGAAATGTTATGAAAAAATATCTATTTGCAGTACTGGCTACATTGTTCGCATTTGCACCTTTAGCCGCAAATGCTGGATGTGATGAAGTCGTTCAAGATATTCAACAAAAAATTGAAAATAATGGTGTTCCTGCAGCTAACTTTACCCTAACAGTGGTTGAAAATGATCAAGTTGCACAGACTGAAGGTAAAGTTGTAGGTACTTGTGAAAATGATTCTAAAAAAATCATTTATACTCGCCATTAATCATTGATTTAATAGAATTAATAGCTAAAAAGGGTACTTTGTGTGCCCTTTTCTTTTTTAACCTAAATAGCGATTAGGCTATTAATATTTAGTATTCATTGTTAAATAAAAAAACACCCAATGAGTTAACCCATTAGGCGTTGATAAGTAATAAGTAAAACTAAATATTAATAGGAAATAAGTTATTGAATAGAAATAACTTATTTTTATTCTCTTTGATTGACCTTAACTAAGCGGGTTGAGCGATTTCTAACTGGCTTAAGTCAAGATAACAAGAGAGATCACGTTCTTCAGGGCGCAATAAATACGGGATTTCACCAATCAATGGGGCTGGAATATGTTGAGATAACCTTTCTACAATTTTTGCATAGTGCGGTAACCCAGGATTAATTCTATTAGCCACCCAACCAACTAATTCTAAACCATCATTAATAATAGATTGCGCGGTTAGAATTGAGTGATTGACACAACCAGGTTGGATCCCAACCACTAGAACAACAGGAATTTTTTCTTTAGCCACCCAGTCTGAATAAAAAGTATTATCATCAAGTAAATAGCGCCAACCACCATTTCCCTCGATAACAACGCATTCAGCTTTTTGGCCCAAATTATTTAGTTCACTTGAAATTTGATGGAAGTCTATTGCATTTTCACTTACATAACAATTTTCTAGCAAAATAGGGTTAATTTCGTCGTAGCGAGCGTCAATAGGTGAGGAATTATGAATAATCTGAGCATCACGATTACGATTACCCTCAACCGTTTCATGTAATTCGGTTGCGATAGGCTTAAAGCCCACTGCTGTTGTCCCGCCACGATTTATTGACTGAAGAAGTGCTCGGGTGACAACAGTTTTACCTATGTTGGTATCTGTCCCCGTAACAAACAAGCGTGTTAACATATAATTTACTTCCGTTATGACAGATAAATCAGGTTTACGAAAAATGACAGAGATTAGAGTTTAGGGTAACACTGTTTATGGTGGCTTGAGTTAGCTCAATTTTTTAGTTAATTGAGTAAAAATAGGGTAATGTAAGTGATCAATTGGCCTACTTCTCTATGCATAATACTTTAATTATACTTTATTGTATTATTATTAGCCTTGCATTAACTCAAGTAATAATGAGCCATTATATAAGGCTTCTTTTACTAGTGATGCCGCTGGCAATGTGCCTTTATTGCGCAATTCTGTTTCTTCAATAACCAAGTTATGGGCATATCTAGGTAATACATGGTGTTGGATACTACTAAGGATCAGGGGGAAAAGTGCAGATTTTGCTCTACACAGAGGTGAACCTATTAATATTTTTTGAGGATTAAAAATATTGACCATCACGGCTAAAATAAAACCAAGTCGTTGCGCCACTAAATTAATGATGTCTAATGCTTGTTTATCACCAATTAATACAGCATCACATAGCGTTTCTACCGTAATCGGATATTGATTAAGTATTGAGGTGGGATTTTCTTGCGCCAAGTGCTGTGCTTTTTTAATTAACTGAGGGATCGATATTTCCGTTTCTAAACACCCTTTTGCACCACAATAACATTGCGTCTGTGAATCAATAACTTTTGTATGCCCTATTTCGACGGCACTATGGCTGTTTGAATGTAATGTCTTTCCATTAGTCACAACCCCTGCACCGACAATATCATCAATAACAATTTGCAGAATATCGGTGTTATTTTTGGCTGCACCATAGAGTGATTCAGCCATCGTCCAAGCCGTTACACTGTGTTGTAAGAAAACAGCAACACCTGTTTTTTCCTGAATTTTATCAGCCAGCGGGATATCTTGGATAGCATAGTAAGGAGAGCTATAAATAACGCCACTAATCGGATCAACAATTGCATTCATGGTAATACTAATTGCAGTAAGGCGCTCTACTCTTGATTGATAACGTTGAAAGAATGTATCTATTGCAGCAAGGAAATGATGCAAAAAAGCATCACTATTTTGTTTAGGAAAGTCGAAGGTATCTTCAACAACTAATTGATTATCAAGCTCTCTTAAACTAAAAAGTAGGCTACCATTATTTACTCGAATACATAAAAATTGCCACCCTTTGCTCTCTAACTTTAAACCAACAGCCGGCCGTCCTCGAAATCCTAACCCAGGAAATTCTGTTTCATGAATAAGGTGTGCTTCAACTAATTCTCGCGTAATTTTAGTAATACTGGCAGGCGCAAGTGTTGCTTTTTTAGATAATGAGATGCGAGAAATAGGACCATGTTCATCAATTAATCGAAAAACAGTGCCAAGATTAAATTGTTTTACATGATCAATATGGCTAGGCGGGATCCCCATTTCATCTTATCCTTAATAAAAAAGCCGTAATTAATTCGAAGCTCTAAATAATTATTTTTCGATTATGTCGTCAGTTTGTGATAATTGTACAATAATTACATAAAAATCGTGATGGAAAGCACATATAAATCAAGATTTTTGATCTTCTAAGATATTTTTTAGCAATAATTGAGTCAACCTATTGGCCGCAGCGGGGATCGTTCGTTTGTTATGAGAAACTAACCATACTTCAGAGAAAGCATTCGAATTAGCAAAATGCAGATAATGCACACCATCAACTTTCATGCGGGTAAATGATTTTGTCACAATAGAAATCCCTAATCCGGCAGCGACAAGCCCCAAGATGGTCATCGCCTCTCCGGCTTCCTGTGCTATCGTTGGTGTAATTCCCGCAAGGCTAAGCAATTGAATAATTTCATCATAAAGCGCCGTTCCTACATCTCGCTCAAAAAATACAAAAGGATATTGCCCAATATCTTGAATATTTACGCCTGTTTCTTTGTATTCAAGTAAAGGATGCCCTTCATAAACTGCCAAAATAAAAGGTTCACGAAATAGGAGCTGGTGGTGCAAATTATCAGGTAACACCGTATTACGCATAATTCCCAAATCGATGTGGCCAGTTAATAATGGTGATATTTGCTGTTTAGTATTCATTTGATGCATATGAATACCGACTTCAGGATAATTTTCCCTAAATTGACGCAAACTTAACGTAACCAAATGCATAAAAGGTGTTGTTGAGGTAAAACCAATTGAAATTTCACCTAATTCTCCTTTTTCCATTCTTGATGCTCGTGTCGCTACCGCCTTAACTTGTGCCATAATTTGATAGGATCCTTTTAAAAACATTTGTCCTGCCGGGGTTAACGAAACAGAACGATTGGTTCTTTCGAGTAAACGAGCCCCTATCTCACTTTCTAAGGCTTGTATTTGCTGACTTAAAGGAGGTTGGGAAATATTTAATCTCTCAGCTGCCTTACCAAAATGTAATTCTTCAGCAACAGCAATAAAATAACGTAAATGGCGAAGTTCTATATTCATAATTTGTATTATTCGTTGATGTAAATGCCAATTGATACTTTAAAAGTCTTATTGCTAATGATTAATATATTAGACAAAAAAATCAAATGTTTCTAACATTGATATAAATCAAATTTAAGTATTGGATAGCCACTTTTTATGGACACTCATGAAATAAGCAGTAAAAACATGGCCCTAAAAGAAGATGTTTCTATCAACACCACTTCTAAACCAAACAGTCCGAAACACTATATCCAGCGTGATGACGCGCTTTATATAAAAGTGACAGTGTCATTTTTTATGGTTGGTTTAGCCACTTTTGCATTACTCTACTTTGTGCAACCTATCTTACCTATCCTATCAAAAGAATTTTCAGTCACCCCAGCAACCAGTAGTCTTGCTTTATCGCTTTCTACAGGTCTTATGGCTTGTGGTCTATTGATTACAGGGCCTCTTTCTGATGCGTTTGGTCGAAAAAATGTGATGGTTATTGCGCTATTTTGTGCGGCTTTTTTCACACTATTAAGTGCCATGATGAATAGCTGGACGGGGATTTTAATTACACGAGCACTCGTAGGACTATCACTTAGTGGTGTTGCAGCCGTTGCGATGACCTACCTTAGCGAAGAGATCCATCCTGCTTATCTAGCCTTATCGATGGGGCTTTATATTAGCGGTAACTCTATTGGTGGTATGAGTGGCCGTGTTATTACTGGTGTTTTGAGTGATTATTACTCTTGGCGTGTGTCTGTGATTATTTTAGGTATTTTTGCCCTTGTTGCTGCTATCATTTTTTGGCGAATATTGCCGACATCACAACATTTTAGGCCAGCAACCTTAAAACCACGTAATCTTCTTATCACAACTAAATTGCATTTTAGAGATAAAGGACTCCCTCTTCTTTTTATTGAAGGTGGCTTGTTAATGGGAGGATTTGTAACTTTATTTAATTATATTGGTTATCGCCTATTAGATGCACCTTATTCATTAACTCAAACAACCGTTGGTTTAATTTCAATTGTTTATTTGAGTGGAACTTATAGCGCATCGAAAGCAGGCTTATTAACCAATAAATATGGATTAGGTAAAGTGTTTATTGCCGGTGTTTCTATGATGCTAGCGGGTATATTAATTACACTATTTGACTCTCTAGCAATTATTTTTATAGGTATGCTTATTTTAACTACAGGTTTTTTTGCTGCCCATGCGGTAGCAAGTAGTTGGGTTGGACGTCGAGCTAAACGAGGACGTGCGCAGGCCTCTTCTCTTTATCTATTTACCTATTATGCAGGTTCGAGTATTGCGGGAACACTAGGTGGGATCTTCTGGGTCAATTTTGGTTGGCTTGGTGTTGGGTTGTTTATTGCTTTTTTAATGTTAACCGCACTATTAATCGCACTGCGCCTTAATCGAATAGCACAATAAAAAGTCATAATTTTCTATCTGTTAATTTATAAAAACCTATTGATAATAAAGAAAATTGTGACTTTACTTTGCTTTTTTTAATATGGATTCTCTATTTTGAAAAGGACAACAACCATGACTTTAATAAAATTACCAATAATACTAGCAACACTATTATTTGCATCTATATCTGTTGCCACAGTAGACAACTGTCCACCGACTAAGCCAGATTGTGTAGACGAATATACAGCTTTTCATTACCCCCCTGAAGAAGATTAAAAATAAAACCAAGCTAGCTTAAAAAAACCGCATATAACGATATTTAAGAAAAATATCATCAACAAAGTGCCCTTTTATCGCTATACTGTATAAATAAACAGTATAGCGTAATTTTTTAATTTTCACCCTACTAGACGATATACATTCCACTGAAGTTTATGTATTGTTTTTAATAACGGGTAATTGTATGTTGTAACTAAACAAGGTTATAGAGATGAGTAAATATAATGCAATACAGCGATTTAATCTCTGTTTTCAACAACTTGAAACAGAAATCAATGCTCTTACCGATTTTCTTCGTCAGTTAAAGCAACTTCCTTCTGCGGTTTTTGAATTACCTGAGGTAAGTAAAGAAGATGAACATGATGAGATAACAAATATTACAGTGTCACCTAGTTATGATCTTGATGCTTTAGAACTCTCTTTAAAATTAATGACCAATCTCTTTATCTATGATAATGCCCCACATGTCAGTAGCAAGCGTGCGATACGTTTACCGGGGGTACTCTGTTTTAGTGTCAGCAATCCTGTATTTAAGAATGTAAAAACACAAGTAGAGAGCATTAATTCATTAAAAAAACAGCTTTCAGATATTGTGACGAAAGAGTCTGGTATTTCGAAAGAAGAACGTTTTGATTTTGTCCATAATCAGCTAAAAGGCTTAATTACACTTAATGCTTATCGCACCCTCACCCTACTTTCTGATCCTGATACAGTACGTTTTGGCTGGGCCAATAAAAACATTATAAAAAACTTAACTCGTAATGATGTGTTAGCTCAGCTAGAAAAAAGTCGAGAAGCCAATCGCGCCGTACCTCCTTATACTAGTGAACAATGGGCTGAACGTATCGATAAAGAGATAATGACCCTTTCACAACTCCCGGAAAATGCCAAATTAAAAATTAAGCGTCCAGTGAAAGTCCAACCTATTGCCAGAGTTTGGTATTCGGAGCAACAAAAACAGGTACAATATGCTTGTCCCCTACCATTATTAGCTTTCTATATTGATAAAGCGTCGGATTTTAAGCCCATAATAGGTGAATTAGCTGATTATGATGTGAATAATATTCAAATTCGCCATCGCCCTAAAGCCAAAAAGTTACAATTAATTATTCCACGCTTACATTTATATCTTGAAAAATAAGCAATAGAAAAAAAATCCCGCTATCTGGGATAGCGGGATCCAATATTGTACTAGATAAAATAAGCGTATAATTGCTTATTTTTTCATACTACCAACCATATCTTCTGGACGTACCCAGCTATCAAATTCTTCTGCTGTCAGGTAGTTCAGTTTCAGTGCAGATTCTTTCAGCGTTAAGCCCTCTTTATGAGCTTTCTTCGCGATCTCTGCAGCTTTGTCATAACCGATATGGGTATTTAATGCCGTAACCAGCATTAAAGACTCATGCAATAATTTATTAATACGCTCACGGTTTGGTTCAATACCAATAGCACAATGCTCGTTAAAGCTACGCATACCATCAGCCAATAAACGCACTGATTGTAGGAAGTTATCAATAATCATTGGGCGATATACGTTCAGTTCAAAGTTACCTGAAGCACCACCGATATTGATAGCAACATCATTACCCATAACTTGAGCGCACAGCATGGTTAACGCTTCACACTGAGTTGGGTTCACTTTACCTGGCATAATGGAGCTACCTGGCTCATTTTCTGGAATAGAAATTTCGCCAATACCGCAACGAGGGCCAGATGCTAACCAACGTACATCATTAGCTATTTTCATTAATGAGGCAGCTAAACCTTTTAACGCACCATGAGAATGAACCAGTGCATCACAGGTTGCTAATGCTTCAAATTTGTTAGGAGCCGTGACAAATGGCTGACCTGATAATTCAGCGATACGTTTAGCAACGCGAACTGCGTACTCAGGATGTGTATTTAATCCTGTACCAACCGCCGTTCCTCCCAACGCAAGCTCACACACATGAGGAACTGAATCTTCGATATGTTTGATATTATGCTCAAGCATCGCCGCCCAACCGGAGATTTCTTGACCTAATGTAAGTGGTGTCGCATCTTGCAGGTGAGTACGACCAATCTTGACGATATCATGGAAAGCTTCTGCTTTCTCTTTAAATACTTTCAGTAATGATTTTAATTCCGGCAGTAAATCCTGACGTAATGCGATAACAGCAGCGACATGCATGGCCGTTGGGAACACATCATTTGAACTTTGACTTTTGTTAACATCATCATTCGGATGAATTTTGCGTTCCATGCCACGGATACCACCTAGTATCTCACTACCACGGTTAGCTAACACTTCATTCATATTCATATTTGATTGAGTGCCAGAACCGGTCTGCCAGATTGCTAATGGGAATTCAGTTGGGTGTTTACCTGCCAGCACTTCATCAGCAGCAGCAATAATTGCATCTGCACGTTCTTTAGGTAATAACCCGAGATCCATATTGACACCGGCGGCGGCTTTTTTGGTTAAAGCAAGCGCGTGGATCAGTGCAACAGGCATTTTTTCTACTGAAATACGGAAGTGTTCTAGAGAACGCTGCGTTTGAGCTCCCCATAACTGGTCAGCTGGTACTTCGATTTGTCCCATTGAGTCTTTTTCAATGCGAGTGGCTGCCATTTCAATCTCCTTAAGTACACAGAATAATTGATTAGTTCCGAATTACTTTCTAGTAAATAACTCGGATACAGCTATCATGCCATAAATAGAATAATAAATATGAGAGCTAAAGCGAGCTTATGAAATTTATAACAGAATGAAATTGGTTGATTTTTCTGATTAAATGAGGTTGGCTCACGATAATATTGGTGTTTTTGCTCTCTATTTATAACCATATTAATTACAAGCTTTTATTCTGTATCATAAATACAAATATGGCTTAAATAAATATACTTTTAATCCAAAAAAGACCAAAAAACGACATTTTTATCTTTAATTGCCTTATTTAAGTTATCTATAATTATTTCTCTTTAAACTCATTGTGTTAGCTTATAACTAAGTAAGTTCTGATTGCGTTCTTATTTCACTAAATCTATATTTACAGAGAATATAGATAGCAATTAATATACGCTAATTATCTATATTCATATTCAGAGTATTGATAACCAAAACCAATTTGTTGGATTGTTTAAGGGTAGCAAAACAATCTTAAGAACGTATGCTACAAAGCATACACAGAGGATGGACTAGAATTATGAAGAAATCGCTTGTCGCTGTTGGTGTTATTGTTGCACTAGGTGTTGTTTGGACCGGTGCATCATGGTACATGGGCAGTAAAATTGAAAGCCGCTTACAGGAAGAAACCAAACGCACTAACGTTCAATTAGCGCAACTTGCTAAAGAAAGCCAATTAGGTGCGGATATTAAACTTGAAATTCGTGACTATAAGAAAGGCGTCTTTACTTCTACTGCTGATCTTGCGGTTGTGATTTCAGAGCATGCCAAATCAGATGAAGATAAAAAAGTAGAAGAAGTGCTCTTTAAGACGGATATTGACCATGGGCCATTCCCTCTTTCTGATATTGCTCAATTTAATCTAGCTCCTAAGTTAGCAGCAATGAATAATACTTTAGTGAATAATGAGACCACTAAAGATCTATTTAAGTTGACCAAAGAGCCATCATTTATTGATATGCACTCTTCTTTATCGTTTGATGGCAGTGTATCAGGTAAAGTTAACATAAATCCTATTAATTACAGCAAAGAAGGTAGCCAGTTAACAACATCTGCGTTTCAGATTGATTTTTCTTCCGATAAAAATGCAACAAACATCTCAACAGCCGTAAAAGGTGATGAAGTCATTGTTAAGAAAGGTAATGATGAAACCTTTACGCTGAAAAATATTGCAGGCTCTGTCGAAGGAACTAAAGTTAAAGACGATCAATATCTATTTGATACACAAACACTGAACTTTGGCGATATTACCTTTACGAGCCAAGATAAGTCATCTAATTTCACTTTAAAAGATACTTCTCTTGCAACTAAGAGCCAAATTAAAGATAAATTATTCTTTATCACTCAAGATTATAGTTTTAAATCTCTTAATGTTGGTGGTTTTGATTTTGGTGCGGGTAAATTTGCTTACTCAATTGATAAAGCAGATCCAGATGCGATGTTGCTATTAACAAAAGTTTATAACAGCACCTTCTTACCTTGGAATCAAAATAAATACGATAATTCAGCGATGATTGAGCAAGCTGTACGTGATGTTTTGGAAAAAGGTTTAGTATTCCGTATCGATGAAGCATCACTTACCAATAGCAGTGGCGCAAGCAAGCTAAACTTTAAGTTAGATTTAAATGCGTTCAATGCTGATGCACTGAAAAAAGAAGACAAGGCGCCTTCAGTTCTGTTTAATGAATTGTTTAATAATATCGATTTTAATATCGATCTTTCTGTACCAATGCTAACGGAGTTCCGTAGTACCACACAATACCTTGATGTTATGCGTTATTCTGAAAAAGGCTTAACAGACGAAGATAAAGCTGAAATTCAGAAAACAACCGCTAACGACATGGCACAGTTAAAAACTGAATTACAGCAAAATATCAATCAAATTTCTCAAGACGAGAAAGATGCTCTGCCATTGATGCTGTTATCACAAGACGGTAATAAACTGTCTTTAAACCTGAACTATGCTGCTGATAAATTTACTATGAACGGTAAAACTTACAGCTTTGATGAGTTTATGGAAGTAACACAAGCCCCTCAAATGTTAGGTTTAGCGGCTATGTTATTTGGTGCAGGTGCTTCTTCTTATGATTATGATGACTCTGATTATCCTGAATATTCAGAAGAGCCAGATCAAAATGATGCAATAGAAGAGCCACAAGTTGAAATCCCAGCGGCACCTGCTGAAAACAATTAATTTTAGTCACTGATAGCATACAGTCACTAATCAATAAAGCCCCCTATCACCATTCTTATGATAAGGGGCTTTTTATTGTTATTAACAATCACAATGAGGCTTAAACACTTCGCGTGTGCCCCAATCTTCTTTACAACATGAATCAATCGCTTTATGCATTATTTCTGCAAGGGTATTAACTGTTGATATAATAGTAGAGAGCTCTTCACAAACATGACGACACGTTGAATTATCTTTATTCAGATCAGGAAGTTTAGGTAATGTTAAACTGTCACATAGAATTTCTTGCAGAACTAAAGAAAAATTAGCGATACCTGTTGTGTATATATAAGAGCGTCCTCCCGTCATCTGCGCTAAGCGCACATACTCTTTCGTGATGTTATCTCTATCAGCAATAGTAGGAAAGCGATCCACATTAGAGGGATCATCATTAGGCGTTCCCTGATAAGTATATACTTTTACTTTTTCGCTTCTAGCAACCACTATTGCCTCATTGTTTTTAAGCACAGCGGCTTGTGTTAATACACCTCCGCCACCTTCCATACCTTCATCACCTAAGACAAAAATTGCACGACGAGCGCCATCTCGCCAATCGAAATATTTACACACATCAATGACGGCTCGGCATAAATCTTCTTTATTTCCAGCATGATCTCGTCCATCAGCCTCTTTAAATGGCGCTCTTGCTTGTAATTTGTGAGCAGATACACCTTGTGTCATTAAATAGTCAGTCACTGAGCGATCGAACTTAGTATTATCCCACGTACCTTCTATTCCTAAAAAAGTGACTCTTAAACTTGATGGGCAACGTCCTAATGCCTTTTGAACAGCATCATCTATTTGTTGACTTAAATCAGAAGATTCATCAGCCATTGAGCCACTTGTATCTATTACCACAACTAAATCTAAAGCAACATTGCCATCTCCTGTCTCCATTTGTGAACTTAAAGTAGGGTTAGCAGTTGGTGGCGGAATTATTGGGTTAGCAGTTGGTGGCGGAATTATTGGTTTAGCTATTTGTTTATTACTATCATTATTTATTAAACTATTATTTGATTTTCCATTCATATTCTCGCTCCAATATATGCGATATTAAAAATAAAGTGATTAGCCTTTTTCTAGCAAGAATATATTATGATTTTATTTTGTTTATTCACTTCCTTATTAAATATAATAGATTTGTTGTTTTTTAATATCCCAATATTATTAACAATAATTAATAAAACAATCACTTTATTTATAATTAGATAATCAGCCCTTCCGCCAATAGACATTCTTAATTCTTACCAACACCTATCAATATATCTGATAGCTTATATCAAAAACTATGATATGTTTGTTTTTAAAGGAAAAATTACATTTTCAGCCAAGTTGATAAGAAGCATCAACTATACTGAAAAATAAAGATAATAAATGTACAGCATTAATTTAAAAATAATTTTTATCATCGAAAAATACAAAAAAAACGCCTCTTTATGTATTAAAAATAAACAACTTTAGTTTAATTTATAGTGAATCAATTGAAAATCATTCATAATAATAGGCAATTTATTACTTTATTCCCCTCAAAAGAAAGTCACCATAACAAGTGGATTTTCATTATTATTATTAAAAAGGAAAATAACACGTGATTGACACACAGTTGCCTTTAACCGATTTGCACCGCCATTTAGATGGAAATATCCGTCCGGAAACAATTTTAGATTTAGCACAACAACATAATATTGCCCTACCTGCCTATGAGCTAGAAACATTGCGCCCACATGTGCAGATAACTAAAAATGAGCCTAGCTTAGTGAGCTTCTTACAAAAGTTAGATTGGGGCGTTGCTGTACTCGCCGATTTAGACGCTTGTCGCCGTGTTGCTTATGAGAACGTCGTCGATGTTGCTAATGCAGGTATTGATTACGCAGAATTACGCTTTTCACCTTACTATATGGCCATGAATCATCAATTACCGATTGAAGGTGTTGTTGAAGCAATTATTGATGGTGTACAAAGTGCCTTACACACTTATGATGTTGAGATCCGTTTAATCGGCATCTTAAGCCGTACTTTTGGTGAAAATGCCTGCCAGCAAGAATTAAATGGTCTATTAAAACATCAAGATAAAATCACCGCACTTGATTTAGCTGGCGATGAATTAGGTTTCCCTGGGCATTTATTCCAACCTCACTTTAATCGTGCTCGTGATACTGGCTGGAAGATCACCGTTCATGCAGGTGAAGCGGCTGGTGCTGAAAGTATTTGGCACGCGATTAAAGAATTAGGGGCAAGTCGTATTGGTCACGGTGTTAAAGCCATTGAAGATCCCCGTTTGATGGATTATCTCGCAGAGCACCAAATTGGTATTGAATCTTGCTTAACCTCAAATATTCAAACCAGTACTATTGCCTCTTTAGCACAACATCCTCTTAAGAAGTTCTTAGAGCACGGTATTATCGCCTCGCTCAATACTGACGATCCGGCCGTGGAAGGTATTGAGTTAAAACATGAGTATACTGTTGCTGCTCCTGCGGCGGGTTTAACCGCAGCACAAATTCGCCAAGCACAAATTAATGGTCTTACTATGGCTTTTATTAGCCAAGCTGAACGTGATGCATTAATTAAAAAAGTGAGTTTAGGTTAATATTAACGAAAAAATACCGCCTTATTGCTAAGGCGGTATTTTTATCTTTTGCTCTATTTTTACAGTGACTACTGATGGTGTTTTTTAGCTTGATTGGCATAACGCTGAGCTAATATGGCACAAACCATTAATTGAATTTGATGAAATAGCATCAGCGGTAATAGCATGATCCCCACCGTTGCTGCGGGAAATAGTACATTTGCCATGGGAACCCCATTCGCCAAGCTCTTTTTCGAGCCACAAAATACAATCGTGATTTCATCAGCTTTATTAAAGCCAAGCCATCTTGCACTATAAATATTAATAACAAGTACAATAGCCAGTAATACACAACTGACAATGGTGATAGTCAATAACGACCAACCGTCAATTTTATGCCAAATACCTTCAACGACGGCTTCACTAAATGCAACATAAACCACCAGCAAAATAGAAGAGCGATCGGTTCTATTCACTAACATCTTATGATTATCAACCCAACGGCCAATTAATGGACGAGATAAATGACCGATAATAAAAGGCACCATCAGTTGTAATAAAATAGATTGTATCGCCCCCGCAGTATCAAAATGCTCAGCAGAGCCTTGTGTTTCCATTAAAAAACCCACCAGCACAGGGGATAAAAATACCCCTAAAATGCTTGATGCTGATGCACTACAGATTGCCGCGGCTACATTACCACCGGCAACAGAAGTAAAGGCAATAGCGGATTGTACTGTCGCAGGTAAAGCACAAAGATATAAAAACCCCATATAAACGGTAGGTGACATCCAGTCAGGTACCATAAACTGTAGTCCCAACCCTAGTAATGGGAATAAAACAAAAGTACTGGCAAAAACCACTAAATGTAAGCGCCAATGACCAAGTCCTGACAATATCGCTTCTCTAGAAAGCTTTGCCCCATGTAAAAAAAACAATAAGGCGATCGCAGCCGTAGTGAGATGTTGAAAGATGACTTTTATCTCACCTTGCGCAGGTAATAATGTTGCGAGTATGACCACCAAGATCATAATCATTAAAAAAGAGTCAATTTTTAGCTTTTGCCACCAAGACATGGTTTTCGTCACTCCCTAATGTTTACAGCTTAATTGTGGTTTTTGATTGATTTGAAAGGCTACCGGCTTCAATTAAACGCATAACATTAATGGCCTGTGACACAGTAACAGGACTCTCTTCACCAAATGCAATCGCACGATAAATTTGCTGATAATAAGCGGGATAATTACCTGATAGAGTCGGTAACTTTGTTGTTACTAATTCACCACTCTCTGTCGATAATGTTAATTCACCCTCTTGAGGATCAGCCCCCCAGTTATACATTTCCGTCGGAAGATAACCCGCTTTTAATGCATCTTCTTGGGTATCTAAACCATATTTTACATAACTGCCTTTGGTCCCATGAATAGCAAAAATAGGCGTAGGTGAGGCAACCAACATAGAGGCATGTAAAATAACTTTCAGATGACCATAGTCTAATAGTGTATGAAAGTAGTCAGCATTTTTAGCATTAGGGCGCAACTGAGCAATATCAGCAGTGATTGCATAAGGTTGACCAAAAAGACATACCGCTTGGTCTAGTAAATGAGGAGCCAGATCATACCAAAGCCCTCCACCAAGTCCGGCATCTTCACGCCAACGTTGGCGCACAGCGGGTCTAAAACGATCGAAATGCGCTTCATAGGCACTGACTTCACCTAATGTTTTATCGGCGAGTAATTTTTGAACGGTAAGAAAACCGGCATCCCAACGACGATTATGAAAAACTGAGAGTAATCTCTTAGCTTCTTTCGCTTGTTGTGCCAATTTTTCTGCTTCATCGAGTGTCAAAGTAAAAGGTTTATCGACAACAACATGTTTACCGTTTTTTAAGGCTTGTGAGGCGTAGGTATAGTGAGTGTTATTAGGTGTTGGAATAACAATTAAATCGATGTCTGGATCATCAATCAGTCGTTGTGGGTTGGCATACACCGTAATATTAGGAAAATCAGCGATAACTTTACTTTCATCAGAGCTTGAAATGGCTGATAGTGTTAACCCCTCAGTGGTACTGATCAGGGGAGCATGAAAGGTTTTACTTGCATAACCATAGCCTATAATCCCCACGTTTAAATTTTTTGTCATAACCCTATCCCGCTTTTATCTTTTTATTCTATAAATGAAAAATGACTTTCACTTCTACAGCTAAATAAATAATAACAAAGTTTGTGATAATATCTCGTTTAGAACTTAGTATAATAGTAGGATCTTTGATTAATGAAATTAAAACCTCAGACAAACGTTTTGCCCGAGCAATCCCCTAAAGCCCCTATTACGGGTTGGTTACTTGCCCCTTTGGCTTATTTGCTGTTGTCGATAGTGGGCTTAGGTTTAATGTCTGTTTTATATTTAATACGATATTTTTCAGATTTTTCGATTATCCACCAGCTACCTTTTCATGTGGTATCAAGCTGGTATCTTTCCGTGTTAACAACATGGGCGATGTTTGCATTTACCGCTTATTTGTTAAGACAGTTTTTTTACCGCGCTAAAAATTTTCCTCGTTTATTTATTATTTGGTTATTAATTAACTTATTGTTGGCGATAAAAAGTTTCGGTTTTGCCCCTGTTGATGATCAAACCGCGGTTAAGTCACTATTATGGGCCGTTATGGCAACTGTCTGCTTTGTGCCTTATATCAAATATGCTAAGCGTGTCCGTGAAACTTTCACACAAGATCGATAACTTCATACATTTCAGCTTGATATTATACTCGCCCGTTTAGCCTCTTTATTTTATGAGGCTTTTTCTCCATTTTTTAACAATTTTGGCATAGCAATGACTGATTACTTGCTTTTATTCGTTGGTACCGTCTTGGTGAATAACTTTGTACTCGTCAAATTCCTCGGTTTATGCCCATTTATGGGTGTATCAAAAAAATTAGAAACCGCGATAGGAATGGGGTTTGCGACAACGTTTGTCATGACGATTGCCTCTATTAGCTCTTGGCTAATGGATACCTTTATTTTAGTTCCCTTAGACTTACTCTATTTACGTACACTCAGCTTTATTTTAGTGATTGCTGTTGTGGTGCAATTTACAGAAATGGTCGTAAGAAAGACGAGTCCAACGTTATATCGTCTATTGGGGATTTTCTTACCTTTAATTACCACCAACTGTGCCGTATTAGGGGTCGCATTACTGAATATCAATCAATCACATACCTTTATGCAATCAGCAGTATATGGTTTTGGTGCTGCGGTAGGATTCTCCTTAGTTATGGTGTTATTTGCAGCCATTAGAGAAAGACTGGCTGTCGCCAATATTCCTGCTCCTTTCAAAGGCTCTTCTATTGGCTTAATTACTGCGGGTTTAATGTCTCTTGCCTTTATGGGTTTTAGTGGTTTGGTGAAACTGTAATGAATTCTTTATGGATAGCAATTGGTGTACTGGGTGTACTAGGGCTTCTATTCGGCCTGATTTTAGGTTATTCCGCTCGTCGCTTTAAAGTAGAAGAAGATCCTATTGTGGAAAAAATTGATGCCATATTACCACAGAGTCAGTGTGGTCAGTGTGGTCATCCTGGTTGCCGCCCTTATGCAGAAGCGGTAGCTAATAATGGAGAAATGATTAACCGTTGTGCACCGGGTGGTGAACAGGTTATGTTAAAAATTGCCGAACTGATGGGGGTTGATCCACAACCACTTGATGGTGATGAAGAAGCATTAAATCCGGTGAGAAAAGTGGCTTTAATTGATGAAGACAACTGCATCGGGTGCACAAAATGTATTCAAGCATGCCCAGTGGATGCCATCGTCGGCGCTACTCGTGCAATGCACACCATAATAGAAGATCTCTGCACAGGGTGTGATTTATGTGTTCCACCTTGTCCAACAGACTGTATTACTTTAGTTCCTGTGAAAATGACGACCTCTAATTGGAAATGGGATTTAAATACTATCCCTGTAAGAAATATTCCTGCAGAGCCAGAAGAAACACCCGAAGATGAACCGTCATTAAAGACGGAGGATAACGCTCATGTTTAATCTCTTTTCGTTATTTAAAAAAGATAAAATTTGGGATTTTAAAGGCGGCATTCATCCTCCCGAAATGAAATTACAATCAAGTCGCACGCCTATGCGTATTGCCCAGTTACCGGATGAGGTTACCATCCCTATTCATCAACACTTAGGTACTCCTGGGCAACTTTGCGTTAAAGTGGGTGATCATGTTTTAAAAGGCCAAGCCTTAACTCGTGGTGTAGGAAGAACATTACCTGTTCATGCTTCTATATCAGGTACGGTCACGGCAATAGAGCCATTTCCAAGCACTCACCCTTCTGGTCTACCTGAAATTGCAGTGAAAATTGTCTCTGATGGTAAAGACGAATGGCGAGAAAAATCACCACTAGTTGACTATCAATCACAAAGTAAAGAGGTATTGCTTACCCGTATTCATGAAGCAGGCATTGCTGGATTAGGGGGAGCGGGTTTTCCAACAGCCACAAAATTAAAAGGTGGTGGTGATTTAGTTAAAACGCTCATCATAAATGCCGCTGAATGTGAGCCTTATATCACAGCTGATGACAGACTTATGCAAGAGCACGCAGATGAAGTTATTGCGGGTTGTCAGATATTAATGCATATACTGTCACCGGATGAAGTGCTGATTGGTATTGAAGATAACAAACCTGAAGCTATTGCCGCCTTAAAACAAGCATTAGCAGCACTCACAAATGAAAAACGTATTTTTATTCGGGTGATCCCTACCAAATATCCATCTGGAGGCGCTAAACAGTTAACAAAAATATTAACGGGCAAAGAAGTTCCTTCTGGCGGTCGCTCCTCTGATATTGGCGTATTAATGCAAAATGTGGGGACGGTAGTGGCAATTAAACGTGCCATTATCGATGATGAACCTTTAATTGAACGTGTCGTCACCGTAACTGGACAAGGGGCTAAAACCCCAGGCAACTTTTGGGCGCGTTTAGGTACTCCTATTTATGCACTTATAAAACAAGCAGGCTTTGTTGCTGGCTCTGAGCAGATGGTCATTATGGGCGGGCCTTTAATGGGCTTCACCTTACCTGACTTAAATGCCCCCGTTATAAAAATTACTAACTGCTTATTAATTCCCTCTCCAGAAGAGATGGATACAGATAATGTTGAAGAGGCTTGCATCCGTTGTGGTCAATGTGTTGACGCCTGCCCTAGTGGTTTACTGCCACAACAACTTTACTGGTTTAGTAAAGGGAAAGAGCATGAGAAAGCGCAACAACATAATTTATTTGACTGCATTGAGTGCGGGGCTTGTGCTTTTGTCTGCCCTAGTAATATTCCATTAGTACAATATTACCGCCAAGAAAAAGCAGAAATACGAGAAATTGATGCGGAAGCTAAGCGAGCGGCTGAAGCTAAGGCTCGCTTTGAAGCGAAAAAAATCCGTATGGAACGAGAAAAGCTTGAACGTGAGGCAAGACATCAACGTGCTGCAGTTAAGCTTGATGATCACCAACAAAATGAAGTGCAATCTGCACTTTCTCGTGTAAAAGAAAAACATAGCATTGGCAAAATTATTGCTGTTAAAGCAGGAGAACAACCTGACAACGCAGCGGCTATTGCTGCACGCAAAAAACGTAAAGAAGAAGCCCGAGCAAAACAAGCTGCTAAATTGGCACAACAGGTACCACAAAATACCCATACCACCGCCGATGCAGAAAGTGATCCGCGCAAAGCCGCTGTAGCGGCAGCATTAGCTCGTGTAAAAGCTAAGAAAGCTCAACAAGCGCAAGCAACTACAAAAGTAGACACTCCTGCTGAAACTCAGGCTGAGGTGGAAACCGATCCACGCAAAGCCGCTGTAGCGGCAGCATTGGCCCGCGTAAAAGCTAAGAAGGCTCAACAAGCGCAAGCAACCGCAAAAGTAGACACACCTACTGAAACTCCTGCTGATGCTGAGCTGGAAATCGATCCGCGTAAAGCTGCTGTGGCTGCTGCTATTGCTCGGGTAAAAGCTAAAAAATCTCAACAAGCACAGGCAACTGCAAAAGTAGACATA
>NZ_GG668576.1:370799-450698 GCF_000160755.1 Proteus mirabilis ATCC 29906
GCACAGCAACGCCATGCTAAAGAAGAAGTGACATTGGATTAATACAAATGAAATTTAGACCAATACAAAATAACAATAGCAAATTGAAAATCGCCAGCTCTCCATTTACTCATAATCAACAATCCACCAGTCAAGTGATGTTGTGGGTAATATTGGCCGCTATTCCAGGTATTCTATGCCAACTCTACTTCTTTGGTTTAGGGACGCTATATCAAATTATCTTGGCAATCATTGTCGCGCTATTGGCGGAGACTATTTGTGTCAAACTCAGAAAAGAAGATCCACTTCTATACCTAAAAGATAATTCCGCCTTACTAACAGGTATCTTACTAGCAATTAGTATTCCTCCTTTAGCGCCTTGGTGGATAATTGTTTTAGGGACATTTTTTGCGGTTGTTATTGCCAAACATATTTATGGTGGATTAGGTCAAAACCCATTTAATCCCGCGATGGTCGGTTATGTGGTGCTATTGATCTCCTTTCCTGTACAAATGACATCATGGATGCCCCCCATTGAATTACAAGCAGTGTCTTATAACTTTATAGATAGCTTAAGTATTTTCTTTACCGGACATACACCCTCAGGACTCACCCTTGAAGATTTAAGACGCTCTGTAGATGGCATTACCCAAGCCACACCACTTGATAGTTTTAAAACTGGATTATTAACCCACTCTATTGATGAAGTATTAGCAACGCCAATCTTACAAGGTGGATTTGCGGGAATGGGTTGGCAATGGGTGAATGTTGCCTATCTGGTTGGGGGCGTTATCTTGTTATATAAACGAATTATTAGCTGGCAAATTCCTGTTGCCATGTTAACGCTACTTGGTGTTTGTTCACTGATCAGTTGGGGGATCGATGCTACTCGTTACTCTCAGCCACTATTACAGCTTTTCTCAGGTGCGACGATGTTAGGGGCTTTCTTTATTGCCACCGATCCTGTTAGCGCCTCCACCACACCAAAAGGGCGATTAATCTATGGTGCAATCATTGGCCTATTAGTGTGGATTATTCGTGTCTATGGTGGTTATCCTGATGCCGTGGCCTTCTCAGTCCTATTAGCTAATATTGCTGTACCGCTTATTGATAGTTATACCCGTCCTCGGGTTTATGGACATTAATGGAGATAATGATGATCGAGATACTAAAACGTCATGGGTTAACATTAGCTATCTTTGCGGCCTGTACCACAGGGTTAACGGCTGTCGTCTATCACTTGACGGCGAATACTATCGCAGAGCAAGCGGCTTTAGAAAAACAGAAATTATTAGACCAAGTGATCCCAACCTCTCTCTACAATAACCATCTCGCGCAAGATTGTTATATTTTGACAGATAAAACATTAGGTAATGAAAAACCACATAAACTTTATGTTGCTCGTTTTAATGGTAAACCTGTCGCCGCCGCATTAGAATCAACGGCACCTGACGGTTATTCAGGGGCGATTGAATTATTGGTTGGTGCTGATTTTAGTGGCAAAGTACTCGGTGTTCGCGTGACAACACATAATGAAACACCGGGGCTAGGTGATAAAATAGAAACGCGTATTTCAGATTGGATTTACTCATTAAGTAACAAGTTTATTACCAGTGCTCATGACTCACATTGGGCGGTAAAAAAAGATGGTGGTGATTTTGACCAATTCACTGGAGCAACTATCACACCAAGAGCCGTCGTTAATGCATCAAAACGCACTGCATGGTTAATACAATCTTTACCTGAAAAATTAGATACCCTTTCAGCTTGTGAGGCGAATTAAAATGAGTATGATCAAAGAACTGTTTTCACAAGGATTATGGAAGAATAACTCTGCTTTAGTTCAATTATTAGGGCTGTGCCCATTACTGGCAGTGTCTTCTACCGCGACCAATGCTTTAGGCTTAGGTCTAGCCACAACATTAGTATTAGTTTGTACCAATGTGGCAGTGTCTAGTTTACGTCGTTGGGTTCCCTCTGAAATTCGTATTCCAATTTATGTTATGATTATCGCATCCGTTGTTAGTGCGGTACAATTGCTTATCAATGCCTATGCTTATGGTTTATACCAATCGTTAGGAATATTTATTCCTCTTATTGTCACTAACTGTATTGTGATTGGTCGTGCAGAGGCGTTTGCAGCTAAAAATGAAGTTTTCCCTTCAGCAATTGATGGCTTTGCTATGGGATTAGGTGCAACAGCGGCACTTTTTGTTTTAGGGGCAATGCGTGAAATATTAGGTAATGGCACTTTATTTGATGGTGCTGATTTATTATTAGGTGAATGGGCGCAAGTATTAAGGGTTGAGATAGTACATTTAGACTCACCTTTCTTACTGGCTATTTTACCACCCGGTGCCTTTATTGGTTTAGGTTTTATGCTGGCCATAAAATACCTGATTGATGAAAAACAGAAAAAACGCGTTCCATCCACGACCAAAACCTATGAAAAAGAACAAGGTTGTGGCAGTCATATTGTTAAAAACTAATTTGTGAGCATAATGAATCAAGCTAAACGTATAGAAATTTTAACTAGGTTGCGGGATAACAATCCGCATCCTACTACTGAGTTAAGATTTAACTCCCCGTTTGAATTATTGATCTCCGTGTTACTCTCTGCACAAGCCACCGATGTTAGTGTTAATAAGGCAACAGCAAAACTTTACCCTGTTGCCAATACACCTCAAGCAATGCTGGAATTAGGTGTTGAGGGGATCAAATCCTATATTAAGACCATTGGCCTATTTAATACAAAAGCTGAGAATGTGATTAAAACCTGCCAAATATTGGTAGATAAACATCATGGCCAAGTTCCTGAAAATAGAGAAGCTTTAGAGGCATTACCCGGTGTCGGTCGTAAAACAGCGAATGTCGTACTTAACACCGCTTTTGGTTGGCCGACCATTGCTGTTGATACACATATCTTTCGCGTGTGTAATCGCACTAAATTTGCACCGGGAAAAAATGTTAATGAAGTGGAACAAAAACTGCTAAAAGTGGTACCGGCAGAATTTAAAGTCGATTGCCACCATTGGCTTATCCTGCATGGTCGTTATACCTGTATTGCCAGAAAACCACGGTGTGGCTCTTGTATTATTGAAGATCTCTGTGAGTATACCGAAAAAACAGATCCACAATAACATTGTGCAAATTTCTCTGTTTTTCTGATGCATATTACTTGCGTCATTACACACAATCGAATAAAACTATTGCCCACTTTTATTATTAAAATTGCCGACTTTCCGGAAAAATATGTTTCAAGACAATCCGCTGCTTGCTCAGCTAAAACAGCAACTCCATGCCCAAACACCGCGCGTGGAAGGCCTTGTAAAAGGGACAGATAAAGGCTTTGGCTTCCTTGAAGTTGATGGTCAGAAAAGCTATTTTATCCCTCCTCCTCAAATGAAAAAAGTGATGCACGGTGATCGCATTATTGCTGCCGTACATACTAATAATGATAAAGAGTCCGCTGAGCCTGAAGAGCTGGTAGAACCCTTTTTGACTCGCTTTGTCGGCCGTGTTCAGAAAAAAGAAGGTGATAATCGTCTATGGATTATTCCTGATCACCCTCTACTCAAAGATGCCATTCCTTGTCGTCCTATAAAAAGCTTAACGCATCCATTTGCCGATCAAGATTGGGCAGTGGCGGAAATGCGCCGACATCCTCTTAAAGGTGATAAACATTTTCAAGCTGAATTAACTGATTTTATTACCGATAAAGATGACCATTTTGCACCTTGGTGGGTGACATTAATGCGTCATCAATTAGAGCGAAATGCACCTGAAGTAGACAGTGAAACATTAACCTTACATGATGATCTACCGCGTGAAGATTTAACCGCGCTCTCCTTTGTGACCATCGATAGTGCTTCAACCGAAGATATGGACGATGCGTTATATATTCGTAAAGAAGAAAATGGTCAACTTTCACTGTATATCGCTATTGCCGATCCAACGGCTTATATTCAGCCTAATAGTGAATTAGATACCATTGCAGCACAACGAGCGCTAACAAACTATCTACCGGGCTTTAATATCCCGATGTTACCTCGTGAGCTATCAGATAATCTCTGCTCATTGCGCCCTAATGAAAAACGCCCTGCGTTAGTCTGCCAAGTGGGTATCATGGAGGATGGTGCATTAACCGATGAGATCCACTTCTACTCAGCATGGGTAGAATCAAAAGCAAAACTGGTTTATGACAATATTTCTGATTGGCTAGAAGGTGAAGAAACACAGTGGGCACCTGAAAATGAGATTGTTCATGAACAAGTCATGCTATTAAAAGAGATGAGCGAGAAACGTCATGTATGGCGTGAACAACATGCTCTCGTCTTTAAAGAGCGTCCTGACTATCGCTTTATTCTTGATGACAGTGGCAACGTATTAGATATCGTGGCGGAAAAACGTCGTACTGCCAACCGTATCGTGGAAGAAGCGATGATCACCGCCAATATTTGTGCGGCAAAGGTACTTAGTCGCAATCTCGGTTTTGGTATTTATAACGTTCATACTGGTTTTGATCCGCTCTATATTGATCAAGTCTCACAAACCTTAAAAGAGCACGGTATTGAAACCAACGCAGATGAGTTATTAACCCTTGAAGGTTTCTGTCGCTTACGTCGTGAACTAGATAATCAGCCAAACCAATTCCTTGATAGTCGTATTCGTCGTTTCCAAAACTTCGCTGAAATAAAAACAGAGCCAGGCCCTCATTTTGGTTTAGGCCTTGAAGCTTATGCGACATGGACATCACCGATCCGTAAATACAGTGATATCTTAAATCACCGTTTATTAAAAGCGATTATCAGCAAAAGTGCGGCAGAAAAACCGCAAGATGAAGATTGTGTTCGTATTGCCGAACGTCGTCGTGCTAACCGTATGGCCGAGCGCGATGTCGGTGATTGGTTATATGCGCGCTTCTTAAAACCTTTTGCTGGCACTGAGAGTACCTTTAATGCCGAAATTATTGATATTACTCGTGGTGGTATTCGGGTACGTTTAGTTGAAAATGGGGCTATTGCCTTTATTCCTGCACCATTTTTACATGCGGTACGTGACGAAATTCAATGTAGTCAAGAAACTGGCTCTGTCATTATTAAAGGTGAAACAGCCTATAAGCTCAACGACATTATTCCGGTACGTATTGAAGATGTGAAACTAGAAACGCGTAATATTGTTGCTCGTCCGATTTAACAGCTATTTAGCGTAATAGATATTATCAAGCTGATAACCTACTCAGGTTATCAGCTTTTTTATTTATTGCATTTTGCGACTCTACAGATATATAAAGTGACACTGTCACTATTGATGCTAGTTTGCTAATAATAAAAATGCGCCGACCTTCAACAAGATAAGCGCACTATATGTAGAATACTAGGCTTCAATCGATGATTGGGGTTGTGATAAAGAACTACCTTAGCCTCCGGCCAATTTCACTTTCATCCCTTTCGCTTCTAAAAAAGATTTAATTAAATCCCGTTTATCACCTTGGATTTCAATTAATCCCTCTTTAACACTGCCACCACAACCACATTTCTTTTTTAATTCAGCCGCTAATTTAGCCAGAGCTGCATCATCCAAATCAATACCGGAGATAACACAAACACCCTTACCTTTACGGCCACTGGTTTGACGTTGGATACGCACAATACCATCACCGGCGGGGCGTGTAGGTTTCTGCTCTTCTTCTTTAATCCGACCAATATCAGTAGAATAAACCAGCCGAGAATTATTATCCATGTTGCACAACACCTTGTATAGAACGATTAATTTGCTGTAAAGTTTCCAGTGGATTTTCACTGCGTGTAATAGGTCTGCCGATCACCATATAATCCACCCCAGCCACTATCGCTTGCTCTGGCGTCATAACTCGACGCTGATCACCCACTTCGCTCCCCGCGGGTCGAATTCCGGGAGTGACCAATAAAAAGTCATCACCACACACTTGTTTAAAACGAGTGGCTTCATGGGCCGAACATACCACACCATCAAGACCACAGGCTTTAGCCAGTAATGCTAAGCGTTCGGCTTGTTCTGCTGGAGTTAGGTTAATGCCCAATTCAGTGAGATCGGATTGATCCATACTGGTCAACACAGTGACAGCGGTTAATAGCGGTGCCTCTTTGCCAAATGAGCTTAAGCTCTCCTTTGCCGCACGCATCATACGACTACCACCACTCGCATGCACATTTACCATCCATACCCCTAAATCGGCAGCTGCGGCAACTGCTCTCGCCACCGTATTGGGTATATCATGAAATTTTAAATCTAAGAAAATATCAAACCCTTGCTGTTGCAATTGCGTTACAAATTGCGGTCCAAAGCGAGTAAACATCTCTTTACCAATTTTAAGGCGACAAGATGAAGGGTCGATACGTTGTGCAAAATCGAGTGCACTTTTTTGGTCTTCATAGTCTAGTGCCACAATAACGGGCGCGCAGGTAGAGCTGGGCGATTTTTTATCACAATCAAATGACATTTTAAGGCCTTTATTTATCAAGAGACTATTAAAAGTGACATCGTCACTGACCATCTAAGCCACGTATCGGCTTAACGGTATCCCAAGAGCGACAGGATGGACAATGCCAATATAATGCATGGGAGGTAAAACCACATTTATGGCAACGGTAATCAGGTTTTGTGCGGATCTGCTCACCGACCATATAACGTAATAAGATCAGACTCTCTTTTGCGCGTCCTTCTTCTGCTTCAGCTAAATGATAGCGCATTAAACGATAGAAAAGTCGCATGGTAGGATGACGTTCTAGTTGGCGATTAATATATAACTGTGCGGCTTCAATGCCCTCTTTCTCTTCAATAATATCGGCAAGATAAAGCTCTGCAATGGCACCGCAATTACTCTCGACACATTGACGTAGATAGGCTTCCCAACGTGCAGGATCACCTTGAGATTGGAAGCATTCAAAAAGCATTGGCAAGGTTTCACTGACCATCTCTTTATCTTGCTCAATTACTTTCATTAATACATCAATGGCTTTATTTTTTTCATCGCGCGCGATATAGATACGACCATACATAATGGAAACACGGGCACAAAGTGGATCCATTTGCCCGGCTTTTTGTAGAAAACTTAGCGCATTATCAAGATTATCACTGCTCATTTCTTGCAATGCGAGTTCACAATAGAAATGAGCAATTTGCTCTTTAAGTTCATGTTGACCAAGTTTTACCAATTTCTCTGCGGTTTCTATCGCCTTACCCCAGTCACTGGTAAGTTGATAAATGGCTAGGAGGGATTGTAATGCACTTTGACGAAAATCCTGCTCATCAATCAGCTGTAAAAACATATGTTCAGCGCGATCATAAACCCCTGCTGCGACATAATCACGGCCAAGTTGCTGAATAGCGAGAAGACGTTGTTCAAAAGAGAGTGCCGCGCTCTCCATTAACGATTGGTGAATACGAATCGCACGTTCAACTTCACCACGAGAGCGAAATAGATTACCTAAAGTAAGATGTGCTTCAAAGGCTGAGCTATCCTCTTTAAGCATTTCAAGGAACAGATCAACCGCTTTGTCTTGTTGATCAGAAAGTAAAAAGTTAACCCCTGCCACATATTCACGTGACAGGCGATCGGCATTTTGCTGTTTATCCTGTTGCGCACCACGACGCCCCATATACCAGCCATAAGCCGCAGCGACCGGTAATAACAGAAACAGCAACTCAAGCATCTATTCTCGTCCTTATTTTACAGTAGAAACGGCTGTAGAACGATTTTCTTGGCTTTCTTGTTTGGTTTGCTCACTTTCAAGGCGCTTAATTTTACGCTTTGCTCTTACTAATGATAAACGTACTCGCAAGTAAAAAACGCCACTGACGATCCAGCCCAGTACAAAACCAACACCAAACAGCGTGGCTAATAAAGTAGAGATACGATATTCACCTTGAGCAATAAGATAATTGAAGGTGATCACCTGATCATTATTTGAACCTAACGTCATGGCTATTACGACAATAGCTAGCACCAGAACAACCAAAATAAAAAGTAGAACTTTCTTCACATTATTTCCTTTTTATTCTCTTTTCTTTGGATAAGGGATAAAGGTAGCATTTTCACCACTCACAAAGAAAGTCATTTCTTAGAATCATCTGATTTTCGTATATTTTTTCACATAAATAGTGAAAAATAAATTCGCTATCTCAAAAAGAAAAACGATTATCAAGGTTTTAACAACAATCGTCGTTCAATCATCCAAAATGCACACCACACCAACACAGCACTAATCAGAATACCGACAATCACATCAGATGCCCAGTGCATACCTAATATTATTCGTCCGACAGTCACATCAATACCCCATAATATCCCTAAGCTGGCTAAAAAATAATGACGTCGTAACATACACAGCACAAACACAAATAAAGCCAGTGTTGCAGAGAATAAGCTGTGTCCAGAAGGAAAGGCATAACCGGTTTCTGCTCGCCAATGGCTTAATTGCCATTGAGGGATCAGAGACGAATGAGATAATCCATTATGCAACAGTTGCTCACGCTCAGGACGAGACACTTGGTAAAAATGTTCTGGTGATATTGATAGTTGGTTACTGACCCAAACCACATAAGGTCGTGGCTCTTTAACGCTATTTTTTACAACCACTTTGATCAACTGCCCCAACATCAAAGTCGCGACCATAATAATTGCCAACTGAATAAATGCTTTTTTAGGTAGTTTAAGAATAAAAAAGAGCAAAACAAGGCAAAGTAATATAGTTAAAGCTCCCCAAGGTTTAGCCGCACTATTGGCTATCCATAAAGTGCTTTCGCCTCCCAGAGGATGTGCTGATGGTTGCCATTGCCATCCCAGAATAAGCACCACAATAGGTACAATCAAAAGCAATCCACTTCCTAAAAGCATCAATACTGATATTTGCTTATTCAATCTATTTGTCCTTATCTATTCTGTATGCACTGTTTTTATTTACTGATGATTAACTGATATAAATGATTAGTATAAACAATACCAGTTTAGCAATAAATAATTATGCAAGTAGGCTTAAAATCTGATAATTTGTTTAGGTGTGATTTATTAAGTGTGTGTGATCAAATTCCCTGCCGATTTAGACAAGGAACCATTTCAGTGTTTTATTTCTCTTTGTCCTCGTTATAAAGTGTATAATCTTGAACGAGAGTATCACCTGAAATTATGAGTCAAAAATAATGAAATTAAGACGTATCGCAGAAGCAAAACTCCCTACTCCTTTTGGTGAGTTTTTAATGGTGGGTTTTGAAGAAATTGCCACAGGAAAAGATCATGTTGCCCTCGTTTTTGGTGACATTTCTGGCACAAAACCCGTTTTATCCCGTATTCATTCTGAATGTTTAACTGGCGATGCACTATTTAGCCTGCGTTGTGATTGTGGTTTTCAGCTAGAAGCTGCCCTTTCACAAATTAGCAAAGAAGGCCGTGGTGTATTACTTTATCATCGCCAAGAAGGTCGCAATATTGGTTTACTTAATAAAATCCGCGCTTATGCATTACAAGACCAAGGATTAGATACTGTCGAAGCTAATCTAAAGTTAGGATTTAAAGCCGATGAGCGCGACTTCACCCTTTGCGCTGATATGTATAATCTATTAGGCATACATGAAGTACGATTATTAACCAATAATCCAAAGAAAATCGAAATAATGAAAGAAGCTGGGATCAACGTGGTGGAGCGTGTTCCATTAATCGTAGGACGTAATCCAAGTAATGCTCATTATCTTGATACTAAAGCGGATAAAATGGGACATATGTTATTTAAAAAAGCGCAATAACATAAATATTGGATAGATTATAAAATTATTATTCAATCCGGGTGATTTAGCCCGGATTTTATTTTCCTGCACTTATCCCATCAAGCTACTGACTATTTTTCACGATGATTTTTTTATCCTTTAATTATTAAATTATATCATGTGAAATTTTATCATATGGCAAGCTGTTGACTCTTCAACTGGCTTTAAGCTATTTATAACTAAATAATTTTTAATAGGAATAGCATAATGCCATTACATTTTTCTGGTAGGATTTTTGCGTCTCTTTTATTAGCTGGGACACTATTAACAGGTTGCGATAACAATGATAACAACCGTTATGCAATTAAAGTGGGGGTGATTAATGGTGCAGAGCAAGATGTGGCAGAAGTCGCTAAAAAAGTGGCTAAAGAAAAATATGGTTTAGAGGTTGAGCTGGTGGGTTTTAGTGGCTCATTGTTACCTAACGATCCCACTGCAAACAAAGAATTAGATGCCAATGTGTTCCAACATCGCCCTTTCCTTGAGCAAGATAATCGTTCTCGTGGTTATAACCTCGTCGCGGTAGGCAATACCTTTGTTTTTCCTATGGCGGGTTATTCAACCAAAATTAAACATCCTCAAGAATTAAAACCCGGTGATACAATAGCACTGCCCAATGATCCAACCAACTTGGGGCGCGCATTATTATTGCTACAAAAAGAGAAACTGATCACCTTAAACCCTGACAGTGGCCTA
This sequence comes from Proteus mirabilis ATCC 29906, assembly GCF_000160755.1. Classification (GTDB taxonomy): domain Bacteria; phylum Pseudomonadota; class Gammaproteobacteria; order Enterobacterales; family Enterobacteriaceae; genus Proteus; species Proteus mirabilis. Next base: position 381,276 of record NZ_GG668576.1, read on the forward strand.
TTACCCACAACACTCGATATTATTGATAATCCACTTAAATTAAATATTATGCAATTAGAAGGTGCGCAACTACCTCGAGTATTAAACGATCCCCAAGTAACAGTTGCGATAATTAGCACAACTTATATCCAACAAATTAATTTATCACCAACCAAAGACAGTATTTTTATTGAAGATAAAAGTTCACCTTATACTAATATTATTGTTACAAGAGAAGATAATAAAGAAGCAGAGAATGTACGCGATTTTATTAAAGCCTACCAGTCACCCGAAGTGGCAACAGCCGCTGAGACTATTTTTAAAGGTGGTGCTATTCAAGGGTGGTAAACACGACTTATAATTTATCAGGTCACTTATAATAAGTGACCTATTTATTAATAGTTATGACCCAAAATAAAACTTTAATTTATTATTTTCATCTGCTTTAATTGATACTTGAAGATCATTACCATATTGATCATATATAATACAATTCATTTCTTCATCTTTCCTACTGGATGTAAACGCTTTTCCATATTCTATACTATAGCTCCAGAAACATACCCCATCCTCATCATTTGCTGATGTGACCGGAATTAAAGTATCTGGTTTAAAATGGAATTCCTTAGTGTAATAATGAGGCTTTAATGGAATTTTTTTAATATATTTATCAGTCGATGTGCTAATAATCTGATAATGACCTTTTTGAAAATAATGAAAAGATTTATTTTCTTCATACTCTACACTCTTAGTTATCGTTCTATTATTACCGTTAAACCTTAGATAATATTTCGTCAAGACATCACCTGATGTTTCTACATCTTTTTCTATTCTAGGATTTACCAGCGGTTCTATGTCTACATCTGCTTCTGTAAATATTTTTTTTGGTGCAACGTCCAGAATGATAAAATTTAAATAATCACTGTAATTATTTTTAAAGGCTGTAGTATACTCTTTTCCTTTAATGTGAGTCTGTGCACAAATTCTAAAGGTATCTATCACTTTATTAACAGAAAGATAAATAACACAAGTAGATGCATCAGGGGAGTTCAATGTTGCTTCTTCACTGCTTGGAAATACAAATCCATTTTCTTTATCAGATAAAGAAATATCATTGCGGTCAATAGTAAGATTTTTTTCATTTACAATATGTGTATTTCTATAAATATCTTCTTTGGCTATTTTTATGATACGACCATTTTTATCTAAAGCCTCTATATAAATAGTAATAGGTACCTGATGTCTACCATTAACATATGCAGTCGCTGTACTGTTATATCTATTAATATAAATATAAAATGCTCTTAGTTCATCAATATCATCCCAAGAGCCAAATTGGCTCTTAATAACCTCACCTTTCGATACAATTGTATTTCCCTCAACAGTCGCATAACCAGTCACCCAACCATTTTATTCAACTATTGCATCACCACGAACAATAGCATATTCTGATACTTTAGCATTATCTTTAATAACAGCATTATCATATATTACAGCATCGTCAGATATTCTCGCATTATCTTTAATAACTGCATTATCATATATTACAACATCATCAGATATTGTCACATTATCTTCCACTAGCACATTACCATAAATCTCTGCATTGTCTTTTACTTTACTATTTCCCTTAACTATTGCATTACCGTAGATCTTCACATTATTTCTTATAATTGCATTATCTGTGACTTTAGCATTACCAAATACCATTACATTATCAAAAATAAAACAATTATCATCTCTACTTAAATTACTTTCATTTTCTATCCATCCTCCTGGACTATCTGTATACACTCTTCTAATTCTATATAAAGTAACACCATTATATTCTTTTGTTTCACTCGTTATTTTATATTTCTTCATAAACACCTCCATAATAACACCCTGTTAATATTGTTATATTAACTTGATACTCATTAAAAATACGTTTAGCATTTAATGGTTAGTTTATAGTATTAGATGAAATCATTTGTCGATATTATGAAATATAAAAATATTCTATTATAAAAAAGAAAGCGAAGAATTAATTCATCATTCTTCGCCAACTAATTAATACTTACTAAATTATTTTACAACATATTACGAATAACATAATGCAAGATCCCGCCATGTTCAAAATAAGCCAGCTCAGTTTGCGTATCAATACGACAACGAGCCATAATAGTTTCTTGGCGACCATCTGCAAAAGTAATATTGACAGCGACATCTTGACCCGGTGTTAGCGAATTAAGCCCCGTTATCTCAATTTTTTCATCACCTTTGAGCCCTAAAGTCTGGCGTGATACACCGTTAGGAAATTCTAAAGGTAATACTCCCATACCAATCAAATTAGAACGGTGAATACGTTCAAACGATCCGGCTATCACCACTCGCACACCTAATAATCGTGTACCTTTGGCGGCCCAGTCACGGCTAGAGCCTGATCCATATTCATTACCGGCAATAATGGCTAAAGGCGTATTTTCTTGCTGATAACGCATCGCCGCATCATAAATGGCTAACGTTTCTCCCGTTGGAATATGTTTTGTAAAGCCCCCTTCGATCCCCGGCACCATTTCATTACGAATACGGATATTTGCAAAAGTTCCTCGCATCATAACTTCGTGATTACCACGTCTTGAACCGTAAGAGTTAAAGTCTTTTGGTTCAACACCATGCTCTCGAAGATAACGCCCAGCAGGGCTATCGGCTTTAATATTCCCAGCAGGTGAAATATGATCGGTGGTCACCGAGTCACCTAATATGGCTAAAATACTGGCTTGGTGAATATCTTTAATCGCCTCAGGTGTTTTTGTCATACCTTCAAAAAAAGGAGGATGGCGAATATAGGTAGAATCAGGTTGCCAAGCATACACCGGGGTATCTTGTATTTTTAGTGATTGCCAAGTTTCATCACCATCAAATACCGCAGAATACTCTTTATGGAACATCTGCGTTTTTACTTTTTCCACCGCATCGGCAATGGCTTTACTGTCAGGCCAAATATCTTTCAAATAGACTGGATTGCCCTGCTTATTTTCACCTAATGGCTCTTTGGTCAAATCAATATTCATATTACCAGATAGCGCATAAGCCACGACTAAAGGAGGAGAAGCAAGCCAGTTGGTTTTCACTAAAGGATGGATACGACCTTCAAAGTTACGATTACCCGATAATACAGCGGCTATAGTTAAATCATTATCTTTAATCGCCTCTTCAATCGGGGCTAATAAAGGCCCTGAATTACCAATACATGTGGTACAACCATAACCAACCAAATTAAAACCAAGTTTATCTAAATAAGGTGTTAATCCTGCCAGTGCTAAGTAGTCTGTCACCACTTTAGAGCCGGGGGCTAGTGACGATTTGACCCATGGCTTACGCTGTAGGCCTTTTTCTACCGCATTTTTAGCCAGTAGACCTGCAGCCATTAAGACATTAGGGTTAGAGGTATTGGTACATGAGGTGATCGCTGCAATTACTACCGCACCATCCGTTAAGGTAAAAGGAGGCTGATTATCAATGGTGACCTGAGGATATTGAGCAAGAGGTTTTTTATTTGTTTCAAGCTCTACAGCAGCTTTAAATGCTTTTGGTACATTCAGCAAATTAACTCTATCTTGTGGACGTTTAGGGCCAGCAAGACTTGCTTCCACAGTACCCATATCTAACGATAAGGTTGAGGTGAAAATGGGTTCATCACCGGCATGACGCCATAAGCCTTGCTCTTTACTATAGGCTTCAACTAATGCAATTTCTTGCTCTTCACGCCCGGTAAGGCGTAAATAATCTAGTGTAATTTCGTCAATAGGAAAGAAGCCACAGGTTGCACCATATTCAGGTGACATATTGGCAATCGTCGCTCGGTCAGCAAGAGGTAAAGATGCTAGTCCATCACCATAAAACTCAACAAATTTCCCTACCACACCATGTTGACGTAACATTTGCGTTACGGTTAATACTAGGTCAGTCGCTGTGATCCCCTCACGTAGTTTACCCGTTAATTTAAAACCTACCACATCAGGGATCAGCATTGAAATCGGTTGGCCTAACATCGCAGCTTCCGCCTCAATGCCACCAACGCCCCAACCCAACACGCCCAGACCATTGATCATAGTAGTATGTGAATCGGTTCCAACCAAAGTATCAGGGTAAGCAATATGTCGGCCATTTTGTTGTTCAGACCATATCGCTTTACCTAAATATTCTAAGTTAACCTGATGGCAAATGCCCGTTCCAGGAGGTACTACACGAAAACGTTCAAACGACTGTTGCCCCCAACGTAAAAAGAGATAACGCTCATAGTTACGCTGCATTTCAATTTCAACGTTTTTCTCAAAAGCATCATCACTGGCATATTTATCAACCATCACCGAATGGTCGATAACCAAGTCAACAGGAGAAAGTGGATTAACTTTTTCTACATTTCCCCCCAAAGATTTTACGGCTTCACGCATAGCGGCTAAATCAACAACGGCAGGTACACCCGTAAAATCTTGCATTAATACTCTTGCTGGGCGATAGGCAATTTCACGGGAGGCGTGGGCATTTTTTTGCCAATCCACCAATGCCTTAATATCATCTTCAACAACCGTATCATCATCAAGATAGCGGACTAAATTTTCTAGCAGAACCTTTAACGATTTAGGGAGACGAGTGATATCCCCTAATTGACGAGCAACTTCAGAAAGACGGTAATACTCATATTGATGAGTACCTACAGAGAGCGTAGAAAGACTCTCCTTTTTCAGACGTAACGACATAGCTCCTCTCCTTCTTATTTTTATGCTGACAGCAATCACAAACTATCAAAATAGGTAAGGTTATCTATTAACCATATCATAGAAAGAGAAATTTCGCTTACGGACCACACGATTTGTTAATATGATGTTATTGAGATTATATTACTAATAAAACTTAATCTCTTTCTTTTAACTTAATTAGGATTTAATGGGGGTATTATTGCAAATAAAGGATAATGTATATGAACAATCAACAAGCCGAACAACTAAAAAAGATTATGATGGCTGATAGTTATTTTGCACAACCTATTACGCCCCCTTTTCCACAGCCTTTAGCAATAAAATCATTACAACAGACACTTAATATCAAAGATACAGAAGGACTTGTTCAATTTATTATCGCTTCACCTAAACGTTTTAACGAATCAGAAAAAATGATCATGACACAACTGAAAGATATACAAATTGCCTTAATCTCTATTATGTCGAATCATCTTTCAGTATTGAAAAAAGAAGATAGTGAAGCTTATTATCAACCAGAGCATTGGCTAGAAACCCTTAATCATTTGCCTTTGCTTAGCCGTAATAAAGTTGAAAGCAAACGACTTGATAAGCAAACATTTGATTTTTCAATTGCTCAAGCCTTTGTGCAACTGTTATTAGGTGCAGCCATTAATGCAGCTTCACCGTCATTAGCCGAGTTTATCGATTTTTTACGCAATCAGGGACAACAAATTGAACTAGGAATACGCCAATCCTTTGATAGCTATAAAACGATAACTATTGCAGGTGTGACGGAAATCCTTAATCATAATAATCAGCTTATTTTTGTACCTAAATTAAAAATAATGAGTCTACGTTTCTCACATCGAACAGCCAAAATGTTATTAGCCAGTTGTTCGGGGCGAAAATTTACGATTTCAGTAGAATACACAACAATCACCTCAATTTTTGATATTGGTGCACTTAATGATCCGCTGATTAATCGACAATTTTATGCTTTTTTAAATAAGTTTCGTCAGTTGAGTATTACTCAATCTGATTCATTTTTTAGTGGGGACTTTTTATTGCAATAGCATTAATGTTATAAGTTACATAATGGTAAAAGGCGGGATAATATACCCGCCTTTGCGTATTAAACTAAAGGTAACTCGATATCTTTAAATAACTCTTCAATTTCTTCATTGGTGCGTAAAGCTGTCGCTTGTTCCACCAAATTACGTGTTAGATGTGGGGCAAAACGCCACATAAAGTCATACATATAACCGCGTAAAAAACCACTACGTCGAAATGCAATTTTTGTGGTGCTATAACTAAATTTATCACGCATATCAATAGCGACTAAATCGCTATCAAGCATCGGATCAAATGCCATACTCGCAATCACACCAATACCTAAGTGTAGCCTGACATAAGTTTTTATTACATCCGCATCCGTTGCAGTAAAAACAATTTTAGGCTTTAAACCCACTTTACCAAAGGCTTCGTCAAGATCAGAGCGCCCAGTAAAACCATGGGTATAAGTAACGATATCGTAAGTTGCAAGCTCTTGTAAGGTAACTTCACGCTTTTGCGCCAATGGGTGATCTTTAGTTACCACCACAATACGATTCCAACGATAACAAGGTAACATCACTAAATCGTTATACAGATGTAGTGATTCTGTCGCTATAGCAAAATCACTTTTACCACGGCAAACATCTTCTGCAATTTGTGTCGGTGAACCCTGATTCATATGTAATGACACTTCGGGATAACGTTCTATAAAACCTTTAATCACTGGGGGTAAAACATAACGCGCTTGTGTATGAGTGGTGGCAATAGAAAGCGAACCGCGATCAGGATAAGTGTGTTCCCCTGCAGCCGAACGGATAGCTTCTGTTTTGGATAATATCTCACGAGATAATCTGACAATTTCTTCCCCCGCTGGCGTCACATGTGTTAAGTGCTTACCACTGCGAGAGAATATTTGTATACCCAACTCATCTTCTAGCATACGAATTTGTTTACTGATCCCCGGCTGAGAGGTATATAAACGCTCTGCTGTCGTTGAGACGTTTAAATCGTTATTCACCACTTCAACGATATAACGCAACTGTTGTAATTTCATAGAAGCACGATCCCTTTACAAAAGACTTATTATTCTGTTATTCCGCTCATATTCATATAACTAAAAAGAATAATAAATAAGCAATATATAACCACTATATCACTTATTTCATTTCGGTCTAACGTAATTAATAAGGTTATTTAGGTTTTATTATATCGAATAGTTATAAGCTATAAAAATCGGTAGAAATCTTGCTATCTCTGGATGGTCTTGATTGTATTGTGATAATAACAATTTACTGATTCGATTTGCTGTTAAAACCACTGTACTATTGCCTAGTAAGCGTTGGAAAGTACAGTAAACGGTCAGGAGCAACAGAATCATATTTAACGTAATGTACATACATAGAAGATGATCACCATCGAAGGTTAGCTCATATCAAATAAATCTATAAGATTGCATAGTTAAATTAAATAGTTGAACTAGATAGTAACCTATTGATTAATCAATATATCGAACAAAAGAAGTAAACGCTTTTTCATCACTATTCTCGATTATTTCATTAAAACTAATCATTCCAGTATAAATAGAAAAGGTTGGATCTTTAATGCTCCCATTAGGAAAAATAACTTTTTCATCTTTTGAGATAGTCGTGGTTAGTTTAGGTTCAACTTTATAATTAAAATAGATTTCTCCATCTGATTTATTGGATAACTTTCGTTCACCTTCCGTGCTTGATGGTGAATAATAGATGGATTGCTCATTCTTGCCTTCTACTATAATAGGGGCTAATGTGGTAAATAGTTCTATTTTTGAATGCTTATCATCGGTGATTGGAATAACTTCACTAATTCGCATATATCTTTTGTGAATGGTAGAAACTGGTGATAATTCTATTTTTACTAACTTCCAATTACACCATCCCCCTCCATCAATAGGCACGATATAGGTCGCGGTTTTATTATCCTCTGCTATTTTACGCTCTACCTCTACTTTTTGTGTTAAAGAGGAGTAAGAGACTTCGGTATAATCAGAATTAAAATGAGAACGTTCACACTTATTAGATGTATAAGTACCAATAACTTCCACTGCTGTTTCAGGTGAAATAGTTGAATAAACCGTGATTTTTTTGCCATCATTATTCATATTGACGGGAAATTTATTATCAAGATATATATTGATAAGCCCACTACAACCACCTAACAATAGATAAGGGATAAGAACAAATAATTTAATCATTGTCATTAGCATATTTGAACCTTTTCATCGCCGTTATGCCTTCTGGCATCAATAATGTGGGTAATATATTACTGACAGGATCTGCCGTGATGTTACCTTGTGTTTTCCCTTCAATGGAAATATAGCAAGGTGTTGGCATAACAATATCCTTTTATCAAAAATAACAAATTAAACTAAACGATTACACTAAAAACACTTCGTCCGTTATATCCGCTATCTTAGCCAGTGCGTACAATAAGACTTGAATAAAGGATAATAAAAGCTTATTAATAAACTGTAAACAGCTCCCATATTTAGTATCTCTCTAGCATAAGTCACTTTGCGTAAAATAATTGAAATATCACTATATCATGCTACATAAATAATCATAAAAAGTGTTTGTCAATATAAAATATGAGCAATAAACAAACAAATTACTCATAACCCAATAAATACTGGGTACAGTAAAATATATTTTGTTTCCAATATGGAAAGCTCAAAAAATAGTTCATAATATATTGATTTTTAAAAGTTAAAAATTAATCACATTCAATTTCATTACCTTGCCACTTTAAATAACTCAATTTTATCAATATATTTATCTACTAAGATTTGTTTGATTAAAATATAATTCTGAATAAGCCATTTATTTTATTTAGCCTATATAATATGTCTATTTTTTAATCTTCTTTTGGGCTTTTTATATTCATTTTATGAATAATGATAAAATTCGGATTGCATAAATAAGGAGAAACGAAATAAATAAAGATTCATATTATGTTAGATATATTATTTTTTATAAATAATTAATCAAATAAGTAATAGTAGAAAATGACGGGGAAAATAGAAAAAGAAAAAATGATATGGTTAACACCCAAAAAATACATAAGAAAAACCGCTTAAAGCAGTCGTTTTTTAATCAATATTAAATGTGATTTCATCACATTGCGATGGGATAAAACTATGCACTATTTTAGTGAGTATAACCATTAACCCAAAAGCCATCATCAGATAGCTTTTGGATTATAAATAAATGAATTATTTAATCACACCACATGCCATTCTAGCACCACCACCGCCAAGCGCTTCTGGGTTATCTGAGTAGTTATCTCCCCCAACGTGAACCATTAAGGCTTTATCTTTAATTTGATCAAGCTTAGTCAGTCTAGGAGCAAGAACGGCATAATCAGCGTCACCTTTACTATTGGCAACCAAACCAGGTAGATCACCTAAATGCCCTTCTTTGTTATAAGGCCCTAAGTGAACACCTTTATTTTCAGGATCAAGATGACCACCCGCTTTTAATGCTGGAACAGGTTTTCCATCTTTCATATCTGGCTCACAAGAGCCATTAGCATGGATATGAAAACCATGAACACCCGGTGTTAACCCAGTAAGTTTTGGCGTAAATAACAGCCCATAATCGGTTTCGGTAATAGTGACAACACCAATATCATCACCCGCCCCTGTAGGTAAGGCTTCTTTTAACGTAACATCTAAGCTCGCCGCACTGGCAACCGATGTAAAGAGTAGTCCAGAGAGTAACAAAGGTATCAGTTTCATAGTATCTTCCTCTTATTATTTATGCTCAGCATAAAGTCGTCGATATCAACAAATAGAGACTCACCATTAATACTGTTTCAATGTACGTTAATTAGCATATCGTCTTAATGCAAAAAAAGCGACTTATGTCAGTAAGTCGCTTTTTTATCTTAAAATATCAATAACTATCGATATTATTTACTTTTTTCAACCCATTTGCCATCAATATAAAAGGCTGACCAACCTGTTGCTTTCCCCTCTTTTTCAGAAGAGACATATTGCTGTTTAGTTTTACGACTAAAACGTACTATGGTTGGATTCCCTTCAGGATCGGTCACCGGTGCTTGTGCTAAGTAGCGCATTTTTTCCGATAATCTATCTTTAAAACGTACTAACTCAGCGACTTTCGGTGCACGGGTTTCCCTTGATTTAGGGAACGTATTGGCCGCAAGGAAAATACCCGCCGCGCCATCACGTAACACAAAGTAAGCATCCGATTTTTCACAAGGCAACTCAGGTAGTGGAACCGGATCTTCTTTTGGTGGTGCAATTTCACCACTCTTTAAGATCTTACGTGTATTTTTACACTCTTCATTGGTGCAACCCATGTACTTGCCAAAACGCCCCATTTTTAGATGCATTTCAGCGCCACATTTATCACACTCAATCACTGGGCCTTCATAACCTTTTAAGCGGAATTCACCTTCTTCAACTTCATAACCATCACATGCAGGATTATTACCACAAACATGTAATTTACGATGAGTATCAATAAGATAACTGTCCATTGCCGTACCGCATTTCGGACAACGACGACGGGCACGTAATGCATTAGTTTCCGCATCATCTCCTTCCAAGATATTAAGTAATTCATCTTCAGGAATAAGATTTATCGTTTGTTTACAACGCTCTTTTGGTGGTAAAGCATAGCCCGAGCACCCTAAGAATACCCCTGTCGTCGCTGTTCTAATTCCCATATGACGAGAACAAGTAGGACATTCAATAGAAGTAATAACCATAGGGTTAGGTCGCATTCCTCCTTCTTCTGGATCTTTTTCAGCGACTTCTAGTTGCTGACTAAAATCTGTGAAGAATGCATCTAATACCGCTTTCCAGTTTTCTTGGTTGTTGGCAACATGGTCGAGATGATCTTCCATTTGAGCCGTGAAATCGTAGTTCATCAAATCACTAAAGTTTTCTTCTAAGCGATCGGTAACAATCTCACCCATTTTTTCTGCATAGAAACGACGGTTTTCAACTTTGACATAACCTCTATCTTGAATGGTAGAGATAATTGAAGCATAAGTTGAAGGTCGACCAATACCTCGTTTTTCTAGCTCTTTAACTAATGTAGCTTCACTAAAACGCGCTGGTGGCTTAGTAAAGTGTTGCGTTGGCGATAACTCAGCTAACGCTAATTGCGCCCCGACATCAACCGCTGGTAATGTTTTATCTTCATCTTTACTGCGCATTGCTGGCATGACTTTTGTCCAACCCGCAAAACGTAATGTGCGACCTTTAGCGCGTAGTTTATAATCCCCTGATACAACCGTAAGTGTGGTTGAGTCATATTTTGCCGGTGTCATTTGACAGGCGACAAATTGATCCCAAATCAGTTGATATAAACGCTTCGCGTCGCTATCCATATCTTTTAAAGATTCAGCCGTCACATTGATATCAGAAGGACGAATAGCTTCGTGCGCTTCTTGTGAGTTCTCTTTACTTGAATAAACATTCGGCTCTTTAGGCAGATATTTTGCACCAAATTTATCGTGAATATAATCACGTGCCATTTGGATTGCATCCTGACTCAGGTTGGTAGAGTCAGTACGCATATAGGTGATATAACCTGCTTCATAAAGACGTTGAGCCAACATCATGGTCTTTTTCACCCCAAAGCTTAAGCGAGTACTTGCCGCTTGTTGCAATGTAGAGGTGATCAAAGGGGCACTTGGTTTACTGGATGTTGGTCTATCTTCACGGTTTTTAACGATGAAAGTGGCATTCTGTAACGCCTTAACCGCCACCTGAGTTTCCTCAGAGGAGACTGGTTTAAAGGCGTTATCTTGATAGTGCGTCACTTCCATACGCAAGGGTTGTTCATCGGGTGTCAGCAGTGAAGCGTGTAATTGCCAATACTCTTCTGGCACAAATGCTTTAATTTCACGTTCACGCTCGACGAGTAGGCGTACCGCAACTGACTGTACACGCCCCGCAGATAAACCACGCGCCACTTTTTTCCATAACAGCGGAGAAACCATATAGCCAACCACACGATCCATAAAACGACGTGCTTGTTGCGCGTTAACACGGTCAATATTCAGCTCACCCGGTGTTTGGAATGCTTGTGTAATGGCATTTTTCGTAATTTCATTAAATACGACACGACTAAATCTATCATCTTCACCGCCGATCACTTCGCGTAAATGCCACGCGATAGCTTCTCCTTCGCGGTCAAGGTCCGTTGCGAGATAGATATGATCTGCTTTTTCAGCCAATGCTTTTAGTTCAGCGACTACCTTCTCTTTACCCGGCAGAATTTGGTAGTTTGCATGCCAACCATTATAAGGATCGACACCCATACGGCTGACTAAGGCTGATTTCTCATCCTTTTTAACCTTTTTCACGCCTTTCGTGGCGGATGAGTTTTCGCTCTTCTGGCTGCCAGAACCACTTTTTGGCAAATCACGAATGTGACCCACGCTAGATTTTACTACGTAGTCATTGCCAAGATATTTATTGATTGTTTTGGCTTTAGCCGGGGACTCCACGATAACAAGAGCTTTACCCATAATTACCTTTACCTAATTAAACTTTGTCATGACGGTATTGTTTAATACCCTCAGCTCAGAAAACTTTTGAAATCTCTTTTTATATTGCGTTAGTTTTGCAATATATCAACCTGTTTTTATTCAAAGCTTTTGTTTAAACGCAAAACACGTTACTTTTTTTGAGGTATTTTAATCACCTCATCACTGATTCAGGTCTAAAACATAGCGATGTCTATGTATATAGAGTAGCTAAGCTTTTAAAAATGCCACACTCTACCTGATAAAAAGCGAGGCGCAACAAATTATTTTTCTAAGGAGCATAAATGATGTCGACACAAACTACACCTATTTCCGCAGAGATGCTACTTGAAAAAGCGAATAAAATCATACGTGAACATGAAGACTATTTACAAGGTATGTACGCAGATTCTGTTGAACAAAAAGGCAATGTACTGGTATTTAAAGGCGAATTTTTTTTAGATGAACAGGGTTTACCCACGGCTAAAAGTACCGCTGCATTCAATATGTTTAAACATTTAGCACATGTGTTATCTGAAAAATACCATCTAGCGTGATGATGTTTGCTGACTATTTTGGCACTTATTGCCAAGAAATCGGTTATTAACTATCAATATAAGATATAGAGAAGATTTTCAGAGCCTATCAATTCAATATGTAATATCAATTATATTTATTTTCTCTTTATCGCTATATTGAGTCTTCCTAGAAAGAGGAAATATTGCCCGATTGTTGTTAAAAATTATCAATTATTTTTATGCCAGTGTGTACCTCACTGGCTTTTTTTATTCGAAAAACGCTGAATAAATAATAAAAAAATAGCGATACTCAGCTTACATCTAACTGCTGAATATCGCTAATTTGATAGCAACACGTTATTTGATAATGCTTATAACAGTGGGTTTTTACCCCTTTGTAGCCAACGCATCATTAATTTATCCACGCTTTCCATTGCGCCACCAGTGACTCGTTCTACCATTTTTTTCTTCAGGATATATTGAACGGATAATACTTCAAAATCATTAATACGACTGATGAGCCAATCATCGCTGACCCCCACTTCATCAATCAGTCCTTTATCTACAGCATCCGTTCCATACCAATACTCACCAGTTGCAACACTATCGATATCTAATTCAGGGCGATATTTATGCACAAAAGATTTAAACAACAGATGGGTTTCATTAAGATCTTGTTTAAATTTCTCACGACCTTCATCCGTATTTTCCCCTAATAGGGTTAACGTGCGTTTATATTCACCGGCAGTATGTAACTCAACATCAATGTCATTTTTCTTTAATAAACGATGAATATTGGGTATTTGAGCGACCACACCGATAGAGCCGATAATCGCAAAAGGTGCCGCAACAATTTTATCAGCGACACAGGCCATCATATAACCCCCACTGGCGGCGACTTTATCGACCACTGCAGTTAATTTGATCCCTTTATCTTTTAAACGAGTTAACTGGGCTGCTGCTAGGCCATAACCGTGAACCATACCGCCAGGACTTTCAAGACGAAGCAGTACTTCATCACCCGCTTGTGCCACAGAGAGGATAGCGCTTATCTCTTCACGTAATGCACCAACTTCATGGGCATCCATGCTACCTTTAAAATCAATAACATATAAACAAGGTTTAACAACGCCTTTGCGCCCTTCTTTAGCATTGTTTTTACTCAGTTTTTGCTCTTTCTTTTGTTGTTTTTTAAACGCTTTATGCCACACTTTTAATTCAGCCTCATCCATTTTGGCTTGTTGCATAACACGTTGTTTATCGTGGTAAGACTCAGCAAGATCAGTCACCTTTAATGTGCCTTTTCGATGTTGCTTTTTACTACCGATAACCACAAAAAACGAAACAATAGCAATAATAGCGACAACAACTGTCGCAATCTCAGCTAAAAACAGTCCATATTGTAAAATATACTCCACAAAGGCCTCTTTTAAGGTTAATAAAACACAGTGAAATCATAGCACCTAGTTTAACGAAATTTTACGCTGATGCCAGTAACAAAGGCGCCATTCTGGCAGTTATTATCTGTATCACTAGCCGTTAATCACTTTAAAAATGAGTCGCTAAACTGGTTCTTAAGCACATAAGACGTTACACTTTATTTATTTTTCAATAAACAGGATATTAATATGTTGCAATATCAACCCGATCATACTGTATTAAGAGATAAAATAATTCTAGTAACGGGGGCTGGTGATGGCATAGGTAAAGAAGCTGCTCTCACATATGCTCGCTATGGTGCGACATTAATCTTGTTAGGACGTACCTTATCTAAGCTTGAAGATGTACAAAATGAGATTATCACTTCAGGCGGGCAACAACCGATGCTTTACCCTTTAGATCTACTCACCGCGAGCGAGAACGATTATCAGGAATTTGCTGATACTATCGTAAAACGTTTTCCTCATTTGGACGGTGTATTACAAAATGCCGGCCTACTCGGTGTCGTTGAGCCGATAATTAACCAACCAAGTACACTTTGGCATGATGTGATGCAAGTCAACGTTAATGCAACCTTTATGTTGACTAAAGCCTTAATCCCCCTAATGCTTAAGGCGCCTCATGCAAGCCTTATTTTGACAACCTCCAGTGTTGGTCGCCAAGGCCGTTATGGTTGGGGGGCTTATTCTGTCTCTAAATTTGCCACAGAAGGCTTAATGCAAGTGTTACATGAAGAATATAAAGACAGTAGCTTGCGTATTAACTGCATCAATCCGGGTGGAACACGCACCAGTATGCGAGCAAGTGCCTTCCCCGATGAAAATGCACAAAAACTTAAAACGCCAAAAGATCTAATGCCGTTATATCTCTATCTAATGAGTGATGACAGCATTGAAGTGAGTGGTCAATCTTTAGATGCACAACCCGATCGTAAAGCCGGACCTGCTGAATAACTTGAGAATATAAGGTTTATCCTATGAGTGATGCACAACACCAACAGCGCCAACAACGTTTGAAAGAAAAAGTTGATGCCCGAATTGCGCAGGCGCAACGCGAACAAGGCATTTTGATGATTTTTACTGGTAATGGTAAAGGGAAAACCACCGCCGCCATGGGAACCGCTACACGTGCGGTTGGTCATCATAAAAAAGTCGGTGTTGTGCAATTTATTAAAGGGACATGGGAAAATGGAGAACGTAATCTTTTAGAACAAGCCGGCGTTCCCTTCTATGTTATGGAAACCGGTTTTACATGGGAAACTCAAGATAAAGCTGCCGATACACAAGCCTGTTTAAATACTTGGCAATATGCACTGCAATTACTCAATTCACCTGACTATGATTTAGTTGTGTTAGATGAACTTACTTATATGATCAGTTTTCATTATCTACCACTTGAAGATGTGGTTGCGGCTATTACTTCTCGTCCTGATCATCAAAGTGTTATTATTACAGGACGAGGCTGTCATAGACAATTAATAGAATTAGCAGACACCGTTACGGAAATGCGTCCTATTAAGCATGCGTTTGACAGTGGTATCAAAGCACAAAAAGGAATTGATTGGTAAAATAAACGCGTATAATAAACTCGTATTATGTGTTCAGATTGCCGTAATATATTTATATCAATACAGGTTCACCTAATATACCTGCACCAAATATTCTTCCGGTCTCTTTTATTAATTGAAAGTAGGCTTCTTTATCATCCAGTATATCATTTTGTATTTGTTGGCTATAAATCCATGCCATAGACATGATATGCAGATGATAAATATTATAAAGCTCTTGTTTCTTATCAGGATCACGAGACGCTAAATACGAGTAAACTATTTCATAAATAGTATTAGCTTCTTGGACTAATTCTTTATTATTAAAATTTATTTCACTCAGTGTAGGATTAAAATCCTCAGTACGTGTATCTTTTTCATTTATCCAACTAAACTGTTCTTTCTTAGCTTGTTTGGTTAATAAATCGTGATTATTATCGAAATGAATACCATAAGGATATTTGGCTAAAAACGTTTGAAACTCCTCTTGAGAGAAGCATTTAGTCAATACATTGCCTACCCCAGAATTCTTCCAATCTGGTAAATAAGGAGGAATAGGCTCATTTAATGGAATGTCACAACGAAAGATATTGTTGTCGATAAACACAGCATCTGTGCTATTAATGGCACCATGTATTAATTGTCCATTGATCCAAACAGAGTGCGTATCTAAATAAAAGTGTTCTTTATTTTCTTCTGAAGTAAACACGGAAGTAAAGCTATAGTATATTTCCTGAGAGGGATTAATAATCCCCCCATTATTTCCAGGGTAAACCATAAATACTTTCTTTTCACCTGAGTTTGATTCTAATATATGCTCTCCATTGGTTAATGTTATTTTTTTTACCTCACCTTTATTAATCGAAAAATGATTAGTATCAATTTTAAATTGTAACGGCACATTGTTATTGTTACTGATATAAAAAATGCCTGTTTGTGTTGTCGATGTTGTTGCCTCATCACAGCCTAAACTAAGAAAGTTCATACACAACACTGTTGTTAAATAAATATAACGATGCATATTATCGCGTATACCTTATCGTAATAAATACAAATAAAATATTAATATGATAGAAACAGCTTATCATCGTATTAATATAAGCATCATAGTTTTATTTATTATAAAAATAAAGCTATCAAAAAAAGAAGTCTGCTAAAAATTAGCAGACTTCTGTATCTAACTGAAAATTTAATTTGAATTTATCAATAATTATTCGTTTATTTGCTTTTACTTCCCGCTGATTGGCGGCGGCTTGAGGCACGCTTAGCCGGTGAAGTTGAAGTACGCGCAGAAATTTTGGTATGGCGTTTCACCGCCCGACGAATTTGATTTGCTTTAATTCGACGCTGATCTTTTTCGACAGCCACTTTGGTTACTGTCTCATCGTTTAGTTCCACCAGCTGGCGTAAATAGTTAATTTGATTTAAGCCTAGCTCAACCCATCCGCCACGTGGAAGTCCTTTAGGCAAATCAATATCACCATAACGAACACGAATAAGGCGACTAACCTGCACACCTACCGCTTCCCACATACGACGGACTTCTCGATTGCGTCCTTCCGTTAGCGATACATTGTACCATTGGTTAATGCCTTCACCGCCGCGATAAGAAACTGAACGGAATGATGCCGGCCCATCTTCTAATTGTACCCCACGAGTCAATTGACGAATTTTTGCATCATCAATTTCACCAAAAACACGTACCGCATATTCACGCTCAACTTCACGACTTGGGTGCATTAAGCGATTGGCTAACTCACCATCAGTGGTAAAGAGTAATAAACCACTGGTGTTAACATCAAGACGACCAACGGCTATCCAACGCGCACTATTTAAACGCGGAAGACGTTGGAATACGGTCGGTCTGCCCTGTGGATCACTACGTGTACATAGCTCACCTTCTGGCTTGTAATAAGCTAACACTCGACAAACATCTTTTTGTGCTTCGCGAATACTTAATATACGACCATCTAAACGGATTTTGGCTGTAGAATTGGCATCAATACGATCGCCTAATTTTGCCTTCACGCCATCAATACTGATACGGCCTTCTTGAAGATAGCCTTCAATCTCACGTCGAGAACCATGACCAGAACGAGCAAGAATTTTTTGTAATTTTTCAGTACGTTGCGATTTATCGCTCATGAAACAACCTCATGTGTCGCCTTCACAGGCGTCATAAAATAAATTAGTTTTAAAATCAATCAGGTAAAAAATAACCCATGTTTATTAAACTGTTTAACAAACACAGGTCTATTGATTCAGGGATAAGCCATGCCAAAGTGACAATAAAATGAGCATGACAAATAAAATCGTGTTGATAAAATAACGCCTTAGGCTTCCATCGTTACTATGCCGTTTACTTCAAAAACAGCTTTCTTGATGTCACTAACCACAAGATGCACCCAATGGCTTTATCGCAGTGCGTAAATTTAACACAAGCAATAAATCTCTTCACCTTTTATCTCACTATAATAAGTCCCCTATGATGCATTTACCAAATTTAAAAGGTTATTGAAAAGGCGTAATATCGCCCATTCCTTCACGGACAATAACGGGGCTATCTTCTGTTAAATCAATCACCGTGGTTGGCTTTTGCCCCAAGTAACCGCCGTGGATCACTAAATCAACCTGTTTACCCAATAAGTCATTAATCTCTTCCGGATCTGACTCTGCAAAATCATTACCCGGTAATATTAAGCTGGTAGACATTAATGGCTCACCGATATTTTCTAATAATGCCAGCGCAATAGGATTAGAAGGTACACGTAAACCAATTGTTTTACGTTTATCATTCATTAAACGCTTAGGTACATCTTTGGTGGCTTTTAAAATAAAGGTGTAGTTACCAGGCGTATTATTTTTAATTAAACGGAAAACAACATTATCAACATAGGCATAAGTGGCAATTTCTGATAAATCTCGACACATTAGAGTGAAATTATGATGTTTATCGAGTTGGCGAATTCGACAAATACGCGTCATCGCATCTTTATTATCCAAACAACAACCTATCGCATAGCCTGAATCTGTTGGATAAATTACCACTCCGCCTTTGCGTAAAACATCCGCACTTTGTTCAATTAAACGAGCCTGCGGATTATCAGGGTGAATGTAAAAAAGTTGGCTCATATATCCCTCAACGACTTTTTGATGTTATCCCTGCCATAATGTCCATACAGGTTCAACATTAGCGGGTAACCATAAATTACGTCCTAGCTCTATCCACGAGCAAGGGCGATGAAAATCAGAACCTAACGAAGCTTTAAGATCATAAGCTTGTGCTAAAGCTGCGTGTTGTTCTCGCTCTTGTGGTGGTTGTTGGCATTGTGCCACTTCTATAGCATCACCACCTTGTTGTTTAAAATAAAGCACTAATCGCTTTAACCATTTAGAGGATAGACCATAGCGACCAGGATGTGCCAATACCGCAACTCCGCCTGCTTGATGAATAGCCGTGACAGCGTCACCAATTGAGCACCATTGTGGCGGTACATAACCTGTTTTTCCTTTTGCTAAATAGCGTTTAAATACTTTATTGACCGATGCCACATGCCCTTCATTAACCAAAAAACGCGCAAAGTGTCCTCGTGTCACTTGCCCGCCTTTCGCTAGGGCACTTGCCCCTTCCCATGCCCCAGCAATACCCGCTTTAGCTAAACGTTCGCCGATCATTTTAGCGCGAGTTTCACGGCATTGACTCTGTTTTGCTAGGCATGTCGTCATAGCTTGGTGTTCGATATCAATCTGTAATCCAACAATATGGATTTCTATATTCTCCCACAAAGTCGATATCTCGACACCTGATATCAAAGTTAAAGGTAAACTTTTTTCTGCAATATAATTTTTGGCAGGTTGGATAGCAGCAGTAGTATCGTGATCGGTTATCGCTAATACCGTAATTTGTTTTTCAATGGCTCTATCGATTAATTCATCAGGTGAGAGCTCGCCATCTGATGCAGTAGTATGGCTATGCAGATCATAAATCACGCGTAAATCAGATAGCAATTCAGTCATTCCTTCTCCCTGTTTATCCTCAGTGATACAACGAATTTTTAAGAGTATGCCATAAAGTACTTGACGAACCTAATATAATCCAGTTTACTAGTACACAACATGAGCTAGTCTATTAAATATAAACTTATCATCCGCTGTAAGGAGATCTTATGAATATCAATCAACGTCTTATTGCTCTGTGGTGGCGCAAAACTCTTTTATGGGCGGTTTGATCTCCTGCTTAGCATCAGTGATATCTAAAACCCGCCTACCGCGGGTTTTTTTATATGCCAATTTTGTGCTTATCAGCACCAGAAAAAAGAAAATAGAGCGATAATAATGAACACTTCACTTGCATTCCCATTAACAACTAAGGTAACGGCATTGCCTTATCACAGCGAGCCGGCGTTACTTTTCAATACGTTGTGTGAACATCGTCATCACACCTTATTGTTAGAATCCGCACAAATTGATACCAAAGCCAATTTAAAAAGTTTGTTAATCGTTGATAGTGCATTACGTATTAGTGCAAACAAAAATCAAGTGACTGTCGATGCGTTAAGTCTCAACGGCCAACATATCTTAGCGTTATTAAAAAACGCACTAAAAGAAAAAAGCACACTCTCCGTAGAGCAAGCGGAACAATGTGTATTTACTTTTGCATCATCATCTTTCCCTCAAGATGAAGAGAGCAAGTTAAAAGCGGCTAGCGTATTTGATGTTTTACGTTTTTTCCTAGCAAATAGCGCTGCAAAAGAAGCCAATGCTATTTTTGTGGGAGGGTTATTTGCCTATGATTTAGTGAACGGATTTGAATCCTTACCTGATTTAGAAGCGGTTTTTTCTTGCCCTGACTACTGTTTTTATTTAGCTGAACAGTTAATTGTGATCGACCATCAACATCATCATAGCCAATTAATTTCCGTTGCCTTTACGGATAATCCACAAGAGTGTCAGCGTCTTGATAACCGTCAGGCACAATTAGTTGCACTCGCACAGCAACCTTTAAAACAACCACAACGTCAACCATTAACACCTCAGCAAGCGGTTGTAAGTAGCAATATGAATGACGAAGAGTATGGTGCTATTGTTGAAGCGATGAAAACCTATATTCGTCGTGGCGATATTTTCCAAGTTGTTCCATCACGTCGTTTTCAAATTAACTGCCCTTCACCACTGGCTGCCTATCAAGTTTTGAAACAAAAAAACCCCAGTCCCTATTTGTTTTATATGCAAGATGCGTTATTTACCGTTTTTGGTGCGTCACCTGAAAGTGCGTTGAAATATCAAGCAAGTGATCGCCAAATTGAAATTTATCCTATCGCAGGTACACGCCCAAGAGGTCGCAATGCCGACGGCTCAATCAATGCTGATTTAGATAGCCGCATTGAGCTTGAAATGCGCACAGATACCAAAGAGTTATCAGAACACCTTATGTTGGTTGATTTAGCACGCAACGATTTAGCGCGTATCTGCCAAGCTGGAAGCCGTTATGTCGCCGAATTAACCAAAGTAGATCGCTACGCTTTTGTTATGCACTTAGTATCAAGAGTGGTAGGAACATTACGTCATGACTTAGATATTTTTCATGCCTATCAAGCCTGTATGAATATGGGGACACTCTCAGGAGCACCGAAGGTCAGTGCTATGCAACTGATTGCACAATATGAAAAAACCAAACGAGGCAGTTATGGCGGTGCAATTGGCTACTTTACTGGTAACGGTGATTTTGATACTTGCATAGTTATTCGTTCTGCTTATGTAGAAAAAGATATTGCAACTATTCAAGTGGGCGCTGGTATTGTGCTCGATTCTGATCCCAAAATGGAGGCAGAAGAAACTCGCAATAAATCACAAGCGGTTATCAATGCCATTTTACAGGCGCATGCTGAAACGCATATGCAGGAGGCTTACTAATGGCGACGCTCTTACTACTCGATAATATCGACTCTTTTACTTATAACTTAGTCGACCTTTTACGCAGTCAACATCATCAAGTGATCATCTATCGTAATGATGTCAGCGCTTCTTTTATCGAAAAACAATTAAACCTGTTAGATAACCCTATTCTTATGTTGTCTCCCGGCCCTGGTACACCATCACAAGCGGGTTGTATGCCTGAGCTACTTAATCGCATGTTAGGTAAATTGCCTATTATTGGTATCTGTTTAGGGCATCAAGCCATTATTGAAGCTTATGGCGGTAAAGTCTCTTCTTGTGGGGAAATTTTACACGGTAAAGCTACGCTCGCCACCCATGATGGGCAGGCGATGTTTGAACATCTGCCAAATCCTCTGCCCGTCGCTCGTTATCATTCACTCTCTGGCGAAGTTGTGCCTGAGCAACTTATCGTCAATGCGTGGTGTGATAACACCGTGATGGCCGTGCGCCATCGCCAACATCGAACTTGTGGTTTTCAGTTTCATCCAGAATCAATTTTAACCACTAAAGGCGCACAACTTTTACAACAAACCATTGCATGGGCACAAGCACCAAGAGGAGACGCATAATATGGATACTATCTTCAATAAATTATTTGCAGGACAACAATTAAGCTTAGAAGAGAGCCAAACACTGTTTAGTGCGATTATTCGTGGTGAATTAACAGAATCACAGTTAGCAGCCGTATTGATTAGTATGAAAATGCGTGGTGAGCACCCTCAAGAGATTGCCGGAGCGGCTCGTGCCCTATTGGATAATGCCTCTCCTTTTCCACGCCCAGATTATCTGTTTTGCGATATTGTGGGTACTGGCGGCGATGGAGCCAATAGCATCAATATTTCAACAGCCAGTGCGTTTGTCGCGGCAGAAATTGGTCTAAAAGTGGCTAAACATGGTAATCGTAGCGTGTCTAGTCGCTCAGGATCATCAGATTTATTAGCGGCATTTGGTATTCCGCTAGATAAAAGTGCCAACGATGCCCGCCAATTGTTAGATGAAATTGGACTATGCTTTTTATTTGCGCCGCTTTATCACAGTGGTTTTCGCTTTGCCGCCCCTGTGCGCCAACAGCTAAGAACACGCACGCTCTTTAATGTGTTAGGCCCATTAATTAATCCAGCGCGTCCGCCTTTAGCATTAATTGGTGTTTATAGTCCTGAATTATTAATGCCTATTGCAGATACCTTAAATGTCTTGGGCTACAAACGTGCGGCAGTGGTCCATAGTGGTGGAATGGATGAAGTGTCATTACATGCTCCCACACAAGTGGCTGAATTACACAATGGGGAAATCACTCGTTATCAATTAACCCCAAGTGATTTTGGTCTACGTCCTTGTGCGATAAGTGATCTTGAAGGCGGTACACCTGAGGTTAATCGCCAATTATTGGCTAATTTACTGCAAGGACAAGGTAAACGCGCACACACTGAATCCGTCGCTGCCAATGTCGCCTTATTAATGCGTTTACACGGACAAGAAGATTTGAAAGCTAATACCGAAGTTGCTATGCACGCAATCTATAGCGGTAAAACCATTAATCGCGTTAATGCGCTAGCCGCAAGAGGATAAAAATAATGACTGTATTAAATGCCATTGTTAAAGATAAAGCCGAATATTTAGTTGCACGTAAAGCACAGCAACCTTTATCAACCTTTATAGATAAGATTGCGCCATCGACACGCTCATTTTATCAAGCATTAACGCGATCACACCCAGTGTTTATTTTAGAGTGTAAAAAAGCATCGCCCTCAAAAGGGATTATTCGCTCTGATTTTGATCCCGTTGCCATTGCGAAAATTTATCAACCCTATGCAGCCGCTATTTCGGTACTGACTGATGAAAAATATTTTCAAGGCAGTTTTGATTATTTACGTCAAGTTAGTGATGCCGTTCATCAACCTGTTTTATGTAAAGATTTTATTATCGATGAATACCAAATTTATTTAGCTCGTTTTTACCAAGCTGATGCCATTTTATTAATGCTTTCTGTTCTTAATGATGAACAGTATCGTGCGCTTAGTGCCGTTGCTCACCAATTAAACATGGGAGTATTAACAGAAGTGAGCACCGAAGAAGAGCGTCAGCGAGCCATTGAGCTTAAAGCAAAAGTGATCGGGATTAATAATCGTAATTTACGTGATCTCTCTATTGATTTATCCCGTACCGAACAACTTAGCCAAGGTTTACCGCAAGAGGCTATTGTTATCAGCGAATCTGGAATTCATACCCATCAACAAGTTAAAACACTAAGTCAATATGCTAATGGCTTTTTAGTGGGTAGTGCCTTGATGTCACAAGAGAATATTGCCCAAGCGGTAAGAGCACTTATTTTGGGAAAGCATAAAGTGTGCGGCTTAACCCGCACACAAGATGTAAAAGCGGCCTATCAAGTGGGTGCCTATTATGGAGGATTAATTTTTGCTGAGAAATCACCACGAAGAGTGACACTGTCACAAGCGCAATTATTGATAACACAAGCGCCATTAGCTTTTGTGGGCGTTTTTCAAAACCAATCTATTGAGCTGATTTGTGACTATGCTAAACAACTTAATTTATCTGCGGTTCAGTTACATGGCGCTGAAGATGCACAATTTATTGCCCAACTAAGGGAAAAAATCGCTCCACAATGCGAAATTTGGCAAGCGCTTAATATGGCTTATCACCATGATATTCAGCACATTGCACAAGTTAACAAATATGTATTAGATAATGGTACGGGTGGTACAGGTAGAACCTTTGATTGGCAAACTATTCCGCCTACTTTACGCCATAAAGCATTACTTGCAGGTGGCCTAAACAGTGATAACTGTTTAGACGCTCTAAACACCGGTTGCTTAGGACTTGATTTTAATTCAGGGGTGGAATCTTCAGCAGGTATCAAAGATCCACAACGTCTATCGCAAGTCTTTACACAATTACAACAAAGCAAATTTTCACAAAATTTCTGACAAGGACAACATCACAATGAGAAAACTTAATCCCTACTTTGGTGAGTTTGGTGGTCAATATGTACCAGAAATATTGATCCCTGCATTAGATCAACTTGAACAAGCCTTTATTGACGCACAAAACGATCCGTCATTTCAGCAAGAGTTTCAAGATCTACTCAAAAATTATGCAGGTAGACCAACGGCACTGACACTCTGTCGCAATTTGACCCAAGGTACTCGTACCCGTTTATATCTAAAACGTGAAGATTTATTGCATGGCGGTGCTCATAAAACAAACCAAGTATTAGGCCAAGCACTGCTAGCAAAACGGATGGGAAAAACAGAAATTATTGCAGAAACGGGCGCTGGGCAACATGGTGTTGCCACTGCGTTAGCTTGTGCTCTGTTAAATATGAAGTGCCGTATTTATATGGGGGCAAAAGATGTTGAACGTCAATCACCCAATGTATTTCGTATGCGTTTAATGGGTGCCGAAGTTATTCCGGTGCATAGTGGTTCATCAACATTAAAAGATGCGTGTAATGAAGCGTTACGTGACTGGTCTGGTTGCTACGAGCGTGCTCACTACTTATTAGGCACTGCGGCAGGCCCGCATCCTTATCCCACTATTGTTCGCGAATTCCAGCGCATGATTGGGGATGAAGCTAAAGCGCAAATTTTAGCCCGTGAAGGTCGTCTCCCTGATGCCGTTATCGCCTGTATTGGCGGTGGCTCTAACGCCATTGGCTTATTCGCCTCATTTATACCAGAAACCTCAGTACAATTAATTGGTGTTGAGCCGGCAGGAAAAGGGATCGAAACAGGAGAGCACGGAGCACCATTAAAACATGGCAAGTTAGGCATTTATTTCGGTATGAAATCACCGATTATGCAAACCGAAGAAGGCCAAATTGAAGAGTCCTATTCTATTTCTGCAGGATTAGATTTCCCATCCGTAGGCCCGCAACATGCGCATTTAAACAGCATTGGCCGTGCAGATTATGTTTCTGTAACAGATGATGAAGCCATTGAGGCTTTTAAAACGCTATCACGCCGTGAAGGGATCATCCCCGCATTAGAATCGTCACATGCTCTGGCCTATGCGTTGAAACTGATTGCCCAAAATCCAGATAAAGAACAACTCTTAATTGTCAATTTATCCGGACGAGGTGACAAAGATATTTTTACTGTTAACGATATTTTAGCTGCACGAGGAGAAATTTAATGAGCCGTTATCAATTATGCTTTGAAGCATTAGCACAAAAACAACAAGGCGCGTTTGTTCCCTTTGTCACTTTAGGTGATCCCGATGCTGAACTGTCGTTAAAAATTATTGACGCATTAATTGAAGGGGGTGCAGATGCGTTAGAGATAGGCATTCCATTTTCTGATCCACTGGCTGATGGCCCTACTATTCAAGGGGCAAACTTACGGGCATTAAATGCTAATGTCACCCCAACCCTCTGTTTTGAGTTATTAAGCCAGATCCGCCAAAAACACCCCACTATTCCGATTGGACTATTGGTGTATGCAAATCTTGTTTTTAGCAATGGCGTTGATAATTTTTACCATAAATGCCAACAAGCGGGTGTTGATTCAGTACTGATTGGTGATGTTCCCTTGCGTGAAGCAAAACAATTTCGAGAAGCGGCATTAAGCGCGAATATTGCCCCGATTTTTATTTGCCCGCCTAATGCAGATGATGAGTTATTACAAGAGTTAGCCACCAGCGCAGAGGGATATACTTATCTATTATCAAGAGCCGGTGTTACGGGGACAGATAAACGAGCAGAACAGTCACTCACTCATTTAACCAGTAAACTTAAAGCTTATAATGCACCACCTGCATTACAAGGTTTTGGTATTTCTGAGCCACAACAAGTTTCACAGGCCATTAGTAATGGTGCATTTGGCGCTATCTCAGGCTCAGCCGTTGTACAAATTATTGAAAATAACCTACATCAACCTGATGTGATGTTAAAAATGTTGACGCAGTTTGTGCAACAAATGAAAGCCGCAACAATAAGCGTTTAAGTCTAAAATTATTATCGCCGTCTGCTTAGAGAAAACTTTTTCCTAAGCAGATTTTTCCTAATTTAATCATTAACAATCGACCATCACTTCCCCATCAGCCTCTATTCATAGCGCGAGTAATGCTTGATTCGCCTGAACAAGCATAAAACTATTTTTGCTCAGTCAGTTGGCAATCTGTCATTTCTTGCACATACTTTATATAGGGTATACAGCTTTAGGTTTTCTATTCAGTAGTACTCAATCAATAATGTCATTATAAGGAGTTTGATAATGAAACTATGGGCAAAAATTTCTACCGTATTAGCGGCATTACTTATGGCCATGACTTTATCTGCATGCTCTCCAACGGCAACATCAGAAGGCACTGGGGGATATTTTGATGACTCGGTGATCACCACTAAAGTAAAAACAGCTTTAATTGGTGAGAAAAACCTAAACTCAACACAAATTAGCGTTGAGACATTTAAAGGTAAAGTTCAGTTAAGTGGTTTTGTCTCTTCACAGGCTGATGCAAATCGCGCCATAGAAACCGCACGTAAAGTCACTGGCGTTAAAGGTGTCATTAACTCAATGGTTATCCGTTAAGCTATTTTTTATAAGTCAGTAAGAAAAAAGCCACTTCGGTGGTTTTTTTCTTGTCTCGCCTAAAGCATTCCATACTCTTTGGTATGAAGATCAATTTTTGACAAATTCTCTGTTTTACTAAAATAAGACGTTTCTTTTTTACGGGTAAAATACCCCAAAAAAAACCGTTAAAACTAAAGTTATACTTATCTTTTTTCGATGTTATTTTCACCACACTGGTGACTTTCACTTAAATTTGATGCAGCCATCATTTTCTTAATAGTACTATTCAATATCAGTAATAATATTTTTGGCCGCTTTAGGCGCTATTTTTTTAATTATTATTAGGCAATATCATGGGCAGATAAAACATGCAAATAAAATACATCTATAAATTCCCATTTATGCGAGCCAATTAAATGCTCATCGAGAATAGTGATTATTTTTTTAACTAATAAAAAATATAAAGATGCATTTTTAATACACCATTAAAATATACCTCTATTATTTTAGTTATAATCAGCTAAGCCTTAATACACATAATAGAGGTAATAAAATTTTTTAATCTAAACACGATCACTGTAGATAAGCAATTATGATTAACACAGATAAAAAAAAAGCGGAGCCACTGCCCCGCTGATACTTAATAGCATATTCTGTTATTGCAAGAATAATTAGAAACGATAACCAACACCGAACATAAACACAAATGGGTCTAAGCGAGTATCCACTTTATAGTGGTTTCCATCGCCATCTTTAAATTTGACATCGGTTTCGATATTCATCCACCAAACAGAAGCATTCAGCATCCAGTTTTTATCTAGGTTATAGTCTAAACCTGCTTGTGCTGCAAAGCCCCAAGAGTTTTTAAGATCAAGATCATTTAATCCAAGTTGGCCTACCGCTGGATTATTATTGAATTTTTCATCAAAGAAAGTCGTAAAGTTTAGACCAGCACCTAAATAAGGGCGTAATTTATCTTCAGCACCACCAAAGTAATACTGTGCCATTAATGTTGGCGGTAAATGTTTAACTTTAGCAATTTCGCCCACACCAGTTAAAGAAACTTTATGCTCAAAAGGTGTTGCTGCTAATAACTCAACCCCAATATTATCAGTTACCATATAACCAAAGGTTAAACCTAATTGAGTGTTGTTATTAGCATCAAAATGCCCACCTAATATAGTATCTGAACCTGTATTAGGACGAACTGTTGCAGTACCCGCACGGAATAAAAAATCACCCGCTTGATGAGCAAAAGAAATAGACGGTGCAAGTGTTGCAGCCGCTAGAATAAGCGCAGAAAGTTTTTTCATTATTTAACCCATTCCTGTAATAAGTAAAATCTCCGCTAAAATATACCCATTAATAAGTAATTATGATCTAATGCCGATCACAACTTTGGAATTATTTTTGCAGAAAGTGTTATTCCTCTCTTTATTATTTATGATGCTGATTATTTATAATTGATCCACATCAAATTTAGCATTAATACAATATTTTCTTATAATTAAATTTATTGTTTTTAAGAATCATTAAATAAAAGAACCTCATTAAAAGATGATATTTGACAATATCGTTATTTAATTGTTAATTTAATGTTTCATCTAATTTGATTATTTAATTTTCATTCGCCAAACGAATGAAAAAAACCTTTCAATAACAATAGCTATAGAAATAACAGAAATGATCCCTTTTTGTTGTCTTAAAAGGTACAATATGTCCCATTGACTTAGTCTATTTGTATAGGAGCAGTTTCATGCCTACCCCGGCACGCACAATCTACCGTGATAGTCTTAACTTTTATAAAAATGAACAACGTAGCATTATCACGCTATCTGCAGTTTTGGCCCTCATTTTAGCTGTCATATATCTATTGGTTGGCCCTAATGCACAAGAATCACAAATAATTAATGACTTTATTATTAATTTTCAAAAAACCAGATTCGCTGATGTCTCACCCGCTGAATTAGAAGCGATGAATAACAGTGTTATTGGGGTATTTCAAAAGGTCTTACTGGTCTATGTTTTTGAGCTTTTTCAGCAAAGTATTCTGGTTTTAGTGATTTTAATGTTGGCAATGGCACTTTCTGCCGGTCATAACGTGACATTGAACCAAACGTTTAATGCCAGCTTACCCCGTTTACCGAAGATGTTTCTGCTAATTTTGCTCTGCTCTATTTTAATTAGTGCAGGCTTTATGTTGATTATCCCTGGTATCATTTTATTAGTGGGATTTGCACTAGCGCCAGTCGTACTGGTACGCCAACAATCTATTGGTAGCGCAATACGTCTAGGCTGGAAAATGGGCTTTGGTGAATCAGGGGCGCTGATCCCTGCCTTAGGAATTTGGATTTTATTACAATTTGGGATTGGCTTCTTAAGCAATATTACGGGTGAATTGCCTAACATGATCCACAAATTTTTATATTATTTTTTAAAGAATATTACGTCTGCATGGATGATTATTTATCTATTCCGTCTGTTTATGCTGACTGAAAATAAATATATCACCAAGTAACCCCCTCGCAGCAAACAATGCCGTGCTAATGTGATTAATAGATTAGCACGGCATTTTTATTAACATAATCATTTAAAAACAATCAATTAGCCTTACACACCTATCCAGCCACTAAACCCCATGTTATACATTCTATCCACCCGTTTCCGTATCCCTGATGAAAGTAGCTTGGTTATCTTCAGCAAACGGCACTTGTTGTTGCTGTTTGTGTTTTTCTTTTATTTGTTGTCGACTTTGATATAAACGAATAACAAAATAGAGATCGGGGGCAATAATTAAATCATCATCATTGATAGTGATCTTGTTACGTGCAATCCAACGATTTAATTCTGTTCTGCGCCCAGCCAATACCAATTTAACGCCTTTGATCCTAAGCTCTCTAATTAGCTCATCAATAACAGCAAAAACACTCACATCGTCATAAGTAAAACTTACGGTAGCATCAACCGCTAACCATGCAGGACGTTGTGGCGCGCTGTCCACTAGCTGTAGTACCCGCTTTTTAAAATAGCCAACATTGAAATAGGTTAAGGGGGAATTAAAACGATACATCATCAATCCTGATATCGATTCAATGCCGTTACCTTGGTTGATTGAGTGGATCATTCCTTGTTCATCAACACCTAATAACTGATCACTTGGGCGGAATACAATACGTAAAAATTGCAATAACCCAAGTAACACAGCAAAACCAATGCCGTTAATCAATCCCGCTAACAACACCGCTAATAAAGTAAACGTTGCTAAGGTAAAAGCTTGTCGATTTCGTTTACGATAAGACCAAATATGACGAATACTTAGCAATGACCAAGAGGAAACAATCAGCACAACGCCTAAAGAAGATAACGGAATGTAGGCAATAAAGTCGGTCATAAAAAGCAACACAACTAAAATGACTAACGCCGCCACAATAGAGACCAATTGTGTTTTACCGCCAACAGAATCATTCACCGCAGTACGGCTACTGGCGGCACTTACTGCAAATCCTTGCGAAAGTGCCGATGCGATATTAGCAATGCCTAATGCCTTTAATTCTTGGTCGGCATCAACATCATAACCATTTTTGCTAGCAAAACTTCTTGCCGTCATCATAAAGCTAACAAAACTAATCACCGCAAGGTTAATGGAAGGAACAATTAATTCACGAAGTGACCCAAGATGAAAGCCACTCATTGAAACGATGGGTAAAAAGAGATCACCGTTGTCTGCTTCTTTATCAACAATAGCAATCCCATAATTGACTAAATCAAATTGCCAACTTAAATAGGTCATCACCACCATAGCAATTAACGGAGCGGGCCAACGTTGTCTAAAATGACGAATACCTAATAGTAATGCTAAGGTTAGCGCCGACATCAACAGTGTTGGCCAATGTGCTTCTTTTAATCGAAAAGGTACTTCAAGTAATTTTTCAATTAAATATTCTGGGGAGGTGGTAAAACCAAATACTTTACTCAATTGCCCCACCATGATAGTGATGGCAACGCCATTTAATAGACCTTGTAATATAGGTCTAGAGAGAAAGTCCGTAAATGCGCCAAAGCGAAAATGACTCGCAAGAATGCACCAAAAACCGGTCATTGCAGTCATTATAATGGCCAGTTGCCAACGGGTATTTTCATCCCCCGCAGAAAGAGGGATGACAACTGCGGCTATCACGGCACAAGTTGCAGCATCAGGGCCAGTAATTAATTGGCGTGAAGTGCCAAATAAAGCATACATGATCATGGGTAAGATACAGGCGTATAATCCCACAATGGCATTGATACCGAGTAATTCGGTATAAGCGATAGCAACAGGCAATGCAACCGCAGCAACAGAAAGCCCTGCTTTAATATCATATCCAAGATGTTCACGCTGATAATTAAACAATAAGCCTAATCCAGGCATCCATTTTATTATTCTTTTTCCGTTCATTGATTTCCTCTTATCTGAATTACTTTTTCGCGCATTCATCAAAAAGTCGCGTGAAGAGATAATGGCTCAATGAATCATATACTAGAGTGATGTTTTAATCTCCTACCATAATCAATACTTTATCTTTAAATGACACAAGATTAAATTAAACCTTATATTCAATGAGTTAATCTAATATAAAACCGCCATATTGTGATAAATAAGCCTGATCTTATTAAAGATATGCAATTGTTTACCCTTTTCATGTCGCTTTGCATTAGAATAACCTAGTTTATAAATTTAACGACAATAGGTTTCTATCGGTTATGAAAAACGGCTGGCTTAAGCAATTACTTGATTTCGCTCCACTATTAGTGTTTTTTATCTTTTATAAATGGCAAGATATTTTCTATGCTTCTGGCGCATTAATTGTAGCAACATGGATCTCAGTCGGTTTAACATGGCTTATCTTCCATAAAGTCGAAAAAGCACCACTGATCACCGCAATCGTTGTAACGATATTTGGTACATTGACTATCGCTTTCCATTCAGATGTCTTTATTAAATGGAAAGTCACCGCAATCTACGCCATTTTTGCGCTAGTGCTTATTGCGATGCAACTCTTTACGCCGAAAACATTAATGGAAAGAATGCTAGGTAAAGAATTAGCGATGCCAGCGACTAATTGGAAAAAACTCAATATCGCTTGGGTACTGTTCTTTTTAGCTTGTGCGCTGGGTAATCTTTATGTCGCATTTTCTTTATCTCAAGAAACTTGGGTAAACTTTAAAGTCTTTGGGTTAACAATATTAACCTTAATCTTTACTGTGATTAGTGTTGTGTATATCTGGAACAACCGGTTACCCGAAGAAGAGACGAAAGAGGAATCAACAGAAAGTCATACATCTGAAACATCAGATAACGGAACAACATCAACATCTAAAGTATTACATAAAGATGTGACATCTAAATCTGAATAATGACCTCTATTTTATCGGGAGACTGCCTCAAGGGAGTCTCCTTAGTTTTAACATTGATAGATAGTATTTCCCCATGACTGAACAACAATCTTTGCCTAATGGTGAGCTAGTATTACGTACGCTTGCCATGCCAGCTGATACTAACGCCAATGGTGATATTTTCGGTGGCTGGATAATGTCTCAAATGGACATTGGTGGTGCCATTTTAGCGAAAGAAATTGCCTTAGGTCGCGTTGTTACTGTAAGTGTAACAGGCATTACCTTTCTAAAACCTGTTGCCGTTGGCGACGTCGTTTGCTGTTATGCTCGTTGTTTAAAAACCGGTAACTCTTCAATTACTGTTAATATTGAAGTGTGGGTTAAAAAAGTAGCAACCGAGCCGGTAGGTCAACGGTATCGTGCCACTGAAGCCGTGTTTACTTATGTGGCAGTCGATGAGAATAATAGTGCTCGTCGCCTACCTGAAGGTAAAACCAATTTTACCTTAGCAAGTACCATGGAATAACCTTTTAAACTCAATAAAACCAACAAAAAAGGCACTTATCAAAAGTGCCTTTTTTATCATTGAGTGATGTGACGCTTTATCAATCAATGGTTTCTTATTAACTTGCAGAAACACCATCTATATTAAAATCAATGATAATCACTTTACCTTTATAAGGGATTTTCTCATAACGCCATTGACGCATTGCTTTTCTCACTTCGCGTTCAAAGACATTTTTGGGGTTAGCAGAGAGAATTTCTACATTATCTACCCGTCCATCGGCATCGATATCAAAGCGTACTTTTATTGAACCCTCAATACCCACGGCCTTGGCACGAGGAGGATAGATAGGTAACCCTTGGCGAAGCACATTAGGTACTTTTCCTTCCCCTTGGCTAGTTGTCGCAACAGGCTTTTCCTCACCTTTATTACTCGGTGTAGCATTGGGGTTAAGA
Source organism: Proteus mirabilis ATCC 29906 (assembly GCF_000160755.1). Taxonomy (GTDB): domain Bacteria; phylum Pseudomonadota; class Gammaproteobacteria; order Enterobacterales; family Enterobacteriaceae; genus Proteus; species Proteus mirabilis. The sequence continues at coordinate 414,880 of NZ_GG668576.1, forward strand.
TTCTTCATCTCATTTCCCTTGTTCAGCGCCAATGGTTGTTGCTGTGGTCGTTCGACGGGTGGCTTTGGTTTTTCCACCGGTTTTGGCTTAGGTTTGGGTTCTGGCTTCTTCTCTATCGGTTTTTCAATCACCGGTTTTACATCTGGGATCGGTTCTGGTTCTGGCTCAGGTTCTGGCTCGACAACAGGCTCAGGCTCCGGTGGCGTCACCTCTTCAACTACAGGCTCAGGCTCTCCTACTGGCTCATCTGCAGCAAAGGCTAGCATCTGTATAGAGATAGGTTCTGGTGCAATTGGCTTATCTTCTACAACATACAGTATGGCAGCCGCAACAAGCGAGGCATGCAAACACAGTGATATAAATACCCAAAGCTTAAAGCGCATAACTGATCTTATTTCACCTAAACAAAAAATAATGTCCCTAGTTTAAATGCAAATAGCAATCATATTCAATAACGTTTATCAAAATGATTGCTATAACAACTAAAAAAGCTAAAGATCAATTTAGTTCGGTGTATTGCACGAACAACAGCGCTCTATGTTTTCTAGAAGTATCAAGCTTACGCATTTGGTAAATACGTAAGTTACGGCGTGATTGACCCTCTAACCAACGGCGACGGCGACGTAACGCTTGTCTCATCATTCGCCAACGTGCCACTTCATTCCTGCTATGTCTCATTGCAATCAATACCTATTTTTTCAAATAAGTGGTGTATTATAGGACGTTCATTTTATGATCCAAGGGGGGATTGATAATTTGCCTTATTTTTTATTTATGCTTTATACCTTTCTCTCAAAAATAAAATGTATCAAAATAAGTATATAGCGACTTATTTGATGTTTATCTCTTACCAGAGAGATTTGACAGAGAAAATAATCCTGATTTAATAACAACATTTGGCAAATAATAGAAATAATGAACTATTGTTAGTAAATTGCCTCCGACCTATTCATGCGATTCTTTTTCAACGGAAAATAGCTTTACTATGACAACATTTTATACTGTATTAAGTTGGCTAACTTTTTTCTTCTATTGGCTATTGATCGCAGGGGTCACATTTCGTGTCCTAATGCATCGACGACCTGTCACCTCAACGATGACATGGCTACTGATTATTTATATCCTCCCTTTAGTCGGTGTTATCGCCTATTTTGCCTTTGGTGAACTTCATCTTGGTAAACGCCGTGTTGAACATGCTAGGCAGATGTGGCCTTCCGTAGTTGCATGGCTTGAAGAATTAAAAAAGTGTAAACATATTTTCGCTAAACACTATAGTGATGTTGCGGAGCCCATCTTTCAGTTAACCGCTAAACGCCAAGGTATTAATGGTGTAAAAGGTAATAAGATCCAGCTACTAACAACTTGCGAAGACTCATTAAATGCCATCACGCGTGATATTAATAATGCGCGCGATAATATTGAAATGGTGTTTTATATCTGGCAATCCGGAGGATTGGTAGAGGAAGTCACTGAAGCCCTTATTCAAGCGGCTAAACGTGGTGTAAAATGTCGCATTATGGTGGATTCTGCAGGAAGCCGTAGTTTCTTTCGCACCAATGGTCCTGCAAGAATGCGAGCCGCCGGCATTGAATTTGTCGAGTCATTGCAAGTCAATCTGTTCCGTTTCTTCTTGCGTCGTATGGACTTACGTCAACATCGTAAAATAGTATTAATTGATAACTACATTTCCTATACCGGCAGTATGAATATGGTCGATCCACGCTATTTTAAACAAGATGCGGGTGTCGGTCAGTGGATTGATATTATGGTCAGAATGGAAGGCCCTGTTTCTACGACATTGGGTATTATTTATGCTTTCGACTGGGAAATGGAAACCGGTGAACGCCACTTACCACCGCCACCAGATAACAATATTATGCCATTTGAACAAGCAAATGGACATACTACACAGGTAATTGCCTCAGGCCCCGGCTTTCCTGAAGAACTCATTCAACAATCATTAATTACGGCCATCTATTCAGCCAGAAAAGAATTAGTCATGACAACCCCCTACTTCGTGCCAAGTGACGATCTGGCTCATGCCATTTCAACCGCCGCTATGCGTGGTGTTGATGTCAGTATTATTGTGCCACGAAGTAATGACTCTTTCCTGGTACGTTGGGCAAGCCGAGCCTTTTTTACTGAAATACTTGAGGCGGGTGTAAAAGTTTTTCAATTTGAAGATGGCCTATTACATACAAAAAGTGTAATGGTTGATGGTCAACTGAGTATGGTTGGCTCGGTTAACCTTGATATGCGTAGTTTATGGCTTAATTTTGAAATAACTGTTGTGATTGATGATGAATGTTTTGCTAGTGATCTTAGCATCGTACAATATGATTATATTGCACGTTCAACACAACTTACTCTTGATGAATGGGAAAAACGTCCATTTATGAATCGGGTGTTAGAACGCCTTTGTTATTTCTTTAGCCCACTTCTCTAGAAAGAGTGATACAATCAGCTCAGTAATTATATCAACAATAAAATAGTTAGCGAAAACAGCTAACTATCGATATAAATAGCGCGACAATATTGACATAATTTATAGGCATGACCATGAACCAACCAACCTTAATCAGTGAAGAAGAAGCTTTAGAACAAGCCTATGATCTCTTTTTAGCGCAAGCCGCTGATAATCTTGATGTAGCCGATCAGCTGCTTTTTAATTTACAATTTGAAGAACGAGGTGCAGCTGAAGTTGTTACATTAGGGAATGATTGGCAATTTATTGTCGGTTTACCTGTTTCATCAGCCCGATTTAGTGAAGTGATTATCGGTCTTGCACCGGATGAAAACGCCGATATTGATGATATTTTTGGTCGTGTATTAATTAGTCGTGATCCCCTGCAACCCATGTACCATATTATTTGGAAATCTTAACTTCTTAATAACCACACAATTTGTCTGTTTAACTACACTGGCGAACTTATCAATTTTAATTTGTTTAAAAGTGGCTTATATAAAGACTAAAAAGGTCGCAAAAGCGACCTTAGAAAATATATTGACTATCGTGTGTGACACCTTTGATTAAAAACGATAACCGATACCCACTACCCAAGTAGTAAAATCAATATCATATAGTTTGGAGTACTCATAAGAAACATCAATAGCTAAGTTAGTGATTGGGTTTACTTGTACGCCTAATCCATAAGCCATTGATATCTTATTTTCTTTTTCTCTTTCATCATAGTAGTGAAAGTCTTCATGAAAATAGCCAAAACCTATTAGTCCATATGCACTGACATAATTGTTAAGGCGGTAACTTGGACCTGCCGTTAACGAATAGTAGCTAATCTTTGAAGTACCTGCATATCCCCAATGATCATAACCATCATTTTTATTTTTTGCATATGAAAACGAACTGATAACGCCCCAATCATTAGCTACTTCATGATTATATTTTAAGTTAATACCTTTAAGGTTATCATTTATTAAATCTTCATCGACTTTCAATTTAGATTTAGCATACCCTATCGACACTGTATTTTCTAATGTTGCATAAGCATTAAAAGAAAGAGTAGAAACAACGAGTATTGAAGTTGAAAGCAAAAAATTAAATTTCATTTTTATTCTCTATATAAAATAACAAAAAAACTAAAAAAATTATATTTTTTATGAAGTTAAGCATCTTTAAACAATAAAAACGATACAATAAAAAACATTTATTATAAAGAAATTCTTATTAATAAAATGAAAATAAAATCTCTCTATTTAATTAGAGTAAACTTATATTATTTTTATCCACCATTAAGTAAATATTAAGAATAGTTATTGTTTTTGATTATTCTAAATTAACCAAAATATAAAAATAAAAAATTATACGCTTATATAAAATAAATATTATTAAATCTATTATTTTATGCTATCTTTATAACATAATTTATCTTATGTTATTTTTTATTAGTTGAGTTATCAATGTTAAAATTAAATAAAATTCATCATGTGGCGATTATTTGTTCTGATTATAAGATCAGCAAACATTTTTATTGTCAAATACTGGGGCTTACCCTATTAAATGAAAAATACCGTGAAGAAATACAATCTTGGAAAGCTGAGCTTGCGTTAGGTACAGTCTACCAAATTGAATTATTTAGCTTCCCAGATGCGCCAGCACGTTTAAGTTACCCAGAAGCACGTGGTCTACGCCATGTGGCATTTGCAGTGGACGATCTTGATGCTTCAGTTGCTTATTTACAACAAAACAATATTCAATGCGAGCCAATACGTATAGATCCTAGTAGCCAAAAACGTTTTACCTTTTTTCAAGATCCCGATGGCTTACCTTTAGAGCTTTATTCAATATAGTTCACAACATATAACAAGGCCGCAATAAATAATGCGGCCCCAATTAATATATTATTTATTAATACGTTAAAATATAGACATAAAATGATTAATCTATATTTTTATCAAATACACTATTGACTAAAGTGATTTTTGACTCTGCTTTTGTATATTGTTTAATCATCGGAATGATGCGACGAAAATGTTCACTATTACAATGAATATCTAGTGCTTCTTTATTTGGCCATGATTCAATAAAAATAAAGTGACCGGGATCTTTCTCATCAACAAATAAATCATAGCTAATACAAAGCGCTTCTTGTTGGCTAGCTTTCACCAATTCTTGGTAAAGTGGTAAGACCGTTTCTATTGATGCTGATTTAATAAAATCTTCTGCAATAACCTTTATCATAAATATCCCTTACTATTAATATAGAATGGTGATGAGGTACTATTTACTATTATAGAGGTTATATTATGATTAAAAATAATAGAAAAATTCAAACATAATACCACCCAAACCAATAGGGTTTAATGGCCCAAAAAGACCAATAGGTAGAAAAGTGGTTGCCATGATCTATTTCCTTAGTTTTATATGCAAGTGTATACGTTGCTATTATTTTTGATAAAAATAGATAAATCAATAAGATAAACTCTACTTTTTAAGATAATATTTACCCTATTCACTTTTGTTCTGTATCACGATGATCTTCCCCCCTATTTTCTACTAAAAAACAACTTACTTTCTGTATAAAAATCATTATTTACGAATAATTATGCTAAAAGTGTATAAAAATAGGCGTTTAAATTTTTCTGTTTCTCTTTATATAATAACAGGTCAACGTTTATATCATGTACAGTAAAAGTATGGGGGTTACTGTGTGGCTTGAACAATTTGGAGTGCTCAATATTTGGACATATCTTGCGGGTATGTTCTTTATTATTATCGTCCCCGGCCCTAATTCCCTTTATGTGCTTAAAACCAGTGCATCAAGAGGAGTTGGTGCAGGTTATCGAGCCGCATTAGGGGTTTTTATTGGCGATGCTATCTTAATTTTCTTAGCATTTATCGGTGTGGCATCAGTTATTAAAGCCTCTCCTGTGCTTTTTACTATTGTCCGTTTCTTAGGTGCTTTTTATCTACTCTATCTCGGTATCAAAATTATTCATGCTAACTTCTTTGCCAAAAAGCAAAGCCATACTGAGACAAACTGTATTCAAGAGCATGTATTTCGTAAGGCATTAACATTAAGCTTAACCAACCCCAAAGCGATTTTGTTTTATATCTCCTTTTTTGTGCAATTTATCGACTTTAACTATGCACATACTGGTTTATCCTACTTGATCTTAGCTTCTATGCTTGAAGCATTTAGCTTTGTTTATCTCTCTTTTCTTATTTTTGGTGGTGTAGCATTGGCGCGTTTCTTCGGTTCACGTAAAAATATCGCTAAACTGGGAAATGGTATTGTTGGGCTATTTTTTATGGGGTTTGCCACCAAACTTGCCACACTCTCCTCTTAAATAGACGTCCTTTCGTGACTTAAATAAGAGGCTGTTGTTATCAATAGCGATTATCTTTGTAGTAATCGCTATTTTTCCCCCATTACTATCTTGATCAGTAAGTCAGCCCTACAGGGTGGCGATTATTTTACTTAGCAGTTTCGAAATGCGCGATGCTTCTGTTATCATTGTCGGCTTATCATTTCCTTGCAATAAGTGGTGATTAAATTTTGCTTTTTAGCTTTATTCGTTTAAACGCATAGATATTATGTTATTCCGATAAAGCACGTCATGTAACAAATTGAAAATAAAGCAGAAAACCCCTTTAAAGTAAGTTAAAAAACCTTAGCAACGATATAGAACCGTAAAAAATGAGCATCCCAAAAGAGCAATATAATTTTAACAAATTACAAAAACGCTTACGCCGTAACGTTGGGCAAGCTATCGCTGATTTTAATATGATTGAAGATGGCGATAAAATCATGGTGTGCCTTTCTGGCGGGAAAGATAGCTATACTCTCCTATCTATCTTAATGAATTTGCAAAAAAGCGCGCCAATACAATTTTCCTTAATTGCCGTTAATTTAGATCAAAAACAGCCGGGCTTCCCTGAGCATATTTTACCTGAATATCTTGAGCAACTTGGCGTAGAGTATAAAATTGTTGAAGAGAATACTTACGGTATTGTAAAAGAGATCATTCCAGAAGGTAAAACCACCTGTTCACTTTGCTCTCGCTTACGTCGTGGTATTTTATACCGTACAGCCACCGAAGTTGGGGCAACAAAAATTGCTTTAGGTCACCATCGTGATGATATTTTAGAAACGCTGTTTCTGAACATGTTTTATGGTGGAAAGCTAAAGGGCATGCCACCTAAATTAATGAGTGATGACGGAAAACATATCGTTATTCGTCCATTGGCTTATGCCCGAGAAAAAGACATTGAGCGTTTTGCTCAAGCAAAAAATTTCCCTATTATTCCCTGTAATCTTTGTGGCTCTCAACCTAACTTACAGCGCCAAGTGATCAAAGAGATGCTAAGAGATTGGGATAAACGTTACCCTGGGCGCATTGAAACCATGTTTAGGGCAACCCAAAATATTGTTCCGTCGCATCTATGTGATACCCAATTATTTGACTTTGCTAATATCAAACAGGGTGATGAGATTATTAACGGCGGTGATCTAGCATTTGATAAGGATGATATTCCAACAAGCCCTATTCTTTCCGATGATGAAGATGAGCGTCCTGATTTTAGCCAAGCTAGATTGGATGTTGTTGAGGTAAAATAAGCATAGCCAGTATTATCCCTAGCAAACCATCGTCGTTACGCTGGGGTTTAATATGCTTTGCTTATGACAAGAATAATAAGCAAAAAAAAAACCGATGTTTATTTAACATCGGTGTAATAATGGTCAATTATTCTGTATTAAGAACTCAATATGAGAAAAACTACAATTATGGAGCACAACGTTCATCGCTCAACGTTGTATTCACCTGCGAGAGTTATAATGCCAGATGTTGGCATTTAAAAAATTGATATATCTCAAACAGAGTTAGAGAATTCTTTTTTAAATCCATTTAGTTACGATTAATTTGCTGAAATTTCACAACCACCTACTACGCTTTAACCACCAAGCAACAATCACAATCAAGAAAAACAGTGAAAAGCAAAATATAGCAAAGCCATAAGGAAATTCATTGCCGGGGATCCCCCCTAAATTAACCCCAAATAGTCCTGTCAAAAAGGTCGTGGGCAAAAATAGCATCGCCATTAATGACATGGTATATGTGCGCCTGTTCATCGCATCTGCCATCATTGAAGTAATTTCATCAGCAATAACGGCTGTACGAGAAATACTACTATCTAAATCTTCTAATCGACGCGAGAGACGTTCTGATATTTCAACCAAACTAATGCGATCACTGTCGCTCATCCAAGGTAATTTTTCGATAGAGAGTCGGGAGAATACATCACGTTGTGGCGCCATATAACGGCGTAACACAATCAGTTGCTTACGTAGCAATGCCAATTCACCTCGAGCCGGAATTTGCTGATCGAGGATCATATCTTCCAACTCAATTAATTGGTCATGAAGTGTTTCAACAAAATCACCTATTTCATCTGTCACTGCATCGGCCATAGTGATCAACCAACTACCACTATTTTCTGGACCATCACCCACTTCTAAAGAGTGGATCACCGAATCAACGGAATTAACGCGACGATGTCGGCTCGAAATAATCATTTGACCATTAATATAAATACGATACGCAATCAGTTCATCCGGCCGATCATCGGGGTTGTTATTAATCGTTTGCAAATTAATAATAACTCCTTCCCCGATACGCTGTGCCTTAGGTCGAACATTTTCAGCTAAAAGCACATCTTTTGCGATAGGAGGAAGTAACTCAGTCTGATTAATCCACTGATCACTTTTGGGTTTACGATAATCGAGATGAACCCAAAAAGGCCTTTCATTACTTGCTATGCTATTAGCCGTGATCGGCATAATTCCGCCATGCCCATTAAGCTGAGCCGTATAGATAGCATCAGAATCTTCGATTATAGCGTTATTGACACTTTTCATTATTCGTCCTCCTTGATACCATCATTTAAAATATAATTTTATGCATTTTTCTAAAATCATGTAAACAATCAATAATATTGCCTTTATTTGATTATGTTGCAAGAGGTTAAATCAAGCCACTATTTAGCCTAGATTAACGCCATCACATCCGCCCATCCACAACAATATTATTGAGTAAAATATTTTTTACTTTAAGATTTTTACACTAAAATAAGCATTAATTATTAGGTTATGATAGATTTTTCAATATATGCCTATATTTAGGTTATCGATTGGCACTAGATATTAGTCATAAAAATGAAATTTGCTTAAAATAAACGCAAATATTTAATTAATTTGTCGCCCCTGAAATAAGGCTACTAATATGAAAAAGTTTCTCACCATTCCTTTATTTTTACTTTTAGCAGGATGCAATACAGCGACAGGAACCAACACCCAAGTTATGAACGATTCGACAAAAACACTGCTTATTGACTCTCAGCTTTATGATTGTGTTGGTGTTGCGCCAATGAAATGCATGAAAGTAAAAGAATTACCTGCTGGTGAATGGTCTCTCTTCTATCAAAATATCGAAGGATTTGATTACCAAGCGGGAACGCAGTACAAAGTCAAAGTTACAGATATTCCTAATCCTCCTGCGGATGCACCAAGCATCAAATATACACTGGTTGAGATCTTAGATAAAAAGTAAGTAACTCACTAGCTAAACAATGGATTTTCGGATCCATTGTTTATTTCGCTATTATTACGCTTTCCTTTAGCTATAAATTATAAATAAGATCCAATAATAATAACGATTATTTATAAAATATCTTATATTATCTAAGATTATAGTAATTACCCTTCTATTAATACCAAAATAATTTCTTTTAACTCAATAAGAATGCTAGTTTTTTTTAAGAATCATTCCAAAGAAATTAACTTGAAATATGTTATTAACTCACTAAAAATATCGCCATCTCCAACAAATTAGATACGCGATAATGAAAAAAAATCTTATTTTATTTATAAGCTTTATTTTACCTTTCTCTCCATCACTACATGCTTTTGAGAATAATCAGGCAATTTATGGCGGTTACATATATGGAAAAATAAAAAACCACAAAGCAAATGGCGCAATAATAAGTTATCACTATGGATCCGATATTCACTGGGGAATGTTACTTTCATTACTGCATATCAAGTCAACACATCAAAGCCATTTTATAGACGCTAGCTCACTTAAACTAGGCACAAAAGATGAACATGCAAAGGTTTCTGCATTGTTAATAGGCCCAACGTATCGAATTACACCTTCTTTGGCTATCTACGCCCAAATGGGGCCTAAAAAATTAAAATATCGAGTTGATAAAAGTTATTCAGGCGTTGCGGTAACCGATACCATTATCGTCGACACCACCAATGTGATGTTTCAAGCGGGTATTGATTATAGCCTTAGAAAAAATGTAGGCATTAATCTTGGCTATTTACATTCAGATACTGAGTCAAACAAACATAATATTAGACTAAATAGTATCCAATTATCCCTAGGCTATCGTTTTTAATGTTTTATAAATAAACGATAACATAAGTTAAAAATAATCTTATCAATTTTATTTGTTGTTAAAATACGTTTACTGACCACTGAAATTATAATTATAAGGCTATATTAAGTAGTTATACCTATAAATAAAAAGTATAAATTTATACTTTGCATCAACTGCACGATTAGTCAAAACATTCATGCAAAATTATATTAACATAATTTTGCAATGTTTATTCCTTTTGAGTCTCCTTCTGTTGCATAACAGAGGGATTTTTTTTCTCTATCTCTCTTCCCCTAAAAAAAAGTACGCAATAATCATTACGTACTCTTTGCTAATATTTTGGCTTTCTTATCTTATTGCCTGTAACACTTATTTAATGCTTTATAACATACAGCATATGGCTATAAGCGACATCTTCAGGATTCTCAATGGGATAACCTTTTAGCCAAGGTTTGATTAGACGACCATTAGTATACTGATAGATAGGGGCAATAGGCGCCTCTTCCGCAATAACCTGTTCTGCACGATTATAGAGACGATTTCTTTCCTCTTCATCTGTCGTCATATTGGCTTGGACTAAAATCTCATCATATTGCTGGCTCTGATATTTTGGGATATTTCCAGCATGCTTAGAGCCTAATAAAGATAAGAATGTGGAGGGTTCATTGTAATCGCCTATCCATGACGCTCTTATCACATCAAAATCACCTGAATTACGACTATCAATATAAGTTTTCCATTCTTGATTGCGTAAGTTTACCTTTACGCCTAACTTTTTCTTCCACATAGAAGCGACAGCAATGGCGATCTTTTGATGATTTTCTGAATTATTATAAAGCAGAGAGAGAGTTAAAGGATTATGAGGACCATAGCCGGCTGCTGATAACAATATTTTTGCTTGGCTATCTAATTCATCCTGACTGTATTCATCATATAGCGTTGGCTCAGGTGTAAAATTAGCCGTCACATCAGGAGTAAAGCGATTCGCTGATTTTTCTCCAGTACCAAGGACTTTGTCTGTAATAATTTTTCTATCAATCGCCATAGCTAACGCTTTGCGAACCCGAATATCTTTGGTAGGCCCTGCTTGTGTATTAAATGCATAATAATAAGTACCTAACTGCTCAGGGATATACACTTGATCAGGAATATCTTTCATCAATTTGTGATATAAGTGTTTAGGAAAAGACTCTGTAATATCAATATCCCCAGCTAAATAACGTTTAGTCGCTTGTGATTCATGATTAATAGGCACGAAAGTGACTTTGGTTAACACCGTATTGTGGTGATCCCAATAGTAAGGGTTTGGCGTTAACACAATTTTCTCATTCACAACGCGATCTTTTAGTATAAAAGCCCCATTGCCGACTAAATTACCTACTTTGATCCATTCTGAACCGTATTTTTCGATTGTGTGTTTAGGTACAGGATAAAGTGAAAAATTGGTCGCTAAACTAGGGAAATAAGGAACAGGTCGTTCTAAGGTAACTTTTAACGTTTTTTCATCAATGGCTTCCACACCTAACGCGGTTGGTTTTAATTTACCATCAATAATTTTTTGGGCATTCTCAATAGAAGCTAGGGCTGCATACCAAGCAAAAGGAGAAAGATTTTTTGGATCAACTAATCTTTGCCAACTATAAACAAAGTCAGAAGCGGTCACCTTTTCGCCATTTGACCATTTAGCATTATCACGTAATGTAAAAATCCAAACCCGGTTGTCTTCTGTTCGCCATGATTGTGCCACTCCAGGAATGGGACGCCCTCGCTCATCTTCTATCACTAATCCTTCAAATAAGTCTCGTTGAACTTGAGCCTCCGTTAAACCTACGGCATTAATGGGATCAAGTGATGCGGGTTCATCTTTTAAATGTCGCACTACTTCCTGTTTTTTGTCGAGTATCGTTCCTGATGGCACCACTGCCGCATTAGCCTGTGATATGAGCAATCCTTGAACGACAAGTGCACATGATATAACGAATATTTTGCGCATGTCTGTTTCGTCCTGTAGTCTATAAGCGAGTTAACTTAATAATTATAAAAGCCTGATAAAAAGGCACAATCACTGATTGCAAAAATTTTATCAATTTTACCGTTTTCACTCTTTTATTTTAGAGATGTAGACAAATTTTAATCATGGTTACGCATTAACGAATATTATCGTTAATAATTTAGTATTAATAATGGTTAGTTCAATAAGTAACAAAGGAGAACAACAATGGCACATCAAGTGACTTTACAAGGTAATGCGGTGACTTTAGCTGGAAATTTCCCCACTGTAGGCCAAAAAGCAGCCGATTTTTCTTTAGTAGGTAAAGATCTAAATGATGTTTCTTTAGCGCAATTTGCCGGCAAACGTAAAGTATTAAATATTTTCCCAAGTGTAGATACTGGTGTTTGTGCAGCGAGTGTTCGCCAATTTAATAAAGTAGCCAACGAATTAAATAATACCGTTGTACTGTGTATTTCAGCAGATTTACCTTTTGCACAAGCACGTTTTTGCGGTGCTGAAGGTTTAGATAATGTTGTCACATTATCAACAATGCGTGGTGCGGAATTTAAAGAAAACTACGGTGTCGCGATTACATCAGGTCCTTTAGCGGGATTAACTAGCCGTGCTGTGATTGTACTTGATGAAAGTAACAACGTTATCTACACCCAATTAGTTGATGAAATCACCACTGAACCTAATTATGACGCAGCATTAGCTGTACTAAAATAATTGATAATAACGTTATTCATACCGAGTAATGTAAAAAACAAACGGGCTAATATAGCCCGTTTATTTAAATAAAAACCATTAACACATTGTAATATAATATTATTTCTCTGTTTTATCCGCTTTTTTACTTGTTAAATCATATTCACGTAATTTATTTGCGATCGCGGTATGAGAAATACCTAAACGTTTAGCCAGTTTACGTGTACTTGGATAATCACGATATAGACGCCTTAAAATAGAAGCTTCAAATCGCTTAGTCATTTCATCTAACGAGCCTTCAAGCAAATCTTCATCAAATAAAGTATCCGCAGTATGCTCAGGCAAGGCGATATCTTGAGGTCGCAATGTATTGCCTACTAACTGAGCCATGGCTTGATAAATTGTGTTTCTTAATTGACGAACATTACCAGGCCAGCCATATTGTACTAAATAAGCAGATAAATCAGGGGAAATAACAGGTTTTGATGCTTTCTGCTCTAAACAATATTGATTAATAAAATGCAGTGCTAACGGCATGATATCCGCTTTTCTTTCCCGCAACGGTGGTAGAGTTAATGTCAATACATTAAGTCGATAATAGAGATCTTCCCTAAATAGTCCTTTTTGTACTAATTCCCATAAGTTTTTTTGTGTTGCACAAATTATTCGAACATCAACTTTAACTTCGTGCTCTTCCCCAACACGACGGAAAGTACCATCATTTAAAAAACGCAGGAGTTTAATTTGCATTTGTGGCGACATTTCGCCAATTTCATCTAGCAAAACAGTGCCTCGATTGGCTTGTTCAAAAAAACCTTTTTTACCTTCGATAGCATTAGGATATGCACCTGCCGCATAACCAAATAACTCACTTTCAACCACATCATCAGGCATAGAGGCACAGTTAAGGCCTAAAAATGGCTCTCTGGCTCGAGGACTTAATAAGTGGCAAGCCTTAGCAAATAGATCTTTGCCCGTCCCCGTATCCCCCACTAATAATAAAGGATCATCCATTTTTGCCATTTTCTTAGCGCGTTCAACTAATTGTTTCATGGGGGTGCTAACAGCAATAACTTGTTCAAATCCCGAATTATCATTAACAATTAATTTCGGATGCTCATGAATTATTCCGCGATATTTCAATAAAATGAGTGCACCAACACAATGATTAAACTGATTATCATCAGTCAGTTTTATTGGCACAATCTCCATATCAAAATGTTGTTTTTTTAATTTGATGGAGATAATTTCAGCATGAGGATCTTTTTGTTCTAACCAGCGATGGATATTAAAGTTAGGTATCAGTTGGTTAAAAGATTTTTCATTTTTATCATTTTCATCTAATTCAAACAGATGCCGTGTAGCTGGGTTTAATAACTTAATTTGACCTTTGGTATTAATAGAAAAGACAGGGACAGGTACTGATTCTAATAGTGTCCACATAGCTCGATGCTCTTGCTCTGATGGCATAAAAGCCACAGTACGAACATCGATAACCCCCTCAATTCTTCTGATTTCAGCCATTAAAGGTTGAAATATATTAAAATCGATTTGCGAAAAATTTAGATAAATAAGACCAATAGGAAAGATTTCAATTCCACGCAAATCGATATTTTTTAATACAAGCAGATCGAGTAATTCGCGGGTTAACCCGATGCGATCTTTACAGGTAACTTCTAAGCGCATTTTAAACCTTCTTAATACTGAGTGCCCCTGAACTAATTGCTGATATTATACATTAATATCAATTAAATAAAGGGCTTTGTCAGCAAAAGTTGACACTATTAGCATTTATTTTTACACAAAAGAGGTGATATTTTGATTATAAATGCTTTTTTAACGCTTTTAAAAAATTAAAACAGAAAAATGTTGAAGGTTGAATGATCTCTTTTAACTCATAAGCGATAAAATGCTTGATCCTTTCCAATAAAAACATAAGTTCTCTTCTTATAAATTTTTTGATTGTACAACAACCATGAGAAAAACAAAAAATGAGATAATCTAGTGCATATATCGCTGCTTTCTTTTTATTATTGTTTTTTACATACTCAAAGATCTGTGCCGTTTCTTTAATTGGTGATAATAGAGCTTGCTTTTGTTGTGCATATTTTATTTTATCAATTGCATCATCCAAAATAGGCGTTAAAAAGGCCAATTGACGGTTAATATGAGTAATATTCAAAGAAGAACCAATATAAAACTTGCGTCTTTGTTTTGAAAGTTTTTTTATTGTTTCAATCTTCATTTTTCTTTCCTCGTACTTTAGATATAAACTAATATAAAAACACTATTATATAAAATACTAACCAGCTAATAATTTAATATTAAACATCATCGCAGTTATACATTTATATTATGTTGACGCTATTTATCATACTAAAGTAAATAAGCTTTACTATCAAAAAAAGAAAAAAACGTTAGCTAAATGTTAAAAAAGAAACAAAAACAAATAAATACAATGAGTTAACCAAGCATCTTAAAGCTATTAATCTTTACTTATAACTATTTTTTTACCAATGTAATACCAACTAACTTTACAACAATAAAATGTATATTTTTTGATAGAAATAAATTATTTCCTTGCCCATACACACATCACTTTTATATACACTAACAATTAATTTAGCGATAAAAAAACCTCAACAATAATACTTATTGTTGAGGCTATTCAATTTATATTGAATTAAAGAATATATTGATAGGTAACTCACTCTTTCTTCTTATTACCTAATGTATTTTTTAATTGACCGATAAGCTCTTTTCTAAAGTCACTCAATTTAGGCTTATTATCAATCCAGGGTAATGGACGGCATAACTCCATTGCTTTAATTCCCAATCGGGCAGTTAATAATCCAGCGCCAATACCTTGAGCAGCACGCGTGGATAACCGAGCAGCCAAATCTTGTGAAAGCCAATCCATTCCCACTTCTCTCACTAATTCAGTCGCCCCAGCAAACGCAATATTGACGAGTACCAAGCGAAATAGCTTTAGTCGGCTATAGTAACCAAGTTCAATACCATATATTTGTGCAATACGATTAATTAACCGAATATTTCTCCAACCAATAAACGCCATATCCACCATTGCTAATGGACTTACTGCAATCATAAGGGTTGATTCCGCTGCAGAACGACTAATTTCAGCCCGTGCTTGCTTATCTAAAATCGGTTGTACTAATTGGCTATATAATTCTAAAATTTCTCTATCGTTATGCGTATCATGTAATGTACTTTGCCAACGAATATAAGCAGGATGTTGTGAATTAATACCTGCTTGTTTGGCTAAATCTTCACAAAAAGGGCGACCATTCCCTATTGCATGACTATAGAGTAATTCTCTCGCCTTATCACGCTCGTCAGCCCGTTGGCGTAAACGATAAATACGACGCCACTCAGTAATTACCGATCCCATACCCGCAATAACAATTAATCCTCCCGCACTGGCTGCACCTAAAGCAATCCAATCAGAATTTATCCATGATTGATAGATCCACTGTCCCGCTTGAGCAATAACACTAACACCTAAAATAGTACTCGCCACTGTTATTAAGCGTTTCCATAAACTTTTTCTAGGCTTTAGGGCCGATTGGATCTCACCTTCTAAACGCCCTTCATTTTCCTGTGCCTCTAATTGCGGATTGTAGGGAACAAATTGTTCATCTTGATTGAAATCAAGCCCTTTTTTTAAGCTGATTTCTTCGTTTTGTAAGGTTGATTGTTTAAAATCAATACGTGATTTTAATGGCTCATTCATTTTAGTTTATCCCCTAATAAAAACTCCAAGGCACTATCCATACGAATATGGGGAACGGCACTGTCTCTCGATATTTGTTGAGGCCGGAAAGATTCAAAACTAAATCCTTGCTTTTGCCAAAATGCCTTTTCAGGCAATCTCTTAGGAACTTCTCCTGGAAAATAAACGAGCGGCTGATTATCCGTTAGTCGGTATCCTTTTACGGCTGGGATTTTTTCACCATGATGATCGACAATGCCACTTTCTGTCGCAGCAATAGAAGCAAGCCCCATACAATCAATGCTTATTCCTTCAAAAATAGCATTCTGTTTCGCATCTTGAATAAGTTGCTGTAACAAAGAGACTAAATTTTCATGCTGATCTGGCGTGATATGGTCAGCCTTAGTGGCTGCAAATAGCAGTTTATCAATACAGGGGGAGAATAAACGTCTTAATAAGGTTCGTTTGCCATAATGAAAGCTGCGCATTAATTGTGTGAGCGCTTGTCTCATATCATTAAAAACATCCGCACCTTGATTTAGGGGTTGTAGGCAATCGACTAAGACAATTTGTCTGTCAAACCCTTGAAAATGGTCGCGATAAAATCCTTTTACAATATGTTGACCATAATATTCATAGCGCTTTTTTAACATACCAATATTCGTTTTTTTATCAGCATTTTTTAATTTAGCACTATCGTATTGCGTTAAGTCAGCCCAAGGGAAAAATTGTAAAACAGGTGCGCCGGATAATTCCCCCGGTAAAACAAAGCGTCCCGGTTGAATAAAATGTAGTCCCTGTTTTTTACAGGCTAATAAGTATTCAGTATAAGCTGCGGCGATCTCGGCTAACAGCGTTTCATCAGCAGGGGCAAAGGGATCGCATTTTTTTATTAACGACTGCCACTGTTGCACAGGTGCCGTTCGTTGTTGATTAACTCTATTCATCTGCTCAGACCATTCAAAATAGTCTTGCTCAAGCATAGGTAAATCAAGTAACCATTCACCGGGATAATCAACAATTTCTAAATAGAGCGATGAAGTCTCTTTTATAAAACGCGTTAAAGACTCATGAGAGCGATAGCGTAATTGCAAACGTATTTCACTGACACCCTTAGTGGGAACAGGCCAGCTAGGAGGCGTATGGTAAAGTGACTCCATAGCTTCATCATAAGTAAAGCGTGGAATACTTAAGTTATGTTGCGGTATACGTTTAACCCCTAATAACTGTTGGTTGCGTGCCGCAGAAAATAAAGGTAAACGCGCCCCACTATGTACATTGGTGAGTTGATTGACTAAAGAGGTAATAAAGGCTGTTTTACCACTGCGGCTTAACCCTGTAACAGCGAGGCGTAAATGCCTATCTACGCCTCGATTAATCAGTGCAGTTAGTTCATTTTGTAAGCGTTTCATGTTTCTCCCAAGACACGTGACGCGATAACTTATCTAGCCCCATTTTTATCATAGGCTCAGCTATCAATAGAACCAACCAACGTAACGGTTTATAACTCACACGTTTTAATATACCGCCGGTTATTGCGGCTGGCCCAAATAAAGTTAATAACATTAAAGCAAATGTTACCCCTTTTTTCGCCCATTTAGTGAGTTTATTTGTTTTAACGGTTGTCGGTATCAAAGTGGAATTCATCATTCCTCCTTAATAAGCAAATGGTTTATATCCAAATAAAGACGCTCCTAGTATTGGAGCGTCATATTAGATTAAGTGGCAAGAAAATTATAAATCTTGAAAGCGTTTATTGAGCTGATAAGTCGAAGAAGTAATATAACGTTCCATTTGTTGTAAACGTTTTTCACCTTTTGTTAATTGACTATCCACTTCTTTTAAAATAGCTTTTAAATCCTCTTGCTGTTCCTGATGTTGGTTATAATTATCAGGTGCAGGCTCCATAAAGAAACTTAAAACAAGATAAACAACAATGGTTAAGCCAAAAAAACCAGCAAAGAGTGCAATCACCGCAATAACCCTGACTAATAGCACAGGAATATTAAAATAATGGGCAAGCCCAGCACATACGCCACGGATCATGCCTTCTTGTGGCAAGCGATACAATGATTTGCTCTGCATCGTCATTATGATTGCCTCCAGTTAGGATGTTCTGCATCAAGAATATCTTCTAATGTCTTAATGCGTTCCTGCATTTGCTGAGCTTTATCCACCAGCGCGCTCAGTCGCTGCATTTCTTGTTGGGTTAACTGAACCTTCCCTCCCCCTTTTTGGCTGTTATAGTGCAACCATAACCAAATAGGAAGAATAAATAACACAAAAATTGTCAGTGGTATTCCCAGAAATATATAGCCCATTACATATCCTTTATAAGATGGTTATTACGCTTGCTGTTACTCTTTATTAGTATTGATTTTAGCTTTTAATGCCGCTAATTGCGCGCTAATTTCATCATCGGCTTTCAGTTCAGCAAACTGTTGTTCTAATGATTTTTCTTTACCTAATCCATAGCTTTGCGCTTCGCCTTCCATATGATCAATTCGACGCTCAAATTGTTCAAAACGCGCCATTGCCGCATCCATTTTACCGCTATCTAATTGACGACGAACTTGACGTGAAGAGTTTGCAGCTTGGTGGCGAACCACTAATGATTGCTGTTTAGCACGCGTTTCTGTCAGTTTATTTTCTAATTCACTGATTTCACCTTTGAGGCGATCTAATGTTTCATCAATGATAATTAGTTCGTGTTTTAAGGTATCGCACATTGAAGCAATACGTTGTTTTTCAATTAACGCCGCACGTGCTAAATCTTCTTTATCTTTAATCAGCGCGAGTTCCGCTTTATCTTGCCAATCTTTAATTTGTTTTTCTGCTTGCTCAATACGACGCTCTAAGCTTTTTTTCTCTGCTAGCGTGCGTGCAGAGGTTGTTCTGATCTCAACTAACATGTCTTCCATTTCTTGGATCATTAAGCGGATCATTTTTTCAGGATCTTCTGCTTTATCCAGCAAAGAAGCGATGTTGGCATTAATAATATCAGCAAAACGTGAAAATATACCCATGATGTTATCCTTAATAGCTATGATAAATAATAGCCTTGAGTGTTGATTAAATAGCGTTATTAACAATAACGCCCAGTTGCTATAGTTAATACAATTTGCGTGCCAACTTTTCAAAATAACTTAACACATTAATAAATAACATTTTATTTTTCCTCGCCTATTTTTTACACTACTGATAGACTGGTGAGAAATACCTCAATATGGTGATTTTAACCAATGCAAGAGAATTTAGAGACAATAATTGGTGTTGATAGTCATTTTATCGATGTTTTAGAACAAACCTCAGCCCTCGCTCAACTCAAAAAACCGGTGTTGATTATTGGTGAACGTGGTACTGGTAAAGAGCTTATCGCTCATCGATTACACTATTTATCACCTTGGTGGCAAGGACCATTTATTTCCATTAACTGTTCGGCATTAAACGATAATTTGCTTGATTCAGAGCTGTTTGGTCATGAAGCGGGGGCATTTACCGGAGCGAAAAACCGCCATCAAGGACGTTTTGAGCGTGCCGATGGCGGCTCTCTTTTTCTTGATGAGCTAGCCACTGCACCGATGCTGGTGCAAGAAAAGTTGCTACGCGTTATTGAGTATGGCCATTTAGAACGAGTGGGAGGTAGTCAATCGCTGCATGTCGATGTGCGCCTTATCTGTGCCACTAACGCAGATCTACCGGCAATGGCGGACGAGGGTAAATTTCGTGCTGATTTACTGGATAGATTGGCCTTTGACGTAATTCGCCTGCCCCCTTTAAGAGAGCGTAAAGCCGATATTATGCTACTGGCTGAAAACTTTGCGATTGCTATGTGCCAAGAGTTAGGGTTGCCCTTTTTCCCCGGTTTTAGTGACAATGCCCGCCAAATTCTTTTAGATTACCGTTGGCCGGGGAATATTCGCGAACTAAAAAATGTGGTTGAACGTTCTGTTTATCGCCATGGCACCAGTGAGCGTGAACTAGATAATATTATTATCGACCCTTTTGCGCGCTTTTCGTCTTCAACCATAGCTGAGCAACCTCAGTCTCAAAAGGAGATGATCTTTTCATTACCGCCATTACCGCTAGATTTACGCCAGTGGCAACATAGCACAGAAAAAAACTTACTAGAGCAAGCATTGAAAGAGAGTCGTTATAACCAGAAGATGGCGGCAGAAAAATTAGCATTGAGCTATGATCAATTACGCGGATTAATAAAAAAACATCACATAAAATTGTCGGTCTAGTTTTGTAAATAAGATGAGCAAAGACAGAATGAAATACAGACAAAAAAAAAGCCAGCACCCGAGCTGGCTAGTAAAATAATACTGGAAGCAATGTGAGCAATGTCGTGCCCTTGTGCGAAAAACCTCTATCGCCAAAGGACAATACGGATGATAATCTTTATCATTAGCGTTTGTAAAGCTTTTTATTGAGAATTTTTCTCAATTTGTTTTTTTTGACAATTTTGGGCTAGCCAGTTTTTTAAGTTACAATAGCCAAATCGTTTATCTAAAAGACATAATTATGCGCCCTATTTTACTTATTAGTACTATGCTACTGGCTTCAATAAGTATGACTTGTATGGCAGAGATAGCTACCAAAGCTACAGAGCTATCTGTCGCGCAAGAGCCTACAAACATTCATCAAAATGGCTTTGTCTATTGTGTTGATGGCAGTGTAAATACCTTTAATCCTCAACTTTCGAGCAGTGGATTAATTATTGATCCCCTAGCCGCGCAACTTTACGATCGTCTTTTAGATGTTGACCCTTATACCTATCGTTTGATCCCTGAAATTGCCGCACGTTGGGAGTCTCTCGATAATGGCGCAACTTATCGCTTTTATTTGCGTAAAAATGTGTCATTCCAGACAACACCTTGGTTTACGCCTACACGTAAACTCACCGCAGACGATGTTATCTTTAGTTTTGAGCGCATGTTTTCTGCCAATAATCCTTATAATCAAGTTAATGGTGGTAAATACCCCTATTTTGATAGTTTAAGTTTGGCGGATAATATCAAATCAATTAAAAAGTTAGGCAAATACACCGTTGAATTTAATCTAAAATCTCCTGATGCTTCTTTTTTATGGCATTTAGCAACCCATTATGCGCCTATCCTTTCAGAAGAATATGCCAGTAACCTTGAAAAATCGGGTAATCAATCGCAACTTGATTGGAAACCTGTAGGCTCAGGGCCTTTTTACCTTGATGAATTTCAGCCAGGCCAATTTGTTCGATTACTGAGAAATGAGCAATACTGGAAAGGTCAGCCCAAAATGCAACAAGTGGTTATAGACACGGGTGCAGGCGGTACTGGACGTATATCTAAACTCTTAACGGGAGAGTGTGATGTTTTGGCCTATCCTGCGGCAAGCCAATTAAAGGTCTTACGTGATGATCCTCGTTTACGCCTTACATTACGTTCAGGAATGAATATTGCTTATCTTGCGTTTAATACTAATAAGCCACCGTTTAACGATCTAAAAGTGCGTCAAGCCATCGCTTATGCGATTAATAATGAACGACTAATGGGATCTATTTATTACGGTACGGCTGAAACAGCCGCATCGGTTTTACCTCGTGCCTCTTGGGCTTATGATAATCGCGCTAAAATTACCGAATATAACCCTGAAAAATCGAAGCAAATATTAAAAGAGTTAGGACTTGAAGGACTTAAATTAAATCTTTGGGTCCCCAGTGCTCCGCAATCTTATAATCCCAGCCCGTTAAAAATGGCTGAGTTAATTCAAGCTGATTTAGCCCAAGTAGGTATTCAAATGAATATTCGGCCTATAGAAGGTCGCTATCAAGAAACCAGTTTGATGGATAGAACTCATGATATGACTTTATCAGGATGGTCAACGGACAGTAACGACCCCGATAGTTTTTTCCGCCCATTATTTAGTTGTGCGGCTATTAGTTCGCAAACCAATTTAAGTCATTGGTGCTCACCGGCATTTGATAATGTGCTACAACAGGCGCTTTATAGCCAACAACTGGCCTCTCGTATAGACTATTATCACCAAGCACAAGATATTTTAGCGCAAGAGCTACCGGTTTTACCATTGGCTAATTCTTTACGTATGCAGGCTTATCGTTATGATATTAAAGGACTTGTATTAAGTACATTTGGTAACGCTTCTTTTGCCGGTGTGTATCGCGAAGCAGAAGTTGATGAGGATAGTCACAACCAAGAGGCTACAACAAACCCATGATTATCTACTCGATACGTCGCTTACTGTTATTAATTGTGACGCTCTTTTTCTTGTCACTGGTGAGCTTTAGTCTCAGCTATTACACACCCAATGGACCGTTAAGTGGTGCTTCTTTATTTGATGCCTACTTTTTTTATACCCACAATATGTTCCATTTTGATTTTGGAATTTCTTCAATTAATGGCGAACCCATTAAAGCACAACTTATTGAAGCATTTCCTGCCACTATGGAGTTATGTGCATTGGCATTTATCTTTGCCCTGCTTATCGGCATTCCTGCAGGGATCATCGCGGGTGTATGGCGCAATAAACCTGCAGATACTTTTATTAGTCATCTCGCACTTTTGGGCTTTTCAGTTCCGGTCTTTGGTCTTGCATTATTACTGACGCTTTTCTTTTCATTAAAGCTAGGTTGGCTACCTGTTTCAGGCCGTATTGATTTACTGTATAACTTACAGCCTATAACGGGGATCGCAGTCGTTGATGCTTGGCTATCGGATTCGCCTTATCGTCAACAGATGATCATAAACGTTTTACAACATTTAATTCTACCCGTGACTACACTAGCTATTGCTCCTACTACGGAAGTCATTAGGTTGATGCGTAATAGTACAGAAGAGATCATGGTTGAGAATTATGTGAAAGCAGCGGCAACCCGTGGCTTATCGCGCTTTACTATTATTCGCCGTCATATTCTACATAATGCATTACCCCCTATTATTCCCAAATTAGGCTTACAGTTTTCTACCATGTTAACACTGACGATGGTGACCGAAATTGTTTTTAACTGGCCAGGATTAGGCCGTTGGCTAGTAACGGCCATTCGCCAACAAGACTATTCGGCTATTTCAGCCGGTGTTATGGTTGTTGGTTCAATGGTTATCATCGTCAATGTGTTATCAGATATTGTCGGTGCGATGAGTAATCCAATGAAACACAAGGTGGGATATGCCTTTAGATAGCCAGTTTTATAAAGAGAAAAAAACACCATCACCTGCCGCGGTGATTTGGCAATGTTTTTCTAAAGATATTCTCTCCATGGTGGGCTTTTATGGTGTTATCTTTCTGTTAATATTAAGTATTGTTGGTCCTTATATTGCGCCTTATGCACTCGACCAACAATTCTTCGGTCATCAATTAACACCGCCTTCTTGGTATCAAAACGGTAATGTCACCTTCTTTTTTGGTACTGATGATTTAGGGCGCGATGTCTTTAGCCGTATTTTAATTGGTACGAGTATGACCTTTGGTGGCGCTTTTATTGTCACCTTTGCGGCGACACTGATGGGGTTAATTATGGGTTGCCTTGCAGGAATGACCCATGGCCTAAAATCCGCAGTGTTAAATCATATTTTAGATACACTGTTATCCATTCCATCACTCTTATTAGCCATTATTGTGGTCGCTTTTGTGGGGGCAAGTTTAGAGCACGCCATGATAGCAATTTGGCTAGCACTACTCCCCCGCTTAGTGAGAATGATCTATTCAGCGGTAAATGATGAATTAAATAAAGAGTACGTTATTGCCTCACGTCTTGATGGTGCATCAAATATCTCTATTTTATGGTATACCGTATTGCCGAATATTACCCCAGTATTGGTTTCTGAATTAACTCGGGCTTTTTCTATCGCAATATTAGATATCACGGCATTAGGTTTTCTGAATTTAGGCGCTCAATTACCTTCACCTGAATGGGGGGCGATGCTCGGCGATTCCCTAGAGTTAATCTATGCTGCACCTTGGACAGTCCTTATCCCCGGAGCCACCATTATGATCAGTGTATTACTTGTCAATTTATTAGGGGATGGCTTACAACGTGCCATTAATGAGGGGGTGGAATAATGCCGTTATTAGACATACGCAACCTAACTATTGAGTTTATGACACCCGATGGCCCGGTAAAAGCGGTAGATCGCGTTTCCATTACCCTCAGTGAGGGAGAAGTAAGAGGTTTAGTCGGTGAATCAGGCTCCGGAAAAAGTTTGATCGCTAAGGCAATTTGTGGCGTGACTAAAGATAATATTAAAGTGACTGCGGATCGCTTTCGGTTCGATGATATTGATTTACTTAAATTATCACCAAGAGCACGTCGTCGGGTGATTGGTCATAATGTGTCGATGATTTTCCAAGAGCCTCAATCTTGTCTTGATCCGGCGACCAAAATTGAACACCAGCTTATTCAAGCAATCCCTGGTTGGACATTTAAAGGCCACTGGTGGCAACGTTTTCATTGGCGAAAACGCCGTGCAATTGAGTTACTTCATCGGGTTGGTATTAAAGATCATAAAGATATCATGCGCAGCTATCCTTATGAATTAACCGAGGGTGAATGCCAAAAAGTGATGATAGCCATTGCCATTGCTAACCAACCCCGTTTACTGATTGCCGATGAACCAACTAATGCGATGGAGCCGGCAACACAAACACAAATATTTCGTTTACTCACCCGTTTAAATCAAAATAATAATATGACTATTTTATTAATTAGTCATGATTTGCAGTGGATGAGTAAATTAGCCAGTAAAATTACGGTCATGTATTGTGGTCAGACCGTGGAAACCGCCATACCTGAAGAACTATTGGTTACCCCCTATCATCCTTATACACAAGCTCTTATCCGCTCTATTCCTGATTTTACTAACTCTTTGCCTCATAAAAGTCGTTTAAATACGCTACCCGGTGCGATCCCCTCTTTAGAGCACCTACCTGTTGGGTGCCGTTTAGGCCCTCGTTGTCCTTATGCACAACGTCAATGTATTGAAGCACCTCGATTACGTACATTTAAAAATCATGCGGTGGCTTGTCATTTCCCATTAAATGTGGAGACGACAGATGTTCGATAAATTACTTGAAGTCAAAAACTTATCAAAAACATTTCGTTACCGTACAGGATTATTCCATCGCCAGCAGTTGAAAGCGGTAAAACCGGTGAGTTTCACTCTTGAACCGAAGCAAACACTGGCGATTATTGGCGCTAATGGTTCAGGTAAATCAACATTAGCTAGAATGTTATCCGGCGTTACAGAGCCAACGGGTGGTGATATTTTTATAAACGGTCATCAATTAAGTTTTGGCGATTACTCTTATCGTAGTCAACGCATTCGGATGATATTTCAAGATCCCACAAACTCACTCAATCCACGTCAGCGTATTGGGCAAACATTAGACTTACCATTACGACTTAATACCGAACTTAGTGGCATAGAGCGAGAAAAACGCATTTATCAAACTTTGCGGCAAGTAGGACTATTACCAGAACATGCTAATTACTATCCACATATGTTTGCCTCAGGACAACGCCAGCGGATCGCCTTAGCTCGTGCACTTATTTTACAGCCACAGGTGATTATAGCGGATGAAGCTATTGCCTCTTTAGATATGTCTTTACGTTCACAAATTATTAATTTGATGTTAGAGCTACAAGAGACACATGAAATTGCCTATATCTATGTGACACAAAATTTAGGAATGACTAAGCATATTAGTGATAAAGTCATGGTGATGGATAATGGTGAAGTGGTCGAGCGTGGTAACACCGCTGAGGTATTAGCATCACCTTTACATGAAGTGACTCGTCGATTAGTGGCTAGTCATTTTGGGGAAGCACTTACGGCAGAAGCTTGGCGACAAGATTTACCTTAATATTAAACAGCATTAACATCATATTAATTGTTTATTATTTCACCCTTTTCCTTCAACTCCTCGGAGGTGCAAGGGAAATTAAACAAATTTACAAATGTCGTGGTAGAATCAGCCACGATTTATTAACAATAAGCGTGATAACCTAACAGATAAATAAAATTCTGCATGATGTTATTATCGCAATTTACGAACAAACAAGGATACAGCTATGGGCTTTATGACCGGCAAACGCATTCTGATTACTGGTGTTGCGAGCAAATTATCAATTGCTTATGGTATTGCCAAAGCCATGCATGATCAAGGCGCTGAACTGGCTTTTACTTATCAGAATGAAAAACTCAAACCTCGCGTTGAAGAGTTTGCAGCCTCATTAAATTCTAACATCGTATTAGAGTGTGATGTGTCAAAAGATGAAAGCATTGACGCAATGTATGCAGAGCTAGCAAAAGTTTGGCCTAAATATGATGGTTTTGTTCACTCTATCGGTTTCGCACCTGCTGACCAATTAGATGGCGACTATGTTAACGCTGTCACTCGTGAAGGCTTTAAAATTGCCCATGACATCAGTGCATATAGCTTTGTTGCAATGGCAAAAGCAAGCCGTGCAATGTTAAATCCAAACTCTGCATTATTAACGCTGACTTACCTCGGTGCTGAGCGTGCAATTCCTAACTATAATGTTATGGGGTTAGCTAAAGCTTCTCTAGAAGCAAACGTACGTTATATGGCAAATGCTATGGGTCCTGAAGGTATTCGTGTTAACGGTATCTCTGCAGGTCCAATTCGTACCTTAGCGGCATCTGGTATCAAAGATTTCCGTAAAATGTTGAGCCATTGCGAATCTGTCACCCCTCTACGTCGCACAGTCACTACTGAAGATGTGGGTAATACTGCAGCTTTCTTATGCTCTGACTTATCTGGCGGGATCACCGGTGAAATCATTCACGTAGACGGTGGTTTTAGCATTGCAGCAATGAATGAATTAGAGTTGAAATAATTTCCCTTTATTTCATTACATTCTTTCTGAAAACCTCGAAATTCTTCGAGGTTTTCTTTTTTCATGAATAAGTTGTACTGTTCACAGATTTACAAAAGCCTATTTTATTTGCCAGATTTGCGTTTGCTAAATTCTTATAACGCCTTATTATCTAATGTTAGTGAGGATATTTCTTATCTTCACGGGTATCACCACTCATTGATAGGGAGTTATTTAAGATGAAATTGTACTACACGCCGGGTAGTTGCTCGCTTTCTCCTCATATCGTTCTACGTGAAACGGGTCTCGACTTTTCTATTGAGCGCATTGATTTACGCACCAAAAAAACAGAGTCAGGGAAAGATTTTCTTGCCATCAACCCTAAAGGGCAAGTTCCGGTTCTTCAATTAGATAATGGTGATATTTTAACGGAGGGTGTTGCTATTGTGCAGTATCTTGCCGATCTGAAGCCAGATAGAAATCTTATTGCCCCACCAAAAGCATTAGAACGTTATCATCAAATTGAGTGGCTAAACTTTCTTGCCAGTGAAGTTCATAAAGGCTACAGCCCTCTATTTTCATCTGATACGCCTGAAAGTTATCTCCCTGTGGTAAAAAACAAACTAAAAAGTAAATTTGTTTATATTAATGATGTACTAAGCAAACAAAAATGTGTTTGTGGTGATCACTTTACTGTGGCGGATGCGTATCTGTTTACGTTAAGTCAATGGGCACCTCATGTGGCGCTAGATTTAACCGACTTAAGCCATTTACAAGACTATCTAACACGCATTGCACAACGTCCTAATGTGCATAGTGCACTAGTCACGGAAGGATTAATAAAAGAGTAAGATTGCTATAAAGGCGAGTCTCATTAATAAACATAAAAAGCGGAAATTAATGACTTCCGCTTTATATTAACAATATGATTAATCTAACTGCGTTGCACAGAAGTTATGGGTTGGGTGCACCATTTGATCTTGAGCGGCGACGAGTTGTAACTCGTACTCATTCATCTCTTTAGTTTTTAACATCACTTCATAAACAGCAGCAGCAACATGCTCTAATGCCGTTTTTAGCTCAACACCTTTTAGTAAATCCACCAGCATTAAACCACTGGTTAGATCCCCGACACCAACAGGCTGACGTTCACCAAAATCAACCAGCGGTCGGCTCACATGCCAACTGTGATCTGCAGTCACCAGTAACATTTCAAAGCGATCATGACGAAAGCCTGCTCGTGATAAATGTTTTACTAATACAATTTTAGGCCCTTGCTGGCATAATTGACGGGCCGCTTTTACACATTGGTCAACATTATGCAGCGTTGCTCCACCAGCTAATGTTTCAAGTTCTAATAAGTTGGGTGCAATAATATCACTGATGGGCAAGGCATCTTCACAAAGTACGCCAGAAACGTCTGGAGGCACAATACAACCTTTTTCAGGATGTCCCATAACCGGATCACAAAAGTACCATGCGTTAGGATTAGCTTGTTTGACTTTTTTTACAATATCAACAATGCGTCGGCCTTGCTCTGCCGAGCCAAGATAACCACTTAATACCGCATCACACTGTGCTAATTTACCAATAGCAGCGATACCATCAACGATCTCAGTGATATGCTCTGCCGACATCACACAACCCGTCCATTTTTCTGGATATTGTGTGTGGTTGGAAAATTGAACCGTATTTAAAGGCCAAACATTTACCCCCATACGGCGCATTGGAAATTCAGCAGCGCTATTACCTGCGTGACCAAAAACTACATGAGATTGAATAGAGAGTATATTTTTCATGACATAAACCGATTATTGTGAATACACACAACACCCAAGCTTTATTATCATAGGCGAGGTATACACATTTATTTATTGTTATCAAAAAAGGGCAACCTACTGTTGCCCTTTTGTTGTCAATTATTTCCAGATAACAAGGCAGTAATGTTTTTTACCGCGACGTAAAATGGAATAATGACCAAATAAGAAATCTTTTTCTTCAAAGACGTATTCAGGATTATCCTGTTTTTCGCCATTAATAGATACTGCGTTAGAGCCAATCATTGTACGAGCTTGACCACGAGAAGGAACTAATTCTGCATTGACCAGTGCTTGTTGTAAATCATTGCCTTTTTCTAACTCAATAGTTGGCATACCATCTTGCGCTAATTGTTCAAGATCAGCTTGCGTTAAATCTGCAATAGCTCCTGAAAATAGGCTATCGGTAATACGTTTAGCGGCAGTTAAACCTTCTTCACCATGAACTAAACGTGTAACTTGTTCTGCTAACACACGTTGGGCGCGAGGTGCTTGACCGCTGTTTTTATCTTCCTCTTCCAGTGCATTAATCTCCTCAATGCTCATAAAAGTGAAGAATTTTAAGAAGCGATACACATCCGCATCCGCGGTATTGATCCAGAATTGGTAGAATTTATATGGGCTCGTTTTCTTCGGATCTAACCAAACAGCACCACCTTCTGTTTTACCAAATTTAGTACCATCAGATTTGGTAATTAAAGGTACTGTCATACCAAATACTTGTTTTTGGTTGAAACGGCGAGTTAGATCAATACCCGAAGTAATGTTACCCCACTGATCTGAGCCACCAATTTGTAACTCGACACCGAGGTTTTTGTTTAATGACGCAAAGTCATAAGCTTGTAACAGATTATAAGCGAATTCAGTAAAAGAGATCCCCACATCGTCACGGTTTAAACGCTGTTTAACCGCTTCTTTGTTGATCATTTGGTTCACAGAGAAGTGTTTACCGATATCACGCAGGAAGGTTAGCACATCCATTTGACCAAACCAGTCATAGTTGTTTGCTAATTCCGCACTGTTTTCACCACGGTCGAAATCTAAGAAAGGTGACACTTGTTTACGAATTTTTTCTACCCACTCGTGAACAGTATCTTGGGTATTCAGTTTGCGCTCGGTGGCTTTAAAACTAGGATCACCAATAAGACCCGTTGCACCACCCACCAACGCCACAGGCTTATGCCCGGCTAGTTGGAATCGTTTTAAACACAGCAAAGGAACCAAATGCCCCAAGTGCAGGCTATCAGCGGTAGGATCGAAGCCACAATAGAGAGCGATAGGACCTTGCTCCAAACGCTCCACTAAAGCTGCCTCATCCGTGACCTGAGCGATAAGCCCACGCTCCTGCAATTGTGTGATTAGGTTCTTGCTAGACATCAATGACTCCATCGGTTTATTGTTTTTTGTCTATTTAAAATATAAGTGAAACACAAGTGGTATAGCATAAAGCGCCACTACATTAAGTACCAGTAGAAAAAGCCTTTTTGATACAAATTTATTAGCCCAATTAAGGTGCTAAACGTTCAATAGACCATCCTTCTGGTGATTTTTGATATATAAAGCGATCGTGTAGACGATTTTCTCTACCTTGCCAAAATTCAACAGAGTCAAAAGTGACTCGATATCCTCCCCAGAAACTGGGTAGAGGTACTTCTCCATGTTGAAATTTTTGTTTTAACTCCAAAAACTTACTTTCAAGCACCCCACGGGCAGAAATGCGAGAAGATTGTTTTGATGCCCAAGCTGCTATTTGGCTATCTTTAGGACGGCTATGGAAATATTTTACGACTTCAAATGCTGAAAGTTTCTCAGCTTTCCCTAAAAAACAGACTTGTCGCTCTAAAGGATACCAAGGGAAGAGTAAACTGACTCTTTGGTTATGTTCTAAATGACTCGCTTTACGGCTACCTAAGTTGGTATAAAAAACTAAACCTTTTTCATCAAAGTGCTTTAACAGCACAATACGTTGATAAGGTTGTCCATTTTCATCAACGGTTGCCACACACATGGCAGTAGGATCACTTAAGCGAGCTTCACAAGCTTGCTTAAGCCATTTTTCAAATAAAACTAATGGCTGTTCGGTTAATTCATGACGGCGTAATCCACCTTTCATATATTCACGTCGAAGATCAGCAACATCAATAAAATCCAGATCTGTCATTTTTCACTCTCTCTTTTGAGATACTGTGCTCAGCATATCACGCTTATCGAGGATTTGTAGGATAAATCGCCCCTAAAATTGTTTCTCGTGATGCCCCTGTAACAGAAGGTAAATTGCCGGGTTCATTTGCCATTGTTCGTGCGGCCAACCACGCAAAAGCTAATGCTTCCATATCATCGCCACTAAGACCATATTTGTCCGTTAACGAGACTTCTGTACCCGGTAATAAACTAGCAAGACGATGCATAATTTGACCGTTTTTTGCCCCGCCACCACACACCAATAAACGCTCACATCCACCATTGAGTTGTACTTGCTGTGCAATACTGATAGCGGTTAGCTCTACTAAAGTTGCCTGTACATCCTCTGGAAATACATTGGGTACTTTAGCCAAATGATAATGTAACCATTGGGTATTAAAATATTCTCGTCCCGTACTTTTTGGCGCTGAACGAGAAAAATAGGGATCTGCCAGCATTTCCTGTAATAATTGGGTATTCACATTTCCAGTTGCTGCCCATTGCCCATTATCATCATAAGCTGTCTGATTATGAACCCAGTTCCAACTGTCTAACAGCATATTGCCAGGGCCTGTGTCATATCCTTTCACTGCAACGCCAGGTAATAGCAACGAAATATTGGCAATACCACCAATATTTAACACAATGCGTTTTTCTGTAGGATGGCCTAATACTGCAAGATGAAATGCAGGAACCAATGGTGCACCTTGCCCACCATATGCCATATCACGACGACGAAAATCCCCGACAGTGGTTATTCCTGTCAAGGCAGCCACTCTATTGTTATCACCAATTTGCATGGTAAACGGGATATCACTTTCAGGCTCATGCCAAATTGTTTGACCATGACATCCTATCGCCGTGATATCAGCAGCACTTAATCGCGCTTTCGCTAATAATTCCATAATAGCTTTTGCATATAGCTCACCCAGTTGCGCATCTAATAAGCCTAACTCATGCAACGTCACAGGTTGGCCTTGGCAAACGGCTAAAATGCGTTGACGCAAGGTTTGAGGATAAGGTAAAAAATGGTTGGCTTGTTGAGCAACCAGTTTATTACTAATGGCGGCCAACACCACATCAACACCATCTAAACTTGTACCAGACATCACACCAATGTATCGCCCTGCTTTCATGCCCTTTTCCTTATAATCAAGATGATGCAACTTTTTAACATATAATGTTATATTCTTTTTTTCGGAAATCTCTTCAGTGTTTACTTGCGCTCTTTACTATATAGTAAGAGGTATACGATTAAAATCAGTGTCGACATATGCAAAAAATAAGCTATAACTGATATTAAATTAAATTGATATAATCTGAAAAATTATTATCAGATTTCCATTAGGAGTAATTATGTTTAAGCATTTACTTGTTGGTCTTTTTGCTGTGACAACGCTGGCTGGTTGTGTAAATACAAGCTCTTTATCAGGTGATACTTATACAGCAAGTCAAGCTAAACAAGCACAAAACGTAACTTATGGCACCATTGTTTCAGTACGTGCAGTAAACATTCAAGCCGGTAGTGATGAAAATGTTCTTGGTGCTATCGGTGGTGCCGTATTAGGTGGTTTATTAGGTAATACAATTGGTGGTGGTACAGGCCGTAACCTAGCAACCGCAGCGGGTGCTATTGCTGGTGGTATGGCTGGACAACAAGCACAAGGTGCTTTAAACACAACCAAGGGTGTGCAATTGGAAGTACGTTTAGATAGCGGTAAAACTGTGGTTGTCGTACAAAAAGCAGACAATACTGCCTATAGACAAGGTCAACGTGTTGCTGTGATTGGTAACGGCAATAATCTCACCGTTTCTCCACGCTAAGTTTAT
Organism: Proteus mirabilis ATCC 29906; assembly: GCF_000160755.1. Lineage (GTDB taxonomy): Bacteria > Pseudomonadota > Gammaproteobacteria > Enterobacterales > Enterobacteriaceae > Proteus > Proteus mirabilis. The sequence continues at coordinate 447,883 of NZ_GG668576.1, forward strand.
TACTTGAGGTGTGTGATAAGCAAAACAGGCAACCATTCTAGTTGCCTGTTTTATTAATAGAAATTATTTTACTTATAATAACCAGTTTTATAACTTATTAATTAATTCAAACATTGCATCATCTATCTTTAATTAATGATAAAAATCACTCGTCTTTTATCATCAATTATTAATTGATAACGCTTTTATTATAAGATCAACAATAGACTTCATAGATAAAATCATCTTATCTACCCTCTAGTAGAATTATAATAAATCCTTTGAAATTAAATAATAAATAGAATTATTACAAATAAAACCATTAGAAATAAAATTGCTGTAAATTAGCCCAATTTAATTAGTCATGTAATCTAATTATATTTTTCTCTAGCTTTTTAATAAGATAAATCAAGTTGTCTATTTCTTCCTTCTTTATACCACTTAATATTTCTTGACGTGTCTTCTCAATAACTGCATAAACTTCTGAAATAAAAGGTTCTGATTCTTTTGTTAACGTTATACGCTTTGCTCTGCGATCACTTGAACAAGTATGTCTACAAATCAGTTTTTTTTCTTCTAACTGATCGAGAGTTCTCACTAATGATGGTTGTTCAATACCAATTGCTTTAGCCAACTGGATTTGAGATTGTTCTGGAGGCAGTTGACTAATATTATACAACGTTACCCAATGAGTTTGAGTCAATTTTAATGGCTTGAGTCGGTGATCAATTAAGGCACGCCATAATCGAACTAAACGCGCTAAATCAGCTCCTAATGTTGATTCCACTTATCCCTCCTTAAATTCGCTTTTCTTTCAGCTTTTACAAAGTTTAGATATGTTCTTTAAAAACACTATTTTGTAAATTACATTATTTATTGATTGATGAGCCGACCTCTTTATCTTATTTTTATAATATTAGAATCCTATTTATTAGATAGGAAATTATTTTTAAGATCCAATTATGTATATTTATCGCCACGAATGAATCTCTATAAAGAATAACCTTGTTATAAAAACTAATCTATATTTTTTTACATAATAATCATTATTATTTCACAAGAAATGCCGAGAAAACAAAAAAACCTTACAATTCACGGAATTAAAAACCATTAACAAAACAAATATTTACAATGAATATTATTTACCTTAAAAATTAAATAAAATGAACTAACTAAATACAATCAATAAACTAATTAAATTATATTAAAACGTTAGTTTTATTTTAAAATTTAAAAATAAATAATAAATTTAAAATAAATCCAGCTGTTCATTCTCTTTTTCTGTTTCAGACACTGTTTTTTGTTGAGCTCTTAAATATCGTTGTCGACAAAGTCTCAATACATTTCGTTTTTCTTGTTGACTCATCGTTGACCAACTAAAGCGTTCTTGACGACTACGGTAACAACCAATGCAATACCCTTGTAAATTAGATTCACATCGACCAATGCAAGGGCTTGGGATATCGAAGAATTCTAATTGTTCTTGCATTGATTATTCTCCCCAATTATTTGTTACTATAGAGTATAGTAAAAAGAGATATTATCTGCCCATTTACTACAATACTGATGAGTAAAGCGTAAATTGAACTATAGGGCTGTAACGCGTTATAGTACAACACCATCAGTTTATACTGTCGGGTGTCATATTTAACAAACACGAGAGGTTTATATGCGAGTACTTCATACCATGATCCGTGTAGGCGATTTACAACGCTCTATCGATTTTTATACCAAAGTTTTAGGTATGCAACTTCTACGCACCAGTGAGAATGAGGAATATAAATACTCGTTGGCTTTTGTTGGCTATGGTGATGAAAGTAGCGGTGCTGTTATTGAATTAACCTATAACTGGGGTGTGACTAGCTACGAAATGGGGACTGCATTTGGCCATGTCGCATTAGGGGTTGATGATGTAGCTGCAACTTGTGAGGCTATCCGTCAAGCGGGGGGGAACGTTACCCGTGAAGCAGGCCCTGTTAAAGGTGGTACAACAATTATCGCCTTTGTAGAAGATCCTGATGGATATAAAATTGAATTAATCGAAAACAAAAGTGCCAGTCAAGCTCTGGGTAACTAAATATTAGTAAAACCAGAAAGGCATTGTATTGCTTTTCTGGTTCCTGATTATTATTAATTTCTGATGTGCTATTTTCATCGGATAAGTACAGTTTAATGCCTGATAAAATAAACCCTAATGAATTATGTAACCGCTTTCGAGGTTACTATCCAGTCGTTATTGATGTTGAAACGGGTGGATTTAATGCCAAAACAGATGGCTTACTTGAAATTGCTGCTATCACTTTAAAAATGGATGAGCAAGGTTGGTTAAAACCTGATAATACATTGCATTTTCATGTCGACCCCTTTGAGGGCGCAAATTTAGAGCCAGCGGCGTTAGAATTTACCGGAATTGATCCTACAAATCCTCTTCGTGGTGCTGTCAGCGAATATGAAGCGTTACACGCCATTTTTAAAATGGTACGTAAAGGAATGAAAGACGCCAACTGTAACCGTGCGATCATTGTGGCTCATAATGCTAATTTTGATCATAGCTTTGTTATGGCGGCAGCTGAGCGAGCAGGTTTAAAGCGTAACCCTTTCCACCCTTTTGCTACTTTTGATACTGCGGCTTTAAGTGGTTTAGTGCTAGGACAAACTATTTTAGCGAAAGCCTGTATTACTGCAGGTATCCCCTTTGATAGTAAACTCGCTCATGGGGCTTTATACGATACAAATCGTACATCATTACTGTTTTGTGAATTAGTTAACCGCTGGAAAAAATTAGGTGGTTGGCCACTACCAACGCCCTAATCAAACTTATCTATTTGGCTGTGCCA
>NZ_GG668576.1:452331-656421 GCF_000160755.1 Proteus mirabilis ATCC 29906
CGACAAAAAAGAAGCCAGTGCAAATAATGTACTGGCCTCTTTTTTTAATTACGGTCAATTTAAATCATGGTGAAAAACGCAATGGGGATTATGCTTCTTCTTCACCACGGTATTTATCTGCAGTCTCTTTTAATAACTTCTGCAATTCACCGCGCTGATACATTTCTAAGATAATGTCACAACCACCGACTAATTCGCCATCCACCCATAATTGTGGGAAAGTTGGCCAATGAGCATATTTTGGTAGCTCTGCACGAATATCAGGGTTTTGCAAAATATCGACATAAGCAAAACGCTCACCACAAGCAGAAATCGCTTGAACGGCTTGTGCAGAAAATCCACAGCTTGGTAATTTTGGTGATCCTTTCATGTATAACAGGATGGGATTTTCTTTGATTTGGCGTTCAATTTTTTCGATAGTCGTCATTTATTAAGTCCTTACAACCTTTTTATATTCAGTATGTTTTATATTGAGGAAAACATGAAAGAAGAATACCACTTTATATAAGAAAGCTCTATATAAGTTTAGTTATGTATCTAAATCAATAAATTACGGATAAATCACCCTATAATTGATGAGAAAACATACGACAAGGCATGACGATCTGGGAACAAATTAAATAAGATTAATGTTGGCTTAGCGAAAAACGCCGTAAACCCTCGCTCAATGTGAAGTGCCCCCATAAAAAACACCTAAATAAACGCATAAAAGCACAACACTATTTCCTAGAAGGAATAAATATTATTTATCACGTAAATAAGTGGTTTGGACTAGATTTTCTAGTAATACTTCATTTTTAATCACCTTGAAATTTAATGGCTGTTTTAGTTCGCCAAATAAAGGTGTTCCACCGCCAAGTAAGATCGGAAAGCGGGTGATAATCATTTGATCTATTAAATCTTCATTTAGAAAACTTTGAACTGTCACACCGCCATCAATATAAAGTTCATTAAATCCCTTAGCATTCAATTCGGTAATAATATCTTGCAATTCACCTTTAACTAAAAATACTTTTCCGTTATAACCATTTGGAACAGTTGTCATAGAATTACTCAGTACAAACACGGGCTTTGTGTAAGGCCAATCACAATTAAAACTCAGTATCGTGTCTAGCGTATTACGTCCCATAACTAACGCATCAATTTTCTCCATTAAAGTGATAAAACCTGTATCAATATTATCTAGATTTTGTATTGAATATAACCAATCGAGCTTGCCTTGCCTATCTGCAATATAACCATCTAAGCTAGTTGCAATAAATACAATATTTGCCATAAATATCTCATCAAATTCTTTGTAATTGAATAAATCCAAACTATTACTTACAATAATTCTACAGCATAGAATTATTGTAAGCTTATTGGAGTTATTAGATGAATGTCAATGAAAAAAAACGAGGAAGACCCGCAAGAGCACATTCACAGCTAAGCGCTGATGCTATTTTAAACAAAGCCAAGATTTTGATGCAAAACGACGGAAAAGTGCCTAGTATCCGATCGTTAGCAACACAATTAAATGTAGATCCCATGGCAATCTACCACTACTTCAAAAATAAAAATTCACTGCTAGAGACACTAGCTACGTCACTTACAGAAGAGATCTATATTCCTCAAGCATATTCTGATTGGAAAGAAGAATTAAAATATTTATGTATCAGTTACGTTGAAATATTATGTAAATACAAAGGATTACTGAATATTATACTGACTATGTCATTACAAGGTCCTGCTCAAATATTTGCCAAACGATATAAAATTATCATCTCGCCTTTAGCTCTTCCTAAAAAAGTCGAAGAAGATAGCCTAAATTTAATCGCTGATTATTTGCACGGTTTTACTATTTCAATCAGTTGTAATCCAGACAAAGGTATTATTAAAAATGAAATGATGTATGGTCCATTAAAGCTAATCTGTCATTCATTAGGAATGGCCAAAATGTAACGACAAGATGCCAATATTCACATATAGCGCAATGATTACAGTAAAGGACAGCAGATAATGTTTTAGTCGACGGATATCTGATGTCCCTGATCACACAAATTTTCAACGTCAATATCAATATCTCGTTAAATTGGATATTGATAAATTTCGTTATTTAATAGGCTTAACAATAATATCCCAACCTGTAGTACCTGAAGCGTGATAATAATAACCGGCTTTTAATTGCTCTGGTTTTTTACTTGGCCCTTCAGCAACTAAAGTAGATTTCGTTGAGTTATTATCAATACGAATTACACCACCGCGAATACGATCTAATTCATTACCATTGAACAAGGTAATTTGTGGTGAGAAATGCGCATCACTTAAATCAATATGAATAAAAGTGTGCCCTGCATCATAAGCGGCTTTTAATTCTTTATCCGTAATTTCTTTACCATTCTCAAAGGGTAAGTCAAAAAATGCTTTTGGATCAATTTTAGCAGTCATAAATACTCCTTTTTATGAATAAACATCAATCATTAGTTCAATTTAAATTATAGATCATAATTAAACATTCTGATAAATATCCTGCTCACGCTCTGTGATATATATATAAATTATTTATATATTCAATAAATTAACGTACCTATCTTTTGTTTTGCTTTTATTCAACAGAGATAAAACAATAAGTAAAATTAACTAATTATTTATATATATAAAAATGAGATGTTATTTCTAATAGGGATCTGCCATTATCATGGACTCGTCAAAACTCGCATATTTAAACTTATGAGTATTTAGTAATGGAAATGATTTTACTGTTTCTGATTGTGGGATGTATAACTGGATTTTTTGCCGGATTGTTAGGAATTGGTGGTGGAGCCATTATTGTTCCTATTGTGATGTATGTTGTTAGCCAACAAGCTATCCCTGCAGATATGGTAATGAAAATCGCCCTCTCAACCTCTTTTTCTGTCATTATATTTTCTACCGCCTCTTCTGCTTATTCGCATAATAAACATAAAGCGATTTTATGGTCACAATTTCCGCTCCTCGCCGTAGGCACTCTTCTCGGTATGCTAGTTGGGACATTCCTAGTACAAAAACTCTCAAATACCCTATTGCAAATTATCTTTTGTATTTTTATGGCCTATACCATATATGGATTACTGACCAAGAAAAAAGAAGCTGAACGTGTTGAGAATGCCCAAGATCCGGTGGTTTCAAAACCAGCACTGACAACCGGTGGTAGCTTAGTGGGTTTTATTTCAAGTTTTATTGGTATAGCGGGTGGCACCATAACAATACCGCTATTAAGCCACTGGGGGTTTAATACCCGTAAATGTATTGCAACATCATCAATGCTGGGTGTGATTATCGCCACTATTGGGACTGTTATGGGGATCGTTTATGGTTGGCAACAAACTGAATTAGCAGACTATTATTTAGGCTTTGTCTATCTACCTGCTTTTATTGGTATTAGTATTACCAGTATACTTACAGCCCCTATCGGCGTAAAAGTTGCCTATAAACTACCTATTGCCAGAGTACGCCAAATATTTGCCCTATTCTTATTAATCGTCATGACTAAAATGTTATATACCCTGATATTGGGATAGTGTTTTAACACTTTACCTCTATCTTAGTGAGAGATACTCTTATCAATATAACTAATCTATATGTTCTATACTAATAGATAAAAGATATTTAGCTGTTATTTCAATGAATTTTTGTTAAAATAATTAGCAAAATAGTAACAACTTAGTGAGTTCATTTGCCTCATTTTATCAATTCAGTTGAATTAGATGAAATGGTTTAAGGCACAAAACCCGAAAATGATAGGATAAAGGAGTACGCAATGTCTTTCGAATTACCAAAATTACCTTATGCGTTAGATGCTCTTGAGCCACATATCTCTAAAGAAACATTAGAATACCACTACGGCAAACACCACCAAACTTACGTAACCAACTTAAATAACTTGGTTAAAGGTACTGATTTAGAAAATAAATCTTTAGAAGAGCTCATCAAAACTACTGAAGGTGGTATTTTCAATAATGCCGCTCAAGTTTGGAACCATACATTCTACTGGAATTGCTTAGCACCAAACGCAGGCGGTGCACCAACAGGTAAAATTGCAGAAGCAATCAATAAAGCGTTTGGCTCTTTTGAAGAGTTCAAAAAACAATTTAATGATGCAGCTGCAAAAAACTTTGGTTCAGGTTGGACTTGGTTAGTGAAAAAAGCAGATGGCTCATTAGCCATTGTTAATACATCTAACGCTGCAACACCTGTTTCTGGCGAAGATAAACCACTGTTAACTGTTGACGTCTGGGAGCACGCTTACTACATCGACTATCGTAATGCACGTGTGAAATACTTAGAAGAGTTCTGGGCACTGGTTAACTGGTCATTTGTTGAAGCAAATCTTGCTTAATTGACTGTTTCAGAGATGGGAAAACCATTTTTGATAATCTAATAACAAAGGGCCTAGTGCCCTTTGTTATATTGATATATTTGATTGCTCACTTTGGATAGCTAAAATTTAAGCAAATAATTAGCAATTAACAATCAAAACAATAAACTTGCATATATTACGATCATAACCAGTGCTGCTACTGCGGTACTTAAACCAAATTTCAGATCCGTATCCATCTATTTCTCCCTCAAAATGATTATAATACTCAGATTAAACCATAATCTTGTCATGGTTAATTATTATTACATATCAAGTTTTGCTAAAATAGCGACTAGAGCACAATTTATAACATTGATTAATACTTTCACTTTTGAGCTAGATCATACAAAATTCACAGCTAATCGCTAAATTATTGCCAGTGTTTGCCCTATATATGACTATACTGGCAGTTAAACCATAAAATGAATTAAAAGAGACCAATGAAGGTCAGGAGTTTTCCACACCATGGCAACAATAAAAGACGTGGCAAAACGCGCAGGCGTATCAACCACGACTGTTTCTCATGTGATCAACAAAACTCGTTTTGTTGCTGAGAACACAAGAGCGGCAGTTTGGGCTGCGATAAAAGAATTAAATTATTCGCCGAGTGCTGTCGCACGTAGTTTAAAAGTCAATCACACTAAATCTATTGGTTTATTAGCCACGTCCAGTGAAGCACCTTACTTTGCTGAAGTGATTGAAGCTGTTGAAAATAGTTGTTATAGCAAAGGCTACACGCTAATTTTATGTAATTCACATAATAATCTTGATAAACAAAAAGCTTATTTAGCTATGTTGGCACAAAAACGTGTTGATGGTTTATTAGTCATGTGTTCAGAATATCCCGATCATCTTCTTTCTCTCTTAGAAGGTTATCGTAATATTCCGATGGTCGTCATGGACTGGGGAAAAGCCCGCGGTGACTTTACTGATACCATTATTGATAACGCATTCCATGGTGGCTATATAGCCGGTCGTTATCTTATTGAGCGAGGTCATCGTGATATTGGTATTATCCCCGGCCCTCTAGAGCGAAATACCGGAGGCGGTCGTTTACAGGGCTTTTTAAAAGCCATGGAAGAAGCGAAAATTACGGTAAAAGAAGAGTGGATTGTACAAGGTGACTTTGAACCTGAATCTGGTTACAAAGCCATGACCCAAATGCTCAATCAAAAGCAACGCCCTACTGCCGTATTTTGTGGCGGTGATGTTATGGCGATGGGGGCAATATGTGCAGCTGATGAGTTAGGACTACGTGTTCCTGCCGATATTTCCATTGTCGGCTACGACAATATCCGTAATGCACGCTATTTCACACCAGCTTTAACCACGGTTCACCAGCCGAAAGAGCGTTTAGGACAAATGGCTTTTTCCATGTTACTCGACCGTATTGTGAATAAACGCGAGGATGCACAAACTATCGAAGTACACCCGCGCCTAGTAGAACGTCGCTCTGTTGCCGATGGTCCATTTATTGATTATCGCCGCTGATCCCCTTCATTAACGAAGCCATTCCTCATTTAAGGTTTGGCTATCGCCTAGATAATCTAATAGCCAAGTTAATGCCGGCGATTCGCTTTTATCAACCCATGTTAGACAGCACGGACTGTCTGGCAAGGGTTGTGCTAAGGTAAGGGTAACCAACTTACCTTGTTCGATTAATGGCTCTGCTCGGTGCCAAGGCACCATACCAACACATAATCCTGCTAATAAACACTCAAGCCCCATATCCCATGAAGGTACTATCATTCGGCGCTGGTTATTTAATGCCCAAGTATCTCGTTTTGGTAAACTACGTGAGGTATCTTCTAAACATAAACTAGGATAAGGCCGTAACTCATCATCGGTTAAAGGATGTGCCGCGCTTGCAAGAGGATGATCAGCATGACACACACATCGCCACGGCATAAAGCCCATATCTTTAAAACTATAACGTTCACCAATAGGTGAAGCTCTGGTGGCACCAATAGCCAAATCAACACGCCCGTTCACTAGTGAATCCCAGACACCGTTAAAAACTTCAGGATAAACATAGAGTTCGATATCAGGAAAATGGCGATAAAAGTCCAGAATAAGTTGCTGTGTTCTAGCCGGTTTGACAATACCATCCACGGCAATGCTAAACTGCCCCCGCCAGCCATTTGAGACTTGCTGGCACATATGGCGAGTGTCATTCATTTTTTTGATAACAGAACGGGCTTCTTTAATAAAGATCTTACCCGCATCGGTTAATTCAACATCACGATGCCGGCGTTCAAACAAAGGAACGGCAAGCCATTCTTCTAATTGTCTCACGGTGTAACTCACCGCGGAGGGTACTCTGTGCAATTCTTGAGCGGCTGAGCTAAAACTCCCCGTTCTAGCGACAGCATCAACGACCTCTAGCGAGTATTCTGACCACATAATATTTATTCCTTTGAATTTTTTTCACAGCATTAACCAAATATTCCCGTTTCACAAGTAAAATCACTCTTAGCTACAATATATAAAATGTTTTACATCACATAACATAGAAAATTAAAATGACTTTAAAGAATTCCACACAATCAAAAACACCTTCTCTCTTTATGGTGTATCTCGCCTGCCTTAGTATGCTGGGCTATTTAGCTATCGATATGTATCTGCCTGCATTTGGTATGATGCAACGCGAATTATCAATCAGTGAAGGCGCCGTCAGTAACAGCTTAAGTATCTTTCTATTTGGCTTTGCTGTCGCTCAACTACTTTGGGGGCCACTCTCAGACAAATTGGGGCGTAAGCCTATTTTACTTATTGGGCTAAGTTTCTTCTCCCTAGGTTGTCTAGGTATGCTTTGGGTAGACAGTGCTGCCGGTTTACTAACCATGCGCTTCTTACAAGCCTTTGGCGTCTGCTCTGCAGCCGTTATTTGGCAAGCACTAGTGATAGACCGTTTTGATGAGTCTCGCGCTCAACACGTTTTCGCATCAATTATGCCATTGGTCGCCCTTTCCCCAGCCTTAGCGCCACTCATTGGTGCTTTTCTGTTAAACCACGGTGGCTGGCGCATGATCTTTATGTTGCTGATGGCAATTACTCTTGTATTAATGCTACCCACATTGATGCTAAAAAATATTAAACAAAAATCAGTTATTGATGCAGGCCCATCTACAGTATCATTTTTAACTTTGCTTAAGTCACCTATCTATGCCGGTAACGTATTAGTTTACGCGTCCTGTAGTGCGGGTTTCTTTGCTTGGTTAGCAGGCTCTCCAATTATCCTTGAGAAGATGGGTTATTCACCACAAGATATCGGCTTAAGCTATATTCCACAAACCATCGCATTTATGGTAGGTGGTTATGGTTGTCGCATTCTATTATCAAAGATGTCGGGTAAGACACTGTTACCTTTATTGTTAATTGGCTACGCAGTGAGCATGACAGCGTTGTTCTTAGTCGCCAAATATACACACCCAACATTAACAACAATTTTAATTCCATTTTGTATTATGGCTGTGATGAACGGTGCTTCTTATCCTATTGCCGTCTCTAATGCGCTATCAGCCTACCCTGAAGTGAGTGGTAAAGCCGCCGCATTGCAAAATGCGCTACAATTAGGTCTATGTAGTTTAGCAAGCTTTATTGTCTCAGCCTTTATTAGCCAACAGCCATTAATTAATACCACAGCGATTATGGCACTCACGGCTATTCCAATGGCGCTGGGTTACTTTATTCAACGTAATAAATCCGTTAGCAAACACACAGTTCAGGCGACAGAATAACGCCACACCCTGCTTTTAGGAAAATTCTTAAAAAAGGCCATTTATATAAAATGGCCTTTTTATTTTCTAGAGAAAACCTATTTACATCTCTATACTTGTTCAAACGCTTAAGCGTTTTATTCATTTTTCTTTCGGATTTTGAGGCATTAAACAGATAATTTGCTGATTATGTCAGATTAGTTCTCTTAATAATTTTATTCATTCAATCTGTGTTGAATTCAATATTGTTTTAACTCTACCAATCTGCATTATCCTTTCTTGCTTCATGCCTCAAAACCCGCTTAGTTTACGCCGGAGAGTATATGAGTACATCTTGTGTAGAAGAAGGCCGAAAGACCTCCAATGATCCTTATCAACGGATCGCATCAGAGCTGCTCGCTCAAGCAGACATTCATATCAATGGTTCTGAACCTTATGATATCCAAGTGCATAATAAAGATTTTTATAAAAGAGTATTACAACAAGGCTCATTAGGTCTCGGTGAAAGCTATATGGATGGTTGGTGGGACTGCGAACGTCTTGATATATTCTTTCATAAAGTTTTACGAGCAGGTCTTGAAAATAAATTGCCAAGTAACTGGCGCGATATTTTAAAAATAGCCATGGCACGCATTTTTAATTTACAAACACAAAAAAGAGCGTGGATGGTGGGTAAAGAGCATTACGATTTAGGTAACGACCTCTTTACCGCAATGTTAGATCCTTATATGCAATATTCCTGTGGATATTGGAAGGATGCGGATAGCTTAGAAGTTGCTCAACAGCACAAACTCGACCTTATTTGCCGTAAGTTAGAGCTAAAACCAGGTATGACATTGCTCGATATTGGCTGTGGCTGGGGTGGTCTTGCTGCTTATGCTGCCAAAAACTATGGCGTTTCTGTTACAGGGGTGACCATCTCAGTTGAACAACAGAAATTAGCACAAGAGCGCTGTAAAGGTCTTGATGTCAATATCATCTTAGAAGATTACCGTGACTTAAACGAGCAGTTCGACCGTATCGTTTCTGTTGGTATGTTCGAGCATGTTGGCCCGAAAAACTATGCCACTTACTTTGATGTCGCTCGTCGTAATATCAAAGAAGATGGACTATTTTTATTACATACCATTGGTTCTAATCACAATAAAGTTAATGTCGATAGTTGGATAAGTAAATATATTTTCCCTAACGGTTGTTTGCCGTCTATTCAAAAAACCGCTGAGGCAATGGAAAATAAATTTGTTATGGAAGATTGGCATAATTTTGGTGCCGATTATGACAAAACCTTAATGGCATGGTATGAGCGTTTTTTAGCTAGCTGGCCTGAAATTGAATCTAACTATACACCTCGTTTTAAACGCATGTTTAGCTACTACTTGAATGCTTGTGCGGGTGCTTTCCGCGCCAGAGATATTCAGTTATGGCAAATTATGTTAAGCCCGAAAGGTAGAATAGGTGGATTACGCACACCTCGCTGATTTTTAGCTATCAATAGAGGTAAAAATCCCGTTTTCCATAGACTGAAAAACGGGATTTTTTAATTCTAGTCGTCTGATAACAGACTATATTATTTTTCGTTTTCTTCTTCGTGTGTTGCTTGAAGCTTAACCGTTAATGCTTGTTGCGCCATAACACGCTCTACGGTATCAACAATCGCCTGAGTTTGTGGATCTAACTCAATATTAACTTTATCCCCCAAACGCTTACGACCTAACGTCGTTCTATCGCGAGTCTCAGGGATCAGATGGACACAGAAACGATTATTAACCACATCACCAATAGTTAAACTAATACCATCAATGCCAATAAAACCTTTATGCAAAATATACTTCATCAATGTCTGATCAAAAATACGAAACCAGATCTGTAAGTTATTTTCTGAAGTAATAATTTTCGCAATTTCAGCCGTAGTGACAATATGACCAGACATCACATGACCACCAATTTCATCGCCATATTTGGCCGCTCGTTCAATATTAACTTCTGAACCAACCGTTAACTCGCCCAAATTAGTTAAGCGCAGCGTCTCTTTCACTAAATCGAAACTAATTTTATTGCCATCGATTTTTGTGACGGTTAGGCAACAACCATTGTTAGCGATCGAAGCTCCTGTTTCTAAGTTATTGACTAACTCGGAAGGTAATTCAATGATATGGGTACGGAAATCACCTTTATCTTCAATGGCAATAACACGTCCTTTTCCCTGAACAATACCTGTAAACATCTCACATCTCCTTGGACTGATAAGCGAGTTTATCTTAATTAATTTAGTGTAATCAGGATAACATAAGTGATATTACACAAAGGGATCATTATTGCCTTCTCCCCTTATGATGTTTGCCATCAAATATAACGTAAAACCACTTATTTACTTATCAAAATTCTGTGGTTGAAAAACGTCATATCTTTCATTGATAATTAAACATTTATCATTAGAATATGTTTGCTTAAGGATTATTTTACGCCATATTAACATGTGACGTTCTTTCCTCCCTTCCGTCTTATTATAATGAATAAAGGTGTATGCGTGCAGAAGTATATAAAAGAAGCGCGTAGCTTACTTGCTCTTGGTATCCCTGTTATCATCGCTCAATTCTCCCAAACTGCTATGGGAGTAGTTGATACCGTGATGGCAGGTGCTGTCAATGCCACAGAAATGTCTGCGGTTGCTGTAGGTACGTCGATTTGGTTGCCAACGATTTTATTAGGTCAAGGTATATTAATGGCATTGACCCCCATCGTTGCACAATTAAATGGTTCAGGACAACGAAAGCATATTGCTAATCGTACACAGCAAGGTTTTTGGCTTGCCACTTTTTTATCCATCATGGTCATTGCCATTCTTTATAACAGCCGTTTTATTATTGAAGCGCAACATGATATCGAGCCTGAGCTTGCAGAAAAAGCCATTGGATTTATTCATGCCATTATGTGGGGGGCTCCTGGTTGTCTCTATTATCAAGTGCTGAGAAGCCAATGTGAGGGATTATCAAAAACAAAACCAGGCATGATCATCGGCTTTATTGGATTATTAATTAACATTCCTGTTAACTACGCCTTTATTTACGGTAAATTTGGTGCCCCACAATTAGGTGGGATTGGTTGTGGTGTGGCAACCGCCTCTGTTTTTTGGGCGATGTTCTTAATGATGCGCTACTATGTGCGTCGAGCACCAACACAACGGGATGTTATGCCCAAAAAACGCCTAGTGTTACCTGAATTCCACACAATAAAACGTATTACATTGTTAGGGTTACCTGTAGGGCTAGCACTATTTTTTGAAGTAACACTGTTTGCTGTTGTGGCATTATTAGTTTCACCATTAGGTGTAACGGCTGTTGCAAGTCACCAGATAGCCCTTAATTTTAGCTCATTAATGTTTATGTTCCCTCTTTCCTTGGGAATAGCTGCAACAATTCGTGTGGGTTATAACCTTGGGCAACGTTCTACAGAGCAAGCTCGTACTTCAGCCATTACAGCCCTTGCTGTCGGATTAATGCTGGCAAGTTGTACCGCTATTTTCTCTATTATTTTTAGAGAAAAAATTGCTTTAATGTATAACGATAATATTGAAGTGGTGACATTAGCCTCTCATCTTATGTTATTCGCCGCACTTTATCAGTTGTCAGATTCCGTACAGGTTATTGGTTCAGGGGTATTACGGGGTTATAAAGATACTCGCTCTATCTTTTTTATTACCTTTATCGCTTATTGGGTAATTGGTTTGCCTTCCGGATATCTCTTGGGACGAACGGATTATATTGTTGAAGCAATGGGGCCTGCGGGGTTCTGGATTGGTTTTATTTTAGGTTTAACCGCTTCTGCAATTATGATGGGAACACGTATTTGGTGGATCCAGCGTCAATCTGATGAGGTTGTCTTATTACGCTCGGAGCGTTAATACTTCCATTAAAGCATTATTTTTTGGCAAAGGAATGACACAAATATCAACAAATAGCTTTAAATACGAGCAGTTGAATACAAATTTGTGTTTTTCCTCTTGCCAGAAGCAAATCATCTCGCTAATATTCGTCTCCGTTGTCACCCAGAATAAAGAATGCGTCCATAGCTCAGTTGGTTAGAGCACCACCTTGACATGGTGGGGGTCGGTGGTTCGAGTCCACTTGGACGCACCATTTACTCTGAACAACATTTCAATACAGTGCGTCCATAGCTCAGTTGGTTAGAGCACCACCTTGACATGGTGGGGGTCGGTGGTTCGAGTCCACTTGGACGCACCATTTCTCTTTCTTAATTCTTGTTATATTTCGTGTTACCTCCCCTACACCACAACAAAATAATTACGCAAAATTTAATTGCGCAACAAAACGCTTAAAAAACAAGCAATCAGAGCCCTATTTTGATCACATCACTTAAATTTACCTTTTTTCGATTTTCTTCATGGAAATTAACCTCTATAATACAAAACATAATTTTGTTGAAAGGTTTCAGCGTATTGATTTACAGGCATCTTTAGAAAACAGAACAAATGAATCATGATAGACTATAATGTAAGATGTCTAGCAATCTTTTATACAAAATAGTGACAAAATTTTTATCATGTTGTTGGAGCCACTCACATGTTGCGCAACTTATTAGCTAGAAATGAATGCACTTATCGTGTTTCGCACTGTTAAGATGATTGATATAACCCAACAACATTAATCCTTATTCATCCATTACAATAGAATCATTAATAGACTGCCATGAAAAAGACAAAAATTGTTTGCACCATCGGGCCAAAAACCGAATCTGAAGAAAAACTGACTCAATTACTGGACGCAGGCATGAACGTAATGCGTCTAAACTTCTCTCACGGTGACTATGAAGAGCATGGCAACCGTATCAAAAATCTGCGTAATGTCTGCGCAAAAACAGGCAAAAAAGCAGCCATTTTATTAGATACTAAAGGACCTGAGATCCGCACCATTAAATTAGAAGGTGGTAACGATGTCTCTTTAGTTGCAGGTCAGACTTTTACCTTTACAACAGATACTTCTGTTGTTGGTAATAAAGATCGCGTTGCGGTCACTTATGACGGTTTCGCAAGAGACTTAACTGTCGGCAATACCGTATTAGTCGATGACGGCCTTATCGGTATGAAAGTCATTAAAGTCACTGATACTGAAGTGGTATGTGAAGTACTCAACAACGGTGATTTAGGCGAAAATAAAGGCGTTAACTTACCAGGTGTTTCTATCGGCTTACCGGCATTAGCAGAAAAAGATAAACAAGATCTTATCTTTGGTTGCGAACAAGGCGTTGACTTTGTTGCTGCTTCTTTTATTCGTAAACGTTCAGATGTTGAAGAGATGCGTGCTCACTTAAAAGCACACGGTGGCGAAAACATCATGATCATCTCTAAAATTGAAAACCAAGAAGGTTTAAATAACTTTGACGAAATTTTAGAAGCTTCTGACGGTATCATGGTTGCACGTGGTGACTTAGGTGTTGAGATCCCTGTTGAAGAAGTTATCTTCGCAACAAAAAATGATGATCGAAAAATGTAACGCTGCGCGTAAAGTGGTTATCACTGCAACACAGATGTTAGATTCCATGATCAAAAATCCACGCCCTACTCGTGCAGAAGCAGGTGACGTTGCCAATGCTATTTTAGATGGTACTGATGCTGTTATGCTATCCGGTGAAAGTGCGAAAGGTAAATATCCAGTAGAAGCTGTGACTATTATGGCGACTATCTGTGATCGTACTGATCGCATCATGAAATCACGTTTAGAGTCTTACCAATTAGGTGCTAAATTACGTGTAACAGAAGCTGTTTGTCGTGGTGCTGTAGAAATGGCTGAGAAATTAGATGCTCCTCTTATCGTTGTAGCAACTTATGGCGGTAAATCAGCGCGCTCTATCCGTAAATATTTCCCAACAGCGCCTATCTTAGCATTAACAAATAATGAAGAGACCGCACGCCAATTACTGTTAGTAAAAGGTGTGACAACACAATTAGTTAATAAAATTGCTTCTACTGATGACTTCTACCGTATCGGTAAAGATGCAGCATTATCAAGTGGCTTAGCCCATGCAGGTGATCGTGTTGTTATGGTTACAGGTGCACTGGTTGATAGTGGAACGACAAATACTTCATCAGTACACGTTCTGTAATACTCGATTATAGCTAATTTGTAATTAAAAAATTTAAGCCATCCGTTTTAACGGATGGCTTTTTTATCGCTACTTTTTTATAAAAAACATCACTTTGACCTACTGCCAAAGAGATTATTTCTGTTGCTGACTATCATGATCTGTTTTATCTATTGGCACTAAATAATGCGTTGAACGAGCACGAGGATGGATAAAAAAGTGTCCTTTCGGTGCATTATGACTCTTAATGTGGATCATCGATACATTGGTTTTATTACCTTTGCGAGAGCACGCATAAATAATAAAAGGTAAAGCAAAAATAATAATAAAACTCACCACTAGCAATGAAACATACGTTGTATCACTACTGCCACCCGGTAAAGAGCTAGGCGGGAAGAATGAAACAACAAAAGCTAAAATAGACACAATCAGACCGACAACGGCCACTAATAATTTAACACCTTTACCACCGGGAATATTAAATGCACGTTTCTTATCTGCTTGCTTGCAAACCAAATGCATATAGCCAATAAACAGCATGAAGTAGCTACATAGATAAATCACCACCGTCAGCGCTAAAGCAATAAGAAATGACATATTGCCCCCACCACCGGTGTTAGTCAGTACCACTATAGCAATAGTAGTAATAATTAGCTGAGTGATCACTAAAGCTACCGGTACACCATTTTTATTTACTTTAGCCAGTGTTGGCGGAAGAATACCTTGTTGTGCGGCCACAAACATTCCCCGTGAAGGCCCTACGATCCACGATGCAATTTCAGCCAAGACGCCAAGCAATAATAGTGCAGCAATAATTTTAACCGCCCAAACTAATCCGGTACTAAAATGGCTGACTAAAACACTAAAGGTTTCAACCACACCCGCAGATAAGTTGATTTCGTTATGAGGGATCACTGCAGCAACAGATAAACCGCCAATAGAGCTTAAGCATATTGCCACAATCATTAATAAAAACATGGCAAGTGGATAATCACGGCCCGGATTTTTCATTTCGTTGACGTGAGTGGCTGAGGCTTCAACGCCCATATAGCTTAAAATAAAGGCCACAAAAACCACTAAAGTACCAATCTGAGTAAAATCAGGGAAAAAGGTTTTGCTGCTGATTTCTATTGCTAAAGGCGCACCACTGACCAGATAACTAATAGCTAAAAGCACTAAAATAATTGCCGGTAATAATATCCCTGCGAAGAAACCTAATTTAGCAATAGTAGCCGTGTATTTAGTTCCGCCAAATTGAGTTAAAGCTAATCCCCATAAAATCACTAATGCGGCAATCGTTTTGGTGAGCGGATCGGTATTTAACTCAGGCCAATCAAGAATATAAGATAATGCCCCTAATACGAAATAAAGCATTGGAATAAAACCAATCGCTATTTGTAAATAACCAAAAGAGATCGCCGCAAATCCCCAGCGCTCCCCTAGCGTATTAGATACCCAAGCAAATACGCCCCCTTCTTGCCATCCTTCAACGGTTGCCATTTCAGCTGCACATAATGCAACAGGAATAAACCACAACAAACCGCCTAGTAATAAGAAAAAGACTAGACTAAAGCCGGAAGTTGCAAAAGTTGGATACTCATAGACCGCCATCACCATGGATGCAGTTATGGCAAAAAAACCTAATAACGTGAGCTGTTTTGAGGCAGAACTTGTTGCAGATGTCGCCATGCTCATTCTCCTACGTGTATACAATGAAATAATGGTGTGCAGATAATCAAGGCTGGAGAAAAAGAGTCCATTTCTCCAACCTATTACCAAATAAAAGAGCCTGTTTAGCTGTGGTTAAAACCACCGCCGTCCTCTTCAGATAAAGGTGTGCTGACAGGATGTTTTTCGAAATAATCGAGAGTACGTTTCATATCTTCTATCAGTAATGTCGCCAAATCTAAACTCACACCATGACGAACAAGAATACGTTGAATAACTAAATCTTGGCGATCAGCAGGCATAGAATAAGCAGGTACTTGCCAGCCACGGCTACGCAATTTATCAGCGATGTCATATAAGGAGTAGCTTACCTTAGCCTCTTTTTTCAGTTTCCACGCTAATGCAGGTATTCCTTTTTGACTATCACCACTGAAGATCATTTCAAAAGGCCCTAGCTTTTCAATTTCTCGAGCAAGGTATTGCGCGGTGTGATAACAGGCATTGTGGATCTTCGCATACCCTTCTCTACCAAGACGCAAGAAATTATAGTATTGAGCAATAATTTGCCCACCGGGACGTGAGAAATTAAGCGCAAAGGTTGGCATATTACCGCCAAGGTAGTTCACATTAAAAATAAGCTCTTCCGGTAAGTCTTTAGCTTCACGCCATACTACCCAACCAGAGCCCAATGGCGCTAAACCAAACTTATGGCCTGATGAGTTAATGGATTTAACACGCGGTAAACGGAAATCCCATTCTAAATCAGGTGCACAGAAAGGCGCTAAAAAGCCACCACTCGCACCATCGACATGAATAGGAATATCAAGTCCGGTCTCTTTTTGTAGTTGATCGAGTGCATCATGTACCGCTTTTACTGGCTCATAAGTACAGGTGAAGGTCACTCCTAATGTTGGCACTACACCGATAGTATTTTCATCAACACGTTTAATGACCTCTTCTGGACTCATCATCAAACGATCACCTTCAAGCGGGATCTCTCTGAGTTCAACGTCAAAATAACGGGCAAATTTATGCCAACAGACTTGAACTGGCCCACAAATAAGATTAGGTTTATCTGTCGCTTTTCCAGCAGCAAGACGTTTTTTACGCCATTGCCATTTTAATGCAAGTCCCCCCAGCATTGCCGCTTCAGAGGAGCCAATGGTTGAACAACCTAGGGTATTGAGTGGATCGGGTGAGTGCCATAAATCAGCAAGCATATGAACACAACGGTTTTCAATTTCTGCCGTTTGTGGATATTCATCTTTATCTATCATGTTCTTATCGATAGATAAATTCATCAAATCACGGATCTCATCATCTACCCAGGTTTGACAAAATGTGGCCAGATTTTGTCTTGAATTGCCATCTAGCATCAGCTCATCCCTTACAGCATCAAAAACATGACGAGGATGGCTCTCTTGTTGCGGAAAATGTGTTTTCGGTAAGGATTGTGATAAATCAACCGATGCATAAACATCATCGAGTGAACTATAACTTGGCGTTTTTTTATTCATCTTGAAATTACCTTTACTAATTATTATTACATTAGTGACTAAATGATTTTAAATACCTACTTTAAAAGATAGTCTAATAATTCCAGTAATGAAAAATTTTTTATATTTTATGAAAACAACGAGAGTATATTTATCAAATCAGCTTTAACACTCTATAAAAAATAACAACTCATTGATTTTAAATGATATTAATAATATTCCACTTGCTTTTATGTTAATTTATTTATGTACATTTAGAATAAAATATTTGTACTATAATAAAACTTGAATTATGAGAAATAACCTTTATATCATTAAGTAATAACACTTAATTTAAAATATAAATGTAAATGAAATTTTAAATCTAAGTTTTAAAATTAATAATTATTTAATTTAGATTTGATTTAATAAGGAACAAAAAAAATGATAGAAAATAACCGACACCCCTTCGCTTGCACAACACTTGCGATTACTGACAAGAAAAAACGTGTTTATCATGGTCGGACAATGGAGTTTTCTTCTGATGAGCCAACGTCTATCTTAGCTTATTATCCACAAGGTCATACTTTTCAGCAAAATGCCCCTGATGGAACCCCCGGATTAAAGTACAGCGTTAAATATCCTTTTATGGCTATTACCGCTCCTATTAACTTATCGGGTACCAAAGATGTACTTGAAGGTGTAAATAGTCAGGGACTCTCTTTTAGCTTAAATATGCTACCTAACTCTAAGTTAGATGATCTCGATCCCCAATATTACGCAAGCTCTGTTCCTATTGCTGCTATTGGTGAGTGGGCATTAGGACAATATGCGACGGTTAAAGAGTTAAAAGAGATTATCCCCCAAACCCATTTTTGGTCACAAAAGCTATTATTGTTACGTAACTTACCAAGCCCTTTCCATTACGCATTTTATGATAAAACCGGTGATTGTATTGTTGTCGAAGTCTCTGATGGTAAATTACATATTTATGATAATCCTACCTATTGCATGACCAATAGCCCTATTTTCCCGTGGCATTTAACTAATTTAAACAACTACACTCATCTTTCTAATATCAACGTTTCCAGTAGCACATTAGGTCGTATTAAAATCAACCAACCTGATAGTGGTATTGCATTAGCAACATTACCTAGCTCAGATACTTCTGTAGATAGATTTATTCGTGCAGTTTATTATTCAACCTATTACCACAAAGTTTCTGATCCTGATAAACAGCTTATTGAGCTTGCCCATATCATGAATCGCTTCGATCGCCCTAAAGATGCAACCATTGATCCACTATTAGGTAATGATACGCTAACTAAACTTCATACTAGTGAATTTTCTGTCTGGACGGCGCTAACTGATTTAGAACGGGGGATCTTTTTCTTCAGAGGCTACAACAACTTAAACTTTCAAAAGTTCACACTTGAGTCATTTAAAAATGAAAGTAGCGCGGTTTTTATTAAGGTCAATTTGGAAGAGGCATTGTAAAATGCTTTAGATGGAAACTAGATTAGTTTAGCACGGAGAAAAATTTTTTATATCAGACTTTTACGAATAAAAATCTTTTGTGAAATAACACGCATTTTTTATACTGGTTATTTGCTTGTTGTAGGTTATTTTTCATATTGTCATATAAAGAGTAAGTAGTTATAGCTAGTTATAAATAAATTCTGTATTTTCTTATAACTGTGCCATACTTACTAGTGGCTTCATACAAAATGCTACTTGTTCCTTTAAACAAACTAATAATAGAGGTTGTCACAATGAAAGCAAAAATTGTACTAGGTGCGGTAATTCTGGCTTCAGGCCTATTAGCAGGTTGTTCTTCTAGCAACAACGCACAATTAGACCAAATCTCTTCTGATGTAAACCGTTTAAATACGCAAGTTCAACAACTAAGTAGTGATGTTCAATCAGCTAACGCTCAAGCAAAAGCCGCTT
Organism: Proteus mirabilis ATCC 29906; assembly: GCF_000160755.1. Classification (GTDB taxonomy): domain Bacteria; phylum Pseudomonadota; class Gammaproteobacteria; order Enterobacterales; family Enterobacteriaceae; genus Proteus; species Proteus mirabilis. Next base: position 471,621 of record NZ_GG668576.1, read on the forward strand.
ATGATGAAGCAGCTCGTGCTAATCAGCGTCTAGATAACCAAGTAACTACTTATAAAAAATAATTTGACTGACTAGTAAGCTGAAAAACGTTAAGTCAGCTTTAATTAATAATAAAAAGCAGATACCTATGAAGTATCTGCTTTTTTTCATTACTGAATATCAATCATCAATATGCGGTTACATCGACCGGTATACCTGAACGACGAATAATTTCTGCATCCACTTTTGCTTTATCCACTTTGCCACTTTCATACCAAGCCGTAAATTGTTTAGTAAACGTTAGGGGCATCGTCTGGGGATCGTCATCTTCATTTTGTGAGAGTGGTTGGTGCACTTCAATAAATTGCTTACCATCTGCAGTCTCAGTAAATTTAATCGGTTTATTGATCACTTGAACCCGACTGCCTTTGGGTACCACATTAAACAGTGTTTCAATATCATCAGGACGTAATCTAATACAGCCAGAACTCACTCTTAAGCCAATACCAAAATCGGCATTAGTACCATGAATAAGATATTCACCACGACTGTGCGCTAATCTTAACGCATATGCCCCCATTGGATTATCTGGCCCTGCTGGTACCACTGCCGGTAACGTGATCCCCTTAGCCGCATAATTTTTACGAATATTGGCTGTCGGCGTCCAAGTCGGATCTTTAATCAATTGAGAAACAGATGTCACCATTTCAGGCGTTTCCCGCCCTAATTGGCCAATACCGATAGGATAGACATCAACGGTTCCCCCTTCTTTGGGATAGTAATAAAGGCGCAATTCTGCCAGATTAATGACAATACCTTTACGCACGGTATCAGGTAAGATCATCTGTAAGGGAATTTGTAGTGTTTTGCCCGCTTCGGGTAATAGAGGATCAATACCTGGGTTGGCTTCCATCATATTTAGCAAACCCACTTGATATTGTGCAGCGATCGTTTCTAAAGAACGTTTATCATCAGGAACGGTGTAAGAAACATTTTCCCCAATGATACGTGAACCATCCGTAGGTAGCAGGTATTCATGTGCATAAGTTAAGTGACTGCTCATCCCTAACAGCGATGCACCCAATAAGGTTAACCATTTCTTCATTGTTGATCCCGTGTGTTAGCAATAAAATAAACTGACTATTATCATGATAACATTCTCATCGTTATGATTATCATATAATAAGTCAGTTTAGAACATTAATATGGGATCGGGTAACATTTATGCTACAGTGTATTCCGAAAAGCGTTTCATTAACCGTGTTACCATAGCGTGTAGCCCTTGAGTACGAGATGGCGTCAAATGACTTTCCAGTGCTAATGTCGAGAAATAGTGGTTAACATCAGTGGCGAGAGCTTGCTCTACCGTTTTACCTTGAAAAAGAATAATCACTAATGCCACTAATCCTTTTACAATACCTGCATCGCTATCACCGGCTAAGATCAGCTGTTTATGCTCATCTAATTCAACCGCTATCCAGACTTGGCTCTGACAACCTTCAATAAAATTAGCCGCCGTTCTTTGTTCATCTGTTAATGGTGGTAAGCGTTCTCCTAGCTCCATCATATAGAGATAGCGTTGCTCCCAATCCTGACAACGAGAAAAATTGCGTAATAATTTTGCTTCATCAGGCAAAGCCGCAATTGCCATGAATAACCTCTTTTTTAATTGTTAGCCTAATAGTTTTTCAATGCGTAACAACGCATTAACCAGTGCATCAATATCCGCTTTATTATTGTATAATCCCAACGAAGCGCGACACATGGCAGGAACCTGATAATAGTCCATAATTGGCATCGCACAGTGATGACCCGTACGAATAGCAATACCATAGTTATCAAGAAAAGTTCCCACATCATAAGCGTGATGCTTACCTAAATTAAATGCTATCACACCTTGACGCGCTTCATTACCATAAAGCGTTAATGATTTTACTTTGGTTAATTGTTGTTGTGCATATTGCATTAAGCTATTTTCATATGCAGCAATCTTATCCATACCAAATTGAGCAAGATATTCCAAAGCTGCCCCTAAGCCAATGATACCGATAATATTAGGCGTTCCAGCTTCAAATCGCCACGGCGCATCTGCGTAGGTAATATCACCATTGATATGCACATGTTTTATCATAGCGCCACCCCCTTCCCATGGAGGTAATTCATCAAGTAGCGCTTTTTTGCCATATAGCAAGCCAATCCCTGTCGGACCATAAAGTTTATGGCCACTACATACAAAAAAATCACAATCTAACGCACTAACATTGATAGCTTGATGCATCGCACTTTGTGCCCCATCAACTAAAATATGTAACTCACCCCCTTGCTGAGCCGAATACTCTCTAGCTTGGCAAATAATTTCAGCAATAGGATTGACGGTTCCCAGTACATTAGACTGATGAGTGATCGCCAGTAACTTAGTTCTGTTATCAATTAATTGGGGTAATTGCGCTAAATCGAGTTGCCCATTAGCAAGCAGAGGAATAACACGGACATGAAAACCATACTGTTTTGCTAACATATACCACGGCACTATATTCGCGTGGTGTTCCATTTCAGTAATGATAATGTTATCACCATCATTTAGGAAACGATGGCTATAACTGTAAGCGACTAAATTGATCCCTTCTGTCGTTCCTTTTACAAAAACGATTTCTTCTTCACTCTTTGCACCTAAGAAATGTGCTGCTTGCTTACGAACATTCTCCACTAAGGTGGTGGCGTTTGCACTTAATGTGTGAATGCCGCGGTGAACCGCGGCATATTGTGTTAAGGCAAACTGTTTTTCACGCTCCATGACACAAGCGGGTTTTTGCGCACTTGCGGCACTGTCGAGATAGACTAAAGGTTTTTCTTTCACCTGTTGGGAGAGAATAGGAAAGTCATCCCGCGCTTTTTCAATGGAATGTGTCATCATGCCTTTTTATACCTCTGATAAGCGTTGATTTATTCTCTCTAGAACATGAGTTTTGATCACACTATTTTCTAATGATTCCGTTAATTCGGCAGCAAATGCATGAATGATCATTTTGCGAGCTTCACTTAACGCAATACCTCGTGAACGTAGATAAAATAGTTGCTCATCATCAATACGCCCAACCGTTGCACCATGACTACATTTCACATCATCAGCATAGATCTCAAGTTGTGGCTTAGTATCAATTTGTGCTTTATCACCTAATAACAAGTTGTTATTGGTCATTTGACCATCTGTTTTCAGCGCTTGAGGGGTGACTGTGATCATGCCATTAAATACGGCTTTCCCTGCATCCATTGCAATACTTTTATGTAATTGACGGCTTAGGCAATTTTTCTCACCATGCACGAGCCAAGTACGAGTATCGGCAATTTCGTTCGCTTTGGGTAATACCACACTATTCATTGATAGCTCACTGTTCTCACCCGTCAGTGCAGCGCTAGTATGATGACGACTCAGTTTATTCCCCAACAAGAATGCGTAACTATTAACACGAGCATCTCGTCCAATGCTTAAATCGTTATGGGCAAAATGTTGGCTAATGCCATTTTCAAAACCAAGTTTAATATGGTTGAACGAGGCATTATCACCAATAGTGGCGGTTAATCTCGCCCCGGTAAAATGACGGTTTTCACCATCACTACTAATATAGTGTTCAATCACTTGCATCTGAGCATTAGCGCCAACATCAAGATGGAAACGATAGTTAGCACTGTTAACTTCTTGCCCTGCATGACCTTGTGTAATATTAAGGATATAAAGCGGTTTATCTGCCACTACGCCTTTTTTCAAGGTAATGAATAGCGGCTGTTGCGCTAAACTTTCAACTAAATGCAAGAACACTTCACCATTAATGGCTTGCGGTAATTCACTTTGGTTATCCAGTAATGTCACTTGGTATGGACCAAAATCTTGACTACTTTCAGCCGGTGAAAATGCACCATTAACCATCACGATACGGTAGCAATCAAATGAGAGTGCCCGTTGCTCAATTAAATCTTGTACCTCAAAAGGTGGCAACATTTGATATTGCTGACTGAGCGTCTCATCTAATGGCGTATAATGCCAATCTTCGTGTCGATAAGCTGGAAAACCCACTTTTTCCACTTGTAGCCAGTGATTACGTGCATTTAAATTATCTTCCCCTTTACGCTGTTGATATAGCGCAGAGAATTGTTTTAATGCCTGTTGATTACGCTGTTCTACTTGATGCTGTTTTTCACGTTTCTCATTGAGGGTCAATAAGCCAGCCATAACCTTGTTCCTCCAATTTTTGTGCTAATGAAAAATCACCTGATTTAATGATTTTTCCTTGGTAAAGCACATGCACATAATCAGGTTTAATATAATCAAGGATACGTTGATAGTGAGTCACCACGATAAAGGCGCGTTTACCATCACGTAAGCTATTGACACCATTAGCGACAATTTTTAACGCATCGATATCAAGTCCTGAGTCGGTTTCATCTAAGATACACAGTTCAGGTTCAAGGGCAGCCATTTGCAAAATATCGTTACGTTTTTTCTCACCACCGGAAAAACCTACGTTAACAGAACGAGTTAACAAATCTTGAGGCATATCCAATAGTTTGATTTTATCTTCAATAAAATCTTCAAAATCAAAGCGATCTAACGGCTCTTGGCCTCGATATTCTCTTACCGCATTGACTGAGGATTGTAAGAAAAACTGGTTACTGACACCGGGGATCTCTACCGGATATTGAAACGCCATAAAGATACCTTCACCCGCTCGCTCTTCAGGCTCTAATTCCAGTAGATCTTTGTTTTTAAAAGTCACACTACCTTCATCAACTTCATACTCTTCGCGACCTGCTAAGGTTGCGGATAATGTACTTTTACCAGAACCGTTTGGCCCCATGATAGCGTGCACTTCGCCGGCACGTACTTGCAAATCTAATCCTTTAAGAATTTCATTGCCTTCAACACTGACATGTAAATTTTTAATATCTAACATAATATATGCCTTCGGTATTTTTATACCCAGAATTTGGTTAATGGTTAACCAACGCTATGTTCTAAGCTGATTGCTAATAATTTTTGTGCTTCTACAGCAAATTCCAGCGGTAATTCTGAGAACACGTCCTTACAAAATCCATTGACAATCATTGAGATTGCATCGTCTTCACTTAATCCACGTTGACGGCAGTAAAATAACTGATCTTCACCAATACGTGACGTTGTCGCTTCATGCTCTAGTTGTGCTGAGTTATTCATGACTTCAACATAAGGGAAGGTGTGAGCACCACACTCTGTGCCAATTAACATTGAGTCACATTGTGTGTAGTTACGTGCATTCTGCGCACCAGGTAACACTTTCACCAAACCGCGATAACTATTTTGACTTTTACCCGCAGAAATACCCTTAGAAATAATAGTTGATTTGGTATTTTTACCGATGTGGATCATCTTGGTTCCCGTGTCGGCTTGTTGGTTACCATTGGTTAGTGCCACTGAGAAAAATTCAGCCGTTGAATTATCTCCTTTTAAGATAACACTTGGGTATTTCCAAGTGATCGCTGAACCTGTTTCAGATTGAGTCCACGACATTTTAGCGTTCTCGCCTTCACAAAGGGCTCGCTTAGTGACGAAGTTAAGAATTCCGCCTTCGCTATCACCGCCAGAGAACCAGTTTTGTACCGTGGAATATTTCACTTCGGCATCTTTATGAATGATAACTTCAACAACGGCAGCATGCAGCTGATAGCTATCACGTACAGGTGCTGAACACCCTTCGATATAACTGACGTAACTTCCTTCATCCGCAATTAAAATCGTACGTTCAAATTGGCCTGTTTGTGCCGCATTAATACGAAAATAGGTGGATAATTCCATAGGGCAGCGAACACCTTTAGGAATATAAACAAAGGTACCATCAGAAGCGACCGCCGCATTAAGTGCCGCAAAATAGTTATCGTGGCTAGAAACAACTGTACCTAAATATTGGCGTACTAATTCGGGATATTCTTGAATCGCTTCACCGAAGGAGCAGAAAATAACACCATGTTTAGCTAGCTCTTCACGATAAGTGGTAGAAACCGATACTGAGTCAAAAATGGCATCTACAGCCACTGACTGCCCTTCTCTTACTGGCACGCCTAACTGATTAAATGCGTCTTCAACTTCTTTAGTTAAATAATCTTGGGTTTCTTGTGTTGAGACTGCTTCATTGTTACCACTAGCACAACTGCCATTGGCACAACAAGCACCGCAAGATGGCGCTGAATAATAACTATAATCTTGATAATTCAGCGATGGATAATCTGCTTTTAGCCAATGAGGCTCTTCCATCTCTAGCCAATGACGATAAGCATCAAGACGAAACTCTAGCATCCACTCTGGCTCATTTCTTTTAGCTGAAATAGCTCGCACAACCGCTTCATTCAACCCTTTATCTAACGTATCGGTTGAGATATCGGTATAGAACCCTTCTTTATAGTGATGATCACTGAGCCAGCCTTGAACTTCATCACCAATTTCAACATTGCTCTGAGACATAATCTGACTTCACTATGTTATACCCCAAAGCTCTCACCACATCCGCAGACGTTCTGAGCTTTAGGATTATTAAATTTAAACATCTGATTAAGTCCTTCACGGACATAATCAACAACTAAACCATCAATGAATGGCATGGCTTTTAATGCAACAAATAACTTGGCGCCATTATGTTCATAGACAAGATCGTCCTCTGTGGGGCCTGCTGCAAGCTCAATAACATAACCATAGCCCGTACAACCTGATGGCTTAATACTTAAGGAAAGTCCCTGACTTTCAGGGTTTTTCTCCACTAATTGGCAAATATGTTTCGCTGCACTATCAGTCAGCACAATGCCTTGCCAAGCAGTATCATTTAGAGAAAAAGTTTCAACATTGTTTGTCATTACTGACCTCATTTCGAAAGGAGATTAATATCTTTCCTGACTCTAATGGTAATGATAACCCTTATCACTTCAACCCTGTCTTTTGAAAGGATATTATAAAATCGTTTAAAAATTGCTCTTTTTTTGCTTCTTAATTGTTAAAGATAGCGCTTAATAAATTGAAATGTAACAATTTTTATCTTTTTTCATTACAAAAATAAAACTTTTTTAAATTCCTTTATTTCGCACAATACGCATAAAAGTTGCAAAACAAATACATTTTATACCTTTGTCACTGAAATGTAGAGAAAAAGCATAAAAAATCAACAATTGATAATCGCAAAATATTTTCTTTTTATGCTTATACTGATAGGTAAGATAGCACCACTTTTGTGATAACTTCTTATTGTATTGTGTGCTTTTATGACTTATTGATTGATACTAATTGAATTTACATACCTATTAGTACAATCAATAACTTCTTGATTATTATTACTTTTATTTTCAGCAATAAATTGTAATTGCCATACACGATTTGTGTTAGTATCCGCAATTAATACCCCTTCATAGCTCACTTTTTGATTAGACAACTTTCCTTCAAAGAAAATTTGTCGAGCTGGCATTTCTGACACTGTGAAAGGCTTTATTGTTGTTGAAGTTTCTTTCATACCATCAATAGTGGAAATATTATCAACGATACCCTGTGCTCCTGAATCAATATCATAACTCATCATATCGTCAAGTTTAAAATAAACTAAACGAACTTCTGATAACTGGCATACTGGTTTGGCTTGATAAACTAACATCTGTGATGTGACATCTTGGACATGATCAGGTAATAATTGAAAATAGTGTTCTGTATCATCTCTATTTAATGAGAATGAAGTTGGATACGCGATATTAAACCCCGACATAGTACGTACAGGATAATTTATTATCTCTTCACTCTTATTGTGAGTTGATTCGTTATCACATGCTGTAAGTAATAAACTACCGATTAAAATAAAAACGCTTTTATAATTTAGAATGGTTGATGTCATTTTTTCTTACTATTAATAATAATGAAGATAATAATTATCATTAAAATTTAAACTTAAATAAAGATAATTTTTTCACATGACCTCATTTCAATAAATAAAAAACGCCTAAAGTGAAATAATAACCTTAGGCGTCTATTATTAATTAACGAATTAAACAATAACCGCAGTTGTTAAACGTGAAATACAAACTTTACGGTCAGCGTCATCAAAAATTTCTATTGACCATACTTGATGTGTACGACCTAAATGAATAGGTTTACAGACACCTTTTACAACCCCTTCTTTTACTGCTCGCATATGGTTGGCATTGATTTCTAAACCCACCACTTTTTGTTCACCTTCTGTGCATAAATAGCCAGCAATTGACCCTAAGGTTTCAGCTAATACCACAGAGGCCCCACCATGTAATAAACCAAAAGGCTGTTTAGTACGCTGATCTACTGGCATGGTGCCTTCAAGATAGTCCTCACCCAGTGCGGTGAGTTCTATACCAAGGTGCCCCACCATATTATTTGGGCTAATATGATTAAGTTGTCCTAATGTTGTTTTTCGTTTCCATATCATTGCATAATCTCCAAAAGCGCCTGTAATGGATGTTTTAACTCAATATTATCAATACGTTTTACTTGGCTACGACAAGAATATCCGGTACTCAAGCAACGTGCTGTAGGGAGTGTTTTCAATGCATTTCCCCATGACAGTTGATAAATTCCCAATGAATTTTTATAGTTATTCACTTCATGTCCATAAGTGCCCGCCATACCACAGCACCCCGTAGTTACCACTTCAAGTGGTTGACCATAACGTTGGAATATCGCTTGCCACTGTTGCATACTTTGCGGTAATGCCGTTGACTCAGTACAATGACTAAAAAGATACCATTTTTCAGCATCTTCGCAGATCTCAATCGGCTCACTGACTAACTGATTTAGCCACTCATGAACCAGTTGAACCTTAAAGTTACCGCGTTTATCCCCTAATATCTCCCGATATTCATCGCGGTAGCAAAGGACTAAAGCGGGGTCGACTCCTACCATCGGAATGGACAACTGTGCAACTCGATTAAGCATCGTTGCTGTTTTTTGTGCAGTTTTACTAAATTGCTGTAAAAAGCCCTTAATATGCTGTGCTTTTCCGTTAGGTGAAAAAGGCAATAGCACAGGTTTAAAACCAATTTTTTCAATCAACTTAATAAAGTCAGCAACCACTTTGGCATCGTAATAACTGGTAAATGGATCTTGTACCACGATAACATAATGGCTTCGTTGCTTTTCTGATAACTGCTCTAACTCTTCCAAGGTCATCGCTAATGCGCTATGTCCAGCTAACTGCTGCTTTAATGTCGGAGATGACAATAGAGGCAGATCTACCATACCAATAGTACGTTTACTCAACGATTGCACCAATGGTTGCTTAATAAAGAAATTAAACAGACTTGGTACTTTTGCCATTAACGGTGTGGTGAGTTCGACATTTGCCACAATATGATCTTTTAGCGGACGTAGATAGCGTTGATGATATAACTGAGTAAATTTGGCTCTAAATGATGGCACGTCAATTTTAATCGGGCATTGTGTAGAGCACGCTTTACAGGCTAAACAACCATTCATTGCTATTTTAACCTCATGAGAGAAATCATATTCTCCACGTTTAGCTTTCCATGTATTGCGTGTTTTTTCAATCAGTCCCCGTAAGCTAGGTTTGTTATTTGTAAGACTTGTTTCTAACTGCTGAGGGCTTACTCCTTGCTCTGTAAGTAGACGTAACCACTCTCTGACTAATGTCGCTCTGCCTTTAGGTGAATGAATACGTTGTCCAGTTATTTTCATAGAAGGACACATTGGACTTTTAACATCAAAGTTAAAACATAATCCATTACCATTACACTCTAATGCACCGCGAAAATCTTCGCGAACCGATACAGGAATGGTGCGATCAAATGTGCCGCGTTTAATAGCATCGACCTGTTTCATTGGCGCCTCAACCTCGAGAGGAGGACATATTTTCCCTGGGTTAAGTCTATTTCGAGGATCGAACACCGTTTTTATTTGACGTAATTCGTGATAAAGGGTTTCGCCAAAGAATTCTGGACTATATTGCGCTCTAAAGCCTTTTCCATGCTCCCCCCATAGTAAGCCACCATATTTCGCCGTTAATGCAACAATTTCATCAGAAATGGTTTTCATGAGTTGTTCTTGTTGCGGATCACACATATCTAAAGCAGGTCTCACATGCAATACACCAGCATCAACATGACCAAACATACCGTAATTGAGCTGATAACTATCAAGTAATGCCCTAAATTCAGTAATATAATCCGCTAAATGCTCTGGTGGCACACAAGTATCTTCAACAAAAGGAATGGGTTTAGCATGCCCTTTAGCATTACCTAATAGCCCTACTGCTTTTTTACGCATGGCATAAATACGGTTAATATCGGCGAGGTTATCACAAACCTGATAACCGATAACGCCCCCTTCGCCATTATTCATCAGCTTATCTAAGCGCTGACATAAATCCTCCACTTGTGAGGCAATAAGTGTTTTATCATCGCCGGCAAACTCAACAATATTTAGCCCTTGCATATCTTTATCGGGCACATCCGTAATCAATGCATTAACGGAATGCCAGACAATATCTTCTCGAGCAAGGTTTAATACTTTGGAGTCAACAGTTTCAACAGAAAGCGCCTTTGCTTTTACTAAAAACGGCGCGTTACGCAATGCGGAATCAAATGAGTCATACTTCACATTCACTAAACTGCGCTGCTTTGGAATGGGGGTAATATCGAGTGTTGCCTCGGTAATAAAGGCCAAAGTCCCTTCTGAGCCGGTTAGAATACGCGTAAGATCAAAATGCTTCATGTCATCGCTAAACACATGGCGTAAATCATAGCCCGTTAAAAAGCGATTCAGTTTAGGGAATTTTTCGAGAATAAGCTGACGTTGTGCTTTGCAACGGGATAATACCGTTTGATATATCCGACCAACAGCAGAATCTTCTTTCGCAATAGTTTCAGCTAAAGCGCTGTCCATCGCGCGAGTTTCAAGCAATTCTCCGCCTAGCAAAACGGCTCTGACGCCTAATACATGATCGGAGGTTTTGCCATATACCATAGAGCCTTGCCCTGAAGCATCGGTATTGATCATTCCCCCTAATGTCGCACGATTACTGGTAGACAGTTCTGGCGCAAAAAAGAAGCCATAGGGTTTTAAAAACAGATTAAGTTCATCTTTTATCACACCGGCTTCTACCTTTACCCATCGCTGTTCTGGGTTTATCTCAATAATACGTTTCATATAACGAGATAAATCCACCACGATACCCTCGGTTAAAGCTTGACCATTAGTGCCGGTTCCGCCACCTCTTGGTGTCAAAGAGAGGGAATGAAAACGAGGTTCATCCACTAAACGTGCTACAATAGTCACATCCGCTGTGGAACGAGGAAAAATAACCGCCTGTGGTAGCAACTGATAAATACTGTTATCTGTTGCCATAGTGAGTCTATCGGCATAAGTGCTCGATAAATCACCTGTAAAACCATTTTGTCGGAGTGTATTTAAAAATTCGGTTGTGAGTTCACTGACTTGCGGTGCTTGCGATATACGTGGGATCATTTGTTATAGCTCTTTAATCTAATTTATCCACATTGCTTTATTAAAACTATCTCAATGTATGCCAAGGGGTGCAATAATTTGAATTTGCACTTTCAGACCGATACCTGTTCACCTTATCATACAATTCTGGCAAATTGCGTAGTGACATAAACAACATGATATTTGCCATGTTTATTCATCTGCTTTTAGCATTTTATTCGTGTAGGGATTTAAAATCATGGAAAAACCGCAGATCCATACAGATATACCCAAAATTTTATTCACCGTTCTTTTTATTTCTTTTTTTATTATCGGTAGTTTTTGGATCCTGAATCCTTTTATCGTTGGTTTTATTTGGGCTGGCATGATAGTGGTTGCCACTTGGCCTTTACTCATTATTTTAGAAAAACGAGTAAAATATCGCTGGCTATCAACCATGATCATGATGATTTTAATATTACTGATTTTCGTCATTCCGATTATTTTGTTAATTAGTAGTGTTATTGACAACAGTGCTCCATTGATTGAACTAGCAAAATCACCTTCAGATATTCAACCACCACAACTACTATGGTTAAAAGAGATCCCCATGGTTGGTAATACGCTCTATGAAACTTGGCACTCTATTCTCGTTTCTGGTGGTAATGCCTTAATGGCGAAGATCCAACCCTATATTGGACAAGCAGCAAATTGGTTCTTTGCACAAGCCTTAAATATTGGCCGTTTTGCGCTTCACTTAGTTGTCATGTTACTTTTTTCAGGATTACTCTTTTTACAAGGTGAAAATGTTGTTGCTTGGTTACGCCATTTTGCTGTGCGTCTTGCCGGACAACGGGGTGATGCAGCCATTTTATTAGCCTCCATGTCAATTCGCGCAGTGGCGCTGGGTGTGGTGTTAACTGCGCTGATCCAAGCCGTTATTGGTGGTATTGGCTTAGGTATTTCGGGTGTGCCTTATGCCACAGTGTTAACGGTATTGATGTTTATTTGCTGCCTTGCGCAATTAGGACCTTTGTTCGTTCTGGTTCCTTCTATTCTATGGCTATTTTGGACCGGTGATACTACATGGGGTATCGTCATGATCATTTGGGGTGGGATTGTGGCGACGATGGATGGTGTACTACGTCCATTCCTCATCAAAATGGGAGCTGACCTACCTATGGTACTGATTTTGACCGGTGTTATCGGTGGTATTTTAACACTCGGTATGATTGGTCTGTTTATTGGCCCTGTTGTATTAGCCGTAGCACACAGTTTATTGAATGCGTGGATCAATGAAGTTCCTAAACCCGATCCAGATTTAACAGAAACTGTAGAATTTATGAATAAAAACTTTATAGAAAAAGAGTAAATAATATAAAAGCATGTAAGTATCAACACTTACATGCTTTATAAGTATTACTTAAAACTTTAATAAAGATTATCAATTTATGAGTATTTTATTATTTTTATATCTTGAAATTTACAATTTGAAACAATTCTTATTTTTTTAAACCTGTTTGCTACCAGCGAGTTATATTCACTTCTTAATATCCTAATATTTTTTTGATTGAGATAATTCTTAGAGAATAATTAACTCATTTCTCTTAATATAAATCTCATCGAAACGAATGTTTCATTTAATTAATGGTTTTGCCTATTTTATTAATAGATTAAAAGGCGAGACCAAAGTATATAAAATATTGCTGTGTGTAGTCTTTGCCTGTCAGCCCATGATAGGCTTTTTTTTTATCTATTATTTATAAATAGTATAAAAAAAGCTCACATTATTTTGTGAGCTTTTAATTATTCAATAATAATATAATTATTGTTGTGCTAATTTCACCCAGGTTTTAATAACGGTATCTGGGTTTAAAGATAAGCTATCAATACCCTCTTCCATTAACCATTGTGCAAAATCTTCATGGTCAGAAGGGCCCTGTCCGCAGATCCCGACATATTTACCTTGACGTTTCGCTGATTGAATTGCCATAGATAATAGCGCTTTTACCGCATCATTACGTTCATCAAACAGTGATGAGACGACACCAGAATCACGATCTAAGCCCAATGTTAACTGAGTCATATCATTAGAGCCGATAGAGAAACCATCAAAATGAGCCAAGAATTGATCGGCTAATAAAGCATTGGATGGAATTTCACACATCATAATCACTTTTAAGCCATTCTCACCACGTTTTAAACCATTACGTGCTAACTCATCTATCACTTCTTCTGCTTGGCGCACCGTACGTACAAATGGGATCATCACTTCCACGTTAGTTAATCCCATCTCATTACGCACACGTTTCACTGCTTCACACTCGAGTGCAAAACAACGACGGAAATCATCCGATACGTAACGACCCGCACCACGGAAACCTAACATAGGGTTTTCTTCATCAGGCTCATAGCGATCGCCACCGACTAAGTTTGCATACTCATTTGATTTAAAATCAGACAAGCGAACAATGACACGTTTTGGCCAGAATGCTGCAGCGAGTGTTGCGATACCTTCGGTTAATTTACCAATATAATATTCAACAGGTGATGCATAACCCGCCATCATTTCATCAATTTCAGCTTTTAGTGCATCTGTTTGATCTTCGTATTCGAGTAAAGCGCGAGGATGCACACCAATCATACGGTTGATAATAAACTCTAAACGCGCAAGGCCTACCCCATCATTTGGTAACCCAGCAAAGTCAAAGGCGCGATCAGGATTACCGACGTTCATCATGATTTTTAAGCCAAGTTCTGGCATGTTATCGATTGCGGAGCTTTGAATAGAAAAATCGAGTTTCCCATCATAAACAAATCCGGTATCCCCTTCAGCACAAGAGACGGTGACCACTTGCCCTTCGCTAATACACTCCGTCGCATCGCCACAACCTACCACTGCTGGAATACCTAATTCACGAGCAATAATTGCCGCATGACAGGTTCTTCCACCACGATTAGTCACAATCGCAGAGGCTTTTTTCATGATAGGCTCCCAATCAGGATCTGTCATATCGGTGACCAACACATCACCCGCCTCTATTCTATCCATCTCACTTAAGTTATGGATAACCTTAACCGTACCACTACCAATACGATGACCAATTGCACGACCTTCTACAATCACAGTGCCTGTTTCATTTAACTGATAGCGTTCCATAACTTGTTGGTTAGAACGAACTGTTTCTGGACGCGCTTGAACAATATATAGACGACCATTATGACCATCTTTAGCCCACTCGATATCCATTGGACGTCCATAATGTTGTTCAATCAATACCGCTTGTTTTGCTAGCTCTTGCACTTCATCATCAGTTAAAGAGAAACGATTGCGCAATGCTTCTGGCGTATCTTCAATACGGACTTGTTTACCATGCTCAATGCTATCGGCATAAACCATTTGGATCTTTTTAGAACCTAGGTTACGGCGCACAATTGCCGGTAAACCTTTCGCCAAAGTTGGTTTATGAACATAGAATTCATCTGGGTTAACTGCCCCCTGAACCACCATTTCCCCTAAACCATAAGCAGAGGTAATAAAGACTACTTGATCAAAGCCTGATTCAGTATCAATAGTAAACATCACCCCTGATGAAGCTAAATCAGAGCGAACCATACGTTGGACACCTGCAGATAAAGCAACACCGCGGTGATCATAGCCTTGGTGAACACGATAAGAAATTGCGCGATCATTAAACAGTGAAGCAAACACGTGTTTAATCGCAACTAAAATTGCATCGATACCTTGAACGTTTAAAAATGTCTCTTGTTGGCCGGCAAAAGAAGCATCAGGCATATCTTCAGCGGTTGCTGATGATCGTACTGCAAATGAGGCTTCAGATTCACCTTCACTTAAGGTCTGATAAGCATCACGAATATCTTTCTCAAACTGAGGGGTAAAAGGTGTATCAATCACCCATTGGCGAATTTGGTTACCCGCTTGTGCTAATTGATTAACATCATCAACATCAATACTATCGAGTAGCTCATAAATACGCTGATTAATACCACTTTGTTCCAGAAAATCATTAAACGCTTGCGCTGTGGTGGCAAATCCATTAGGAACAGACACACCCAGTTCCGCAAGATTAGTGATCATTTCACCGAGGGAAGCATTTTTCCCACCAACACGATCAACGTCATTCATACCCAATTGGTTATACCAAAGTACATTGCACGGGGTGAGGCTATTGCTGGACATTGAGAACAATCCTTTTTTAAACAAATGAGAGAGAGAAAAAAAAGAAAAACCCGCTGTCAAAACGACAACATAAATAAGCCTATCACAATGTTATGGAGAATATAGAAAGGTGAATCGATCAACCAGAAAACTTTATTTTTTTATCCTTTATAATCACTAAAAATACTATAGATAATATTGTCTGAATTGCTAATTCAGCTAAAAAAAAGGTGAGAGGAATGATATTAAGTTTGAATTCAATTAACTGTGATAATAATGAACTTGTTGATAGAACTGTTTTTTTTATCTCTGACGGCACCGCTATTACCGCAGAAGTCTTAGGCCATGCGGTACTCTCACAATTCCCATTAAAAATGAAAAGCTATACCTTACCTTTTGTATCTTCTGTAGAAAGAGCGGAAGAAATAAAAAATAAGATTAATGAAATTTATAAAAAAAGTGGCGCCAAGCCTCTGGTTTTCTACTCTATTATTAGTCCTGACGTAAAACGAATAATAAATAGTAGTGAAGGATTCTGTCAGGATATTGTGCAGTCATTAGTTCTCCCCTTAGAAAAAGAAATTGGCGTTCAAGCGCTACCTCAATTAAATAAAACGCACGGTTTAACAGAAAAAAATCTCAGCAAATATGATGCTCGAATTGCTGCTATTGAATACACTTTATCTCATGATGATGGGATCTCTTTACGCAATCTCGACCAAGCGCAAGTGATCTTAATCGGTGTCTCACGCTGCGGTAAAACCCCTACCAGTTTATATTTAGCGATGCAATTTGGCATTCAAGCGGCTAATTACCCTTTTACTGCTGATGATATGGATTTTTTAAAATTGCCTCCTGAATTAAAAGAGTATCAACATAAATTGTTTGGCTTAACCATTGCTCCAGAACGCCTTGCTGCTATCCGTAGCGAACGTCGTGAAAACAGTCGTTATGCATCTATTCGTCAATGTCGTATTGAATTAGCGGAAGTTGAAGCGCTATTTAGGAAAAATAACATTCCTTACCTAAATACGACAAACTACTCTGTTGAAGAAATTTCCACTAAGGTAATTGATTCTATGGGATTAGCCAGAAGAATGTTCTAGAGACAGTAAGTCATTTTTTATTTATTTTTCACCAATAACAGTGTTGAAATTAGCTGAATTTCGTTTATTGTGATCTTAATCACTGGGTAGACTTACCCTGTATTTTTATTGAGATAAATTATGTTAAAAACAGACGAATTACGGACAAAGGCTTTAGCCAGCCTAGTAACGCCGGAAACGTTAGCTAATGAGTTACCCATCTCACAAGAGATTATCAGTAATATCACTTCTGCCCGTCAACGCATTGAAGCTATTCTCACTGGTGAAGATAAACGACTATTAGTTATTATTGGCCCTTGCTCTATACATGATCCCAAGGCAGCTAAAGAGTACGCAACAAAACTAAATCAACAAAAAGCGCGTTTTCATGACCGTCTAGAAATCGTGATGAGAACCTATTTTGAAAAACCGCGTACCGTTATTGGTTGGAAAGGCCTTATTTCTGATCCTTTCCTTGATAACTCTTGTAATGTTAATGAAGGCATTCGTATTGCAAGGAAACTGCTAATTGAGATCAACGCATTAGGACTCCCCACAGCCACTGAATTTCTTGATATGGTCACGGGACAATATATTGCAGATTTAATCAGCTGGGGAGCAATCGGGGCAAGAACAACAGAGAGTCAAGTTCACCGTGAAATGGCCTCCGCCCTCTCTTGCCCTGTGGGATTTAAAAATGGCACTGACGGTAATATACGCATTGCGATAGATGCCATTCGTGCCGCTCGTGCCAGTCACACCTTTTTATCACCTGATAAAACGGGACGTATGACAATTTACCAAACCAGCGGAAATCCCTACGGTCATATTATTATGCGTGGCGGTAAAAAGCCTAATTATCATGCCAGTGATGTAGCAGATGCTGTTGATGCACTGAAACAACTTGATTTACCTGAACACTTGGTCATCGATTTTAGCCATGGTAATTGTGAAAAAATTCATCGTCGCCAACTTGAAGTTGCACGCAATGTCGCTCAACAAATTACGGATGGTTCACAAGCTATTGTTGGTGTTATGGCAGAAAGCTTTTTACAAGAGGGATCACAGAAAGTCACAGCAGATAAGGTGCTGACCTATGGACAATCGATCACTGATCCTTGTCTCAGTTGGGAAGATACCGAACAATTACTGGAATTATTAGCTCAAGCGGTTGAAAGTCGATTTAAATAATATCGCCAAAAAGGAGAGTTTTACCTCTCCTTTTTAACTTACACAAAAAGTCGTTATCCATCTTCATTAAGATTAAGCTTTATCTTCTCCCACGCTAATCAACTGTATGATTTTTATTCTAACACCCTATTTTTGTTGTTCTTTTGTTACTAATCATCTTAAATTTAGACGTTTACGTTAAAAAAAGCTTGTCTAAAATATTCTGATAACGATAATGATTATCATAATCATAACTTCTATCAGTATTGCTATTGAAATGAATAAAAATGTTCATAATTTAAACGATTCATCGATAACACGTGAAACAAGCTCCCCAGTCATTCAATCTATAAATAGCATAGAATTACTGGGTAAATCGGGCGTGGTTTATATTCAACATAACGGAGAGTTGTATCAGTTACGCCAAACAAAAACAGGAAAACTTATCCTAACAAAATAATTATTTAATCCCTTTTCGCAAGCCACCTATTTTGCTAGGCAGCCAGCTAATTCACTCCATATACAAGGACTTTTATGGATATTAATGGTATGTCTATGCTGAAAAGAAATTTCAAATACTCCACATTAGCTACAGCAATTTGTCTGTTATACGCGCCGACTACTTTTGCTCATATTGAAAAAGTAGAGACAGATACATTGACTGTTATTGGGCAACAAGACAATCAAATAACGGATTTTCAATCTGTCGTCGATACCCGTTCAGCACAAGCTCAAACCGCATCTACCACGGGGCAATTGTTAAAACAAATCCCGGGGATCACCGTATCAGGAACGGGGATCGCCAATGGTGGCAATATTATGATGCGTGGTTACGATCAAAGAGGTGTCAAAATCTTTGTGGATGGTATTCATCAACCTATTGATAATACTATGAACAAGCTTGGTGGCCTTTTTATTGAACCCTCGCTTATTTCGCGCGTTAAAGTCAAACATGGTGGCTCTTCGGTTAAACATGGAAGTGGCGCGCTAGGTGGCGTTGTTTCGTTCTCAACTCTCCATCCAAATGAATTATTAGACGCCAATAAAAACCTTGGTGCTAAATTATTTAGCTCATTCTCTTCTGCGGATAAACATTTTTCTTATGGTGGTGTGATCGCAGGTAGACATCAGTTAGTGGAAGGGTTATTGGCTTATAGCCAAAGAGAGCGTGGCCCGATACGTATTGCTGATGACTCAATATTAAATAACCACGAACGTATCAAAAATTATTTTGCAAAAGCCTATGTTTACCCTACAGAGGAACAAACCGTTATTTTTTCTGCCCGTCAATATAATAATGCAGGAGAGCAAAGAGAAGTTTTAAATCGAATGGGGGGATATGGAAAAAGAGACAGTAACAATATGTATCGAGCCACCAAACAAAATGATATCTCACTCACCTATCATTTAAATCCAAATAATTATGATTGGCTCGATCTGACCACTCAACTTTATTATTCTCAGTTTAAAATTGCGCATACGTTTCTGACGGATACACGCAAAGAAATATATCCAGACATAGAAAGTGTGCTAGGTAATTCTGAAAAACGTACCCAATATACCTATGGTATGAAAGTAGAAAACGCCTTTAATTTAAATTACTTTCAAGATAGGTTGACTCAATCTGTGATTATCGGCATTGATGCTGAAAAACAGAAGATGGTATCGAATAATAAGGCTAAAAATTTCCCTTTATCACATATGGATAATGCCTCAGGTTGGGTTCATAACACGTTCAATACCCCTCTATTACCCATTACTTTAATTGCGGGTCTTCGTTACAACTATTATCAAAATGTCCCTGATAACAGTAAAACTTTAGATTACTACAAAGACTTAAATAAAAAAGGAGACATGACCTCCGCCGACAAATATCAAGAAACATATCAAAATATTTCTAAAAATATTGCGTTACGTCTCACACTGACCAAATGGTTACAGATCTATTCTTCTTATTCTGTTGCCTTTAGGGCGCCGACTTTAAGCGAAATGTATAATGACTCAGTACATTTCACTATAATTTCCCCTTTTAATAAGAAAAGCTATGATGCTCGTTGGGTTCCAAATTCCACATTAGAACCAGAGACGAATAGAACATGGGAACATGGTATCAATTTACAAAAAAATGCGTTGCTTTTTACCAATGACCAGCTAAACATTAAAGCTTCATATTACAGCACTGAATCGATTGACCACATTACTTATCAACAGTGGTATCATAGTCGTAAGCCTATCCAATTAAAAAATAGTCATATTGCGTTATCTCCCATTAAAGATGCTCGTGAACCTTTATTATTTCAATCAGTTAACTTGCCTAAAGCGCTTATTCACGGCTTTGATTTAAGATTGCTATATTCTCATCCATACATCGCTATGGGGGTAAATTACAATCAAACTAAAACCTTGGAACTGTCGTCTCTAGAGACTATTTCAATGGTGCGTCCTGAAACATTAACCGCTTTTATAAATGTACCCATTATCAAAACACCATTTTCTGTTGCTTGGTCAGGAAAGTTTGCCGGTCCAACGGCCAAAAAAGGCACACATAAATACCCTGGTTCAGAGGAAGTGACTACTCGATTAAAAGAAGATCTTCAGCAATACCCTGGCTATGGTGTGCATAGTTTTGCAGTCAACTATCAATCCAATAATAAAGATATACAAGCCTCATTGGTACTCGATAATGCATTCAACAAAGTGTATTACTCAACGGTAGGTGTGCCTCAAGAAGCTAGAAATATCAAAATGTCTGTCAGTTATCGCTGGTAAACAATAAAAAGAGCAATGATTTTTATCATAACGGGCTGTTGAGTTTAGCAGCCCATTTTAATAACGGAGATCGACCTGTATGTCTCAATCATCGCGATGCATAAAGGTGAGTGTTTTAGTTGTTGCAACAGCGATTAGCAGTGCATTCGCTGAAAATAAAAATCAAATCTATGGAGAAAAAAATAGCGGGGAGAGAAACACACAAATAATAACGGTTTATGCAACAGGTAACGAGCGAGATAGCTTTACATTACCAATGATGTCGACCGTCATAAAAAATAACAGTGCTTTGACAGAAACGGCTGGAAGTGCCACGGAGTTGTTGCGTCATATACCGGGCATTTCAATATCAGGAGCTGGCCGCACAAACGGTGAAACTATCAGTATGCGTGGCTACAGTAGTAACGGTGTTTTGACACTAGTAGATGGCATACGCCAAGGTACTGATACAGGTCATATTGACAGTATTTTTGTCGATCCTCTACTCATTAAACAAGTTGAAGTGGTTCGTGGCCCTTCAGCACTTTTATATGGAAGCGGTGCCCTCGGTGGGGTTGTGGCATATGATACCGTTGATGCCAGCGACTTGCTTGCAAAAAATGAACATGGTGGTGTGCGTGTTACCGCCCTTGGTAATACGGCACAACAGAGTCAAGGATTTGGCATTACCGCTTTTGGTCAACAAGACAATTTCGATGGATTACTCGCCCTCTCCGCTCGTGATAAAGGTACAACTCGCTATGGAGGCGGTTATCGTGCGCAAAACGATGAAACAATCATTAACTTATTATCTAAAGGACGTTGGTTTATTGATGATAGCAATACGTTAAGTGGCCAATTACGCTATTATCATAACAACGCACAACAGCCTAAGGATCCACAACTCGCCAATAACCCAACACCGGCTAATGTAGCGACAAATCGTACTACAACACAAAAAGATGCACAGTTAACCTATCAATATCATCCTAGTGATATGTCATGGATTAACCTAAAAACACAAGCCTATTACAGCGAGGTAGATATTAATGCGAAAACACAACAAAAAGGATTTGAAGGTAGAGAGCAAAAAACCTATGGCATTAAACTTGAAAATCGCACTCAATTAGCCACCTACCCCTTTGCTGCTCACGCTTTAACTTATGGCGGTGAGATCTATAAGCAAAAGCAATCACCCAGTGCAAATGCCGAAAGCTTCCCTAAAGCAGATATTCGTTTTATGTCAGGCTGGTTACAAGATGAAATGACTTTACGTGATGTACCCATTTCATTCATCGTCGGTACAAGGTTTGATAAATATAGCAGTCAAAATGATCGTTATGATGACATCAGCGCTGATAAATGGTCATCAAAAGGAGCCGTTAGTATTACACCCACAGATTGGTTAATGCTTTATACCTCTTATGCTCAAGCTTTTAGAGCACCAACAATTGGCGAGATGTATAACGATGCTAAACATTTTGATGCCCCATTCCCCGGAGCACCAACCAATTACTGGCGACCTAACCCTAATTTAAAGCCCGAAACCAATTCAACAACTGAATACGGGTTCGGTTTTCAATTCGACGACTTATTATCTAATAATGATAATCTGAAAATTAAAGCTGCCCATTTCAATACGCGTGCAAAAGATTATATTGATACAGATGTCGCTATTTTTCAGGGATATACACAATCGACGAATATTCCAAGAGCAACTATTTGGGGTTGGGATATCGAGATGAATTATCAATCGAAGTTCTTTAGTTGGGATTTGGCTTATAACCATACAAAAGGAAAAGATAATGCCAGTAATGCCTCTATTACCTCTATTGAGCCAGATACATTAACCAGTCGCCTCGATATTCCCGTACCCAATAGTGATTTTTCCGTAGGTTGGGTGGGACAATTTACTAAAAAAACAGATTTTACAAAACATGATCGCTTTAATCGCCCGACCAATCGCCAACAAGCGGGTTATGGTGTCAATGATTTCTACCTCCGTTATGAAGGTAGTGCTTCATTAACAGGGCTAACAACCTCACTGGTACTGGGTAATGCATTTGATAAAAAATACTACTCTTCTGCGGGTATTCCTCAAGAGGGGCGCAATGCAAAAGTACTGGTGAGTTATCAATGGTAATTAACAATAAAATAAACGAAACAATAGGAGTTTCCGTGACTAAACCTCTTTATGAGAGCTACCTGCAAGCAAAAAATGAAAAAAAAGCATCTTATGCGCGTGATTTAGCAACTTACCTTAATGTAAGTGAAGCTGAGCTTACTCACGCGCGTGTTGGGCACGATGCTAAACGCTTACATGGTGATGTTCGTGATATTTTAACCGCTCTCGCAACCGTAGGCGAAGTGAAAGCCATTACTCGTAATGAAATTGCGGTTCATGAACATCTTGGTGAATATACCAATGCTCGTTTTAACGATCATGCAGGATTGATCTTAAACCCTCGAGCCCTCGATTTACGCTTTTTCTTCTCTCATTGGGCAAGTATCTTTGCATTAACCGAAGAGACGGCTCGTGGCATTCGTCATAGTATTCAATTCTTTGATCTTCATGGTGATTCTCTCCATAAAGTGTATACCACTGATAATACTCATATGGACGCATGGAATACCTTAATCGATACTTATTTATCACCAGAAAATCCCGTATTAGAGATTACCCCCGCTAAATCTTTTACTGATGCACCGGTAACAACGGCATTAGCACAACAGTTAGAACAGCAATGGCGCTCGATGACTGACGTTCATCAATTCTTTAAAATCCTGCAAGAAAATAATCTCAGTCGCCAGCAAGCGTTCAAAGCGGTCAGTGATGATTTAGCTTATCAAGTAGATAATAGTGCCTTAAAAACATTATTAGCACTGGCGAAAGAAGTACAAAATGAAATTATGATTTTCGTGGGAAATCGAGGTTGTGTACAGATCTTTACCGGTAAAATTGATCGTTTAGTGCCTCATCAATTTGAAAATAGTGAACAAGTATGGATTAACATTTTTAATCCTGCATTTACACTGCATTTAATTGAGAGCGAAATTGTGGAAAGCTGGATCACTCGTAAGCCAACCCAAGATGGTTTTGTCACAAGTCTTGAACTATTTGATAGCAAAGGTCAACAGATTGCTCAGCTCTATGGACAACGCACTGAGGGAACAAAAGAACAACAACAATGGCGTGAGCAACTCAACGCTCTTGCTAAAATAGCTTAATAGAAGGATAGCTCAATGAAAAAATGGCTTCTTTTGATCCTGTGTAGTTTGATGACATTCACCAGCCTCGCTAAACAACGTATTGTCACTATTGGTGGTGATATTACTGAAATTGTTTTTGCATTAGGTGCAGGTGATCAGGTCATTGCTAGAGATAGTACGAGTTTAGTACCAGAGCAAGTTAAATCATTACCCGATGTGGGTTATATGCGCATGCTCAATCCTGAAGGTATTCTTTCGGTTAAACCGACGCTGATTATTGCTAGCGAATTAGCTCGCCCTTCTTTTGCATTACGTCGTATCGAAAAAGCAGGTGTACCTGTTGAAACTATTACGGGTACACGTTCATTAGAAGCCATTAATGAAAAAATCGATGCCATTGCAACCCTCTTACAAAAAGAAACAGAGAGTCAGCAATTAAAAGAAAAGCTCACTCAATCTATTAATCAAATTGCCACGACGCCTATTGATAAAAAAATTATTTATATCATGAGCCATGGTGGTGTTGCCCCTATGGCTGCCGGTCAAAATACTGCTGCAGATACGATTATCACACTGGTAGGCGGAAAAAATGCTATGCAAGGTTTTAGTAGTTACCGCTTACTGTCACAAGAAGGGGTTATTGCCAGCCAGCCTGATATTTTGTTGGTCACTAAAGAGGGAATAAAAGGTATTGGAGGTATCGAAAAACTGTGGGACTTGCCCGGCATAAAGTACACCCCCGCAGGTAAAAATAAGCGCTATATCGTTGTTGATGATATGGGTTTATTAGGCTTTACCTTATCAACCCCCAAAGTTATGCAACAAATTCGTCAAGCATTGGAGCAATAATGTCTCGTTTTCGCTCACCGTGGATGAGTATTGCCATTTTACTCATCTTATTTACCATCATTACGCTTATTTCTGTTAATAGCGGCCCGCTAGCACTCTCATTTAGTACTTTATGGGATCGCTCTTTTGATGATATAGAGTGGCAAATTTGGCTTGATATTCGTTTACCTCGAGTACTATTAGCTATTCTCGTCGGTGGCGCTTTAGCCATATCAGGCACCATCATGCAAGGACTATTTAGAAACTCACTTGCCGATCCTGGATTACTAGGTATTAGCAGTGGTGCTGCGCTAATGGTCGCTATTGTGATTATTTTACCCTTCTCTTTTTTATCCGTATTTTCTTTCTACAGTCATATTATTGCCGCCTTTATTGGCGGCTTAATAGTGGCAATGATTATTTTTTCATTGCATCAATTAAGTGATGGTAACTTGGCAAGATTGCTCCTAGCGGGAATTGCCATTAATGCGCTTTGTATGTCTTTTATTGGTGTATTGAGCTATATCAGCACAGATCAGCAACTGCGCCAATTTTCACTATGGATGATGGGCTCTTTAAGTAAAATAGACTGGAACACCTTGGCGATTGCAACTCTCGTGATTATTCCCATTAGTGCATTAGCCTGTTGGCAAGGTCATAAACTTAACCTATTACAACTCGGTGATGAAGAAGCACATTATTTAGGGTTAAATGTAAGAAAAACAAAATTTATTTTACTACTACTCAGTGCCATTTTAATCGGTTGTGCCGTTGCATTAAGTGGTGTTATTGGGTTTGTTGGTCTTGTGGTGCCCCATCTTATTCGTATGCGATTAGGCAGTAACCATATTTGGTTATTACCCGCCACCCTATTAGGGGGCGCAATACTCTTATTAGCCGCAGATACCCTGTCAAGAACCTTGGTATCACCAGCGGAAATTCCTGTAGGACTTATTACCGGACTTCTTGGTGGACCTTATTTTCTTTGGCTTATTTTACGACAACCAGCAGGACGCATGTCATGATGGAAAATCAACACACTCCATTATTATATGGCAATAACTTGAGCTATAAAATCGGCAATAAAACTATTCTTGAGGATGTTTCTATTGCACTTAACACCGGTGAGCTTGTCACAATCATTGGTCCGAATGGTGCTGGGAAATCATCATTATTACGTTTATTGACCGGCTATACTCCCCCGACACAAGGAGAATGTTTTTTTAAAGGGAAAACTTACTCACAGTGGAATAGTCAATTATTAGCGCAAAACCGTGCTGTTATGCGACAAAACAGCCAGCTATCATTCTCTTTTTCTGTAGAAGAAGTCGTCGCTATGGGAAGAGCACCACATGGGCAAAAACATAAACAAATCGCAATAGAAACCGCGCTATTACAAACCAATTGTTTAAAGCTTAAAACAAGAGATTACCGTCAATTATCAGGTGGAGAGCAACAAAGAGTGCAACTTGCTAGAGTGCTTGCTCAACTTTGGCAACCGACACCTGAGAATGTTGCGCTATTTCTTGATGAACCCACATCGGCACTTGACCTCTACCACCAGCAACAAAGTTTGCGTTTATTAAAACAACTGGTCAAAACGCAAAATTTGATGGTGTGTTGTGTTCTGCACGATCTCAACCTCGCCTCCCTTTATGCTGATCGTATTTTATTACTGCATCAGGGAAAATTAGTTTGCGAAGGTACACCTCAAGATGTACTCACCGCTGAGAATATTGAAAAATGGTATGGCGCCGAGGTCAGTGTTAATACTCATCCTGAGTTATCTCAACCTCAAGTTTTTTTACGCCCATAAATAATAAAAGAAAAAGGACTGAGTCCTGTTGAATGCAGAGCTCAGTCCTTAAAAGACGCTTAATAACATAATTTCTATTGGATGATTATTACCTTCACCAAATAGAGTATTACTGCAATGGTAAAGCAAAACTCACTTTTACCGTCTCCATGGGTACTTCTGTTTTTATGCTTTGAATGCTAGGAATTTGTGTTAAATAATCAGCGTGAAAACGGCGATAAGTGGCGAGATCTTTTGTCACAATGCGAATAAGTGCATCACATTCTCCCGCCATTAGATGGCATTCAACCACTTCGGGTAATACTTTTATCGCCTTTACAAATTCTTCAATAGTTTCAGCATCTTGTGCTCTGAACCAAATTCGCGCAAATAAAGATAATCCTGCATCAACTTTACTACCATCTAATACGGCAACATAACGCGTGATCACACCTGACTCTTCAAGTAAACGTACACGACGTAAACAAGGAGATGGTGAGAGTCCCACTTCTTTTGCCAGTTCGATGTTTTGAATTTTGCCATCGCGCTGTAACACTTGCAAAATATGCTTGTCTATCTTATCCAATTTTATTGACATCAAAGATTAACCTTAGTTCTATTTGTGGAATTTTATTGCCAATTAATTATTTTTGTTAGCAACAAAGCAACCCGATTTTTACGAAAATATCATATAATTTTTCAGCTAAATTGCACAGCAAAAACGATATTTTCTTCAATTGCTCAATCAGGTGAAAAAGATGGAATTTAACACTTTGTTATTCTTTGCCCTTACAGTACTGCCTTTAATTTGCACACCTGGCCCCGATATTCTTTTTATCTCCTCACAAGGATTAGCGGGAGGAATAAAATCAGCGTGGTTTGCCAATATCGGTGTCATTTCAGGTTATATAACACATGCTATTCTTAGTGCTTTGGGTCTTGCAACGATAATGGCAACCTATCCCATTTTCTTTTATCTACTAAAGTGGCTAGGTGTGATTTATATTACCTACTTAGCAATCAAAATGCTGATATCTGCATGCCAAAAAGACCAACTCGCACTAAATGCAGATAAAAAAACACATCTCTTTCGCAAGGGCTTTTTAACGAGTTTTCTTAATCCGAAAGGCTTACTCGTCTATCTGGCTATTTTACCAAATTTTATCAATAACCAGAATGATATCGCTATGCAATCTCTGCTTTTATCTGGGATATTTATCACTATTTGTCTATTTATCTATGGCTTTTTAGGTACGATTTTCGCTTATATTGGTTTAAAAGGCGGATTAGGTGATAAAGGACGCCGTTATAATGATGGCATTGCCGGCAGTTTACTTACCTTTGCAGCCGTTAATTTAGCCCTTAATTAGAGGGCTAGCATCACTTTATAGTGATATTTGCTCAATGCCGTGCAATATGACCATTTAACTGATGAATACGTACGCTAATGTGCTATTTACGACGTAATTTTCGACACCCTTCACCAATAATTTGCATTCCTTTTTCAGTCTGACCATTCCATTGAAAAGAAGAGTTTAAACGAAAAGCATGATTAAACTGTGAACTGGTCGAAAACATAGCACCTGGTGCAATACTCACCCCTCTTTCGAGAGCAAAATGGTACAATGTATTAGCATCAAAAGTTGGCTCGAATTCTAACCATAGGAAATAGCCTCCGACAGGAATATTCACTTTAACATCTTTAGGCAAATGCGTTTGTATGGCCTGTAACATACGATAACGTCTCTGCTCTAATAATAATCTTAAGCGACGTAGGTGCCCGTCATACCCCCCTTGTGATAAATAGTCAGCGATAGCTTGTTGTGTTGGCATACTCGCTGATACAGTACTCATCATTTGTAACTGCTGTATTTTAGTCGCATGTTTTCCGGCTGCGACCCACCCGACTCGAAATCCTGGCGCTAAACATTTAGAAAAAGAAGCGCAGTGCAATACGCTATTGGATTTATCAAAGCCTTTCACAGGCATTGGCGCTTTTGGACTATTATACAGTTCACCATAGACATCATCTTCAATTAAGGTTATCTGTTTTGCCGCTAAAATTTCCACTAGTCTGATTTTATTTTCATCAGGCATAGTGCCACCTAATGGATTTTGGCAATGACTCATCAACCAACACGCTTTAATGTCGTATTGTTCTACCACCTTTTCTAACTCATCTAAACAAATGCCTGTCACCGGATCAGTTTTGATAGCAATCGCTTTTAATCGTAAACGCTCTATCGCCTGTAATGCGCCATAAAAAGCAGGAGATTCTATGACAACCCAATCTCCTGGCTCAGTAACAGCTTGTAAACTAAAACTTAATGATTCCATTGCACCTGCGGTGATCACAATATCGTCAGGCGATACATGAATACCTTGCAGTGCATAGCGTTGAGCTATATTACGACGTAGTTTTTCATTACCAGGAGGTAAATTAATCACTGAACTTTGAGGGGCTAAATGTCTAGCGGCAGAGGCTAATGCTCGGCTTAATTTAGGTTGTATGAATAAACTGGGATCTGGAAAGGCGGAACCGAACGGAATGATATTGGGATCTTTACAGGCTTGAAGAACATTGAATATAGAGGCGCTTATCTCAACATTTTCACTCATATGTAGCCCTTTGCTGGCAGTTACTTGAGCAAAAGCGGTATTGCGATGTGCAACATAATAACCTGATTGCGGACGAGCGGTGATCCACCCTTGACTTTCTAACAGTTGATAAGATTGTAAAACGGTCATTAAACTCAAACCTGATTGTTTAACCGTATCCCGTAATGAGGGTAAACGATCGCCTGATTGCCAAATATTATCTTCAATTTGTTGGCGTATCTGTGCCGCAAGCTGTTCATATCGAGTCATATTTACCTATTCACCCTCAAACTGTTATAGTCATTTTTAAACTTATTGTCACTATTATAGTTTACTGTCATATGGTCTACTTATCCACACGATTTACCTGCTATTTACAGATCAGCGCGATTTGTATATCAAAATAATGAGGTTGTTTATGTTTGGGTTAAGTGCCTTTGATTTGGCGCGTATCCAATTTGCGTTTACCGTTTCTTTCCATATTATCTTCCCCGCAATTACTATAGGGCTAGCCAGCTTCTTAGCTGTCTTGGAAGGATTATGGCTAAAAACTCGCAATAAGGATTATTTAGCGCTATTCCATTTTTGGTCAAAAATATTCGCTGTTAACTTTGCTATGGGCGTCGTCTCTGGTCTCGTTATGGCATATCAGTTCGGTACTAATTGGAGCTTTTTCTCCGATTTTGCCGGCTCTATCACCGGCCCTCTATTGACTTATGAAGTACTTACAGCATTCTTCTTAGAAGCTGGATTTCTAGGTGTAATGTTATTTGGCTGGAACAAAGTAGGTGAAAAATTACACTTTTTCGCCACTTGCATGGTGGCATTGGGTACATTAATGTCAACATTTTGGATTTTAGCCTCCAACAGTTGGATGCAAACACCACAGGGATTCGAAATCGTCAACAATCAAGTGGTTCCCGTTGATTGGCTAGCGGTTATTTTTAATCCTTCCTTCCCTTATCGTCTTGCTCATATGGGCGTTGCTGCATTTCTTGCTTCGGCATTCTTTATTGCCGCCTCGGCTTCATGGCATTTATTAAAAGGCAACAAGACATCTGCAATGAAGAAGATGCTCTCGATGTCTATATGGATTATCTTAATCTTAGCGCCTATTCAAGCACTTATTGGTGATATGCATGGTTTAAACACGTTAAAACATCAACCCGCCAAAATTGCCGCGATTGAAGGGCATTGGCAAAATAATCCTGGTGAGGCTACACCGTTAATTCTATTTGGTATACCGGATATGAATGAAGAAAAAACCAAATATGCCCTTCAAATTCCTTATTTAGGTAGCCTGATATTAACTCATAGTTTAGATAAACAAGTACCAGCACTAAAAGAATTTCCTAAAGATGATAGGCCAAATTCACTGATTGTTTTTTGGTCATTTCGTATTATGGTCGGCCTTGGCATGCTGATGATTTTAGTGGGTGTATGGGGCACATGGTTACGTTATAAGAAAAAATTATATCAATCTAACCTCTTCTTGCGATTCACTTTTCTAATGGCACCTTCAGGATTAATTGCCATTTTAGCGGGTTGGTTTACTACAGAAGTAGGTCGACAACCTTGGGTTGTGTATGGGATACAACGAACACGAGATGCGGTATCTGCTCATGGTGAAATGCATATGAGCATTAGCCTACTGATTTTCTTTATCGTTTATGGATCTGTATTCGGAATTGGATATGCCTATATGTTAAAACTTATCCGCAAAGGTGCGCCGGAGGTTCAAGATGGGAATTGATTTACCCGTTATTTGGTTCATCATCATCGTATTTAGCACATTAATGTATATTGTGATGGATGGCTTCGATCTCGGCATCGGCATGCTCTATCCTTTTATAAAAGAGAGAGAAGATCGCGATTTAATGATGAATACTGTCGCCCCGGTATGGGACGGCAATGAAACATGGCTAGTTTTAGGTGGTGCGGCGCTATTTGGTGCGTTTCCTTTAGCGTATTCAGTGATCCTTGATGCTTTAGCCATGCCTTTAACTATCATGCTAGTTGCGCTTATTTTCAGGGGCGTTGCTTTTGAATTTCGCTTTAAAGCCGATGACACTCATAAAGTTTTTTGGGATAACGCCTTTATTGTCGGCTCTCTATTAACCACCTTTATGCAAGGTATAGTCGTCGGTAGTATTGTTCAAGGTTTACCCATTATTGACCGTACTTTTGCAGGAAGCTATTTTGATTGGCTATCACCCTTTGCCCTGTTTTGTGGCTTTGGTCTAGTCATTGCCTACTCACTGTTAGGGTGTGGCTGGCTCATTATGAAAACTCAAGGCCATTTACAACAGAGTTTGTATAAAGTGATCTTGCCATTAACGTTCGTTATGCTAGCAGTGATAGCCGTTGTCAGTTTATGGACACCATTAGCACAACCGGCGATTGCTGAACGTTGGTTTTCACTACCCAATATTTTCTTTTTCTTACCTGTACCACTGCTAGTGTTATATAGCGCTTGGTTGATTATTCGCGCAGTAAAGAAAAAAGGTCATTACTTACCTTTCTTTGCTTCTCTAGCGATTATATTTCTTGGTTTTACTGGGCTAGGGATTAGTATCTGGCCAAATATTATACCGCCGGCAATTAGTTTTATCGATGCATCAGCACCACCGGAAAGTCAAGGTTTTATGCTCGTTGGTGCGCTATTTATCATTCCCATTATTCTCGTTTATACATTCTGGAGTTATTACGTATTCAGAGGAAAAACCAATTATGAAGAAGGCTATCACTGATCCGAACCCTGAAACAAAACCCTCATTACTGAAAAAATGGGGTTGGTTAATTACCATTTGGTTTTGTAGTGTTTTAGCGCTATTTGCCGTTTCTTCGCTATTTCGTTTTTTAATGACGGCAGCGGGAATGAAAGTAAAGTAAAAAATCAATCAGGTAATATAAAAATAAAGCGGGATAAATTCCCGCTTTATATTAGTTAAAAAAATTCCTCTTTTTAACTCGCGTTACTGTTAGTGACTCTCCCCTCATAAAAATACAAGCGCTTTAATTTGTTGATTTTTATTTTCTTTATTTACATCTTATTTGAACTACATCACGCTTCGACAAGTCAATCTTATTCATGGCTTTACTAAATTAGTGTTAATAGTGATAATGACTATCATTATTGATTGTAAATGATAATATATAACAAGTAATAAATAGCTTAGATGGGTTGGATAAACGTGAGTAATCAAGACAGCACACAACAAAAGAATATTTATCGTCCTGCACCGCCTCGTTTGGTGCAAGTAAAACGTATAGTAGATATCACGCCGGGCATGCGCTCTATTACCTTTACTAGCGATGACTTGGACAATTATCCAAGTCACACAGGTGGTGCCCATTTAAAAATATTTTTACCTGTAGAAGGCCAAACTAAACCAACAATTCCAACACTCACTGACAAAGGCCCTAGTTGGCCCGAAAACCAACCAAGAGCGATAGTACGAACTTACAGTGTGCGAGCTATTCGTCCTGAATTAAAAGAGCTTGATATTGAATTTGCGGTTCATGAAGATGCAGGGCCGGCCATTAATTTTGCTTTAAATGCCAAGGTAGGTGATTATATTGGCATTACTAATCCTGGAGGCCCTGATCCCCTATTGGCTCCCGCCTCTCATTACTATATGGCAGCCGATCCCAGCTCATTACCCGCTTTAATGGCATTAATTGAAACAATGTCACCCGATGTACAGGGTAAAGCGGTGATCCGCATAGAAAATGAATCCGATCGCCAAATCATTGATGCTCCTCAGGGGCTAGAAATTGTTTGGCTAGTCGGCTCTGTTGAAACACAAACTCAGCCTCTGATTGATGAATTTATCTCTTGGTCGTTACCAAAGGAAGATGTGGCATTTTGGATCGCCGGAGAAGATAAAATTATCCGTGCACTAAGACGTTATATTCGTCGTGATAAAGGCTATGAGCGCGGACAGATTTATGCTATCCCTTATTGGCGTTTTGGCTTTAATGAAGAAGGTTATCATGCAGAGCGTCATCATGTTATGGATAATGAAGATGTAAGCTAAGCGTATTTTAGATAAAACGAGTTGGCTGTACCGGCAGCATATTAAGACCCTCATTTAATATGCTGCCTTTTTATAGGAATGGTAATAGCGAAGAAATCTTTAATATTTAACTTATATAAACAATAATTCACCTAACACAACTCCTGACAAAACAAACAAAAAAACTATTAACTCATCAAAATTAAATAAATAACAGAAATAAAACCCAATTTACACAGTCAATTTAAACAAAAAAATATAAACCATTAAGCCAATCAAAATCTTTCACTAAAATAATATTTAATTATTATTGAAACAGAACAGTAATTTAATTATTATACCGCCGCTTGACGTTACTCTTTATTAGCTAGATATAACATATTGAACTTAATTTATTTATATTTTTAGAGTGAAAAATTCAAAAACAATAGCAAATAATAATTTTATTATCTTCAATTGATTATTAGAATTTGACTGAGTCAAAAAATAATAGAGATTAACCTAAATCTATGTATTTTTACTATTGAATTAAGGATGAAAAATGAATTGGTACTTAGAGGTTATTAAAAATAATTATGCTAATTTTTCAGGTCGTGCGCGCCGAAAAGAATATTGGATGTTTATAGTGGTAAATACCATTATTTTAGCTGTGTTATATGGGATCATGTTCTCTTCTATCGACAGTTATACTGGTGAAATGAGTGGCACAGGCTTTGCTGCTTTGATTATTATCGGCATCTACTCTTTAGCAACTATTATTCCTAATATTGCCGTGACAGTGCGCCGTTTTCATGACCAAGATAGATCTGGTTGGATGGTTTTATTATCATTTATTCCTTTCGTTGGCGGACTGATCCTGTTTATTTTTATGTGTTTAGATGGTACTAGAGGTGAAAATAGATTTGGTCTTGATCCTAAAGCCTAATAGCTAATTAATTTCTATCTTAATACAGTGAGTAAACTATTTATATAATTTACTTACTGTGTTGATTCTCCTTTCTCTTACAGTCGCTTCTCTTACCCCCTATTAGCATAGGATTTTATACCTGATTATTTTAAGTAATATTATCCACATACTATTATGCTCATGTATGCCATATAGTAATTTAAATAACATGAATGTTTTTTATCGGCAGCATATTAATACTCTTATTTAATATGCTGCCTTTTTTATTGCTATGCTAAAGAAATATTTTAATCACTATATGCTGCTAATACATGCTGACATAGACTGGAACGCACACAATCTTCTTCATTAAATTTAATGACACCAACACGCTCATTAGCTTGAAAACGACTTAGTGCATCAGCTAATCCTGAGTTTACATTGGCAGGTAAATCGCATTGCGTAATATCACCGTTAACAATCACTGTCACATTTTCTCCCATTCGCGTTAAAAATAATTTCATTTGATTAATGGTGACATTTTGCGCTTCATCCAATATGACAAATGCATTTTCAAAAGTACGTCCTCGCATATAGGCAAATGGGGCTATTTCAACTTTGCCTATTTCAGGCCGTAAACAATATTGTAAAAAAGAGGCACCTAAACGTTTAACTAATACATCATAGACAGGACGAAAATAAGGCGCGAATTTTTCTGCTATATCGCCAGGAAGAAAACCTAAATCTTCATCAGCTTGTAATACAGGCCGAGTAACAATAATTCGCTCTATCTCTTTATTAATAAGGGCATCAGCAGCCATTGCTGCACTTAAAAACGTTTTACCACACCCCGCTTCCCCTGTCGCAAAAACTAAATTTTGATGTTTAATAGCGTTCATATATTGGCGTTGAACTTCATTACGAGGAGAGAGTGTTCGTTGATCACGTTTCTCTCTCGCCATACCAATTGTTTCTAGATCCCCAAATCCTGGTAAAACCATAACATTATCTCGATGGGCGGCATTACGTTGCTCTTTACGTAATGTACGTTTATTTTCTCTACGTAAACGTGTTGCTGCTTTTTGTCTACTCATAATGGTATTTACCTTTGTTAGTCTCAAAAAGTCATCAGATCAATCATTGTTTGACTAGAAAATAAGGTGAGCCTCCCTCAGACTCTATTGCGCTGTAGAAAACAAAAAAGCCGGTCACAGACTTGAGCATTAAACATCAATGCACAGTTGCTACCAGCTTTGTCTTGGTGATTTAAAATTTTGATTGCTTCTGTCATTCATATTCCCCATCATGGAGTTAGAGTGAAAATTAACGAAGCTTTATGACAGTATAATGACAGAACAAAAATTTTTTCAATATTTAAGTCATTAATAACGCGATTAAGTTAACATTTTGCTAACAAAGAGCGCTATTGAGGGGAATAAAATGCGTTTTTTAAAATTACCTTTTATTTATTGGCTGCTACTCAATTGCATCCCATTTATTGGCTTTGAACTACACTCAGGCAATATAAAACCCGGTGTTTTTTTCTATTTAGGTGCTCTAACGATCATCACTTCAGGGATTTGGCTATTTTTCTGCCTTTACTTTTTTATCAAACATAATACATCTCCTAACCCTCACCAGACACCGCGCCAGTTAGTCACCACAGGTCCATATAAAATAAGTAGAAATCCTATGTATCTTGGCTTTCTCGATATTAGTATTGGGCTGTTTTTTATTTTTGGTAACTGGGGATTTTTAGGGGCTGCGCTTGCCTTCTACTTTATTACCGATCGCTATACTATTGTGCAAGAAGAGAAAATATTAAGTGAGCGGTTTCCACAAGCGTGGCGACAATATTGCCGCCACGTTCGACGCTGGATATAAAAGATGTAGACTAAAGCGCTTTACAGTTATTTGCTAATCGGTAACCCGCTTTAGTTGCTTCATTTTCGGTTTTAAAATATACCGCATTTTTATCTGACATGGTTCTATAACCAGTACAGTGTGAAAAATGATAAATTTTACTATTTAGATTACCTTTGATCTGCTCATCTTGGGAGACTGTGGGCGCTTTAGGCATTTCTATTTTGTCAGTTGTAGGACGATATGTTGCAGTTAATCCTGCACCACTATTTTTATGTCCTAACTGCCACTTCATTTGTCCCGTAACAAAGGGATTATGATGCCCAACAATGTTAGCAATTCGATTATCTCGCTCTCTTTCCCACGGTGTTGGTGGGTAAGCTTTATCCCATGCCATAAAAAGCTGTTGTTGTTGACGTGACATTGAGAGGTTATAACGATCATGTAAGTAGAAATAGACACGTGCAACTTGGCCTTTCACCTCATTACGAGGCTCAAAGGTGCGAGAAGCAAAATCGACCCGACTGCGACACTGGCCATATTGATAAGGCGCTTGAGATGATAATTGACCAAAGCTAAAATTACTGCGATCACCATTCACCTCTCCAATCGAAGGCGCTAGATTATGTAAATCAGCCTCAATTTTGCCAAAAATAGGATCGTTTTTAACACAGTTAGCTCGCCCACCATTTTGCCAGCATTGACGTTGATGACCAAAAACCCAAGCAGGGACGATATGTTCCCATTCAATGCGTGAAGCTCGGGTGGCTTGTGCCCTCACTTGATAACCACAACTGGCTAAATTAACACGTCCCCCCGATTTTCCTACCCACTCCCAATGACAACCACAATACAGCGTACCTTGGTTGTTTTGATTTTGATCATAATAAATGCGTTCTCTGGCTAGCTGTTTTGCTTTAGTGAAATTTTCCGGTGCCTGTGCGGATACATTTAGCGTAATAATAAATAAACCTAACGCTAAAACAATATAGTGTAATATTTTTCTCAAAGTGCTATCTACCTTATACTCTCTTTTATTAAACCTAATAAGATTTATTATTAAATAACCAACTAATAATCTTATTTTTATTTGCGCTTACCATACCTTTTTTATTTATTTGAAGATATCTTTTTAATTCATTTTTTGATGGATTTACTAAAACAATACAAATGAAAAGTGCTAGAAAAAGGCGCTATTCATGTCATTGTGTAAAAACATCTTTGCTATGGTTTAAAGATTGGTATTTTAATGGAATAGATAAAATGAATGAGAATATGCTGAATTTAATGAATGAGCTCGTCGAAATAACCAAAAAGCATGCGAACAATGAAGATGTTAAAGCGCATGCTAATTTAGAGTCAGAAAATAAATTAAGAATTCAAATTATTATTTCTGGTAAAAACGAACTGGATATTACATTAAATTCGCTACAACATGCGGTATAAAGCATTTATACACTGGGACGTTTACGATATAACCACAATCCAGGTAAAGATAGCCCAATAGAAAGAGCACCCACAATAAATGAAGCTTTAAGAAAATTAGTCACTAAAGCTTCAAAAATTTCTTCGCTATAGCCTATTTGAGTCAACTTCACCACGGAGATCATCGCAACATAAGCATTGATCCCAGGAAACATAGGAATAATCGCTGCAACAGTGAAAACTTTTGGATGAGCTAACCACCAGCGTGACCATTGAATACCTATACAACCGACTAGAATAGCGGCACAAAAGCTTGCCCACTCAATATTCATACCACTTATCATTAATACCGTACGAGAGCCATGCCCTATTGCACCTAATAACGCACAATACTTTAATGCACGTAGCGGTACATTAAATACCATTGCAAACCCCACCGCAGGTATTGCCGCTAAAATCATATCTTCAATTAGCGTTAGAATAATGTTGATTATGCCCAATCTCTTAACTCCCATACTGCCATCGCTAAAATAACCCCTAAGCAGGTAGCAAGTGTCAACATCGTTGCCATCGCCCAGCGTGCGAGTCCTGTATTAACATGACCTTTAAACATATCAGCAACAGCATTAATTAAAGGAAATCCAGGAACTAATAATAGAACGCTCGCGGCCATTGATATAGTGGCAGTAACTTGAAAATAAGGGAGTTTTAGCAATAAACCTGATACTGATGTCGCAACAAATGCCGTAATACAAAAGTTGATTAAAGGATTTACTTGACGATGAGTGAGGAGCTGACGAACCCACATTCCCATTCCTCCCCCCAAAGCAGAGACTAAAAAGCCATCCCAATCACCGCCATTCAATTTGGAAAAACATCCACAAGAAAGTGCAACCATAACAATAATTATCCAACGTGGATAACGTAGTGGTTTGATATGTTCAAAACGTTTCCTTGCTTCATCAATATCAGCGAGATGATGCTCAACTAAAATAACAATGTGCTGAACTTCGGTAACAACATGCATATTGATACCACGATCAACAATTTTTCGTGTTGAGGTTTGGCAATGACCATTAACTATTGTCGTTAATACCACCGCATTGGCTGAAATGGCCGTTTCAACTTGATGAACGCCTAAAGCCAGCCCAAGTCGCGTTGAGAGCTGTTCAACCAACATACTTTCAGCACCATGTTGTAACAACAATAGCGCCGTTTGAATACATAATTTCGTAATTTCACGCTGTTTATCTTGTGAAATGGCATATTCTTCAGCCATTATCTGATTATCCATACTACGCCTTAGTATTTATCAAAAAACGCGCCATAACCAATTGAAAGCTTATCAGTATAGTTCAATCATGACGCTATCGTCTTTCTATACTATTATGAATAATTAAAATATTTAAGGCTGAAAGTAGATCAAAGTTTTCTCTTACTATCATATGATTGTAATAAATATAAAATATAGTGATTATATTTCTCAAATAGTATTGATATTAGTCATCATATGTTGCCAAAGGAAATCAAGATCTTCCGGAATAGGTTGTGAATTAAATAACTGTTTTTTAAGTTCTTTTTCTTTTATATTACCAATATGAGAAATAAGCACAGGATAAACTACATTTTTAAAAAAATGTTTCCCGTGTATATATTGTTTTAATTGTTGATCTACTGTGCATGCATTTATTTCTTGCTTTTTATGCTTGAGTTTTTCTAATAATTGAGAAGGCTCAAGATATTGATGCCACTTTTGTAAAATTTGTTCAATTTTTACTGTATCATTGCTTGTATTAAGTTCTAATAACGATTCTTTAAATCCCAAACTTCTTAATCCTTCCCATAAAGGATTAATGATTGCCCATACCGCAGCATGATTTCGCCAATTTTCAAGCTGAGTCTCGATATCTTTCCTTAATGTTTCACATCCATTTTCTATGCTATTTTTCTTATTTTCAGGTAATGCAGACCAAATTTCATCAGGAAGAACAAGATAGTTCTCAATACAAAAACGAGGAAGAATGAATAAATTGGGTAATTGTTCTTGTTTTTCCTCAATTTTAGCATTATCCCATTCATCTCTATCGACAATACCAAGCCAATCTTGTTCTTGGGCTAAAATATCCAACATATTTTGTTTCTTGCCCGTGCTAGCAATAACCCAATACTGTTCCCAACTAGGAAACTTTTTTCTTAAAAAAGCGCCAAAAGCTAACTCATCATCACTGCCTTCAACTAATAATACTTTTTTAGTTGAGCTACCTACTTGTTGATCTTTTATTCGATTAATTGTTCCATCAATTTTCGACATTCACCGATCCTTTTAGCAAAGTAAGATCAATACGTGAACCAAAATTTTCATAGCGTTGCCAAACTTCTGTTGAGTGTGACGTTAAAATTAACTGCCCTTTCTTATTAGCCACAATATTTTCGATAGCCGCTAAGAGAGGTGCTATAACAGAAGGATGTAGATGTAGATCAGGTTCATCTATTAATACAATTCCTCCTGGTTTTAGCCAACGTTGGATTGTAAATAACATAATAAGTATTTGATGTTCGCCAGAACTTAACTCATCAAACGTATGTTGCCTTCCATTTGATAAAATAATCTGTTGACGTGTACCTGGAAGAATTTCACTATCAATTCTTTTATCTGAAAAAAAGTAATTTAAACTCTTTATCATGTTAGGGTATTCATTAGGCAGTGTCGCTTTTAAATTAAACAGTAAAGTTTCTATTTGCCCATTCCAATCATTAGTCACCGTATAAGTCGCGAGCCATGCTTGGTTAAGATCGTCTGGGTATAATGATTTTCTCGTTGCTGTTGGATTTACCCATTTACGCGCTTCTGCATCTAAATAGACAATATTAGGAATAGATAATTCTGGATCCAATTCATTATAAAGTGATTGAATACGTCTTTTCCCTAAATATTTATAGGTCTCAATCAGATTATCATTATGTTTATTTTCACTAGATGGAAAATATAATTTATTTTTCTTTTTATTATTTGAAATTTCACCTATCCACATTACATCTAAATAGTTTGTTACTACTTGGGAAAAAAAATCATCTGAACCATAAAAAAGTCCAATTTTAATCTTATCATCAGAAGAAAGATTAAAATCTTCAAAAATAATAGCGATCCCTCCCCAACGTTCTAACCATTTTCGTGTATTGCTCGCTGGAGCTAACGGTTGTTCAGTACTTAGCCAAATACCTAATGCTTCCCATAAAATAGCTATGCCCCGTAATAAAGTCGATTTACCACAACCATTATTACCGGTAAATAAAACTTGAGCTTCAATCTCATTAGACCAATCATCTTCTAACTTAATAACACCATCAGCTAATGGTCCTACAGATTGTGTATAAATTGAACTAATTCTCATTGGAATGCCCTGAAATGTTTACTTTAATAGCTAAAATACCATCTCTTTATTCTCGCGTCTTTACCTCTTTCACACAACGATAAAATATTCTCTTTCTATTGTTAACTTACATCATCAATATGACTATTACGCTTTCAAATTAGTATAAAAGCACCTTAGGATGCTTTTATACCTAACTTAACTTATTCATAATCCTTTATTTATTATTTATTGCCCAGAAGTTTATTAGCTTGAGCATAAGCCCCATCAAGGGTTTCTTCAACAAAGATAGGTACACCGTACACCGCAGAAACAACGGGAGATAACT
This sequence comes from Proteus mirabilis ATCC 29906, assembly GCF_000160755.1. GTDB lineage: Bacteria > Pseudomonadota > Gammaproteobacteria > Enterobacterales > Enterobacteriaceae > Proteus > Proteus mirabilis. The sequence goes on from NZ_GG668576.1 coordinate 512,576, forward strand.
GCATCAGTTGCTCTTTATCATTTGTTTGTTGATTGACGGTCATGATCATTCCAGCACAATATTGACTTAATGGCATTTTCCCTGTTTTCAGCCAGCGTCTAACGGCTTTCATGCCCTCCATATCCTCTTGTTCATTTTTCTTGTTGATAGGTGGGTAAACCAATACAAAGTTTTGTTTTTGAGCAAGCACTAAGTCCATTTCAGCAATCCAGTTATTAGCATGCTCTAACGTTTCTGGGAAAACCTGCATGGTAATAATGGGAAATTGGTCAACAGACATTATTGTAAAATTGTTATTATTCAACATATTGTTATCTCTCAGTCATTATCTTCACTTTATATTAGAATAATTATCATTTACATTCAATAAAAAGGCTCTTTATTAGTGCACTGATCGCATTAATAGACAATTTTTGTCAGCAATAAATTTCTATCGACTTATATTATATTTATTCTTTTAATATATAAAACACTATAATTATTTTATATATTCTTTATAATTATTTTATTTTTAATAAATAAGCTATTCATAAAATGACCACTTTATAAATTTGAAAATATATTTGAAGTCATTTAAAGATTATCATGACAGAATTCATTAATTTATAACTAAGAGAAAATTAATATGGTAAGTTTTTTGAGAACAAAGTCCGCTGTCTTATTATCAATAGTTATTTTTCCTATTTTCTTTTTATTATCAGGCTGTTTTTCATTCGGGTTAATGTTATCAACTAAAAATGATAATGGCTATCATCGTTCTCATTGGAAAGGCGATTCAATTACCGCACTCTCTCTAGCAAAAGATAGTAACGGTACTAGTGGGTGGGTATTTATTGGTGATCATTTTGATTATTTATTAATAAGAGGTGGAGATAACGCAGTAAATATTTTAAGAGATCCTCTTATCCACCATGATAAATTGAGCGTAGAAAATCCAGTTGAATTTATTATTGATAATCAAAAGAAGCAATTTAATGGGAAAATTAAAATAAATTATAACTGGATAACTCAAACCGATAAAGAAGCAGCACTAACTTACGGTTTTATATGTAAAAAAGATATAAACACCTGTTCACTAAAAATAGATAATTTACTTGGAACAGTTCATCAAAAAAATAAAGAACAAAAAATGAGTATTTACTACCTTTTAACCATCCCTTTAATGTTGAATTCTACCAATACAAAGAAAATCTTATTGGTGCCAGCACACCAAGAATATTATTACCCGTTACTTTGGCGCTAGATATAGTCACATCTCCTTTACAATTGCTGATGATCCCAATACTAAGCAAGTAGTCTCGATAAAATAATTGATTATCAAACACTAAATATTCTAGTTTGATTAATAAGGAGATAGCGTTACCTCTATCTCCTTTTATACCATATTATACTATGATGTTAGCCTATTTCATCGCTTATAGGATTAACGCACAACCAACACAGATTGTTTGGCGTAAGCCACAATTCCTGATGCATTAGAGCCTAATAAATGAGTTGAAATGCTAGGACGACGAGAGCCAACAACAATTAAATCCGCTTTAATTTTTTCTGCCAGCTCTAACACTTTATCTCTTGCTGAGCCAAATGCGGCAGAGAAATCAACTTGCTCTTTAGGTAAATCTACAGAATTAGCTAATTCTTGCAGTTGTTCTTGAACTCGTTCAATCGCTTTATTAGCAAAAGAGCTTAACATATCATAATGGTAGCTATAACTAATTGAAAAACGTGAAACATCAGGAATAGCATGAAACAAATGGATCTTAGCCCCTTCAAGCTTTGCAATATAAACAGCGTGTTGTAAAGCCTTTTCGGTTAATTCATCTTCTGAAATATCCACGGGCACTAGAATTGTCTTATACATAGCAACTCCTCATTATTAATTATCGTCTGTTTGTTATTTTGATTTTTTCAACCAACAGTATGATTGCTAATCCTCTTCAAGATGCCATTTATGTAATTGTCGATGAATAAAAGGGGTCACCACTAATCCAATCGATAAAATAAAAACACACTGAAGAAACAAACCATAAATCGCAATAAAAAAACGCCCTGTTGGTGTTGCAGGCGCAGGCTCTACCGGTTGACCACTTAACATTGATATTGCGTTTAATGAGGACTCCATAAAAGTATGTCCTTCAATAAAATAGAACCCTAGCACGCCCGGTAATAATCCTAAAAAAAAGAATACAGTACCTATTATATAGTAGCGTAGAATACGTAGAATAAAATGGTCGAGCCTTAAAAGTTCTTGTGTAAATTTTTCCATCCCATTGACTCTATTAATGCGCAACCCAATGAAAATAATTTAATAATGGTAAAATAGATAATTTAAAAGAGAAAAAATAGGTTATGAAACCTCATAACCTATTAGCATGTGTCAATTAACGAACCACTAACACAGAAATATCTGCATAACGAACAACGCCTGCGGCCGTAGAGCCTAATAAATGTGTGCTAATGTTGGGTCTGCGAGAGCCGATAACAATTAAATCTGCTTGAATATCTTTTGCTGTCGTTAAAATTTCATCACGGGGAGAGCCAAAAGTGACAGTGTAAGCCACTTTTTCAGCAGGCAGATCCACCGAATCCACCAACATTTGCATATCATTTTCGGCTTTTACTGTCGCTTTGTCTTTAATTTCGGGATAACCCAGTGAATAAGCATTAATAATGGCTGAAGAGATAGGAAGCACATGGATAAGATGTAAATTAGCTCCTGTTTCTTTGGCTAAATAAACAGCATGGCGTACTGCTTTACTGGTTAACTCTTCTTCTACAATATCGATAGGCACTAAAATTGTTTTATACATAATAACTCCTCTCAACTCTCCATTTGCCTTAATAGTATCGCAATAACCTCAAGATTACTGTGAGTCAATTAACTAAAACCAACCTAATATCAATTATCAATCGGCTTTAAGTATTAATGAGTTACTACAAAAAATAAACTACTCAGTTAAAATAAATCAGTGCTGTGCTGTTGGTGGGTTGCCCACATTTGGTTGCGAACCGCACGGATGGTATCAATAAGCTCTGATGCGGTTAATCCTATTGGCCCTATTCCTTGTTTTATTAATTGGTCTGCGGCAATACCATGTATCCATACGGCACTCGGCACAGCCTCTGCGATTGGCATACCTTGTGCTAAAAAACTTGCCATGACACCGGTTAATACATCACCGCTCCCTGCTGTCGATAATCCACTGTTCCCTGTTGTATTTACTGTGATATCTCCTTGAGGTGAAGCAATCACCGTTCCTTGTCCTTTCACTATGGCCCAGCAATGATATTGGCGTGTAATTTCTATTGCAGCTTGTTGACGGTTATTTTGAATATCAGCAACATCACAATGAAGTAAAGTTGCGGCCTCTTTCGGATGGGGTGTTAATACACAATTAGCGGTTAACTTAGTGTTAATATGCGATAAGTTTAATTGAGCCAATAACACCAGCGCATCGGCATCAAAAACATAAGGTATTTTCTCGTTACGTTGTGCTAGTACTGTAGTCAGCAATTGTTCCGAATCAGAGGAGAGCCCTAAACCGCAGCCAATCGCCCATGCTGATATTTGTGGTTGCTCTAATAATGTTATGGCTGTTTGTAGCATCAGTTCGGGTGCACTATCAATAAAAGGCAGTGGCAATTGTGGTTGTGCAAAGCCCAAAAAGACTTTACCACACCCTGCTTTAAGCGCACTTTTTCCCGCCAAAACAATCGCACCACTCATGCCTTCTGAGCTGCCGATAATGGCTAATGTACCAAAAGTGCCTTTATGTGTATTTCCCATATTTCGCTGAGCGAGTGCAGGATAGTGAGATATTGCTTGTAATAGTTGCTCTCTGTTCATCTATTATTCCTCATATTCCTCACCTTTTATTGCTGAGTGTTTATTTTTATATCAAACCGCATTAAACGGTAATGGCTAATTTAAAGTATAGCGTGATATCGATGACATAATCATAATAAGAGTGTGCTAGCGGAAATGATTTCTTATCTACTATTTGTTTATTCGTTTTATTCATTTATTTCTTTTATGGGCGATAAGAAAAGCTATTCATACCAGATGAATACAATGTTATTCTGTTACTAGGCATTATTTTTAGGTTAATAAACAAACGATATAAAGGGAAATTCACCATGAATGAGAAGTTTAAAACACAAGCAGATGTTGAAACATTAGCGCAAGAAGTTGCATGCCTAAAAACGCTTATGACTTATATGTTAAAAGCATTAGGTCAAGCAGATGCTGGACGCGTTATCTTAAATATTGAGCGAGCTATTTCCGAAGTTGCTGATGAACAACAAGCAGAAACCTTCCGCAACACATTAAACCAAATTAAAACAGCTTATCGTCAATAATGATATTGACGTCATCAAAGTGCAATTGCGCATGATTTTAATTTATTGTCGCTTCTTTTTGTGCTGCACAAATAAGCAAAAAGTAAATCTGAAAAGTCTATATACTTAATTCCGAAATAAACCATTCTTTATTCATTTAACTGCCCCTCTATTGTTATAGAGGGGATTTTTTTATCTGTAATAAATAACTAATGTTAATCCTATTCTGATTTAACGCTATATGGGTTTATATGTTACACTTACAGTGTACGCACCAAAATAAACCATGAGGCTTATAATGAAACCACTTCTGTTATCCCTGCTTTTACTTCCTGCTGTTGCATTTGCTAACCCAAGTAAAATGGCTGAAGATTATTGCAATACATTCAAAGATATCTCAGTAAAAGCTTATGATACTAATGAAGCGCCTGAGAAAATCGCCAAAGACGCATTAGCAACATTGAAATCTCAAAACTTTGATTTTGCAAAACTAGATGCAACGGAAGCTGATTTTTCTAATGGCACCGTTGAAGTTGTTAAATCTTTACGTGATGCAAAAGCAGAAATTGGTTCACGTGAAGAGTTCCAAGAAGGCTTAACGCAAATTGTTGCGGCATGTAAAATTCAAATGGATTCTGTTTTACAAGAGCAGAAAAAATAATCCATTGACTGCCTTAAATGATTAAGCGCAGAGTCCAAGGAGCAGAAATAATCCTGCTCTTTTTTTATTAATCCCCCTATTTCATTTCTTACGTTTAACCCTGCTAACTTTTCCCTGCCGCTATTTATTGTGCATGATAGTATCCATCTATTGCGATTAAGGTTTATAATACTTTAGTAAATAATCATTAGAACTGGCCATAACAAGGAGATATTGTGAGCAACGAACAATCCATCCAGCGATTAAGAAGACTACGCCAGTCAGAGAACCTGCGCGCGCTGTTTCAAGAAACGACACTCAGCAAAAATGATCTAGCCCTACCTATTTTCGTTGAAGAAGGCTTAGAGGATTATCAGCCGATCAAAAGTATGCCAGGTGTGGTACGTATTCCTGAAAAACGCCTTGCTTATGAAATTGAGCGTATCGCTAAAGCGGGTATCAAAACGGTCATGACCTTTGGTGTCTCACACCATCTTGATGAAACAGGTAGCGATGCTTGGAAAAGCGACGGTCTAGTTTCTCGCATGTCTCGTATTTGTAAAGATGCTGTACCAGAAATGATTGTTATGTCAGATACTTGTTTCTGTGAATATACTTCACATGGGCACTGTGGCGTTTTACATGGTGAACATGTCGATAATGATGAAACTATCCATAATTTAGGTCTACAGGCGGTTGCCGCCGCACAAGCTGGTGCTGATTTTATTGCTCCCTCTGCCGCAATGGATGGTCAAGTTGCCGCTATTCGTGCTGCCTTAGATAAAGCAGGATTTACCGATACCGGTATTGTTTCCTACTCAACTAAATTTGCCTCTGCATTATATGGTCCATTCCGTGATGCTGCTGGCTCTCGCTTAATTGGTGATCGTAAAACATATCAAATGAATCCGATGAATCGTCGGGAAGCTATCCGCGAATCATTGATTGATGAGCAAGAAGGTGCGGATATGTTAATGGTTAAGCCTGCTGGTGCTTATTTAGATATTATTCGTGATGTTCGTGAACGTACACTATTACCGTTAGCAGCCTACCAAATTAGTGGGGAGTATGCGCAAATCAAATTTGCTGCATTAGCGGGTGCTATCGATGAAGATCGCGTGGTAATGGAAACACTAGGCTCCATTAAACGCGCAGGTGCTGATTTAATTCTCTCTTACTTTGCGCTTGATTTAGCAGAAAGAAATCTACTTTAATCACCCTTGTATCTAGATGACACGTGAATAGATCACTAAGAATCTTCAGTATATGACTAACCCCACCACTAAAAACATGGCGGTTAGATACGCTAAATACTTCAAGTTATAACGATAATTTGAAGTATTTTTCACCCTATATTATGAGGCGACTATGGATAACTGTATTTTCTGTCAAATTGTAGCGGGAAAAGCACCTTGCCATAAAATTTGGGAGGATGAACATCATCTTGCGTTTCTTTCAATCTTCCCTAATACCAAGGGTTTTACGGTTGTTATTCCGAAAAAACACTATCCAAGTTATGCTTTTGATTTAAGCGATGAAGCCTTAGCGTTATTGATCATTGCCACTAAAAAAGTGGCAAAAATCCTAGATAAAACATTCCCAGATGTGTCACGCACGGGGATGTTTTTTGAAGGTTTTGGCGTTGATCATGTTCATAGCAAACTCAGCCCAATGCACGGTACGGGTGATATGACAAAATGGGCGCCCATTGAAAACAAACAAAAGGTTTTCTTTGATAACTACCCTGGCTACCTTTCATCTCATGATTTTGAGCGCGCAAATGATGAGGAATTAGCGCAATTAGCTGCGCTTATTCGCCAAAATAGTCAGTAATTGATCCAGCCATAATAAACTAATAGCAATAACGGATAAGCATTTATTACTTATCCGTTATTAGTTAATATTGCACAATTATTCTTTATTTATACGTAATTGGCGTTGGCTTAGCTAACATAATTTCTGTCTTAGCCGGCTCAGTTTGTGCAATCACTTTACCGTGACGAATAGAGTAACGTACAGGGACTTGGCGACGTAAAGCATCAAAACCATTTTCAGCAGGAAGAATAATAAAGTTAGCACTATTACCGACTTCCACACCATAATCCGTTAATGCCAATGTTTTTGCACTATTATGACTGATAAGTTGTAATCCATTATCAATTTGCCCATAGCCCATTAACTGACAAACATGTAACCCCATATGCAGCACTTGTAGCATATTTGCTGTACCTAATGGATACCATGGATCAAAGACATCGTCATGACCAAAGCAAACATTAATACCACTCGCTAACATCTCTTTGACACGGGTGATCCCCCGACGTTTTGGATAACTATCAAAACGCCCTTGCAAATGGATATTCACTAATGGATTGGCTACAAAATTAATGCCTGACATTTTTAATAAACGAAATAAACGCGAAGTATAAGCGCCATTATAAGAGTGCATAGCGGTTGTATGACTTGCTGTCACCCGTGAGCCGATATTTTCTTTATGTGCTAATGCAGCAACGGTTTCAACAAAACGCGATTGTTCATCATCAATTTCATCACAATGCACATCAATAAGTCGATCGTATTTCAGCGCTAATGCGAAGGTTTTATGTAGTGACTCCACGCCATACTCACGGGTAAATTCAAAGTGCGGGATTGCCCCCACAACATCCGCACCTAATTTCAAGGCCTCTTCTAATAATGCTTCGCCATTAGGGTAAGATAATATCCCTTCTTGGGGAAATGCCACAATTTGTAAATCAACCCAAGGTTTGACTTCTTGTTTGACTTCTAACATGGCTTTTAAAGCCGTTAACGATGCATCAGAAACATCAACATGGGTTCTTACATGCTGAATACCATTGGCGATTTGCCATTGTAATGTTTGCCACGCCCGTTGTTTAACATCATCATGGGTGAGTAATGCTTTTCTTTCTGCCCAACGCTCAATACCTTCAAATAAGGTTCCAGATTGATTCCAGTTTGGCTGCCCTGCTGTCTGCGTGGTGTCTAAATGTATATGAGGTTCAACAAAAGGAGCGTGAACCAATCCACCTTGTGCATCTAACCCTTGGGGATGAAAATCGCTTTGCGGTTGTGGCTCAATGGCTGCAATCTGGTTATTTTTAACTGTAATGCGCCATAAACCTTCTTTTCCAGCTAAACGAGCATGATTAATTTGTTCTATATTTTTACCCAGCATGACTTATCTCCGCTTGTCGAGCTGTACGACGATTTAATATTGGATTTAATACCGCGAAACTGATTGCGCCACCTAATACGGCATTAACAGGTACGATCCCTGGTAACCAGTGACCGGCAGCAATACCGATAGCCACAGCAAGTAAGGCTACCCAGTTCACATTTTGCATCTTGTCAGCGTTGAATTGATTATACCGCGCTCTATTCATCAGATAATCTGCAATAATAACGCCACCTACAGGAGGGATCGCCGCGGATAGAAAGGTTAACCAACCAACAAAATTATTATAAAGCCATAGCGCACACAATGTGCCGATAATGCCATTAACCACAGATAATTTTTTACTGGATAACCCTGTGATATTGGCAAAACCTAACCCTGATGCATATAACGCATTATCATTGGTCGTCCAGATATTTAAACCTAATACAATGATCGCCGGCAGTAATAAACCTTGCGCTATCATCACATCGGAAATATCCGCCATGCCTAATGATGCCGCTCCCGCAGCACCAAAGACAAACATCAAAGTATTTCCTAAGAAAAAAGCCACAATAGCGACAATCACGGCAATTTTAGGGTTACGTCCAAAACGAACAAAATCCGCCGTTAATGTACCGGCACTGATAAAAGAGCCTACCACCATGGCAAGGGCTAAATTAAAATCGAGTTGTTCGGCAGGCTTCACTGCCATTAGTGTATTAAGCCCTCCCATATCATGTACCGCAAGATATACCGAGTAACTTCCTAGGATAGCAATAGCAGGAACCGCAATAATGGAGAGGATAGTTAATGCAGAGATACCAAAAAACACGGTGATAGTCATTAAAATTCCTGATATTGCAATCAGGAGATTAATATCAATCCCCGTGGCTTTACCAACGGGAATAGCAAACATCGCAACACCGACACCAAACCAACCGACTTGTGTACCACCGAGTAAAAATGAGGGAAGCCAAGAGCCTTTAATACCAAAAGAGTAACGAGCAAGAAGATGAGTGGTGAGACCTGTTTTAGAACCAATAAAACCAAGAAATGCGGTGTAAATACCAAGGAGAAGATTACCGACAAGAACTGCGAGGAAGAAATCATTAAAGGAGAGACCAGTACCAAGAGCGCCGCCAGTCCACATACTGGCTGAAAAAAACGTTAATCCCAACATCACAAAGGTTAACGCTAATCCACCCTTTCTTGCGGATATGGGCACCGGGCCCTGACTATAATTGTTGTCCTGAGACACTTTAACCCCCTATTCATTTCACCAGGCCAAAAAATCTGACGCATTCTATCGGCATAAAAATTTTATGCAAACGTTTTCGTACTCTGTTTATGATAATTAATGGGATCGGTGATAGAAAAAAAATTGATATATCTCACATCAATCCTGATGTTATGGTTGTTTTACTTGAGTCACTCGACTTATTTAAAATGATTGTAAAAAGGAGATTGCTTTAGAAATATTTATGATAACAATGGAAAGTTCATAATCATTTAATTATGAAAAAATACATAAATAATATTTAATAAAAAATAAAATAATAACGAAAAAAGAAGCTTTACTTTCAGTCACAAAAAAGAGGAATTTTCATTCCTCTTGACTATTGTTTTGATAAGTTAATTAATTTCTTCTGGCAGGTGAATGTCCAGCAACATAGTAATCTGCTTGGCTTGCTGGCAATGGTTTAATGCCTTTAATTTTGTCTGCCATTTTTTCAGCAATCATAATGGTTGTCGCATTTAAATTGCCAGTAATTATATTGGGCATAATGGAAGCATCAATAACTCTTAAGCTTTCTATACCATGAACGCGTCCGGCACCATCTACGACGGCCATTTCATCATTTCCCATTTTACAACTACCACAAGGGTGAAATGCTGTTTCTGCCCGTTCACGTACAAAAGCATCCAGCTGTTCATCCGTTTGAATATCTTTCCCCGGACTAATTTCTTCACCGCGATAGGGATCTAATGCAGGTTGCGCCATAATTTCTCTCGTGATACGAATAGCAGCCCTAAACTCTTGCCAATCTTGCTCTGTTGACATGTAATTAAACAAGATGCTTGGATGCTGATGTGGATCTCGTGAGGTTATTTTTATACGTCCGCGACTGGGTGAACGCATCGACCCCACATGAGCTTGAAAACCATGCACTTCCACTGCATTACTGCCATTATAATTAATCGCCACTGGTAAAAAGTGAAACTGAATATTTGGCCAAGCAAACTTTTCACTTGAGCGAATAAAACCCCCTGCTTCAAATTGATTGCTCGCCCCAATACCCGTTCCTTTAAATAACCACTCGGCACCAATTTTAGGTTGGTTATACCATTTTAACGCTGGATAAAGTGAAACGGGTTGTTTGCATTCATATTGCAGATACATCTCTAGATGATCTTGCAAATTCTGCCCCACGCCCGGTAAAACATGTACTGGCGAAATATCAAACTCGTTGAGAACATCTTCAGGGCCGACACCTGAGCGTTGTAAGATTTGTGGTGATGCAATCGCCCCGGCACAAAGCAGTATTTCTTTACGTGCTTTCACATGCTGTGGCGTGGTATTCGTTCCTTTAAAATAGCGCACACCACTTGCTTTTTTACCCTCAAATTCAATAATATCGGTTGTAGCATGTGTCTCAATAGTTAAGTTTTTGCGCGATTTAGCTTGGTCAAGATAACCCCGTGCCGTACTGGCTCGACGCCCATGGGGGGTTACCGTTCTATCCATAGGGCCAAATCCTTCTTGCTGATAACCATTGAGATCATCAGTTCTAGGATATCCAGCTTGTACACCGGCTTCGACCATCGCATGGAATAAAACATTATTCCCCTTTTTCGGTGTAGTCACACTAACAGGCCCACTATCACCATGATAATCATTAGCCCCAATATCTCGGGTTTCTGCTTTACGAAAATAGGGTAAGCAATTTAAATAATTCCAATCTTCAAGGCCGGGTAATTTGGCCCACTCATCAAAATCCATCGCGTTACCACGAATGTAACACATACCATTAATGAGTGATGATCCTCCTAATCCTTTACCTCGACCGCACTCCATGCGGCGGTTATTCATATGTGGCTCAGGCTCTGTTTCATAAGCCCAATTATAGCGTCTACCCTGTAACGGATAAGCTAATGCTGCTGGCATTTGTGTGCGAAAATCGAACCTGTAGTCCGGTCCTCCAGCTTCAAGGAGCAGCACAGTAACATCAGGATCTTCTGTCAAGCGGGTAGCAAGAACGTTACCGGCTGAACCAGCACCGATAATAATGTAGTCATAGACCATTGTTATCTCCTCTGTTTCAGTCATTAAAATTAAAAATAGAATGGATTAAAAAACGGATGAAAACTCCCCAAGTTCAACTTGAATAGATTTGATTTGAGTGTAATTTTGTAGTGTGACAAGCCCATTTTCACGGCCAACACCGGAATGTTTATAACCACCAACAGGCATTTCTGCTGCAGATTCACCCCAAGTATTGATCCAGCAAATTCCGGCTTCTAATTGATGTATAACGCGATGTGCCGTTGTCAGATCTCGAGTCACCAAGCCTGCGGCTAATCCATAGACACTATTATTGGCGCGTAAAATAACTTCATCTTCTGTTTGATAACTTAAAATGCTCATTACAGGGCCGAAGATTTCGTCCTGCGTGATTTTCATATCATCAGTACAATCGGTAAATACCGTTGGCGCCACATAAGCCCCTTTCGCCAATGCACCAGCGAATAAACGTTCACCACCACAAAGTAGTTTTGCACCTTGAGCTTTACCTAACTCGATATAGCTTAAAACTTTTTCAAGATGAGGGAAGCTGACTAATGGTCCAAAGTTGGTATCCATTTCCAGTGGTGAACCAACGCGAATACGAGAGACACGCTCAATGATTTTAGCTTCAAAAGCTTGTTTTAACTTTTCTGGCACAAATACGCGTGTTCCATTGGTACATACTTGTCCTGAACTATAGAAATTAGCCATCATGGCGATATCAGCTGCGGTATCAAGATCGGCATCATCAAAAATAATTAACGGTGACTTACCACCTAGCTCCATAGTGACATCTTTTAAGCTTGATGAAGAAGCGCTCGCCATCACTTTTTTCCCAGTATCGATCCCCCCCGTAAATGAGACTTTAGCGATATCAGGGTGCTGCGTTAGCCATTGCCCTACAGTGGCATCACCCGTTACCACATTAAATACCCCTTGAGGCAAGCCCGCTTCGGTATATATTTCAGCCAATTTTAATGCCGTTAATGATGTCATTTCACTCGGTTTAAAAATCATCGCATTACCTGCTGCTAATGCAGGTGCTGATTTCCATAACGCAATTTGAATTGGATAATTCCATGCACCAATGCCGGCAACAACACCTAATGGCTCACGACGGGTGTAAACAAAAGCGCTGTCACGTAGTGGGATCTGCTCCCCTTCTAGGGCAGGAATAAGACCCGCATAGTATTCCAATACATCAGCACCGGTGACAATATCGACATAACGTGTTTCAGACAGGGGTTTACCGGTGTCTAACGTTTCTAAATGCGCTAACTCATCATTACGTTCACGTAAAATATCCACGGCACGTCGAAGAATACGGGAGCGCGCCATCGCAGGCATAGCAGCCCATATTTTTTGTCCTTGCTTTGCACTTTCTACCGCCCAATTAATATCTTCTTCACAGGCTGATTGTAAATGTGCAATCACCTCACCTGTAGCAGGATTAATTGCGGCAAATTGTTCACATTCAGGTTGTGCGCAATCAACATATCCACCATGAATATAAAGCTTGTGTAACGGTGGGTTTTGCATATTTTCTCCTTTATAGTGAGTAAGTTAAGTCTGTTTATCCTGGCAAAGATTAAGTTGCATATCGATATACTCATCAGTAATTTTTTTTGCTTCTGCTAACGAAAATGGCTCCTCGCTAAGGGCACTACGTAGCCATAAACCATCGATTAAAGCGGCTAAGCCTTTGGCGGCTAAGCGTGCTTTATCTTTTGTTAACGCACGTCCAAATTCATAACAGAGATTAGAGTACAAACGTCTATCATTAACCTTTTGTAAACGATGCAAATTAGGCTGATGCATGCTACTTGCCCAAAAAGCCAGCCAAGTTTTCATTGCGGTTTCACTGGTTTGTGACGTATCAAAGTTACCATCGACAATGGCTTGAATACGCAATTTAGGCTCAGCATCGCTTAAAATACGTAATCGCATTGCGACGGCAAAACCTAACTGATATTGGATATGGCGCATTGCCGCTTCCAATAAACCATTTTTATCACGGAAGTAGTGGCTTATAATGCCATTAGATACCCCGGCCTTTCGTGCAATTAATGCAATGCTGGCATCTTGCATTCCGACCTCATTAATCACCGCTAATGTCGCCTGAATTAATTGCTGTTTACGTATCGACTGCATCCCTATCTTCGGCATGTTTTCAAGACCTAAAAAATACATTGAACACTTTTATTAAACGTTTTTTTAATTGAACATTCAATCAATATTAACTATTGTTTATCACAATTAATTCACAAATGACATAAGGAGCAGATCGTGAAAATTTGAATCTTTGCATATAAATCAATTGATTAGCAAAGAATGCAACTTTTAACTTTTAGATGAATAAATTTTTGGAATTTCTGATGACAACTCTTAATAGCTCAAAAAAACCACAGAAAGACAAGCTCAATTCTGTTGTTTTTTTCGCTTCCGCAACGCTGATTCTAGCGTTCTCTTTTTTCACTATTTTAATGACAGATACCGCCAATGCGTGGATCATTAAAACACTAGGTTGGGTATCAAAAACCTTTGGTTGGTACTATTTATTAGCGGCAACTTTGTACATTGTTTTCGTTATTTTCGTTGCCACATCTCGCTTTGGTAATATTAAATTAGGCCCAGAACAGTCAAAGCCTGAATTTAGTGTATTAAGCTGGTCTGCTATGTTGTTTGCCGCGGGGATCGGGATTGACTTAATGTTTTTCTCAGTCGCTGAGCCTATTACCCAATATATGCTACCGCCTACTGGCGAAGGTGAAACAATAGAAGCAGCCCGTCAGTCGATGGTGTGGACATTATTCCACTATGGCCTGACGGGCTGGTCTATGTATGCACTGATTGGTATTGCACTCGGGTATTTTAGTTATCGCTATAATTTACCCTTGACCATCCGCTCTGCACTTTATCCTATCTTTGGTAATCGTATTTATGGCCCCATCGGTCATACGGTCGATATTGCTGCCGTATTGGGTACTATTTTTGGTATTGCCACCACCTTAGGTATTGGCGTAGTACAACTTAATTATGGGTTGAAAGTTCTCTTCGATTTACCGCAAGGGTTAGGTGTACAAGGTGGTTTAATTCTACTTTCCGTAATTATGGCGGTGATCTCAGCCACATCAGGCGTCAATAAAGGCATACGTATTCTTTCAGAATTAAATGTATTACTCGCTTTAGGGTTAATTTTATTTATCCTATTTGCTGGTGATACTGAATTTTTATTAAATGCGTTAGTACTTAATGTCGGTGATTATGTAAATCGATTCTTAGGAATGACACTAAATAGCTTTGCTTTTGATAGACCGACGGATTGGATGAATAGCTGGACACTTTTCTTCTGGGCTTGGTGGGTTGCTTGGTCACCTTTTGTAGGCTTATTTTTAGCACGTATCTCAAGGGGGAGAACTATCCGTCAATTCGTTATAGGCACCTTGATCATCCCTTTTGTATTCACGCTATTATGGTTGTCTATCTTTGGTAATAGTGCACTTTATGAAGTGATCCACGGTAATCAAACCTTTGCTGAAACAGTATTAGCCTCACCAGAAAAAGGCTTTTATTCTCTACTTGAACTCTATCCGGGATTTGGTTTAACCGCTTCCGTAGCGACTATTACAGGATTACTTTTCTATGTAACCTCGGCAGACTCCGGTTCATTAGTTTTAGGTAATTTCACTTCTCAACTGAGTGATATAAATAATGATGCCCCAAATTGGCTGCGCATATTCTGGTCTATCGCTATTGGTCTATTAACATTAGGTATGTTAATGGCAGACGGGGTTTCTGCTTTGCAAAATACCACGGTTATTATGGGATTACCTTTTAGCTTTGTTATTTTCTTTATTATGGCAGGACTATATAAGTCATTAAAAGTAGAAGATTTTAGACGCGTCAGTTCATTAAACACCAATGCGCCAGCACCTCTTTATGGTAACACCACCATGAACTGGAAACAGCGTCTAGGTCGTGTGATGAATTTTCCAGGTACTACCTATACCCAACGGATGTTAGATTTAGTTTGTACCCCAGCGATGCAAGATGTGGCTAATGAGCTGTCATTACGTGGTGCAAATGTCTCGTTTAATCTTTACCCGCTGGAAGAAGAGCCTCGTTTAAACCATTTAGAATTAGTGGTTGATTTAGGCCAAGAGCAGCATTTTATTTATCAAATATGGCCACAAAAATACTCAGTACCTGCATTTACTTATCGTGCTCGTCGAGGAAAATCCCATTATTACCGGCTAGAAACCTATTTATGGGAAGGTTCACAGGGTAACGATTTAATGGACTACACCAAGGAGCAAGTGATCAGTGATATTCTCGACCAATATGAAAAACACTTAAACTTTATTCACTTAAGTCGTGAAGCGCCCGGTGCAACATTAACATTTCCAGAATCAAATTAATTAGCGACTGAGCTATATTATCTCTCAAGGGAACCCGTTTTATCGGTTCCCTTTTTTATTAGCCTGCACCACACACCTTATGCAATACATCGCTATTTTCTGACTTTATTTCATGTTGACATGCTTAAGCTAATTCCTAAAAACTGACTTAGTAGTGAATAAATAATCAAAATTAAAACATATTTATTTACTTATTGTGTTTTTTTAGTAATCTACATAAACAATAAAAATGTAGAATAATTTACTTGGGAAACATCACATGAATCGTCGTTCATTTTTAACATCATCAAGCTTAGTGATCGGGGGACTTTCATTAAGTTCGTTTGTTAGCGCTGCCTATGCCGCAGAAACTTCAAACCCTAAACAGCTATTTAATGCAGAAAATCCTTTACTGTTAAACTTTAATGAAAACTCGCTAGGCATGTCATCCAATGCCAAACAGGCGATTATTGATGCACTTCCCCATGCTTTTCGCTATCCAGATGATGCGCGAAGCGCACTGATCAGTGCATTAGGTGAAGAATTTAAGCTATCAGACAAACACATCACTCTAGGTAATGGCTCCTCTGAAACCATACAAGCAGCCGTACAATATGTGGCTAATAAAGCGCAAAAAGCAGGTAAAGCGGCACAGCTAATTGTGCCTGATCCAACGTTTAATTATGCCGAACTTTATGCTGAACCTTTAGGTGTCAATATCGTAAAAGTGCCGGTTGATAACACATTGGCTTTTGATTTAACCGCCATGCAGAAAAAAGCACAAGCATTTGATGGTATTAGCATGGTATATCTGTGCAATCCTAATAACCCAACCGCAATGCTGACACCAACAGCGGCATTAACAAATTGGATCACCTCAGCAAAAGAAAATGTCTTTTTTATTATTGATGAAGCTTACGCTGAATTTGTGACAACACCTGAATTTACCAGTGCGATAGCATTAGTTGCTCAAGGTTATAAAAACTTGATTGTTACCCGTACATTTTCAAAAATTTATGCATTAGCTGGATTAAGGGTAGGCTATGGTGTGGCAGTCCCTGAGGTAATTTGTGAAGTAGATAGTTTCGTTTCTATTGATAATACCAATACTGCCGGTGCTGTTAGCGCATTAGCCTCGTTAAAAGATCACGCTTTTGTGGCATATAGTCGCAAGTCAATTGATGTATCACGACAAATGGTGGTTGATACTTTAAACGCCTTAAATATCGAGTATGCACCTTCTCACGCCAACTTTATTTTTCATAAAGTCAAAGGTGATGTGAAAACTTATCAAGAGAGAATGAAAGCGGCAAATATTATGGTAGGACGTGAGTTTCCTCCCGCATTAGGTTGGAGCCGTTTGACCTTAGGAACCCCTGAGGAGATGAGTTATTTTGTCGCGACGTTAAAAGAGTTTAGAACTAAAGGATGGATATAATCCTCTACAACCAATAGTTATAAATGTATTTAAAAGGGAACGACACAGTTCCCTTGTTATTTACAGATATTCTAAAGAAAATAATACTTCACCATTTGCACTTCCCCCAACTACGTTCTTATTAGTTGCGATATATTGCGCATAAAAATCGAGAGAAATATTATTAGTTGTCTCTACAGGGTAAATAATACTACTTTTTCCCGGTAATATTTTATTCTGATTTTTATCTAAAATAGCAATACCTATATTTTGAGCCGCATTTTTTTCTGCCAACTTAAACAAGGTACTATCCTTACTGTCAGTATCACCACTAAACATTACTTTTACACCGCTAGTAACAATACTGCAATCAGTTAAGTTAAGTGTAAACTTTACTGGCTCTGTTGTATTTTTTTGCTGAAAATCTTTTGTTCCCCAAACCCCTAAGTCAACAAATTTATTTAGCGAATCAGGGCTGACTCTACAAGTATTTGCCACAATGTTCGCTTTTATAACAATATTTGTATTAGCTAATTCTGCTGTTGCATCTTTAGTAAAAAATACTGTATATCCGCTAAAAAGTAGCATTCCCCATAATAGAAAGCGCATTATTTTTCTAGTATGTAATAACTCATTCATGATATTAGCCTATTAAAATTAAGGGAAATCAACTCTTAGAAAGCCACTTGATGTGACAGCGCCTTCAGTTGGTGTTTTTCCATCAATACTTACGGGATAAACATTAATCGTGACATTAGCATCAGCATTTTGGTTGAGTCTGAAAGGAATAAAACTTGATAAATCATTAGGTGTTAATTCAGATCCACTTGAATTAGCAACCACAAAGCCAACACTTTTATTATTAGAAACAATAGCATTACCTTGAACTGAATCTGCTTGTAATCGCATTGTTAAATCAGCACTGGCATCTATATTGTCACATTGAATACTTAAGTTTCTAGAAACCGTATTAACTCCTTCGGCTTTTTTCCCTGCTACTTTAAAACTTGATGCAGGAATATTGTCAAAATCAATATTCAACACTTGCCCTGAATTAATAACGCAAGATTGTGGAACTGTCATTGAAAGATTTAAAAATAGCTTTGTAATGATAGTTTGTTTAGTCGCACAATTCTGTGGTTGGCAAAAACCAAATTCGCCTACAAAAATATTTTTTACATAGGTACCAGAAATAATAGCCTTGTCAATTTTTATTCTGGTTTGATACTTTCTTACAGAAACGACGCTTTCTTCGTTTTCAGTATAAGTACGGGCACCACAAGTAGAGCTTAGCGTAGGTACATTATAAGGAACATAAATTGTTCTACAATTATTAGTCATTCTTAACGCAACAGAAATATAGTCATCTATCTTAGAATAAATCCAATCATTATTGCTGGTATTTGCACTAGGAATATTACCATTGGAATATGTCGCCCATGTTTGCGCTTGCCCCGCATTCCATCTTAATGTAATTCGATTGGACAAAGTAATATCAGAAGCATCTTTAGTAACACCGACTTTATTTTCCGTCTTTGATAGTTGTCCACTAAGCGTGGAATATTCATTCGCATTACAACCACTGACACAGCTCACAGCGACTGCATTATTTGAAATAATGGCTATTATTGTAAACAATACTATTCTAATCATAATAAAATCCGTAAATATGCTTGTTTTTAATATTGGCATGTGGAAGAAATAAAATAGATACCTTTTTCTTTTGATGACTTCTCATTAATTTGGTAATCAAATATACATTGTTGATCAGCCATTTTTCCCCATTTTGCTTTTAGCCTACCAACAGGTGCTAAACCAGAGATAAAAACATTCCCATTATCGCCAACAATACCACTTACGGAACGCTCTTCATCAACAACCATCGCACCGAAAGGTATAATAGCGCCATCTTTTTTGCTTAATGTAACCATTGCTCGATAGCCAATATTCGTTTTAAAATTAGCTTCAACCAATGCCCCTTTAGTAGGAACTACATTAATAATCGTATTTTCTAATTCAATATTTTCTTCTAATGAATTAACATCTAATGAAACTCGATTATTTTTATATGTTGAAGCAAACGGTAAGACAGCATAACCATTATTATCAGTTAATATACCATTTGCATTTTCTACTTTAATATTATTAGCATCATTTGCTTTAATAAGAATATTGGTATCCCCTAAAGGTTGAGTTAAAGTAATACCTCCTGCATGAGCAACAACACCACCATTTAAACTATAATTAAACTCATGCCAATCATTACTATAATTATATCCGCTACCTATATTAGCATATTTACCTTTATAATTAGCATAAACCATTCCTGAATAACCAGAACCATTATGCGTATATCCTTGTTGAATATTATAATTTAAATTATTGTCTTCAAGGAGAGTTCCTGTTAGTCCCACTTGATTGACCCAAACATTGTCATCGCTTCTATTCATTGAGTAAACAGCATACATACTATTTCTACTTGAATGTAAGTCACTTACAGTTTGTTGGTTAAATACATCATTAAGAGGAATTGATATATTAAAAGCTACATTTTTATTATCACCACGCATACCCGGTGATTTTAATTTCGATAAACTAAGACTATAATTTATCCTATCAATATTAGCATTATAACCCAGTTGCCATAACTGTTCAGTTTCAGTTGTGCGCCAATAGTTTTGGTAAGAGCCTAAAATATACAAAGAACTATTATTGGTAATTTGCTGATTTATATTAAGTTGAAACCTCCCTTTTTTAGAATAATTTAAATTATAGTAGTTAGATAAGTTATCCTCATCTCTTATTATTCCATTATCTGTTACTATTTCACGCCCTGCCATTTTTTTATAACTAACTTCATTTAGGGTATAATAGCCTTGCGTTGAATATCGATACCCCATTATTTGAAAGTTAGTGCCTGTGCTATTAATCGATTTAGCATAGAGTAATCGGAATGACTGCCCTTTTTTATGCTCATCGTTTGGCAATATACTATTCGCCTGTATTACATCTGCTGATATCGCCCCAAAGGTGCCTAGATTACCACCTAAACCAATCGCATAGGCTTGATAATTATTTGAAAATTGGCTTCCTCCATATAACGTCATATTATAAGGTAAGCCATATACTAAACTTAATTGACCAAAATTAGGTTTATCTTGATAATCTGCTCCGCTACGAAATTCCCCTCCAATCAATTCGTATTTTAAGCGTCCTTCACGTTGTAAAATAGGCACATTTGAATAAGGTACAACAAATTGTGTAATTTTACCGTTATTCTCTTTGATTGTGACATCTAAATTACCGCTACTTGATGTGGCATAGAGATCTTTTATTTCAAATGCACCTGGAGGTACAGAAATTTGATAAATAACAAAACCATTCTGCTTGACTGTAACAATAGCATTGCTATTCGCAATACCCTTTATCGTAGGTGCAAATCCTCTCATGCTATCAGGCAACATATTATCATCAGATTCTAGCTTAATCCCTCTAAAACCAAGACTATCAAAAATGGTTCCATTAGAAAAAGAGTCACCAAGGGTTAATTCAGCACGTAATGGAATAATAGGTTTTTGTACATATGTTCTTATATTCCTCCATTTATTTTGCTTACTTTCACCACTGGCATAGTTCCATGAACTTTCATTTCTAAATCGCCATGAACCAAGATTAATACCAGGATTTAAGTTTAAAAAATAATTATTATTATCAACGTTATCCTTAAAGTTCTTACTATTTCTTCCTGTGAAATTATAATTTAGTAAAAACGCATTAATCCCATTATCCCATTTTTCAGGTGGGATAAATCCACGAACATTATTTTTAAACATTATTTGTGGAATACTTAAAAATAATTTTTGTCCTTCAAAATCGAATTTAACACTTGAGTTTTCTATTTTATCTAAAATATTCTCACAAGCACTATCTTTACTTTCTACCTCTTCTGATTTCTTTTTGCTATTTTCAGTTAAAGTTATTCCAAAATTTGTCAAAGTTTTATTATCTATACAAGGTAATAAACCTGTATCATCGGATGATGCATCGCTTTCATAAAATATTAAATTTTTTGTTTCAACATATTCATCGTTTACATAAATTTCTACTGAATACATTCCTTCAGGTTGGCCTTCACCTTTATCAAATCGAGATAAATCTGCTACTTCATTATCAATATTTGAAATTAAGTTAGGATTAAAAAAACTATCCGCATACACCACACCAGAAAAGCATGTACCTAAAAAGATATATAAATTAAAACATATAGTTTTAGATTTTAGCATAATAAAGCCTTATCATTAATGAATGTTATAGCATTACTTACCAATCTGTTTCGTTACTTTGGGTGTACTAGCACCATAATCATTAATAGTTTGATAAGATATTTGACTATAGTTAGGCTTGCTGACTTTAATCATTACTGTTCCCATAGGAGGAACCATAATACTATTTAGCTGTTCATTATCAGCTTCTAAATTAATTAATGTCGCATAATAAGGTGAAGGATTATTTACTATTATGTTTCCTTGTGATTTTTTAAACTCAAGACTATTAGGTACATCCTCTATGTTAAAATTTAATCCTTGAGGTCTAATAAAAATTTTTATTCTAGATAATACTGCTAGCTGTAATATATTTTTATCTTTTATTTCTTCTCGCTCAATTTCAGGGATTGCTTTTGTATTTAACCAGAACAAACTTTCTCTATCATTTGGTAATGCCTTACCAGCATAAATTATTCTTAGCTTGTTTTCACTTTCTGGTTTGCTGACAAACAGTGGTGGTGTAACAATAAATTCATTACTTTTTTGATCTTGGCTATCATCAATCCATGATTGCACTAAAAAGCGTAATCTTTTATCTGTATTATTAAGAGTAATTGACGTCTGTTTTGCATCCATAGGATAGACTATGCGTGTTGCAGCTAATGCAACACCTCCCGCATATGATAGCGATGAAAAACTGAAGAGAAAAAATAACGCAATAAAGTGTTTAGATATTAAATGCATATTAACCTCAAATGATAGGTTTATTTATTGATAATTGAAAACAAACCAAACTACGCTGTCAGCTTTTCCACCGATAACGTTTTCTTTCGTTGCCAGATAACTTGCTTTAAATTTTAGTTTTAATTCATTCTCTTCAATAAATTTATACTTATTGAATTTATTAGGAATAATTATTTCACCTTCATCATTAAATAATGCAACACCTAATCCTGAAGCTGAATTTTGTTGATCGGTGATGCTAAATAATCGTTTATCATTATTGTTTACATCACCTATAATAATTATACTGACTTTATCCGTAATACTTTTATTACATCCCATTAATTTAATAAAAAATGGGATTTTTATAGAGTGACTTCCTACTCCATGAAATTGGTTACTACTAATAACACCAAGATCAACAATTTGATATTCACTTTCAGAAGATACTGTACAAGCAGGCTCTACAATTCCCCCTTTAAAAGTCACAATACCATCGTCTAAAGAAATATTTTCCCTGTCATTAGAATAGGCTGTAAATGAAAGAGTAAAAAATAGGACAATAGAATATATTAAACTATATTTCATATTTCCCTCGATATAAAAGTATGACCTTTATCAGGTCATACTTTAAATTAATCCAATTTATTTATTCATATTGCATTTTGAAAGTTACATCAGCATCAGCATGACCAGGGGTAACGGTATCTAATGTAGATTTATAACGTGCAACAAAGTTAAGTGTATTTGATCCATCAATTAACTGTTTTGCTGTAGAAAAAACAGAGCCGTCTGGTGGTAACACTTTTCCTGTATGGTCTGTAATTTCAATACCAACGCCCGTCGCAGCACCCGCACCACCTGTTGTAATATTGCTTACAGCTAATACTGTTTTATCATTTGAATCACTTACACCTGAAAATGAAACTGAGGCATTTTGTGCGACAGTCGTATCACAAGCTTCTAAATTGATATAAAAATCAGTATTACCAACTGTTTTCCCTACACTATCAAATTGTGCGGTACGATATTGTCCAATATTAACAGTTTGATCTATTGATTTTGTACTAACAACACATGCAGCATTAACAATTTCTCCAGTAAAATTAATTTTACCACCATTAACAATAGTCGCTGCAGAAGCAACACCGCTCAGTGATAAAACAGATACTGTAAATAGAGCTTTAACTAACATCTTTTTTTTAAGCATTGACTTTTCCTTTTACATTACAGGTAAATATACACAACAACTTCACTTATAAATTAAAATAGTAAATCTATATTAGATAACAATATTTGAATCCATATACTAATTATATGATAAAGTGTTAACTGCCTTAATAAGGGTAATTTAATAAACATTAAATAAATAGGATTTTAATTTTAAATAAAATCCCTATTAATTAATTCATTGATATACTTAATATACTTGCCACCAATAATATTACTTATCTTACATTTAAATAATATTCTCAAAGAATGGAATATTATTATCAGAATCATATTTTATTTTATATTTTAATGTGATAACTCTTTTGGAAACCTTTTCAAAGAAATCACTTATTGAAATATCAAATATATTTAGTATGTGAAAAAGTATATCAATAGGTATTTTATTTATTCCTCGTTCATAACGAGAAATTTGTTGTTGAGAGATATTCAATAATTTTCCTAACTCAGCCCCCGTCATAGAATTACGTTGCCTTAAAAGAAAAAGTTCATATCCAATCGAATGACAAAATATTTTTCTTTCTGAAATATATTCAAAATTCAATGAGAAATTATTTATTTCCAAAATTCACTTCCTCAACTGTATTTGCATTTAATTTACTTTATGAGATTAATAAAATCAATTATTCAAAAATTTCTAACGAATTAAAAACCTCATAATAAAACACTAAATAAGAGTAGGTAAATATACTCATTTTATTTGTATCAGGGAGTTAATTGATTATCTGATTTGAATAGTCGTTTTAAGGCAGTGATTAATTCTAAAATTACGAGAAAATAGACACAAATAAGACATAATAATCTATTAATGAAAACATATTAAATTTTTATTAATTTTTAATAGAAATATTTTTTATTGTTTTTGCTTACTGTAAAACTAAAACAGATAGGGTTAGTACAAAACTTATACTTCTTTGTTTCAAATGTTATTTTAACAAAGTTACAATAATAAATTTTATTAATGATTATACCTTTATATCTCATCCTAAAAATTTTTACTTGATATAAATTAATATTTATTTATTTTTTTTGGTACTGATATTTGTAATTAGATAAGTTTTTTTAACCATTATTTTATCTTATTAAAAAATAATATTTTTATAACTATAAAAACTTTTGATATTAAAATTACAAACCGATAAAAACAACATAACTTATTGATAACAAATGATTATCATCATTATCAACACTTTTCATATTTAAAAAAATGATAATATCAAATAGAAAATAATTTTTTAGAAAAAATCTATTACAAATAAGTTTATTTGAATATTAAATTTTTGAGCCATATGCTTTATATATAAAGAAAAAGGGCCTGAATAAATTCAGGCCCTTTTTCCTATTAATATAATTTTATTATTTATTAAAGCGGATCGACTTTTAAACAAGATACCGCATGGCGGAAACTTCCCTCTAATAAGGGGCGCGTTTTAGCACATTCTTCATCAGCCATCGGACAACGTGTACGGAAAATACAGCCTGATGGTGGATTAATTGGTGAAGGAAGCTCTCCTTCTAACAAATCAATATGCTTGTTACGCTCTTTATCCGGATCAGGAATAGGCACCGCTGACATCAATGCTTTGGTATAAGGGTGTAATGGGTGATGATAAACTTCATCATAAGTCCCCAATTCCACCGCATGACCTAAATACATCACTAAGACACGATCTGAGATGTGTTTCACTACCGCAAGATCATGCGCAATAAAGATGAGCGATAATCCCATCTCTTTTTGGATATCTTTCAGTAGATTGACTACCTGAGCTTGAATAGAAACATCCAGAGCCGATACAGGTTCGTCACAGATAACCAGTTTTGGCTCTAAGATCAGTGCGCGAGCAATACCAATCCGTTGACACTGTCCACCAGAAAACTCATGAGGATAGCGATTAATTAAGTTTGGTAATAACCCCACTCGCATCATCATCGCTTTGACTTTTTCAACCACTTCAGCCTGTTTCATTTTCGGATGATAGGTTTTTAGTGGTTCAGCAATAATATCGCCAATCGTCATTCTTGGGTTTAAGGAGGCAAGTGGATCTTGGAATATCATCTGAATATCTTGACGAACATCGCGCCACTGTTTATTGCCCATGCCTAATAAGTCATTGCCTAACCAAGTGACTGTACCACCCGATGCTTTAACTAAGCCGATAATGGCACGCGCAAAAGTTGATTTGCCACAACCTGATTCCCCTACTACACCTAAGGTTTCACCTTCGTATAAACGTAAGGTAACACCATCAACGGCTTTGAGGCTTTTTTTAGGTTGCCAGAACCACTGCTTATTATCTTGTACATCGAAATAAACTTTTAGATCGTTGACTTCGAGGATCACTTTTCTATCTTGTAAGGTGGCTTGGCTCATACTAACTCCTCCGCCGCTTTAAAACAGGCTCGTAATCTTCCCTGAGCAAATTGTGTTAATTGAGGTTCACTATTCAAACACTGCTCTGTTGCATATTGGCAACGAGGCTGGAATGGGCAACCTTTAGGTAAACGCAATAAGTTAGGAGGATTACCCGGAATGGTCGCCAAACGTTCATCTTCACCATCTAAACGAGGTACTGCTTGCAGCAACCCAATAGAATATGGGTGTGATGGTTGGTAGAAAATATCTCGCGCATTACCATATTCCATGGTTCGCCCAGCATACATTACCAGTACTTTGTCGCAAATACCCGCAACCACCCCGAGGTCATGGGTGATCATGATAATGGCAGTATTAAGCTCTTTTTTTAGCTCGTTTAGCAGTGTCATGATTTGTGCCTGAACAGTCACATCCAGTGCCGTTGTTGGCTCATCAGCAATTAATAGTTTTGGCTTACATAATAGTGCCATCGCTATCATTACCCGTTGGCGCATCCCACCAGAGAACTCATGGGGATACATGCCCATACGTTTATGGGCTTCGGGCATTTTTACTGCATCAAGCATGCGAACAGATTCCGCATATGCATCATTTTTACTCATACCCTTATGAAGCATAAGCACTTCTATTAACTGAGTGCCGACTTTCATATAGGGGTTAAGTGAGGTCATCGGATCTTGAAATATCATGGATATTTCTTCAGCACGCATTTTGTTTAATTGACTTTGGCGTAAGTTTAAAATTTCACGACCATTAAAATGCGCACTTCCAGCAGTACGACCGTTTTTAGCTAATAATCCCATTAAGGCGAACGCAGTTTGCGATTTCCCAGAGCCAGATTCACCGACAATTCCTAAGGTTTCCCCTGCAGATAGCTCAAAGTTGAGCTTATTTACTGCAGTTACATCCCCATCTGGAGTACCAAAGGTGACACAGAGATCTTTTACACTTAACAATGGCTTATTTGTTGAATTTGTCATCATGTTCTCCTTAACGATCTTTCGGATCTAACGCGTCACGTAAACCATCACCGATAAAGTTAAAGCAAAACAAGGTGACAACTAAAAATGCAGCAGGGAAAAGTAATAACCAAGGAGAAACTTCCATTGAATTTGCACCATCACTCAGTAGTGCTCCCCAACTACTTAATGGCTCTTGTGTCCCTAATCCTAAGAAACTTAAAAATGATTCAAATAAGATCATGCTAGGAACCAGTAATGAAGCGTATACCACAACAACACCTAATACATTCGGCACTATGTGTTTAAGGACGATATTACGTGATGACACACCACAGACTAACGCCGCTTCAATAAACTCTTTACGTTTTAAACTAAGTGTTTGTCCCCGTACGATACGAGCCATATCGAGCCAAGATACCATGCCGATGGCAACAAAGATCAGTAAGATATTTTGCCCAAAAAAGGTCACCAGTAAGATAACAAAGAACATAAATGGGAAGGAGTTTAATATCTCCAGTAAACGCATCATCACTGAGTCAACGCGCCCACCGATATAACCTGCCATCGCGCCATAGAGGGTGCCAACAATCACCGCGACAAATGCCGCTGCAATACCTACCATCAGTGAAATACGTCCACCAATTGCTACACGAACTAATAAGTCACGTCCTGATGAGTCAGTGCCAAAATAGTGCGCTGAGGCAAAATCAGGTGGCATTGACATCATTTCCCAATCCGTATCGTCATAAACAAAAGGCGATAACATGGGGGCGAAAATGACAAAAAGTAAAATACAAAATAGTAGTACTAGGCTGGTGATCGCCGCTTTATTGTGCATAAAACGACGACGGGCATCTTGCCATAAACTACGACCTTCAACATCTAGCTGCTCCGAGAAATTCCCCAGAGCTTCGCTATTTTCTTTCATCGATAACATAACGTGCTCCAGTCTCTATTAATAACGAATTTTCGGATCGATTACGGCGTATAAAATATCAACTATGGCATTAAATAAAATGGTTAAACCACCCACAATAATGGTTAAACTCAATACCAATGAGTAGTCTCGATTTAATGCACCATTAACGAAAAGCTGACCAATACCCGGTAATCCAAAAATGGTTTCAATGACCATAGAGCCTGTAATAATCCCCACAAATGCCGGCCCCATATAAGAGATCACTGGCAGTAATGCTGGTTTTAACGCATGACGTAGCACTATGCGTTTCATTGGCAAGCCTTTGGCTTTGGCCGTTCTGATAAAGTTTGAGTGTAAAACTTCAATCATAGAACTACGTGTGATACGCGAAATACTTGCAATGTAGGAGAGCGATAATGCAACCATCGGCAGTAACATGTACTGGATTTGCCCACCATTCCAACCTCCCGCCGGTAACCAACGTAAGGTAATCGCAAAGATAAGCACTAATAGTGGCGCCACCACAAAGCTCGGTATCACAACCCCCGTCATGGCAAATGTCATGACGGTATAATCCCATTTGGTATTTTGATTCAGTGCGGCTATCACGCCTGCCCCCACACCAAAAATAACCGCTAATACAAAGGCCGATAGCCCTAATTTTGCAGAAACAGGGAATGCTTTACCGACTAAAGTGTTAACACTGTAGTCTTTATATTTAAAAGAAGGCCCCAAATCCCCTTTCGATAATTGAATTAAATAATCGAAGTATTGTTTGTAAATGGGATCGTTTAAATGATATTTCGCTTCGATGTTGGCCATAACTTCAGGGGGTAATTTCCTTTCCCCAGTAAAAGGGCTACCCGGCGCTAAGCGCATCATAAAGAACGAAATCGTTATTAGAATAAAAAGTGTCGGGATCGCTTCCAAAAAGCGACGAAAAATAAATTTGAGCATTGCCCGTTCCTATAACACAAACCTATTCAGGCGTGGTGATAAAAAGACCTCGCTTAACTTAAGCAAGGTCTCGCCCGATTATTTAGCAATAATATACAAGTCTTTAGTATGTAAATTATCCAGTGGATCTTTACCTGAATAACCACCAACATAAGGTTTAACCAAACGGGTGTTTACGTAGTAGTAAAGTGGAACAATGGCAGAATCTTTATCTAATACACCTTCTGCTTTTTGATAAATTTCTGCACGTTCATCATCCGATTTCACGCGTAAAGATTCTTTCATATACGCATCAAATTGTTTGTTTTTATAGTGAACGGTATTATTACTGCTGTAAGACAGCATCATGTTAAGGAATGAAGAAGGTTCGTTATAATCTGCACACCATCCTGCACGTGCAACATCATAATTACCTTGGTGACGTGTATCTAAGAACGTTTTCCACTCTTGGTTTTCAAGAGAAACCTCAGCACCTAAGTTTTTCTTCCAAATAGAAGAGGCCGCAATCGCAACTTTTTTATGTAGATCAGAGGTGTTATACAGTAACTTGAATTTTAATGGATTGGCTTTGTTATCACCCGCCTCTTCTAATAATTGGCGCGCCTTTTCATTACGTTGCTCTTGGGTCCAAGAAGCGAACCACTCTGGTTTACTCTCTTTAATGCCATCGGTGAAAGGCGGTGTAAATCCGTAAGCAGGGATATCACCTTGGTTTTTCACTTTATAAGTGATGATATCTCTATCCATAGATAGTTTTAGTGCTTCACGTACTCGTGGATCGTCAAAGGGAGCTTTCTCATTATTAATTTCATAATAATAAGTACATAAGTATGGACTGATACGTAATTCATCTGGGATCTCTTTTTTCAATTTTTGGAAAAATTCAATCGGCAGATTGCTATAAGTCATATCGATTTCACCCGCACGATAGCGGTTTACATCGGTGACTTCTGATGAGATAGGTAAAAAAGTAACTTTATTGATAACCGTATTTTTATTGTCCCAATAGGTTGGACTACGCTCTAATTCAATACGTTCGTTTACCGTCCAATTTTTCAGTACATAAGCACCATTGCCGACAAAGTTCGCAGGTTGCGTCCACTTTTCACCAAATTTTTCAATCACTTTTTGATTCACTGGCGACATCGAGGAGTGAGCTAGCAATTTAGGTAAATAAGGTACGGCCTCTGATAATGTGATTTCTAATGTATTATTATCAAGCGCTTTAACACCTAGTTCCGTCGGTTTTTTCTTACCGGCGATAATATCGTCAATATTAACAATATGGGCATATTGTAGATAACTTTCATAAGGTGATGCTGTATTCGGATCTGCTAAACGTTGCCAGCTATAAACAAAGTCTTGCGCTGTTACAGGGTCACCGTTTGACCATTTCGCGTCTTCACGAATTTTAAACGTCCAAACAGTAAAATCTTTATTTTCCCAGCTAGTCGCAGAGCCCGGTAGAATTTCACCATCAGGCCCTACAATCGTGATCCCTTCAAATAGATCTCGTGCTAATGCTGATTCAGGTACACCCTCAATTTTATGAGGATCAAGTGATTGTGGCTCAGAGCCATTATTACGCACTAACTCTTGTTTATCAGCCAGTTTTACCCCATCAGGCACAACAGCCGCAGTAGCATTGAGCGCCGTAAAACCAAAGATAGTACCAATGGCGATCGCTAGCGCACTTTTTTTAGTTACATTTATCATCTTATCAAATACTCCCAGTTAGTGAGTCGGCCATTGTTCGGCCTTCCTGTGATGCTTCGCTGTGTTTTTGGAACGTTTTACACAACTTATTGTTTTACAAAAAAATAAAATATTGTTGCAGATTGACTATCTATGCTTAACTGCATGATGTCTTTATCATTTTTGTGCCGTTATATTTTGTGTAGTACTTTTTATGCTGTACTTTTTTAAATTGCTTTTGCTAATTAAAATCAGATATAGCTATAGATGCGTTATAACTTACCAGTTTTATTTATCTGCCTTTATAAAATAGCGCTTTAAGTCCGTATAATCAAAGGGGTCTTTACCGGTAAATCCGCCCACTTTAGGACTGACCATTCTGACACTCACACGATAATAGACTGGTACAATAGCGGAGTCCTTGTCTAACAAGGCTTCAGCACGTTGATACAGTTGGTGACGCGCTTCATTATCAGTGGCCAGTAACGCATTCTTTAATGCAGCATCATAATCACTATTTTCATATAAAATAGTATTTAGACTGCTAGTGGAGAGGAAAGAGTTTAAAAATGATGTTGGTTCATTGTAATCGGCACACCATGTTGCCCTTGCCACTTGGTAATTACCTTGGTTACGATTTTCTAACGTCGTTTTCCACTCTTGATTTTGTAAAGTGACATTAGCACCAATATTCTTTTTCCACATAGAAGCGGCAGCAATAGCTTGTTGCTTATTCTGATCGGATGTGTTGTACAACAATGTAAACGATAATGGGTTTTGGCTGTCATAACCGGCTTCTTTTAATAACTCACGCGCTCTTTCATGACGCTGTTGTTGCGTCCAACCTGCCCATTTAGGGGGTTTAAACTTACCATTATTAATAAAAGGTGGAGTAAAAGAATAAGCCGGTATTTGCCCTTGCCCCATGATCTTTTCCGCGATAATTTCTCTATCTAAACTTAATTTTACCGCTTCACGCACACGGGGATCATCAAAAGGTGGACGTTTATTATTAAGCTCATAAAAGAAAGTACATAGGTAAGGCGTAATATGTAGAGCCTCCGGTTGCTCTTGTTTCATCTTTCGATAAAGCGTAGGAGGAATAGCGCTATTGGTGATTTGAACTTCACCGCTACGGTAGCGATTAATATCACTGGTTTCTGAACTAATAGGTAAAAAAGTCGCTCGTTCAATAATGGTGTTTTTGTTATCCCAATAAAGCGGATTACGTTTTAAAGTGATTTTTTCATTAACCACCCAATTATCAATTAAATACGCCCCATTACCGACAAAGTTTTCCGGGCGAGTCCAATTGACACCATATTTTTCAACAATCTCTTTTTTAACTGGTTTTAATGAGGTGTGGTTTAGCATATCCACCAGATAGGGAACCGGTTGTGTGAGCGTAACTTGCAAAGTATGTGGATCAATTGCTTTTACCCCTAGACTCTCTGGGGATTTTTTGCCTGTCAGAATATCTGCAACATTTTCCACATAGGCATATTCAAGATAACTGGCATAAGGCGAGCCAGTTTGGGGATCTGTTAATCGACGCCAACTATAAACAAAATCATCTGCAGTAACCGGTGTACCATCACTCCATTTCGCATCATCGCGTAAATAGAAAGTCCATGTTTTATTGTCTTCTGAGCTCTCCCATTTAGCGGCAACCCCCGGCATACTTTCACCATTAGGCCCCATATAAGTGAGCCCTTCTAATAAATTTAAAATAATATTACTTTCTGGTACCCCTTCCACTTTATGTGGATCAAGGGAGGAAACTTCAGTGCCATTATTAATAACAATATCTTGTTGTTTCGCAAGAAGAGTACCTTCTGGAGGTATTACCGCATGAGAAAGAAAAGAGGTCAGCGCAAGTGATATAATGCTGACAGGAAACATCATTTTTAACATAACTTTCTTTTTCATGGGTACCTCTCCTAATAAATAATCATCTATAGCGGGGTTACTCAATTTACATATAAATTATTTTTAAATAATATTCAGATATTTCATGCTATTTAATATGTTGAGATAATTGTTAGATAAAATTAATAACAATATTCTTCTTTTTTACACTTATGGTGAATTTTGTCAATTAGTGCGGTGTTATTATCACTTAAACTTTACTAAGCCCAGTAGACTTCTATCTTATGAAAAAAGAAAATTCTCATCACGCTATCTACAACAAGAAATAAACATTTAATTAACACCGCGCAACTTTTATAGATAGAAAACCTACATAGCTCACAAAATTAATATAATCAGATGGGTTTTTAGCGAGGATACAGAACTTTATGATGTGTTCGGTGTAAGTTTTTTTTCACACAACTTGATTATAAACAATAACAAATCTGTCTTTAAATGACAGAAACTGGCTAATCTAAAAATAACGGTAGATTAATAAAAAAACATTTTTATTATTTGTTTTTAAAAATTAATATATTTTTTGAAATGCAATTAAAATCAGTACTATTTTCATTTATATCCCGATGAATTAGCAAAAAAATATCCTTTATCGTTGTTATGAACCATAAAGGATATTCTGAGCGTTAGCCTACTTCTTCAAAATTTTTGCTTTAATTGGCTAAAGTCGTACCAAACCATTGTAGCTTTTGATTTAAACTGACGACTTCACCAACAATAATTAATGCAGGACTTTGCATTGAGTTTGCCATTTCAGCCAGTTGCTGTAATTGACCAACAACCACTTTTTGTGTCGCCAGTGTACCTTTTTCTACTATTGCCACTGGCATAGTGGCACGCATATGCTGATTAAGTAACATTTGCTGAATGTAATCGGCTTTACTTAGCCCCATATAAAAAACCAAAGTTTGGTTATCTTGTGCGATACATTGCCATTGTGCGTCGTTCAGCCCTTTTCCATGCCCAGTAATAAAACGCACACTTTGTGCATAATCCCGATGTGTTAACGGAATACCGGCATAAGTGGTACAGCCTGATGCCGCAGTAATGCCGGGCACCACAGAAAAAGGTATTTGATGCTCAATTAAAGCTTCTAACTCTTCACTTCCTCGACCAAATATAAAAGGATCCCCCCCTTTTAACCTCACTACCCTTTTCCCTGCCTTAGCGTGATTAATAAGAATTTGGTTAATCTCCTCTTGAGGAACACAATGAAAACCAGCTCGTTTACCAACATAAATACGCTCCGCATCTCTGCGCACTAAATGCATAACCTCATCAGAGACTAATCTATCATAAACCACAACATCGGCTTGCTGACATTGTTGCAGCCCTTTAATAGTCATTAATCCTGCATCTCCAGGGCCTGCCCCCACCAACACCACACTCCCTTGGGGCTGGTTATTTTCCGCTAGCAATGTGCTGATACGTTGTTGAATGCCGTTATCTCTACCTGCATCAATTTCTGCTTGTAGCGCTTTATCTGCAAAAAAACGCTCCCAAAAATAGCGTCTAGCACTCATGGTGGCAAAACGTTGTTTAACTTGCTCACGTAATTTCCCTGCTAACTGCGCTAAAGCGCCTAGCGAGTTGGGCAACCACTGTTCCATTTTTTCACGTAAGATACGTGCAAGTACTGGGGCTTTTCCTCCCGAAGAAATTGCAACCATAATAGGGGAACGGTCAATCACTGAGGGCATAATAAAGCTAGCTTGCTTGGGCGAGTCAACCACGTTACAAAAAATGCGTTGTTCTGTGGCCTGCTGATAGACGAGTTGATTCACTTGCTCATTATCTGTGGCCGCAATGACTAGCCATTTGTCAGCTAAATCAGCAACACTAAATTCAGCCGTGAAACACTGTAATCGTTGCTCGTTTTGCCACTGCATAAATTGTGGTGTGAATGTCGGTGCAACGACGGATATAACCGCCCCCGCGTCCATCAGTAAACGTGCCTTACGCTCTGCTACTTCACCGCCACCTACTAATAAACAAGGTTTATTGTTGAGCTGACAGAATATTGGAAAATAATCCATCTGGGTTCCCCTATTTATTGGTTTTATCAATGACGCGAACGCACACTGACGGTATTGCCTTCGACTTTGACTTCATAATGAGTAATTGAATAGTGCTCATCTTCAAGGCAATAACCATCTGTTAAGCGAAAATGCTGCTTTTTCAGTGGACTGACGATATATAACTCATTGTCATGCTCTGCAATTAATCCCCTTGATAAAACACTCGCTTGCGCGAAGGGATCAATATTACTTAATGCGTAGAGCCGTTCATCTTGGTATGGACGGAAAATAGCCACCTGATCTTGCTCCACCAGCGCACAAACGCCAGTCCCCACAGTGATGTCATCTAATTGGCAAACCGCTATCCATTGACTCATGATTGCGTCTCCTCTGTTACCATTTTGATATCAATACGTTCATGCACGCGGGCAGGACGATGCTGAGCACGCTCTTTTACCATCTGTATATTAGGATCGGGCTTCGGATTGTTAATAAAGTGCGCAAAACGTTTCAATGCTTGTGGTGAATCAAGGGTTTCTTGCCACTCACAGGCTACGCGCTCTTGTAAAACTTTAAGCTCTTTTTCTAACTGTGCATTTAAGCCTAACTTGTCGTGAATAATGACCTCACGTAAATATTCAACGCCCCCTTCTAGGCTTTCTAACCAAACGGAGGTTCGTTGTAATTTGTCTGCAGTACGGATATAGAACATCATAAAGCGGTCAATATAATGGATCAGCGTTTCTTCATCTAAATCCGCCGCGAATAGATCGCCATGACGCGGTTTCATGCCCCCATTACCACCAAAATAGAGATTCCAGCCTTTTTCTGTGGCAATAATCCCTACATCTTTCCCCTGAGCTTCGGAGCATTCACGGGTACAACCAGATACCCCAAATTTCATTTTATGCGGCGTGCGGATCCCTTTATAACGATGTTCTAAAAAGACACCTAATCCAACACTATCGCCAACCCCAAAACGACACCAACTGTTTCCTACACAAGTTTTTACCATACGGATCGCTTTGGCATAGGCATGGCCTGTTTCAAAACCCGCGGCAATTAATTTCTGCCAAATCGCCGGTAAATCTTGCTTCTGTGCACCAAACATCGCCATACGTTGAGAGCCTGTGATTTTGGTGTATAAATTGTATTCTTGTGCAATTTGTCCAATCGCAATAATACCCGCTGGCGTAATTTCACCGCCGGGGGAGCGTGGAATAATAGAGTAAGTGCCATCTTTTTGCAGATTGGCGAGGAAGTTATCATTCGTATCTTGTAGCGCAACTAAGTCATCACGCAAAATATAGTCGTTCCAACACGAAGCCAGCAGAGAGCCGACGGTCGGTTTACAAATTTCACAGCCATAGCCTTGACCATGTTTTTTCAATAGTTCATCAAAGCTTTTCAGCCCTTCAACACGAATAAGATGATAAAGCTCTTGGCGAGAATAGTGAAAGTGTTCACAAAGGTGATGGTTAACTTCAATGCCTTGTTTTGTGAGTTCCGCATTTAATACTTGAGTGATAAGCGGAATACATCCCCCACACCCCGTTCCCGCTTTTGTTTCTGCTTTAATCGCCGCAACCGTATGACAACCTCGTTCAATAGCTTGAATAATGTCGCCTTTGCTTACATCAAAACAGGAGCAAATTTGTGCTGTTTCAGGTAATGAATCAACCCCGATTGCCGGTTTACTTCCAGCATGAGCAGGTAAGATTAATGTGTCAGGATGTTCTGGTAATTCAATTGTATTTAATGCTAACTGTAACAGATTGCCATAATCTTCCGTGTCCCCAACCAATACCGCACCTAATAGGTATTTATTGTCTTCACTCACTATCAGACGTTTATAAATCTCTTTACCTTCATCAAGATAAATATAGCTACGACAACCTGCTTGGCGACCATGAGCATCACCAATTCCCCCTACATCAACCCCGAGTAGTTTTAATTTTGCACTTAAATCCGCCCCTTGGAATGCTGTCTGTTGACCTAATAGATGATCAACGGCTACCTGAGCCATTTTATAACCCGGGGCAACTAACCCAAATGTTTGGTTATGCCATGAAGCACACTCCCCAATGGCATAAATATCCGCATCTGAGGTTTGGCAATAGTCATTAATCACAATTCCCCCTCGTGGTGCTATATCGAGAGAACATTGGCGTGCTAATTTATCTTTCGGACGTATACCGGTTGAAAATACGACAAAATCAACCTCAAGTGAGGAGCCATCGGCAAACTGTAATGTTTTACGCGCATTTTCCCCTGTCGATAAGATCGCTTGGGTGTTTTTCGCTGTGTGTACTTTAACCCCCATGCGCTCTATTTTACGTTTAAGTTGCTCTCCTCCCATGCTATCAAGCTGTTCTGCCATTAGCGTTGGCGCAAATTCAATCACATGGGTTTCAATACCTAAACTTTTTAGCGCACCAGCGGCTTCTAAACCTAACAGCCCGCCGCCAATAACCGCCCCTTTACGGCTTAAACGAGCACAAGCTTCAATCGCATTTAAATCTTCGATAGTTCGGTAAACAAAACAATCTGGTGAGTTGTTTCCATTAATAGGAGGAACCCATGGGTAGGAGCCTGTTGCCATGATCAATTTGTCGTAGCTAACACAACGCCCAGTATTGGTGTGCACCACTTTTTCTTCACGATTAATGGTGATCACACGCTCACCCACTAATACTTCAATATGATGTTTCTCGTAATAACCGGGTTTAACTAACGAGAGCTCTTCAGCGGTGTGATGAGAAAAATAGGAAGAGAGATGGACTCTATCATATGCAATACGAGGTTCTTCACAAAAGACGATAATATTGAACGTTTCATTGCCGCCCTTATCAATCAATTCTTCTATATAACGGTGTCCAACCATGCCGTTACCGATGATTGCGAGTGTTTTCTTGCTCATTTTTGCCTCAGATCTAAAGGTATCTAAGGTTAAAATACGAGGCTACTCATAAGAGATATTGATGAATATCAAATACAGCTTAATCAATTCAGCCAATACAACTTAATAGTCAACATATTACTACCAAAGTAGTATTTTATTCGTCGTTTGTTGCGATTAATTATTCCTCAACCATAATT
Organism: Proteus mirabilis ATCC 29906; assembly: GCF_000160755.1. Classification (GTDB taxonomy): domain Bacteria; phylum Pseudomonadota; class Gammaproteobacteria; order Enterobacterales; family Enterobacteriaceae; genus Proteus; species Proteus mirabilis. The sequence goes on from NZ_GG668576.1 coordinate 550,000, forward strand.
AATTCAAAAGGCTTATAACGAGGTGTTATATATAAGTGTAATAAAAACTTTGCGAAATGCGCTTATTTTGCCTAAGTTAATTTCCAAAAGTAATAACTAATAAGTTATTGACATAATAACGAAAGCGAGACTATTTCAGGGAGCGTCCAATGAAAGTGAAAACCAAATTATTATCATTACTTGTGATGGGTGCTCTCAGTGCCCCTGTATTGGCAGCAACACCCGCCAATACATTGATTGTAGTACAAGGCCTTGATGATATTGTTAGCCTTGATCCTGCCGAAAGTAACGAATTATCAAGTATTCAGACCGTACCAAGTTTATATCAACGTATTGTTCAGCCTAACCGTGACAATCCAGAAATTAACGAGCCAATTTTAGTCGAGAGTTGGCAGGCTCACCCTGAACAAAAATCTATCGTCTTTAAAATTAAACAGGATGCAAAATTTGCCTCCGGTAATAGCGTACGCCCAGAAGATATTATCTTCTCTTACCAGCGTGCAGTGACGATGAATAAATCCCCTGCTTTTATTTTAAATGTGCTAGGTTGGAAAGCAGATAATATTAATACCCTATTGAAAAAAGTCAGTGATAAAGAGATTGAAGTACGTTGGACAGCAGATGTTAGCCCTGATGTGGTACTTAACATCCTTTCTACACCAATCGCTTCTATTGTTGATGAGAAATTGATTGCCGCACATATTAAAAATAATGACTTTGGTAATAATTGGCTAAAAATGAATTCGGCTGGTAGTGGTGCTTATAAAATGCGTGCCTACAAACCTCGCCAAGCCATTGTGTTAGAAGCTAACCCTCTTTCACCGACCGGTGCGCCTAAGATAGCCAATATTATTATCAAAAATGTGCCCGATCCCGCTTCACGCCGTCTGTTAATTGAAAAAGGCGATGCGGATATTGCCCGTGACTTAGGTACAGACCAAACTGCAGCATTAGCAGGTAAACCTGGCATTCAAATTTTAAATATCCCTTCTGCTGAGCAAGTCTATATGGCGTTTAATACCGGTAGCGGAAATCCGCTTCTTAGCAATCCGGCATTTTGGCAAGCAGCGCGCTATTTGGTCGATTATAAAGGGATCACCAATGACTTAATGCGTGGGCAATATTTTATTCACCAAAGTTTCTTACCGGTGGGATTACCGGGGGCATTAGAAGATAATCCATTTAGTTTTGATCCGCAAAAAGCGAAAGATATCTTAGCAAAAGCAGGAATTACTCATGCACGTTTTACTCTCGATGTAGAAAACAAAGTTCCTTACATCACCGTTGCACAATCTATTCAAGCAAGCTTTGCACAAGCGGGTGTACAGGTTGATCTGTTACCTGCTGCCGGTAGTCAAGTTTATAGCCGAGTGAGAGCAAGGCAGCACCAAGCGGCGATCCGTTTTTGGATCCCCGACTATTTTGATGCTCACTCCAATGCTAGCGCTTTTGCCTATAATGACGGGCAATCAAATACCGTGGCTTGGTTAAATAATTGGAATATTCCTGAGTTAAGTAAACAAACACTCGTCGCCCTTAATGAAGCGGATAAGGCTAAACGTCAGTCCCTTTATACTGAAATGCAAAAAGAGCTACAACGCAGTTCACCTTACGTGTTTATCGACCAAGGCAAAAATCAGATTGTATTACGGGATAACGTGAAAGGTTATGCTCAAGGTCTAAATGCCGATATGGTCTATTACGACAAAGTCACTAAGTGATCATTTTCCTGCCGCCACTCACAATCATGTTATTGTGAGTGGTCTATTTTTTGCGATTTCAAGGCTGTTGCCGTATGAATACACTCACGATATCCACTCGCCTAAAAAGCCAGTTGTTTACCTTGGTTCAAGGTATATTGACATTGGCGCTAACACTTTTAGGGTTACTGGTTATTACTTTTACGCTTTCTGCGTTTTCCCCTGTTGATCCTGTTTTACAAATTGTTGGTGATCACGCCAGTATTGAAACTTATAATCAAGTAAAACATGAGTTAGGGTTAGATTTACCCATCTACATGCAATTTTTCCACTATGTAGAAGCACTATTGCAAGGAAATTTAGGTACGGCGACGTCAACGGGTCAACCGGTATTTGATGATTTAATCGCCACCTTTCCAGCCACTTTGGAATTAGCCACTGTCGCCTTAGTCATTGGCGCTAGTTTGGGGATTTTATTTGGTGTGTTATGTGCGCGTTTTGTTGGCACCCCCTTTGATTTTACCTTACGCTTTTTAACGCTATTAGGTAGCTCAGTCCCTATTTTCTGGTTAGGTTTGATATTACTCCTTATTTTTTATGCCACATTGCAATGGACAGCAGGCCCAGGACGTTTGGATGATATTTATCAATTTACCATTGAGCCTGTAACCGGCTTTGCCTTGATTGACACTCTACTGGCAGGTGATAAAGATGCCTTTCTAAACGCCCTATCACATCTCATATTACCGGTTTCTCTGCTAGCCTATTTTGCGCTGGCATCTATTACCCGTTTAACACGCTCTGCCTGTTTAAATGAGATGAATAAAGAGTACGTCACTCTCGCCAGAGCAAAAGGGATTGGCGAATTACGTCTCTTATTTACCCATGTATTACCTAATATTCGCGGTGTGTTGATGACCATTATCGCCTTGTCTTATACAGGGATGTTAGAAGGTGCCGTATTAACAGAAACGGTATTTTCTTGGCCGGGGATTGGTCGTTATCTCACAACGGCTCTCTTTGCGGGTGATACCACCGCAATTATGGGGGGCACACTTGTTATTGGTCTATGTTTTGTGCTGATTAATAATATGACAGATATCGTTATTCGTTTGACTGATCCGAGGTTACGCTAATGTCACTCTCCTTTTTAACAAAAATAGCGCGTTCACCTTCAGCGTTTATCGGTCTGTCATTGTTGCTTCTTCTGCTACTAATTGCCATTTTTGCCCCTTGGCTAGCGCCTTATGATCCAAATTGGCAACACGCTGCACAACGCTTATTAGCCCCCAATGCTGCACACTGGTTAGGTACTGATAGTTATGGTCGCGATATTCTTTCACGCTTAATTTATGGTACACGCCCAATGTTAGGTTTGGTGGGTCTTGTTGCCTTGATAACACTACCATTAGGGCTATTTATTGGCATTTTATCCGGTTATTACGGCGGTTGGACAGAGCGGATTTTAATGCGTTTTACCGACATCATTATGTCTATGCCCTCCTTAATTTTAGCCTTTGCCTTTGTCGCCATGTTAGGGCCGGGATTACTTAACGGTGCATTAGCCCTTGCACTTACAGCATGGCCGGCTTATGCCCGCCAAGCCCGTAGTGAAATTCAACACTTACGTAATAGTGATTACCTTGCAGCCGCTGAAATGATGGGAATTAACGGTATTAGACTATTATGGGGGCATATTCTTCCTTTATGTTTACCGTCTGCCATTGTACGTTTAGCCCTTAATTTAGCGGTGATCATTCTTGCTGCAGCAGGTTTAGGTTTCCTTGGGCTAGGTGCTCGCCCTCCCATGGCGGAATGGGGAGCAATGATTGCCGAAGGGATGCCCGTTATTTTTGATCAGTGGTGGGTGGCAGCTATTCCGGGTACGGCAATTTTGATCAGTAGCCTTGCTTTTAACTTATTGGGTGATGGATTACGCGATGTATTAGGAGAAAGCCATGAATAAAGCCCCTTTAATCGAAGTCGATAATCTGTGTATTGATTTTCCACGTGCTAGAGTGGTGAATAATGTCTCCTTTCAGTTAGGACAAGAGCGGTTAGCACTGGTGGGTGAATCTGGTTCAGGAAAATCGATGACGGCACGCTCATTAATGGGCTTAGTGCGTAAGCCGGGCAAAGTTTCTGCTGATAAATTGCATTTTATGGGGGACGATCTCCTCGCTTATTCTCCTAAGCAATGGAACCAGTTACGAGGAAAAACAATATCAATGGTATTACAAGATCCTCGTTATGCATTAAACCCAGTGAAAACCATTTATCAGCAAGTAGAAGAAACGGTAAAACTCCATCAAAAATTATCCCATAAAGATCGACATGCATTAATTACTGAAACTTTGCTTTCTGTGGGATTACCGGAACAGAGTATTTCTCGCTACCCCGGTGAATTATCGGGCGGTATGGGACAACGCGCGATGATCGCTATTGCGCTGATTAATAACCCAACGGTACTGATTGCGGATGAGCCAACTTCCGCACTAGATGCACAGCTACGACATCAAATATTAGAACTTATCATTACCCAATGCGCACAACGAGATATGGCTTTGTTGTTAATTAGCCATGATCTACCTTTAGTGGCTGAATATTGTGATCGTGTTATGGTCATGTATCAAGGGGAGCAAGTGGATGAACTTGAGGCAAAAGCATTACCTCAAGCCACACATCCATACACCCGCACCTTATGGACCTGTCGCCCTAATGCGAGTACCTATGGCACACAATTACCGGTATTAGATAGAACACTGAATTTTAAAGGTACACCTTATGCTAATTGATATTCATCATTTACGCGTTCAATTTGAACAAAATAGACAGATTAAGCAGGTGGTAAAAGGTGTCAATCTACAAGTTAAACAAGGCGAAACCTTTAGTTTAATTGGTCGTTCTGGTTGCGGTAAATCAACTGTATTACGGGTTATAGCCGGATTATTACATCATTGGCAAGGGGATATTAAGTTGTTAGGGCAAGCAATTAAGCCACAGCAACGCTTTCAAGGTAAGTTACGCCGTAACATACAGATGGTGTTTCAAGATCCCTATGCTTCATTACACCCTCAACATCGGATAGAACGAGCATTTATTGAGCCGTTAAAAATTCATCATATTGCTTATGATAAAACAACAATAACCTCAGCGTTAGAGCAAGTCGGTTTAGAAGGCGATATTGCTTATCGTTATCCACATCAACTATCAGGTGGACAACGTCAACGTGTGGCTATAGCCAGAGCATTACTGTTGCAACCACAGTTGTTATTGTTAGATGAGCCTACCTCTGCACTGGATATGTCGGTACAAGCAGAAATTTTAAATCTGCTTAATACCTTAAAAAAACAACATAACATGACTTACCTTTTGGTCAGCCATGATGCAGATGTTATTGCACATATGTCGGATAGCGCAGCGCTAATGGAAGAGGGTCAATTGACTTGCTATTATGATAGAAAAGCGCTTTCTCAAGGGCTTCATCGTCTTGATTAATTAAAAATAGCAACAAAAAAGATAACAAAGAGAGAAATGATAAGAGCAGTATTAAATATCAATACTGCTCCTTTGGTAATATTACACTGTGCTTATACTAATAATCCCGGAAAAATAGAACGTAACCCGGTGACAATAAATTCAATACCTAACGACATCAACAATAACCCCATAATACGCGTGACAACGTTGATACCGGTTTGACCTAAGTATTTAACTAATAAAGTGGCACTACGAAACAGTAACCAACAACAAAAAGCAAAAAAGATACTGGTCGCAGCAAGACCTAAGAAATTAGTCACCCCTTCCCAACGTGAACTCCAAACAATACAGGAGCTAATTGCGCCAGGACCTGCCATCAATGGCAATGCTAAAGGCACCACCGCAACACTGCTACGTACTGCTGATTCATTTTTTTCTTGGTTATTTTGTTTATCTTCTCCTAAGCGCCCATTTATCATGGTCATTGCGATTGTCACTATCAGCATCCCCCCAGCGATACGAAATGAGTCAATAGAGATGCCAAAAATACTCAGTATCGAATCACCTATTAATAGGGAAATAACCAAAATAATCGCAACGGAGCCATTGGCAATTAAGTTTGTTTTATTACGTCCTGCATCCGTTTGATAACTCGTCATACTGATAAATACAGGCAAGATCCCTATCGGGTTTACAATAGCAAAAAGACCGACAAAAAATTTAATATAACCGGATAAATCCAGCAGTGCCCCCATGAAAAGCCCCTTCTTGGCTAATAAACATGCGAATTATGCTCTAAAAGATAGAGTAACTCCAAAAAATGCGCGTTACTTTAAATCAATAAACCAGTTAATTCTATTACTTAACATTATTTTGGCTAAATTTTTCGCTAGTAAACAACCATAACTCCAGTGATTTAATTTTATATCCTAGAGAGTCTTACAACAAAAAAATAGTCCATTTATTTTTGTAATTAATTATCATTACCATTTAAACACTTGCTGAAAGGTGTCAGCTTGCTATTATTGTGATGTAGATCACTTTAATTAATTAGAAAGATGATAAGCTGTCATCATTCAGAAAAAGGAGATCTTTTTAAAATATATTTGTATTTGTTATTGTTTTTTCTTAGCTTTTTAAGCAAATTAGAGCTTCTAATAATAATGACTTAAATAAGTATAGAAATTTTGATTTGAGCTATTCTTATTTAGTGATGATTTTACCGGCTAATTTGCTTAAAAAGTTTAACATTTTATCAGGAGTCTCTTTATGTCTGTAACTAACGTTACTGAACTCAATGATCTGGTTGCTCGTGTAAAAAAAGCTCAGCTTGAATTTGCTAACTTTTCTCAAGAAAAAGTTGATGCAATTTTTCGTGCTGCTGCATTAGCTGCCGCTGACGCCCGTATTCCTCTTGCAAAATTAGCTGTTGAAGAGTCTGGCATGGGTATCGTTGAAGATAAAGTGATCAAAAACCACTTTGCTTCAGAATATATCTACAATGCGTATAAGGACGAAAAAACCTGCGGTATTTTGTCTGAAGATTTAACCTACGGTACTATCACTATTGCTGAACCTATCGGTATTATCTGTGGTATCGTGCCAACAACTAACCCTACTTCTACCGCTATTTTTAAAGCATTAATCAGCTTAAAAACACGCAACGGTATTATTTTCTCTCCACATCCACGGGCGAAATTAGCCACAAACCGTGCGGCTGAAATTGTGTTAAACGCTGCAATCGCCGCGGGTGCACCAAAAGATATTATCGGCTGGATCGATGAACCTTCAGTGGCATTATCCAATGCATTAATGCACCATGATGATATTAACCTGATCTTAGCGACAGGTGGCCCAGGAATGGTAAAAGCCGCTTACAGTTCAGGTAAACCTGCTATCGGTGTTGGTGCGGGTAATACTCCTGTTGTTATTGATGACTCAGCAGACATTAAACGTGCAGTTGCTTCTATTTTGATGTCAAAAACCTTTGATAATGGGGTTATTTGTGCTTCAGAGCAATCTGTTATCGTCGTAGACAGTATCTATAAACAAGTTCGTGAACGTTTCGCCACTCACGGCGGCTACATGTTAACCGGTAAAGAGTTAAAAGCTGTTCAAGATATTATCTTAAAAGATGGTAACTTGAATGCGGCCATCGTTGGTCAACCGGCAGTGAAAATCGCAGAAATGGCCGGTATTGAAGTGCCTGTTAACACTAAGATTTTAATTGGTGAAGTTAAAGAAACTACTGATGCAGAACCTTTTGCTCACGAAAAACTATCTCCTCTGTTAGCAATGTACCATGCACAAAACTTTGAAGATGCGGTACATAAAGCAGAAAAATTAGTTGAAATGGGCGGTATTGGTCATACTTCTTGTTTATATACCGATCAAGACAACTGTCCTGAACATGTTGCCTACTTTGGCGACAAAATGAAAACTTCCCGTATTTTAATCAATACACCGGCATCACAAGGGGGTATTGGTGACTTATACAACTTTAAACTCGCTCCTTCTCTCACTTTAGGCTGTGGCTCATGGGGTGGTAACTCCATTTCTGAGAACGTAGGGCCAAAACACCTTATCAACACTAAAACCGTGGCGAAAAGAGCAGAAAATATGTTGTGGCACAAACTTCCTAAATCAATTTATTTCCGCCGTGGTTGCTTACCTATTGCACTGGAAGAGATTGCAACTGATGGTAAAAAACGCGCATTTATCGTTACAGACAGTTTCTTATTCAACAACGGTTACGTTGATGAAGTGACCAATGTACTGAAAAAATTTGGTGTTGAAACGGAAGTTTTCTTTGAAGTTGAAGCAGATCCCACATTAAGTGTCGTACGCAAAGGTGCAGAGCAGATGAACAGCTTTAAACCTGATGTGATCATCGCATTAGGTGGCGGTTCACCAATGGATGCGGCTAAGATTATGTGGGTAATGTATGAACACCCAGAAACACACTTCGAAGAATTAGCATTACGCTTTATGGATATCCGTAAACGTATTTATAAATTCCCGAAAATGGGTGTGAAGGCTCAAATGGTAGCAATTACCACAACATCAGGTACAGGCTCTGAAGTTACACCATTTGCTGTTGTGACTGATGATGAAACAGGCCAAAAATATCCATTAGCAGACTACGCATTAACGCCAGATATGGCGATTGTAGATGCCAATCTGGTGATGAATATGCCAAAATCACTCTGTGCTTTTGGTGGTTTAGATGCGGTGACTCACGCATTAGAAGCTTATGTTTCTGTATTAGCCAATGAGTATTCTGATGGTCAGGCACTGCAAGCTCTGAAATTGCTGAAAGAATATCTGCCAGCAAGCTATCATGAAGGTGCTAAAAATCCGGTTGCTCGTGAGCGTGTCCACAATGCAGCCACCATCGCAGGTATTGCATTTGCTAACGCCTTCTTAGGGGTTTGTCACTCAATGGCGCATAAATTAGGCTCTGAATTCCATATTCCTCATGGTCTTGCTAATGCGTTATTAATTTCTAACGTTATTCGTTATAACGCGAATGATAACCCAACAAAACAGACTGCATTTAGCCAATATGACCGTCCACAAGCACGTCGTCGTTATGCTGAAATTGCTGATCACTTAGAACTGTCTGCTCCTGGTGATCGCACAGCCGCTAAGATTGAAAAACTGTTAGCTTGGTTAGAAGAGATGAAATCTTCATTAGGTATCCCTGCTTCTATCCGTGAGGCGGGCGTACAAGAAAGTGATTTCTTAGCGAAAGTGGATAAATTATCAGAAGATGCGTTTGATGATCAGTGTACTGGTGCTAACCCACGTTATCCGCTGATCTCTGAGTTAAAACAACTGTTATTAGATTCTTACTACGGCCGCGAATTTAACGAGCACCCTGTTGCTGAGGTAAAAGAAGCGAAGCCTGCGAAAAAAAGCAGTAAGAAATAATAGCGCTATCTCTGTATTAACAGATTAGCCTTCAATCTTCGTTGATTGCTTTACTATAAAACCAGCCACAAGGCTGGTTTTATTTTGTCTATCAATGGATAACAATAATGTTCTAATCCCCTTATCTCTCAATTTATTTTTCTTCCTTGTATTTAATATGACGTCCAGCAAGATAGATGAGAGAGCCGCCTTGTGATTATCACTTTTAGGTATACGTTGCTAAAACAGCACCAATCGCCCTCTCCCTCATTTTTATCAACATCCATCTCTTTATTCAGCTTAACCGTGATTAAGCACTTAACGTGCTTTACAGCGCCTTGATATCTGATTACCTAGAAATGAAAACGCTAAAATTTCTCATTGAGTTAAACCACACGACACAATTATTCTTATGATAAGGTTTATCACACAAAAATGAGAGTTGAGCAAAAGTAGGCACTATTAATGTAATAAAATGAGGTGCTTATTTTTTAATAAGCACTTTTTACCGCAACACCATAAAAAAGAGAAATATCAAAAGATTTTGATCTATCGAAGAAAGGAATAAACTTATAAAAATAAAATTTCAATAAAATATTATCGAACTCACTTTTGCTTATTAAGCAGTATATAACATTCAAAGTAGGGGCTATTTGTGTATTTTTTATCTAATAAATACTACTTTAGTGGTAATTCACATGTTTATATTTGGTCTATTAAGCACAGTTTCCTCTTTTTTACTCATAACCAATATGAATATTTAGATATAAACATTTCACCTGAGCCATTAAATGGTTGAAATATTTTTTCACTCACAAGCATTTTTTCTCTTCTTTATTCAGTTTTATTAAACTATAAATAATGGCGAAGTATCAAATGTCATCATCTTAGAACATTTGTAAAAATCAATATCTACATCACAAAACAAAGAACCTACGTATATCTGATTACCTTTTTATTGATTAAAGATAATGAAACGGAGAAAACGAATAAATGTTTCTAGAAAAAAACTAACATTTTTTTACATTATTGATGCTATTTTCAGTTATGAATTATAAAATACAGTAAATATAAAACGTAACTTCTAAAAATAGATAACCTTTTTTTAGTATAACAAGAGATAACATTTATTTAGACGATTATATTTCCCCCCCTCTATTCCCGCACCAATTAACAATAGAGAAGAGGAATTTTGCATTATAACTGTTCAATTCGTCCTTTTAACGTAGCCTCTGTATAATGTTTGCGGCACACTGAAACATATTTTTCATTACCACCTATTTCCACTTGTGCGCCGTCTGAAAGTACTTTCCCATTTGCCGCTAAGCGTAATACTTTATTTGCTTTACGCCCGCAGTAACAAACTGTTTTAAGCTCAACGAGCTTGTCAGCCCATGCAAGCAAATAAGCACTACCAGTAAATAATTCACCTCTAAAATCCGTTCTTAAGCCATAGGTTAAAACGGGTATATCATAACTATCGGTAATTTCACAAAGTTGCTCTACATGTGCTTTAGTCAAAAATTGGCATTCATCAATCAAAACACAATGAATAGGCTCTTTATTATTTTCAGCTAAAATAGCATCACGAATATTCATATCATCACTGAAAAGCAATGCATCAGCACTTAACCCTATCCTTGAGGTTACTTTTCCCTTGGCAAAACGCGTGTCTATCGCTGCCGTAAAAATCAAAGTTCGCATTCCTCGCTCATTATAGTTATAAGAAGACTGCAATAAAGATGTTGATTTTCCGGCATTCATAGCTGAATAATAAAAGTAAAGCTGAGCCATCAGCTCTCTCCTTAAATAGTGTGTATTATCGCGGGAAGCAGTTTAACATAAACAAACGAGAAGTTATCAACGACAACTATTTATAGCCTTTATTTCTATAAAAGATATAGCGAAAAAAGCGCAGGATCACTGATGAGGCAAATTTTTTGTTTAAAAAATAAATAGCCTTAATAGGTACTTAACATATTAACCCCGCCTTTGATATACAGTTATTAAACTATGAAAGTTACTCTAAGCGCATTTTTAGAAAAAAATCCGTTATTATAAAAAAGTAGACAACGTTTTCTATTCTTTTACATTAGCGCTATCACCAGTTAAAAGATGTATATCATTACTAATATTTCCTTTATTGGCGAAAGATGCCCCAACTTTTAATATTTTTTTGTAAAGATATTCGTTTTAAAAAAAGAAAATTTACGTTTGGTTTGTATTTAGCTATTGCAGAATTTTAAATAGCAATCTATTATTAGTATTACATCAGCCAACAACATTTATTTGAGACCAGGAAAATGAGCGAATCTTTAAAAATATTAAATAACATCCGTACTCTTCGTGCACAGGCAAGAGAAACTTCTTTAGAAACTTTAGAAGAAATGCTTGAGAAACTTGAAGTCGTTGTTAATGAACGCCGCGAAGAAGAACAAGCAATGCAAGCTGAAATTGAAGAACGTCAGCAAAAATTACAAAAATACCGTGAGCTATTAATTGCCGATGGTATTGATCCAACTGACCTGCTTGAAGCTGCTGGCGCAAGCAAAACTGGTCGTGCTAAACGTGCAGCACGTCCTGCTAAATATTCATACGTTGATGATAATGGTGAAACTAAAACTTGGACAGGCCAAGGCCGTACACCAGCTGTAATCAAACGTGCAATTGAAGAAGAAGGCAAATCTTTAGAAGATTTCCTCATCTAATTTAATGCATACTCTATTTAAAATACCCTTTTAAAAATTAAAAGGGTATTTTTCTTGTTTAGTCATTTTTATTAAACGAGCGTTTAACTTTAATAGGCTGATGAAGCTTTTAAATAAAAAGGGCTTTACAAATATAGTGAATGTATTGATAAAATTAATTAGTTAATTTTATAATAAAAAAGGAGCTTTAAGGCTCCTTTTTGTCTTGTGCATTATATCTATGCTCTGATTATTGCTGGTAATAATCTACATACCAATCCACAAACTGCTTCACACCATACTCTACTGCAGTGTTGGGTGAAAAACCTGTTGTCTGAGCTAAATCGCTACAATCAGCACAGGTTGAAAGTACATCACCATCTTGCATCGGCATTAAGTTCAATTTAGCTTTAATATTGAGTGATTTTTCTATTGCTGTAATAAAATCCATTAACTTTGTAGGTTGCCCATTACCCACATTATATATTTTATAAGGTGCAGAACTTGATGAAGTTTCACCCTGCTCTACGGTCCAATTTGGGTTGGGTTCAGGAATAATATTAATTAAACGTACCACAGAACTGACAATATCATCGACATAAGTGAAATCACGGGTCATATTTCCGCCATTATAAACATCGATAGGCTCACCCGCTAACATAGCTTTAGTAAATTTAAATAGAGCCATATCAGGACGCCCCCAAGGACCATATACGGTAAAAAATCGCAGTCCTGTTGTGGGTAGCTGATATAAATGAGAATAGCTATGAGACATTAATTCGTTGGCTTTTTTCGTCGCAGCATAAAGTGACACCGGATGATCAACACTATCTTCTGTAGAGAAAGGTTGTTTTTGATTTAAACCATATACCGAGCTTGATGACGAATAAATCAAATGCCCAACGTTATGATGGCGACAACCTTCTAATATATTAATATGGCCTACAATATTAGCATCGATATATGCCATTGGGTTTTCAATTGAATAACGAACGCCAGGCTGAGCCGCCAAGTGAATAACTCGATCAAAACGGTGATCAGCAAATAATTGCGCAATACTCACTGAATCTGTAATATCAATTTTCTCAAATTGGAAGTTATCCAACTGATTAAGTTTAGCTAATCGTGCTTCTTTTAAGCGCACATCATAATAATCATTGAGATTATCTATCCCGACAACATGATAACTCATTTCTATCAAACGCTGGCTTAAATGGTAGCCAATAAATCCTGCTGCACCTGTTACTAATATTTTCATATTATACTCAAATAACCCAATTAATTGATTTCTGCGCTAAACGCTATCATGCTTAATATCACCTAAATTAACATCATAACGCTTAACCTAGTCAATGCCGATATATATATCAATATTAGCACTGTAATTTATCATCTTTTATAGCGGTACTTTTAAGCTTTAAGCCATAAATAAATGCCGCACCACATTATAAAATTAAAATGACAGTGCGACACTATTAACAAGATAAATCGTTAAATTTTGTTACTCAACACATTAAGCTTGCAGTGATTTTATCCATTTCGTGAACTCTTCGCCAAACTCTTCGTGCTGTAAACCATATTCAACAAAAGCTTTCATATAGCCTAATTTATTACCACAATCGTGGCTTTTCCCTTGTAGGTGATAAGCTTCTACAGGCTCTTTTTCAATTAACATTGCAATCGCGTCAGTTAATTGAATTTCATCCCCTGCTCCTGGTGCCGTTTTGGCTAATAAAGGCCAAATGTTTTCAGACAACACATAACGACCAACAATAGATAAATTTGAAGGTGCTTCTTCTTTCTTCGGTTTTTCTACCACACGAGTAATGGGTTTACTGTCGCCAGGCTGTAAATGTTCTCCCATGCAGTCAACAATCCCGTAGTTAGATACTTCCTCTTCAGGAACAGGCTCTACTAAAATTTGACTTGCGCCAGATTGTTCAAAATGAGAAAGCATCTCTTTTAAATTAACCTTAGTCAGATCAGCACTATATCGGTCTAAAATAACATCCGGCAAGATAACAGCGAAAGGCTCATCACCCACCAAAGGTTTTGCACATAAAATGGCATGGCCTAATCCTTTTGCTATTCCTTGGCGAGTTTGCATAATAGTAACGTGACTTGGACAAATACCTTGTACTTCTTCCAACAACTGACGTTTAACTCGTTTTTCTAAAATAGCTTCTAATTCAAAACTGGTATCAAAATGGTTTTCAATAGAATTTTTTGAAGAGTGTGTAACTAGCACAATTTCATTGATGCCAGCTGCTATACATTCATTAACAACATATTGAATTAAAGGTTTATCAACAACAGGTAGCATCTCTTTTGGGATAGCCTTGGTGGCAGGCAACATTCTTGTTCCTAGCCCTGCAACAGGGATCACCGCTTTTCTTACTTTACGCACCACTGATGACATTACTCTTCTCCTACAAATTAAGTACCATGATATTCCTATGATGTTATGGTACATATAAAAAAATAATCGCCAGAGTATACCAGCTAATATCTACGGATAAACAGAGCATCATCGCTTAATTGAGATTGTTCTTCATTTATGTTTAATATATGTGCAATAACAGATTTTATTTAATCTAAATTTAACGTTTATGTATAGGTGAGAACATTAAATTAATTTTATGGTGCTGATTCCAAATTTTACATTGCCAATCTATTCCCACACACTTTATTTGGTTAATATATAAAGAGTGTAGTGTTCCTAAAGGTATACCACTATTTAAAACATATTTTTTATTCTCTGTTTTTATTTCAGCTCGTAGTCCTGCTGACGCTAATAATATATTTTTTTCCTTGGTGTGGTAATAACCTAAAATCAGCGGGAATGATCCTCTCACCCCCATATCCTCAAGCATTTTATTGATTTTATTCAATATGTTATACATACTAGGTAAGAAGCGTCTTTTCTCAGTAGCTTTTAGGAAACGATTAAAAACCACCCTTAAAAGCAGCGCAACGAGTAACCCATTTTCTTCATCATTAGAGACGTCAACACAGTAAAAAATGATTTGATCTTTTGATAAAGTCGCTATATCAAATAACAACCCCATTTGGGATGCATCATTTAATTGACGATAATTAACATTATATCCTGCGACAATTTGTTTAACTTGCGGTTGCATCTGTTTAACAAAGGATTGAATATAATGAGGCTGTTCTCGTAAGTTATTCCAAAGAGGTCCAAATTGTCCCCTTGCAATTAATTCAGACTCAAAAAAACCTGGACATAATACTTCAATGACCTTCTGTTTTAACTTAGCTAAATTAGTTACGGGCTTAAGAAAAACGTCCTGAGCGCCAAAGCGCAACATATCATCAATTTCAGCCATGTTGTCAGTACATGAAATAGCAATAACAGGGAAAGACCAATGACGCTGCTCTAGATGACATAAAAAAGTCGGCCCATTCATAACAGGCATTCTGATATCACATAAAATAAGATCAGGTCTTAGTCCCTCTTCAAGTAACAACAATGCTTGGCTACCATTGTCAGTCGCATAAACGCAAGCCTTTTCGTGTGAAAAATACTCAGTGAGCATTGTGCGAAATACAACCTCATCATCAATAATGAGAATTTTTTTACCGACTAAGGCTTTATTCATTAGTAATACCCATAACTATCATTTCACTTGCAGTTTATTTAGCGTTACATTATTAGTTTAGTTCAACATTGACGTTTATTATTCCTAATCGCTATTTTTCTGATGGGGATCGTCGTATAAAAATGGATCAGGACATTACCTTGTCAAATTTATGCCCCTGCAATAGCCAATTGCCTTATAGTGAGTGCTGTGAGCCTTACTTATTAGGGACAAAAAATGCCCCTACAGCTCAAGCGTTAATGCGCTCTCGCTATAGTGCTTTTGTGACTCATAATGCAGATCACCTAATCAAAACATGGCACCCTTCGTGTCGTACACCTTCTTTACGGGATGAGTTAATCGCCACGTTTCCCAATACACAATGGCTAGGGTTACATATTATATCGGCACAAGAAAACCCTCGTGATAACGAAGCCTTTGTTGAATTCTCAGCTTGCTTTATTGAAATAAATGCTGATGATAAGCAGTATCTACATGAACGCTCTCGTTTTCTAAAAATAGACGACTGCTGGTTTTATATTGATGGTGTACAGCCTAAAGTAGGACGAAACGATCCCTGTCCTTGTGGCTCAGGCCGTAAATACAAAAAATGTTGTGAACACAACAGAAAATAATTGCAAACACAGAAGTAAATTAAAGGATTTATCCATACATGCAACACCAAAATACTCAAAAGAAAATACTACGTACTATTTGTCCAGATGCGAAAGGACTTATCGCAAAAATTACTAATATTTGTTATAAACATCAGCTCAATATTGTTCAAAATAATGAGTTTGTTGATCATCGCACTGGCCGCTTTTTTATGCGCACTGAGCTAGAAGGCATTTTTAATGATGAAACCTTTTTAGCCGATTTAGATGATGCACTTCCACAAGGCTCACAGCGAGAGCTTAATACTGCCGGTCGCCGCCGTATCGTCATTATGGTCACTAAAGAAGCCCATTGTATTGGTGACCTCTTAATGAAAAGCGCTTTTGGTGATCTGGATGTTGAAATTGCAGCAGTTATTGGTAATCACGACACGCTAAAACACCTTGTTGAGCAATTTGGGATCCCTTTCCATCTCATTAGTCATGAAGGGTTAACCCGTGATCAACATGATGAAAAACTGATAGCACAAATTGACCAATACAAACCTGATTATGTGGTATTAGCTAAATATATGCGTGTATTAACCCCCGCATTTGTACAACATTACCCAAATCAAATTATTAATATTCATCATTCTTTCTTACCGGCATTTATTGGCGCCCGCCCATATCATCAAGCCTATGAACGTGGTGTAAAAATTATTGGCGCCACAGCTCACTATGTAAATGATAATTTAGATGAAGGCCCTATTATTACTCAAAATGTAATAAACGTAGACCACACTTTTTCAGCAGAAGATATGATGCGCGCAGGACGGGATGTAGAAAAAAACGTACTAAGCCACGCCCTCTATTGGGTGCTCTCGCAACGTGTTTTTGTCTATGGCAACAGAACAATTATTTTGTAGGCTTACCCGTTTTAAATCAGTGTAACTACGACACTAGCCTAAAGTAACAAGAGCCTGAGATAGTTATTTTATCACAGGCTCTTTTTATTTTTTGTTACACATCCAAGTCAATCACTATAGCTTTCTATCTAAAATCAATACGATATAGCACAACAGTTAAGCAAAGCGGATATTTTTACAGCAGTTGATCGCTTTTTCTTAAAATAGCACTTTACACATCTCAGGTATTTGGTATTATTGCGCCCGCTGTCACGGACAGCAAGACAATTTAATGTTGGTGGGATACCCAAGCGGCCAAAGGGAGCAGACTGTAAATCTGCCGTCACAGACTTCGAAGGTTCGAATCCTTCTCCCACCACCATCTTCAATACTCTTCACTATTTTTTCATTCCAATTCTTTTATTAAATCAACAAACCTGTTCAATATACTCGAGTGATATTTAGATTTATAGATATAACAATTATAAATCAGTTCCGTTTGTGTTAAAGGTATAAAGCACAGTTGCTTTTCATCCTCACTTTTAATCGGGTTTTCATCAGTAAATAATAGCGAATGGTGAGTTTGAATAAAGTTTAAACAACAGTTTAAATCATCCATCAATCTAATACTGATAGGTTTACCCTGATCCGCTATTTCATTTTCTAATTTCTTTATTTTTGCTGTTTTATATAAAGCGGGATCACATAACCAAATATTTTCTTTTAGCAATGTATTGATATTCTCTTGTGCTTTTTGTGCTAAGATTTGTTGGCAACATATTCCTAGATATTTATTTTTAACTTGATGTATTAAGCTAAACTTTTCACTAATAATTTTATCTGAGCTTAAGATTAACGTGTTTCCATCATAATCTGGTATCTCTTCAAAATTATCTTTCGAAAATCTCATCATATTTATATGTGAACAATTCTTATTGGCTGCTTGATAGAGTGCTGTTAAATATTGACTTTTACCCCAATCATAATAAACATGAATGCTATTATTAATAACGCCCGATGTGTGTTTTTTTGTTATCTCTTTTTCTTGCAGATAAAGTGATTTTAAATCATTATAGAGTTCTAACCCTTCTTGCGTTAAACTCATACCAAACTTTTCCCGCTTAAACAAGCGCTTCCCTAGCACGGCTTCAAAATCTTTGATTGATTTCGCTACAGGTGGTGTCGTTCGGTTCATCACACGAGCAGCTTTACTTAAGGATCCATTTTCAACGACGGCCATAAAGGCCTCTAATTTACGAGAAAAAAACATAATCCACCATTCCTTTGCTGTGTTAAACAAAACAATTAAATTAATTTTATTAATATAAATAAAACACATATTAACTGAAAGAAATCCATGCGAAATAAATATTATTTTTAATTATCTTCACCTCCTATAAATATAATTTATAATTCAATTGATATTTTTATTCTGTCATTTTGCTTTACATATAAAAAATGATAATACTTATATTCTTCTATCAAAGAATAGTTTATGTTTCTACTTTATTTAATTAATATTTTTTGTTAGGCATAAACTTATTAATATTATTAGTTGCCATACATTTTGCTATTTGGCTACGATTTATCTATATCACGCGATTATATCTCGATGACAGGTATTAACATTGGTATGTAACCGACTTACATTTATTTCATTATCCTGTTAGTATAAGTTATCCTATTATTCAATCTATAAATGGTTATAGTCACATGAAATTTGTCTCATTCAATATTAATGGATTACGTGCTCGCCCTCATCAGCTCGAAGCCATTGTAGAAAAACACCAACCCGATGTTATTGGACTGCAAGAAACAAAAGTTCATGATGATATGTTTCCATTAGAAACTGTCAGTGCCTTGGGCTACCACGTTTTTTATCATGGACAGAAAGGCCATTATGGTGTGGCTTTGTTAACTAAGGCGAAACCTGTCGCGGTACGTAAAGGATTCCCTGGTGATGGTGAAGAAGCTCAGCGTCGTATGATCATGGCGGACATTGAAACCCCCGCTGGATTATTAACGGTAATGAATGGTTATTTTCCTCAAGGTGAAAGTCGTGATCATGAGACAAAATTCCCTGCTAAAGCAAAATTCTATGCTGATCTACAGCAGTATCTGACCACCAGCTTAACGCCTTCCTCTCCCGTACTGATTATGGGGGATTTAAATATTAGTCCAACCGATAAAGATATCGGTATCGGCGAAAATAATATGAAACGTTGGCTAAAAATGGGTAAATGTTCATTTTTACCGGAAGAGCGAGAGTGGTTAGCAACGCTTATGGGTTGGGGATTAACCGATACTTATCGCGCCCAACATCCTGAAGTCGAAAACCAATTTTCTTGGTTTGATTATCGCTCAAAAGGCTTTGATGATAACCGAGGCTTACGTATCGATTTACTGCTAGCAAGTCGTTGCTTAGCAGATAATTGTATTTCAACCGGCATTGACTACGATATTCGTGCGATGGAAAAACCTTCCGATCACGCACCTGTTTGGGCCGAGTTTAAGCTTTAATTCCCTCTCTCCCCCCTTATTGATAAACCCCACTTCAAATAGATTAAAAGTGGGGTTTATTTATATATTAGTTAGCGTCTTACACAATCAACTAAGCATCACTCTTTATATTGCGATTCGTAGATTGAGACTGCGCTGAACGACTTTTCCCTTGTGCACTTTTTTTCGTCGCACCTTTACGTTTTTTATTCTGCGCAGGCGCAGGCAGGTTTCTAAACGCTTGAATATTAGGACGACGTTTAGCTTGAGTAATTAATTCAAATAGTGTGTTACTTAATGGCATCATAAAATCTTGATACTTAAATTGCTTCTCACTAATTTGCGTTAATATTGATTCCCAATGAGCGGTCATATCGGGTAATGTCGCCATATCTGGCAAAACATGAATTAATGCTCTTCCTGCTGGTGTCGAGTTGATAGCTCGCCCTTTCTTTTGCAGAAAGCCGCGTTTAAACAGTAATTCAATAATACCAGCCCTAGTCGCTTCAGTACCTAGTCCATCCGTCGCTCTTAGGATTTTCTTTAGCTCTTTGTCTTGCACAAAACGTGCAATACCGGTCATAGCCGAAAGTAGCGTAGCATCTGTAAAAGGTCTTGGTGGTTGGGTCTGCTTGGCAACAATTTCGCCTTTTTCACAAAGTAACTCATCACCTTTAGCCACAATAGGTAAGGCGTTACCATCATTTTCCGCATCTTGCTCTTTACTACCTAATAAGGTACGCCAGCCGGCTTGTGCTAAAAATCGTGCCTTAGCAATAAACTTTCCATTCTCAATATCGAGTTCAATCACACATTTGCGGTACACCGCATCTGGCATAAATTGCATTAGATATTGTCGGGCAATCAAATAGTAAATATTCTTTTCATTTTCACTTAATGAAATATTACCTGTTTTCGCAGTAGGAATAATGGCATGGTGCGCATCTACTTTCTTGTCATCCCAGCAACGGTTCTTTTTATCAATATCTAATGTTTCTTGTGGCAAAAGACTATTATCATGCACACTAATGGCATTCATCACCGCATGACGCCCAGCAAAGTGTTCATCAGGCAGATAGCGACTATCGGAGCGTGGATAAGTAATAAGTTTATGCGTTTCATATAAGCGTTGACATGTGTCTAACACTTGTTGAGCGCTTAAACCAAAGCGTTTCGCCGCTTCAATTTGTAAAGCAGATAATGAAAAAGGCAAAGGTGCTATTTCAGACTCTTGTTTATCTTGATAATCGGTAACATTAGCAGGCTTGCCAGCTATTCTATCAACAACATGCTCTGCTAATTTGCGATGTAATAAACGCCCTTCTTCATCTTGCCAAGGCTCGCAGTGTTCACTCGGCTGCCAAATAGCGGTAAATCGCTCATCTGCAGGAGTAACGATATGCGCTTTGACTTCAAAAAAATCTTTCGGTACAAAGTTTTCAATTTCTTCATCACGGCGTACGACTAAACCCAGTACCGGGGTTTGTACTCGCCCAACAGAGAGTACGCCTTGGTAACCATTGCGCTGTCCTAATAACGTGTAAGCGCGTGTCATGTTAATGCCATATAGCCAATCCGCCCTCGCTCTTGCTAAGGCAGAAACACATAATGGAATAAATTCATGATTGTAGCGGAGCTTATCAATTGCTCGAGATACCGCGGCGGGGTTTAAATCGTTAATCAGGCAGCGACGTGCCTGTTTTCTTTGAGCATCACTAATATTAAGGTAATTAAGTACTTCATCTACTAACAGTTGCCCTTCGCGATCGGGGTCTCCTGCGTGGATCACTTCATCGGCTTGTTTTAGTAATGTGTTGATCGTATCTAGCTGTTTTTTCACATCAGCGCGCGGTTTGAGTTGCCATTTATTCGGAATAATGGGCAAATCATCTAACGACCAACGCGCATAGCGCGGATCATATGCATCCGGCTCAGCCTGCTCAAGTAAATGACCAACACACCACGTCACATACTGGTTATCACCACAAACAATAAAACCATCACCACGTTTATGCGGTTTTGGTAATACATCAGCAATAGCTCGAGCAAGGCTGGGTTTTTCTGCAATAAATAATCTCATTACGTTAGTTTGTCACTTCAATTAACGCTCTTCCTGCTTTCGGCTCTGTTAATTCACCGATCGAGGTCAAATCAATATTAAAGCGTTTAGCAACTTCTTTTACTTGCTCAACGGCTTCTGGCTGTACTGCCAGTAATAAGCCACCTGAAGTTTGTGGATCACATAATAATTTACGTTGCATTTCGCTGATATTACCAATCAAATGGCCATAACTTTCAAAATTACGTCCAGTACCGCCCGGTACACATCCTTGCTCTATATACGCTTCTACTTCAGGTAATCGTGGTACTTGTGAAAAGTGAATAGTGGCTTGTAATCCAGAGCCTTCACAAATCTCGCTAAGGTGACCTAATAGACCAAAACCTGTCACATCGGTCATTGCCGTGACCCCTTCAATATCAGAAAAATCAGTACCCGCTTTATTCATACGGCACATAATTTCAGTAGCTAGGCCCTGATGCTCAGGTTTTAATAAGCCTTTTTTCTCTGCGGTAGTTAATACCCCAATACCTAAAGGTTTAGTTAAAAAAAGTTGGCATCCTGCTTTAGCAGCACTGTTTTTCTTAATTTTACTCACCGGTACAACGCCCGTTACCGCTAAACCAAAAATAGGTTCAGGAGCATCAATCGAATGCCCACCAGCAAGGGAAATCCCCGCTTCTTGACAGGCGGCTCGCCCACCTTCGATAACTTCACGAGCAATTTCAGGCGCAAGTTTATCAATTGGCCAACCTAAAATTGCTATTGCCATAATAGGTTTACCCCCCATAGCGAAAATATCACTAATCGCATTAGTCGCCGCAATACGCCCAAAGTCATAGGGGTTATCAACAATTGGCATAAAAAAATCAGTGGTACTGATAATTCCAGTGCCATTACCTAAATCATAAACAGCGGCATCATCTTTCGTTTCATTACCAACCAATAAATGGGGATCGTGAAACTTAGCCTGTTCACTATGTAAAATCGTTTCCAAAACTTTTGGTGAAATTTTGCAGCCACATCCGGCACCATGACTGTATTGTGTTAAACGAATTGCTTCAGACATAACATGTCATCCTTTTAAAAATAAGTCACAAAATCAGTTAAATCAGCAGGAGAAACCGTTGTAGGTGCTTTCAATGCGGGAGTACCAAGATATAAGAAACCAACAATATGGTCGTGTTCACCACAACCTAATCCCGCTCTTACCACTGGATCATGAGTCCAAGAGCCTGAACGCCAAATACCACTATAACCTTGTGCCACTGCAGCCATTTGCATCGCCTGAACACAACAGCCTGCCGCAACAATTTGCTCCCATTCAGGAACTTTAGGATGCGCTTTAACTTTGGCAATCACGGTAATAATTAAAGGTGCACGAAAAGGTGCGTTTTTTGCTTTTTCTTCTACCTCAGCACCTAGTTGACTCACCACCGCCGCTTTATGTAATAATTGACTAAAACGCTCAATACCATCCTCTTTCATCACGACAAAGTGCCAAGGTTTAAGGGCGCCATGATCGGGGGCTCTCATACCTGCTTGTAAAATAGCTTCAAGCTGTTGGTTATTTGGGGCTGGAGTAGTCAGTCGAGACGCTGAACGTCGATTTAAAAGCAGTGTTAATGCATCCATTTTTGTATTCTCCTGTCAGTATTATTGTAGCAAAATCCCTTAAGAGCAGGGATAGACAGTTGTTATCAATTCGCAGTATAACAAAATGTTATATTACCACCACCGAGAAATTTAAGCGGATATTTTTAGCTAAAATAGGATTGTACTTAAGCCAATATTGAGCGTTTGTTCAAAATATGAATGTTTTAGCTTTTAGGTGTAATACACTGCCCAAGCGCAATAAAATACGTGACAGACTTTCGCTAGTCGCTATATTAGAATGGTGTTTAAATATTTGCAGTCTAAGTAGTCAATCGAGTTTTGTTATTAAAGGATCGAAGTGAGATGTAGGGAATATTAGCGTTTTTTATTCTAAAAATAGCCGTGACCTTTGCTGTCTATTGTTCACCTGCAAGGCATACTCTCATGTAAATAAGGTATGTTGTGGCTATACAGCTAATTTCTTGAGTCGCTCAATATTGAAATAAATACTTTAATAATAGAAACTTAAACCTTTACCATCAATTCTAGCATAACTGTTTAGGATTAATTTTTAGCTTTACATGATGTGGAGATAATATGAGTAAAATTATGGAGTTAATCGGCACTATTTTTCGATTTAGTTGGCAGGCGATTAACTTTATCAGGAAACTAATCTTAAACGTTATTTTCTTCTTTCTACTTTTTATGGGTGTAGGACTCTATTTCATCGTCCAAGAAACGCAAAAACCTACCGATTACCAAGGTGCATTACTGGTTGATTTAAAAGGCGTTATTGTTGACCAAACAGCTAACCAAAATCCTTTAGGGCAAATGAGCCGAGAGCTTTTGGGTGTTTCGGGTAGCCAGTTACAAGAAAATTCGTTATTCGAAGTCGTTGATACCTTACGCAAAGCAGCGACTGACCCCAAAATTAAAGGAATGGTACTAAAACTTGACGAATTTGCTGGGGCAGACCAACCTTCACTCAATTATGTTGGTAAAGCGCTGACTGAATTTAAAAAAACAGGCAAACCTATCTATGCGATTAGTGGTTATTATAGCCAACCGCAATATTACTTAGCCTCTTATGCAGATAAAATTTATTTAGCATCACAAGGTGCTGTGGGTATTTATGGTTTAGGTTTTAGTAATCTCTATTACAAATCGCTATTAGAAAAACTTAAAGTTAATACCCATATATTCCGTGTAGGAACCTATAAATCAGCTGTTGAACCGCTGATGCGCGATAATATGTCTGATGAAGCTCGAGCCGCATCGAATCGATTAGTTTCCGTACTCTGGTCTAATTATTTAACGCAAGTTGCAGAAAATCGTAGTATTACCAAGGAAGATGTTTTCCCTGGTGCAAAAGAGATGATTGTCGAGTTGCGTAAAGCCGATGGCGATAATGCTACTTATGCACTTAATCGCAAACTGGTCGATACTGTTAGCTCTTATGCCCAATTTGAAGCGGATATGAAAGAGACCTTTCAATGGGATCATGAAGCTAAGCAGTTTAATAATATCAGTATTTATGATTATGCCGATAACCTCACCGCATTCGCCCCAGAAAACGAAGACGGCAATATTGCGGTTGTGGTCGTTCAAGGCGCAATTATTGATGGTGAAAGCATTCCTGGCTCTGCAGGTGGTTCAACCATTGCTAATCAAATCCGTCAAGCGCGTTTAAATCCTAATATTAGAGCATTAGTATTACGAGTTAATAGCCCCGGTGGTAGTGTATCTGCATCTGAGCAGATCCGCAGTGAAATAGCCGCCTTTAAACAAGAGAAAAAACATGTCGTGGTTTCAATGGGCGGAATGGCTGCATCAGGGGGATATTGGATCTCTACACCTGCGAGTAAAATTATCGCTAGCCCTTCAACATTAACAGGCTCTATTGGTATATTTGGTGTCATCAATACCTTTGAAAATAGCTTAGAATCAATAGGTGTGCATAGTGATGGCGTGAGTACATCGCCTCTTGCAGGACTTTCGGTAACCAATAAATTACCAGAAGATTTTTCAGAGCTATTCCAACTTAATATTGAAAGTGGCTATAAAACATTCCTGAAATTAGTAGCTGAATCACGTAATAAAACACCGGCACAAGTTGATCGTATTGCGCAAGGTCGTGTTTGGGTTGGTGTTGATGCTAAACAAGTAGGATTAGTTGATGAATTTGGTGATTTCGATGATGCTATTAATGCAGCAGCAACCATGGCAAAAATCAAACAACCAGTCATTGATTGGATGAAACCGGAATTAAGCTTATCAGAGCAAATATTAATGAGCTTATCGGCCAATGCAAAAGCCATTATTCCTGATCCATTACAAGCCTATTTACCTGCACCGGTATTTAAAGAAGTTAAAACACAAACTGAGTTTTATCGTAATATGAACGATCCGCAAAACCGCTATGCGTATTGTTTATCTTGTGGTGATATTCAATAAATAAGTGTGCTCCCGCTCAATATGAGCGGGATTATCTTAGCCTTTGATTATTTTTTAGTTATTTTGCTAAATGGTGTAAATAATGATTTAAAACATCAATTGCTGTATTTCAATTGTGCTTTTTGTCTCCCCTTTCTTTTTTTATTCTGCAAACCCCCTATAATCAACTCTTTCTTATCGCTTAATTCATAAGAGTGTTAGGTCTGATGCAAAAAAAATCCATTTACGTTGTGTATACTGGTGGAACTATCGGTATGCAACATTCTGATCACGGCTATATACCTGTATCAGGACATTTACAACGCCAATTAGCTAAGATGCCCGAATTCCATCGTGAAGAGATGCCCAATTTCACAATCAAAGAGCACCTTCCTTTAATTGATTCATCAAATATTACCCCTGAAGATTGGCAATCTATCGCTGATGATATTAGCGAGAATTATTGCCACTATGATGGTTTTGTCATCTTGCATGGTACCGATACCATGGCATTTACCGCTTCTGCACTTTCCTTTATGTTTGAGGGGCTGGCAAAACCGGTTATCGTCACCGGCTCTCAAATTCCATTAGAAGCTTTACGCTCAGATGGACAAACTAACCTATTAAATGCTCTCTATATTGCTGCACATCATCCGATTAATGAAGTTGCACTGTTTTTCAACAATACTCTGTATCGTGGTAATCGTGCGATAAAAGCACATGCAGATGGCTTCAATGCTTTTGCTTCTCCTAATAGTGCACCTTTATTAGAAGCAGGCATTAATATTAAAACGTTTAAAATAAACCCATTACCTAAGCCAAAAGGTGAGTTTATTGCTCATCATATTACCCCTCAACCAATTGGTGTGGTAACAATATATCCGGGACTTTCTGATGAGGTGGTGAAAAATATCTTAATGCAACCCGTTAAGGCACTTATTTTGCGCTCTTATGGTGTGGGTAATGCCCCTTCTCATCCCGCCTTGTTATCAACGCTACGCGAAGCAACTGAGCGCGGTATTGTCGTGGTTAACCTAACGCAATGTATTTCTGGTCGTGTCAATATGGGGGGCTATGCAACAGGACAAGCACTCGCCGATGTTGGGGTGATCAGTGGTTATGATATGACTTTTGAAGCAGCGTTAACTAAACTCCACTATCTACTTAGTCAGCAATATAGCTATACTGAGATCTGCCGTTTAATGCAACAAAATCTCCGTGGTGAAATGACATTAAACGATGACGACTAGGTCTAATCAAAGGTAACTCCTGTGAAAAATTCAGCGTTATTATTAGTTGATCTACAAAATGATTTCTGTACCGGTGGCGCATTGGCTGTTAAGGAAAGTGATACCGTCATAGATACGGCAAATCGGCTTATTGATTATTTTCAACGCCATCAGTGTCCTATTATTGCGAGTAAAGATTGGCATCCCGCAGATCATCTCAGCTTTGCAAAAAATTCAGGTACTGTTGTTGGCGAAATTGGCCAATTAAATGGCCGCCCACAAGTTTGGTGGCCAGTGCATTGTGTACAAAATAGCCATGGCGCTGACTTTCATCCCTTATTAACAGATGATTTAATTAGTCATATTATTTATAAAGGCCAAAATCGACTTATCGATAGTTATAGTGCTTTTTTTGATAATGACCATGAATATCAAACAGGATTACATACTCTTTTACAAAGCATGCAGATCGAGCATCTCACCATTTTAGGGATAGCAACTGATTATTGCGTTAAATTTACCGTGTTAGATGCATTACAATTGGGTTATCAAGTATCAGTGGTTATGGATGGTTGTCGAGGTGTCAATATTCAACCAGATGATAGCCAACTCGCATTTAATCAAATGCAACAACATGGGGCAGTTTTAGTTGATTCAGTAACAGTGCTTAAAAGTGACAAATAATATAAACAACATGATTAGCAATTATCATTCTCTACTTGTATGAATAGTAGAACTAAAAAGTGGTGATTTATCAAAATAATAAACTAATAAATCACCACCGTTACGCTAACTTTCATTATTTAAATTTAAAAACGTCTTAATCATCATCCATTGGTGTTAATGTGGCTAAACGTTCAGCTTGAAATTGCGCTTTTAGCTCTTGTTTGCTTTTCATCGTAATTTGTCCGTTTGTGCCAACCGTCATATGTTCCGGATTATGGTTATTCTGCGCTTGCCATAAGAGAACAATTTGCATGCAATGCTCTTTTTGCTCTGCCGTGAGTGCAACGCCGTCTGGCCATTTACCTAGCTCAACTGCGGTAGAAAGACGTTGATAAATCTCAGGTGTGACCATTGAAATTAAATCATTAACTTCCATTGATTGCTCCATATATCAAATTACCACGCAAAAGCTGAATCGTTTTTTTATTTGTTAATTTATTGTTAATAGTGACTATTTAACCCTTTTGCACTTCACCTGTTTCTGTATTGCTAAATGCCAAAGAGGCAGAATTAACACAATAACGTTGTCCTGTCGGTGCTGGGCCATCATTAAATACATGCCCTAAATGAGCACCACATTGATGACAGCGGATCTCTGTTCTTTTCATATTATGCGAAAAATCATCAAGATAAAGAATTGCATCATCACTTACAGGTTGATAAAAACTTGGCCAGCCACATCCTGCATCAAATTTAGTTTCCGAATAAAACAAAGGCGCAGAACAACATAAGCAATGATAAATACCTGTTTCTCTATTATGTAATAATTTACCACTAAACGGCGGTTCAGTACCCCGCTGTTGCGTCACATAATGCTGCATTTCATTGAGGTTTGATAAATCAATGTGATTGTTATCACTTGAAATATGCACTTTTTTTTCATTATTGCTCATAAACACCTCACACTGACAAAAATGTTTTTTAAAACAACAGCAAATAATAACAAAGATTTAACAACAAATCTGGAAAATATAGTCTAAAATCAATGAGAGTAATCTTTAGTTTTTGAAATGTGATACATTTCACATAACGGAGCAAAGGTAACTTCATTTATCGGCAATGATCCCGATAATACACAGCGTAATATTTATCTAAAACGACCAATCCTTAAGCAAAAAGTGTTTTTTTAATTGATTTTTTGCAATTATTGACACGATTCCGCTTGACGACTGGCGCGGTTTTGGTAACTTTAGAAGCAACTTTTTAATTCACTAATAAAGCTGGTGGAATACATATGACTATCAAAGTAGGTATTAATGGTTTTGGTCGTATCGGCCGCATCGTTTTCCGTGCTGCACAAGAACGTTCAGATATCGAAATCGTAGGTATTAACGATCTGTTAGACGCAGAATACATGGCATACATGCTGAAATACGATTCAACTCATGGTCGTTTCAACGGTACTGTTGAAGTAAAAGATGGCCACCTCGTTGTTAATGGTAAAACCATCCGCGTAACATCAGAAAGAGATCCAGCAAACCTGAAATGGAACGAAATTGGTGTTGATGTTGTTGCTGAAGCAACTGGTCTGTTCTTAACTGACGAAACTGCACGTAAACACATCCAAGCTGGTGCGAAAAAAGTTGTTCTGACTGGTCCTTCAAAAGACAGCACACCTATGTTCGTTATGGGTGTAAACCACAAATCATATGCAGGTCAAGATATCGTTTCTAACGCATCTTGTACAACTAACTGCTTAGCGCCTTTAGCAAAAGTTATCAACGACAAATTCGGTATCGTTGAAGGTCTGATGACAACTGTTCACGCAACAACTGCAACTCAACGTACTGTTGATGGTCCTTCAATGAAAGACTGGCGTGGTGGTCGTGGTGCTTCTCAAAACATCATCCCTTCATCAACTGGTGCTGCTAAAGCAGTAGGTAAAGTTATTCCTGAACTGAACGGCAAACTGACTGGTATGTCTTTCCGTGTTCCTACTCCTAACGTTTCTGTTGTTGACTTAACTGCACGTCTGGAAAAACCAGCAACTTATGCTCAAATCTGTGAAGCAATCAAAGAAGCTGCCGAAGGCGAACTGAAAGGCGTTCTGGGTTACACTGAAGATGCAGTTGTTTCAACTGACTTCAACGGTGAAGTATTAACTTCAGTATTCGATGCTAAAGCAGGTATCGCGCTGAATGACAACTTTGTTAAATTAGTTTCTTGGTACGATAACGAAGTTGGTTATTCAAACAAAGTTCTAGATCTGATTTCTCATATCTCTAAATAATTAGAGTTTAGAAAGCCAAGATTGATTTTAGAGCCACCCTTTCGGTGGCTCTTTTATTTTTTTACTCGGCAGTTTATTGTATTCAAATAGTCCGCGACATAAGGTTATAAAATAATGAATGAGAAAATTTTTTCTTTGCCGGTTATTGAACAAATATCACCTTACTTAAGTCGACGCCAATTAGGTGAACTCCCTATTCTGGTGATCTCTCACCCCAAAGTACGTGCGGCTATTAGTCTTCAAGGTGCCCATCTTATCGCATGGCAACCCGCACAAACGCATCCCGTTTTGTGGCTCAGTGAAGATGCCTTATTTACTCCCGGTGTTGCTATTCGTGGTGGTATCCCTATTTGTTGGCCTTGGTTTGCCTCAGCGGGAACCCCAAGCCATGGATTTGCACGTATCTTACCTTGGGAATTTAGTGCTCATTCTGAACAAGAAGACGGAGTGCTTATCACCATGACACTCAAAGAAAGTGCACAAACTCAAAAGTATTGGCCTCATGAATTTACTGTTATTGCTCGATTTAAATTAGGTGATACCTGTGAAATTGAATTAGAGTCATACGGTGACTATGAAGCCACTGCGGCGCTACACTCCTATTTTAATGTCAGTGATATCGATAAAGTTTCCATTACAGGCCTTGGTGGTCACTATATTGACACAGTGGCGGATAAAGAAGTTTATACCGACGAAACAGCCCTACGCTTTAACGGCCGTACTGACAGACTTTATACTGAACCTGAAGATTTTAATCTTATTCATGATGATGGTTGGGATCGTACTATTGAGGTTCACCATTATCATCACAGTGATGTCGTTTGTTGGAATCCGGGTGCAGAACTCGCCAGTTCAATGAAAGATATGAGCTCAGGTGGTTACCGTAAAATGGCATGTGTTGAAACAGCTCGTATTCATCGTCCACTTAAACCGGATAATGTTCATCCTGGACGTTTATCTGCTGTAATACGCGTACGCAAAAATATTGCTGAAAAATAGTTTGCCACTCTACTTTGTCGAACGAAAAAAGCTTCGAACAAATTCGAAGCTTTTAGTTATCGAAAGCAACTTAACTTACCGTTTTACCGTTAGAAAGTATAAGTGACACCTGTCCATAAAATAGCCGTTACCGATTTATTTACCATCGGGCTATCTTTAACTTCGCTGGGTAAGCGATCCACTCGTCCCATCGCGAAGAAATCCCAGTTTTCAGCAAACTTATAGTTAGCTGAGATTTCAACATAAGGTCTCCAGCTATCATTTGGTCGATATTCAGCTAAACCACTACGCTGAGATTCTCCCTGACTAATCCCATATGCGTAACGATTCTGCTTTTTATTTTCCCAAACAGCACCAATTCCCGGTTGAAGTGACCAATTGCCTAGTTCAAAAGGATAAAGGTAAGCAGCATCAGCAATAATGCCATTACTTTTACCTAAAAGATCACCAGAAATAATCCCTCGTAAACTTCCCCATGACTCATGATGTTTATAGGTAAATCCACCCATGACGGTATCACGGCGACGATTAAGTTTTTTCATCTGCTCATCATCAGAGTCACTTGGTTTAAATGCTTGTGGGTAATAGTGAACATCGACAGACAGCTGATCTTTCGGTGAATTCCATAAATAATATCCTGCGGCTAATGTCGCAAAATAGAAATTTTCAGATTGATAATTAACCAAAGGTACAGGTAATAAATAGTCTTTAGATTTAGCACCCTTATAAGGTGTTACTTGTGATAATACAGAACCCCCTATTGACCATTCTCCCGCGAAGGCTGTCGGTGTACTCAATCCAGCGATTATGGCTAAAGAAATAACAATTTTCTTTTTACTCACGATGATTTTCCATATTGTCTTTGATAAAACAGTGACCAAAAAACGACTGTTGTTATGGTGCACTAAAAGTTAGCTAATAGATTACAATCATTTTATTTTTTACATAAAATGGCTGGCAATAAGTGCTTGTCCTAATGCAATTCCACCATCACCAGATGGCAATATCATAGGGGTTAATACCTTTTTATTGTTTAATTTTTGCTTAAACAGATCCTTAAGTAAGATATTATTGAATACCCCTCCTGTTAAAACAATAGTATCAATCTGATGTTCTTGCGCAGCTTGCAGAGCAATATCACCCAAACTTTCGGCTAATAAATAGTGAAATAACCAAGCCTTCTCACTGGTATTCAATGTGATGCTTTCCCATTGTGACCAGAAAATGGACAAATCAACATGCTTATCTTTTACAGGCATTAAATGTCCATATTGCTTGATGATATCAGCATACCGATCTACGTGACACTGTAACGCAGCGCTTTGTAAGTAGCATGCCGCTTCGCCTTCCCAGCTTATTTGTTTAGGTGATAATCCCAAAGAGCAAGCAACTGCGTCAAATAATCGTCCACAAGATGATGCTAGCGGTGAATTTAAACCACGAGCCACTGCCTTACTCAAAATCTGTAACTCAGTGAGCGGAATTGCTTGGGTGATAACACTACCTTGCCAATCTTTTGTAAAAGTAGCTAAATGTGCGAACCAATTTCGCCAAGGCTGTATTGAAGCTAAATTTCCTCCCGGCATAGCAACCGCAGGTAGCCCGCCAATACGTTGGGATTTTTTATAATCCACCAGCAAACACTCGCCTCCCCATAAAGAGCCATCTTGTCCATACCCTAAACCATCAAGGGCTATACCAATTACTGCGCCTTGTTGCTGTGTATGTCCATGCTCTGCTAAACAAGAGACAATATGTGCATGGTGATGGGGAACTTCTATAACAGGAATATGTTGCTGTTCAGCTAGCTGTTTACCTATTTGATGGCTGATATAATTAGGATGAGCATCAATGGCAATCGCTTTGGGCGTAAAACGATAGATCTGTTGAAACAGCGTGAGCGATTTCAGTAATTGTTGCCTCACACTTAAATCATCTAAATCACCTAAATGCGGCCCCATAATAGCTTGGTGCTTTTTTAAGAGACAAAACACATTTTTCAGATCCCCTCCTAAAGCCAAAATTGCAGGTTGTGCATCAAAAGTGGTTGGCAATGCGATAGCATCTGGTACATAACCCCGTGAACGGCGGATCATCACACACTGATCATCTTCAATACGCACTAATGAATCGTCCGCTCTTTGTATAATCTCCCTATTATGAATTAGAAATAATTCTGCAATATCACCAAGCTGATTTAACGCCTCTTCATTGGTTAATGCAGGAGTGTGTCCCGTCGCATTACCAGAGGTCATGACTAATGGAATTTGTGTTTCATGTGCGAGAAGATGTTGCAAAGGATTAGCTGGTAACATAACACCTACTTCTGTTAATCCAGGTGCAATCAGTTCACTTAATGAAATAGGGGCGATTTCTTTAGGAATAAGTACGATAGGTGCTGCGGTACTGGTTAATGTTTCTATCACTTTTGAGTAAAACTCGGCATTATCGTCCGGTTTTTGGAGCTGCTCAATCCCGGTTAACATCACCGCAAGTGGTTTGGCTGGACGATGTTTACGCGCTCTTAAACGCGCAACACTTTCACTATTGCGTGCGTCACAGACTAAATGAAAGCCACCAATGCCTTTTACAGCAACAATTTTTCCCGCTAATAACGCCTGACAAGCTTGCGTTAATGCCCGCTCTTTTATTGCAAGTTGTTGCCCTTGATGATCTGCCAACCAAATATGAGGTCCACAGACAGGACAGGCATTAGGTTGTGCATGAAAACGTCTATCTGCGGGATCTTGATATTCATGTTGGCAAATCGGACAAAATGGAAACGCAGACATAGAGGTAAAAGGCCTGTCGTAAGGCATTTTTTTTATAATAGTAAAACGGGGGCCGCAATGGGTGCAGTTTATAAAAGGATAATGATAACGACGATTTTGTGGATCAAACAACTCATCAATGCAAGCCTGACAAGTCGCTGCATCAGGTACAACTTGTGTATCCATTTCTCCACCACCACTTTTTACAATAGTAAAGTCCGTGGGGAGTTGCTCCCATTGATAAGGTGTTTGTTCAATACGTTCAATGCGTGCAAGAGGAGGACATTGAGCCGTTAATGCATTAATAAAGTGTTGATTTTTCGGTGATAACGTTAAGTGGATCAATACTCCTAAGCTATCATTACTCACCTGCCCTAATAAACCAAAATGATGTGCTAATTGCCAAACAAAGGGGCGAAAGCCAACACCTTGAACCTTTCCTTTCACACGCAATGTAATGCCGTTACTCATAGGATCACCAAATCAAAATAAGTTTAAGCTTATTCTAGTTTAGTGATTATTAACAACTTTCATTTAGATCAGAAAAAGTAGAGTTTGCTACATTTATCGTCACTTCAACCGCCACTCGCGGTGCAATAGCACACAGTAATTCATAACCAATAGTGCCACAAGCCAGTGCAACTTCATCAACCGGTAATTGATTTCCCCATAACTCAACAGGGCTTCCATGTTCAACATCCGGCAAATCGGTTACATCAATAGTAAGCATATCCATTGAAATACGCCCAACTAATTGTGTTTTATGTCCTTTAACGATAACGGGTGTACCATCTGGGGCATGCCTTGGATAACCATCAGCATAACCACAAGCGACAACAGCAATTCTCATATCACGTTGTGCGGTATATCGGCTACCATAACCAATTTGTTCACCTTTTTTTACTGACTGAATAGCTAATACTTCACTGTTAAAGGTCATCACAGGTTGCAAATCAAAATCAGCAATATCTTGCCACACCCCAGAGGGGGATACACCATATAAAATAATACCGGGACGAACCCATGAATGATGGGTTTGTGGTTCAAATAAAATAGCCGCAGAATTGGCTAAACAGCGCGGTAAATCATTTACCATTGAGCTATCAATAATCTGTTTTTGTGTCGCCATATTCAGCCCTGAATCAGCATTAGCAAAATGGGACATTTGTACAATAGAGCCAATATTAGTTATGCGTTTTGCTCTTTGTATAGCTTGCTGATAGTCTTCTGGTCGGTAACCTAACCGATTCATGCCACTATTGAGTTTCAGATAAATATTGATAGGCCGCTCTAATTGCGCTTGCTCAATGGCTTCAAATTGCCAATCAGCATGCACAACCGTCGTTAATGAATAACGCTCTAATAAATACACATCATCTGGTTTGAAAAAACCTTCAAGCAAAAGAATGGGGCCTACCCATCCTTGCTCTCTTAGCATAATTGCTTTATCTAATTCAATTAAGGCAAAACCATCGGTATGACTTAATGCAGGCCAAACACAAGAAAGACCATGTCCATAAGCATCAGCTTTAACCACTGACCACACTTTACTTCCCTGCGCTTTCGATTTGATCACCGAAAGATTATGACTCAGCGCATCTAAATTTATGCTAATTTTGGCAGGTCTGGACATCGTCTCTCCTTAATTAATAAACAGCGTCAAGTTTTTGCCCTGGACGGAGCAATTTAGTATTAAATCCATCGATATAACGGAACACGGAGAGATCATCTGCAGCAATTGCCGTTTTATTACCTGATATTAAATCAGCTAACAGTTGTCCTGAGCCACATGCCATCGTCCATCCTAATGTACCATGCCCCGTATTTAGGGATAAATTACGATATGCGGTTGGCCCAACTATCGGAGTACCATCTGGCGTCATTGGCCTTAAGCCTGTCCAGAATGTCGCTTTACTGATATCACCACCACCCTCATAGAGATCTTGAACAACCATTTTGAGCGTTTCACAACGTGATTTTAAAATATTCAAATTAAAACCTACCACTTCCGCCATACCGCCCACACGAATGCGATTATCAAAGCGAGTCACCGCAATCTTATATGTTTCATCTAAAATAGTGGATGTTGGTGCTCTGCTTGCATCAATAATAGGCATGGTTAATGAATAGCCTTTTAAAGGATAAACCGGAATTGTGATTTTGTTTTTCAAAAATTCAGTCGAGTACGATCCCATGGCGACAACATAGTGATCTGCGGTTAATAAACCATCATGGCATTGCACACCGGTGACTTTATCACCATCAAAAAGTAGGTGTTTTATTTCTTTATTAAATAAGAAAGTAACCCCGGCCTCTTCAGCCATTTTAGCCAGCTTCTTAGTAAAGATTTGGCAATCCCCCGTTTCATCATTAGGAAGACGTAATCCTCCGGTAAGTTTATGACTCACATGCTCTAAAGCGGGTTCTGCTGATTTTAGTTGCTCGGCTGTTAGCAGTTCATAAGCCACACCTTCTTGCTTTAATACAGCAATATCATTAGCGGCATTATCAAATTGTTTTTGATCACGAAATAGCTGTAACGTTCCCCCTTGGCGTCCTTCGTATTCAATACCGGTATCTTGGCGTAATTGACGGATACAATCACGACTATACTCAGCAATACGCACCATACGACTCTTATTCATCGCATAATGAGAAGCATCACAATTACGTAGCATTTGCCACATCCAGCGTAATTGGAACAGTGAGCCATCAGGTCGGATCGCTAAAGGTGCATGTTTTTGAAACATCCATTTTACTGCTTTTAATGGAATACCCGGGGCACCCCAAGGTGTTGCATAACCCGGAGATATTTGCCCTGCATTACCGGCACTCGTCTCTTCTGCCGCACTACTTTGCCTATCGACAACAATGACTTCATGCCCTTGTTGTACTAAGTACCACGCACTTGTTACACCAATAACGCCGCCACCTAAGATGATCACTTTCATGGCTAGACTCCAAATAATTTACATTGATATAACATAAGAATAATATTCCATACACAAAAAGCCAGCACAGAATAATCATCTAGCACCACAAAAAAGCAAATTTTAGAGTCAAATCACATTTAATTAGTAATAACAGTGTTAGTTTTGCAGAGCAATTATTAATTCTATTTAAAAATCAAATTGATAGAGCATTTATCGCTTTTTATAAAAATAATACATAAATATATTATTCAAATATAAATTAAATAAGCCAATAAAAACCCATCATGCGATTTTTATGAAAAACCAAAAAACTTATCATTATCAGAATATAATATTAAGATGAGATATGTTTCAAATTTTTTTTACTAAAAATAGCCAAATTAAAGTATCACCTAAAAATGGCTGGTTAAACTAGGCTTGCTGTTTTTAGCCCGCTATTCTTTCACTTCTCCAATAATAGTCATCATATTTCTATTACTACCATTTTCTGGATAATAAAAAATCAGCACTGGATCAATAAGATCCAATGCTGATGTTAAGACAGGATAAACGCGATGAATTAACGTTTTACTTCTTCTAAGTCACTAGGTAGTGGCGATTGAAGCTCATGCCAAATAATGCCACTCTCTTTTCCGTATTGGCGAACGCAATCCATAACGTGCTCAGTATCTTTTTGTTCACATAGCAACGCCAATTTTTTATAAAATGATAGCGCCAACTCTTTCGCCTGAACATTAGAGAAATAATAACGCCCTACACGGGTATATAATCCCTTAAGTCCGTTTAAGATCAATCCATAAATAGGATTACCGCTGGCAAATGCCAAACCACGGAAAATGTTATAGTCCAACTCACTAAACTCATCAGCACTATTTTCAGTCGTTAGTTGATGAGTCAGCACTTCTAGGGATTTTTCTGGATTATTTTTAAATGCCGTGCGAATAAAAATTGCTGAGATATTCGTTCTTACGGCTAATAAATTATCGATTAATTGTGGCACGCGATCATGATCAAGACGCGCGACAGTTTCAAGAATATTAAGACCTGACGTTTCCCAAAAGTTATTCACTTTGGTTGGTTTTCCATGCTGGATAGTTAACCAACCATCACGAGCTAAACGTTGTAAAACCTCTCTCAATGTCGTTCTTGTCACACCAATTAATTCGGAAAGCTCACGTTCTGCGGGCAGAATAGAACCTGGTGGAAAACGGTTGTTCCAAATACTTTCAACAATGTACTCTTCCGCAAAACCTGCGGGGCTTTGAGCCTTAATAACCATATTTTTATTTCTTCCGAAGCGTTTTTTCTGCTAATAATAGAAAAGATAATATCAGAATGCTTAATTTTGATATAGCTCAACCATCGCTAAATAGTGAATGGCATCATAAAACATGACACTGTTTTATCAATTTATTATTTACGAATACGCTTAATTTCACAGCGATTAGAGCGTATTATGACTAGATTGCGCATTTTAGGCGCCTAAAATCTCTATTCGGAGGATAAAAAACATAATGGATATGAGTATAAGACAAGCATTACTGAAAAATTTCATGGGGAACTCCCCTGATTGGTATAAGCTTGCTATTATTACTTTTTTAATCATCAACCCACTGATTTTTTTCTTTGTTGACCCTTTCATTGCTGGCTGGCTACTCGTTGTTGAGTTTATCTTCACTTTAGCCATGGCATTAAAATGTTATCCGCTACAACCAGGGGGATTACTTGCTATTGAGGCCGTCATTATTGGTATGACAACGCCGAAACAAATAGGTCATGAAATAGCCAACAACCTTGAAGTCATTTTATTACTGGTCTTTATGGTTGCGGGTATTTATTTTATGAAGCAATTACTTCTATTTGCTTTTACAAAATTACTCCTCTCTATTCGATCTAAACGCTTATTATCATTAGCATTCTGTTTTGCTAGTGCCTTTTTATCTGCTTTTTTAGACGCTTTAACCGTGATTGCCGTGGTGATCAGTGTTTCTTTAGGCTTCTATTCCATCTACCATAACTTTGCTTCTAACCAGGCTGATGCAGAGTTAAGCAATGATGGCTTTATTGATAGCACAGAGAAAAAACAGACCTTAGAACAATTTCGTGCTTTCTTACGTAGCTTAATGATGCATGCCGGTGTTGGTACAGCATTAGGTGGTGTGATGACGATGGTTGGTGAGCCACAAAACTTGATCATTGCAAAACACTTAGAATGGGATTTTGTCACCTTCTTTATCAGGATGTCACCCGTTACTATTCCCGTTTTCTTTGCTGGACTTGCAGTATGTTATTTGGTTGAGCGCTTTAAGCTGTTTGGTTATGGTGCCGAGCTACCTGAATTAGTGCGTAAAGTTCTCACTGACTACGATAAAAAGAACAGTGAAAAACGAACTCAACAAGAAAAAGCCCAGTTATTAATCCAAGCATTAATTGGTATTTGGTTAATTGTTGCACTGGCCTTACACCTTGCTGAGGTTGGTATTATTGGTCTTTCTGTTATTATCTTAGCCACCACTTTCTGTGGTATCACTGAAGAGCACGCTTTAGGTAAAGCTTTTGAAGAAGCACTGCCTTTCACCGCATTACTTACGGTATTCTTCTCCGTTGTTGCCGTGATTATTGATCAACAGCTATTTGGTCCTATTATTCAATTTGTTCTACAGGCATCAGAATCTTCACAACTGTCACTCTTTTATCTCTTTAATGGCCTACTTTCTGCCATTTCAGATAATGTATTTGTGGGTACGGTCTATATCAGTGAAGCATTAAGCGCATTGCAAGAAGGATTAATTAGCCAATCTCAATATGAACATATTGGTGTCGCAATTAATACTGGGACTAACTTACCGTCAGTGGCAACGCCAAACGGACAAGCGGCTTTCTTATTCTTATTAACTTCTGCATTATCCCCGCTGATCCGCTTATCTTATGGACGTATGGTGATGATGGCACTTCCTTATACCATCGTTATGACACTGTTAGGATTACTGGCTGTAGAATTCTGGCTCGTGCCTATGACACATTGGTTATATGAAATTGGCTTAATCGCTATTCCATAAAAAACCATCATGAAATGAGTATTTTTTAGGGCTTTTAATGTTTAAAAGCCCTATTTTTTCATAAAAACACCTATTAATGTAAATATTTGTGAAATAAGAGATTTTACCTTTTTTTTAGTCTAGTTTTTAGGCAGAATAACAACTTATTTCAATATTATCATGGACATTGTTATGTTGAGTGCTCTTCGTCACTGGTCACAAAGTCGTTTTTCATGGTTACTGCTGGCATTAACGGCAATTGGTCTTGAAGGTGCGGCATTGTATTTTCAGTACGGAATGGAATTAATGCCTTGTGTGATGTGTGTTTATCAGCGCATTGCTGTATTAGGGATCTTAGTTGCCGCATTAATTGGTTTTTCTTCGCCAAAACTGACACTAATGCGCATGGCGGGTAGTTTTTTATGGCTTTATGCCTCATACCGCGGTATTGAGCTAGCTTGGGAACATACGCAACTTATTCTTAATCCATCACCTTTTGCAACTTGTGATTTCTTTGTTACCTTGCCTTCTTGGTTTGCATTGCAAGATTGGTTCCCTGCCGTATTCCAAGCATCAGGGGATTGTTCTGTTAGCCAATGGCGGTTCTTGTCATTAGAAATGCCACAATGGATGTTAATTATCTTTTCTGCTTATTTTATTGTTGGTTTATTAGTATTAATCAGCCAAGTCACCTCTTCTTTTTCCAAAAAAGACTAACATACGCTACTGTTAGCTATAGAAAGATAGAGCGCAGATAAATTATTATCATCACAAAAATAGGCGCTTAATCAGACATTAAGCGCCTATTTTTCTAATTATCATTTATTTATGCATATCCCCAAGCGTATTAACCTGGAATACAGGCACCATCAATCAACGCTTGTTCACTACAACGTTTACCATTAGCAAATTGACAAACGGGTGTTTGACCGCCGTGTAATTCATAAGTTAACGCAGGCACTCCACCAGAAAATATACAGGTCTCTTTTGCTGGTTCCTCTAAAGGAATAGAAGGTGTGGTCGCTATCGTTTTATTGCTATTAATCACTTGAGCGGTGGTATTTTGTGCTTGTTTAGATTG
Source organism: Proteus mirabilis ATCC 29906 (assembly GCF_000160755.1). Classification (GTDB taxonomy): domain Bacteria; phylum Pseudomonadota; class Gammaproteobacteria; order Enterobacterales; family Enterobacteriaceae; genus Proteus; species Proteus mirabilis. The sequence goes on from NZ_GG668576.1 coordinate 590,473, forward strand.
ACTACAACCAGTAAGCAACGCAAAGCTGGTCAACATCAACAAAAAACACGTTGCTTTCATTTTTCCTTGCATTATAAAAACACCTAAATTATCTCTGTTATCTCTGATTAGTGTGAGGTGCTATTGGAAAGTAAGTTAATCACTAAGACGCCGGCAATAATTAATGTCATACCGACGATGGCGGGTAAATCGAGTTTTTGTTGATAGACAAAAACAGCCGCAACAGAAACTAAAACAATACCTAATCCGCTCCAAATTGCATATGCAATACCCAGTGGCATAACTTTCACAACTTGAGATAGCGCCCAAAAAGAAAAACAATACCCCACCACGACGACAATAGATGGATATAATCGACTAAAGCCATCGGATGCTTTTAACACCGTTGTTGCAATAACTTCAGATATAATGGCTAATATTAGGTAAGTTAATCCATTCATTTCTTCGCCCTACTAAGATCCAAATTCAATTTTGTGAATTCTATCACAAGATATTTCTGTGATATCTATTTTAGAACAACAAAAAAGGCATCTATTCAGCGCAATAGATGCCTTAAAATGCTATTTATAGATTTTGTTTAATGGAGCCGGTTTTTTCGCGAGGTTTGCCTCCCATCGCAACACGATAACGGGTAAAAATAAAGCCACACCACGCTAGTGCAATAATACTTAAGGCTGTTCCTGCATAGCCGATATTTGGCATTCCCGCGTGCAATATTACTTGATTACCTAACAAAGCCCCTGCCCCAATACCGATATTAAAGATACCTGAGTAGATCGACATGGCGATATCTGTTGCATCAGGTGCTAAGTCAATCACTTTAACCTGCAATCCTAACGCAATACACATAAAGCCTATCCCCCAAAAGATGATTAAGGCAATAAATGTGAGTGTATGTTGGCTACTCATCATCAGCGTACTTAAGCATACGGTTAAGAGAATAAGTGCAAAGAATAAGAATGAGGTTGGCATTTTGGTACTATAGCGACTAAATAACACACTCCCCAAAATTCCTGCACCGCCAAAAATCAGTAATACAATAGTGGCAAAATTTTCATCTAATTTTGCAATATCAATAACAAAAGGCTCAATATAACTATAAGCAGTAAAATGAGCGGTCACTGCGATCACCGTTAGTAAGAAAATACCCACTAATGGTGCTCGTTTTAGCAATATTGGGACACTTTTTAACGAGCCGGAATGTTCACTAGGTAATAAAGGTAAATAGCGCATTAAAGCAAGCATGGTTATCAGCGCCAGTACACCTATACCCAAAAAGGTAGCTCGCCATCCTAACCATTGTCCAACCACCCTTCCCAGAGGTAAACCCAGCACGGTAGCTAGTGCAACACCGGTTGCTAATAAACTTAATGCTTGTGCTTTTTTACCATGGGGTGCCATTCTTATTGCTAATGAGGCAGTAATCGACCAAAAAACAGCATGAGCAAAGGCGACTCCAACCCGACCTACAATTAGCGAATTAAAATCCCATGCCACGCCAGATAAGACATGGCTTAGAATAAATACAATAAACAAAATAATCAGTAGCTTACGTCGCTCTACTTTGCTGGTCATTATCATTAATGGCAAAGACATTAGGGCAACAACCCAAGCATAAATAGTGATCATCAACCCTGTTTGAGCCGGCACCATGGCAAAACTTTCAGAAATATTACTTAACAATGCAACAGGTACAAACTCTGTCGTATTAAATACGAAAGCAGCAAATGATAGAATAATTACCCTGATCCACGCCGTCTTACGGCTTACTTCATTAATGCTATTGGGTGTGGTGATATTCATAATTGTTTAAATACTTTTCAGTGAATTTTATAAATAGATAAAAGATACTTATGTACTACTGCCAGTGAATTTCATAAAAAGAAGCGCAAATACCCATCGTTATATTTTATAACATCTAAATAGAATAGATAATAAAGCGTGTTTTATAAAGCGATAAGTAAAGATAAAAACAAACTAATGAATAGAAAAACATCTGACTAAAACGAATCAGCCTATTATGTTAGCATAGGCATAACGCTAAATTAAATCCCTACATTGGCTTCTTTTTAACGTTAACATTTTATTTGGATCGCAAAAGGGAGATCGGCAAGGAAAAATAGCGTTACTGAATCATATTTTTATTAATAAAAAATGATAACCATTTCATGCTATTATAAATAGATCTTCACGGGCTTATTGTTGCAGTTAGTCTAATAATAGAGAGTCTATATTATAAAAACAAAGAGAATAACTATACAGTAGCTTAATACTTATGGATTAATTCTGTCTATAAATTGAATAGCTTGCTCACAGGCAAAGCTTTGGGCTGGAGATGAGCTATCATTAAGGCTATTTTTAATAGCAAAAATTTGCTCAATTGATGACCGAGGAAGTAACAAACTACCTTCCGCTAGTGCTTTTTCAACACTGTCTAATTTAGACACGAGTTGATTACAACTTTCACTGTTTTCTAATGATTGATAACGTGCCATGACATCATCACGCTTACCTTTGACAAAAGAAAACATATCGTTGATTTGTGTTGAGGAGTTTTCAATAACATTACGGCTATTATTCCAAGCAGCAACGGTATCTTCTTTAAATACAGAAACAACTAAGATTGCAACAAAAATAGCAATCATAATAGTCAATGATATAATTCCTCCTGCAATAATAATTATTTGTTTCATGAAAGCCCCCACATCACTAATCATCTTTGTATCTGTATATAATTAAAGCCATTCATATTCAATATTGATTACAATTCTTTTTATTTTTTACATTTTATTACGCAGACAGGTAGCCCTATTGGCATAAGAAATAATTTATTGTTATAATTTAAATATTGTTAAGTTATTATACTTAAATTCTGATTTTAATTATTATTTGGATATGCGTTAAAAATAAGATTTATCGCAAGTATATCTGGTTTTCATTATAGCCATTATAACGATTATTTATTCAAGCATATTGATAATACTTTATAAGATAAAACGTCATTAAAAGTAAAGTATTCTAAACTTTTAGTTGTAACCTTGACCTTCCCCTAAGGGGGATCTTTAGAATAAAGATAATTCATACAATATAAAGGGAACAATGATGAAAAAAGTTTTACCTATCGCCATCGTTTTAATGGGTTCACTCTCTTTTGGTGCAATAGCCAATAATTCACATATGAATATGAATATGGGTACTAATGTGGCACAGAGTAACTCTCCTATGAACCAAGAGCTCATGGATTCAATGAATAAAATGCATGAAAATATGGCAAAAGGAATGAATAGTGCTAATGCAGATGTTGCATTTGCGCAGGGAATGATTGCTCACCATTTGGGAGCAATTGATATGGCAAAAATCGAGCTAAAGTATGGTACTGATCCTGAAATGCGCAAATTAGCACAAGCTATTATTGATGCACAAGGCCCTGAAATTGAACAAATGCAAAAATGGTTAGAAAAAAATAATACCAATATGCAAAATAACTAATATTTGAAACGCAGACGTTCTATTAAGGAAAGTCTGCGTTTTCTTACATTACCATGTCATTGACCTGTAACTATTAGCGAAATAACGGCATTATATCTTCTCTATTTAACGTTATTGCACTATTAAACATCAGTATACCTAAAAATATAAACAATATTCCTGCTAATAGACGTAGTAACTCCGCCATATACCTAAAAGATAAATTAGTATTTTTTACCGAAAACCGATAAGCAACATTTCGCATATAATAAACTGTTAATGCAATTGCAGTAATGGTTAAAGCCGTTCCTATTGCCATTGCAATGACAGCTGCTATTCCCCAAAGATAGATATTTAATGCATATGAAAATAACAATACTAACAATGCGCCAGAGCAAGGACGGCTACCAATAGCGAATAGTACCAACAATTGTGCCGACCAATTCCCTTGTAATTCATTGGAAGTCACCACATGTTTATGACCACAACATGATGTTTGTGAGATGGTTTGATTGCTTTTATGTTTATAGAGATATCTAGATCGCTTGATGATAGGTGTTGCCTGTTTAATATAAAAAGCACGCTTTTTATAGTCTGACAATAAACGACGAATAGACTGGATAAAAATAATAATGCCAGATAATGAAATTAATAAATAGCTACTATTTTCAATGTAATGACTCGCTATTTTTAAATGAGAGCTTGATAGGTTTAATATTATTAATATAACAGTGATGATAACTATGGCAACTGTACCTTGTAGCAATGAAGCAAGGACACTTAACCACGCACTTTGTTTTAATTTAGTCGGGTGAGTAGCAATATAAGTACTAATAATGACTTTTCCATGCCCAGGGCCAACAGCATGCAGTAACCCATACAAAAAACTAACACCTATTAATATAAAGCCTACTTGCCAATTATTTTCGCTAATATCTTGCATTAATTCTGCAAGATAGCTATTGATAACTTTTTGCCATTGAACATTAAAATAAGTTAGTTCAGACCAATAATAAGCAATCAATAACAAACAACTGGCTATCACTGTGAGTAAGCTAATTAGTAATCCCCTTTCCTTCGTTATATTTATTGGCATAATACTTGTACTCGTTGTGTAAAAGAGAGCCCTAAATTTAAATCACTATCAGTAGAGCCATTGATATCTAATGATTGTGCATATTCTTTTAAACTTTCATCAGCAAAAGGTTCAATCAGTTTGTGTTTACAATCAGCGATCATTTCTAAAGGCAATATGATCTGTGTATTGTCACGATAGGTCATGCTGACATAAAAAGTGGGATCATAAGTTAAAAGTTCAAAATGATGTTTAGCGAATGGCAATGGGGTGATAAATAGCACATCAAAGCTAAACTTCACCTGTAACTTCTCTTTTATAAGAGTGTAATGGCTTGGTATACGACGAAACTTTTGTTTTTTCCCATCCATATAAAACTCGGAAAAATAGTTCTGAGATAATATATTGCTCATTAATCTCGCCGCCTGTTTTTTCCAAATATCACTTTCTGGTTGCGCATTATATATATCGTACAGAATATCCATTGAGGTTATCGGATCCATAACCCAAGAAAAAGTTAATCCAATTAACTTATCATCTTGTGTATTAAAAGTTGTTTGCATATCAATAAAGCTATGAGGATGTGCTAAAACTTTTGGTGTAGTCATCAATAAAAAGAAAGACATCAATATCGGAACTGCTCGCCAAGAGAAATTTTTAAAATTAGCTATCCACATAAACAAAACCACCCATGATATTTTGTTATAATATAACATCACGGATTTGTAAAATGATAGTCATTTTATGAAATTATTCTAGGTGTGTTATAACTTGGTTTAGTGAAAGCGAGGTGTTTAGAAAGCAAAAAGCCACCCTATTGGGTGGCTTAGTATTTTTAACTTACTAAAGTAGTAGTAAAGTTTTATATGGTGCCCAGGGCGGGACTTGAACCCGCACAGCCTAGAGGCCGAGGGATTTTAAATCCCTTGTGTCTACCGATTTCACCACCTGGGCTAAATTGTATTTATTTATTTTTGGTACTTATTTATTAGTTAAGTACATAATAAATAAACTTAAATCATTTTTTGTTTTAACTTTATGTAGCTAATAACAATATTTATTACGCTAAAACTACTTTTCCTATACCAACCACCAGCGTTGTGGTTAGAAGAAAAAACGGACCTAAATTAAGGTCCGTATTTTATATGGTGCCCAGGGCGGGACTTGAACCCGCACAGCCTAAAGGCCGAGGGATTTTAAATCCCTTGTGTCTACCGATTTCACCACCTGGGCTAAATTCTGTGGTGCGCCCGTAAAATTATAACTAATTTTTACTGGTAAGGACGACTAACTACTTCCCAATGCCATTATTTATGGTCTTTTTACACCACTCTCTCAATTAGGAGTGGTGCCCAGGGCGGGACTTGAACCCGCACAGCCTAAAGGCCGAGGGATTTTAAATCCCTTGTGTCTACCGATTTCACCACCTGGGCATTTATGGAGGCGCGTCCCGGAATCGAACCGAGGTACACGGATTTGCAATCCGCTGCATGACCACTCTGCCAACGCGCCTCAACTGCTCAATCTCTTAAGAGATTGGAGCGGGAAACGAGACTCGAACTCGCGACCCCAACCTTGGCAAGGTTGTGCTCTACCAACTGAGCTATTCCCGCTTTACCGAACTTGCTGATTTACTTATTTATTTCTGTAAACCGTTGTGCCTTTCGATGCGTTGCATTCTACTGATTTCCTGAATCTAGTCAACACTATATTTGCATCTTTTTGACTGTTCGGTGAATTTTCAGTCATTTCGATCAAGCTTCACGCAAATCTGACCATGCAGCACTCAAATATTGGAACATAGACCAGAATGTTAATACCGTCGCAATGTATAACAATACAAATCCGAACCACTCAGCTTCAATAGTCGGACGCCATAATAGCACAACAAGTGCACCCATTTGTGCGGTAGTCTTCACTTTTCCAATCCAAGAAACTGCCACACTATTACGTTTACCTAATTCAGCCATCCACTCTCTTAGTGATGAGATGATAATTTCACGTGCGATCATGGTCGCTGCCGGTAAAGTGATCCACCATACATGATAGTGTTCAGTAATTAATACTAATGCTGTAGCAACCATTACCTTATCCGCAACAGGATCAAGGAAAGCCCCAAAGCGAGTGGTTTGCTTCCAACGGCGGGCTAAAAAACCGTCAAACCAGTCAGTGGCGGCAGCTACCATAAAAATAATGGCACAAATAAGGGGAGCATCTTTAAATGGTAAATAAAACACCAAAACAAAGAATGGAATTAAAGCGACACGAAATAAAGTTAGCCAAGTTGGAATATTTAGTTGCATAGCGTTCTACACGACCTAGAAAAGTGAGAGTTATTAATATGGTGCATCAATACACTTAGTGTTTCAACGCATTAAAAATTTTTTCTGCTAACGCGGTCGAAATTGTGGGAACTTTCGCAATTTCTTCAACGCTTGCATCACGTAAAGCTTGTAAACCACCCATATACTTCAATAGCATTTGACGTCGTTTTGGTCCCACCCCCTCAATCGATTCTAGAGAGCTGGTGTTTTTAACCTTAGCACGACGCTGACGATGCCCCGTTATTGCGTGACGATGCGACTCATCACGAATATGTTGGATCAAATGTAACGCGGGTGAATCAGAAGGAAGTGCCACACCTTCGCCTTCTGGTTTAAAAAATAGTGTCTCTAACCCCGCTTTACGATCACTCCCCTTCGCGACACCAATTAATTTAGGGTGTGATTTATCCCAATCGACATCAAGTGATTGAAATACGTCAATGGCTTGTGCTAATTGCCCTTTACCACCATCGATAAAAATAATATCAGGTATTTTACTCTCTTCTAATGACTTGCCATAACGACGAGTCAAAACTTGATTCATCGCGGCATAATCATCCCCCGGAGTGATCCCACTAATATTATAGCGCCTGTATTCCGATTTTAATGGGCCATTCATGTCAAATACGACACATGAAGCCACAGTTTGCTCTCCCATAGTGTGACTAATATCAAAACATTCCATTCGTTTTATCTCTTTCATCTCTAAAAGTGACATTAACGAGTTATAACGTTGAGAAATGGTTGATTGTTCAACTTGCTTAGTGGCTAATGCCGTAGCTGCATTAGTTCGTGCTAGTTTTAAATAGCGTGCTCTATCACCACGGGGTTTAGTTTGGATATGGATCTTACGTCCTGCTATCGAAGAAATTGACTCCGCTAAAATCGTTTTATCTTCAAGATTAAAATCGAGCAAAATTTCTGTGGGTAAAGTGCGGATCGCACTGCCTTGTAAATAAAATTGTCCAATAAAGGTTTGTACCACTTCGTCTAATGATGTATTTGCCGGTACTTTAGGAAAATAACTACGACTACCAAGCACTTTACCTTGACGGAAAAAGAGCACATACACACAAGCAATAGCACCATTAAATGCCACGCTAATCACATCGAGATCATCGCCAATATTAGCCACAAACTGTTTTTCAGTAACTTGTCTTACCGCGTGAATTTGGTCACGAATACGCGCAGCCTCTTCAAAGCGTAACGCTTGGCTTGCCTCTTCCATTCGTTTAATTAAGCCTTCAATCACTTGGCTGTCATCGCCGGATAAAAAAAGACGCACATAATTGACTTGCTGTGCATACTCTTCATCAGAGACATAACCTTTTACACAAGGGGCGAGACAACGGCCTATTTGATATTGCAAACAAGGGCGTGAGCGATTGCGGTAAACACTATCTTCACATTGACGAATAGGAAATAATTTTTGCATCAAAGCTAATGTTTCTCTCACCGCCAAAGAGTTAGGGAAAGGGCCAAAGTATTCCCCTTTAGCATGTTTAGCACCACGATAACTCGCCAATCTTGGGTGTTTGTCTGCACTTAAATAAATATACGGATAGGACTTATCATCTCGTAGTAACACATTATAGCGAGGCTGATAACGCTGAATATAGCTATGCTCTAAAAGTAGCGCTTCTGTCTCCGTATGTGTCACGGTAACATCAATATTGGCAATACATTTTACTAATGCTTCTGTTTTACGACTATTCACCTGAGCACGAAAGTAGCTTGATAATCGTTTTTTCAGATCTTTTGCTTTTCCAACATAAATAACGGTGCCTGAGGCGTCATACATTCGATACACACCCGGTTGACTCGTTACTCGACTTAGAAATGCTTTAGCATCAAATATGTTTTCCACTTTGTAAGTAACTCTCTATCTCGATTAACCCATAACGAACTGCTATATGAGTTAATTCTACATCACCTGAGATTTTAAGTTTACTAAACATTCGATAACGATAGCTATTTACTGTTTTAGTGCTGATATTCAGCTCTTGTGCAATTTGTGCTATTTTTTTCCCTCTTATAATCATCGACATTATCTGTAACTCTCTTTCAGAAAGATGATGTAGCGGATTTAAGTCTGCTTGTACTTTAGTTAGTGCAATATCCATAGCAATTTCTGGACTAATATAACGTTGACCAATACAGACTTGTCGAATGGCCTGAAGCACATTCGCAGCAGAGGAATCTATAACGATAAACCCTTCAATACCTAACTGTAGCAATGTGACGGAAAGTATTGAGTCTATTTTAGGCGAAATAACCACTATTTTTATAATGGGAGAAAAACGTTTAATTCTTTTTATTACATCTATTAAAGAGACAGTAGGTAAAGAATAAAAAATAATAAGATTGACAGAATATTGTCTGCAATAACGAAAAGCTTCACTTTCATCATTCATAATCTTACGAATGTTAATTTTTTTAATCTGGCAAAGTAATTTTTCTATACCTAAACTAAATATTTCAACTTGACTGATTACTAGAGTATTTATCAACGATATCAATCCTTAAAAATATTTAATAAAATTAAAAATAAATCAAGGCAATAAAATTTATAATGACAAATGCTATTATAATATCGTTAGAATTTCCATATTTTTATTTTTTATTCACGCAACAATGATATTATAAATAAATTATTATTCTTACCGCATTAATTAATAATGTATTAAAATCATACACACATTTATAAAGAATATAAAATAAAGCTAATAACATATAATAATAATTAATTATAGGAATAAAGTACTTCCTATATAAAATATAAGAAGCACTTTAGTACTTTAAAAATGATCAAATGTCACCGCTTTATCAAAAGATAATTTACCTAATCGTGGAAAAGGTTTTCCTTTACCTTTACCAATGGCAATCATTAAACAGATAGCATAGTGATCAGGCAAGTTAATTGTTTTTGCTACCTCGGCAAAATCAAACCCATCCATAGGACAAGAATCAAAACCGCGCTCTTGTGCTAATAACATCAGTGTTTGAGCAAACAAACCCGCACTACGCATAATCTCATCCCGTTGTACTTGTGGTTTATTACGATAATAACTATCAACAGCACTGCACATAATATCTCTGACTTCAGGGTTAGCATCTTGCCAAATTGTTTTAACTTCACTCTCCCAAACATTGAGATCTGCACATAAAACAATCAGCATAGCAGAGTCTGTTATTTGAGGCTGATCCCAACCCACTTTTCTTAATGCTTGACGTTGCTTAACATCATCAACAACCAAAAGACGCCAATGCTGCAGATTAAATGCACTTGGCGTATATTGTAACGCATCTTCAAGTAAGGCTTTTTTCTCTTCTTGTGGTATTTTGAAATCAGCATCAAACTGTTTTGTTGCACGACGGTTTTTTACTGCATCAATTACATTCATTATTTTCCATCCATTTGCTAATCATTGACATTTATTTATCTATTATAGAAGAAATGCGTTCAGTATGCAGACTGTGCTATTATTTCTAATTATCTTTGTTAATTAATCAGTTATAACGAAAAAACTACTTATTAATAACAAAATATCGTTATAATAGTATTATCAAATATACGATAAACCTTTATTTTTCCTATTTGTTTTTAAGCGTAAAAGAAGGCGAAAACAATTGATTTAAGCCTAACACTTAAATTTGAAAAAAGGGTATCATCAAAGGCTACTATTCAATATAACAGACCTTGCAAAGTATATTAACCCTATGAAATTAAATGATGAATTAACTAATTCTATCGCATCAGTCACAGAAGCTGCTGCTATTGCGGCTATGCCATGGGTAGGTAAACAAGATAAAAATGCGGCAGATGCTGCCGCAGTTGCCGCCATGCGAGAGCGCCTTAATAGCCTTAATATCAATGGCCAAATTGTTATTGGTGAAGGTGAAATTGATGAAGCACCTATGCTCTATATTGGCGAACCAGTAGGCAACGGCCAAGGTGAAAAAATAGAAATCGCCGTTGATCCTATCGATGGTACTCGCATGGTCGCTACCGGTGAAAATAATTCTTTGGCTATTTTAGCTGCAGGTTTTGAAGGTAGTTTTTTACAAGCACCCGATATGTACATGGAAAAACTGGTTGTCGGTAAAAAAGCAGCAGGTGTGATCGACCTTAACCATTGCCTTGAATATAACCTTGATGCTATTGCACAAACATTAAATAAATCATTAAGCCAGTTAACACTAGCTATTTTAGATAAACCGCGCCATCACGATATTATCATTGATTTGCGTAATAGAGGTATTAATGTCATCACTTTGCCGGATGGCGATGTGCTTGCTTCTTTATATGCCACAATGCCTAATAATCCTATTGATGTTATGTACGGCATTGGTGGCGCGCCAGAAGGTGTAATTAGTGCCGCTATTGCTAAAGCTTTAGGTGGTGATATGCAAGCGCGCCTTATTACCCGCGATATTGCTAAAGGTAATAATGCAACAAATAGAGAAATTGCAGCACAAGAAATCTCTCGATGCCATAATATGGGAACTGATGTTAATATTACATTGCCACTTGAAATATTGGTGCGCCATCAGGATGTTATGTTTGCAGCAACCGCAATTACTGCCGGTGACCTATTATCCGGTGTCACTGAACAAAGCGATTATTTGCGTACACACTCGTTAGTGATTAATGGCTCCACACACTCATTACGTTATATCGAAAACTATCATTTACGCTAACACGAGAATAACAACTAAAAAAGCGACACGGGCTTACGTGTCGCAAAATGTATTTAAGGGGTATTTATAGTTATAATTAATTCATGCTAATAAATTAGCTGGATTATCAATACACAGCTTATCTATTATCGTCTTATCAATGCCACGCTGTGCTAATAATGAAAGAAAAACGTTAGGCACAAAACCCCAACCATTTCCGCCATTTTTTGCCCACATCTGTTTTAAAAACACATCATGACTTAATACAATTTGGTTACCATAACCTCTTTCTATTAAGGTTGCGACAGCTTCAACCGTATCCATCACACTGGGTGCCGCGCCTTCTTTAGGGAAAGAAATATCAAGACCTATCATGTCAAATTCAAGCCAAACACCTCGATCAAGCATTTTGCATTGATAATCGATATCTTTACCAGAAGGATCTGAATGGGCTAACGATATTTTGGCTGGATCACACCCCATTTCTGTTAAAAGAATATCTAATACTTCATCACCACGGCGTTGCCAACCTGGCATATGAATATTCATTGAGGCATAAGGGTTATTATTTTGAGCCAGTGCAGCGGCACGTAAACTATTTTTTTCACCATCTGTAAAGAAAGGAGATACACCAATTTCGCCAATCATACCAGCACGAATATCTGTACCGTCAATGCCGATATTTAATTCATCATCGATCATTTTTGCCATCGCATCAATATCATCAGCTAGGCGTTTTCCTTCAAATTTCTCAATATAAAGGCCGGAAGAAGCAACGACATTAATCCCCGTTAATTCTGCAACTTGTTTTAATTTTCTAATATCACGACCAATTGACGATGAACCTGTAGCATCAACAATCGTTTTGCCCCCAAGCTCTTTAAAATTATTTAATTCAAAAATAACGTCTTCAATGGGTTTTTTATCCATATTATCGCAACAACAATATGGATCGTATTTTAGTCCCCACTGAATATCTGCACTGACTTTTTTATCTACTAAAACGTGTGAGAATTCATAAAAAGGTTCATCAACAACGCCAGATAAATCATTAAATAAATGTTCGTGAGGTAGTGTCAGCCCCATATCCGCTTTTTTAACCGGACCCGTTACCGTTTGAATATAACCTTTCATGATTATGCCCCTGCTCTTTTTACTGATTTAGTCGCTTTAAACTCAGGAATGGTAGTAACAATGGCGCCGACTAAGGCAAATAACGTACCGATGATTGTGACTAAATAAACAGTATTTCCCAACGAAGGTAATAATAGGTCAATTAATACTGAACCCAGTAATTGGCCCGCAGTTGATGCAACACCTAACATTAGTAACCCTAAGCCTCGTACTAAAATAGCCATTAATGCAATAGACATTAACCCTAAAGGCCCACCTAAATACATCCACCATGTAGCAGGAAGCTCCAGTGTTATATGCCCTAACGCCATACGTACTACTAACGCAATCGTTAAAACAGTAAATCCAACAATAAAGTTCCAAGTAATAGAAACCATCATCGAACCTGTTGCTTCAGCCACTTTTGAATTACCTGCTGGTTGCCATCCCGCTAATAAACCCGCTAAAAAAGGTAGAATAGCTAAGTAAATAAAAGAGGTTGAATGCCACTGCGGAGAAACGACAAAAAGAGTAGCAACAACAGCTAATACGGCACCTAATACACGATATGGGGTGAAGTATTTCTTCTCATCCACACCTATACCAAAGCGGTCACATAATAAACCTGATAATAACAGTGCTGAAATTAATGCTGTTTGGAATGTAGCTATTCCTAATGCACTGGCTGATGCTCCTTCAGAAAAAACCACCATTGCGCCACAGAGGCCAGCAAACCAGTTCCATAATGGAATTTTACGTGTTTTAATTAATGTCGGAATAGAAGCAAATTGCTGACGATATTGTTTTTTGGACATAATGATAAAAAACATGACCACTAAACCACTGGCAAAAGAGATAACTGCACTAGCATTACCGTCTTTTAATACATGTCCCAGTTGCCCATTCACCGCAGACTGCATTGGTGATAGCATCCCTGCTAACACAGTTGCTACCATCAGCAAGGGTGTTGATAAATTTTTTGTACTCATAAGATGTTCCTTTTGGATTATTGACTATGAGTGATTTCTTTTTTATTTTTCAAGTAATCGGTTATTTTGTTATTAGCGCAGAGTGTATCTCCGCGCTTTTTTACTTTTCTTACTGCTATTGTTATTAAGAACTAACGTGCGATTTGCTTTAGAATATTGACCCACATATCAGCATAATGTGGCCATGCTAAAAACTCTTTGCTCCCCCAATGCGGTGAACAGTCACTCATAAAACAAGCTGTTTTTCCTTTTTCAAATTGACCAAACACCAGTAGTGGATCTTCGCCAATATTCAAAACCGTTTCAGTGTTATGTTTAGCGAACACTTTGTTATAACCAAGGAACATCGGCCATTCACTAAAACCTTTTATCGTGGCATGCTCTGCATTAACTGGAGTTGCGAATACTCCTTCTGGGGCTTCCACACGATCATCACCCTCTAACATTTCAACAGGTAACACTTGTGCCAATAAGGTATTTTTATAGTTTGCTTTCGCTTCAATACCCATAAATGATAGATAGCCGCCAATCATTAATAAGCCACCACCATTAGCAACAAACTGTTTAATTAGCCCTAATGCATTTGGAAGTACTTTCATGTTGTAGAAAGTATCGTTTTGCAAGAGGAAAGTATTAGCACCAATATCACTGATCACGATGACATCATATTTTGCTAATTCTTCATCAGTCTGAGGAAATGCGACCTGAACGGTATGTGCAGGCATATAATCAACTGCTACCCCTTTTTCCCTTAAACAATTTAATAAAAAAGTGGCACCTTCCTCATATTTACTAGAAGTGAAACTGTCGTAGCCTTTTGAGTGGATCATATGAATGTGCCATGACTCACCAATAAATAAGATTTTCATTTTTTTTCCTCTTTCAAAAAGATTATTTATTCAGGGGATTGAGTGACAATCTGTGAATATGTTGTTTGATTGATGCGATGCATGACATTAATATCTTCAGGCATTTCTGAAGCATTACTCGTCTCAACAGCTAGTGATGCAAAAGCTGATGCATAGCGTAACGCGTAAGAAAACTGCTTTCCTTTTGCTAATGAGGCTGCTAGTGCACCATTAAAAGCATCACCAGCGCCCGCTGTATTTTTTACCACCGCAGGATAAGCTGGTGAGTAAATATATTTATAACCGTCATAAGCTAATGAACCTTTACTACCTAAAGTAATGACAACTTTATTAACACCTTTTTGATAAATAGCATTGGCTGCATTTTTAGCAGATACTAAATCAACAACTTCAATACCTGATAATAAGCTGGCTTCTGTTTCATTAGGTGTTAATATATCTAACATTGGCAATAGCTTATCAATAACTTTATTGTAAGGTGCAGGATTTAAAATAATGGGAATATTATTTTCATTCCCGATTGAAATAATTTCCTTTAATGCTTCAATATTAGTTTCTAATTGCAATAAAATTATATCGGCATCTATAATTTTATCTTTTTGTATTTTTACCTCATCAGAAGAAATATCCATATTAGCCCCTGAATAAATAGAAATAATATTTTCACCACTCTCTTCTGACACAAAGATTGATGCTGTTCCAGTTTGATGATTTTCAGTTTGATATATCGTTGATGTTTTTATTCTTGATGACGATATAAAATTTACTGCATAATCACTAAACTGATCAGTACCGATTTTGGTGATAAAATGCACCTGTGCATCAGCATAACTTGCCGCTAATGCTTGATTACATCCTTTACCTCCTGGTGAGAAGATAAATTTATTCGCCAATAAAGATTCCCCGGTTTCTGGCAGTCTGGGCAAATAACTAATCATATCAACATTAAATGAACCTAATACACATACTTTATTTACTGCCGGCTGCCCCGCTAAATTAATTTTATCAATTTGATCATTACATTCTAAAAATTGTATGATTTCTTTTTTGGCAACTTTGTCTAATGTTTCAAATTCAATAAAGGCCCCACCATGGCATCTTTTAATTATTCCTTTCTCAGCCAATGTATTTAAATCTGATCGTATCGTTTCTTTGGTAACACTAAGCTCTTTTGCTAAAACAGAAACTTTTACTGCACCATGACCTTTGATCAGATTAACAATTTTTTTATGACGCTCTGCTTTCATTTAATGTTACCTCTATGGCAACAACTTTAATTTATTAGTTGTTATGGGATTGTGATTACAATCATATGTTATTTATTAAAAGCAAAAAAAAGCAGAAACACAAAAATAAAAAACAAAAAAAAGCAGAAATAAATAATGATAGTAATAAGATTACTTAATATATAGAAGCCATCTCCCCTCTCATAAAAACACAAATAAAATCAAATAATAAAATAACAAACACTATATTGATTATAAAACAATCTAATATTAATTATTTGTTTTTTAAAACTTAAATAATTAACTTAAAAAACAATAAAAAATAAAAACCTTATTTTATAATAATTTAGAGTTATTAGAATAATCAAAAATAAAAATAATCATCACTATGTTTAAATAACCAACTATTTTAGTGAATCGAACAAAGCTTAAAATAAATTAATCATCCATTTTTATAGTTCATAAATTAGTACAATTCTTCTTACCATTCAAATGTATAGCCAATGATAATGTAAATTAATCATGTCAACTTATAATTAGAAATACAGACACAATGATTAAAATAGAAGCAGTTTTTATTGTCTCATTTTGTGAGGTAGATAACATTAATAACAACAGTCATTGAACAAACTAAGTATAAATAACCTATTTTAAGTAGGCAAAGTAAGTAAAAATCTTGCTTTATTTATTGATTTATTTTTTTACTCGTCAATCTTTGGCTTATTTTGTAAATAGCTGAGAATACTAAAGCACTAACAGCAACTCACTGATACAAAATATAACTCCAACAAAAAACAAAAACTTAGATATAAAAACTAAAAATCACAAAATTCAAGAAGATAAAATCAGCAATAATGTGTTCTAAAATATCTAATACCTAAATAGATTGTAAAACAACCTATTTATCAGACATATTCCGACACATTTATTTTCTAGCGATGTTTAAACTTAGTGTCTAAGATTATAAATATAAATTGAGCACCAATAATCTGATAAATACACAACGTAAAGACATAAGGATATACCTATGAAAATAAAATCACTTATTGCTATTTCATTATTAAGTGTTAGTGCTTCTCTTTTTGCCGCTGAAAGCACCAGCACAACACAACAAGTTCAGGGCGTAACTCAAGCACAAAAAGATCTCAATGATTATGAAAAAGTCATGGTAGAAAAAGTTTGGGTTACCACACAAGCCATTGACGAGAAAGGCAATAAAGTTGACGCTAATAATCCACAAGTCAGTAATTATTTTGGCCTAGCAGAATATTATCCTAATGGCACTTTTATTATGTTTACCCCTGAAGGTAAACAAAAAATGCAAGGGGATTGGTCAATGTCTAATGATGGAAAAACGCGTACATTAGTTGCCAAAGATGCACAAGGAAAAACACTATTTACTCGTGATGTAGAAAATATCACCATCAATAATGATGAGTATACCTATCGTATTTACCCAACTGAAGGGGATAATACTGTTTATTTTGATATTATTCATCACGTTAAGAAATAATCATAATACGTTGTTTCACCTGTTATAAATAATTAAGGGCTATTTTATGGTAAGTAAAATAGCCCTTTTTTTAGTTGTATGACCTTAATATAACTAGCCTTAAATCAAATTTTGAGCTTCCCCATCAACCCAATAAATCACGTTAAGCGCTTCTTCTGGTGTTGGGACTTCCAGTTTGCTCAACATTCTTTCCATCACTTTATCGGGAACCGCTTCCTTTCTTGCGCTGTTTTGTTTTTTCCATTGCAAATAAGGTACTTCAATATATACCAATGTCACTTTAGCTTGATAACGATAAAACAGAGCAATAAGTTGATTACGCATTTGTTTAGTAATATTTGTTGCATTCCAAACAAAAGACTTATGCTCTCTTAAATATATTCTCGCTTGCTCTTTGGCAAGTTGTGCAATCCATCCATTCGCATCACGATCATCTGGTTTTATATTATGCTGCTGACGTAATGCATCTAAACTTACTACAGGCATATCTGCACAATATTGGCGAATATAACTATCTTTGCCCATTCCCGGTAGCCCACAAAGCACAATAACTTCACTTCCTTGCTCAGGATAAGGTTCATAGTGAGGATCGACACTATTTTCACTATGAAAATAGTGAAATCGAGCGCCATCAGAAATAAATCGTGCGGGTGTTCTCCAACAATTTAATTCTTCACAGTAAAGTGTAAATAACGCTATTTTATCCAATAAAGAGGGCTTATCTTCACAGCTTCGTCCCAGAACATCCGCCTTAGCCAGCAATGCCAATAAATAACAATCTACCCTTAACGAAGCCGCTAATAAGGCTTTTTTAGGATCGGGTTTATCCATTAACCATAAAGGTAATCCGTGATAGCGTACTAATGCCGCAATCTGTTCTCTATCAATAAAGCTAACCGGCACTTTTTCATATAAAAAACGTCTTGTCGTTAATTCTCCTTTACGAGCATGGCCTGGCGAAATAATTCGCCCATTCTCTTCACGGGTAGTTGAACGTTTTTCTACATCATGTAAAAGTGCTGCAATCCATAGAATTTGTTGCTCTCTTTCTGACAGCTCTTGGTATTCAGGGAGTGATTTTATAGCGTGGATCACCTGCTGTGTATGAATAGCTACATCACCTTCAGCATGGTGGATCGGATCTTGTCTAACACCGGACATATCACTAATTTCATCATAGTACTCACCAAGTTGTTCCCATGACATTTCGCTATGTAATTTTTTATGAAGCATCATGAGACTCCTGTGTTTTTTCCCAAATCAGTGGCGCTCTTTTCCAATTACGTTTCCAATGCACATCTGTTTTAACATGATCTTTTCTCACATATTTAAACACCCGATGTGAAAATTCATCTAATGAAAATGCTTGAGCATCTCGTGTGACAATGCCTTCCATCGCACTTGGTTTCTTGGTTAACACATCTCGTGATTGAAAAGAGCTATGCTTTTGTGCGTGTAAAATAATATTCTTTTCAAACTCTATTTTATTTTCCGATTTTGGTAGCGAGATTTCCGGTACGGTGGGTAAATCAAATAAAGTGGCATAAAATTGCACTTCTTCCCAACTTAGCCATTTATCCTGACAACGTATGGCAAAAACATAGAAATACTCTTCCAAATGTTGGTATTCAATAGAATGAATGGCATAAAGATTTTCACCAAAAATATCTAAATTACCTAAATCATTTCTGATGGATTGCCAACGCTGGCGTAGTTGTACTGTCCATGCAGATTGTGTCGGAGTCGCATGAGAGCGAGCAAAAACCCCCATTCGATTTAAGCAATTATTTTCACCATCTAATTTTTCAGTATGAATAAGATGCTTTATTTTACAGATATCTTGCCACCAATTGGCATTAATACGATCATCGCTTGTTGTGCCTGGTGAAAAAGGATAGTGATATGTTCTGTCATATTTTTTTGATTGATTATTCATTGTGTTATACTCATTAAGTAACAGGAACCCTACTAAATTTATATTAAAATTCAGTGAGTATATTTATCTGTATTTGCACTATTTATCTTCAGTGCCTTAATGCGTATTACATAACCACAACCTAATAACTCAAAAATAACAAAAGAAATAATTTTTAACATACTACCTGTATTATCAAGATAGCACTAGAAAAAAATGTTTATATTTATTATTCATTTTCTCTCAATTTTTTTCGTTATTTAACACTCCATGATGATTGTTCATCTATCCTTAATAGGGTGACAACGCTAATAATGTCACTCCATGGGTATTTATACTTAAATAATGATAAATATCTTAATCCTCAGTCGCTGTTTACATAACGATATTGCACATGGGAGGTAGTATGTATCATGATCTTCAAGGAAAAGTTGCTGTAGTAACAGGTTCGTCACGAGGAATTGGTGCAGCAGTAGTGACGAGATTAGCTCAAGAAGGAATGAACGTTGTTATCAACTATCACTCTGATGAAAATGAAGCTCAAGCATTAGCCGATAGCTTAAATAAACATGGTAAAGGTAAAGCGATTATTTTTGGCGGTGACATTAGTGATGAAAAAATTGCTCATAACTTTATTTATAAAGCGATTGACCACTTTGGTCAGCTCGATCTTCTGATCAATAATGCGGGAATTGAGACACAAACCCCTTCCCATGCAGTGAATTTAGAAGATTGGCGTAAAATTATTGATATAAATTTAACCAGTTATTTTCTAACGGCTCGCTCCGCATTGAAATATTTCGTTGAGAATAAGATCAAAGGCAATATTATTAATATGTCTTCTGTTCATGAAGTGATCCCATGGCCGACTTTTGCTAGTTACGCTGCCAGTAAAGGTGGCGTGAGAATGTTAACGCAATCACTGGCTCTTGAATATGCACACTATGGTATTCGTATTAACGCCATTGGCCCAGGTGCTATTAATACCCCAATAAATAAAGAAAAAATGCAAGATGATGCGTTACGCAAAGAATTAGAAGAGATGATCCCAATGAAATATGCCGCAGAGCCTGAAGCAGTGGCTAATGTTGCTGCTTGGTTAGCATCGGAGCAATCTACTTATATTACTGGACAAACTATTTTCATTGATGGCGGTATGACACTTTATCCTTCATTTCAAGGTGGAAAAGGTTAAAGCCGTTCACTGTCGTCCATACCGTTAAGATAACCTTCTTTCCAAATTTTGCGGTTTATTTATACTTATTCTTTGGGAAGAAGGCTTTTATCCTTATTTTATTCAATCAAAATAACATTTTCGGAATGGATAATATTATCAGGAAAAATAAGTGCTCTTTCAGAAATAAACGGCATATGTAATGTACGTGTGCCCGTTGAAATAGAAACCCCTGCTTTTAACCATGCATCAGCCACCAGCTCTGTACAATAAACACCTTTATCTTGCTGAATACTGAAGTTTTCCCCTACTCGATTTAAAACAGCTTCTAACGCTTGTTGTCGAGCTTGTTCACTTCCACGCACTTGGTAAAAGCGTACAGAATTAGGCTTAGCACGACTGATAAAGAAATCCAAACTATCAATAGTAACACCATCTTTACTATCAGCATGCTCACTGGGTGTTGAGTGAACAACCTGTATACCTTGCTCAGTTATCCACAACATTCCTACGTGGCTGAAACCGCTGTTATCAACTTGCTTTATTATGTCGCTAATAACTTCATCACCATCGCGAAAAACCAGATCACCACTTTTTAACTGATAAGGCAAAGCGAGCACAGTCAATGTGCTCGCTAAGTATAAAGTTAATGCAAGAGTAAAGCGTATTATCACTTAACTTCAACTTTCCATTTGCCATCAACTTTGATCATATTTTGATTTTCTGTTTTTTCTTCACCATTTTTCAACACTGTTTTGAGTGTGACAACGGCTTTATTTTTATCTTCGCTGTATTCAACTTTTGCTACTTCAACCTTACCCAAGCCACCTTGCTCTTTAATTTTTTTGCCCGCTTCGGCAACGATCATTTTAAATTTGCCGGTAATTTGCTCTGCCATTGGATCTTTTTCTAAATCACCAAAATACATTAATGACACAGCCTTATCACCATCACCGGAAGCGACAGCTTCAATAAATTCAACCGCGGCTTTTCCTGCTTCGTCTTGTTTATCACCACATGCAGATAATGTCATCATTGCCACCGCAAGAAACATAAATCCCATCATTTTCTTTAACATAAATTCACCATCACCATAAATATTTAATTTAATACAATAAGCATCTTATATAAAAAGGAAAACCATCTCATACAACACACTAATTTATTTATAAACTATGTTTGTACAATAGAAAAATAACTTTTCTATCGCGGAATTATACGTGACATTAATAGGTTTCGTCATGAATTTTTTTTAATATAGAATAATCCTAGTAAAAAATATTTGAAAAAACCCTCCCAACAATCGAGTAAAATATTTCTATCTATATTTATAAAAAAATATTGAATATATAATGAATCTAAAAGTGAGCAGAAACATTATTGCCATATAAAACTTTTTTATGTTCTATTTTTGTATTTTAATCTCGAAAAAAGAGGATCGGCAACGCATCACGCTGTCGCCATTAACACATTCAATAAAAATAGTTATCTGTTAGCGAAATAGGTAAAATGCCATATCATTGACAAAGCTTATTTTAAAACACACAAATACAGTATGTTGCAAAATCAGTTACGATAGTGATACAAAATTACAATAATGTTTATCTCAATAAAACAAATCTATTTGTTTTTTAATATTTAATCATGATATGACAACACGATTTTCTAAGTAGACCTATAACATTTCGGTGTAAAATACAAATAAAGACTAGAAATTTTGTGACACAATACGCCTTTTTACACCATTAAGTCAATTTAAGATAAATAGAAACTGCATTTTGGATCATGAATAGGTAATCTAGCCATCTGATTTCAATGACCAAACATGAATAGTTAAAAGGGTATGCTATGTTTACTTCACAGCTCATGCTGGTCGGTTATGTTTTATTAGTCAGTCCATGCGGGCATGATTCTTGTGATGCGGTTCCAGTAACAGAAACCATTTATACCAAAGATGAATGTACTATTCGCTTAAACTATCTCAAAAAGAAAAGACCCGATCTCTATATTTTTTGTGGTGAAGTATTACGTGATCCCGAAGTGACCGATGAAAATCCATACCTAACACCGCCAAATAGCGCCGATGATGTCTTTCAATTAAAATAATCACCCTTTTTCGTTGAACACCCCACAAAATACAATTTAATTTGTTTTCTAGTTACGGTATACTCTTTATACTTAAAATATGTAAGGACACGTATTAGGAGTCACTCATGTCTATTGCAAAACGCACCAAAGACAAACGTATTGCGTTAGGTTTAACACAGTCTGAGCTTGCTACCTTGGCGGGTACAACGCAACAATCAATTGAACAGCTTGAGAGTGGAAAAACCAAACGCCCTCGTTTTTTACCTGAATTAGCAAAAGCGTTAAATTGTGAATTATCGTGGTTGCTCGAAGGGGATAATAAACAAACACACGCGTCTGAAATTCCTCCCCAAGATGAATGGCATTCAGTCAGTGAATGGGATAACGATACCCCTCTCAATGCTGATGAAGTCGAGATCCGTTATTTTAAAAGTATTGAACTTGCCGCTGGTGATGGCTGCTGTACTAACGAAGATCATAATGGTTATAAATTGAGATTCTCCAAAAGCACACTACGCCGCTATGGCGCTTCACCACAAAATGTGATCTGTTTTTCCGTCTATGGTGATAGTATGTCTCCGGTTATTCCAAATGGTTCAACAGTGACCGTTGATACAGGTAATACGCGGATTGTGGATGGCGGTATTTATGCTATCGAACAAGATTCATTATTTAGAATAAAATTACTCTACCGTCAGCCAGGCGGAAAATTAATTATCCGTAGCTACAATAAAGATGAATTTCCTGATGAATTTGCAGAAATTGACTCCGTTAAAATTATGGGACGCGTTATTCACTGGTCTGTGATGGCTTGGTGATCATCTGCATATTTTTATTTTAGTTTTTACTTTCTTGCACAATTTTCCCATTAGATAATAACAGCGTTTTATCTGCTAATGCTTGCAATTCACGAGGCTCATGAGTGACTATTATCATCGTTATCTGCTGTTTTTTTAATGAGATAATAAGCTCCCACAGCTGATAACGTGTTTCCCAATCCAAACTTGAAAAGGGTTCATCCATTAATAACAGTTTGGGTTGGCTAATGAGTGCTCTTGCTAATGCAACTCGTTGCTGCTCTCCCCCTGATATTTGAGATGGATAACGTGTTGCTAAATGAGCAATTCCCATCTGTTCAAGTAACGCTATCTCTTTTTCTTTACTGCGCTTTTGCTTAGCCGCATATTGTGCCAGCCATAAATTTTGCTTTACAGTGAGAAAAGGGAATAAATAAAGATGCTGATTTAAATAACGACAGGGGCGCTGCCAAACAGGTAATTTATTCATATTTTGGTTAGCTAAAACAATATCCCCTGTATAGCCGGTATAACCCGCAATAGCATTGAGTAACGTTGTTTTGCCGCTACCTGATGAGCCACTGATCCCTAAACAACCCCCTTGCTCTAGGTGTAATGAAACCTCGGTTAAAATACCGGTAGTCAACGAGTGAATGGTTAACATGCTAATTTCCTATCACGCTGTAAACGGTGTAAAGCAAACAATAGAGTAATTGCAATTGCTATCAGTACTAAAGCGCAACCTATCGCAAGCGAGAAATCACCACTCGCTATATTTAAATAGATTGCCATTGGTAAGGTTTCTGTTTTTAATCGTGTGGCCCCTGCCAACATTAATGTTGCCCCAAACTCCCCTAATGCTCGAGAAAAAGCCACAATACAACCACTGATTAATACAGACCAACAAAGTGGGATCTCAACCAAAATAAGCGTTTTTGTTGGTGTTAATCCTAAATTCTGTGCGGTTTGAATATAAGCAGGATCAATAGCTTTAAACGCCGCAAGGCTATTACGCATAATGATTGCACTTGCAACATATGTTTGAGCAATAATAATCCCTAAGGGAGAAAAAAGGGCACGAGATAATTGAGGAAAAACCCCTGTTAAAGGTCCTTGATGACCTAACAATAATAATAATCCAATACCTATTACCAAAGGAGGCGTGACTAAGGGTAAATCGAGTAACGCATCAATAAAACGCTGTCCTTTAAATGACGATCTTGCCATCACCCAAGCTGCAGGTACAGCTAAGAGCACGGCTAAACACAATGATGTTAACGCGGTGCTCAGTGACATCAATACGGCAAAATGAAATTCAGCATCAGTAATAACCATGGTGAGTTCGTGATAAGAGAGTTGGCAAATTAATGCAATAAGTGATCCCAATATCAAAAATAATAATAATAAAAGTGGTATTAGTGCCCAACGATACACAGTGAAGCCTTCTCTTAATCTACTAATGACATTTATTGTAAAAATGAAAAAAGCCACCTGTGAGCCGGTGGCAAAAATACAAATAATGTGAGAAAAATCTATGGTTTTGAAATAACAGGTAGAAAACCATAATCAGTAAAAGCCTTTATTCCTTCGGGACGAGAAAAATAATCAGCCAATTGTTGTGCTTGTGTGGGATTTGTTGAAGTTTTTAATACCGCTAATGTCGCAATTTCTTCGGGGCTTCCTTCAGGTATGGGTAATAAAACTAATTTATCTTGGTTTTTCATTGCATCAGCGTAACCAATAATGGCAGCATCAACCTCACCATTTAATAAATACATAAGTAACTGTTTAATGGTTGCTGTACGAACAACCACTTTATTTCGTAACTGCTCACCTTGGCCTGACGCTTCGATTAATTGTTCACCGCTTTTACCTAATGCAATTGCTTTTGCATCTCCCATACCTAATTTCAATGAACTATTTGCAAGATCTGTGATAGTTTTGATCTCACCGATTTTATCTTTTCTGACAGCAATAACAGGAATATGACGCACAATAGGATATTGGCTAACCACCTGATTTTGTTTCGCTAACTTCTCTACATACTCTTGAGAGCCGGGAAAAAACAGATCACCTTGTTGAGTGAGATTAAAGCGTGTAAGAATTTGGCCTGAACCGCCATATTCGATAGTCACTGTATTGCCGGTTTCTTTTTCAAATAGACCAACAACTTGCTCTACAGGCTGTTTTAATCCTGCGCCAGCATAAAGATGAAGCTCTACAGCAAAGCTATTATGGCAAAATAATCCTAGTGCAAAACCTAAACCTACCAAAACTTGGCGTTTCATAACATCCTCAAACACAATATCGTTATATAATTTTTTATATAATGATAGATATGAGAAATTAAGGCAAGATCTTAGTAAGAAAAAAACAGCAAAGTGCTAGCAAGCTATCATTTTACTTTTCATCTCTAATTTATTTATTAAGATATTTTTATCACTCTGTACCTAGAATAAAAATACATAATCACTCATATTTTGATAAGCGATCTAGATGAAAAATAACAGCGATATTAATAACAAATCCTCGTTTAAACGAGGATCTCACTATTAAATACTCAATTCCAATAATGCTAATGCCGTCACTTCATCGATGACAATATCTGTAGCATATCCCCCTTTTATTGCGCCTATGGTTGCAGCAACATTTTCAACGCCTCCAGCAATAAAAATACGCTGTGGGATCTGTCTTAACTGTGCAAGACTAATTCCCATAATTCTAAGGTCGATATCAGAAAGCAGAGGATTACCTTGTGCATCATAGAATCGACCACAAATGACACCAACAGCACCTAAATCGCGATATTGTGCCATCTCATTTGTGGTGAGTACGCCTGTTGTAATCAAAGGATTGTCATCTTGAGTATTACCCACTACAAACAAAGCTTTATTACATTGATTTAAAGCAGAGAAATTACGCCGTATTATGGGTTCTGCTTGTAGCTCCATTGCCAAACGTGCATTTGACACTACAGCCGGTACATGCAAATTAATACTGCAACCTGAAAACTTATTGGCGATCAAAGCGGCAGATTCCGCAGTAGTAAAATCAGGTTGTGGAGCTACAGCCCCAATCATTTGTAACACAGTGACATTTTCTAGTGTTTTAGTGGGGAGATAGTGCCCTAGTTTATGGATTGTTCTTCCCCAAGCTACGCCTAAAATATCATCATTGCTGATTATCTGAGAAAGATACATAGCCCCTGCTTTAGCTAATCTTTCTCGATTCATATTTGATGTTTGTTGCGATTTATTCTTTTCTTCATCAGGTAAAATAAGCACATTATTAAGATTAAATTTTGCTTTTATTCTGATTGAATAATCAATCGTAGAAAATACTGATGAATCCAAGCTTATATTAACGAAACCTTTTTCTCTCGCGAGATGTAAATACTTCACAACAGTCACTCGAGAAACGCTCATAATATTTGCAACTTCACTTTGACTGAGTCCGTCCTGATAGTAAAGCCATGCAGCATAAAGAACGGGATCATTATCAAATAAACTCGCATTTTTTAGCGAATTATTATCCATTTTAAACCCCACTATTTTTTTATAAATCTTATTAATAATTAATTTATTTTATATTTACGATATTGCAGAAGGTAATAACAATTTTTGTTGAATATGTTCTTATAACACAATTAGATACATTTCATTTAACAACTACTAATATCGGCAAATGGGTGTTTTTCTTTACAAAAAGAAACTCAAAATATGTAAAATCCACTTAATAATGCCGTAATTATCTCATATCGAGAAAGTTTTTTTTGAAAATATGTTTTTATTCGGTTAAAAAGAGAAATCTTAGCGTTAAGTTTTAAAAAGTTTTATTTTGATGATATTAAAGTTAATTACCCTATAACAAATTAACCATAGACTCATTAATACAGAGGAAAAATATGATTATCGCTTATTCAACAGCCCCTAATGAAACTGTCGCCCATGAAATAGCTCACCATCTTATACAGGCGAAGCTTGCAGCTTGTATTAACGTCCTTCCTAATATCAAATCTATCTATCATTGGAATAATGAAATTGTTGAAGATAATGAGGTACTTATGATGATCAAAAGCGAGAGTTCAAAACAACAGATTTTGATTGATACACTAGTAAAAATGCACCCTTACGATACACCAGAAGTCATTATTGTCCCTATAGAAAATGGGTTTCATGGTTATCTAGAATGGATACATCAAAGCCTAAATTAATGATTATTTCATTGCATTATCATGCTATTTCATCTTATTTGTGATAAAAATGATAGAATATTGTAAATAAAACAACACTTATAATCTCAATAATGAGACAAATAAACAAAGTAAAATATTAAGATTAATTACTATTTAACTGCTAAATCATTTTTAAAAACTTTTCTTTTTGAGATCATCTTTATATTCACAGAAAAAATATAAACAATAAATTATTATTAAATTTTTATAAGTCAAGGAAATGAACAATAATACGCTAATGAGCAAAGGAAAAAATAAAAAAACAACAAACTGGTTTTTATAGGTTATTATCCTAAAGAATAAATTTAACCGATATCTTACCCTAGTTATTTTCTGTTATAATTAACAAGCTTTCTCTATATTACATGTAAAAAAGGAGTGAGTTGTGAAAACAAACAGAGTCGCAAGACGTATTTTAGGTTTACCTTATAATTTAAGTCGGTCTAAAAAGAAAGTGCGTTTTTCCATTATTACGCCTACAGAAAGTGATAATCTTCCCGCAGAGTTAAAAAATGCAACTCGGATCTGTTTAAAACAAGATTTCAGAAAAAATGCGCAAAATAAGCGTATTTATATGAAATTAACCGATGCTTATCCAGATTATCTTCTAGTAAGTTAATTACTTATGCCTAATGTTAGATTATAAATAACTTTTATTTTATTATTTATAACTAATAGTTTATCCCTTACAACCTTGTAAGGGATAATAGTATTCTATTATTGATATAATTCTTTACGAATATTCACTAATACTTGCTTAATTAATTGAGGATTGATTTTTTCTGGTAATTGACTTTGTTGAAAAGCTTGCTCAATTTTTTCTATTAATATTTTGCTTCGCTCAAATAGTGTTTCATAACTTAAAGCACCAGATTTAATTTCTAACAACTCATCCCTGTTATCACACCAAACTTTGACTTTTTTTTCAGTAGCAATTCCTAATGCAATATAAAGCAACCTAAAAGTGTGCATCATATTTTTACTATCGTAACTTCGTCCATGTTCAATATTTTGCTGATAGCGGGCTTCATTACGCTCCTCAACCCATTGCCAATAAGCATGATACTGCTTGCAATAGGTACTGTAGCCGTCTTTATTAAAACTAAGATAGGCTTGTAATATGGCTGTTTCAGAGACACTGCTTAGTAAAACATCGGTGGCATTATCTTTTTTTATTACGCCTTGATAATCACTATTTGGATCATAAAAAACTGCATAAAGATTTTGTGCATGATTGATTTTAACCAACCCAATATTTTGCTGCTCCCAACAACGTTTTTTAAGCCAATTATTCAGTAATAGGCTTTTTCCATCTTCAATGATATAACAGAAATCAAGGATTGTTTTTAACTCTTTATCTATAGGATCCATGATCTTCTTATTTAACCCTTGCGCTTTTTTTATTTGCCCTTGAGCATAATGCACAAAAGTCTGTACGCATTCCTTTGATAAAAACCATTCTGGGTTAAATTGCATAAATAATGGATGACGATAAATAACAACATGCTCTGGTGCATTTAATAATTCTAAAATATTAGGATTAGACGCACACAGTAATTCAACAAATCGCCCTAATTCATAATAAACGATATCATTAGTTTTATTACTTACTTGTGGCACATAATCAGAGCAATAAAACATCTCTTTAGGTAGATAAAAAACACCTTTAATATCAGTATCTGAACTATCTGTTGCCAAATTTTGTGAACGACTACCTGAAATTGTTTCAAATAAAAGGTAAGGCTTTATATTGTCAATGGTCAGTTTCATCAAGTATTTTCCTAAACCAATTATTTAATATTTCACTATCTGGTACGGTGCGTTTCGCTAATTGAGTTGCTGTTTCTTGCCATAAAAAAGTGATCAGTTTTTGCATATTATCGGTTGGTAGCCAAGTAAAGTGTTCATCTTTATCTGCTTTAAAGCTCACTAACTCTCGAATAATTATTTGCTCATCTGTGGTTAATATATTTATTAGCTGATTAAGTTCCATCGGTGGGATATTCCCCGTTTTTACTGTCCAATAAGCAGCTAAAAGTGAACGTAAGAGATAGAAATATTTTTTTAATTTTATGGGCTCATCTATCGCTTTACTTGCATGACTCTCTTCAAAATGATGTCTACTAACGGCTTTTGCGATCCCTCTATAATGATGAACAATGATTTGGGGTTGATAATATAATTGTGCCAACTCAAATAATTCTTTTTGGATACCAGCATATTGTTGATAAACAATAGGTGATTGTAACCACTCAAATAAGATAGCATTTGACTTACGTAATAGATGCAATGCTTTCGTAATATCCCAAGCTCCTACATCAAACCAATTATTTTCTATCCACTCAAATGTTTCTTTAGGTTTATCAATTGAAAGATATGCATTGCGAGGCCGTATAAAAATACCTCGTACATCATAGTCACTATTCGTTGATGCGAAGCCCCAAGCACGGCTTCCACTTTCAGCAACATAAAGTAGTTTTATTTGATGCATTTGCTCTATTTGTGGCAGTTTTTTTAATATCTGATTATGCATGATGATGTTACTCGGTATTTCCTTACAACTCTTAAATTTAATAATGTTGCCAATTATGATGATGACTAGAGCTAACAATAGCAACATAACTACTTTAGTGTCTTATTTTATAATTTATTTTTTGATACCATCTCCTATACCGTCATTTTTTTCGGTTCTTGTCAACCATTACTAACCATAGAAAACAAAAAAGCCACCAGTAACTTACTGATGGCTCTTGGTTTTTTAACCTTTATCAACTATTGCTGATAAACGGTATTTTATTCCCACTCAATTATATTCTAGTAATTTAACTAACTGATAAATATAAATTATATTAAAATCAGATATCACTGACACCGTCACTGATACCGTCATTATGAAATCTGTCTATTTTTTCATCGGTAAGAATTGAGGAGTTTTTCCTTTGCTTCCAGCTCTGAAATACAAAGGTTAAGTGTTCTGGTGTTTTCATCTGCACGCTGAGCTTCACGCCCATATCGTTCAAGTGTTTCTCGTAGTTGTCGAGAAAGTTCACTGGCTTTGGCTTTCTCAATTCGGCAGGTATTGGTGTTATCGGTACTTGTAACTTCTGTTTTCGTGGTACCGGTTGAGAGCTGCACCCTGTCAAAGTGATTAAGAACACGATCAAGCAAAGCATCTGTACGTATCGTATCATGCTGTTGTGCGTCATGATATATCTCCAACCTATTCTGCTGTTCATTGTCTGCTTGTTTACGCAGAACAATATTTGTGGCCACATCCTTTTCATCTAATTGATTACCTGCAATCTGTTTATTCATTGCTTGGTTATCAAAATAAATACCGCCAGCAACAAAGCCAGCGGTAAAGGAAACAGCCAAAGCAATTAACGCTATGACGGTTTTATTCATTAATCATCACCATTATTAAATTAATGAAAAGGCTCTATCGAAAACATCATCAACATAAGGCTGTTGAGCATTTTCAACAGAAATGATTGCTTTTGCCATTTTGATTGATGTTGATTTATTAAATAGGTTTAAGCATTCGTGACGTTGAAAGCCCGTATCCTTGCAAACTCGTTTAATATAATTTTCAGTATGGTTGTTATCAGATGATGGCGCCCATCGTTCTATGATTTCTTCAACAGTATCTATTTTGTCACAACCAACATTAGGCTTACCTTTTTGCTTACTATAAGTTTGAAGCAATTTCATTAATGCCCGAACACCATAATAAACATTGATAAAAGTACAAAATTTATCATCATTTTGTACTGTTGCTAGACCTTGCCATTTAGAAGAACCATGTCGAATGTTGCCCGGATTATTATTTCTGATACCTCTAACGCCAGTGTTAACGTAATTGCTTTTAAAAACTGACATATTCACCCCTTTATAAACTTGATGACATTGCCTTTACTGACCAGCAACGTTGTGCAGATCAGGATATTGGCAAAGATGTTGTAGATATCAGCGTGATAATTAGGATCGAAGTAAGCGCGAATAGGTACGCTTGAAGAATAAGCAAGAATGAGGAAAGCTAACCATCCACCTTTTTTACAGTGTTGTCTGCCGTCACGTTTAAAATAGAACACACGTAAAAATATGACTGTACAGATGATGGCGTTAACAATAGTGAGCAATGTTTCGCATTTCATTGTTGCCCTCCTTGTTTCGGTATATCAACCCTTCCATATGCTTTTACGCTTAACTTAACCACAAGCAAAGCGGAAACAAAAGCACCTACGGCATCGATATGTTCGATTTCGTATTGCTCCGGTTTCACACCGAAAAGGCCTGTAACAGAAATAAAGATAGTTGCTGCGGGGCTAAAGAATATAAGACCACAAACGAAGCTTAGAAAAGCTAATAACGATCTACGTTTAAAGCTATATTCAGTAGCAGCAGTAGTAAAGAAGATGGCTCCCAACAGTGAACCCATAACAACTTCTGCTGGAAGCCCTGCGAAGTAACCAAGAAAAGCAGTAGTGCCGATCCCAGCTTTTGTGTAGACATCTTCTTGCATGAGTGTAGTACCAGTGATTAATGAATAGTCATGATACTACACAACAAGAAAGATAACCAAAAATGCAAAAAAGATTAAACAAACATTATTATATAATTTGTAATAAAAACCATTTAATAAAACAAACATATAGAATGCTGACCTAAATTTACATTAGTGATAAACTCTCACATCAATTTTTATTATAGATAATTTAATTATGCTCCAGCTATTTGCGCGATACTTCTCTGTTGGTGTTATTAACACTCTTTTACATTGGGTGGTGTTCGGTATTTTGGTTTACTTAGTTACCACAACACAGGCTACTGCGAACCTGATCGCATTCATCATTGCTGTTACCTTCTCATTCTTTGCTAACGCTAAGTTTACATTTAAGAAGAAAGCAACTGGTAGGAGATACATAGCATTCACAGTATTCATGGGTGTGTTAAGTTATCTGACTGGATTTATAGCCGATAAACTCAATGCAATGCCAATAATTACCTTAGTTGCATTCTCAGCAATTAGCCTTGTTCTTGGCTTTTTCTACTCAAAATTATTTGTCTTTAAAGGAATAGAGTAATGAAGATTTCTTTAGTTGTTCCAGTTTTCAATGAAGAAGAAGCAATACCTATTTTTTATAAAACGGTTCGTGAAAATGAAGAACTAAAAAAATATGACGTTGAAATTATTTTTATTAATGATGGCAGTAAAGATTCAACTGAAAATATCATCAATGCGTTGTCGTTAGCTGATGAGCAAGTAGTAGCATTAAGTTTTACTAGAAACTTTGGTAAAGAACCTGCACTTTTTGCAGGATTAGATCATGCCACTGGTGAAGCAATAATCCCTATTGATGTTGACCTTCAAGACCCAATAGAAGTTATCCCCCAATTAATAGAAAAGTGGAAACAAGGTGCTGATGTTGTTTTAGCAAAAAGAACTGACCGATCTACTGATGGTTGGTTGAAACGCAAAACAGCAGAATGGTTTTATAAACTGCATAATAAAATCAGCACACCAAAGATTGAAGAAAACGTGGGTGATTTCCGTTTAATGTCTCGTGAAACAGTTGAGAATATTAAATTGCTTCCTGAACGCAACTTATTTATGAAAGGTGTTCTATCTTGGGTGGGAGGGAAAGTAGATATCGTCGAATATTCTCGTGCTGAACGTTCCGCTGGTGAATCCAAGTTTAATGGCTGGAAACTTTGGAACCTTGCATTAGAAGGGATCACCAGTTTTTCAACCTTTCCACTCCGTATGTGGACTTATATTGGTTTATTTGTTGGCGCCATTTCATTTGTTTATGGTGGCTGGATGATTATAGATAAGCTGATTTGGGGAAACCCTGTGCCGGGATACCCGTCTCTTCTGGTTTCTATTTTATTTCTTGGTGGTATTCAGCTTATTGGTATTGGTGTTCTTGGTGAATATATCGGGAGGATATATGTTGAAAGCAAGAAAAGACCTAAATACTTGTTAAAGGACAATAAAAAATGATAAGTAAAAATAAAAACATTTTTTTTATGTTTATAATGGCATCATTAATTTTTTATTTCCCCATCATAAATAATGGTATTTATTATAGAGATGATTTACATAGAAACTTGACAGGTTATTACGGATGGGATGTGTTAGGGCGACCACTAGCTAATTATTTTTCAAGAATAATTACATCCAGTGGAGATTTTTTAATTGATATATTTCCGTTAAATATAATTTACTCATGTGTTTTTTTATCAATATCATGTCTTTTAATAAAAACAAATATACTAGATAAATATGAAATAAAAAACTCATCAATAATATCTTTGATATTTATATTAAATCCATTCTTCATTCAAAATATGATGTATAGATTTGATTCTATACAAATGTCATTTGCAATATTGTTATCCATTTGTTCATATACATACAAAAATAAAAACTTACCCTTATATGTTTTATTTTCAATAATATTTGGCGTGTTGTCTCTTTCTCTTTACCAACCTTGCTATAATATATTTTTAGCTATGATGTCCATTGATATCCTATGCATGGCTTTATCAAAAAAAAGCACCAAAGAAAC
Source organism: Proteus mirabilis ATCC 29906 (assembly GCF_000160755.1). Lineage (GTDB taxonomy): Bacteria > Pseudomonadota > Gammaproteobacteria > Enterobacterales > Enterobacteriaceae > Proteus > Proteus mirabilis. The sequence continues at coordinate 624,510 of NZ_GG668576.1, forward strand.
ATTTATAAATATTTACAAAAAATCTTTAATATTCATTGTATCCTACCTTTTATACTTAATAATAATTAAGTATATATTCTTAATATCAAACAGTAGAGGTGATTTAATAGAATTCGATCTGGATTCAATAATTATATTAAGTAAAACTTTTAATGATGTTCTAGATTTAATTTTCTTAATTTTTATTGATGATGGAAGTAAAATATTTTTTATTATATTATTCTCTTTATCTTTTATTTGTTATTCTTTTATTTTATATAAATATAAAAATCGCATTGGTTTATTATTTCTAATATTTATCTCTATAGTAATATTTTTTATTTCGTTACTTGGGCCTGCTATTTTATTGAAAAACCCTCCAATAATGGCAAGGACTATTGTTACATTTCCCGTGCTTTTAATGTTGATATCAATACCTATATTATCAACAAATAATCTTAAATACTCTATTTTCATTATTATTATTCCACTATTATCAATGAGTTACTACATATCTAATGCAGTGTCATCTCAAAGAGATTATGAATCTTCATTCTTTGATATGATCAACTATGATATTTTGAATAAAATTGGAAGTGACTATGATAAAGTGATAATAACAGGAAAACCTAGCTACAGCAGAGCGACATCATTGATTATAAATAATCATAAAATTGTGGATATGTTTGTCACACCTGCATTTGGTTTTCAAGCATCATTTATGCTTACTCAAAAAGGTGTTATGCGAGTTGAGCCAGCATATGGTAAGGATAAAATATATAATGAATTTATTAACAAAATTAAAAATGATGGCGTAAAACCAATATCATGCAACAATGAATACTCTATATACTATAATGATAAAATCGTAGCTATAAAACTTGGTAAATGCTAATAAAGTGGGGTTATTAACCCCACTTTATATTAAATATTAAAAATACAAGCAGTATTGTCAGGACTAGAAAATAAAAACTCTATTATGAAAAAATTACGTGAGCTACTACTTGATAAATAAATGTTATTTTGCGAGTACGACAAAACGAAGTAATCATCATTGCCTGAAGAATTTACCTTTTTAAAAATTGATGTCCCATTAACTTTAGTGAGAATATACTCTGAAGAAGATTGTTTTGAATTATAATCAGTACTTATTATTTTAATTAAAACTTCACAGTTAGCCCCTGAGATTGATAGTATATTTTTTTCTATACTTATATTTCTAACATTGATTTTTCTCGTTATAAATCCATCTGGTATAGAAGTGCTACTATTTACCATATTAACATCTTTTGGCACTGAAAGAGATGAACCAAATCTGTCAAATCCACGATCCCTTGTATCAGATACAGCGTAATGTATTATCTTAGGATATCTATAATATTTACCTGAATCTAGTACAGCATGACCGATAGCATATGATGGTATACTATCATCCAAGAATAAAACAAACTCATTTCCTGATGGGTTTGTAACATATACAATATAATCATATTGGTCATCAAATTGATTATATGGAGCATATCCAGAAAAAGACGCGTTAAATCCAGAAGATAGTTCAATTAAATACCTATCTACAGCTTTAGATGACTTAAGGTTTGCTACTTGAATCCCACTTACATTCAACCCTCTGAAAGTATTCACTTTCAAATATTGCTCAACAAATTCTGCTCCATTGGATGCTAGAGAAACCCCTTTAACAATATCAAAAAAATACGCAATTTCAGTTCTTTCTCCAACACCATCACAACCATTACTAGACCAATTTGAATACCATAACTCGTTAGATACTTTATATCCAAATCGTTTACATGCCCTAGCCCAACAATTTAGCATATTTAATGAAGTTGAAGTTCCTTTTATCCACCCACCTTCAGAATTTGGTCCACCAAAAGAAAAACCATCTCTACCATTATTATTAGATAATACCCTAATAAATGATGTCATATACATTGATACGTGTATACCATCTAAAATAGCATCCTCAAAACAGCCACCGATAAATAAACTATTTGCATACCAAAAATCATTACTGAATAAAACATAGTTTAATTTGTTACCACCACTAACCCCTAAAGATTCAATCCTTGCCCCCCAGTCAGATCTACCACATTCAATTTTTATTAATGATTCTCCCTCAATACCTCCTGTATATCTAATACTAGAATTTCTATCTCTTCCACCGAATATATTTACATTCCTTAACTTGCGTATTATTAAACAATGTTTCCCATCAGCATCTGGATTAAATGAGTTAATTCCAAAATATTTGTCATCATGGCTAGAGTTTGTAAACAGCAACGATCCACTAAACTCCATATATTCAATAGCTAATTGTATTGCCTCGCGATTATCTGTTATTCCATTATCATCAACACCGCCAAAATTAAATATATTATGTGATTCATAACCAAAATTAGCATCACCAACACAGATCCATGATTCATCTGGTGATGAGTTGGGGCTAACAAAAATAGGTAATGAATCTCTATTCCTAACCGCGTAATAGAAATCACCAAATTTAACACACTCCAAATCAGTATTTACAGTACACCCATCAATAAAGTTACCAATACGAGTATATTTTGTCTTTGTAATTATTGATGAGATAGAGTTGTTTCCAATGTTTACAAATTCACCACCTTTTTCAGAAGATAATATGCTCAATACCTCAATAGCACTTCCAGAAGCTGGGGCAACAGCTATTGGGTATCCATCTTTATCAAACGTTAAAACTTTTCCAGCTCTCTCATCTGCATTTGGCAATGCTGGTATAACCTTATCTTTTACCCTTAATGTTTTACTATCAATATCCTTAATACTGTTATCAACGTAGTCTTTATTAGCACTATCACTGCCGAGCTTAGGAGTCGCTAAATTAGCAATACGATTGCCCTTGGCATCATAGTAATTCGATAGATAGGTAGGCTTACGTAAGCTTAAAGAGAAAGTACCAAATGCTTTTTGAATTAACATCGTTAAATAATCAAAGGCATCTTCATGTACTTCTGCAAAGAATTTACCCTGATTACGCAGATCAGTTTCTTGTACAACAGGTAAATCACGTTCTAATAATATCTTCCAGCCTTGAGCTAAAGGTTTATTTAAAACCACCTTACCGCCATGATAAGAACCAGCCCCCACAATAGTGTAATCAGTGCCATTCTTTAATATTGTTTCATTGCCGTCACTGTCAGCAACCACAACAATCAAATGTTTGCCTTCAAAGATACGGAAACGAAAATCAAAATCCGTTGTTACGCCATTACCTACATACTCTTCATGGCTTAGTTCAGTAGATACCGTCATTGCTCATCTCCTCTGGTGTTAATGAGGATATGATACGTTTAACTACAAAACATATCCATATTTGCAATAATGGTTATCATATAGAAAATTAAATTAACCATTTGGATGAACATTTTAATGTATTTACATTATTATAGTTTACGTAATTATTTTCATTAGTGAGGACTTTAGCCATGGAAAAGAAGTATGAATACCCTGCACCAGCTAACTATCCAGATGTAGTGAATACCGATAAAGGGATTGAAAAGTTAATTACAAAATCAAACCTTGAAGCACTTTTAACAAAAATGGGAGAAGATGGTCATGACGTATCAGCTCCACTTGTAGAACTGATAGCAATGAGAAACTTTATAGTTCAAAAGATGAGAGGCAATAAAAATATAATACCGTTGGTGGAATGTATTTTAGCTGAATTAAAGAAATGAGAACAATGCACCGCTTAAGCGGTGCTATTTATATATTTCGTTAATAAAATCACTTTTTGATTCTTTATATTTCTTACCAAAAAGACTTTTACAAGCATCATCCATTACCAACTCTGCTTTTTTGAGCTTGTCTTTACAGTGAAAAAAGTACAAACATAAGCCTATTGTCACAAAAACAAATAATATAGTTCCGCCACGTGGAAAGATAAAGCTCATAAATACACCAAAAATACAGGCAATAAGAATATATTTTGCTGTATTATAACTAAGCATTGCATCATCATAATCTTTCTGTATTTTTAATAACTTATCTTTATTCCACATGGCGTTTACTCTATTTCATCTGCTCCTCAACCTGATTCAATAATGGTGACAAATAAAACAAGTTTTGGAAAGGTAATAGTTTTCGTACAGATCGCACTTCTCTATCATCAAACTCACCGTTTAATACACCTGATGTGATGTTTTTAATATCACCACCGAGATCAAATGTAGGGCCTAATAATGCACCAATCCCGTTACGGCTTTGATAACGTGATGCTGGTGGCCCACCAAACATAGCACTCATACCATAAGTACCACCGCTAAGGTTTTCCAATACGTTATTAGGCTCACCCAACCATCCCATCATTCCTGACCAGTCTAACCCTTCTTTTACTAAGTTAGCTGGTTCGGTATTAATATCTCGTCCTGCCATTTTAGCCTTGAGGACATAGACTAGGGATCCAAGTGCTACCTGAAGCAATGCTCCATAGTAAAATGATGCATCACCTGATTGTATGCCTGATACCAACGCTCTATTGTGAGTAGCAAAGAAGAAGGTTTTAAACTGCATCACAATCTTACCTAGTTCACTGCTCATCATTAATGGTGTATCACCAATGCCCGGTGTGATAACCGTGGTTCTTACGTCTTTTAATACTGCCGCTTGGAAAGTTTCACGCACAACACGATCATCCCATAAGTGGCTATGTCCTGTTAACATGCCGTCTAAATCTTCACCGTGTCGCTTAAACTGATCTGCTATACGCTTTAGCATTGATTCATCGATACCAATATGAGCGAGTTTCTTTATTTCTCGTTTACTTAACGAACCACCAGCATCTAAAGTGTTTGCTGCTTTCAGTACCTTAGATTGAGTAATAAGCCCAGACCACATTTTCATCGTGTCTGTATATTGGTTCATTAATGTAAAGTTACCAAATTTCTGTGACGACCATTGTAAGCCACGTTCTAAATAGCTACGCCTACTGTATGGATCGCTAAGGTCAGCAATCACCTTAGAGCGACTGGATAATACATATTCAAGACCAATACCCATTTCACGTAAATCAGCTTTAGCAATACGCATAGCACCAATATCAGTTAACATCTTACTCAATGGTTTTAACGCACTACGTAAACCGTGTTGCATAATCGGACGAGCCATATCAGGCAACGATGATATTGTCATGCCACCTAATAAACGTAAGAAATTAACGTGACGAGCCACACGACCAGCACGAACAAAAAAACTAGAGGGATCTTTAGGTGCTCCGTAGGTTCCTAATAGACGGTCACGCATAGCACGAATATCACGTAAATCAGCCTCTCTTCTCGCTTCTAATCGGCTACGTTCTTTAGGTGTGGTTGCATCAGCAATAAGTTGGTTGTATTCCTCTGTAATCGCTTTGATTTGATTATCCATATCAACACGACCAAATTTCGCCGTGAGTTCAATTTCAGGCGCAACTTGGCGAATATAGTTTTCCATCACATAGTTAACATCTGATTCGAGATAGTCTTTAATACGTTCATCAGGAATGTTAAGCGTTCTATCTTTTGTAAAACCAGCACGTTTAACTAACCCATCAGGGATCAGTTCACTGGGTACAATGCCAGACGGGGCACCAATAATTTTATTAATGATATCATCTGCTGCCGCATCTAACTCTTCGCGCTCTAAAGGTGTCAGGCGATTTAATGCTGATTGTCTAATTCTGTCATGGCGAGTTAATGAATTTGCAGTTCGTGTTAAACGACGATGTTCATTTCTAAACTTGCGAGGGTTATCAAGAATATCAACACTACGTTGTAATGCAGGTAATTTATTCTCAGCATCATTAATACGTTGTAACTTTCTTTGTAATGTTGCCTGTCTTCTTGTTTGTGTTTTATTTAGCTTAGTAAGGTTAGAAAGTGAATTTAGCTCAACTTCTACCGCGTTCTTTTCATTAATTATTTTTTGATATTTATTAATATCATCCATCAACAAAGACTTTTTACCCGACCAACTCTCAGCCTCTTTAATCTCAAGCCCTAAACGTTCAGCTTGTGGTGATGCATTGCGTGCTTTATCAATACCGATTTCAGCACGATCAAGGCTACCTTTGGCTTTATTTATCGAGGTTTGATTAATCTCTTCTAGCCAGTCAGCAATGATTTTCTTAAATTCAGTACGATCATTTAAAATTTTGTCGAATTTATAAATACGAGGGAAGTAGCTTTGTGCTGTTGTCACCTTTACACCTTCACGTAAGATCCCTAATTCAACCATTCTATCTTTGGTTACTTCGACAATAGGTCTAATAGAACGTGCCGCCTCTGCCACTTGTGGTATCGCATGAGTATCACCATTGCGCATAGCATCACCAACAGCTTCACTAAATTGGTAATAATTCATATCACGGCCACCAGATTGACGATATTGTTTAAAGTGGTCTTTCGTTGATTCTACTTGTTTATAAACGAGAGTTTCATAACCTCTCACTTTTGTTTCAACAGCGGTAAATGTCGCAATACCTTCTTCATTTTTAGCAAAGGTAAAGTTATTTTCTGTGAGTTGTTGGTTAATTTGGCGCGCTGTTTTAGAGGGGGATTGAGCAACACGGCCAACAGGGCTAACATTCATCGTACGATTAATAAATGATGGCCCTTTTAAGGTTTCTTGTTCTAATGTGGTGTTAGGTACTTCCATTGCACCAATACTAGAATTATCAGGAATATTATTTGGAATATTTTGTTGCCCTGATTGTTGTTCTCCAATTAAATCATTTCTTACTTTTGTTACCAATTCACCACGGTTTTTTACTAACTGTGCGGCTGAACCTAGGGTTCCACCGATCATGGCGTCAAGTGTAATGTTAATTGCACTTTCAGTTAATGTTCGTGTTTCTTGGGTACTATGCAATGCCATTTCAGAAGCTACACCACCAGCGATATTTGCCAATGCAAACTTACCTGCAGTTGTGGCCACACTGCCACCTTTTACAATGGCTCCCCCTGGTATCATCATTGCAGCAACATTAATTGGATCAATAACCCCCATAGCAATACTACTCACAACACCAGCACCGCCAGCATCTGCTAACATTTGCTTATCGTTACGCTCACGATCAATACGTTGTTTTATTGCAGCGGTTTCTTGAGGAGAGTTTGAATGAATAAAGGCATCGGCATAGTCTTCATAGCCTGAAAGCGTTAATTCATCTTCAAATGGGTTATAGCCTTCTACATCTTCAAATTGATTAAAAGGTGCAGTAGCAATCAAGCTACCCACTGAGTTATCGATACGAAACGCCGCATCACGTAATTCTTTAGTTTGCCGTCTATCATCAAGCGGATTAATAGGGTCATACCAAGACGGTGAAACATTATCACCGTAAGTAGGTTCTGTTTGCTGAACAGCATGAATATCCGCAGATAAAATATCATCAGGTTGTTGTTCGTAAATAGGCATCAGTTTTTATCCCAAGAAAAATAATTATTGAATTTATTTACTCGCTCATTGTGAGCTTCTTTATATTGCTCACGGATATTTTGACGACGTTCATCAAATTCTGAGCGTGATTTATCCAATGCTTCTTCTCGTTCCCTTTTATCCTGAGCTTCCTTAACGCTTTGTTGGCGTTTTTCCATTACCTCTTTATACATTGGTGATGATGACTGTTCTGGTTTAAAGCGAATAGGCAAGCCGTTATCTCCCGTGTATGGACGATAAATAGGGATATCATCACTACCGGTTTGTTTTATCATTATGCCGTAACTGTAGTCTCTGGGGGTCACTGCATCAGAGACAATAACAATATCAGTATCAGAAGAAGCGCCACCAAATGATTTAGACATTAATTGCTTTTTCTCTTCTTCCCATTGACCCGCGATCCAGTTTCCAGCACCTGATTCATTAATACCGTATACGGCTTCTGGTGCATAACGCATAACTTCTTCACTGCCATTGATATTAGATACCGCCCACGTTCTTTTAATTTGAGCGTTAGTCATTTTCTTGGCTAGTTCTGCATCACCGCCTGTTTCAGCAAAGTTAGCGTCATACAGTGTTTGATAGTCACGTAAGTAAGCGCCATTTTGAGTACCAGGCTTACTAACGCTTGGTGAAGAAAATGGTTTATACCAAGGGTAAAAATCATTGATATTAGATTGCGCTGCTTTATCTCTATCCTTGATATATCCTTTATCCCTGATTTGAGAAGCGATCATTTGTTTAGTGCGTTCATCTTGTTCAAATGTCGTCTTAAATGCAGTTTCTACCGCTTTATCATCAGGCATACCCGCACGACTTAAACTATATACTTTTGAGTAATATGCCATTGTGCTTGATGGAATATCAGTTGCTGATGCCGGATTGTTATCAAATATCTGCCCATACATTTTCGCGATAGGAAGAACAACTTCAGGATCTTTAGATGTTGCCCCCATATTCAATACAGACTTAACTTGTGATGGGATAATCCCTGTCCTTGCTGTAAGTTCGGCAACGGCATTTAAGCTATTATCATCACGTAAATTAAAGCTCTGCTGAATATGTTTTTCAAAGTAATCATCTGCTGCCTGCTGATTATTCTTATCATTAGGATCAAGTGGAAAATTATTTTGAATGGAAAGCTGTAATCGGTTAGCTGCAAACTGTTTATCTTGTTCCTTGATATTACCTTCAACGAACTTACCAAATTTCTCCCAACGTTGAATTTTGCTTTCGTAGTTTACCTCACCCGTTTGAGGTCTAATTTGTGATAACAAAGCTTGCTGTGCTTGTGGAGACATCTCTTTAGCTGCTGACATAAAACCAGCATAACGCTTAGCTTCTTGCATATCAGCAGACATAGCCGAACCTTTGTCATAGCCAAACGCAGAGATTAATTCATCATGAGTAGGCGCATTAGGTGCTTCAAGCCCTCTTTCCCATGCTGCGTAAGAGTCCGCTACACGAGTACCGAGTTGTTGCTGTAACTCACCTTGTTTTTGCTTGCGTAGCTGTTCTGCTTGTCGTAAATATTTTGCTTGGTCAGCTTCATCTAAGGCATCGAAAGCAGCAGATCCGGTTAATAGTTTTGGTGCTTCTGATGTCGCTTGTAACTCAACAAAACCAAGTGCTGACTGTATGCCTGTTGCTATCTGCTCATCAGTGTAATTAACACGGTTACGCCCATTCTCTTTATACATTATCGCTGTCGATAAATGCGTTAAGGTATCTAAATTCGTTAAATCTAATGGTTGATTAGGTGCAACACCAAGGTAATCAGATACATACTCAATGTATGCTTGAGTATCATTATTATCTTCTGGTGGCGCCCAACGATTAATGATCTGCTCTGGTGTAACAAAACCCTGTCGAGCATAAGAAAGTAGATTTTTACCTAATGCTCTAATACCGTGCTCAGGTGTGGCAAACTTAGCAAATGCACCATCATCACCGGTTTGCCCTACCCATTTATTGCTAGATATACGAATATTACCAGGGTTGTTGTTTCTAACACCTCTTGTATCACCGTTACTAGGTGTATACATATTCTCTTGCTGTTTATGCAGATTATCAGCGTAAGCAGTAGCATCTTCAGGGTTATCAAAAATCCCTAAGTGCTTACCTGTTTGCTCGTATAACGCAATAGCTTCATCATCAGATAACAGCTTGCCATCGTCACTTACGGTAGGTATCAGCACTTCACCATCATCGGTACCAATAGAAATCGTTCTTACTGTACTAATTGAGCCGTCTTCGTTTTTAACTGTTGGCCTATTGAGTAAATTAATATTACCCTGTTGGGTCATTCCTTTAACTTTACCAACAGTACCACCATAGAACGCATTATTTCTGGTAGCACCACCAAGGCTTGAAGGTTCTCCATTTCGTTCTAAGAACCCCATATAATTAGCACCGAGTTGGTTTTCAATCGCTTTACGTGCAGTCGCTACTTTGAATTCTTGTTTCTTGGCGAGGATCTGCTCTTCCCCCCAGCCATGCGATAATCCAAACTCTTCTATTTGCTGAAACACTTGTTTATGTGCAGAAATATAAGCCTGATTATCGCCGTACATTGATGCGGCAGACTCTGCATTTAATGTTAACGTTGATTGAAACTGGTCTTGTTCATAAGCTTTGATTTGCCCCATCTCATGACGATTCGCTTGTGATGCAAACTGAACACCCATTTCTTGCGCTTGTTGCATAAAGCTTTGTCGAACAATATCGTCAGGTAATGTTGATGATATTTCACCAGCATAATCACGAAATGACTGCTCATACTCAGACGCTTTACCAATCGCATTCTTACCTTGCTGTGAAAGTAATCCATTTTGCGGATCGGTCATCAGTTCATTGGCTTTTTGTCGTAGCTGTAATGCGGCATCTTGCGCCAGTGCGACATTGGCCCTTTGTTTTGCTTCTGCAAACAAACCAACATATTGCTCACCAACACGACCAATGCCAGCGCCAAAAGCATCAGGCGATGATTGAACAGAAAACCCATTATTCGGTAACTGTTCAGGCATAACCGTTCTATTATCGTATGTAGGAACCTTTGGCATAATTAAAATCCTTTTGGTGCTTTAGCGAATGTTTTGCCGGCTTTCGCAGCACCTGAGCCACCACCACCGAACGGACTCCATGTACCACCAGCCAACTGATACGCGCCATAAGCTTGAATAGGGGCTGTTAATAACGTTGTCATTGCACCCATATTGCCTGAGCGTCTTGCCATTTTTGCATTAAGGCGATCATTCTCAGCTTGCATACGATAGCCATACGCTTCACGAGAAGCGTTATTAACCATAGTTAACGCATCAAGCTCACCCATTGCAGCAGTATCACCTAAAATATCTAAAGCCCCAGCAGTGCTTAAATCAATGCCACTGGCTGACATTGTTGCTGCCTGTGTACCTGCTAATTGGCGAGTGCGTCTACGCTGTTCTTGTGCCTGAGCATTGCCTTTATTAATTGCATCAAGTGCAGCATCTTCATTAATTTTGGCGTTTTGATTAGCCACTGATGCTTGAAATTTACCATCGGTATATTGTCCGTATGCTTGCAATGCAGAAGTACCAATTACTGCTGCCGCTAATGTTGTTGGTTCACACATTATTTAGCCCTCAATGTAAAACGATGGAAAGGTAACTGAAGTAAACCTGTTGGCTTTGCTTCTTCAATCTGAAACCCCAACCAATGGAGCCAAGCCTTAGCAATATGATTACGTTCATCGACATAATTCATCAGTGTTGGGTATTGCCCTAACATCTGTTTTAAGATGGGTTTACAGCGCCGTAGAAAAGTTTTCTGGTGTTGCTCTAATAAATCAGTCCCCACTAGCCAAGGGATACCTAAACCAGTAAGTAATGAGCCAGAAGCAACACCAAAAATAGTCACCACCTCATCATTAATAATGCCGACATAGGCTTTAGTAGAAACAGATAAGCCATGTCGTAATACCTGCTCAGGTGTTTGCATTGACATAGCGTAGAACTCATCAACATCAGCTTGTCTTACATGTGGTAATAAACGAACAATATGTTCATGAGTAGCAGGAATAATTTGTACATGATGTTTTTTCATATCAGAAACCACCAGCATCAATACGCGGAATAACAGAGAGCACCGCTAACGGTAACGGATCAACCTGTCTAATAAAGACACGTCCGTTTTTGCTCCAATCTGCATCTAAATTAATTTCAACAATGCCTGTGGCATCATCAACAGGATTGTCGTAAAACTCGAATTGACGTTGAGGATACTCATATAGCCGTTCTTTTTCAGTACCAGCCCAAATACCCCGACTACTATTTACAATTAAGCTGGCAACCTTAATAAGCTTCTTCTTATCAAGTAATGTTTCTTGCCCATTGATATGGATATCAAGCGTTTCTAATTCGCTGGTAATAGGTAATCCGATATGTACTACGGCTGATGGCGTATCAATTTCCACTGTACCATTGGTGACAATGGCCTGCGGTGAAACATTAGCATCGGAAAGAATATTAACTGTCTTACCTTCAAGATGATTTAAGCCAGCAAAGCGATAGCGGGCTATGCTCCATTCAGTAGTGGGCGTATTTTGTAATACTGGTGGAATATTGCGATTAGCAGAAATAACCACTTGATTTTCAGATACATATTGAACAATCTTACAGCGAAGCTCTTTATGTTCATTATCTTCAAAATAAGGAATATTGACGGCACTACCAATATCAGAAGCACTAAAGACCGGATCACCTGAAATCACTAATGGATAGTTTTCTTGATAGTTCCACTCACCCGCTCCACCAGTGATGGTTGCTGTTTTTGATATATCAGTATTTCTACCGTCATAACTTAAGCCAGAATCCACAAAGAAAGCATCTTCTGTACGAGTAAATAAACGGCTGGCTAATCGTTCTACATACCGAACCTGTTTACCGTTTACTGTGCGCTGAACAATAAAATAAGCTGAATCTTCATTGCCTTCACTGATCGAACACGTTGACTCAAATTTCCCTTCTGTCGATTGTGGCGCCCATGCAAAAACTTGTTGTTCTCTTAAATAGGTTAAAGCCAGCATTAACCCATCGTCACGTATGCACCATGCAATAGAATATGGAACCGTAGTAAATGACCAATCAACAATACGGTGGCGTTGAAATAGGTGATTTGCCAACATAGTTAAGTCAGTGCCTTGATACCCATCCACATCAAAGGAATACGATAAATCACGCACAGCACTGCCTTTCTCTTGTATATAAAGCGCAATGTTCGCAACAGAGATTGGAGGTAAATCACTTGAACCGTTAGCCCCTTGTGATGACATTGAAAAACTGGAAGGTGTAAGTACTTTATTCTGATCGCCTGTGATTTGATATTCACCACCAGAGGTCAATGCCACCAGCGAACCGACATCGATCAAATGGCGAATTTCATTTACTTGACGACCTGCATACGTGTAGATAATGCGATCATCATCTTGGATAGGGTTGTTGCGTCCAAAGTCTTTATAGTCACCGCTACGACTGGCCCATATCGTTTGTGGATAGGCACGAGAGCCGGCAAAGAATAAACGTTGTTGGTAATAAACAACGGTGCTTGGATAACCATCAACATCATTCCACACTGCACGCGCCCATTTATGGCTTGCATTATCTTCACCAACGGCATTGGATGGAATATAAGAGAGCACCTTTCCTGTGGCTGTTTTGCCATCTTCACTAACAGTTTCAATTTTTACGATACCAAAACCACTATGCAAATATTCCCACTGGATCCCTGTATCACCACCCCAACCATCCCAACTCATTCCTTCCGTGTGAGAAGGTCTTAGTGTTCCTGTTTTACCGCCACTATTGGCACGATAATAGTTACTGTCAGCACGGCGTTGATCATTAAGGTTGGTTGTTTTATCTGTTTCCCATACAGGAACCGCATCAATATCACGTTGCTCTAAATAGAACTGTTTACCTATTTGCTCGCTACCAAAAATATCATGCGTAGACGTTAACGTAATTTGCCCTGTGCTTGCACTGGCATAGACTTTCATTGCCTTATCGGTATTGATATCTTCAAAGGGGCCGTTCTTGGTTTCAACGGAGACTAACTTCCAATCATCATGATCGTAACGCTGTAACTCCATTGGTGGATAATCAGTATGAACAATCGTCATAACATCGGCTGATTGCGTATACTTCAAATCAAATAAATCAGCTTCTTTATAAGGTGTCGCTAATTCAAACACTTCGCCTTTATGTTCACCATCAGCATAGAGAACCTGCCCACCATCTTTAAACACGCGAATATAACGATCACCAAACTCTAACGCATAGGTTTGTACGGTGCTGAATTGGAAAGGAATAAGGCGAGACTTCTTATTTTGATACTTTGTTTCAGCAATAAATCGTGTGCCTGGTCTATTCTCAACGCCACCATATTGACGAACAATAAAGTTATGGCACTTGCGCAGTGCAGTTGAATACTTCGCAAGATCAACACGACCATATAGGCTTGGTGCAATTTCACCGCCTGAAAAACTAGGTTGAATAAGACTAAATGACATTATGACAACCTCGCTTGTGTGAATTCATCCATATAATCAGTTGGCTCTGCTGACTCACTTAATGAATGTGCGGCCGCGCTTTTAATAACACCTTGATAAATTTGTAGTGCTTCACCACCAATACCCGCATTTGATGCCAATGGACGAGCCAATTCAGCCGCTAAACGCCATGCAAGCGCATCTTTAAATAACGCATCAAACATATTTACGTCAGTAATACGTGCAACATATTCAAGCCATGCACTAGGGTGATCAGTAAAAATTAATCGACCAGTACCGTTTTCATCTGAACCAACATGAAAATGGATTGCCGTATCTGGTCTACGGTACTTTTGATGAGGTTCGACAATACCAATGGCTTTTAGGCAATCATTAGGATAACGATAGGCATACGCCCAATTAGGTGGGGGATTATTTGTATTGGCTAATGCCACCTTTTTAGTCGCAAAGTTCCAAGGAAAATCGGCAAGCACACTATCACGGCATTGCGCATAATGAAGGTTACATTGAACGGCTTCTTTGCTGGCTTCAGTCATGCTATTAATTGAACGACTATTACCAATGCGACTTAATGCAATATTGCAAATTTCAATTTCTGAGGCCATTACTCACCCCCATCAAAAAGAACATCTGCCGTTGATTTTGTGTCGCCTGCACCTAGAGCCAGATCGGTTATTTGTAACTCTACATATACTGACTTCTTACCTTCACGTTCATTAATGGATTTAGACAGTATTTTGGCAACAGCAGACAGCTCAATACTTTCACCAACATCAGGAATAGAAACACCTAATTTTTCTATTGTGTCGTTTTCAAGTGAAATACGTAGCCCGTATGGATATTCTTCACGAGTTTCTTTTTCACCTTTGGCATTTTCATACGTTTCTGTGCTGGTTTTTAGGTTGATTAGTTTCATTGGATATCTCTCGGCTCAGGTAGAAAATAAAAAAGGGGCTTTCGCCCCCTTTATCATCGGGGGTTAAACCCCAAGTTCTTTCCGCTTTTCATCTATTGCGGTGCGCATTTTATCTGCGCCCATATTGTGATGAGGTGCTTTACCAAATAGCTGGGTATATTGCTCACGAAGCGCATCAAGGCTTGAATCAATTGCCACACCTGAACCGCTAACAGCAATATTACTTATTCCTTCACCAGTATTATCACCAGCTCCATCAGCCACACTATGAGTATTAAGTCGAGCATCAGCGCCACCAATTAACGCTAAGTTATCACCAGCTATACCGTCGTACTCAACCTCTTCATCGATTTCAAGTAGACGCCCAGCGATAAATGATTTTTTTAAAACCTTATATCGTGACATGTCAAACCTTATTGAGTTACAGCATCGTAAATAGGATGAGCATCAACAGTTAGGTTAATGCCCGCAGTGAACTTACCCGCCGTTAATGGACCTTCTGCAACAACATATTGCAGGCGCAGGTACTTCAGAACGCCTTGAGGTACTTTCGCCACAATACGTTTACCTGCATTTAAATCAGCAATTGGCATTGCCGCAGATTCAAAGATAGATTTAGCATCAGAGAATTTATCATCTGTCGCGGTTTCTAACTTAATTTGAACAGTCGCTTCACCTGCTGCTTTAGCCTGTTCAGTCACTTGTGCAAACAGCTCTAATGGCTCACCAATACCGATATCACGAAATGTACCATGCACTGGCGTTAAGTCGATAATTTGCTTACTTACAGCAGATGCAGTAACCGCCTGATCCAGTGAAAAAAGCGTTTCTTTATCTAAAATCATTTTGACTATCTCCAAATAAATGAAAGTTAGCGGAGCCGTTAAACGACACCGCAATAACTTATTTCACCTGATCTTCAGTCGTTAAGATGGCATCAACACGGCGAACAGGAATTTCATCGAATGAAACAACTTTCTTACCGGCAACTTCTGCCATGGAAATATTGACGTTTTTACTGTTTTTAATTTGGCGACGCATCCAGCTACGAATTTGCTGGTTACAATAAAAAACAGGACGCCCCATAGAGAGGTTAGGGATCTTCTCAATTGCTTGAATAAACAAGTCTGGCAAATCGAGTGTGTCCGCTTTTTCTGGATCTTTACCAATTTTGGATAAATCAATATTGGCGATACGGACAACATAACGCCAGTCACGAACTGAGATACCATTTTTCCATTGGAAGTGAGTACGAAAGCCTTGGTATTTACCTTTGTTCTCATCTTCTAAAGTAACTTCGCCTAAATGGTTTTGCTCTAAACCTGCTTTAGAACCTTTAGGGAAAATACCGTGAACCGTGTTTTCACCCCATACGACTAACCACACAGAAGTTAAGTTACTGCCAGTACCACCAGCATCAATGATATTGACTGCATTCTTTGCTTTCATATCGTTAAAGCGTGCAGCTAATCCCGTAAAGCGCTGAGGATGAACCGTAGCATCACCATAAATAACTGTTTCAGCCATTTGCTGGTTCATTGACTCTAAGAATGCAATTGATTCAGACAATAGAAATTCATTCTTTTGCCCGTTCAAGTTAGCAAGATCTTTATCAACTTCAGAATAGGTTTCAAGCATACCAATCGCATCAGTAACCTGTGCTGTGGTTGATTTGCTTGGCGGTACACCATAATTAAGCAAACGCCATGTCGCAGATGGTAAACCAGTACGAACGGTTGTACGGTGACCCGTTGGTAAATTACCTTCAACGAAAACCATATCATCAAGAATTTCATTAGACTGATTCAGCAATTCGACGATCTTCGCTTGCTTGCTGTCAGGGCCTTGTCGTTTAGCCCAATCAACGAGAGTTAAAGCAGGCATGTTATTTCCTCTTTGTTATCCAAATAAAACATCAGCAGCACTTTTACTGCCGTTACTGTTGCCAGTGACAAGACCGTCCTCTGACATTGCTTTGCCTATCTTGGCAAAAGCCCGAATAATCTCTGGGTGATTACCTAACCCTGTTTCTGTTAAATACAATTTCAAATCATCAGAACCATAGGTATCTAATGCCTTTTGTGCTGCACCAATAGACTCATTTGATCCTAATTCTTCATCTGCTTTAACAGTTTCAGCCCATTGCTCAGTCTGCTTTTGCCAACCATCATTGATTTGTTTCTGAATAGCAGGCATGATTTTAGAGCCATAAACATCAACCAGTTTTTGCGCTTGTTCGTTGTTTAAATTCAGCTCACGAGCAATCGGCTCAAAGACTTCTAATGCACCTTTATCAAGCTCTTGCCCTTCTTCTGGTGCTTTAAATTCATACTTTTCAGGCGCACCTACATCTGATTTATTGGCATCATTTTTCTTATCATCCGGCTTGCCCTGCTCTCCACCATTCTCTTTTTCAGTGCTTTTAGTAGGATCATCACTGTTTGCTGGTGGCTCATTTTTATCTGTTGCTGATGTTTCTTGAGTAGGTTCCGTTGCTGTACCGCCACCGCCTTCACCTCCCTCGCTGTGTTGCTCGTTATACAAACGACGCATAATTAATTTCTGCCATAAGTTCATGACTGTTTCTCCCCTTGTTAAACGCTTGGTGTAGTTGCTTCATTTGCCATTTGCGCATAAAGCTCAGGGCAAACTTGGTGTAATTGATTGAAAACTTTTAACCCATAGTTACGTTCTCCCTCTCTAAATGCCATTGCATAGGGATCATTAGAAAAAGAGCTACGAAATACGCCAGAGTCAGAAATCAAACGCCAAATAACAGCACGCCCAGCTTCTGTGGACATAACCTCTTTTAGCTGTTGTTCCTCTTTCTCTTGCCTATTTTTTTGTTGAATATCGTATTCAGTGCGAGCAATTCTCTCGTCTTCATACGCATCGAATGGATGTGTCATTGAGCACCTCCACCAGCCATAGCGGACAAGGCACTATCATTATCAAGATTGGTATCACTGAGGGTTTTAGCACCATCAATAGCGGATTGAGCCATTTGCATCTGTGCCATTTGTTGTTGCTGTGCTTGTCGTTGTTGACGTATGGCTTGCACTTGCTCATTGGTTGCAACGATTGTTGGAGAGACACCAATTGCCGATGCATAGTTATCAATAGCATCATCAGCGTTAAGTTTATCTAGGGCCTCTGGCTTAACTTTTGCCAAATTGCCAACAAAGCCAGCAAAGCGTTCGATACTGCCAACGCCAATCGATTTCTGTGCCTGAGCCATTACAGAAATGTACTCAACCTTTAGATCCATTCCCTGCATTTCATCAGGCGCAACGGGAAGTAAATTTTTATTTACCAAGATTGAGAAAGTGCGATTAATCAGCTTGTCGAGTAACTCAGAATCAAGGCGTTGCAGAACAGGCCCTAATTGCAATAGCTTCTCTTCTCGCATCTCAACAACGGCTTCAATCGGCATAGAGCGCGTATTCACCATTTGCATCATGCGGAATAAATCGACAAAGTAAGCGGTATCAATCAGTTGACGGGTATCTTGAACATCTTCAAGTAGTGCTTTCAATGCTACGGGTTGAACATCAAAAATCGTTTGAATTTTATTAGTAGGATTTGCCTCATCAAGATAGTTAATGCCTCCGGGTATGGTATTTACCCGTTGGTTTTTTAATGAGGCTGGCACTTGTAAAGGTGGATTGGTCAGCTTATCAATCATCTGCGCTTTACGCTTTTGCATTAATTGAAGCGCTTTAGTACCACCTAACGCCAACATACCAGGGCAAGATGAACCGTAAACATCTTCACCATTGACTTCCCAACGTGGCGCCATAATAGGAAATTCATCATAGCCAGACTCACGTAACACTTTCTCGTGATCACCCGCCACTTCAAGATAAACGGATTTAAAAGGCTTGTGCTTCGCCTCTAACTTTCCTGTTTGTCGTTCAAGGTTTGGATATACGGCATGAACCACTTCAATCCATTGGCTGTACTGGCTTGAATTCCACATTGATTTAACAGTGTCGCTAACGCTATCAACCCCGAACTCCATTACCAACTGGCGAACGGTCATCGTAAATTTGCGATAGCAAACATCAACACTCAGGCTTGGGCTATTTGCAATGTAGTAACTGCCAAGAGGGAAATGAACGGTACGGATAATACGCTGGCTATCTTCAACAACTGCCATTGCTGCAGTGCCAAAGGTACCTAAATCCCCATACATCAACGGTAATGACTGATAGAGATTAGAACGATTGAACACTTCGTTCATGCGTTGTTCGGTGGTTTCGAGCCAAAGTTTTACAGGACCATAATCCATTAAGTCAGGATCAGGTGTTGCTAAACGAAACCAAGGACGAGCCGGACTTGTAATACCTGACATCATGCCACTGGAAAGCACCGATGAAGCCAAAGACGCCGTAGGGTCAATGATCTTACTATTACGGCGATCACCTCGATTAACATCAGACGCAGTAAAGCGCGTACTGCGAGGACGAGTGAAATCTGACAATTCACGCCAATGCGGTTCAAATGAGCTACGCTCTGTTTCCAACTGATTAAGTTGTTGCAGTAGCTGTTCTTTCAATGGCGTTGACATAGTCACCCCTTATTGACCAAGTAAGGTTTTACCGCTGGTGGATGCTGAACTTGTCGCACCCTGCGCACCTGTTAGTAACGTAGACTTACGACCTGCGGCTGCACGGCGACGACGCATTTCATCATCACGACTACCCGTTACTGCCGCATCTTGTTCTTGAGGTGCTGCCTGAACAGCAGGAGGAGTTGTAATTTTTGGAGTATTGCCAAATGGATTACACATATCGACACACCTTTATAATTAACCAATATTGCATATTAAATTAATAATACATGTTATTTGACAATATTGAAAATTATAACTACCATTTTAGTTATGCAATGCCACTGCATTTTTTCTCGGTATTGTTACCACGACAGCGTGCTTTACCTTAGGACTGTTTGCCCTCTACTCCAGAGGGCTTTTTTTATGCGAATGGATCGTAATCTGAATTGCTGACATTAACGCCAGAATGAGGTGAGGAATAATTTCTATCTATTTTGGTGACTGGATAGGCGAATGTCAGTGCTAGTGCATCACCTTTACCCGGTGAACGACCAAGACGCTTTTTAATTTCTGTTTTATCTTCTAGTACAATCTTGCTATCAATAACACGAACTTTGTATTCACCACATGACAAATCATCTGCGGTTTCCTGATCATCAATAGCCCCACCAATTTTTAGCCATGTCTTAACGCTGTTATACATTTCACCGCGTTTGTTTAGCATTTGTGGATCTGTTGATGCACCACCAAACTTAACTAAACGCCACACACGACCCCAACTTGTTCCAATGGAGTGAATGCCGGTACCATATCCAAAGTCGATATGAACAGCATCAGCCTTGTATTGATCTTCAAAGTCAGCGATACGCTTTGCCATAACAACATCGTCAGTTGTTTTAAAGCCCGTCCACAAGCACTTACTGAATAAACCTTGACGCAGATAAATTACTGCATCATCAATACCAGAATAGGCAGGGTCAACACCAATGATTACAGGCGCATGAGCAACTTCTGCCTGTGTGACAATGCGCTTCATGGCTTCATCCGTTAAACCTGTTGGGATAAACTGTAGTTCTGATGCTGACGGGAACACACCACGAACACGGACTTTAAAGAAGTCGCTATCTTCTCCGTAGTCCTCTTCCCAGTTTTTAATCTGCTCTTTGTTGCTACCTTCAACGGTACGGCTATCAATCTGCTTAGTATTCCAACGATGTTTAAACTTACGAAAGCACTCACGAAAGCGCCCTGTGTTACGGGTTGGGTTACCAAATGCTATCCAAATGATTTCGGTGCCTTCATCCGTTAACGCCCCTTCTGCCACCTCCCATACCAGATCGGCAATGTTAGACGCCTCATCAAACACCAAGATAATACGCTTACCTTTGTTGTGAAGCCCTGCAAATGCCTCCGTGTTGTTCTCTGACCACGGTACCGCATCAGCACGCCAAGCATTAGCGTGATTAGGATCATTTGAATAGATAGCTGTCTTAGTGCAAGTAAACCAATTATTGGTAAGTGATAGACGTTGCCATTTCGCTATTTCTGGCCACGTTTTAGTGCGTAGTTGATTTTCGGTGTTAGCAGTGACGACTACCTTACAATCTTCGCAGGTATCCATACCCCACTTGATGATCATTGAAATAAATGCAGATTTGCCGATACCATGACCAGAAGCACGAGCAAGTAACAATGGCTGGTGGCGTGTCTTTGGATTACGCAAATGTTCACCGATTTCATTTAATGCTTCGGCTTGCCACTGACGAGGACCATTATATTCTTCAAGCTCTCCACCAGCTTCCCCCCACGGAAATGCGTAATACGCATAACCTAATGGATCATGCGTAAATGATGCGATATCTTCAATGAGTTGTTCTTCTGGTGACTTCTGCAAAGCTTCTGACATTACTCAACGCTCCCTTGCTGAGCACGTTTACGAGCAGATGCCAACTTATCAGCCAATGATACATTTACATCGACCTGTACCCTGTCTCTAAAGGCATTGATATCAACATGCTTACCAATCAGCTCAAGTACCTTAATTTTATCCAGTAACTTTACTTTTTTAATACGTGTATCACCGTCAATATCAATGATATCGAATGCAGCAACACTTTTACGCCAAATAGGTGACCATTCAGATATTGGTTTAATATCGCCTTTCTCATTAAGAATATCGGCAATATCTGCATCAAGCATATCAACCAAGCGTTTGAGTACATTGTCAGCACTCATCTTGGTTCGCTTATTGCGCTGTTGCATAAGTTGTGCGATACGCTCTTGAATACGGGGATCAGCCATTAGTTGTGATGCGCGCTTGCAAGCACTGCCAGATGCATATCCAGCAGAGATTGCAGCATCAGTTTGATTATCGGGGGATTTGATATATTCCTGACAGAAACGTTCCATCTTGTCGTTGATAGGCGTTGGCTGTCGTGCAGGTTTCTTTCTTGGTCTTTTGATAGTCATAATCATCACCTCTTTGGTTATTATGGCTATTCAAAATGTAACATTCAAATTTTATAAGCATTACCTAAACTTATTTGGTTGACAAAATCGCGTCAACCAAATTTCTATTTTGCTATCGTTCTGTCAACCAAGTTAAGCTGTAATTCGCGATATCCATAAGTTAACCAACACTTAGCATCACCAGATAAACAGCATTGCTGAACGGGTAACTGCTCACCACAACGCTCACACTTACGCTTAGATAGTTCCTCAGCTTGTCGCTTATACTCCGCATCATCTTT
This sequence comes from Proteus mirabilis ATCC 29906, assembly GCF_000160755.1. Lineage (GTDB taxonomy): Bacteria > Pseudomonadota > Gammaproteobacteria > Enterobacterales > Enterobacteriaceae > Proteus > Proteus mirabilis. Next base: position 646,727 of record NZ_GG668576.1, read on the forward strand.
ACGAATAAGTATCTGCAAGTATTCAACATTATCATACGGTTCACGACCAGGCATACGTAGAACACAATTACGCTGTAACATCTCCAGCTCCTGATTATCCACCAGCAATTCAATCTTCGTTACGCCAAGTTCCTTTTGGCGCTTACGTTGTAGTGCCTTGCGTTCAGCAGGTGATTTAGCCATTTGCTAGCTCCTCAGGTATCTCAACTTCATCACCTATCTCAAGCATAACAACCGCTCGGCAAATAGCTTCTTGAGCAGTATTAGCAGTGGCATAATCACCCATTAAATGTGGCGGTGATGCATAGCAATAATTAACCCCGTCAACTTCTTCAAACATTAAATCAATCCAGTAGTTATTTATAAACTCACCACACTTTAACCAGTCGCTAGATGGGTTATATACGCAGTTATTAACATCAACAATAAACTCTTTTCCAATACGAACATCAACACAAACGGCTTTACCTACCGCAAAATCAAGCGCTAATCCTTTTAGTTTTGAGGTTTTAATTTTCATCATTCACCCTCTGGCATTGGTGGGAGCGGCAGATCGCACCAGCAGATAACGTCTGAATAATCAAACCACTGTGATATTTTTATGCTGTAAAAACCGCATCCTTCATCAATCCTCCATCCCGCGTGAGTTTCACCGTCCGCATAGAACAAAATTAACTTAACCCTCTCTGGATGTTTCTCACTCACCTTAACCCAATTAGTTCCCTGCATTAGATGTCTCCTCGCCCTTCAGTGGCTCAAATGAAACCAACTCAAATGTAATTTCACGATGGTAATCGTAATAATCAGTAGTTGGTTTTAGTGTATAAACGCCCTCACCTTGAAAGTAATCTTCGCCCGTTAAAACGGTTGATATTTCATCTTGAAAATCTCGAATGTCAGTTGCGTCAAAATCACCATGACAACCCTTTAAATAGACCTCGTTTTCGTCATCAACAGCGTGATGAATTACAACAATAGTTCCAAATGGGATTTCCTTTTGCTTGTTCATCTAAAAATCCTCTTGCGTGACATGTCACAGTTATTTGAGTTATTGAATAAGCCTAATAGCATCAATTTCTTGGCTCATAATTTCTTCCCAAACTCATTCAACGATTAATTAACTCAGTCACTAACTTAACGAATGGTAATAAGTTCATGATTTTCTGTATTTTCAGGTAACGTTACCCCTATCTTTCCCTGTTCACCCCAAAGCTTTGACGCACTGATATTCCACACCCTGCAATCTTCATCAAAAATAGCGTCCATAACGGCTTTAATCAGATTATCGACATCAGGACGTTGCTGGTGAGGTTTACCATTCATCTCAATGCGTTTCTTCTTGCTCCATGATTTAGGCATAGGGATAACAAACGTTAGGTGAGCACCGCTTTCCGGTAACGTAAAACGGTTAGCTTTCATCTCGTCACAAAAAGCGTGGTACTTAACGACAACGGGTCTTTTCTTCCATGCGTCACGCTGTGTCATACGTGGCTTTGGTACAGGATTGATATAATAAATTTGCTGTTTCATGCGCGTACCGCCACCAGCATTGCGTTCATACGGTTATGAATATCAGCAATCTTTCCATGCTGTAACGGTGGTAAGCTCTTTCTGACGTAGGTTAGTGAGCCTTTCTGACAGATAACATGCTTATCCGTAGGTTTTACTGGCTTCTTGGTCATTAAAGAGGCTTCTTTTTTGATATCTAAATCACGTAGACGCTCCATGTAATCAGGCGCTAGAGTGTATAAATAACCAATGCCGACTACCGCTTTGCATTCTACAACGGAGCTTTCAATCAATTTAATCAGTGCATAATTGGTTGTTGAACGGTTCTTCCTTCCCTTGAGATCAGAAGCAATTGCCGTTATCTCGTTAACTGACAATGATTTTTTATTGTCACGTAAAATATCAACAACTAAATCCTGCATAAATTTCATATACGATAACCCTTAATAGATTAATCATTATGGTTAATATATCCAATTTGGTTATGTTTTCAAGTATAAAAAAACAGAGTTTTTAATTAAACTCATACCTACTTAAAACGCTCTCAAATCGTCTATACGCTGTTTTCACTACTCAGACATCCAATCGCATACCTACAACAAATAAAACTAACCAGTGTTTATTACGCTAAGGATTTTGATATCCAATAACCCCTATTTGATTTTTAGTTTACGAAATTACTTAACTAAACGCCGATAGCTTTGCCATGTGAAATTTATCGTTGTTGGATTTCCCATTCGGAGTCGATCTATTACTCGTTCATCCAACACTTTGGATAGTTGGGTATAATTTAGGTTTGTAAGCACTCCAACAGGCTTTTTGTTTGCTAGTCTTCGATCCACTACTTGAAATATAATTAATTCCTCATTGAGGTTTCCACGTTGTACACCCACATCATCAAGCACTAGCAAATCAACATCACACAGATCATCTATCAGTTTTGACTCTGTTGTTTTAGCATCCTTTTGATAGGTTTCACGAACCTTCATCATTATGTCCGGCAGTGTAGCGATCAGAATACTTTTCCCTTTTTGGATAATGTGGTTTCCTATGGCTGACGCTAAATGATTTTTTCCAGTACCAGGATTACCACTGAAAATGAACCCACCAAATGATTTACCAAATTGCTCAGCGTATCTCTTAGCTTTGTACAACGCTCTTTGTTGGTCTTCACATGTAACGTCATAATTATCGAATGAACAATTTTGGTGTAATGGGCTAATACCTGATCTACCCATGATTTTATTTAAACGAGCTACTCGGTTTTCATTTGCGATCCTCATTGAATCAATTTCACCCTGCTCTCGTTGCCATGCCATTAATTCAGCAGAAGTAGTAAATTTAGGTTTAATATGCTCAGGCATTATTCGCTTTAGCCTTGCTAAGGTTGATGATGCTGTCATCAGAAGTCCTCCGGTATAAACTCATCGTTCTTTTGAGGTTGAATGATCCGTTGTGGTGGTGGAACGTTTGGTTTGAATAGTCCTTGCCATCCATTTGTAATGGTTTTGCTAATTATTTCTTCAGGTGAAAAACCTAACTCATAACACTCAGTGAGTAATTTTATTTGTCCACTGAACGTCTGTTTTGATTTTATCGGGTGTTTGATTTCCTTTCGGTACTCAATCCACTTCTCCCAAACTTCAGGATTTAGCCAATCAGGTATTTTTTCTTCCAAGATATTAAAACCTCGCTTTTGTACCGACTTTTTTTTCAAGGGGGATTTAGGGGGTTTTATATCTTGTTCTTGTTCCTGCTCCTGTTCTTGGCTTCGTAGGGTCTTCAAAGCCCCTTCCAAGCCCCTTTCATTTTTTATCGATGATTCTCTTGCAGAACTTAAATTAAAAGCATCTTTATACTTATCATAAAACATTGATAGAAATTGATTTTTAGGCTGAGAGTCATACTCTCTTTGTATACCGATACACCGGTTATCTGATGGCTTCAAAGATGATGCTATTTGATATTTTGCCATCTCGATCACCCAAACAACTTCAGCATCCTCATCATAGTGGCAAAAACCTGCTTCAATGCACCTTAGAAGCCCCTTAGAAGCCCCTTCTAAACCTAGCCCTGTTTCGTGCGCCATATAGATAATAGGTAGGTAATACATTCCGATCATATTGGCGTGAGGATTGGTTAATAAGTACATAGAGACAATAAGTGCTTCATGCCCTTTTTCTCTTATTTCCTTACCTGTTTTTCCTATCCAAAATTGTGGGGAAACTTTTCCATAGTCACGCATAAAACACCATTCACTTAGCGCTGTTAATTAATTGCTTTAACACAGAGCGATAGACTGTTGAATTTTCAAAGTTGCATTTAACGCAAACACCATTACAAACATAACGTTCAGCAACATGACCGTTCTTGCATTTCTTACCTGTAAAAAATTTTCCAAGCCCTTTTGAAGCAGCTTCTTTTCGACTAATAATCTCCATTTCAACCTCATTTGATTATGTGTATGTGCAAATGCTATCCGTTATTTTAAAATATATCAACCTAAAAAGACTTATTGGTTATCAATAAAAAATTAAGGACCACCGAAGTGATCCTTATCAATAAATAGCCTTTGAATTATTATCGAATAAAGAAATTGATTAATTGCTCTCTGGTTGTATCTGCACCGAATTCAATACAAATATCATATAACTTATTGAGTTTACTTAGTGAAGGCTTACGTTTTGCATAGCGTAGCTGATGTGATAGATACAATTGGCTATACCCCGTTCTTTGAGAAAATGCTTCTCTTTGCTTAATCGTTAAGCTATTCCAAAATTTTTTAAAGTCGAAAACTTCCATAATTTCACCAATTTGATTAACCAATAAATAATAGTAACCGTTTAGGTACTTTACCAAAAGGGTTATTTGTTTGTTTAATACACCATAACTTAATCAAATTTGTATAAAGAATAGACACCAAAGGACTTGGAGAAATGAAAAGCATTGCTGAAATTAGAAAAGATAACCTGATTTATATTATTGAACGCTACTATAACGGCAAACAAAAATTACTGGCTGATGCGTTAGGTGTAGCACCAAGTATGATCTCTCGTTACCTATCACCAAAAGATTTAAAAAGTCATCGTGAACTCACCGATCCAATGTCACGCAAAATTGAATATGTGACTAGAATTAGCAAATATTGGATGGATGTAGACCACTTAAAAGAAGGTCATGCGGAGTCAGAAAAAGAAGAATATATTCCGACTGAAATTGGCAAGATACTCTCAGATAACATCACAACATTTATGTTAAACGATGGAATAAAATCAAGAGTTAAGCTTTCTGTCGATTCAGGGCTTGCACAATCAACAGTTAACCGCATTATCAATTGTGAAGCCAGTGCCACCGCTGAAAGCATTGATGCTATTGCAAAAGCAATGGGTCGCCAAGCCTATGAACTACTGATCCCTAAAAATGATAAAGGCACTATTAACTATGATAGAAGAGCCTATTCAAAACTTCCCGCCAGCGAACAAGCCGCTATTGAAAACTTCATTGAATTTATCATTAATAAAAACCAACCCATCTCCCACGACTAACCCTCTCCATTAAAAAGAAGTCATATCTTGGCTTCTTTTTACTCTTAATAAATCATTAAATTTCATAGTGATAAAAACAAACATAACCATATTGGTGATTTATTTGTTTTTTACGGTTGACAATGGTTAATTTATGGTTATGATTAAAAGTATAAGTTAACCAATACGGTTAATTTGCTCTTTAACAATATGGATAAAAGAGACTGATTTTTTAATGCGCTCAGACATAACCAATTTGGTGATTAGTCATGATCTTTTATATCAAAGACGGTAAGCATGTATTTACCTTATCTGGCTTAAATGAGTCACAGTCATTTGACAATTTTAAAGCCGGTATTGAGTGGGCTTATGTAAGAAAGCTCGCATTACAAACAGAACAATTAGTAGGTAAACAAAATGTCAGACACTAAGCACTTAAATGTGTTGATTGCAAAAGCTCTTTTACTTAACCAAGATATTACTGATAGCGAACAAGTAGATGCGCTAACAGCTCATATCAATGGTGATATTGAAAAAGAAGAGTTTAAGCAATATGACCACTTTATTAATATCACGTTACTTGCACTTTCATTGGTTCCTAATATCAGCAGTGAACTCAGTGAAGAGCAAATCGTTAACGCTATTATGTCATTTATTGATAACCCTGGTATGCGTAGCGTTCGTCATAGAGTTAATCACTTTAACTCATTAATAAATCCAAAAACCACCTCAAATGAGGTAGAAAAAAAGGAAGTACCTCAGGAAGAGGTGATTTTTAACGCCAGTAAAGATAACCAAAACGGTCAACATAAGGAGACGGAAGATATTCCAAAGGAAGAAAATGACCAACCTGCTTATTTTGAACCTGGTCGGTATCCCGATATTCCTAACGAGGTGTATCACAGTTCAAACGGCATCAGTAGTTCGATGCTAAAAGATGCTCGTATTAGTTTGATGTATTACGAGTTACGCCATATAACAAAAGTCATTGAGCGTGAAAATAAGCGTTGTTTCGATTTAGGTAGTGCGTTTCACACGTTAACAATGGAACCTGAAAAGTTTGATGCTGAATTCAGTGTTAAGCCAATTATTCCAGAAGGTGCCTTTACAACAACGGAAACAATGAAGTCATGGATTGACGAATACAACAATAAGTTGCCTAAAAAGCTCTCACAAGATGAGTTAAAAGCAATTATTGAAGAACATAATGCCACTCTGACACCGCAACTTTCCACCAGCGGAAAAGCCGAAGAGCTAGGTCAGATATACATGCAGTTGCCCGATGAATTTAAAACCATCCCTGAAGATGGGAAATTTACTGGCGCAGCAATGAAAGCCTGTATCAAAGCCTATAATGATACTTTGCCAACACCATTGAAAACCTCAGGTAATACAGATGCATTACTTGAGCAGATATACCACCACATCAATCCTGAATTATATTTAGCAGAAGTAAGTAAGCCTGAGCCACTTAGAAAACCCGTCAAGAAAGATGATCTCATACAGGTCATTAAAGAAGTAAAACCTGATGCTGTATTTGAAGATGAAATCATTAGCCAATGGCTTAGTGACGATTCAAAAATTCATGTTCAAACCGTTGACTATGAAATGGCAAATAACATGCGTAACGCTGTTATGAACCACAAAGAAGCATCCAGTTTATTAAACCACCCTAACCGTGTATCAGAAGTGAGTTACTACGGCATTGATGAAGATACCGGCCTTGAAATTCGTGTTCGTCCTGATATCGAAATTCAAACAGAAAATAACCGATTAGGTTTTGACCTCAAATCTGTAGCACTTGGTCGATTTAAACAAGATGCCATTGAAACCATGATCCGCAGAGAAATCATTAATCGCGATTATCACATCAGTGCAGCTATGTATTGTGATGTGGCAATGCTGGATCAGTTCTTCTGGATATTCGTTAACAAAGACGAGCATTACCACTGGGTCGCTATCGTTGAAGCCTCTCCTGAATTACTTGAACTAGGTCGCGCAGAGTACAAAAAGACACTGCGTGATATCCGTGAAGCTATGGATACAGGATATTGGCCAGCACCTATCACCACTACTCTCACTATCGGTATCACTGACTTTGAGCAGAGAAAGTTAGAAGAACTGCAAAACGAAGTCGCTTAATAAAACTGCGCTTGAACAATCAGGCGCACGCTTGGAGTAAATATTATGTCAGAAGTAGCAACTCTCGAAAGAAACCAATCAGTAATGAATAACACATCATTACTTTTTAATCCTGAATCATTAGACCGCATTGTCAAATTTGCTGAGCTAATGGCATCAGGTACAGCAACGGTGCCAAGACATCTGCAAGGTAAACCGTCTGATTGTCTTGCTATCACAATGCAGTCTGCACGCTGGGGAATGGATCCTTTTGTTGTCGGTCAAAAAACACATGTCATCAATGGTGTGCTTGGTTATGAAGCCCAATTAGTAAATGCAGTTATTACCAGTTCAAATGCTGTTGTAGGTCGGTTCCATTACAAATACGGTGGCGACTGGGAAAAGATTGTAGGCATGAAAGATAAACGTGATGAATCGGGTTTATTTATTGAAGTCGGTGCAATTTTAAGAGGTGAAGAAGAAATTACATGGGGTGAGCCTGTTTACCTTGCTGATGTACAGACGAGAAACTCACCACTTTGGAAAACAATGCCTAAGCAACAAATCGCGTATCTCGCTGTAAAATATTGGGCCCGTCTTTATTGTCCTGAAGTTATCCTTGGTGTGTATACGCCAGAAGAACTTGAAGATCGCCCGATTAAAGACATCACCCCCCCGAAAGAACGTGTAAGCATTGATGAAATCACCACTCAACAACAGACAACCAATGAAGAACCGATAAAAGAGACTCAAGGCGAGTTTATACCTAAGTTCGATGCTGAAGCCTTTAGATTAGCTATTGATGATGTTCAAACTGTCGAAGAAGCTAAAAATATTCGTGCAGAAATTGAGAACTTAAAAAATGAAATGGGGATCAACCTATTTACTGAATTAAAAAATAAAGCAGTACAGGCATACCACCGTATTGATGCACGTAATGCCCTAGAAGCTTCTATTAACTCACTTCCTGAATCTGGCTCACCTGAAGCTACCGAAGAATTTGAAAAAGTAGACAAGCTACTTAAATCAAGCAAAAGAAAACTCGGTGATGAGTTATACGAGTCTTTCTCTATCACACTTAATGATATGCGCCCTGAATACCAGTGATCCTATTTAAAGCGGAGCGATACAGCTCCGCAAGGAGTTTAAATATGAATATTAAATTACCTACCAACCCTATCCGTATGCCTGCTGTTTTAAAGCTAACAGGACTTTCTCGCTCAACTATTCGCACCTTAGAGAAGAAAGGTGATTTTCCAAAGCGTATGTATTTGTCGGTGCGTTGCGTGGCATGGGAGGCTCATGAAGTATATGAATGGATAGATAAGAAAGCTAAATCAAGAGAGACACCCAAGTGTTACACCGAACGTAAGCGTAATGAAGCTGGGCAGTTTGTGAGTGATTGTTAAAGTATTATGTGGGTGGATTAGTCACATGGATGTGAGTATAATTTCTGCTTTAAATAAGGAGGGGCTATGAAGCGGAATATTGATGATTTCGACGGAATGAAAGATTTTATTATTAGCATTATTACCGTACTTGCTTGGGTACTAATTGGAACAATTGTCATTATTGGCTATTTCACCATAGAAACAAAAGGTGAAAGCATAATACTAAGCTATATATCAACAATATTCACTGCAATTTCATCACTAGGAATCGCAGCCACTATAGGCGTTTATTTTTGGCAAAAAAAAGCAGAGGATAATAAGCAACATGACATTAATAAAAAATTACTCCCATATATAATAAAAAAAAGCGAATCAATTATAAATATAATATCATCTATATATAGGCATATTGGTGAGATAGAAACAAATGCTTCAGTATATATAAATAATGATAAATTAGCATTATATTGTCTATCAGAAAATAATGGTAACATTGATGAGGTTATTAATCTAAAATGCAATGAACATGATGATTTTATAAATAATAATAAAATAATGATAGATTATAATATATATTTATTTATCATAGAATATGAGTCATGCTATAGTCGCGCATTAAAAGAAATTTATGAATTTGTAAACATCTGGAATAACTATGATGATTATGTTCTTGAGTATGGAGATGTAGCTAACAGTAAAGAAGATCTAATAAATGAACTTAAATCTGCTCTTGCCTCATATGAAATTCATATAACTAAACAAAGAAATTTATTACGACAAAAAAAACACCTGCACTAGCAGGGTTTTTTATACCTAAAATTCAGAGGATACAATGAAGCCAATACTTGATATGTGTTGTGGCTCTCGCATGTTTTATTTTGATAAACAAGACGACCGGGTTTTATTTAATGATATTAGAGCTGAAGAACATATTTTATGTGATGGAAGAATTTTAAATATAACACCAGATATTATTTCTGATTTTAAAAAGCTTCCATTACCAGATAATACTTTTTATCAAGTACTATTTGACCCACCTCATTTAATTAGAGTTGGTAAAAATAGCTGGATGTTTAAAAAATACGGTTCGTTAAATAAAGAATCATGGAGAGAAGATTTAAGTAAAGGGTTTAGTGAAGCATTTAGAGTG
>NZ_GG668576.1:656472-791305 GCF_000160755.1 Proteus mirabilis ATCC 29906
GTTAAACAAATTTTAGCACTAACAGACCAAAAACCAACAGCAATACAACGTGTAGGGAAAAATGATAAGACGCACTGGATCTCTTTTCTTAAGGAGGTTAAATGAAAAAATACGACCTTATCTATTGTGATCCTCCGTGGGATTACAAAAATAAAGTTTCAAACGGTGCTGCTAAAAATCATTATCCAACAACTTCTCTCTTTAATTTAACCCATCTCCCTATTCATTCTATTGCATCTGATAACGCAGTTCTTGCCATGTGGTATACCGGTAATTTTGTACTCGAGGCTATTAAATTAGCCGAAGCGTGGGGCTTTAAAATCCGCACAATGAAAGCTTTTACATGGGTTAAGTTTAACCCTTTAGCATGGCAACGAATTGATAAGGCGATTCAAAACAGTGAGTTATTTGATTATCACGACCTGTTTGAACTATTAGATGCTGAAACAAAAATGAATGGGGGAAACTACACCAGAGCCAATAGTGAAGATGTTTTAATCGCTACTCGAGGCAATGGGTTACAGCGCATTAGTGCTAGCGTTAAACAAATCGTATTTAGTTGTTTAGGTGAGCATAGTGAAAAACCGTGGGAAGTAAAAAACCGTCTTGAACAGTTGTACGGTGATGTAAATCGCATTGAGCTATTCGCTCGTGACATGTCACAAGGTTGGGATGCATGGGGTAATCAATGTCCTAACAACAGTATCGAACTTATCAACTCTCATTTTATTTGTAAGGAATAAATATGCCTGATATCGCAGATGATGCTAATGACTTAACTGCTCTACAAATCAACACCGCATTAGCAAACAGAGAGCCACCAGCCAAAAGCTTAACAGGGTTTTGTATCTGGTGTCGTGAAGAGCCTGTAACAGAGAACAGCGCTTACTGCTCTAAAGAGTGTGGTGATGATTACGCTCAGTACAAAAGGAAAAACGGATAATGATTATTGTACTCACGTTATTGGCTGTGTACTTATGGCTTGCTGGATATCTATTTTCAGAGTCTAAGCACGAAAGCGACAATATAAAAGATATTGTGGTCAGACTGTTTTACTCCACAATCTGGCCTGTTGTTGGTGTGCTTTACCTATCGTCACTACTTGCTTATAAAACACTTGGCGAAGAATGACCGAGCGTTAATCTTTCTCTTTTATCCATTCATCCACCATATCAGCCCACTCTTGTAACATCTTCCTGCGCTGTTCAGCATATTCAGCTTTGTTGTAAACGGCTCTAACGCCATTTTGAACGTGTGCTAAACATTTCTCTATCCAATCTGAGTTATAACCTGCTTCGTGCAATAGCGTGCTTGCAGTACGTCGTAAATCGTGAACAGTAACCGGTTCGAACTCAATACCTTTTTCATTGATACGTTTTACGGTGCCATCAATCACGTTATTCAATGCAGCATTAGAAAGTGGCTTTTTAATATCATATCGACCAGGCATTAAGTAATTGCTTCCCATCGCACAAACTTTCATTCCTGTGAGGATATCCATTGCTTGGTCAGAGAGATAAATAACATGCTCTTTTCTCCCCTTCATTCGCCCTTTAGGGATCACCCATTGTCTATTTTTAAAGTCTATTTCATCCCATGTAGCGTGAATAAACTCAGACTTTCTAACTAATGTTAGCAAGACAAATTTAACGGCCAATTTTAAGGTTGGATAACAACTATAGTTTTCTAGTTCACGAAATAAGATACCGATTTCTTTCGGTGACATTGCCCTTTCGCGCGCTTGAAAAGTACCTATCGAAGATGCCTTTATTGCATCTGCTGGGTTAGTAATTTCATAACCTCTATCTATGGCATAAGTAAAAACAGAGCCAATAATCTCACGCACTTGTAATGCGGTCGCTTTTGCTCCCCTATCCTTTATCTTTTCACACAAAGCTCTAAGCCGTGGTGTAGTGATCTCTTCTAGTTGAAGCTTGCCGAATACAGGATAGATTTCTTTTTCAATAATTGCTTCTTTCATGGCCCTTGTAGAGTCGGCATATTGAGCATCACGAAGGAAATTGACGGTATAGTCTTTGAATACCGTCCCTATTTTTTTACTCTCAATACCGTCACGTTTCTTTGAAGCTGGCGATATACCTGCGTTTAGTAGCCTTTTCGCTTCAATTAATTCGGCTCTTGCTTCTGCAAGCGTGATACCGTCAGCACTGTATCGACCAAAAGTAACCGTTTCTCTCCTTCCATTAAAACGATAATCATATCTAAATGAAATAACACCACTTTTTGTCACTGCAACGTATAAACCATCTCGATCAGACACTTTATAAAGCTTGTCTTGTGGCTTTAAACTTCTTAGTTTTGTATCGGTCAGCATGCTATAACCTCAATGCTGATACCGTCAAATGACAGCAAATTTATGACGGTATCAGTGTCTTAATTTTATAATTTATATTTTGATACCGTCTCCTATACCGTCATTTTTTTCGGCTCTTGTCAACCATTAGCAACCATAGAAAACAAAAAAGCCACCAGTAACTTACTGATGGCTCTTGGTTTTTTAACCTTTATCAACTATTGCTGATAAACGTTATTTTATTCCCACTCAATCGTTGCTGGTGGTTTTCCGCTGATATCATAAACCACGCGAGAAATACCATTTACTTCATTGATAATGCGATTAGAAACACGGCCTAAGAAATCGTAAGGTAAGTGTGCCCAATGTGCAGTCATAAAGTCTACGGTTTCTACAGCACGTAATGAAACTACCCAATCGTATTTACGGCCATCGCCCATAACACCCACTGAACGGACAGGTAGGAATACTGTAAATGCTTGGCTGACTTTATTGTATAAATCGGCTTTATGTAGCTCTTCAATAAAGATAGCATCAGCACGACGTAGTAAATCACAATACTCTTTCTTGATTTCACCCAATACGCGCACCCCTAAACCTGGTCCTGGGAATGGATGACGGTATAGCATGTCGTAAGGTAAACCTAACTCAAGTCCGATTTTACGCACTTCATCTTTAAATAGTTCTTTTAATGGCTCCACTAAACCTAACTTCATATCTTCAGGTAAGCCACCTACGTTATGGTGTGATTTGATCACATGCGCTTTACCTGTTGCAGATGCGGCTGATTCAATCACATCAGGATAGATTGTGCCTTGTGCTAGCCATTTGACTTGCGGTAATTTAACCGCTTCTTCATCAAAGATTTCAATGAAGGTATGACCGATAATTTTGCGTTTTTTCTCCGGATCGTTTTCACCTTTTAGCGCAGTTAAGAAACGATCTTCGGCTTCAACATGGATAATATTGAGGTCAAATTTGCCTTTAAACATCGCCATAACTTGTTCGGCTTCGTTAAGGCGTAATAAGCCATTATCAACAAATACACAGGTTAAGCGTTTACCAATGGCACGATTTAATAATAATGCGGTAACAGAAGAGTCTACACCACCCGATAGCGCGAGAATAACGTGATCGTCGCCAATTTGTTGTTTTAAACGAGCAACAGTATCTTCAATAATCGCCGCGGATGTCCATAATGCGTCACAACCACAGATATCTAACACAAAGCGTTTTAAAATGGCTAAACCTTGATGGGTATGGGTAACTTCTGGGTGGAACTGTACACCATAGAAACGCTTCTCTTCATTTGCCATAATCGCAAATGGGCAAGTTTCAGTGCTAGCAATAGTGACAAAATCAGCGGGAATAGCCGTAACTTTATCACCGTGGCTCATCCATACATCTAATAAAGGTTTGCCATCTTCACTTACGGAGTCTTGAATATCACGGAACAGTTCGCAGGTTTCGCGGATCTCAACTTGTGAATAACCAAATTCACGCTCACCTGAGACTTCAACATCACCGCCTAATTGCATAGACATAGTTTGCATGCCATAGCAGATACCTAATACCGGCACACCCGCATTAAAGACGTATTCCGGAGCGCGTGGGCTATTGTCTTCTGTAGTACTTTCAGGGCCACCAGACAGAATAATACCATTGGGGTTAAATTCACGAATTTGTTCTTCGGTAACATCCCATGCCCAGAGTTCACAATAAACGCCGATTTCGCGAATACGGCGAGCAATAAGTTGTGTATATTGCGAACCGAAATCAAGGATAAGAATGCGATGATTATGGATATTTGCTGTCATTTGTGGTGAATTCCAAAACAAATAAAAAGTCATTAAATTGAAAGGCTTGTTAACATTTTCTGTTTTCAAGCCTTTCTCGAATAATTACATACCTAAACGATAGTTAGGCGATTCTTTCGTGATAGTCACATCATGAACATGGCTTTCCTGAATACCCGCACCACTGATGCGAACAAATTCAGCTTTGGTATTTAATTCTTTGATGGTTGCACAGCCTGTTAAGCCCATACATGAACGTAAGCCACCCATTTGTTGGTGAACGATATTTTTCAGTAAGCCTTTATATGCCACACGACCTTCAATACCTTCTGGTACTAATTTGTCTGCTGCATTATCAGTTTGGAAATAACGATCTGATGAACCTTTAGACATTGCGCCTAAAGAGCCCATACCACGATAAGATTTATAAGAGCGACCTTGGAATAGCTCGATTTCACCCGGAGATTCTTCTGTACCTGCAAACATAGAGCCAACCATTACACATGCTGCTCCAGCGGCTAATGCTTTAGCAATATCACCAGAGAAACGAATACCACCATCAGCAATCACCGGAATATTGCGATCTTTCAGTGCTTCAACAGCATCAGCAATCGCAGTGATTTGTGGAACCCCAACACCTGTTACGATACGAGTGGTACAAATAGAGCCAGGGCCAATACCCACTTTAACAGCACTCACACCTGCATCCGCCAGCGCTAAAGCCCCTTCTGCGGTTGCCACATTCCCCCCAATAATAGGTAAGTTTGGATATAAAGCGCGAGTTTCACGAATACGCTGTAATACCCCTTCGGAATGACCATGTGAGGAGTCGATAAGAAGAACATCAACACCAGCTGCCACTAATGCGGCGATACGCTCTTCGTTACCTGCACCAGCGCCAACCGCAGCACCTACACGTAAACGACCATGCTCATCTTTACATGCATTAGGCTTGCGTTCTGCTTTTTTGAAATCTTTAACGGTGATCATGCCTTTTAAGTGGAAATGATCATCGACTACTAAGGCTTTTTCTACACGCTTCTCATGCATTTTTTGCATAACAACATCACGTGCTTCACCTTCTTTAACGGTAACTAAACGCTCTTTTGGCGTCATTACCGCAGTGACAGGTTGGTCTAAATCAGTGACAAAGCGAACATCACGACCAGTAATAATACCCACTAATTCATTATCTTTAGTCACTACCGGATAGCCAGCAAAACCATTACGCTCTGTCATTGCTTGGACTTCGCGTAAAGAAGTTTCTGGTGTTACCGTGATAGGATCCGTCACAACACCGCTTTCATGTTTTTTAACACGACGAACTTCTTCAGCTTGGCGTTCGATAGGCATGTTTTTGTGGATAAAACCAATTCCACCTTCTTGAGCTAATGCAATAGCTAAAGATGCTTCAGTCACAGTATCCATTGCAGCAGAAAGCATAGGCACATTTAAGCGAATTGTTTCAGTCAGTTGAGTAGATAAATCAGCAGTATTAGGAAGGACAGTCGAGTGTGCAGGAACTAACAAAACATCATCAAATGTAAGTGCTTCTTTTTTAATTCGTAACATAGCAATATCTCACCAAGGCGGCTTTTAAGAAATGGAAAATATTGCCGCGGCATTATACACACCGTAATCGGTTGCTTCTAGCTTTTTTTGAAAATTTTTATTGATCCTCTGGCTAACTTAGGTAGTATCAGTCAATTAAGTCTTTGTTTTAAAATTTGATCTGGCTCACATGACTCTACCGATAAACAATAATATTTTTACTGTTAGCCGTCTAAATAAGACCGTTCGCCAGTTATTAGAAATGGAAATGGGTCGCATTTGGATCAGTGCTGAAATTTCCAATTTTACTCAACCTGCTTCTGGTCATTGGTATTTCACGTTAAAAGATACCCATGCTCAAATTAGAGCGGCGATGTTTCGCGGTCAAAACACAAAAGTCACTTTTCGCCCTCAACATGGTCAGCAAGTATTAGTACGTGCGACTATCACACTGTACGAACCCCGTGGTGATTACCAACTGATTGTCGAAAGTATGCAACCGGCGGGTGATGGATTATTACAGCAGCAATTTGAGCTTTTAAAACAAAAACTAAGCGCTGAAGGTTTATTTGATGCTCTTCATAAAAAACCACTACCAACACCTGCTAAACAAATTGGGGTGATCACCTCCTCAACTGGCGCAGCCTTACACGATATTTTAAATATTTTACGTCGTCGTGATCCCTCATTACCTATCATTATTTATCCCACAGCCGTTCAAGGTGCGGAAGCACCAATGCAGATAGTCCATGCCATTGAGCTGGCTAACCGTCGTAAAGAATGTGATGTGCTAATTGTCGGCCGAGGCGGCGGCTCATTGGAAGATCTCTGGGCATTTAACGATGAGCGCGTAGCCCGTGCTATTTTTGCTAGTGATATTCCTATTGTCAGTGCCGTGGGTCATGAAACCGATGTGACTATTGCTGATTTTATTGCCGATCTTAGAGCGCCAACCCCTTCTGCCGCCGCAGAGCTAATTAGTCGCAACAAACTTGAGCTATTACGCCAATTGCAATCACAGCAACAACGTCTTGAAATGGCGATGGATTATTATCTAGCAAAAAAATTACGCGCACTAACACAACTTCATCATCGCTTACAACAACAGCATCCACACTTACGCCTTGCTCGCCAACAAAATGTATTGGCTACAACTAAACAGCGTTTAGTGACCAGTTTTCAGCGCCTCTTACAAACAAAACAGAATCAACATACTCAGCTACAAAAACGCCTTAATTACCAAGAGCCAAGCCCTCAAATACAAGCACTACTGCGCCAACAACAACAGTTAATTTATCGTATGAGAGAAAGTATTTCACAACAGCTTGCTCGTCAACGTGAACAATTTGCAATTAGCTGTTCACGTTTAGAAAGTGTGAGTCCTCTCGCAACCCTTTCTCGTGGTTACAGTATTAGTGAAGTTGCTTCAGGTGACGTACTGAAAAATACGAAACAAGTTAAAAAAGGTGATACGCTAAAAACGCGTGTTGAAGATGGCTGGATCACCAGTGAAGTGATAAATACACAAAAAATACCTGCTAAACGTAAACCAGCCCCCAAGAGTAAGTCATCCATTTAAACCATACATGGCAACCATAACAACGGCATCTTAATGATGCCGTTTGTGTTACTTGGTAACGATGGATAGCAGAAAACGCTTTCGCCCTGCTTTCAGGGTATATTATCGTTTATATTAAAAACGAATTTCTCCACCAAACAGGAAACTTCTGCCTCTAGCCGTTTGTTTATTTTGTCCCTGTTCATCCATAATTGGCGCTGAATTACTTCTATCAAGTGCATTTGAATAATTTTTATTCATGAGATTATGTACCGCAAATTTTAATGACACATTTTTATTCATTTGATAGTTAGCGTACGCGTTGATCACGGTAGGGATTTTTTCTTGTTCGACCATGGGAATAGTGCCTGTATCAAAATCAAACCCTTCAGCTGAAGCTTTACGACTTTTACCGGTAATTTGAATGATGGTGCCTAATTCGAGAGATCGGTCATCGAATAACCTCACACCAGCATCAATCGTTGCGTAGTATTTGGGAAGTTCTGATGCAGGACTTTGCCCAAAATCCCCCATCGCAAGAGAAGTGGGTTGTGAGGTGCGCTCATTGCTATAAGAAAGCGTGGTATAGAATACATCAGCATCATAGTTTACTTGTAGTTCATAACCTCTCATCGTCACAGGATCAAGGCTATTTGTGTATAAATAGATATTTCCATCGTATTCCATGCCACTGTAGTCATCGTCAGTAAAAGTGCCATCGATTTTACAGCGTTTACCCCCTTTACAAACATTATAAGAATCACTGGAAATATAGTTTTTAACTTTAGTATGATACCAAAGTGCTTTTAAGCGAAAGCTGTCTCCGGCAACAATTAAATCAGGGCGATAACTATTAAAACCTATTTGGAAAGTATCCGCTTTCTCGCTTCTTAAAAAGGGGTTCATCGATGCCCCACCTTCATTAGCAAAGAAAATTTCCTGTGGGTTTGGTGCCCTTGTCGTATGGGCATAACTGATAAATGGTTCAAATTCAGGGATAATTTGTGCAGAAAAGAGTGCTCCCGGCTCCCACGCTTTTTCGTGGCGATTAACATTCATCGCACCTTCAGGGAAACACGCTGCTTTGGGATCACAAGCGGGTTTATATCCTTTAATATGATAATCCGTATAGTTTAAATTTAATGCGAGGGTATAAATATCGTATTCAAATTTTATTTGTGAAAAAAGACTGCTGATGTCGTTTTTTCCTTGCGGAGCAAATACATTGTATTCAATCATATTTTGTGATTGCCATGGGTCGCTCGAAGGAGCTGTCACTTCTCGATTATAATCAATCGACATCAGTTTAGTACCTAATGTTAGTGCCATATCCAGCTCATGATAATTAAATCGACTGGTATTTTTAGCGACAAGTGCATTGGAAATATTTTTCGCATGTCCATTGCGTAATGACATTAAAGAGTCACCGGCAAATTTTTGTGAAGCTTGGCTTCTACTCAATAATATTTCACTATCAAAAAGATCGTTTAGCGGGGTATAACGATATTTAGCATAATAATCTTGGCTCTCTATGGTTCTTCGATTAAATTTATTATTATAAAACCGACCACTTAATTCTATTTCATGAGAATCATTGGGTTTAAACGATATTTTTGCTAATTCAGAATGTGGCTTTTGGTTAAAGTCTTTAGTGGTTGCAAACTCATGACTATTAAAACCTGCCCCATTTTTATAAGAAGATTCAATATTATGTCCACTTATGGCAAACATAGCGCCAATATAACCATCATGATTAAATATCGGCTGTTTTCCTGCAATCGCAACCATACCGTTATAACCTAATCCATTAGTCCCTCGAGCCGCTTTACTTCTTATTCCCCAACGATGATTAGAAAATAAAACATCATCAATACCTATTGTTTTAAAATTAGCACTCCCCGCTAACGCATTAATACTATTTTCACCATCTTGTTGACCACGAGAAATATCAATTTGCACAATAAAGTTAGGATCGATCATGCTATTAAACTGGTTGTATGGTTGTCCACCATGCGCATATTGGCTAGGTGACGTGCTATACATCGTTTGTGTCACCCCATCAATCATCATATTGACTCGACCAAAACCACTTAATCCCCGGATATTAACCCCAACACCCGGCTGACTGGCATCCATTTGGGTGTAAGTTCCCGGTGTAGATCGTAATGCTTGTTCTACCGAGCTAAGATTATTGATTTCACCAATAGCGCTATAAGCCCCCGGCTTAGATAACGCTTTTTGCTCTGGTGTTTGTTTTTGTGCCGATGAGACTTTTAAACTACTAAATTGAACTGTTTTTTCCGTTTCAGCCGCAAACACCAGAGAATGAATACCAGAAAATAGAATACAAGAGCCAAGTATTTTCCTTGTTAATTGAGTTTTCATAATAAACCTATTCTTTGTTTTATTTAAATAGGCTCACTTTGCTTTCTATAAGCTAAAAGTTATTTAATTTAATAAATAACGATATTGTTATTATTGTTTTATAAGATAAAAATTAATAGCATTAACCCTGTCTCTCATTAAAGAGAGACAGGTTAATCATTAAAAATTTAAAAGGCTTGGTTTAATTACTTGATATTTTGTGTCTTAAAATAAATATCAGGCTGCTCTAACATTAAAATAAAGGCATATTCTCTCGCAGTATCACGTAGACGATTAAAACGACCGGATTTACCTCCATGTCCTGCACTCATATCGGTTTCAAGCAGAAGTAAATTATTATCTGTTTTTAATTCACGTAATTTAGCCACCCATTTTGCCGGCTCCCAATATTGAACTTGAGAATCATGTAAACCTGTAGTGACCAATAAATGAGGATAGGCTTTGGCCTCAACATTATCGTAAGGGCTATAAGATTTTAAGCGGAAATAAACATCTTTATCTGCAGGATCACCCCACTCTTCATATTCACCTGTTGTTAGCGGAATAGAAGCATCCAGCATGGTTGTCAAAACATCGACAAATGGTACCTGAGCCACAACACCACGGTAGAGTTCAGGTGCCATATTGATAACGGCTCCCATAAGTAATCCACCAGCACTACCGCCCATCGCGTAGACATGTTTGGGTGCACCATAACCTTGGTTAATAAGGTATTTTGTGGCATCGATAAAGTCAGTAAAGGAGTTGACTTTATGCTCCATTTTCCCTTGGTTATACCAGCGTTTGCCTAATTCACCACCACCTCTAACATGGACAATGGCATATACAAAACCTCTATCTAATAAACTTAAACGGGCAGAGCTAAACGAGGGGTCGATACTGCTGCCGTAAGAGCCATAACCGTAAATTAAGATTGGATTTTCGCCTTTCTTAAATAAGTCTTTACGATAAACCAGCGATACAGGCACCTCGACACCATCTTGTGCTTTTACCCAAATACGTTCACTTTCATACAAATCATGCTTAAAGCCTTTCACTTCCTGCTGTTTAAGCAATTGTTTTTCTTTGGTTTGCATATTCCATTGATAGGTAGAAGAAGGCGTAGTCATTGAGGTATAACCAAAACGTAACTCTTCACTATCAGCTTGTGGATTGACACTTAGCCATGCCATATAGACAGGATCATCAAAAATAATATTTGTTGATTGTCCTGTTTTCCAATCAATTTGGCGTAATGACACTAAACCTTGTTTGCGCTCTTCAAGCACTAACCAACGATTAAACAGTTCGAAGCTTTCCAAGTCTACTTCTGGCTGAGGAGCAATTACGGTTTGCCAAGGTGCATCGATAGAGGCCGTTTTATAAAGACCATATAGCTCACTTTCATGATTAGAGCGAATATAAAATTCACCTTTAAAATGATCGATATAATATTCTCGCCCTTCTTGGCGAGGAGAAAAAACCACCATGGGTTTTTCTGGTGCATTGGCATCAATTAAACGATATTCAGAAGTTGTAGAGCTTGCAATAGTGACTAGAATATAATCTTCTGATTTGCTTTTCTCCATCCAGGTATAAAAACGATCATCATTCTCTTCAAAGATTTTCACGTCTTGTTTTCTATCACTACCGTATTGATGGCGATAAATTTGGTATGGCAATAAAGTTTGCGGATCTTTATCTACATAGAACAGTGTTTGGCTATCATTTGCCCATACTAAATTCGCTGAAATATTGGTTAAAACATTCTCTTGCCATGTTTTGTCTGTCAGATCTTTATAAGCAACTGTATAGTTGCGACGTCCTTCTTTATCTTCAGCAATAGCAATACGTTTGTTATCTGGACTAATGGCTAAATCACCTAATTGATAAAACTCATGTCCTTTAGCTCGTTCATTACCATCAACAAGAATTTCCCATTCTCCATCACTTCCTATTGGTTTACGTTGATAAATAGGAAAGTCTTTACCTTCTTGGTAAATGGTTTGGTAAGTATAGCCATTATAGTCATAAGGCACTGAGGCATCATTTTGTGCCATACGCTCAACCATCTCATTATAGAGCGTATTTTCTAGTGTTTTGCCCGCTGCCATTACTGACTCAGTATAAGCATTTTCAGCCTTAAGATAGTCAATAACTTGTTTATCTTTGCGTGCATCATCCCTAAGCCAATAATAATTATCAGTACGAGTGTCACCATGTTCTGTCATCACATGGGGGATTTTATTCGCTTTCGGTGGCATCATAATAACGTCCTTCTCTGTTTGAGCCATTGTCGGTGTTGCGGTGATCAAGATTGCCATCATGGCACCTGTTAATCCCTGCGTCACCGTTTTTCTTGTCGCGGATAACATGTTTAATTCCTTGTTATGTTAGGATTATAAAGTCAATGTGGAAAATTCAATTGCCATTTCAATTGTTATTTGACCATTAAAAAGCAGTTCTTCTGGGGGCTTTGGTAATGGCTGAGCACGCTTAATAACACTTTGTGCCTCTTTATCTAGTGAGCGGACACCACTGCTATTAATCAATTCGCAGGCTATGACATAACCTTGTCCATCAACAATAAAACGCACTTTAGGTGCTCCCGTACGCCCTTTTCTTTTCGCTTCTTCAGGATAAGCTTTATAACGATTTAAATGACCTTTGGCTTTAGCTTGCCATAATGCCAAGGCATCTGCTTCTTTATTTGCATCACTATCATAATTTGCAGAAACATCGTTAGCCTGTTGTTTCGCAACAGAATGGCTTGTTGAGGGCGCGGATAGGCTCGATACATTTTCACTGACAATAGGTGAAGGTTTGGTTGGTGCAATTGAAGGGGCAACCTTAACTGAAGTCTGGTTTTGTAGCACTTTTTTCGGCTTTTCAAGCAAAATATCTGCATTTTCATTAATAATAAGATTGGGTTGTTTCTCCGCAATCTCTTGTTGCTGTTTTTTTTGGCTGGCGACAGCCATTTGCTGATCAACACCGACAATCTGTTTTTCTTTATTCACCGCTTGGACGTTTTCACTTAAGCTAAGCATAACAGCCGGTGCAGGTTGATGGATTATCACCGGGCGTTGTTGCGTGATATAGAAATAACTAATGACTAAAGTAAAATGAAATACTATTGATAAAATAAAGCCCGAATATCGACAAGGCTGTAATTGCGCCATTTGGTTAACGGAAGAAGAGATCAACATATGCGTATTATCAATAATCAAGGATGGGCTGCAGGAGTTATCCACAAATAATCGGCATGTTCAAAGGTAATATCGCTACCTTCTTCTGCCATAATAAGTACCGTGACTGTTTCATTAGGGGCTAAATCTTTAATATGTAAAGGTACACCCATTAATTTAGTGGCATGAAATGAGCCGGCAATCAACAGTGCGGGCATAGGGGCATTTAATAAACTTTTTGCCATTGCACGATCACGCAGTTGTTGGATCACGGTCATTTTTTCAATTTGTGTTTTATCAAGTGCACCACCATGAGAAAGCTCAATAGTTTTACTAATAAGCTGACGAACAGCAGGTTGCGTTGAATATTCACCTTCAATATTAGGTGGATTTTTATATGCATTTGTAATATCACTGCGATCGATATTAGCAGCTAACAATGGATAATCTGCTTGTAGCCCTTCTTTAATCAGATTGCCATACCCTTTCCAAGACCAGCCTTTATTCCAATTAAGTACAGACATTAAACGTTCATCACGTAAATATTGTGAGCTAGAGTAACGTTTTTTCGTATTATCAACTAAATTTTGCTGATCTGGCGTCAACATCTCTAATAAAACCGCACCTTGAGGACGTTTATTGGGAAGTTGTGTCATTAACCAATACTCAATCTCATGGTGATATTGATTGTCATGTTTTTCGCCAACAATCACCCGCGATTGGCTGGCTAATTGAGTTAATAGCGCATTAGCTGTGATTGTCTTTCCTGTACGCGTATCAATAATATTGGCTGATGTAATAATAGCGGGAGTTGTACTAGGTACGGTGTTTTTTTCTACTGTACTACATGCGCAGACAGTAATAAGTGAAACTAATAACAAGAACCATTTAGATATTGAAAAAAACATATTAACCTTATAGTTATATTTACTTATTTTTAATATAGGCTTAGATTAATATTAATAAGAATAATTATCAATATCATTGTTATAATTATTTGTATTTAATGTTGACGGATTGATACCGTAAAATAAAAACGCCTTTTATTAAAAAAGGCGCTTTGCTTAAAGTGGCTATTTTAATCAGTTTAGCGATTAGCGTTGAGATTGTGTTTGTGCTTCAACCACAGCTAATGCCACCATATTAACAATGCGGCGAACAGATGCAATTGGCGTTAAAATATGGGCAGGCTTAGCAACTCCCATTAACACTGGACCTACCGTTACCCCATCGGAGCTAGTGACACGTAATAAGTTATAGCTAATGCGCGCCGCTTCCATTGTTGGCATCACTAACAGATTAGCTGAACCTTTTAGTGGGCTGTCTGGCATAATATCGCGACGAATTGACTCAACTAAAGCAGCATCAGCATGCATTTCACCATCAATTTCTAATTCTGGGGCGCGTTGTTTAATAAGCTCTAACGCTTTTCTTAATTTTATGGATGATGGGCTGTCAAAAGAGCCAAAACTTGAGCGGGATACTAATGCTGCTTTTGGCTCAATACCAAAGCGACGAATAGTATCTGCCGCCATTATAGTGATATCAGCAAGTTGCTCAGCGGTAGGATCTTCATTTACATAGGTATCAGTAATAAAGGTGTTACCACTAGGCAGTAATAGTGCATTCATCGCCCCTGCAGTATTAGATCCTTCACGTAAACCAAAAACATTTTTATATATTTCAAAATGTTCCGAATAACTTCCCACGGTTCCACAGATCAAGCCGTCTGCTTCCCCTCTACGTACCATAATTGCGCCAATCAGTGTTGGATTACCAATAACGGCTCGACGAGCTTGTTCTTGCGAAACACCACGACGTTTCATTATTTGAAAATATTCTTGCCAATATTCTTTAAAACGCGGATCGTTTTCATTGTTTACAACTTCAAAATCTCTACCCGCTTGAATATGTAAGCCTAATTTCTGAATACGCATTTCAATCACACTAGGACGACCAATTAGGATCGGCTCAGCAAGTCCTAAAGTGACTAATTCTTGAGTCGCATGCAGAACGCGGTTATCTTCCCCTTCCGCCAATACAATGCGTTTTTTCTCTTTTTTCGCTTGAGCAAAGATAGGTTTCATAAATAAATTCGTTTTATAAACGAATTCATTGAGGTGTTCGATATAAGCGGCGAAATCTTCAATTGGACGGGTTGCCACACCTGAATCCATTGCAGCTTTTGCAACGGCAGGCGCAATTTTAACAATTAAACGTGGATCAAAAGGTTTTGGAATAATGTATTCTGGGCCAAATGACAGTTCTTGATCGCCATATGCGCTAGCAACCTCTTCATTTTGTTCTGCCAGTGCCAATTCAGCAATTGCATGTACACAGGCAAGTTTCATCTCTTCATTGATAGCGGTTGCCCCCACATCCAGCGCACCACGGAAAATGAACGGGAAACAGAGAACATTATTGACCTGATTAGGAAAATCAGAGCGTCCGGTACAAATAATCGCATCTGATCGTACCGCTTTGACTAACGGTGGTAAAATTTCTGGCTCCGGATTTGCTAGCGCAAGGATCAGCGGGTCGCGTGCCATTTTTTTCACCATCTCTTGGGTCAGTACCCCCGGCCCTGAGCACCCTAAGAAAATATCGGCATCGTTGATCACATCATCAAGTGTGCGGCTGCCGTTATCTTTAATCGCATAAGCCGCTTTAGTTTCTGCCATATTGGCTTCACGGCCTTGATAAATAACCCCTTTTGAGTCACAAACAACAATATTTTCACGCTTTAACCCTAAAGCGACAAGAAGGTTCATACACGCGATAGAAGCAGCACCGGCACCTGAAACCACTAAGCGAACTTTATCAATATTTTTACGAACAATACGTAACCCGTTGATAATAGCGGCCGTAGAAATAATTGCCGTACCATGCTGATCATCATGAAAGACAGGAATATTCATTCTCTCACGCAGTTTTTGTTCAATATAGAAGCATTCCGGTGCTTTAATATCTTCTAAATTGATCCCACCAAAAGTCGGTTCCAATGAAGCGATAATATCCACCAATTTATCAGGATCGGTTTCATTCACTTCAATATCAAATACATCAATGCCGGAGAATTTTTTAAATAATACGCCTTTACCTTCCATCACAGGTTTACCTGCTAAGGCGCCAATATTACCGAGTCCTAAAACAGCCGTACCATTAGAGATAACGGCAACCAAGTTACCTTTCGCTGTAAAGCGATACGCAGCTAAAGGATTAGCCGCAATTTCAAGGCAAGGAGCCGCAACACCCGGTGAATAAGCTAATGCTAAGTCACGTTGTGTTATTAGAGGTTTAGTTGGTGTCACTGTGATTTTGCCAGGATTAGGGAATTCATGAAAATCCAATGCACTTTGTTGTAGTTTGTCTTCCATCTTCATATCCTTTGTATCAATAGGGTAAGGGCTTGGTTAGTATAATGGTAATAGCTCGTTAAATCATGATGGTATCGACACTTTTTTCAAATTAGTTCATCTCATTTATTATAAACTTCTCATACCTATTTCTGGGTATATTATTAACCCAGTTTAATTTCATTATGGAAATAAACACGAACAGAAAAAATACAATCTTTGTTTATTATTTATCTATAACTAAATTAACTCTTAAAATAATTAAACTTTTTATATTGTTTTATAAATCAATAACTATTTTTACTTGTAGTTGCATTTTAATATAGTTAAAAATCAACTTAATACATTGTAATAAAAGGATTTATCTATCGTTAGAACTTTTATTAGTCGTTTTGGTTATTTTCTTTTTTACCCGTAACAATAATTGGTGTAATATTGCCAACCGTCAATTTTATTTTCTTATTGTTTTAATAAGATATCTGATTCTAATTTTTATTCCTTATTTGGAATTTATTTTTTATTTTCTGCTGTTGAAAAGATTACGCATATTATTTTTTAGGGAGAGGGGTTATGCCTAGCTACTCAATTATGATAGTGGATGATCACCCTATCATGAGATATGGATTACGGCTATTGTTAGAGCAAGACAAGGAATTTATTGTAGTAAGCGAAAGTGGCAATGCTCAAGAAGCAATCACCACAGCAAAACAGTTAAATCCTGATCTTATTATGATGGATTTACACCTTCAAGGACGCTCTGGTATTGATATTATTCGTTCTCTGCGTCGCTGTGGTTTAACATCTTATGTATTGGTTTTATCAATTTCAGATTCTCGCAATGATGTGTATGCTGCATTAGATGCTGGTGCTAACGGTTATTTATTGAAAGAGTGTGAACTTGATATGTTGCTACTCAGTTTACGTAAAGCGGTGGTTGGGCGCCCCGTTTACAGTGAAAAAGTTTGGCAATATATCCAATTAAGACAAAACTATTCTGATCCGCTATCTGCGTTAACAAAAAGAGAACTTGATGTCCTTCAAGAAGTGGCGGTGGGAATGAAAAATAAACAGATTGCCGAAAATCTGTTTATCTCAGAAGAAACCGTCAAAGTACATATTCGTAATATCTTAAAGAAACTACAAGTGACATCACGTTTAGCGGCGAGCCTTATCTTAATTAAGCATCAGCACTAAACGAATTTACCCCGACATTAAGTCGGGGTAATTAAGTTCTTAAGGAAGCCATTTTCTCACTTTAGAAAATCACTCAATAGGGACAGGATAACTTAATACTTTGAAGTGATTATCGGGTAACTTTTCAATTTTTAACTGATAAAGCTCTCGATTGATACCGTTAATCACTATATCCAGTTCACTAAATGCTGACTGTACATCACTATTTCTAGCCCAAGCAGGAATATCTTTGACTCCATAATAAAAATAGATAGTACTTTTATCTGAATCGATAGGTTGTATCTCTTTTATTTGGCTAATAAAAAGGTGTCCATAACAAAAATCTTGATATGGTTGCCAAGCTTTTCGTCCCTTCTCGCTTAGAGAGAACACCCACTCGTCACCATCGACAGTTTGTTCAATTAAACCAGCATCCATTAATGCATTCATTCGCTCTAAAACCCATGGAGCATCATTTTCATTACTGTAAACGGGCCATTTCCCTTCGCCTAAACACAATAAATAATCACTGTTAAAAAATGCCTGTAGGGCTGTTTTATACTCATCAACCTTTTTGCTGTCTTCATCTTCATTAGCCCAGCTAAAAGTAGAGAGTAAAAGCAATATAAGACTCAGTGAAATACTTTTCATATTTTCTTTTACCAACGGAAATCTTTATTTCTATTACTCTACGTTACACAATTCGTTACACTTAGGTGACAGGTTAATATCCAATATATTTTATAATGTAAATAGGATTTTTCACTACAACAAAACCTGCTACTTTGGATCTGTATAACACTTATACGTATTGATACCAATATTACGTATTGTCATATAAGGAAAATATCATGTCTACTACTAACCTGACATACACGATGTACGGCATAAAAAATTGCGATACAATCAAAAAAGCACGTAAATGGCTAGATGATAATCATATTCCTTATGTTTTTCATGATTACCGTAAAGACGGTTTGAAGGAAGCATTATTACTCACCTTTACAGAAAATTTAGATTGGCAGACATTGGTGAACAAAAGAGGAACAACTTGGCGTCAATTATCTGATGAAGAAAAAAATGCTATCACTGATGTGAATGCAGCCATTGCACTTATGCTTGATAAACCTGCCATTATTAAACGTCCAATTTTAGTCTCTTCTGATAATCGTTTTATGGTAGGTTTTAATGCTAATGATTACCTGACTTTTACAGGAGCCTAATTTTTATGTCCTGCCCTGTTATTGAACTCGCACAACAACTTATTTCTCGACCTTCCGTAAGCCCAGATGACCAAGGTTGTCAGCAACTGATCATCGAAAGATTAGCACCTTTGGGCTTTACCATTGAAAAAATGCCTTTTGGTCAGACCGAAAATCTTTGGGCATGTCGTGGTGGTGAGGGAGAAACCCTCGCATTTGCAGGACATACCGATGTTGTGCCTCCTGGCGCTAATGCATTATGGGATAATCCACCTTTTGAGCCGTCTATTCGTGATGGAATGTTATATGGCCGAGGTGCCGCCGATATGAAAGGCTCTCTTGCAGCCATGGTTGTCGCGGCTGAACGATTTGTGCATGCTTATCCGCAACATCGTGGACGTCTTGCTTTTTTAATTACCTCCGATGAAGAAGCCGATGCTCATGATGGTACCGTTAAAGTGGTCGAGTCATTAATATCTCGAGGAGAGCGACTTGATTATTGCTTAGTGGGTGAACCATCGAGTCAACATCAACTCGGCGATATGATAAAAAATGGCCGACGGGGTTCAATAACAGCAAATGTCACTATTTATGGTACGCAGGGCCACGTTGCTTACCCTCACCTTGCACAAAACCCTATTCATATGGCGTCACCTTTTATTCACGAGTTAGTGAATACAGTATGGGATAATGGCAATGAGTATTTTCCCGCCACTACCATGCAAATTGCCAATATTAATAGTGGAACTGGCAGTAATAATGTGATCCCAGGTGAGTTATTTATACAGTTTAACTTTCGTTTTAGCACCGCTATTACAGATGAAGAAATTCGTCAACGTACTGAAGCATTACTACAAAAATATCAGTTGCGTTATCACATTTCTTGGTCTTTATCTGGGCAACCTTTTATCACTGGTGAAGGAAAATTACTGGATGCGGTACGTTATTCAGTAAAACACTACACCAATATAGAGCCAACGCTTTCAACTAGCGGAGGCACCTCCGATGGACGATTTATCGCCCAAATGGGTGCACAAGTTGTTGAATTAGGGCCTATTAATGCCACCATTCATAAAGTAAATGAGTGTGTCAGTGCTGCTGATTTACAACAACTTAGTCGCATCTATCAGCGGATCATGGAGCAGATTATTTTATGATAACCCCTTTAATGTTAACGGGTCGTTCTACGGATCATTTAGTGACTTTATCAGAGCGACATCATTTACAGTTTAATGCGACAAAAGCCTTTTTAGCGTTACAACAACAAGCGGCCAAAGCGGGATTTAAATTAATGCCTGCCAGTTCATTTAGAAGTTTTGAACGTCAGTTAGCGATATGGAATGGCAAATTTGAAGGCACTCGCCCTGTATTAGATGCTGAAAGTCAACCTATTGATATTCAGACATTATCAGAAGGCCAACGCTGCGAGGCGATTTTAAAATGGTCTGCATTACCCGGAGCAAGTCGCCATCATTGGGGCACAGAAATTGATTTTTACGATCCTTTCCGTTTACCTAATGGGCAATCATTGCAATTAGAACCTTGGGAGTATGAACAAGGGGGCTATTTTGCACAACTTAATAACTGGCTGACTGAAAATATGTCAGCTTACGATTTTTATCGCCCTTTTACCGATAAAGAGAGTTATATTGCCTATGAGCCTTGGCATATCAGTTATTTGCCTCTCTCTTATGAAGCTTCGCAGGCCTATACTATCGATATCCTTCGCGCTGTTTTAGAAGAAGAGCCGATTTTAGGTAAACAATGGCTATTAGATAACTTAGAAACGGTTTATCAACGCTATATTGTGCTACCAGAATAATTAGATTTTATTTATCTTAGGAGACATCTTGTTTCTCTATTACAGGAAGTCTCCACATAAATATCAACAGACAGGCTAAAATTATCAGCAATAAAATTCTCACCCACCACATTGAGACCAACCACAGCGAGATAGCAAAAGTCACTAAAATGACTAAAATAGCTTTCGGCTTAGCCCCCTTAGGCATGGCGCGATAAGTTTGCCAATAGCGCAAATAACCACCAAACCAAGAGCGATATAGCAACCAGTGATGAAAGCGTGTTGATGAGCGAGAAAAACACCATGCAGCTAATAACAAAAATGGTGTTGTGGGTAACACAGGTAAAACAACACCTAATGTGGCTAATCCAACAGATAACCACCCTGCTATAATCAATAATATCCGTTTCATGTTATGCTTTCCAAATTATGCTTGGTCGCTCTAGGGTAAAGAGTAAATAAAAAAGCTCCTCATTCTCAATAACAATTTTAAAACATAAGGCGGGTTTATGCACTGGATCACTGACTATTGGTGGGTTATTTTAATTCTTTTAGTTGGAATAATTATTAATGCCATAAAAGATATGAATAAAATAGATCCAAAACAGTTTCTAAAAAATAAACGGAAACTGCCTCCCCATCGCGATTTTAATGATAAATGGGATGATGAGGACGATTGGCCCAACAAAAATGACCAGAAGAAGTAGTCGTTAACCAATGTTGGTAAGCCTGTGCTAATTGCTCATCTTTTTCTATCATCAGTTGTTGGCATTGCCGACGTAGTGTCGTGACAAGGGCTTTCTTGCCCGATAACGAAAATTGTTTTACACAGGCCTCTACAGGTTGCTTATCAATAAAAAATGCCACTAATAACGGGTAGCGTGATCTCTCATCTTGCAGAAAATAACCAACACTTTGATATACCGTTAATACAGAGCGATGGGCAAAAGCAAAACCTGCCATCATCAGCCAGTGATCTGCTTCACTGGCGTTAGGCAATGCAGTAGCAAGAGAGATACCTGTTTGCTGAGTGATATAATCACTTTGTAATGCGAGTGCTTGTTGTGCAACTTGTAATAATTGCTGCCCCTGAGCACTGATTGGGTAAATAGCCATAGCAGTATAACAGCCACTGCTGGCTTCTTTATGAACGCCTAATCTCACCAGATAAAAACCACATTGTTGCCAAAAATTGGCTAATGCGTCGGTATAGCCAAAACTGACAGAAAGGTAATCAATATTCTGTTTCTGGCACTGCTTAGCAATATCCGCAACTAATTTTGCAGCGACTTTTTGACGTCGATATGCTGGCAATACCGCAATTCGGCTGATGCGTAATGAAGTTAAACACATTGCCTCAATGGATAAGCCGTAAGTGACTAACGATTGGGCAACAAGATTACCTCTTGGTCGACGTATACCTCGCCAAACATCTTGTGCTAAGGCTTTCGCTAGTCCCCCTTCTTCAATACACCACACCGCCCCAACAAGATGCCGATGAATAAATGCAGACCAATAGTGCTGTTTTTGTCCATCGAATAAACGTCGAAGATCTAAAGGCGTGGTTCGATAATGAGCACTAGTTAAAAGTTGATAAAAATTGGCTCGTTGTTCACTATCGAAATGCTGGCATGAGGTGATCACCACCTCGCCAGATTGGTTAGCATGATGAAAAGAAGGCTCATCAAGTAACAACAGTTGATTAAGCCAATTTTCGAGTGGATCGTCCTGCGCCCAGCGAATAGGTACGGTAAGTTGATAATTTTGTAACTTTGGAATGCTATCACCCAGTTTTAAAATAAAACCGCGCCCTGTTCCTTCATAGCCTTGTACCGTGGTGGTCATTAACACTCGAGGGAAGTGCTGACAAAGAGCTATCAGTTGAGCAATGGGTATAGTCGCAGCTTCATCAATAATTAACCAATCTCGACACAAATGCTCTGTATCACAAAGAGCTAACAAATTATCCGGTGAGTAGAACTCGATGGTTTTATGTGTATGAGATAATAGCACTTCAATACTGTTTCTCGCAGGGGCACAAACCGTCACTGAGCCAGGCCACTGCTCTATCAACATTCCCGCTAAAGCTGATTTTCCTCTGCCTCGTGGTGCCGTGATACTCCATACGCCAGATTTTACCTGTAAAAGATGCGCTAATAACTGTTGCTGTTGTATGGTTGGCATCCCTTGAGGCAACGCCCACTGTTGGCCTGTATTTTTTATTTTAGGTAGAACAAGGGGCTGCGATGCTTGCCAAATAATGGCCTGTTTATCTGCTAGTGTAATTTTTGCTAACCAAGCCATAAAATGGGGAGTAGATATAACCCCTTGCGCATCATTCCAGCGCTGACTATCGTTATCAATATAATGTTGCCACTGAACAATATCGGGTAAACATAAGATAAGCCAACTTCCTGCTTTCAACGTTCCCGTTAGCATCGCTAGTGCATCAGCATTAAAAGCATGGTTAGCGTCAAATACAGCGTGAAGATATTCACGGCCTAATAGTTGATGAGCATGTTCTGGTTTTATCGCCTCAGACATCTCTGAAGAGAGTATTAGCCAATCGCCTTTACACTGCTGTTGGATAGCTCGAAGTTGTTCCCTTTGCCATGTATAGCTCCCCGCTAAAAGGAGTAATCGCCGCTGGCCTAGTCGAGCGAAGGCTTGTTGATAGCGCAATAAATCTAAAGATGGCACTACTATGACTTACCTATCAATAACGAAAGGATCCCCGCAGCAATCAGTGGACCTACTGGAACCCCTCTAAATAGAGCGACACCAATAACAGTTCCTACGAGTAAACCCGCTACCGTTGACGGTTGGTTATTCATAAGTGACACCCCCCGTGCCCCTAACCAAGAGACGATGATACCAATTGCAATCGCTAGTAATGATTTCCAATTTAAAAAAGAATTGAAAACTTCTTGTGCGGAAATGCGGCCTGTGGCAATCGGTGTCATAACACCTACGGTGAGGATCAAGATCCCAATGGTCATACCGTATTTTTCGACTAATGGAAAATATTGGTTTAACGGTGTGATTTTAATAACCAATAAAAAGATCATCGCTAAAGTGACAGTCATATTATGACTAATAATGCCAAGGCCTGCGAGTACCAGCAAAATTAGCAATGAGGGATCAACATTACTCATCTATTTTTATAATCCTTCTCTTTCTCTGAATCATTCTAATATCATTTAAGCGTGAGATGTTATTAGTTCAATGACGAAGAAGCAAATGTATCACAAGATTTAATATCGCCACTATTGTAGCCGCGCATAAACCATGTCTTACGTTGTTCTGCAGTGCCGTGAGTAAAGCTATCCGGTACAGCGTAACCCTGTTGTTGGCGTTGCAGCCTATCATCACCGATAGCTTGTGCGGTTTTAATGGCCGTCAGTAAGTCCGCTTCATCAACACGGCCTTCACCGGCAATAAAGCGCCCCCACATACCCGCAAAACAATCAGCTTGCAGTTCTAGTCTTACTGATAAGCGATTTGCTTCCACTTTTGAACGTGCCATTTGCTGTTTTTCACGCATTTGTGTGGTGATACCAAGTAGATGCTGAACATGATGTCCCACTTCATGAGAAATCACATAACCTTGAGCAAACTCTCCACCCCCACCAAGGCTGTTTTTCATTTCATTATAAAAAGAGAGATCGAGATAAATTTTTTGGTCTGCAGGACAATAAAAAGGCCCCATCATTTTAGTGCCGGTACCGCATTGCGTTGTGGTACTGTTGGTATATAGCACTAATTTAGGATCACGATATTGTTCGCCGGCTTTGGCAAACATCCCTTGCCAAAAATCTTCCGTACTGGCTAATACAACACTGCTAAAATCTGCCGCTTCATTATAAAGGGCAGATTGTTGTTGGCTATTTTGTGTTGGTTGTGATGTTTGCCCTGTAAGCGAATTAAAATCAAACCCCATAAAGCTTGCGATCACCAAAATAATAATGATCACAAAGCCATATTTTGTACGCAATAATAGTGCAATTAATCCTAATGGGAGATTACCACCACCGGATGCAGAAGAAGGCTGCCCTCTTCTATCTTCAACATTATTGCTTCTTCGGCGATCATTCCAACGCATAACCCTTCCCCATTATGTAATTCACTTAATTTTAATTGCTAGGTCATTTTGATGACAACTTATCTTAGATAATAACAAAAATTATCTCATCACTATTGCCTATTTTTTAAGAGCAAAATAATAGCACCCATTAGTCACTTTCAATTCATCTTAGTTAATTTTTCTTTATAGCATATTAAAAAGGTCAGTTTTTAAGCTGACCTTTTTCTTTTATGGATAATATTGCTGACGTAATCGATTGCGCAGTTAGTCTAAAGAAACACCAATTCGACGTGCAACTTCTTCATAGGCTTCAATTAATCCACCTAAACTTTGACGGAAGCGATCTTTATCCATTTTATCTAAGGTGTTTTTATCCCATAAACGGCTACCATCTGGTGAGAATTCATCCCCCAGTACAACTTTACCGTTAAAGAGGCCAAACTCTAATTTAAAGTCAACGAGGATCAGACCGGCTTTATCAAACAGTTCACTGAGGACATCGTTTGCTTTATAACTAAGACGTTTCATTTCTGCGAGGTTTTCTTTTGATACCCAACCAAAAGTTTCACAGTAAGATTCATTAACCATCGGATCATGACGGGCATCGTCTTTTAAGAAAAGATCAAAAATAGGTGGGTTTAAGACAGTACCTTCTTCAATACCTAAACGTTTAACCAGTGATCCAGCCGCTCGGTTACGAATAACACATTCAACAGGCACCATATCGAGTTTTTTTACTAGCACTTCATTATCAGAGAGCAAACGTTCCATCTGCGTTGGGATACCCGCTTCTTCCAATTTGTTCATAATGAAATAATTGAACTTATTGTTCACCATTCCTTTACGATCAAACTGTTCAATACGTTGGCCATCTAACGCTGATGTATCGTTTCTGAATTCAAGAATAAGATAATCAGAAGACTCAGTGGTATAAACTGTTTTCGCTTTACCACGATACAACTCAGCTTTTTTTTGCATCTGACACACTCCAAAGATGTGATAGGTTTAACAAGAAACTTGCTTTCCATACTCTACTCTAGATTGGATAAAAAAGCTTTTAAAACGTGGTGGGGATCACTAAAAAATATCACTGTCGACTATTTTTTAGCGGCTCTAATCAATAAGAGAAATAAGTGAATTGAGTGATAAAAAGGCCGTACATTTCCTGTACGGCCTGATATTTAATAGATAAAAAGAGCTTTTATTTTATTGGCTTACTAAAGGCCGCTTTCATTGCAGCAACCATCTGATCATTTTCAGACTGTGTAAGAGGTTTACCTTTATCACTGATAAATTGCAAACTACTGCGGTTATTTAAGTCACCGACTTGTAGTTTGTAATCGCCTTCATTAATTGTTGGTTTATCAACCCCTAACGTGCTCCAACTTGCACTACTTAAGCCTTTATAAGTCACTTCAATTGAACCTTTCGAACGAGTACGATCGCCCATTTTCATTCCCACGCTTTCTAGCGCGATAGGTAATCTATCCCATACAACATCAAATGGTGCTCGAACAATAATGACAGGCAGTCCGGCATTATCACTTCCCGTTTGTACGTCGATAATACCTTGCAAATTACTCGTTGCGCTATTTTCACTTAAGTTACGCATGCGGTTTAAACCGTCAACCACTTCATTTAATAGTAAGGTGTTATAACGCTTCACTTCCATTGGATCGGAAATCTCGTTTTCACCTTGGCGTAACCCAGTATTCGTAATCGTTAATATCACAACATTACCTGACTGGCTTATCGCTAAATTATGGCGACTTTGGAAAGGCACATTTTCATCAGCACGAGTCCAAGTGATCCAATCAGTGACAATCTGTTTTTGTCCTGCATCACTTTTAGCCAGTGCCACACCTTTATCCGCTAAAACAGCAGAAACTTGCTCGTATAAGGTGGTATTTTCGGGCGTGTTGGGTAATAACAGTCGGCTATTATCCGCATTATTCTCACTACGTGAGCCACTTAATAAGTTTAAAGCCTGTGTTGGTGGGCGAATATCTAATGCTAAACCCACAGGCTCACTCTTTTTAGGCGTAGGAATATCATATTCCCCATTTTGCAAAGGCAACACCATACCCGCTGGGACAACTAAATTTTTTAGCGCTGCTGACTCTAAATACGACTCGTCACCACTGACTTGACGTTTATAGCGCTGATCACTGGAACAGGCTGCCAATAAAACCACCAGCGACAGACCCGCGACTTTCATAATCTTTGATTTATGCAATAGTGTTGCCATTAAAATTCCCTAAGTTTTACAGTATTCCCGCTGTTAACAGCGCTTTCTCTACGATATCCTGACCCGCTGATGTTAATGGAGTCATCGGTAAGCGCAATGTGGCGTCTTCAATCAATCCAATACGTTGACACGCCCATTTAGCTGGGATTGGGTTAGGTTCAACAAATAACTGATGATGTAAGTCCATCAGGCGTCGATTAAGTTCACGTGCTTTTGCAAACTCACCCGCTTTTGCCAATCGACATAATTCTACCATTTCTAACGCAGCAACGTTAGCAGTAACCGAAATAACACCATGACCGCCAAGTTGCATAAAGTCTAATGAGGATGCGTCATCTCCACTTAATAAGATAAAACTATCATCATTAACTAACTGTTGGATTTGACTAACACGACTTAAGTTCCCTGTCGCCTCTTTAATTGCCACAATATTATCCAACTGAGCTAAACGTGCAACTGTTACTGGCAATAAATCACATCCTGTACGGCCGGGTACATTATACAAGATTTGGGGTAAAGCCGTGCTTTCAGAAATCGCTTTAAAATGTTGGTAAAGCCCTTCTTGGGAAGGTTTATTATAGTATGGAGTAACCGTTAAGCACCCTGCAATACCTTTATTTTCAAACTGTTGTGTAAACCAAATAGCTTCAGAAGTTGCATTAGCCCCCGTGCCTGCAATCACAGGAATACGACCATCAGCCATATCCAGAGTCATTAATACGACATCAACATGCTCATCATGGCTTAATGTTGCCGATTCTCCCGTTGTTCCCACAGAGACAATAGCATCTGTACCTGCTTTAACATGATAATCGACCAACTTGCGTAAACTAACTCGGTCAACATTGCCTTTCGCATCCATAGGGGTGACTAATGCCACCATACTGCCTGTAAAATCAAAATTGTTACTTACCATAATTCATTGCTCCGAGATAGACTTATACACAATGGTACTCATTCATTGCTCTATTGAAAACTACTTAACTCTAGGTTTCTAATGAAATTTGCTAATATTCTTTGATTTGAATTAAAGAGAGATAATAATGAAAGATAGTGCGCTTCTGATCTTGGCAGAAATCAAATTTTGTGTTTACCTGTTAGGAATAAACTGAAAGTCAAAAGGAAGCCTATTTTGCCTATACCTGATAAACATTTTCTCGTACTCACTGCATTAGGGACTGACCGTCCTGGTATCGTTGATACCATTACGCAATTAGTTAGCCAATGCGGATGTAATATCGAAGACAGCCGGCTTGCGATGTTCGGTCAAGAATTTACGTTTATCATGCTACTTTCTGGTGGTTGGAATGCGATTGCCCAACTTGAAGCATTACTGCCGATAAAAAGTGCAGAACTTGATTTATTGACTGTGATGAAAAGAACCAAAATGGGTGCGCCAGTCTCTTACCCATCAACCATTACTGCAAAAGTAGATATAGAAGATGCCCCCGGCATTGTCGAACGTTTTACCAATTTATTTAGTCAACATCACTTTAATCTTGCAGAATTAGTTTCTAAAACTCATCCTTCTGAGGATGGTACTCCTGCACGTTTAGAAATTCAGATCACGGCCCATAATCCGTTAGATGATCATGGTCTCGTTATTCATGAGAAATTCAATCAATTATGTACAGAGTTAAACGCTCAAGGCACAATAAGTATCGTAAATAGTCTGATGATGAAACAATAAAAGAATGGAGAATTAGGTAATGAACCCATTAAAAGCCGGTGATAAGGCACCTCAATTCAGTCTGCCTGATCAAGATGGAGAAATTATTAATCTGTCTGATTTTGCTGGCCAACGTGTGCTCGTTTATTTTTATCCAAAAGCGATGACACCAGGCTGTACAACGCAAGCTTGTGGCTTACGTGATGAGATGGATACACTAAAAAAAGCCAACGTCGAGGTATTGGGAATTAGTACTGATAAGTCAGAAAAACTTTCCCGTTTTGCCGAAAAAGAGATGTTAAACTTCACCTTACTTTCTGATGAAGATCATAAAGTTGCAGAGCAATTTGGCATTTGGGGTGAAAAACAATTTATGGGGAAAACTTACGATGGCATTCATCGTACGACGTTCCTAATTGACAAAAACGGTGTGATTGAACATGTGTTTGATAATTTTAAAACCAGCAATCACCACCAAGTGGTTATCGATTATTTAGCTGCACACCCATAGTTTATGATCACAGCTTAGTGCTGATAAATAAAACAGACAGCCATTAACTATCGCTGTCTGTTTTTTATTATCAATAAATTGATGATAAATCGCGTCTATATTACTTTTTCTTTTCTAATGTTTCTAAAGGCGGCTCATTGGCAATTTCATCAGGCAGCGCATGTAATACTGCTTTGATTAACGTCGCTAAAGGAATGGCGAAAAACACCCCCCAAAAACCCCACATACCACCAAATATAATCACAGATAAGATAATGACTAAGGGGTGCATATTGACAGCTTCAGAGAACAATATCGGTACTAATAAGTTGCTATCTAAACCTTGAACCACTAAGTAAGCGATAAATAGCGCCCAAAAATCAGAGCCTAATCCCCATTGAGAAAGCGCAATTACAATGACTGGAATAGTCGCGAGTACCGCCCCCACATAAGGCACTAAAACCGAAACGCCAACTAAAACCGCTAATAAGACTGAATAACGCAAATCAAAAAAAGCAAAGACAAAATAGGTAAATACACCAACAATCACCATTTCGGTAACCTTACCACGAATATAGTTGGTGATTTGCTGATTAACCTCAATCCACACTTGTGCTGCAAGAATTCTATTTTTGGGTAATACCCGACGGACAGCATTGAGCATTTGTTGCTTATCTTTTAATAAAAAGAACGTCATTAATGGCACAAGGATCAGATAAATAGAGAGCGTGATAACGCCGATTAAAGAGGCTAAAGAGACTTTTAACACTGACTCTGCCACCGTTGAAAATTTACTGCGCAAGTTTTCCGCCATCATATCCACGATGCCAACATCCATTAATGCGGGGAATCGCTCAGGTAATTCTCGAGCAAATGCATTGAATTTATTGATCATATTAGGGATATCTGAAATTAGCGTCATGGCTTGTTGCCATACCGTTGGCGCTAAAATCAAAATAACAATGGCACTAATACCTATAAATAGTGTCAGAACGATTGATACGGCCCAAATTCGTGCACATCCTAGCTTCTCAAGTAAGTGTGTTGGCCATTCCAGCAAATAAGCTAATACAATGGCGACTAATAATGGTGCAAGTATGCCACTGAAAAAGTAGATAATTGAAAAACCGGCAATTAGGATCACCACCAGCGCGATAACTTGGGGATCAGCAAATCGACGTTTATACCATTGAACAAGCAAGTCCAGCATGAAAATAGAGGTCCTTTATAATAATAAGTCAAATATATCTATATGTATTGATTTACATAATCAATAATCTTTTGACGGATTTTACGTTAGCTTTTGCTATGATACATCATTAATTATAAATTTTTCGTTAAGATAGCTATCAGGATGTTGTTGTATGAAACTCAGACTTAAAAAACCACTGGTCGCGCTTCTTGTTTCTACTTTGCTATCAACATCAGTGTTGCCTGCTCACGCTGCGATTGATATTGAAGATACCCTGCCCGATATGGGAACGACAGCAGGCTCAACATTGAGTATCAATCAAGAAATCGCTATGGGTGATTACTATACTCGCCAATTAAGAAATAGTGCACCATTAGTTTTTGACCCTCTACTTTCTAATTACATCAATAATTTAGGTCAAAGATTAGTCTCTAATGCCAGTTCGGTAAAAACCCCCTTTCACTTTTATTTAGTGAATAACCCCAATATTAATGCCTTTGCTTATTTTGGTGGCAATATCGTATTGCACTCAGCACTATTTAGATACAGTCGCAATGAAAGTGAATTAGCTTCTGTTATCGCCCACGAAATTTCTCACGTTACCCAGCGTCATCTTGCAAGAATGTTAGAAGATCAGTCTAAAACCACGCCACTGGCTATGGCTGGAATATTAGGCTCTATTTTAATATTTATGGCTAACCCCAATGCCGGTTTAGCCACCTTTACGGGAAGTATGGCTGGGATGCAACAAAACATGATCACCTTCACGCAAATGAACGAACAAGAAGCTGATCGGATAGGAATACAAACTCTTTATCGTGCAGGATTTGATCCACAAGGTATGCCTAATTTTATGCAGATCTTAGCAGACCAAGTGCGCTATAGTTCTAAGCCGCCTGAAATGCTATTAACGCACCCCTTACCTGACAGCCGTTTATCTGATGCACGTAGCCGTGCAGCGCAATATGCTCCGCGCAAAGTGCCACA
Source organism: Proteus mirabilis ATCC 29906 (assembly GCF_000160755.1). GTDB lineage: Bacteria > Pseudomonadota > Gammaproteobacteria > Enterobacterales > Enterobacteriaceae > Proteus > Proteus mirabilis. Next base: position 687,446 of record NZ_GG668576.1, read on the forward strand.
ATCGGCTAATTTTCTCTATGCTAAAATGCGGGTATTGACCATGCTAGAGAAAAACCCCACATCAAGTAACGCCTTGCAAACCACGCTGGATCAGTTTAGGCAAGGAACGGAATTAGAAAAATCAGCCGCCAATTATGCACAAGCCTTACTCTATTCTCGTGATCGTAAATTTAATGACGCGAGAAAAATACTCGCCCCTATGCTGGCAAAAGAGCCAAATAATATCTGGCTTATTGATGCCATTACCGATATTGACGTAGAGCAAAACCGTGCTGCAGAAGCGATAACACGTTTACAACAAGCGCTTAAGCAATCACCTAACAACAAAGTACTGACGGTTAATTTAGCTAATGCTTATATGCAAAATAAGCAATATAACGAAGCTAATCGATTATTATATCGCTATACCTTTGACAATCCTGACGATCCTATTGGTTGGCAGTTGGTGGCGGAAAATGCGGCAAAACAAGGTAATCGAGCCCAAGAGCTTGCAGCTTACGCTGAAGATTTGGCATTACGAGGAGATTTTGAAACTGCCATTCGTTATCTTGGTGATGCGAGTCGTCAAGTAAAATTAGGCAGTAATGAGCAAGCTCGTTTTGATGCACGTATTGATCAATTGCGTAAACTTCAACATAAAGACAGTCAATTTAAATAAGGGATAATATGACCAACAAAGTAACGATTTATCATAATCCGCGCTGTTCTAAAAGCCGTGAAACCTTACATTTATTAGAAGAGATGCATATCACCCCTGACGTTATTCATTATTTAGATACGCCGCCTTCTGTCGATGAGTTAAAAGCATTACTCAAAGCGCTAGATTTTGACGATGCAAGAAAATTAATGCGCACCAAAGAAGAAATTTATAAAACCCTAAAGCTTGCTGATGAGAGCTCACAAGAAGCATTAATTCAGGCCATGCATAATCACCCTAAATTAATTGAACGTCCTATTGTGGTCGTTGGCAATAAAGCGCGTTTAGGTCGTCCACCTGAGCAAGTTACCGCCCTTTTTAAGTAGGCTAAATTGGCAATTGCCGACATTGACGGTATGGCGCATCACTAAAACGTAATCTGAGTGATTTCAGAGCATTGAGACGAGAAACCTTACGGCTGTTTTCAAAGATCGGTGGTGCGCCCTAATAACTCATTATCTGCAGTGCGCTCAAAATGACAGAAAACCAACACGTTATACCTATTAACTTACTTCACTCCTCTTCATATCAATAACACAATTCTCTACTGCTTTATTACCACATCACAACGGTGTTACCGCCATCTGTATATTCTAAAGGTCACTAATGTTAATTTTATGTTACAAGCACTAAGGAAACACGATAGTTATTTCCATTAGTAGAATAAGGTAGTTTATTGCTTGCTTTCAAAATATTTCATCTTAATTTCATTTTTTTTATAGTGAATATTTTACCAAGATCAAAAATATCTATCACGATCACATTATCCTGTTACAAATAACAGCCAACAGAAAAAATTTATGAAACGTTTCATTTGTATTGTGACAAAAGTCTCTTTACACGAGTGAATTCCTACTTATTATGGTCTTCAGAAAATATGATGGCAGATTTGATTTGCGATACACTTCGAACCATTTTTATTTTCGTTATCATCCAATTCAGAAATTAATATTAGAGATACAATTTAAACAATACTGCAACATAGCAAAATACGTTAATTCGCCACTTCTTTTACACATGCCTACTCGCTATCTCACTAGAGATAGTGCGTTATATTTTTTTTAAAGTGTATAGATATCGGCAAACTAACTGAAAATATAGCCAACATATGGGCGACTAAAACTAATCAATCATCAAAATACTAGATGATTGCCAGGCTAATAGGAAATTTAATGAACATCGTACATAGACTCAAACTTGTTTCATTCCTCCAATTTTTTATTTGGGGCTCTTGGCTTGTTACGTTTGCTTCATATCTATTTGATAAATTACATTTTAAAGGTACTGACGTTGGGCTAATTTTTAGTGCTTTAGGATTAGCATCACTGATCGCACCGGTGATCATGGGATTTATTGCGGACAAGATAAATAACCGTAAGCTGGTCTTTATTACCCTGCATATTTTATCCGCGTTTGCTTTAGTGCTGATGTCCCAAATGACCACAGTGACTACCCTCTTCTTTGCGACACTTCTGCATTTATTGTTCTTTATGCCAAGCATTTCTATGGCAAACAGTATTATTTTTGAGTTACTAGAGCAAAAACACCTAGAGCCAAATGACTATTTCCCCAAAATCCGTGTTTATGGCACCGTGGGTTTTATTGCTGCAATGTGGGTTATTAGCTTCTTAGGTTTCGGTAATAGCTACGATCAACTGTTTGTTGCTGCAATAGCCTCTATTATCTTAGCGGTATTTGCGATGTTTTTACCGGCGACAAAAGCGACAGATAAAACAGAAGCAAAAGAAGAAGTGGCCGCTTTTAGCTTATCGAATACCTTACAAGTGTTTAAAAAGAAAAATGTGGTTATTTTCCTTTTCTTTGCCACATTGTTAGGTTCAGTATTGCAAATTACCAATACATTTGGGGTTCCATTCTTACAAGATATGGCCAAAGCACCTAATGCTGATGACTCTTTCTTGGCTCATTATCCTTCTGTTTTCTTATCCATTTCTCAAATTTCTGAAGTGGTCTTTATTCTATTTTTACCCCTGTTATTAAAACGAGTGAGAATAGAAACTATCGTATTATTTAGTATGATTGCATGGATCTTACGTTTTGGTTTCTTCGCTTACGGTGACTATTCATCATTAGGCCAAATCGTTCTGTTGTTATCCATGATTGTCTATGGTTGTGCCTTCGATTTCTTTAATATCTCCGGCTCGCTATTCCTAGAAAAAGAGATCCCATTACAATATCGCTCTACCGCACAAGGTATGTTTATGACCTTAGTGAATGGTTTTGGTACTTATTTAGGTGCGATGCTAAGTGGCTGGGTTATTGATTTGTATACCACAGATGGTGTTATTGATTGGCAGTCATTCTGGTTGATCTTTACGGGTTACACTGTAGCTATCACCGCACTTTATCTGATTTACTTAGTGGTTCCGCAGAAGAAAACAAAAGTTGTAGAAGCACATTAATTATTTCCCCCATTCTTTATTTGTTGCACTCACCGCTTATCTTTCGAGATAAGCGGTTTTTTATTACTGGTTGTCTATTTGCATAATGCGTTGTTTTAAATAGCTTGCGATTAAAGCTTAAGAATATCTTTTACGAAAGGAATGGTCAGCTTACGTTGAGCCACAATAGAGGCATGATCGAGTTCATCTAGCATTTCAAATAATGTGCGCATTTTTCTATCTAAGCGCTTTAATACAAAACGACCCACATCTTCGGGTAATTCAAATCCACGCAGTTTCGCTCTTAATTGTAGTGCTTGAATTTTTTCTTCATCGCTTAGCGGTTGTAAGCGATAAATTTGCCCCCAATCTAGGCGAGAAGCGAGATCAGGAAGTTGTAAATCAATTTGACGGGGAGGTCTATCCCCTGTGATTAATAGACAGGTGCGACCAAGTTCTAATACGCGATTATACAGATTAAACAGAGCAAGTTCCCACTCTTCATCACCCGCAATACATTGAACGTTATCGATACAAACTAATGAAAGATGCTCCATACCTTCAAGCACATCTGGTACGAAATAAGCCCGTTTATCAAGAGGAACATAACCAACTGCATCTCCGGCTAAAGAAAGCTCTGCACAAGCTGCATGCAACAAGTGGCTTTTTCCGCCCCCATCACGAGACCAGAAATAGATATAACTGCCATGTGATTGGTGAATAGCAGTTTGGATCGCTGCAACGAGTGATGCATTTTCCCCTGCGTAAAAGCTATCGAATGTCTCATCATCGGGCAGAGATAGTGGTAATGATAGCTGTGATGGCGTATTCAGAAGCACCTCACCTGAATAGTTTAATAAACGTCGTGATTCTAACACAAATTCTATCAATGACAGAATCAATATTAAAAAAGCAAGACGAGCTGCTTAAGATGACAGCAATAAATAGCGAAACTGTTTATTTTGACATCAATATAAGATCAGTTTAGCGATGCTATTTCACTATTTAAACGTTATCTTAGAGAGATCGTGACCTGAGGGTTGCTGGTAAATATCTAATTTAAAATACTTAGCACAAGCATTTATATACTCAAAAATTTCTGATTGCGTCTCTTCATATTCCACCCATGTGGTAGCACGAGTGAAACAATATAATTCAACGGGTAATCCCATTGGTGTGGGGGGCATTGTTCTTATCACCAAATACATATCCGGCCTCACATCACCACGCATTTTGATCCAATTTAACATATACTTTCTAAAAAGTTGTAGATTGGTCACCCCGTTGGTTTCTAACCAAGTATTAATATCGCCTATCTCTTCTTCTTTACCTTCTAACATCGCTTCAATGCTTTTTTTAAGTGGCGCAGTATTTTTTAGCTCCTGCACTAACTGTTCTGTAGCAAATGAAATAGAGGATTGATCAATATAGAAACTACGCTTGATACGACGGCCTCCTGAAGAGAACATCGGTTGCCAGTTAGTGTATTTTTCGGTTAAAAAGTCCTTTGTGGGTATACGAGAAATCGTGTTATCCCAATTACGTACTGTAATTGTGTGCAGTGCGATATCAATCACTTCACCACTAATATTACTGCTGGGTAATTCAATCCAATCATATAGTTTTAACACTTTACCATTTGAGATCAGAATATTAGCGACGAATGAGATAAGGGTATGTTGGAAAACAAACATCAATACCGCAGCGATCGCACCAAAGCTGGAAATAATAATCAGTGGGGATTGTTCAGTAAATAGCGCGATAATAAGAATAAAGGCGATGATCCACACCACTATCTTAGCAATTTCAATATAACCTTTAATCGAATTGTTACGGTGCCACGATTTTTTAGCATGCCTGATATTGAAAATATCTAACGCGTTATTAAGAAGAGAAGCAATATTGATGACGATAAAAGCACGACAAACCGTTTCAAAGATAATATTCATCTGTGCTGAAAACGAAGGCAATAACTGGTTTATATAGAGAACCAGAGTGACTGCAACAATAGAGGCACTTTTTTTCGCAATATCTTCTATCGTCTCTTCATCTGAGAGTTCGGTGAATAAAAACAATAGACGCTTGGCTATACGACGAAAGATCATCTTTGCCAGAAACCACACCACCAGCAACGTGATCACTAAAAACAGCGTGGTGAAAATCTGCTTAGATACGATAAAGTCGTATATATCAACAAGTTTTTCCATAACTAGCGTCGTCACCCTTTTAAAAGCTTTGTTACAACCTTAAAACAACTTTTAGCTCAATAATAGCTAAAAAGTATCGCTATCACTAAACCACTAACAATCTCATTGTCTCATTTATTTGCGTTAAATAAATATTATTATTAAGTTTATTTTCTTTTTCTAAGTTTTAAACGCTTTTTATAACAAAAGAGTTCTTGTTTATCTTATAAGAATAAAAAATAACCAATAAAAAAAGCAGTCTATGACTGCTTTTTAGTTCAATGACGAAATATTAGCGAAAAAAGCTCATCAATGATTACTTGGTGTTTGTATGTTCGTTAATTGACTCCAGAGTATCATCCACTAACTCAGTTTCTGGGCGAATAATACTCACCAACTTAAATACTAAACTTAAAACAATACCGACTATCGTTGCTAAGGCCATGCCTTTTAGTTCAGCTGCGCCAATTTGAATTGATGCACCACTTACACCGACAATTAAAATGATCGCTGTTAATATCAAGTTTTGTGGTTTGTTATAATCAACTTTCGAATCTAATAATACGCGAATACCGGACGCCCCTATTACACCATACAGTAATAAAGAGACACCGCCCATTACCGGTACGGGAACCGCTGCAATCGCGGCTGCCAATTTACCAACACAAGAAAGTAAGATGGCGATAATTGCTGCACCACCAATGACCCAAGTGCTATACACTTTAGTAATAGCCATAACACCGATATTTTCACCGTAAGTCGTGTTAGGTGTAGAGCCAAAAAATCCGGAGATAATGGTTGAAAAACCATTTGCAAACATAGAGCGATGTAAGCCTGGGTTTTTCATGAGATCACGTTGAACAATATTCGCGGTTACCACAAGGTGCCCTACGTGTTCGGCAATAACCACTAATGCCGCCGGCAAGATAATAAAAATAGCACTCCACTCAAAACGCGGCGAATAAAAAGTAGGCAGAGCAAACCAATTGGCTTCTTTAATCGGTGTCACATCAACAACGCCCATAAAGAAAGAGAGTGCGTAACCGGCTAACACGCCAATAAGAATAGGAATAATAGCCAAAAATCCCCTAAACATCACTGAGCCTAAAATAGTCACACCCAGTGTCACCATAGAGATTATCAATGTTTGACTATCAACGGGATTATCTGCGCTAGGTAATAATCCAGCCATATTAGCGGCGGTTCCGGCCAACTCAAGACCTATTACGGCAACGATTGCGCCCATTGCCGCAGGAGGAAACATCACATTAATCCATCCGCGTCCGGCGATTTTCACAATGCCAGCAACAAGGCAAAATAGCACCCCACAGACAATAAACCCGCCCAATGCTAATTCATAGCCTAAAGGAAGTAGCAATAACACCGGAGAGATAAAGGCGAAACTTGAACCTAAATAAGCAGGAATACGACCTTTACAGATAAAGAGATAAAGCAGAGTACCGATACCGTTAAACAATAATATGGTGGCCGGATTAACCTTAAACAAAATCGGCACAAGTACAGTAGCACCAAACATGGCAAACAGATGTTGAAAACTCAATGGGATTGTTTGTAATAATGGTGGGCGCTCTTCTACCCCGATTGCACGACGAGTCATGCTTACGACCTCTCTTTAAAATAGATATAAATGGAATTTAAATTTCAGCGATAAAACAAACCAATAAGTGATCCAAAAAAAAGCCGACTATCAAAGTCGGCTTAATCATTATTTTGTACCAAATATCTTATCACCCGCATCACCAAGGCCTGGGACAATGTACCCATGCTCATTAAGATGCTTATCAATCGATGCAGTATATAACTCAACATCAGGATGAGCTTCTTCTAATGCTTTGATCCCCTCAGGCGCAGCCACTAACACTAAAACTTTAATTGAAGTACAGCCTGAATTTTTTAATAAATCAATTGTGGCAATCATAGAGCCACCAGTTGCTAACATTGGGTCAACAACAAGTGCCATACGTTCTTCAATATGAGAGGCTAGTTTCTGGAAGTAAGGGACGGGCTTTAAGGTTTCTTCATCGCGGTAAACACCAACTACACTGATCCGGGCGCTAGGAATATTTTCTAATACTCCATCCATCATCCCAAGACCGGCACGGAGGATAGGTACAACAGTTAATTTTTTTTCCTTTAATCTGTTCTATCTCAACCGGGCCACACCAACCTTCAATTGTTACCGTCTCTGTTTCTAAATCGGCGGTAGCTTCATACGTCAGTAGACTGGAAACTTCTGAAGCTAATTCACGAAAGCGTTTAGTGCTTATATCATGATCTCGCATCAGCCCCAATTTATGTTGAATGAGTGGGTGTTTTACCTCAACGATCTTCATAATTTCTCCTAATGTACGACGCAGCCAGACAAAAAAATCGCGAGATTATACCGCTTTTTTAGTGACTTTCCATCGTTTTTCTATTGATATTGATCAATCGCACAGCTTTTAACCACACTAACATGAATAATTGTGATCTAAAAAGAAGATCCTCGCAAACGTTTGCTTTGCCTGTTAGAATAGCCACCGCACACATTTTTTCTTAACAGCAACTTGCCGTGAGGGCTAGACGTGACTAACAAATCCTCTCTCAGCTATAAAGATGCCGGTGTCGATATTGATGCAGGTAATGCTTTAGTCGATCGTATTAAAAGTGTAGTAAAAGAAACTCGCCGTCCTGAAGTTATGGGGGGTTTAGGTGGTTTTGGTGCATTATGCGCTATTCCCACTAAATACCGCGAACCTATTTTAGTGTCAGGCACTGACGGTGTCGGTACTAAACTTCGCCTTGCGATGGACTTAAATCGCCACGATGATATTGGTATCGATTTAGTCGCAATGTGTGTTAACGATTTAATCGTTCAAGGTGCTGAGCCTCTCTTCTTTCTTGACTACTATGCCACAGGCAAGTTAGATGTCGATACTGCCGCACGGGTTGTAACGGGTATCGCTGAAGGTTGTAAGCAATCCGGCTGTGCCTTAGTGGGTGGCGAAACAGCGGAAATGCCCGGCATGTATCATGGTAACGATTATGATATCGCCGGTTTTTGTGTTGGTGTCGTTGAAAAATCACAGATTATCGATGGTAGCAAAGTTAAAGCGGGTGATGCATTAATTGCTCTCGCTTCAAGTGGCCCTCATTCTAATGGCTATTCACTGATCAGAAAAATTCTTGAAGTCAGTGGTGCCTGTGCTGAAACTACCCCATTAGGTGATACATCACTGGCTGATAAACTCTTAGCGCCAACCCGTATTTATGTAAAATCACTCCTGTCATTAATTGAAAACGTTGATATTCACGCAGTGGCACATATTACTGGCGGTGGATTTTGGGAAAATATTCCGCGCGTGTTACCTGAAAATACGCAAGCTCGTATTAATAGCCAAAGTTGGCAGTGGCCTGAGGTCTTTAACTGGCTACAACAGGCAGGTAATGTCAGCACTCATGAAATGTATCGTACCTTTAACTGTGGTGTCGGCTTATTAATCGCCGTGAGCCAAGCTGATGTTGAAAAAACGCTATCACATCTTAATGCCTGTGGTGAAAAGGCATGGTTAATTGGTGATATTGCCCCGCAAGCAGCGGGTGAAGCACAAGTGATTATCAATTAGTAAAAGTACCCCCATGAAAAATATTGTGGTCCTGATCTCAGGAAATGGTAGCAACCTACAGGCGATTATTGACGCCTGTAGGGCGCATAAAATCGCTGGCCAAGTTGTGGCTGTTTTCAGCAATAAAGCACAAGCTTATGGGCTTGAACGAGCAAGGCAAGCGGATATCCCTGCTTACTTTATCGATCCGGCTGATTATCCTGATAGAGAAGCTTATGATAAAGCGTTAATCACTCAAATTGATGGCTATCAGCCTGATATTGTGGTTCTTGCTGGCTTTATGCGTATTTTATCGCCGTTATTTGTCAACCATTATCAGCATAAGCTATTAAATATTCATCCCTCTTTACTTCCCAAATATCCCGGTCTGCATACACATAAACAAGTTATTGAGAATAAAGATACTTTTCATGGTACTACCGTACACTTTGTCACGGAAGAATTAGACGGTGGCCCGATGATCATTCAAGCGCGTATTCCCGTCTCTCCTGATGATACCGAACAAAGTTTGCAAGCAAAAATACAAACACAAGAGTATCGCATTTATCCTCTCGCAATTAGTTGGTTAGCAGAAGAGAGATTAAAAATGATAGATAATCGGGCGCTACTTGATGGTAATGTTCTGTTTGACAATCTTGATTAACGGTTTCACTTAAGATAAAAAGTCACTTTGTGCTACACTGTAGCCCGCGGTGACTTTTATTGTGTCACCCTTTTCTCTTTTTATTCAATGCATTTTCACCGAGGTGCTTATGTCCGGTGGTAAGAAAGTTCCACCTATAAAATTACGTCCTCTCGAAAGAGAAGACCTTCCTTTTGTCCATAAACTTGATAATAATGCTAGCGTTATGCGCTACTGGTTTGAAGAGCCTTATGAAGCTTTTATTGAGTTAAGCGACCTATATGAAAAACATATTCACGACCAAAGCGAACGACGTTTTATTGCTGAAAGTGAAGGCACAAAAGTCGGTTTAGTTGAGCTGGTTGAAATTGATTATGTTCATCGTCGTGCTGAGTTTCAAATCATTATCGCCCCTGCTCATCAAGGCCATGGTTATGCAGCCCGCGCGGCAAAGTTAGCGATGGACTACGCTTTTTCTGTACTTAATTTATACAAACTCTATTTAATCGTCGATAAAGAGAATGCTAAAGCGATTCATATTTATGAAAAGCTTGGCTTTAAGAAAGAAGGTGATTTAATAGATGAGTTTTTTGTTAATGGCTCTTACCGTTCTGCGATTAGAATGTGTACATTCCAAGCCCCTTATTTTGAACAAAAAGCCAAAGCAGCAAGACCGGAAAATTTTGTTAAACCGGGTGCAACGATAAAACAATATGTCTGATTGATTCAGATAATAAGATTTAACTTTAACCCATGTTGGAGTTCAGATGTCCCAAGAACGACTCTATATTGATAAAGAGATCAGCTGGCTTGCGTTTAACGAGCGAGTATTGCAAGAGGCGGCAGATAAACGTAACCCGCTAATCGAAAGGGTCAGGTTTTTGGGGATCTATTCAAATAATCTTGATGAGTTTTATAAAGTTCGCTTTGCGGATGTAAAACGGCGTATTTTAATTAATGAGGAGCGTGGCTCACGCTCTGGCTCTAGTCACGCTCGTCATTTAATCAAAAAAATCCAATCTAAAGTTGCCAAAGCCGACCAAGAATTCGACGCACTGTATAACGACTTGCTTTTAGAGATGGCGCGTAATCAGATTTTTTTAATCAATGAACGGCAAATCTCACCTAACCAACAAATTTGGTTACGCCAATATTTTCGCCAAAACTTAAGAAAACATATCACGCCGATCCTTATCAACCCTGAAACTAATTTGGTTGAGTTTTTAAAAGATGATTACACATATTTAGCCGTTGAAATTGCTCAGGGGCAAACTATTCACTACGCTTTGTTAGAGATCCCCTCCGATAAAGTCCCTCGTTTTGTTATTTTGCCTACAGAACAAGGCCGAGGTAAGAAAAAGTCAATGATTTTGCTGGATAATATCTTACGCTATTGTCTTGATGAGATTTTTAAAGGCTTCTTTGACTATGATTCTTTAAATGCTTATTCCATGAAAATGACACGTGATGCTGAATATGATTTAGCCACTGAAATGGAATCCAGCTTATTAGAAATGATGTCATCTACCTTAAAACAGCGCCTTACCGCTGAGCCTGTTCGTTTTGTCTATCAACGTGATATGCCCGATGAAATGGTTGCTTTACTGCGTAGCAAATTAGGTTTATCTAATAATGACTCGGTCATTGCTGGTGGGCGTTATCACAACTTTAAAGACTTTATTAATTTTCCTAATGAGGGTAGTAAGTTTCTATTAAACAAACCTATTCCTCGTTTACGGCATGTTTGGTTTGATAATTTCCGTAATGGCTTTGATGCAATTCGTGAACGTGATGTGTTACTTTATTATCCTTATCATACCTTTGAGCATGTATTAGAATTATTACGCCAAGCGTCTTTTGATCCCAGTGTCATTTCAATAAAAATCAATATCTATCGCGTAGCAAAAGACTCTCGGATTATCGATTCGATGATCCACGCCGCCCACAATGGTAAGCGTGTCACTGTGGTCGTTGAATTACAAGCTCGCTTTGATGAAGCCGCGAATATACATTGGGCTAAACGCTTAACCGAAGCTGGCGTCCACGTTATCTTTTCAGCGCCTGGCTTAAAAATTCATGCGAAATTATTTATTATTTCTCGTTTGGAAGAAGGCGAAATCATTCGCTATGCGCATATTGGTACTGGGAATTTTAATGAAAAAACCGCACGCCTTTATACCGATTATTCTCTGTTAACCGCGAATACAGAAATTAATAATGAAGTACGTCGAGTGTTCAATTTTATTGAAAACCCTTATCGTCCGGTGACTTTTGAACATTTAATGGTATCACCGCAAAACTCACGTATTTTGTTAAACCAGTTGATCACAAATGAAATTCACAATGCTCAAGCGGGGCACCCTGCGGGTATTACCTTAAAAGTTAACAATTTAGTCGATGAAGAGTTAGTTAATCGTCTTTATGATGCCTCACAAGCAGGTGTTAAAATCCGCCTATTAGTACGCGGTATGTGCTCTTTAGTCCCTAATCAGCCCGATTTTAGTGAAAATATTCAGGTCACCAGTATTGTTGACCGCTTTTTAGAGCATGATCGTGTTTATGTCTTTACCAATAAAGGGGATGAGAAAATTTTCCTATCATCCGCAGACTGGATGACTCGTAACCTTGATTATCGTATTGAAGTTGCCGTACCACTACTCGACCCTCAGCTAAAACAGCGTATTTTGGATATTCTTGAGATCCAGTTTAATGATACTGTAAAAGCACGATATTTAGATAAAGATCTAACAAATAGCTATGTTCCTCGAGGAAATAAACGTAAGATCCGCGCCCAACTTGCTGTATATGAATACCTTAAATCATTAGAACAACCAGGATCACGAGCGTAATCAATGCCTTTATTACAAGATGACTCTTCTTCACCACGTCCTTTAGAAATTGCGGCTATAGACCTTGGTTCTAATAGTTTTCATATGATCATAGCCCGTGTTGTCAATGGTGCCTTACAGGTATTAAGTCGTTTAAAACAACGGGTATATCTTGCCGATGGCCTTGATGATAATGATAAACTCAGTGAAGAAGCAATGTTGCGGGGGCTTTCTGCACTTTCCCTTTTTGCTGAAAGGTTACAGGGATTTCCAGCAGAAAATGTCACTGTGGTCGGTACACATACGTTACGGGTTGCTAGCAATGCCAAAGTCTTTTTGCAACGCGCAAAAGAGGTGATGCCCTATCCTATTGAAATTATTTCTGGTCACGAAGAAGCACGCCTGATCTTTATGGGCGTTGAGCATACGCAATCTGAAAAAGGGCGTAAGCTAGTGATTGATATTGGTGGAGGCTCTACCGAATTAGTGATCGGAGAGAATTTTGAACCCATCTTGATCGAAAGCCAGCGTATGGGGTGTGTCAGTTTTAGCCGTCAATTTTTCCCGAACCAAAAAATTAGCGAATCCGCTTTTCGTAAAGCACGCGAAAAAGCAGCTCGTAAAATGGAAAAAATTGCTTGGCAATATAAAATGACCGGCTGGGATGTCGCATTAGGCGCATCGGGTACTATCAAAGCTGCACATGAAATTTTGGTTGAATTTGGTGAAAAAGATGGTGTGATCACCCCTGAACGCCTATTAATGTTGACCAAACAGGTACTACGGTTTAAAAAATTTAAAGATATCACCCTACCGGGGTTATCCGATGAACGTAAACACAGTTTTGTACCTGGTTTAGCCATTTTATGCGGTATTTTCGACACTTTAGGCTTAAAGGCACTCCATTTATCTGATGGTGCATTACGTGAAGGTGTATTGTATGAAATGGAAGGCCGTTTTCGTCATCAAGATATTCGCCAGCGTACCGCCAAAAGTCTTGCTGAACACTATAATATCGATCGTGAACAAGCTAAGCGTGTCCTCACCACAATGCAATCACTGTATGCTCAGTGGGCGGAACAAAATCCTAAACTGGTTCGTCCTGATCTAGAAGCGATTTTAGTATGGGCGGTGATGTTGCATGAAGTGGGATTAAGTATCAATTTAAGTGGTTTGCATCGTCATTCTGCTTATATTCTTTCGAATACAGATTTACCCGGTTTTAATCAAGAACAACAACAATTATTAACTACATTAGTTCGTTATCATCGCAAAGCAATTAAGTTTGATGAGTTACCTAAATTTAATCTATATAAAAAGAAACAGTATTATCCATTAGTACAAATACTTAGGTTAGCAACACTACTTAATAATCAGCGTCAATCAACAACTAAACCGGTTTCTTTACGTTTAGTGACCGATGATAATCACTGGACACTCTATTTTCCTAAAAATTATCTTGCCGATAACACATTGATGGAATTGGATTTAGAAAAAGAACAGGAGCATTGGCAGGCCGTTCCGGGCTGGAAACTGGATATAAAAGAGGAATCTGCTTAACAATATGATATTATACAGAAAAAGACGCGGTATAATGCGTCTTTTGTTGCATTTATCATACAACAACTATCACATAACAACGTAAGGTTTGATTTGTGACGATAATATGAAAATACCCAATGTAATATTTTCAAGATCGCTATTTTTTTATATGGAGAAGACCGATAATCATCCTAAAATGGAATAATGAATACTAATGGTTATCTCCCTCGTAAGAATTAAAAAGGAATAACATGTCTCAATCAGCTATCAATAATGATACTGCGGCTGCCATCAATCCATATTCACAAAAAGTGGCACACCTGCGTCAGCAAATTCTGAACATCTTTCTTGAAGATGACCGTTTTGTTGAAACAGTGCTAGGTGAAGCAAGTGAAAGTGATAGGCTGAGCCACCATGAACTTCATGAAAAAATCACCACTGTTAGAGAATTACTACAAGATCTACACGCGGCAGATATTGCAGATATTCTTGAAGCCCTTCCCTATGATGAACGTTTAGCCCTATGGCATTTGGTTGATAATAATGAGCGTGGTGCGGTTTTAGTCGAAGCCTCTGTCGCCGTTTGGGACAGCCTAATTAAAGATATGACGGATCGTGAATTATTACGCTCAGTCGCTTCTTTGCATGTGGATGAACAGGCCTATATTGCGGAGCATTTACCCCGTGATACCATGCGTCGTCTTTTGACCTATTTAGAACCAAGTCTGCGTAATAGGATCAGAGAAGTCCTGCAATATCCGAAGGATAGTGTTGGACAGATGATGGATTTTGAGTTTGTCACCGTGCGTGGCAACGTAACATTAAAAACGGTTCAACGTTATTTACGCCAACGTGGCTCTATTCCTGAAGCCACGGATAAAATTTTCGTTATTGATAATGCCAATCATCTGTTAGGTGAATTACCCTTAACCACAGTATTAACCCAGTCGCCGGATAAACGGGTCTCTGATGTCATGAAAACCGATACTGTCAGCTTTATGCCCGAAGAGAAAGGCGAAGATGCAGCGGGTGCGTTCGAACGTTATGACTTAATTTCGGCTGCAGTTGTTGATAGTAATGGCCTGTTAATGGGACGTTTAACCGTTGAAGATATCGTCGATAATATGCATGAAGAGAGCGATACCAACATTCGTCGTATGGGGGGGTTAAGCCCAGAAGAGGATGTATTCGCCCCTGTCGGGCAAGCGGTTAAAACACGTTGGACATGGCTTGCTATCAACTTATGTACTGCTTTTGTCGCTTCTCGTGTTATCGGTGTGTTTGAGCATACCATTTCCCAATTAGTCGCCTTAGCAACTTTAATGCCCATTGTTGCAGGTATTGGGGGAAATACCGGTAACCAAACCATTACTATGATTGTGCGTGCATTAGCACTACATCAAATTCAGACTGGTAGTTTCTCGTTCTTAATTTTAAGAGAGTTAGGTGTTGCCCTTATCAACGGTATTGTTTGGGGGGGAATAATGGGAGTTGTAACTTACTTCCTTTATGGTGATATTGCGATGGGCGCCGTAATGACAATGGCCATGGTACTCAACCTGTTGATGGCTGCCATGATGGGGGTATTAATACCAATGACCATGATAAAACTGGGTAAAGATCCGGCTATTGGCTCAAGTGTGATGATCACCGCGATCACCGATACTGGTGGCTTCTTTATTTTCTTAGGCCTAGCCACTATTTTCTTAGTTTAACAAGACAGATAAAAACGCCACTGTAGAGTACATCACAGTGGCGTTTTTGTTTTTATAGATTTTTTAGGCTGTTGTTGAAAGAAAGTAATAGACCAGTAGTAATGCGACAACAAGCGATACCATAAACGTTCTTCTTACCGCAACACTGACTGATAAATTATCTTGTTGCAGACTCCCATACAGCGTTTTTTTTAGTAGCAGACTACTAGCTAAAGCGACAACAAACACAGATGCAAATAGCACAATCGCGGCTAACAACACCGCACTTATCGAAATTGAATTCATCACTCCCCCTGCTATATCCACCGACATCTGATGTAATTATAACCAGATAATGACGCTTTGAGATGATTTTTGCTGTTTTTCCCCTATTTATCATTTAACTATTTAAAATCTATATTTTAAATAAAAATGCGTAACCACGCTTACAATAACCATATTGATTGACATTTAATATCAATAATTTTCAATTTTAAGAAATTTAAAACCAATGAACAACTAGATTCATTTTAGATGAATACCCTAAAAACAATACTAATAACAGATTATATCGCTACAAAACATCAATGTTTATTAATTAATAATCTAATTATTATTTAATTAACAAGAAATAATAAATTAAAATAACGCTAATTTTATTATTTAATTCAATTTAGAAAAATTGAAATGATATTCAATAAATCGTTTTTTTAACCATAACTAATAAATGAAAATAAAGATAAGAACAAAACCTCTAATTTTATTAAAAAACTACACAAGAAAATAAAAACCGTCCTAAAAATCACAAAACAAACAAAACTTAGCATTAAAAACTACAGATGCTCACAATGACAACTTATCAAATTGTTTTATTTTATGCTCTTTACTTCATAAAGAGCTTCCTGATATAACTATTTACATCATTACAATATTATTCTTTCTTGTATAAAAGACGATAAATAACTTTTTAACGTTATTTATTGCCACCTTTGTGATCAACTTTTTTAAGAATTTTATTGATGGTTTGGTTATTTACTCTTTTTTATCACGATGATTAATATAGGTTGTTATTATGACATCACAATCACACTCCACTCAGCCGTTGAGTCAACCTACGGCAAGACCTTTAAACCGCAACGACTATAAAACGTTGGGTTTATCCTCACTAGGAGGAACATTGGAGTTCTATGATTTCGTGATCTTCGTGTTCTTTACGAAAACATTGAGCCATTTATTCTTTCCTGGTGATAACGCTTTTATCGCTCAGATGCAGACATTAGGTATTTTTGCTGCCGGTTATCTTGCTCGTCCTTTAGGTGGCATCATTATGGCTCACTATGGCGATATTATCGGCCGTAAACGTATGTTTACCTTAAGTATCTTTTTAATGGCTGTACCTACTTTGGTGATTGGCTTATTACCTACCTATGCCAGCATCGGTGTGGCTGCACCGTTATTACTGTTATTGATGCGTATTATGCAAGGGGCGGCTATCGGTGGTGAAATGCCCGGGGCTTGGGTATTTATTGCCGAACACACCCCGAAACAGCGTTATGGCTTAGGGGTGGGTACCTTAACATCCGGTATTACTGGTGGCATCTTATTAGGCTCTATCGTCGCTATTATTGTACAACGCAGCTATAGCGCTCAAGAAGTGAATGATTTTGCATGGCGAATTCCCTTTATTTTAGGTGGTATATTTGGCTTGATCTCGGTTTATTTACGTCGTTTTTTACAAGAAACACCTATCTTTAAAGAGATGGCGTCTAAAAAAGCCTTAGCACAAGAAATGCCTGTGGTTTCGGTTATCAAAAACCATAAACAAGCCTGTTTAATTACTGCAGCATTAACATGGTCTTTATCTACAGCTATTGTTGTTACTATTTTGATGACACCCAGTGTCATTGTTGAAGGGATCTACAAAATAGACAGAACAACATCGTTAGAAGCGAACTGTGTTGCCACCTTAACGCTGACCTTAGGATGTATCTTCTGGGGCTGGTTGGGTGATAAATTAGGAACCCGTGCATCCATGACCTTATCATGGGGTGGATTAATTGTTACTGCATTCCATTTTTATGGAAGCTTAGATGCCAATATGTCTGGTATCCAATTAGCATTTAACTATGGTTTGATGGGCTTTTTTGTCGGTGCAATTGCCACAACCCCAATTGTGAGTACTAGAGCATTTCCTCCTTCAATTCGTTTTTCTGGCCTCTCTTTTGCTTATAATATGGCCTATGCCGTATTTGGTGGCTTAACGCCAATGTTAACGGGCGCTTGGTTGGAAAAAACGGCAATGGCAGGAGCTTATTATGTTGCAGCTGTTTCTGCATTAGCCATTGTTATCGCATTCTTACCTTTAGCTTATAAAGGCTGGATCGCGGTAAACACCAGCTCACGGGAAAAAGAGATAGCATTGCAAGTTGATAAAGTCGCTAGTTAATCGTTGCTAGCAAGAAATATTTTACTCTCCTTAGAATTTATTATTCACAACAACACCACTCTAATAGGTGGTGTTGTTGCATCAATATAATTAATCTAATCACTGTAGTTTATCTGAATTTAATCTTGTTATATATCAATCAATTGATAAGATTGTAAAAAAGAAAATTTTCCGCAAAATTGGCCCTATCAAGACATTACAGGACTTGAGATCATTACTGAAACATTACATTTTAAGATCAACGATAATGAGTAGATTTTTATTAATTTGAAATATGTTTTCCAAAAAGACAAGTATAAATAAAAAACAACATTATCAAGTACTATAGATATTTTTTGTTAAAATTAACTTTATTTTTAAATAGATATAAAAAAGGATGCCCTAAGGCATCCTTTTATTGTCTGACAATAAATTTCACATATTACTGTGTCATTTTACTCAGCATAGGGGCAGTAAATAGCATTAACAGTGCAATAACACCTGTTACGATACCTATTTGTAAAAATACACTGCTATAAATTTCTAATGATGCGTGTGCATTTTGTACGTCTTCAGGAACGGCCATTAAGCTTGCCACTTTACCAGCAATAATTGCAGCTGCCGCAGATGTTAAGAACCATGCGCCCATAATAAAGCCCATTAAACGCTGTGGCACTAGTTGGGCCACCATCGCAAGACCTAATCCTGAGATCATCAGCTCACCAATACTTTGAAAGCCATAACTGGCAACAAGCCACCATGATGAAACGATACCGGCTTCATTTGCCATACTCGCCCCCAATGGTAATACTAAGAATGCAGTTGCACTCAAAAACATTCCCACTGTGAATTTATAAGGCATGGGTAATTTATCACCCATAAAGTTATATATAGCAGCCAATAATGGACTAGCTAGCATGATCCAAAATGGGTTAAGTGATTGAAATTGCTCTGGCTCAACACTAAAGCCTAAAATAGCGTGTTCAACATTATGGATCGCAAAAAAGTTTAATGATGTTGGCATTTGATCATAAAGAACAAAAAATACCACGGCTTCCACCATCAGTAAGAAAGCGACGATCATTTTACGCCGTGCAACCCCTTTCATCATAAAAGTTTCACGGGCAAAAATCAGGATAATACCTAATGAAATAATCGCTAAAGACCATGTTGCCACTTCATTATTATGTAATAACCACGTTGATACTGCTGTTAAAGCAACAATCCCCACCAGCGTTAATAACAGTTTCAGGTAGTTTAGTGGCTCAAAGTCAGGCCTAGAGCCTTTATCTTTGATCCAACCGCGACATAGCATAAAGTTTGCCAGTGTGATCAACATCCCCACCACACTTAATGCGAAAGCGACATCCCAACCATAATTCGCCGCTAACCATGGTGTCGCTAACATGGATAAAAATGATCCCACATTAATCGACATATAGTACATGGTAAATGCACCATCTAATTGTGGATCATCTTTCTCATAACAGGTGGCTAATAAAGAGGAAGGATTGGCTTTAAATAAACCATTACCCACCGCAATAGTGGCTAATCCCCAGTAAATCATATCTTTATCATGATCGGAGAAAGCAACCATGGCATAACCAATTGCCAGCACAATAGCCCCTAGGACAATAACCCTTTTTGTCCCGAGAATTTTATCGCCAAGCCAGCCACCAATTGCCACAAAGCCATAAACTAATGCGGTAAATGCGGCAAAAACAGTGATAGCTTCCGCCTCACTCATACCCAGCATTTTAACCAGATAAACGGCCATGATCCCTTGTAAGCCGTAATATCCAAAACGTTCCCATAATTCGATTGAGAAGATGAGATAAAATGCACGAGGCTGTTTAAACGCATTCAGACTCGGTTTCTGTTCATCTTCAGGTGTGTTTGCAGTTGACACTAAAAACCTCTAGTTATTCTATTATGCCCTTATTTTTGGGCTGCTTTTACCAAAAACATTGTGATTCAAGACAGAGTTAAAGCGCGGTGTTATTCATACTGAATTGTTATTCTTAACAAAGAGTTCAACACAGAGAAAAACAAGGTTGGCATTCTATCACCGGAAAGAATAATTATCTAAGAATTATAACTAACTATTGCGTTTTATCATAGTTGACGCCATTTGTACAAAATAGTTATGCGTTCAAAAAATCAACAAACAAAATAACTCACTGATTATTAATCATTTATTTTATGCTGGTTTATTCATCATCATCACTATATAAAAATAAAGTGCGCCGAGATAGCTAGCTAGAAATCGTTTTTTCTCTTTATAAAAAGATATAACCCCAGCATATTATTGCTAAGTGACAACAACTGATTAGAATATAATCAATAAACACATTCCTTGACTCAATTTTCATATTTCCTCCATTTTTACCCCTAAAGAAATAGGTAGAATGTCATAATTGATTGTGTCATTTCATTTTTTCTCAATTAGCGAGTTGTCAGTAGGATCACCAACGCAATGAATAACAACAAAAAGACCAAAAAAAGATTTTCTCTTATTATCACCCTGCTTATTGTTATCGCTGGCGCTATCGCCTATTGGCAATACTCTTCAAACAACAGCGCACCTCCTGTGAGTAAAGATACCCCTACTGCGAATACACCAAATAGAAGTACAGCTGGCTCAAGACGACCACCGATGCCTCCTGTACAAGTGGCGACATCTGCACAAGAAGATGTGCCGCAATTTTTAACTGCTTTAGGTACAGTGAAAGCCGTCAATAGTGTGACCGTGACAAGCCGTGTGGAAGGGCAATTAATGGCGTTGCATTTCACCGAAGGCCAACAAGTGAATCAAGGCGATTTGTTAGCAGAAATCGACCCACGTCCTTTTGAAGTGCAATTAGCGCAAGCTAAAGGGCAATTGGCAAAAGATCAGGCCACACTGGCAAATGCGCGCCTTGATTTAGCTCGCTACCAAAAACTGGCAAAGACCCATTTGGTTTCACAACAAGAATTAGACAACCAAGCGGCTTTAGTCAAACAGTCTGAAGCCAGTATTAGTATCGATAAAGCAGCAATTAATAATGCACAATTACAATTAACCTATAGCAAAATAACGGCCCCTATTTCAGGACGGGTGGGATTAAAGCAGGTTGATGTCGGTAACTATATTTCTGGTGGCTCATCTACGCCAATTGTCGTTATTAACCAGATGGATCCTGTTGATGTACTCTTTACATTACCAGAGCAAGATCTATCACAGGTTATCTTAGCCCGTAAAAATAGCCCTACATTACCTGTTATTGCATTAGACAGAAATAATAAAATTGAATTAGCACAAGGGACTCTATTTAGTGTTGATAATCAAATTGATGCCACTACAGGGACTATCAAATTAAAAGCCCGTTTTCCTCAACAAGAAAGTACGCTATTTCCCAATCAATTTGTCAATATTCGTTTATATGTCACTACATTAGAAAAAGCGGTAGTGATCCCCAATGCAGCATTACAAATGGGAAATGAAGGACACTTTGTTTGGGTTGTTGATGAGGAAAACAAAGTCAGCAAACTCGCTGTTGAGGTTGCATCACAAAATGCAGATAAAGTTGTCATTGCCTCAGGGTTATCCGCTAATCAACGTGTTGTCACCGATGGTGTGGATAGATTAACGCAAGGTGCCAAAGTCGAGATTGTAACACCGCTGGCACCTAAAGCTAAAACCACTGATCCCGTTGTTGCGGAGAAAGCATAATGAGCGAAAAAATCCCCGCTACAGGTGGTGGGCCATCTCGTTTATTTATTTTACGTCCAGTGGCAACAACGCTGTTTATGGTCGCGATTTTATTAGCAGGAATTGTCGGTTATCGTATGCTGCCAGTGTCGGCATTACCTGAAGTTGATTATCCGACCATTCAAGTCGTCACACTCTATCCTGGGGCAAACCCCGAGGTGATGACCTCTGCGGTAACAGCACCGTTAGAGCGTCAATTTGGACAGATGTCAGGCTTAAAACAGATGTCCTCACAAAGTTCAGGTGGGGCATCAGTCATTACACTGATGTTCCAACTCACATTACCGTTAGATGTCGCAGAGCAAGAAGTACAAGCGGCCATTAATGCAGCAACTAACTTATTACCTACTGATTTACCTTATCCGCCCATTTACAGCAAAGTAAATCCGGCTGATCCGCCAGTGTTAACCTTAGCCGTCACCAGCTCTGTATTGCCGATGACACAGCTACAGGATATGGTAGAAACGCGAATATCGCAGAAAATATCGCAAGTTAACGGCGTTGGTTTAGTCTCTTTAGCCGGCGGACAACGCCCTGCTGTGCGCGTAAAATTGAATGCCCAAGCAGCCGCCTCTTATGGGTTAGATAGTGAAACAATCCGCGTGGCTATTAATAATGCCAATGTTAACTCTGCCAAAGGTAGCCTTGATGGCCCCACTCGCTCGGTAACGTTATCCGCCAACGATCAAATGAAATCATTAGATGATTATCGCAAACTGATTGTTAGCTATAAAAATGGCGCCCCCATCCGCCTTGCCGATATTGCCACCATTGAACAAGCCCCAGAAAATAACCAGCTTGGTGCTTGGGCCAATAATCAACAAGCCATTATTATCAATGTGCAACGCCAACCGGGTGTTAATGTTATTGAAACAACGGATAATATTCGTAATTTATTACCGGATTTAGTGTCTAATTTACCTAAGTCGGTAAATGTTGAGATCTTAACCGATAGAACCACGACCATTCGGGCATCAGTGAAAGATGTCCAGTTTGAACTGGGACTGGCGATTGCACTTGTGGTCATGGTTATCTATCTATTTTTACGTAATGGTGTTGCCACTCTTATTCCTAGCATTGCCGTCCCCCTCTCCTTAGTGGGTACTTTTGCGGTGATGTATTTTTGCGGTTTTTCTGTCAATAACCTCACCTTAATGGCACTTACCATTGCGACAGGCTTTGTGGTTGATGACGCCATTGTGGTGATAGAAAATATCTCCCGTTATCTAGAGCGAGGAGATAAGCCGTTAACCGCAGCCTTAAAAGGGGCGGGAGAAATCGGCTTTACTATTATCTCACTGACTTTTTCTTTAATTGCCGTACTGATCCCTCTGTTATTTATGGGAGATATTGTTGGTCGTTTATTTAGAGAGTTTGCCATTACCTTAGCCGTGGCGATTTTAATTTCCGCGGTAGTCTCTTTAACCTTAACGCCGATGATGTGCGCACGCTTACTTAAACCAGAAAGTCAAATTAAGCACAATCGTTTTGAAATGGCTTGTGAGCGCTTTTTTGAAAAGATGATCGCCGTGTATGCGGTTTGGTTAAAACGTGTATTAAATCATCAATGGATAACATTAGGTGTTGCCCTCAGTACATTAGCATTAACAGTTTTGCTCTATCTATTTATCCCTAAAGGCTTTTTCCCTTTACAAGATAATGGGTTACTACAAGGTACAATAGAAACCTCACAATCCATCTCTTATCAAGCGATGGTTGAAAAACAACAACAAGTGGTTGAGAAACTGATTGACGATCCGGCCGTTGAGAATATTGCGAGTTTTGTGGGTATCGATGGCAGTAATGCCACCCTCAATACAGGTCGCTTGCAAATTACCTTAAAACCCCTCGATCAACGTGATTCACGCATTGATGAAATTATTCCTCGTTTACAAGCACGAGTCGCCTCTATTGCAGGAATTACACTCTATTTACAACCCACACAAGACTTAACTATTGATACACAAGTTTCCCGTACTCAATATCAATTTACCTTGCAAGCAACCTCGCTCGATGAGCTTGCCTATTGGGTGCCTAAATTATCACAGGCACTACAAGAGAGTCCGGAACTTACCGACATCAGCAGTGATTGGCAAGCTGATGGGATGATGGCCTATATCAATGTAGATAGAGATTCAGCCAGTCGCTTAGGGATCTCAATGAGTGCCATTGATAATGCGCTGTATAATGCCTTTGGACAGCGACTTATTTCAACGATTTACACCCAAGCAAATCAGTATCGTGTTGTCTTAGAACAAAATATGCACAATAGTGAAGGACTACAGGCACTTTCTGCAGTTCATTTAACCGGCAAAGAGGGTGCTATGGTGCCACTCTTATCTATTGCCTCTGTGGAGCAACGTCTCGCGCCTTTATCTATCAATCACCAAGAGCAATTTCCTGCTACCACATTCTCATTTAATGTCGCGAAAGACGCATCTCTTGAAGCCGCTGTTAATGCCGTTAAGCAAGCAGAAGAGCAAATTGCGATGCCAAAAGATATTACGACACAGTTTCAAGGGGCTACATTAGCTTTTGAAAGCGCCCTTTCCAGCACGCTGTGGCTTATCATTGCGGCCATCGTTGCTATGTATATTGTATTAGGCGTGTTATACGAAAGTTTTATTCACCCAATTACTATTTTATCTACCCTACCTACTGCGGGTGTCGGTGCTTTATTGGCACTGATGGCAGCCGGTAATGAGCTAGATATTATTGCGATTATTGGCATCATTTTGTTGATTGGTATTGTTAAGAAAAATGCCATCATGATGATCGATTTCGCACTGGCCGCTGAAAGAGAACAAGGACTATCTCCTTACGAAGCAATTTATCAAGCTTGTCTGCTACGTTTTCGCCCTATTTTAATGACCACTATGGCTGCGTTATTAGGTGCATTACCTTTAATGCTAAGCACTGGCGTAGGGGCTGAATTACGCCAACCATTAGGTGTATGTATGGTGGGGGGCTTAATTATGAGTCAAATACTCACCTTATTTACCACCCCTGTTATCTATTTGCTGTTTGATAAGTTATCACTTTACCTTAATCGCCATAAACGCGTTGAACATGATAATGGAGCGGTGTCATGAAGCTGTTTGCTCTATTTATTCAACGCCCTGTTGCTACTACACTACTTAGCCTAGCCATTTCTCTTTGTGGTGCATTAGGTTTTATGTTGTTGCCTGTCGCACCACTGCCACAAGTTGATTATCCGGTCATTAATATTTATGCCTCATTACCGGGGGCATCACCTGAAACGATGGCTTCTTCTGTTGCCACTCCCCTTGAACGCTCCTTAGGGCGTATTGCGGGGATTGATGAGATGACGTCAAGTAGTGCTTTAGGTAGTACCAGTATCACATTAGTATTTGACTTAAATAAAGATATTAATACCGCAGCTAGAGATGTACAGGCTGCGTTAAATGCCTCACAAAGCCTATTACCTTCAGGTATGCCAAGTCGCCCGCGTTATTACAAATCAAATCCTTCTGATGCACCGATTATGATCTTAACGCTGACCTCAGAGACACAAAATACCGGTGAGCTTTATGATCTCGCATCAACACGCTTGGCACAAAAAATTTCGCAAATTGAAGGAGTAAGTGAAGTTTCCGTAGGGGGAGGTTCATTGCCGGCTGTGCGTGTTGCACTCAATCCTGATGCGCTATTTAATCAAAATGTCAGTCTTGATGATGTACGCAAAGCCATTAGTCAATCCAATGTCAGAAGACCACAAGGCTTTATTCATAATGATGAAAATCGTTGGCAGATACAAACTAACGATGAGTTAAGCAAAGCTCAAGATTATCGCCCAATTATTGTGCATTATAATCAAGATGCTATCGTGCGTTTAAGTGATGTTGCCCAAGTGACAGACTCTGTACAAAACGCACGGGCGGCAGGAATGAGTGGTGGTGAACCGGCTATTTTACTGGTTATTCGCCGTGAAGCAGGCGCCAATATCATCGAAACTGTCAACCGCATTCGTGATGAACTCCCCGAATTACGTGAGCTACTCCCTGCCAGTGTCAATTTAAAGGTAGCTCAAGATAGAACCCCCACTATTCGTGCCTCATTAGCAGAAGTTGAACGCGCATTAGCGATTGCCGTGGCACTGGTTATTTTAGTGGTATTCTTATTTCTACGTTCAGGGCGTGCTACCTTGATCCCCGCTGTTGCCGTACCTGTTTCATTAATTGGTACTTTTTCAGCCATGTATTTATGTGGCTTTAGCTTAAACAATCTATCATTAATGGCATTAACGGTTGCAACCGGCTTTGTCGTGGATGATGCGATTGTCGTACTCGAAAATATCTCTCGCCATATCGAAAATGGCTTAAAACCTAAACAAGCCGCCCTAAAAGGGGTTAGCGAAGTGGGCTTTACGGTACTTTCAATGAGTATTTCATTGGTGGCGGTATTTATTCCTCTCTTGTTGATGGATGGCCTTGTCGGACGACTTTTTAAAGAGTTTGCCATTACCTTAACCACCGCGATTGGGATCTCTTTATTTGTCTCCTTAACATTAACCCCAATGATGTGTGCCCATTTATTAAAAGGCATAAAACCCAAAGCACAGTCACATTTACGCGGATTTGGTAAGTTAATTTTTCGCTTACAACAAGGTTACAGTGTCACACTACAAGCGGCATTACGGCATAAACGCTGGATCATGGCTATTTTTATTACCACCTTAGGACTGAATGCTTATTTATATATCAGTGCGCCGAAAACCTTTTTTCCAGATCAAGATACCGGTCGTTTAATGGGATTTGTACGTGCAGACCAAAGTATTTCATTCCAATCGATGAAAGAAAAAATGACCCGTTTTATGCAGGAGATTAATGCGGATAAGGATGTTGATAGCGTCACGGGATTTACGGGGGGAGGACGTATTAATAGTGGATTTATGTTTATTTCACTTAATCCGCTCTCAGAGCGCACAGATAGTGCAAATCAAGTGATCAATCGCCTTCGTATCAAACTGGCTAATGAACCCGGTGCAACACTATTTTTAATGCCTGTACAAGATGTACGTGCTGGAGGACGCCAAGCTAATGCCAGTTATCAGTTTACTTTACTCGCTGATGATTTAAGTGAATTACGTAAATGGGAGCCATTAATACGTAAAGCGTTAGGCGAATTACCTGAGCTGGTTGATGTCAACTCAGATAAAGAAGATAAAGGTGCCGAAATGGCACTCACTTATGATCGCGATACTATGTCGCAATTAGGCATTAATGTCAGTGATGCCAATAATTTATTAAATAACGCCTTTGGACAGCGGCAGATCTCTACCATTTATGCCCCGCTAAATCAGTATAAAGTTGTGATGGAAGTGTCTGAACAATATACGCAAGATGTTTCTGCACTAGATAAAATGTATGTGATGAATACACAAGGTGAACGTATTCCATTATCTGCATTTGCCAGTTGGTATCCCGCTAATGCACCTTTAAGTGTTAATCACCAAGGGTTGTCTGCCGCCTCTACCATCGCTTTTAATGTGCCAGAGGGCTATACCTTATCTGATGCCATTAACGCCATTGAGCGAACCATGACAGAGTTAGGTGTACCTAACACGGTACGAGGCACCTTTGCGGGTACAGCGCAAATTTTTCAAGAAACCATTAAGTCACAGCTTATCTTGATCTTAGCGGCTATTGTCACCGTCTATATTGTCCTTGGTGTGCTTTATGAGAGCTATATTCATCCATTGACTATTTTATCCACATTGCCTTCTGCCGGTGTTGGCGCATTATTAGCACTGCGCTTGTTTGATACCCCCTTTAGCTTAATTGCTCTTATTGGCATTATGTTGTTAATTGGTATTGTGAAGAAAAATGCCATTATTATGGTGGATTTTGCGATTACGGCTCAACGAGAAGGAAAACTATCCGCTCAAGAAGCGATTATTCAAGCCAGTTTATTGCGTTTCCGCCCTATTATTATGACTACCTTAGCCGCGCTCTTTGGCGCTTTACCTCTGATGCTAAGTAGTGGTGATGGTGCGGAATTAAGGCAGCCATTAGGCATTACCATTGTGGGTGGCTTGCTTATGAGCCAATTATTAACCCTGTATACCACTCCGATTATCTATCTGTTTTTTGATGGTGTTCGCCAACGTTGGCAACAACGACGCCATAACAAAAAAGAGGCAAATGCATGAAACTAAGAAGTAAGCTATTTTTGGTGATCTTCGCGACTTGCATGATAGTGGTATTTGCTATGCATATCGGTATTCGTAGTAGCTTCCAGCAGGGGTTTATTGGCTATATCAAGAAAAACAGTGAACAGCGGGCAACCTTGTTAGCCGAAGCGTTAAGCGATCAATATCAATTAACCGGAGATTGGCGTTTTCTCAATCGAGACGATCGCTCTATTTATCAGATACTACGAACCATTGACCAAATAAGTCAAAGTGGTGAAGGCCCTGCCCCTCGAGGATGGCGTACTCAGTTTTGGATCGTCGATAAACAGATGAAACGCTTATTTGGCCATGATAATCAATTTCCCGCAGAAACCTTTAAAAAACCTATTACTTATCATGATGAAATTGTCGGCTGGGTGATTGTCAGTGCAGCTGATAAAATCAGCAACGAAGCAGATATTAGCTTTGATAAGCAACAGTTACGCACCAGTTGGATCATTGCCGGCTTAACGGTGCTTTTTGCGCTATTAATTACGTTAATACTGTCACGCAGCATGATCCGCCCAGTAAAGCGATTAGTGGAGGCAACCCATAAATTAGCCGCTGGCGATTTTGCTGTTCGCGTGACCCCAACCAATAAAGATGAAATCAGCCAGTTAGCAACGGATTTTAATCAACTTGCCAGTACACTGGAAAAAAATGAGCAAATTCGCCGTGATTATATGGCAGATATCTCCCATGAGTTACGTACGCCATTGGCTATCTTAAAAGGAGAGCTTGAAGCGTTACAAGATGGTGTAAGAAAGCCAACTGCAGAAACTTTAAATTCATTACTCTTTGAAGTAACAAATTTAACTAAACTGGTAAACGATCTACATCAGCTATCATTATCTGATAGAGGCTCTTTGACCTATCGTAAGGATTTTATTGATATTAATGAAATTATTTTGTTAGCTGTCGCCTCTTATCGGCATATTTATCAAGCCAAAGAGATTGCTTTACAGACTGATTTAGATGATAACGTCAAACTGATTGTACAAGCTGATCCGGATAGGTTGATCCAACTTTTTCATAATCTATTAGAAAACAGTGTTCGTTATACCAATTCTGGTGGTCAATTGCATATTAGTAGCAAAAGAGAACATAATAATGTGTTGATTGTGTGGGAAGATAGTGCCCCGGGGCTAGATAAAGCACAATATGAAGCGGTATTCCAACGTTTTTATCGGGCCGAAAGCTCTCGTAATCGTTCCAGCGGTGGCTCTGGTTTGGGGCTTGCGATTTGCGAAAATATTGTCGAAGCTCATAATGGTAAAATCACGGCTATGCCATCCGCTATCGGTGGAGTAAAAATACTTATCGTATTACCTGTCTATTCTGAAGATAATTAAATTTTGCTCTATTGATTATACTGAATATTATTGTCCTAATTGATAACTATTGAGCCATATAGACAATGACCACGACCACATCTACATATTCAATTTTAATCGTTGAAGATGAGCCGAAATTGGCACAATTACTTATTGATTATCTTCAAGCATCTGATTATCAAACGCAGTGGCTGGCAGATGGTACTGAGGTTATACAACATATCAAGCAATCTCATTACGATTTAGTACTGCTTGATCTGATGCTACCGGGTAAAGATGGCATTACCCTATGCAAAGAGTTACGTCAGTTCTCCGATATTCCTATTATTATGGTCACCGCAAAAACAGAAGAAGTAGACCGACTATTAGGGTTGGAAATTGGTGCTGATGATTATATTTGCAAACCTTATAGCCCTCGAGAAGTGGTTGCCCGTGTAAAAACATTATTGCGTCGCTATTATCGGCCACAGGATATTGTGCAAAATAGCGCCTTAGTTATTATTGATGAGCAGGCTTACCAAATTCAATATCATAATAAAATTCTTGATTTAACTACCGCTGAATTTCGTCTTATTAAAGCATTAGCTACACAACCGGGCAAAGTGTTAAGCCGTGACCAGTTAATGGATCATCTGTATGATGATTATCGCATCGTAACCGACCGTACTATTGATAGCCATATAAAAAACTTACGGCGCAAACTTGAGCAACTTAACGATCAAATTGAATTTATTCGTTCAATTTATGGACAAGGCTATCGTTGGGAAACCGCAGCCTATCGTTTTCGATGATATTTTTTCAGGAATACATTGAACCTCGCTACAGTTAAGCGCTAGAATCCTCCCCTTTATGATATACCCTTACCTTTTGTGTAGGGGACTGACTTGAAATCAGAACCAGGAAATTAATCATGTTTACACCCGAATTGCTCTCTCCTGCAGGCTCATTAAAAAATATGCGCTATGCATTCGCTTATGGCGCAGACGCGGTCTATGCAGGTCAGCCTCGCTATAGTTTACGCGTACGTAATAATGAGTTTAACCACGAAAACCTTGCTAAAGGAATACAAGAAGCGCATGAATTAGGTAAACGCTTCTATGTTGTGGTTAACATCGCCCCCCATAATGCAAAATTAAAAACCTTTATCCGTGACTTAAAACCAGTTATTGATATGGGGCCTGATGCGCTGATTATGTCTGATCCGGGTTTGATCATGATGGTGCGTGAAGCTTTCCCTGATATGGATATCCACCTTTCAGTACAAGCTAACGCCGTTAACTGGGCTACCGTAAAATTCTGGCGTCAAATGGGCTTAACTCGCGTTATTCTTTCTCGTGAGCTATCTATTGACGAAATTGCAGAAATTCGTAAACAAGTCCCTGATATGGAGCTTGAAGTCTTCGTTCACGGGGCCTTGTGTATGGCTTATTCGGGTCGTTGCTTATTATCAGGCTATATCAATAAACGTGATCCAAACCAAGGTACATGCACAAATGCCTGCCGTTGGGAATACAAAGTTGAAGAAGGCAAAGAAGATGAAGTGGGGAATATCGTCGAGAAGTACCAACCTATCCCGGTAAAAAATGTTGAGCCAACGTTAGGTGTAGGTGCCCCCACTGATAAAGTGTTCTTAATTGAAGAAGCTAAACGTCCGGGTGAATATATGACGGCGTTCGAAGATGAACACGGTACTTATATTATGAACTCAAAAGATCTGCGCGCTATCGAACACGTTGAGCAGTTAACTAAGATGGGTGTACATTCATTGAAAATTGAAGGTCGTACTAAATCTTTCTATTATTGCGCACGCACAGCACAGATGTATCGCCGTGCTATTGATGATGCTGTTGCAGGTAAGCCTTTCGATCCAACACTGCTGACAACGCTAGAAGGTTTGGCACACCGCGGTTATACCGAAGGTTTTTTACGTCGCCATACCCATGATGCCTACCAAACCTATGAATACGGCTATTCTGTATCAGATACACAACAATTTGTAGGGGAATTTACAGGTAAACGTGTTAACGGTTTAGCTGAAGTGGATGTTAAAAATAAATTTATCTTAGGTGATAGCTTAGAGCTAATGACACCAACAGGAAATATTCAATTCACTTTAGATGCGTTATTTAATAAAAAACAACAGCCGACAGATGTTGCTCCGGGTAACGGCCATGTGGTTTATTTACCTGTTCCTGACGATGTTGATTTAAACTTTGCACTGCTTATTCGTAATCTGCCAGGAACGACAACCCGTCAACCTCATAAAATTGATGCGGTAGAAGTGAAGTAAATCATCATTATCTGATTTGATGTGGTCAATTTCAAAGATAGATCACATCAATACCTATTCATTTGCCGTATTATCTATTTCGAAAAATAAAGAACTAGAATGAATACAGTAAGACTAGGAACCACCTCCTTGGCAAATCCAATCTCCCTTGGATTTGCCTTTTCTTTTTTTATCCCCCGCTATTTTTATTATTATTTTTTGAGTAACGTAAATTGCTTTTGGCTTTGGTGATACTTTGTAAAAAAAATGGTAATTCGCCTAATATCCATTATCTTTAAATAAGTCATATTAATTAAGGAGTCATATTGATGGGCCAAATCAGTTTGCTGATTATCAATGGAAAAAACTCAGGCAATGAGGCTCTGCGACAAGCGGTTTATCAACAACGCAAGGAAGGTAATGATATCCAAGTCAGAGTGACATGGGAATCAAGTGATATTCAACGCTTTGTGCAAGAAGCACTACATATTCAAGCGCAAACCATTATCGCCGCAGGGGGTGATGGTACGATCAACAATGTCGCCTCTGAGCTGGTTCGTTTAGCCCCCTCTTCGCCCCCCGCGTTAGGCATTATCCCTTTAGGGACTGCAAATGATTTTGCCACCAGTGCACAAATCCCATTAGAGATGGACAAAGCGCTCAGTTTAGCGATTAAAGGTCGCGCCGTTCCTGTCGATATTATTAATGTGAACAAAACACATTACTTTATCAATATGGCCTCAGGTGGCTTTGGCACCAAGATCACCACTGAAACCCCTGAAGCACTAAAATCCGCCTTAGGTGGTGCTGCTTATTTTATTAATGGTTTATTGCGTATTGATACCTTAAAAGCGGATCAATGCACCGTTGAAGCTGAAAATTTTCATTGGAAAGGTGAAGCTTTAATTATCGGTATTGGTAATGGACGCCAAGCGGGAGGTGGACAACAACTTTGCCCCGAAGCACTGATTAATGACAATAAACTCAATATTACCCTTGTTGAAGCCCGTGAATTGCTTCCTTCTCTATTAACCAGTCTGTTCGATCGTAAGAAAAATGACAAAATTATTGAGCGAGAAAGTGATTGGGTCACTATTAGTGCGGCTCATGAAATGGTATTTAATTTAGATGGTGAACCCCTTTTAGGGGATAAATTTGAATTTATTGTACTACCTGAAGCGATCCACTGCCGGTTACCGCCCCAATGTGACTTGTTATCTTAATGTAGATAAATGACAATCACTATCATCTCATCGTGAACTGGAGTAAGTAATGACTGATATAGTAAGTTTGTTAGGTGCTGATGCTAACTCATTATTGGAACATCGCTGCCAAACCATCCCAAGCGAAAATCTCTACCTGCCAGGTTCTGACTTTGTTGATCGTGTGATGATTGATAACAATCGCCCTAATACTGTATTGCGTTCTATGCAAACCCTGTTTAACCATGGTCGTTTAGCAGGAACGGGTTATCTTTCTATTTTACCTGTCGATCAGGGTGTTGAACACTCTGCCGCTGCCTCATTTGCCGCGAACCCACTCTATTTTGATCCCAAAAATATTGTTGAGCTTGCCATTGAAGCCGGATGTAACTGTGTTGCTTCCACCTATGGTGTTCTAGCTTCTGTTTCTCGTCGTTATGCACACAAAATCCCATTTTTGGTAAAACTTAATCATAACGAAACATTAAGCTATCCAACTCAATACGACCAAACGCTGTATGCCAGTGTTGAACAAGCCTTTGAAATGGGCGCTGTTGCTGTAGGTGCGACTATCTATTTTGGTTCTCCAGAAAGCCGCCGCCAAATCGAAGAGATCTCGATGGCATTTGAACGTGCCCATGAATTAGGCATGGTTACCGTATTATGGGCATATTTACGTAATCCAGCCTTTAAGAAAGATGGGGTTGATTACCATGCAAGTGCTGATTTAACAGGTCAAGCTAACCATTTAGCATCAACCATTGGTGCCGATATTGTTAAACAGAAAATGGCTGAAAATAACGGTGGCTTTAAAGCGATTGGTTTTGGTCATACTGATGAGCGTGTTTACACTAAACTGACGAGCGAAAACCCCATTGATTTAGTGCGTTACCAATTAGCTAACTGCTATATGGGACGTGCAGGATTAATTAACTCAGGTGGAGCATCGGGTAATAACGATCTTGCTGATGCAGTACGTACTGCAGTCATTAATAAACGTGCTGGGGGCATGGGGCTTATCTTAGGTCGTAAAGCCTTTAAGAAATCCATGAAAGACGGTGTTGCTCTAATTAATGCCGTACAAGATGTCTATTTAGATAAATCTGTGACTATTGCTTAATTTTTACGATTAAATTACGCATTGAAGCCCCTCTAATAGGGGCTTTTTGATATCACCACCAGCGATGAAAATGATGTACAGGGCCGAAACCTTGACCCACCTCTAAACTGTCTGCCTGTTCTAACGCTTGCTGTAAATAGGCTTTTGCTTGTTTAACACAACTTTGCCAATCAGAAACTTGAGGACGAATAGCAGCTAAAGCGGCTGAAAGTGTGCATCCCGTACCGTGAGTATTTTTTGTATTGATGCGCGGTGAAGTAAATCGCCATTGCCCATCTTGGGTCAATAACCAATCAGGACTTTCTTTCTCGCTTAAATGGCCCCCTTTCATCAATACCGCCTGACAACCTTGATAAAGTAATGCCTCACCTTGTTGTTTCATAGTTGTTTCATCTGTCGCGATATCACAACCTAATAGTGCTGCCGCCTCAGGCAGATTTGGCGTGATCAAATCAACGCGGGGTAATAACTGAACGAACATTTTATCGATAGCATCAGGTTGTAACAGTGGATCGCCACTTTTGGCAAGCATAACAGTATCAAGTACGACAAAAGGAATGGGATATTGCTGCAGTTTATCGCAAACAACATCAATAATACTGGCATTAGAAAGCATACCAATTTTAGCGCTATCTATTCTGACATCAGAAAGTACCGCATCTAATTGTGCTGCGACAAAATCAGGGGATAAATCATAGACAGAGTGTACACCACAGGTATTTTGCGCTACCAGTGCAGTCATGACTGTTGTGCCATATACACCCAGTGCGGAAAATGTTTTCAGATCAGCCTGTATCCCCGCCCCACCACTCGGATCGGTGCCGGCGATAGACAATGCGTTATATCTCACTGATTAACTCCTCCTTTACCAGTTACAGAAAAGTCGGGCTCTGTTAATCAGCACAGTGACCTTGACTTCCCTACGCTGGCATTATCCAGATCAGGTTATACGGGTTCATCTCAGCCAATAGGCGCCCCGAGCCAAAGCTTATATGATATAAGCCACAAGAGTATCGCATGCAGAAGATAAAGAAGCTAGATAATGACAACCTTTATCAGCTCACTTAACGTGCTTTAAGTTAACTTTTCTATTTTAGAAGATAAATTAATCTAGCTTGTCTATAATAGAGGCAGGATCGATGATTTATATTTTATTAGCTATCAATCTTGAATATATATTCTCATCATAAAACAATGATAAGCATAAAATAAAATATTTTGCTCGTTTTAACGACAATCGATATATAATCTGCTAAATGAGGTATTTATAATGCATTTCTTGACCACCACTGATATGCGGAGGGGCTAAATGAAAAATGAACCATCGCAACAACAAAATGGACAATCAATGCCTTATCTTATTCCTGATGCAGATTTTAATGCGAAATTAAAACTACCAGCCAAAAATATTGAACATACAATACAATTTATAACCCAAGGGGTAAAAGATATTTCTTTAGACGGTTTTGAAATTCCTACGGGCTATCGGTTAGTTAAAGCTGTTCATAGAGATCAATATAGACTTATTACTACTAATAAAGAAAGCGAAACAGCCTATTTAGTTGAACTAAGATTTCGACAAGATATCGTTTATGGACAAACAACATGTACTCAAATAAAAGTATGGCGTTCTCGCCTTCCTAAACATCGCAATGTAATAAGAGATTTACCCCGCACTTTCTTTTATAACCTATTAAAAGTACACAATATTGTTGTGACTGATGAGGAACAAACCTCTGATGGTAAAGGTTTTTGGATTGATATGATTTTATGGGCTTTTAGTGAAGGATATTATATTTATGCTTCAGATGGCACTGAAATGGATCGACCATTACATTTAATTGATAGTGTGGAAGACTTTTATAATAAATGGGATGCGTTTTGCTGGGAAAAAGATCGCGATATTCATACTCATCGACTATTAGTTATTAGTAAAGAACCGTTATCTCAATAATTAAACGATTTTTTCTTAAAATCTGTGGGTTTTCCCCTCGTTACTCATAACTCACAGATTTACCCCTTCTTTAGGGGTGCTATAGTGAAGTGATCACTTTATCCAGCAGCCATAAAACTTAAACACTTTATAAACACATCTTCGTTTTTTGCTTTTTTTATTTAACTCTCATTATTAATTACTCTATTATCCTGCTCCTTTGCAATTTTGCCCATATAACAAACACTATTCATTATTAACGTTATATTAATATTTCAATATGCGATAAAAAAACCGATGGATATGTAATCGTTATATTATGTTATAATGTTTTTTAGATAATATTTAATCGTTATTATCTTGCTTAGTTTGTTTTATTCTAAAATCTAATAAATTATGTATCATTATTAAGCTTAATAAATCCTCAATTATAT
This sequence comes from Proteus mirabilis ATCC 29906, assembly GCF_000160755.1. GTDB lineage: Bacteria > Pseudomonadota > Gammaproteobacteria > Enterobacterales > Enterobacteriaceae > Proteus > Proteus mirabilis. Next base: position 723,704 of record NZ_GG668576.1, read on the forward strand.
TAACTAATACTATAAATAATTATCTTTTAAATGGGAGCAACTGAGATACATCTCTTTGTAACCATTTGAAATTAAATATAATGTTATTAAAATAGTTCAATTTCGGATAGCTCTTATCTGAATATTTCACTAATTCAATAACACTATGGCACAAATTTTTTTAACATTACCAGAACCACCGCAATGCCGTATTCGGAGTTATATATGTCATCTACCTATTTTCACTCTAGCCTATTAGCAGCTACACTGTTTTCAGTTACGTTAACAGCACCTGCTTTTGCTTCTGAAAATACGCAAAACACACCTCAGACTATTACGACAAAAAAACCTCAGCCAGCAGAGAACACTTTCTCAGAAAAAAATGAGGAAAGCTATTGGGGAAAATTTAAACGTAATCTTACCCAAACTTGGGATAATGACCAATATAACTACTATTTACCGGTATGGACTTGGCATAACCGTTTTACTTACGATAAAGAAAAAACCAATCGTTATAACGAAACGCCTTGGGGATTTGGTATGGGTAAATATCGTTATGATAATGAGGGTGATTGGCATGGCTTATATGCTATGGCCTTTATGGATTCCAATAATCGTGTACAACCTATTATGGGCTATGGTTTTGAAAAAATGTGGTATCCCGGTGGAGATAGAGAGGGTTTTCGCATGGGGGCGGGCTTTACCTTAAGTGTGACTGCTCGTCATGAGTATAACTATATTCCTATGCCATTACCTCTACCGCTAGTGTCAGTCGGTTATGGACACTTATCATTACAGGCGACTTATGTACCAGGAACCTATAATAACGGTAATGTTTTATTTGCTTGGTTACGTTGGCAGTGATCGATTGCCCTAATAAAAAATAAAGTGACTCTTTTTAGAGTCACTTTTTTAATATCGCGTTTTTCTTATCTTTCGCTTAGGCTAACTTAGCCAAGATAATTTAACTATCTTGCCTTGCTTGTGTGGTTGTCAGCGATTTTTTAGTTCTTGAGATCTTAAAACCTATCCAGAGCAAGCCTACCCAAAATGGCATCAAAATAACGGAAATATTAATTTTTGGCATCATTAGAATAATGACCAAAATCATACATAAAAAGGCTAAACACAGATAGTTACCATAAGGATACCAAAGTGCTTTAAATGAAGGCTCTACACCCTCTTTAATTTTAGCTGCACGGAATTTTAAGTTTGCTAAACAGATCATGATCCAGTTAAGCACTAATGTTGTTACCACTAATGCCATTAATAGCTCTAAAGCTTGATCAGGGAGTAAATAGTTAACCAAAATCCCGAGTGATGTGGCTATCGCAGATAACCCCAAAGAAATAACAGGTACACCACGTTTATTAACCTTAGATAATGAATGCGGTGCATTGCCTTGTTTGGCTAAACCGTACAGCATCCGGCTATTAGAATAAACGCCACTGTTATAGACAGATAATGCCGCGGTTAAAACCACCGCATTTAAAATATGGGCAACAACAAAATTATCTAAATTATGGAAAATAAGTACGAAAGGACTTTCTCCTTTCACCACTTGGGTCCAAGGATAAAGAGAAAGCAGTACAATCAATGAACCAATATAGAAAATCAAAATACGATAAACAACTTGGTTAGTTGCTTTGGGAATACTTACTTTAGGATTTTCTGCTTCTGCGGCGGTGATCCCCACCAGCTCAAGTCCCCCAAATGAGAACATCACAATAGCTAATGCAGACATAAACCCAGTAAAGCCATGAGGGAAGAAACCTAGCTCCCATAAATTGCTCACAGAAGCTTGCGGACCACCATTACCACTGACCAATAAATAGCTACCAAATAAAATCATACCAACGATCGCCAAAACTTTTATAATGGCAAACCAAAACTCGGTTTCACCATACATTCTGACATTAATTAGGTTAATTAAATTAATAGCAACAAAAAACACCGCTACCGAAACCCACACCGGAATATCAGGTAACCAATAATTAATATATTTTCCTGCGGCGGTTAATTCAGCCATACCGACAAGAATAAACATAACCCAGTAGTTCCAACCTGATAAAAAGCCAGCAAATGGCCCCCAATACTTATTGGCAAAGTGACTAAATGAACCCGCAACCGGCTCTTCGGCAACCATTTCACCAAGTTGGCGCATGATCATAAACGCAATAAAACCACCAATCGCATAGCCTAATATAACTGATGGCCCAGTCATATTAATGGTTTGCGCGATACCAAGAAACAGACCAGCGCCGACAGCCCCACCCAGCGCAATCAGCTGGATATGTCGATTTTTAAGACCGCGCTTTAATTCTGCTTGTTGCGACTCTTTCGCCATACATCCTCTTTTCTTCATCTATCAGGTAAAAGTGTAAATCAATGTTTACGATTTTGTTTATTTCAAGCCACCATTAAAACACTAATCTGACTTGAATAACAAATACATTTTGTGATAGAGGGGAAAAAGCATAGAAAGCGGGTTTTTTACGGCTGCTTAGAGGGGAATAAGATGGTAAAGCGACAGATACCTTGCTGAAAATCTTCGCCTTGATCGCAAAAATTATCTAACGCCACAAGGTACAACCCCAAGCTGATAGCTAATATAATTATTAAGCTAATAATTATTTTCTTTGCGTTCAAATTAAAATCCTTTAAATACATTTTGTTAATAGTACTTATTACAAAATAGGCATTCGCTTTAATACGATAACAACGCCTATCACTGTTGTTATAAAATTCGCAATAAGTTATCTCTAAGATTAAATTTAGCATAGTTTTCATAAAGAAAGTTAAATGCTTCCTCGACAGAAAACAGATAATTGGCACTATTTTTTCTTAATTGTACGCAAAATAGGCATTTTTATTTTAATTACACATTTTGCCAACACATAGAAACAGCAATCAACTAATATGGATTTCTCTGTTTGCCACTTTTTGTATAATATTAAGGAGTTAATTTTGTTTTTTACCTTAACTTCATCGATAGAATGGAACTGTAATGCCACAAGATAATCATCTCGCATTAGTTTGCGCGCTAAGTAAATGGATTGAGGAGCATTTAGGTCGCGTAATACACCTTGAAGAGCTAGCGGCTTACTCCGGCTATTCCCTTTGGCATATGCAGAAAATTTTTAAAGAAGTCACGGGCACCTCTTTAGGAAAGTATATTCGCCAACGCCGTTTAGCGGGGGCTATCCATCTTTTACGCACCAGTGACCGCTCAATATTTGATATTGCATTAGATTTCGGCTTTGGCTCGCAATCACACTTTACTTATATGTTTCGTAAAGAGTATGGCATCACTCCATTTGACTTTAGGCAAAATCAAAATATCGAGTTAGAGACAAAACAGCCCTTACATTTGCAATCACTTTGTTGTGATTAGACTGACTTTTATGTGGCATAGAGATATTCTCTTTCGTGTCACATAAATAAAGCCCCAGTTATGTGATGATAATACCTCGCCCTTACCAACCATTAACTGCTTTACTTTAATATGGGGATGATAATGAGTATTAAGCTTATCGTTATTGATTTAGATGGAACGTTACTAAACGAACAACATGAGATCACACCTGAAGTACATCAAGCGATCCAACATGCTAAAAATTCTGGAGTGCATATTGTTCTTGCATCTGGGCGATCTTTTAACGGCATCTCTCCCTATTTAAAAGCACTGAATCTTGATACATCTGATAACTTTTGCATTAGCAATAATGGTAGCCAAATTCACCAAGCAGAAAATGGTGAAATTATCACCGAAGACTTGCTCAATTTTGAAGATTACCTCTATTTTGAAGATCTCTCCCGTGAGATAGGTGTTCACTTTCATGTTTTAAGTGATAATAAAATTTATACCACCAATCGCCATATTAGCCATTTTACTTGTCGTGAAGCATTCTTAACGTGGACACCTCTCTATTATCGCCCCTTAAGCGAAATGCAAAGAGATATGCGCTTTAGTAAATTTATGATCGTTGGTACACCTACGGTATTAGATAACGCAATGCAATATTTACCTGCTAATATCTATCAACAATACAGCATATTACGTAGCGCTCCTTATTTTATTGAGATATTAAATACCGATGTCAATAAAGGAAACGCGGTACAAAAAATAGCAGAACATTTAAAAATCACTCCAGAGAAAATAATGTGTATTGGCGATCAAGATAATGATTTAGCGATGTTACAGTATGCGGGATTGGGTGTTGCGATGGGAAACGCCCCTGAAGAGATCAAAAAAGTGGCGAAATTTATTACATTATCTAATAAAGAACACGGTGTTGCCGTCGCTATCAATAAATTTATTTAAACACGATATTTTTTGTGTTTTATCACTAATGTCTACAAAATTATATAGCAATTGTGATCCTAGCTAGAGGATCACACTGCTTGCCCCCCTGCTTTATAGCCATTTATTATGCTCCTTTTCCTGCTGGATCAGGATTAAACACCTATTTCTTCTTACATCTCCGTCAGAATTTGTTACTATTAATTCTCTTTTCGTTATTCAAACACTATTTTTACAAGATAATTACCTAGTAATTAGGCTAAATATAGAATAACAAGTATAAATTATTAATATATTCTCTCTCAGACAGGTAGTATTAGTTATGCTTTCAACAAAAGACATGCTAGTCCTTGGAATGATGGTTTTTGCTCTTTTCCTTGGCGCTGGTAATATTATTTTCCCTCCAATGGCAGGTTTCCAATCTGGAAACCAATGGTTTAGTACGTCATTAGGATTTTTGGTTACGGGTGTCTTACTCCCTTTTTTAACCTTAGTCACCGTAGCTATTCGTGGACGTGGTGAACGCCTTTCTATCGACTTGCCATCATGGTTTGCGGTGTTATTTTGGATTGCACTTTACCTGATTGTCGGTTCTACCTTTGCAATGCCTCGGGTCACGAACACCGCCTATGAGATGGGATTTTTACCTCTTGGTCTTATTGAAAAAAATACTACGACCCATCTGACTTTCGCATTAATATTTAACCTATTAAGTATGTTCTTTATGCTTAAACAAGGTACGATGATCAGTGCCATCGGTAAATTCATGACCCCAGCGCTCTTAATACTCCTGGTTGTCGTTGGTATTGCTGTGGTGGCTAAACCGCTTTCCCCTATTGAAGAGCCTACCGGCCTTTATGCGGTAAATGGCTTCTTCTCCGGTATTATTGACGGTTATCAAACCATGGATGTGCTATCTGCTATGGCTTTTGGCGGGATCGTCGCTCGTGCGTTATATACCAAAGGGATCACCAATCCTAAACAAATTGGTTTTATCACCATAAAAGCGGGGATGATTTCGGTTTTACTCTTAGCCGCCCTTTATTTATGTTTATTCTATTTAGGTGCCACAAGTCACGCAGTATCTGTTTTTGCTGATCCGGCACTAAATGCCACTAACGGTGGTCAAATCTTCTCACGCTACGTAGACGCTTTATTTGGCTCTGTCGGTACTTGGTTGATGGGCGGGATTGTTTTATTAGCCAGTATGACAACCTTAGTCGGGGTTACTAGTGCTGCGGCAGACTACTTTGCGACATTCCATCATCGTTTAGGCTATCGCTTCTGGGTTGTAGTATTTACACTGTTAACGACGTTAGTCTCTACTTTTGGTCTTGATACCTTATTACGTGTCACTATTCCTGCATTATTAATGATTTATCCAACATCGGTGACACTAGTCTTACTACAATTTGTTCGCCATAAACTAAAATCACCGCGTTTTACTTACCGCTTTACAATCTGTGTCATTGTTTTAATGAGCCTACTTGACACATTAAAACAGTTAAAATGGCTAAATGGAGATTTATTACAACTATTTAGTTACATTCCACTGTCTGAGTATGGGCTAGGTTGGTTATTACCGGGTATTATTGCATTCGCAATTTCATTACTAATTAGTCTCAGTTTTAAAGAAACCGACACAGAAATTGCTACACCTAATACAGTAAAATAAATCTATTATTGCAACTAGCCCCAAAGTAAATAGTCACTTTGGGGCTAGTTTTTATCCTTAATAACGATCAATTATCTGAATGTTTTATTGGCTCAGTTGACGGCTGTATCCACTTAGTTCGATATTTATCAATTAACGCCATTAAAATAGCTTCTGACTGCGCATCAGGAATACCTTTAATATCACTTGGTCTAAAATGCATTTGAAATGCGCTAACCACTTTTTGCGTTTCAGGATCTAATATCCCTGTTGTTGGTGTTTGATAACCATACTTCGCTAACAAGGTTTGAAAATTAGCAATATCAACAGGCTCCGATGCAGCTCTTCCCGCTAAATAGAAAGTGACTGTTTCATCATCTGGCCAAGCGCCTATTCCTTGTTTCGCTAATTCAGCCCATGGGAAAAGTGGTCCCGGATCCACTTTACGTTGTGGTGCAATATCACTATGCCCGACTACATTTTGAGGTTCAATACCATAGCGTTGAATAATATCTTTCATCATCATAGTAATGGTTGAGAGTTGTTCTGCGGTATAAGGTAACCACTCTCTTAATGTACCCTGATCTTTATAACCATAATTCACTATCTCAATACCAATTGAACCATCATTCAAACCTGCACTATTTCCCCACTGACTTAGCCCTGCATGCCATGCTCTTTTATCTTCACTCACTAAAGCAAACACAACCGGCTTACCATCAACATAATTTGGTTTGGTAGGAATTAAATAATGACTGCTTACATTTCCCGAAGTTAACGTTTTTAACGATTCTTTATCGTCAACGGCGGTGTAGTGCATAACTAAAAATTTTACGCGATTATCTTGCCCAGGATTATTGGGAACAACTTGTGCAAAATAATCCCCCCTATCAATAAGCTGAGGTTGCTGAACACAACCTGAAAGCAACCCCAAAGTAACAAGTAAAAAGAGACTGTAGCGACTAAAGATCATTATCCATCCTGAATACATTAGACTATAAATTTAAGGCTAAATTGTAGACAAAAAACCCATATTAAAAAATATGGGTTTTGTATTTTGGTTTTTTTTTAATAATTTTTTAATGAATACCGTACTTGCTCAATTATTGCCTCACCTTTTCACAGCGGACTAACGGCTCATTAGGTAAAGGCTCTTTATCCCAAATACCTTGCTCAATATCATTTTGTAATTCAGGGTATTGGCGAATATTGAAAGTGGGTAATACACCAGCTTGTCGCTGTTGGTTATAATCTTTAATTAACTTCAACGCGACGCCTGAAAGTAAAATAATGGCAATTAAGTTAGTGACAGCCATCAATCCCATCGAGAGATCAGCCATTTTCCACACTAACGGCATTTCAGCCAAAGCGCCAAACATCACCATCGCCAGTACAGCTGATCTGAGTAAGAATAGCCCTGTCATATGATTGCGGCCTAAAAAAATCATATTACTTTCAGCATAGGCATAATTTGCAATAATCGATGTAAAGGCAAAGAAAAAAATCGCAACAGCAATAAAAGTACTCCCCCAACCACCGACAGTTGACGATAATGCTAGCTGGGTTAACTGAATACCATTAATACCATCTTGATAATTATCTAACACACCTGAGGATAAAATAATCACTGCAGTCGCACTACAAATCACCAAGGTATCCATAAATACCCCTAACATCTGAATATAACCTTGCGATGCTGGATGAGGTGGGTAAGGTGTTGCAGAAGCGGCGGCATTAGGTGCAGAGCCCATACCTGCTTCATTAGAAAATAGGCCGCGTTGAATACCTTGGGTCATCGCTTGACTAATACCATAGCCAATTGCCCCTGCTGCGGCTTCCTGTAAACCAAATGCGCTTTTAAAAATTAGCATAAACACTTCAGGTAAACGTTCAAAATGATCTGCAACAACCCAAAATGCTAATAATAAATAGGCGATAGCCATAATGGGTACAACCAGCTCAGCAACACGCGCAATCCAACGTAGACCGCCAAAAATAATAAAGCCGCTCATCACCACCAGTCCAATACCAACATATAATGGATCGAAATTAAATGCTGATGCAGCTGCTTGCGCTATTGAGTTAGCTTGTACCGCATTAAAAACAAGTCCGAAGGCAATGATGAGGAAAATGGCGAATAATACGCCCATCCAACGCATATTGAGACCTTTTGTCATATAATAAGCAGGGCCACCGCGATAGTTACCTTCATCATCTTTAGTTTTATACAACTGTGCTAATGTACTTTCTATTAAGGAAGTCGCCATACCTATAATTGCAACTACCCACATCCAAAAAATGGCCCCAGGGCCACCTGCGGTCAGCGCAATTGCTACACCGGTTAAGTTACCTGTTCCAACACGTGCAGCTAAACTGGTACATAAAGCTTGGAATGAAGAGATACCTGATTTATCTGACTTATGACTATTTTTTAAAATAGAAAACATATGACCAAAATGGCGGATTTGAATAAATCCTGTTCGAATAGTGAAATAAATACCCACACCAAGGAGTAAGTAAATAAGTACATATCCCCATAAAATGTTATTTGCAAAGTTAATTAGCCCTGTCAAATTAATCCCCTTATGTAATAACGTATATAACCTATCCTTACATCGCTATTGAAATAAAAAACAGATAAACACCTATAATTGAACCAATAAATGGCTTATGTATGTCTTTATCTCATATCAAAAATGATTGTCTAAAAAGCGACTTAAATGTAACACAAGATTATACGATATGTATATTTTTTGTTTATTTTTTTATTATTTAATCATTCTATTTAATTATCTTATTAACTAGAAACTTTAGCATAACAAAATAAAAAACCTATAAATATCATTTAGATAAATAATTAAAACATTCTATATTATATAATAAAATAAATTTACTGATCTACAAAATATTGTTAATTGATTATTTAACAACATGCTAAAAGATGAAAAAAACACCAATAAGAATTGATTGCCAAATATACAATTTTCATTTTAAAGTGAGATTTAAATCAAATAAGTGGATTTATTAATTAAATATTCTCTTAGTAGTAATGCTAATAAGAATTTGAAAAGTGCATTAGCATTATAAGAAATGCATAGTGAAAAAATAATATAACTTTAACGAACGGAATTATTATTTTTTAACAAAATATTAATAACTTTACTTTAGGGACAGGACTATTACGAACTCTATTAATAAAAAATGTTTTAAAGTACTCCGTTTTTCTTCTCTATCTTCTTTGTTTTTACTTAAATTTTATTTTACTTATTTCCATTTTCTGCTTATTTATTAGCGCCTTTTCCCTTTTGTTTCCATAACAATTTAATGTTGATTATTTTTTGATTAATAAAAAAATCAATATTCACGTAAATTTACTTATTAACCATTTAGTTAATTTTATTTATAATACATTTTTCCCTGGTGTTGTATTATTTTTTGCCCTGTTTCCCCAACAGGGCTTTTTTTTATCCTTATTTTTCATTCTGTTAGTGATTACTCAATCGTTTTTATAAAAATTAACTTAAAAAATAAAACATAAAATAGACAATATTAACATTTTATTAAAATTTAATTATTACTTTATCTATAATGTAAAAATAATTGATATAAATAAAATTGATCTAGATCAAATATAAAACTCGTCAAAATTGGTTACTAACTCAGGGAAACATTAAAAAAACTAATTTTAAATATAATTAATTCAATATAATAAATATGTTACCTTGGCTAGCTAAAAAATGTACCAGTAGAATAATTTATTTAAAGGCAATATTATTTACTACTAATAACTATTAGTAATAAAGTTTTTTATCCATTATCTATACAATTGCTTTCTATTTCTTTTTTTAAAATTTTTTAAAATAATTTCTTTTAGTTACTTGCATTACTCATCGCTCTCTTTTACTTTACTCTCATATAACAAGGGAGAAAGTACGATGGGTTATAACCTTGCTGAACTTACACAAGAAGAAAAAGATAAAATTAATGTCAACCTAGCCGCTTCAGGGGTTGCCTTTAAAGAGCGTTATAATATGCCAGTAGTGGCTGATGCGATAGCAAGAGAGCAACCTCAAGCTTTACAAAGCTATTTTCAAGAAAGAGTGACCTTTTATCGAGCACGAAGCCAACACTATTCTCGCTTACCTTTTGAGTCGAAATAAATACCGTGCTCAATATTAAAAAAAGAGATAAACATTTACGTTTATCTCTTTTTTATTTTCAAGTAATGATATAAAAAATGGGCGAAAAATCGCTATTTCTTATCAGTTAAATGATACTATTTACTTGATATATAGGTAATTTTATTCTCATCACAATTAACTTCAACATTGTAACGTAGATCGGTACGAGCACCTCTTACATCCAAGATAACATGATAGCTATTATCTCTTTTGATAACATCGTTCGCATTAATATTCGCCACAGGTTTTGGTCCTAGTGCTTTTTTATCATCCTGCCAGCGAGGTAATCGATTGAGTAAATAATCATTTTTCACTCTAGTGGCAAGTTGTTCTTTATCAAGATTAACACAACTAGCAAAAGGGGCTGAGCGCACAACATTATTATCATTATTCACATTTGTGACACTTTCTGCAGAGGCTCCAAAAGAAACCGCAAGAAAAAGACCTGCACCAAGTATCCCTGTTTGACCAACTAATTTGCTTAATTTCATAATAACCTCCCGAAAATATCCCTTAAAGCAGGACGAGTTTCTATTAAGCATAGCATAAGCAAAACAGGGTATTTGTGACATTTGTTAAAAAAATGTTTTAATCATTGTCATCGTCAAACACAATAGAGACTGATTCACGAGTCGTGTGTTTTTCTCTTAATTCTTGAGCGACCAATTGGATCGCCTCACCACTACTCATACCTTCGGACATCAGATGTTGAATTTTTTCTACTGCTTTTTGTTGTTCTTCATGTGTTAATGTAGGCATTCCTAGAAACATAATGTTACTCTTATCTTAATCGATTTCTATGTTGGTCTTTACAATAATGCAATCACTGAACTAATGATTGATAGTGTAAATGATACAGAATACTTGTTTAAATGGTCATAAAATGGATATGCAATTACAGCAACGTGAATTAACTTATACCCCTGATTTAGCATTACGGGTATTTGCACCTATCGCCTCTTTGTCTTGGTCTAGTTTACTGCATTCAGGTTTTGCCGAACATCACCATAATCGTTTTGATATTGTTGTATCCGATCCTGCTATTACCTTAGAAACACGCAAACAAATTACCACTATTAAAGAGAAAACCGGTCGAGTCAAACGCTCTAAAAAAGATCCCTTTACGCTTATCCAAACAGCATTAGACACTTTTAATTTTCATCCAGTCAGTGATGAAACGCTTCCTTTTCTAGGTGGCGCATTAGGTATATGGAGTTACGATTTAGGTCGTCGCATTGAAATATTACCAGAATTAGCAAAAAATGAACTTAATTTCGCTGATATGGCTATCGGTATTTATGATTGGGCACTAATTGTTGACCATCAACTGAAAAAAGCCACATTAATAAGCTACCAAGATATTGACGCACGTCTCCAATGGCTAGCAAAGCACGCTGATAATAACACAATAGAAAAAAAAGAACCTTTTGTCTTAACTTCTCCATGGCAATCAAACATGAGTAGTGATGAATACAATGAAAAAATTGCTAAAATTCATCAATACTTACTTTCAGGGGATTGCTATCAAGTCAATTTAGCGCAACGTTTTTGTGCTAATTATAGCGGTGATGAATGGAATGCATTTTTAACACTAAATCAAGCGAATAAAGCGCCATTTTCTGCTTTTATGCATTTACCTCATCATTTTGTTATGAGTATTTCTCCTGAACGTTTTATTCATTTAAGTGATCATAAAATTGAAACACGTCCAATAAAGGGTACCCTTCCCCGTAAAGCGCATCCCGATGAAGATGATGAACAAGCGCAATTGTTGGCCAATTCTCGTAAAGATCGTGCTGAAAACTTAATGATTGTCGATTTAATGCGCAATGATATTGGTAAAGTTGCCACAACAGGATCAGTCAAAGTACCTGAATTATTCGTTGTTGAACGCTTTCCCGCCGTGCACCACTTAGTCAGCACCATTACCGCTGAACTTCCAGAAAATTTAAACGCAACTGACTTATTACGTGCGGCCTTCCCCGGTGGCTCCATTACTGGCGCACCTAAAATTAGAGCAATGGAGATTATCGAAGAACTAGAGCCACATCGTCGCCATGGATATTGTGGTGCCATTGGCTATATTAGTTTTTGTGGTACGATGGATACTAATATCTCAATTAGAACCCTACTGACGGAAAAAAATAAAATTTACTGTTGGGCGGGGGGTGGAATTGTCGCTGATAGCGTTGCCGAACAAGAGTACCAAGAAACCTTTGATAAACTTGGTCAAATATTAACTGTTTTAAGTGAAGTTTCTCTCGATGACACTTATTGATACCTTTATCAATCGCTTTCAACTTACTTTACCCGAGCCGGTAAATCAGCCTATTGATGCTAAAAAATCGGCAGCGGTTTTACTGCCGATTATCAATAAGCCTAATCCAACGATCCTCTTAACAGAGCGCGCATCAACGTTGCGCTCTCATGCCGGACAAGTTGCGCTCCCCGGAGGGAAACGCGATCCACAAGATAAAAGCCTCATTGAAACTGCATTACGTGAAGCCCATGAAGAGGTCGATATTCCGCCCAGTATGGTTTCTGTGATCGGCCAATTAGCCCCATTACGCAGTTCAGAAGGTTATTTAGTAACCCCCATTGTCGGGGTGATCCCCCCCAATTTATCTTTACGTCATAATCCCACAGAAGTCGCTTCTGTCTTTGAAATGCCATTAAGTTATGTACTCAATACTCAGCGCTATTTACCGTTAGATTTTCGTCGTGCCGGTAAAATGCATCGCATCTATTTTTACCCTTATGAAGGGCATTTGGTGTGGGGACTAACCGCAGCTATTTTACATAACCTCGCGTTGCATATTACTTAATTTATTATTTTATTATCCAACGCTATCTTTTTATCGTCACCACTACAACTGTACTTAGCTATTTTAAAAAAATGTTGTAAACTAGACTATTAACGGGACGATATAATCGTAAAAACGCTCCCCTTACTATAAATAACTATATTTTTATTATTTTTTTAACCCTCACTCTTATTAAGGAGTCTGACGTGATTAGCGTTTTCGACATGTTTAAAGTGGGCATTGGGCCATCTAGCTCTCACACCGTAGGCCCCATGAAAGCGGGGAAAGAATTTGTCGATGATTTAGTCAGCCAGGATCTGATTGCGTCTGTCACTCGCGTAGCTGTTGATGTATACGGCTCATTGTCATTGACAGGCAAAGGTCACCACACTGATATCGCAATTATTATGGGCTTAGCAGGTAATGCACCCGCTACTGTCGATATTGACAGCATTCCCGGTTTTATTCGTGAAGTTGAAGAAACTGGCCGTTTACCATTAGCAAATGGATTAAAAGTTGTCGATTTTCCAGCTGAAAGTATGCATTTTAGCAATGATAATCTTTCATTACATGAAAATGGCATGACAATTCATGCTTTTGCAGGTGACAAAGAAATTTATCGTAAAACCTACTACTCTATTGGTGGTGGATTTATTGTTGATGAAGAAAACTTCGGCAAATCTGTGCTTGATAGCCAACCTGTTTCTTATCCTTATGCAAGCGCTGAAGAGTTATTAAAACATTGTAAAGAAACCGGATTATCAATCTCTAGCTTAATGATGAAAAATGAGCTAGATCTTCATACTCAAGCCGAAATTAGTGCCTATTTTGCTGATGTTTATAAAACCATGCAAGAGTGTATCGAGCATGGTTTAAATACCGAAGGCGTATTACCGGGACCACTTCGTGTTCCTCGTCGTGCTGCGTCACTAAATCGTTTATTAACTTCCAGTAATAGCCTGTCAAACGATCCGATGAAAGTCGTTGATCTTATCAATATGTTTGCACTGGCAGTGAATGAAGAAAATGCCGCAGGTGGACGAGTGGTCACCGCACCAACGAATGGCGCATGTGGTATTGTTCCAGCTGTATTGGCTTATTACGATCGCTGTATTGAAAAGGTCACGCCTGAAATTTATACCCGTTATTTCTTAGCCTCAGGGGCGATTGGTATTCTTTACAAAATGAATGCTTCTATTTCTGGCGCTGAAGTAGGTTGCCAAGGCGAAGTGGGCGTTGCTTGCTCAATGGCTGCCGCAGGACTTGCTGAATTACTCGGTGCTAGCCCTGAACAAGTCTGTGTTGCTGCTGAAATCGGTATGGAGCATAACTTAGGTTTAACTTGCGATCCTGTTGCAGGACAAGTACAAGTTCCTTGTATTGAACGCAATGCAATTGCCTCTGTTAAAGCGGTAAATGCTGCTCGTATGGCATTACGTCGTACCAGTGAACCACGAGTTTCACTTGATAAAGTGATTGAAACTATGTACGAAACAGGTAAAGACATGAACGCAAAATATCGCGAAACCTCTCGTGGTGGATTAGCAATAAAAGTTCAATGTGACTAATTAGCCTGATTTTATTTCTAAAGTCCATTTATAATAAATGGACTTTTTTATTTCAATAATAGTTAAACCGATTAAAAATAATAACCCCATAAATAACACCTATATTATTTATCTATAAATTACTTATCTGTTTTAAAATGTCAGTTAATAACTATATACCTACCAAATATAGGTTTATTTAACTTTCATTTAATTTATTCTCATTTTTATAACTTATAATTTATGTGTGTATTAATTTTTTATTTTATCTAAAAAATAAGATAAAAATAAATACATTATTTATTATATGGTTAATATTTCATCATATTGAATTTTATCATTTTTTTAACATGATAATAATATAAAAAATATATTTTCAAACGAAAAAACAATAATGATAATTATTATCAATATCATCTTTTAAATATATGAAATAATATGTTGCCTTTCATAAATAATATGATATCTTCTGCATCAAGTCATTGGGGAGTAGCCTGTCTTAAAATAAATCTCATTATTTTAAGAAGTCTGTATCAACATACTCGCTTATTTTTATTTAGCGTGGTACAGACGCCATTATTTGGTTGGCAAGACCATAGACACATAATTGTACTTCTTTGGTTGGGGGTCAATTGTGTGTATATGGAAACACCCCAACCGAGGCTATTGTTATGAGTTTTTACGCCACAATTATTCTCGCCCTTGCTCTTTCTATGGACGCATTTGCCGTCGCTGTCTGTAAAGGCGCCACCTTACATAAACCTCATTTTCGTGAAGCCCTCCGCACCGGTTTTATCTTTGGTATTATTGAAGCAAGCACCCCGATTATTGGTTGGGCATTAGGTTTATATACCAGTCAATATATTATTCAGTGGGATCACTGGGTCGCCTTTGGTTTATTGGTTATCTTGGGTGGACGAATGATTTATCAGAGTTTAAAGCGTGGTGATGATTGCATTTGTGAAGAGGCTCCTCAACGTCACGGTTCACTCTCTTTAATTGCGACAGGTATTGCCACCAGCCTTGATGCGATGGCAATTGGTGTCGGCTTAGCCTTTCTACAAGTCGATATTGTCCATACCGCGATGACCATCGGTATGATGACCATGATTATGGCAACACTGGGTATGCTGATCGGTCGCTATATTGGCCCTGTGCTTGGCAAAAAAGCTGAAATTATCGGGGGTATGGTGTTGATTGCTATCGGCTTTAATATTCTTTTTGAACATCTTGATCTGTTTATGTACGCACATTAAGTCGCCATAATATGAAAAAGCTTAGGTATGAACACAACCTAAGCTTTTTTATTCTAAACACGTTGATAAACACGAATTAGAAAATCAGTTTCACAAGCAAATTGCTCTGTTTTATCTAATGTCTCTTTTACCTCTTCACTCGCACGCCAAGCAAAAGGCGTCATTTGTAATAAATCAACCGCTTGTTTACCTGTTAACGCCATATTATAAGCAACTTGATGCTGTGCTATTTGCTTGAACCCAGCAAATATCTCATCTTTTAGTGGATGAAGATGCACTGTTGAATAAATCAACGCTTTAAGTTGATAAAGATGACGTGGTGCGGGTGTCACCGTAATAATATATCCATCTTGAGCAATAACTCGTGTTAATTCGCTGGCATTGCAAGGGGCATAAATACGTACCACTGCATTTAATGACGCATCACAAAAAGGCAGACGTTGGCTGGACGCAACACAAAACTGAATAGGAGCATAGCGTTTTGCTGCATATTTAATGGCAACCTTCGCCACATCTAAGCCATAGACTTGTGGATTTTTTGACTTTAGTTGTTGATATATCTGATAGGTATAATACCCTTCTCCACAACCAATATCTAACACCTGAGGATTATCTTTCGGTAAATGTTCAGCCACTAATTGAGCCACTTTGTCTCGCATTGGTTGATAAAAGCCCGCATCTAAAAAATCACGCCGAGCACTAATCATCTCTGCACTATCCCCCGGCTCTTTAGAACGTTTAAATTGTACCGGGAGTAAATTAACATACCCCTCTTTAGCGCAATCAAATTGATGGTGATTGTCACAAACCCAACTATGGGCTTTAAGAGCAAGTGGCTGGGAGCAAAGTGGACATTGATAAGACATAATATTTTTACATATTCCAAAATAAAATTGGGAGAGATAATAACATATCTCCCCCAATCATGCGGAAAACCTTAATGCACAGAGACCATTTCAATGCATTGTTGACATATTGTTATTCGGTTAGCTTCGTTTTAATTTTTCGGTATTTGCAATAAATAACGCGATAACGAGCAATAAAATGGCACCGGACTGAATCAAAGTATCTACCGAGTCTTTATGTTCAACAATAATCAGACGCACAATAGCTGTAATACCTATATAAATAAAATACCTTAAAGGGAAATGACCACCGGATAAAAAATATTTTACAATCAATGCGATAAACTCAAAATAGAGGAAGTAGATCAAAATTCCTTCTAATAACTGATAAGAAGATTCTTCAGCAGCTAAGTTAAATAATAAAGAGGCGATAACATAAGTTTCTTTGATCAAAAAACTGACTAATACGATGGCTAGAATAAGTAATCCGCAATTCAGCACCCATTGTAATATTGTTGCAATACATTTTAATAATTCTTCGCTTGATTTTCTCATAGCTTTATAACCTAAGGTTATCATTTATTGATAACAAATAATGATAGTAAACTACCTGTCGTTAACTTGGCACAAGTTTAATAGAACAATCTTTTTTCCACACCTATTTTTTATCTTTTAGGGCTAAAAACCCCAAAATAATGGCGCCATAATCGCAATATTCATCTTTAAATTTCAGCTTAGCCACTAAATTACCTATACTACTCGAGTGAAAAGGTTAATTTTTTACAGAAGGTAAATTATGGCTAAAACAATACTGGTAGCAATTGACTTATTAGAAGATGATAGAATTCACCGTATGGTTAAAGATATTCAATTTCTAGCAAGAAAAGCTGATCACTATTTTCATTTTGTCACAGTCATGCCTAATTTACGTTCTCTTGAAGCTTATGGGCTTGATTGTGATAGCCCTTCAGTTATAGAGAAAAAACATCAAGCCGTTATTTTGTTAACTGAAAAACTAGCACACTGTGTTCAACAACAATTCCAATTACCTAAAGAGCAGTATCAATGCCATGCCCTTATAGGGACACCAAATTATAATATTCTCGAACTCGCCAATAAGATGGATGTAGACACTATTGTCATTGGCTCTAGCTCTCGTAATAGACATAATATATTGCTTGGCTCTACTGCAGATTATATTGTTAACAACACCAATTGTTCTGTTTTAGTGATCCGTTGATAATTGACGATACATTGTTAATAAAAAATGCTAGGATTAAAATCAAAAACCTTTTTTTAATCCCATACTAAAATCAACCATCCCATTTTTGATTAACATATTGATGTATCATTTAAAAAATAATCTTTGCCCTGTATTAAAATCTTTGGCATTAAGATAGCTACGGCCAAGCGCACCGGTACAATGGCAACCATAAACCTCAACATGGTGACCTATTGCTTTTTTCGCTCTTTTTAACGCCGCCAGTGAGGCACAGCGAAGATGTAGCCCTCCGACAATAGCTTGGATCTTGTCATTTCCCGTTATTTTTTTCGCATGGCGAATAATCGCATCAATACCAGAATGGCTACATCCTGTAATAATCACCAGTCCTTGCTGACCTTGCCAAATTAGAAAACTATCATCAAGTACATAATCATCCGTTTCGCTACTTTCACTGACAATAACGCCATAACGTTTATGTATTTGACGCTCTGTCACTTGACCAGAATAGATAAATCTTTTATCGATAGCTTTAGGTGTCGCTGTTAACTGAAATGAAAACTGCTGTTCTAGCCGCTGTCGGTTAAAAAATGGAGTAAGGCGCTTAAATTTAATAGACTGGCGCCCCATAAAAAGTGCTGAATAACGTACTGAAAATAAATCAGGATGGGCAATAATATGTGGCTTAGTAATAAAGAAATCTTCATTTAAATGAGTTAATCCACCAAAATGATCATAGTGCCCATGGGAAATAACAATTGTCGTTAATGACGTCAAATCAATCGCCATTTTTTTAGCATTATTGATAAAAGTGAGATCTTTACCAGTATCAAATAAAATTTTACTTTCGCTTTCAGTGTCTTCTAATAGCAGTGAAAGGCCAGGATAATGGCTAAGAGCGGGATCGCTTGTCTTATTTTCTAGTAGTGCCGTAATAGTAAGCATAATTTTTAATTATTATCTTATAGGGGATAATGCATGATAATTAAAAACAGCTAGAGTGCCAAATTAAAAAGGCAGTTGATGAGACGCCATCAACCGCTTAATGGTATTGCTAATAAAATAAAGAGTCGGCTATCTTGCTACCATCACTGAACGTTTCGCATAACGGGTAATATCTGCCGCTGTTGAGCCTAAATGATAGCTGTCTGCTTCAGGATTATGTGAGCTAACAACAATTAAATCAGCATTAACCTGATCGGCTATCTGCAATATGCCATCCCGTGGTTTACCAATACAGATATGCGTTTCAATACGATCTTCCGGTAAATCAAATCGAGCAATAATTTTTTTTAACTCTTTTTCTGCTGATTTTTTTAAGCATACTTGGTCAAGTTGATCGCCATTCATCACTAAGCGATAATAAGAAGATTGTGGCAACTTTGGTAAAACATACAAAAAATGGACATAGGGATCTTCTCTTTTGGCAATGTTCTCCACTAATGTAATGGCTTTATTTAGTAAGTTATCTTCATCGATATCAATGGGAACCAAAATAGTCTTATACATATCGCCTCCTATTATTTTTTAATTGTAGGATAGTCTATTTTGAAAAAAATACCGGATATAGTTAACATATTTAAGAAATAGATTAATAATAATAGATATGTATAATTCACATGCACTTAAAGTTTTTGAATTAAATTATACTTAGAGAAAATAAAATTTATTTTAAAATAATACATTACTTTAAATTTTAAATTAAAAAATAAAATAACAAATTTATATTCAAAATATTCTGACTAATGGTTTAACTCAAATTAAAGTATAACCCTATCGAAAAAGATAGGGTTATATTTATCCAATGACCATCAATTCAACTAAAAAAGATTAATTTTTTAATTGTGCTTTTTGTTTACGCTTTTTCACAAAATGATACCCTATTCCTAAAGCAATAAACCAAATGGGCGTTACCATCAGTGCTTGACGGGTATCATGTTCAAATGCCAATAACACGACCATAAACACAAAAAATGCTAAGCATAGCCATGACATCACTATCCCTAATGGCATTTTATAAATAGATTGTTGATGTAATTGAGGACGTTTCTTACGATATGCTAAATAGCAGCATAAGATCATACTCCAAATAAACATAAATAATAACGCAGAGACCGTTGTTACTAACGTAAATACCCGCATCACATCTGGAATAAAATAAATTAGCACAATACCGCAAGATAAACAGAGACTCGTAAAGAGTAAACCATTGGCAGGTACTGAACGTTTTGATAGCTGGCTAAACTGTTTTGGTGCCTCCCCCTCTTTCGATAAACCAAATAGCATACGACTGGTTGAGAAGATACCACTATTTGCTGAAGAGGCGGCTGCCGTTAATACCACAAAGTTAACTAAACTGGCTGCGGCTGGAATACCAATCATGACAAAGAGTTCTACAAACGGGCTTTTGTCTGCCAAAATCGAACGCCACGGCGTTACTGACATAATAATCGCCAAAGCCAAAACATAAAAAGTAATAATACGAATAGGAATAGCGTTAATCGCCTTAGGTAATGATTTCTCAGGATCACGTGTTTCAGCCGCTGCTGTACCTACCAGCTCAATCCCCACAAAAGCAAAGATAGCAATTTGAAAACCAGCAAAAAATCCGCTGATCCCTTTAGGGAACATACCGCCATCATTCCAGATATTTTCAATAGTTGCCGTGTGGCCGGCTGGAGATTGAAAATTTATGCTAATCAATACGATACCAACAATAATTAAAGAGACAATAGCGGTAATTTTGATCATCGAAAACCAAAATTCCATTTCCCCAAATAATTTTACTGTGGCTAAATTCAAAATAAGGAGTGTCAGCACACAAATAAAAGACGTTCCCCATTCAGGAAAATTGGGCGCCCAATAACTAATATAGGAGGTAATGGCAACAATATCAGCGATACCGGTGATAACCCAGCAAAACCAATAACTCCATCCAACAAAAAAGCCAGCCCAAGGCCCTAATAAATCCCCGGCAAAATCGCTAAATGATTTATATTCTAAATTTGATAATAATAGCTCTCCCATTGCTCGCATAACAAAGAACAGGACAAAGCCGATTATCATGTAAACAAAAATAATCGATGGCCCAGCTAGCGAAATGGTTTTCCCAGACCCCATAAATAAACCAGTACCGATAGCACCACCAATAGCGATTAATTGGATATGACGATTGGTTAGCCCGCGTTGTAGAGTGGCATTTTTCACTCTAACGGGCTGAGTAACTTCTGTTTGCTCTTCCATACAATACCTGAAATGTTTTCATATTTTTGATGTTGTTACGCCACTTTTTTATTTTTTCGCCGTGGCTAAGTTTGCGAAATTATTGTGACACAAATCTCAGAATAAGTAATGAAAAGATCACTTTTAGTAAAATGAGTGACGATTTGATAACCAAATAATATCCTTTCTTCATTTTAATAGACGATATTTTATACATTTGGAAAAAATTTCAAATTAAGGGTTGACCCGCCCTTAAGAGAGGAGAATAATTAGCGCATCGGGTTGTTAGCTCAGTTGGTAGAGCAGTTGACTCTTAATCAATTGGTCGGGGGTTCGAGCCCCCCACAACCCACCAAATTTACGCTGAGTAATCAGGCAGATAGGCCACTTAGAGATAAGTGGCTTTTTTGTTTCTATCGCTGAGTGTCGCAAAAGTGTCGCACGAGTTTTTTTATCTCTACCTTTCGAAAGCCGAAAGTTATCGGTTTTATTTAAAAATAATTAGTCGTAATAAATTTAATAATTAATAAAAAACACACAGAATAAAAAACCATTAAAAACAATAAAATTAGATAATAAATTCACACCTACTCTATGTTAATCGCGCATCTCAAAAATAAATTTTCTTAATCATTTCAATTCGGCACTTACGCAAAGAACCCAATTCCCGCGCACTCTCGCGATATATTTTGTAAAAAATTTAAACTGAAATAATTTTTTGATCCAAATTGTGCAGGCGAGTGCATATGGTTAATATGGTTACTTCCAATAATCCTGACTGTCTACTATACTCTGCAACTGTAATATAGTAGGAACACTGATTGAAATCACTGGGTATATAAGGCAAAATTTTATGGTCTCTATTTATAGCTATCAGTGCTTATCGTTTTTTCCTACAACTTGCGAGTAAATTATCCCGTATTTTACGTAATAAAAAATACCACTAGTAATTTAATCTAGAAATATTTGGTAATAGCTCACCTGTAATTGACCGCATTATTGAGGAGTACGGTTTTAATTTATGCTAGTTTGAATTAGCATTGAGTAACTTGCATTAACGATATAAAAAGACAACTTCCCAGCTAATTTAATTGTTTATTGTATGGTTGAGACTGTAGTTACTCTTGGATAGCTAATATTAGATATTTTATGTTTACCTAAAGACAAACCACTTATTTATGGGGAAAAATTCGAAGCTAATACTGATATATAATGTTTGTCAAAATTTTATTTAAACAAGGTGTTCTATTCCCCAAAACCCCAATAGCGATTCAAAATGGACAAAATTACTACATTATAAATTGCCAATTTTGTGAGGTTTACGATGGTAAATGGCTAGTCAAAATAGATAATAAAGTTAGAGTAAGAGAACTAACAAGGATGCCAATGCAACGCATACGCGTTTCTGGTATTAGAATGGCATTTGATTGTGAGCTAAAAAACTTAGAAATTATAAGGCATGTCGTCAAAAGGATTATTGATATGAAAAATACAGATTTTATTGTAAATAAAGAAACTATTAATGAAACACTTAAAAAAAATGAAGAATTTCTAATCCAGAATACAGAAAAGTGGTGTGCTCACCATGCAACACAACCATCAGCAACAGATTATAGTGACCCTATATACCAAAGTATCTACACAATGAGATATTTTCCTGCGTATTATACTGAATACTGTATGCTGTCCTGTTGTTTTTGCTTATATATATTAAAGAACAAAGTTAAACACTTAAATTTTATTTCTTTAGGTTGTGGCGCAGCAACAGATTACTATGCATTAAAAGACAATCTTATAAATATAACCTTTAATTATAAAGGATTAGATATTAACAATTGGGATGATACATTATTTCCGAATAAAGATAATAATTTTTCACGTATACAAAAGTCAATACTAGATATTGATTCAAGTGATTTAAATGACATTGACGCTATCATTTTCCCAAAATCAATATCAAATTTAGATATTGATAATGCTTTAGTTAATCTTGCTGATTTATTAAATAAAAGCGGTCGATCTTCATATTACATACTTATATCTAGAGAGAATTATTATTATTCCATGTCATATAATAAATTCCATAGTAGAATGATTGATAATGGATTTTCCTTGTCAACAATATGTAACCTAAAAGATGAAGTAGATAAAACGCAAACATATACAACAACATGGTATTTTATTGGGGAGTCTTTTTATGAGGCTTCAAATAACTTTATGACTCGAACTATTTCATGTGCTACTAAAGCAGCCAGTACAAAGCAAGAGTGTGAAAATTGTATGGTTGTTTATAATCCAATATCGAAAATCGATACAAATAAAATGGGGTTTAATTTTTTCATGTATACAAAGGAGCAGTCATGATCATTAGTGCTAGTAGGAGAACTGATATCCCTGCTTTTTACACTCCATGGTTTTTAAATAGATTAAAGGCTGGATTTGTTCTAATACGTAATCCTTTTAATAGAAGAATAACAAGAGTTTCCTTGTTACCAGAAGATGTTGACGCATTTGTTTTTTGGACTAGAAACGCATCAATGCTGATGAAAAACTTGGGAGCATTGAGGGAGTATAAATATTATTTTCAGTACACAATAACAGGGTATCCAAAAACAATTGAAAAAAATGTTAAAAGCCCATACAAAACAATTGAAAATTTTATTGAGCTAAGTGAGCTAATAGGTAAAGAAAAGGTTATTTGGCGCTATGATCCTATTTTAATATCTAACACTCTAACTCTAAATGAGCATAAAAGGCTATTTACTAAAATAGCCGATAGTTTAGCAGGAAAAACCAATAAAGTTGTTATCAGTTTTGCTGATTTCTATAAAAAAACTATAAAAAACCTTAGTTTAATAGAAAATTTTCAGTATGTAGATATTTTGAATGAAGAAACAACTATGAATGAATTAGTAAAATTCATGATCAATATAGCAAATGATAGAGGGATGGTGATAGAAACTTGTGCTGAATCTATAGATTTAAGCTATCTAGGGGTCCAACATGGAAAATGTATTGATGATAGGTTATTAAAATCAGTTTTTAATATTGATATTTCGTCTAAAAAGGATGCGGGACAACGAGAAGCCTGTGGCTGTGTAAAAAGTATTGATATAGGTGAATATAATACATGCCTACATAATTGTACATATTGTTATGCAACATATAATCTAGATTCGGTAAAGAAA
Organism: Proteus mirabilis ATCC 29906; assembly: GCF_000160755.1. Taxonomy (GTDB): domain Bacteria; phylum Pseudomonadota; class Gammaproteobacteria; order Enterobacterales; family Enterobacteriaceae; genus Proteus; species Proteus mirabilis. Next base: position 747,905 of record NZ_GG668576.1, read on the forward strand.
AATAAATCTAGGCATTTTTCTGATAGCCCTTTTCTTATCGGTGATGCTGAAGGTATTGATCCCAAGTTATTAATACCACCAATTAAACAAGGCAGTTTATTTTAAATGGCAATAAACAAACAACCAGATGCTCGTTGGCAAGTTGAGCTTTACCCCAACGGACTAACAGGTAAACGAATTAGAAAAGTATTCACTACAAAAGGTGAAGCCATTTCATTTGAACGTTATGTTCTTGAACAAACAGAAGATAAACGTTTATTATCTGAGTTGGTTGACATCTGGTTTCGTACTCATGGTATTACATTAGCTGATGGTGAAAGCCGAAAACAAATGATGTTATTCGGTTGCCAAGCAATGGGCGAACCTTTAGCAACAGAGTTTAATGCTAAGTTATTTTCTGTTTATCGTGAAAAGCAATTAAGTGGAAAAATTACTCGTGCTGATAGGATCAAGTCCGTTGCTCCACGAACAACAAACCTTGAACTAGCATATTTTCGCGCTATGTTTAATGAATTGCATCGATTGGGTGAGTGGAAAGATGATAACCCATTAAAGAATATTCGTTCATTTCGTACTGATGAATCAGAAATGGCCTTTCTTTCTGATGAACAGATCATCCAACTGCTAGAAGAATGCGATAAAAGCAAAGCGAAAGACTTATCTATTATTGTCAAAATCGCACTTTCTACTGGAGCGCGCTGGTCAGAAGCTGAAGGTTTAACCAGTTCACAAGTTACTCCTTACAAAATTACATTTACTAAAATAAAAGGCAAACGCAATAGAACTGTGCCCATAAGTAAAGTTTTGTACGATGAAATCCCTAAAAAGCGTGGTGCTTTATTTACCCCTTGTTATTCTGCTTTCAGAATGGCAATGAAAAGAACAGGTATAGAATTACCTCATCGACAATCATCACACGTATTAAGACATACATTTGCATCACATTTTATGATGAACGGTGGCAATATTCTTGTGTTACAAAGAATTCTCGGTCATACGGATATCAAAATGACTATGAGATATTCTCATTTCTCTCCAGAGCATTTAGAAGATGCTGTTAAATTTAATCCTTTGAGTAATAATTATGAAAAATAGATTAACCTTTTATATTTTTATACCTATATTATTATGCGCTCCAATATTAATGTATATGTACTCATTTTTTGGTCATCCTATTTCAACTAAAAATACAGACTGGGGAAGCTTTGGTGCTTACATAAGTGGTTCATTTAGTATTATCACCACAATATTTGCATTTTTTTCAGCGCTCATTCTTTATGAAACATATAAAAATTCAAAACAAGAGCTAACACTGAGTAAGTTTAATTTATTGCTTAATGATGCATATAAGCATCTAGATTCAATAGCTGAAAATTTCAAGCGTGAGTATGGTCTTGTTGACTATAGAGAGATATTTCAAAAAATATATTATGCACATTTGTACAATGTAGAGGAAACTCATTTAAATAGCATTGAAGCAGTAATTAAAAATAAGATGAGAGAAAATATAAATGACCAAATTTTGGATATAGCTAAGGATTTATTCAACTGCCCTCCCTTTAGGTCTCTTTCAAAAACTCTATATAATATGTGTATAATAATTAAAACTGAAAAAGATAATTCATTAAAATCAATAATAAAATCATTACTAGAGGCAAATTTAGATAATGATAGTATTTATTGGATATTAATGTTTAAGACAAAAGGTAATTCATTAAGTGATTTTGACATATATGATTTTTGTAAAGCACCTGACTTGGTTGGAATTTCATCGCAAGAGTGTCGTCAAGAAAATGAACTCTGAGCATTATTCACCTTGTAGCTCTTTAACCACTATCTTTATTTATAAGATATTATTTTACATGTCAAATTTAAATGATTTGTGATTAACGGTGAGAATATTCTTGTGTTACAAAAAATTCTCGGTCATACGGATATCAAAGTACTATGAGATATTCTTATTTCCCTCCAGAGCATTTAGAAGATGCTGTTAAATTTAATCCTTTGAGTAAACATTATGAATGATGAATTACATAAAAAGTTTCTAGATTTTCTTTATAAAAATATTAATTCGATTTTATTTTGGGTAATCATGTTTTTTATTTTACCTATAATCTTTTTTATAATTATATATGGATTTTTTTCAAATAATATTGATAAACTTGGTGCATTTGGTTCATACATAGGTGGAGTATCTACTTTTTTTATATCTGTGCTAACACTATTTACTTTAATTATGTTATATATAACATATATAAAAACCATAAACTTCAATAAAAATCAATTGAAAATTGCACAAAATGAACTTGAAATTAACAACTTCAACTATATTACAAATATAATAAAATCCAATTTTGAAAATATGATAAAAGACGATATTAAAAATCATGAAAAAAAAATAGCCTACATCCCTGATGAATTTAAAAAAATATATCCTTTAAAAGAAACAAGAATAGATTTTCTTTCTAATTACTTTATCAGTCTATTAAATGACCCTAGCGGTTATATTATGAAAGGAGATTTATCACCTGAATTAATTAATTTCTTAAATAAGAGACTAGCTGATAAATCACCTAAAATAGACATTCGCTTATATGCTAAAGAATATGTCAAATATATGGAAACCAAATATCTTAACTCTATATACTCATTAATAAAATCATTATGTGTTAAAATAAATAATAGTACTGATAAGGAACAAAAAGAATTATTAAATGATATATTGATTGCATCAATAGATAGCCAGATTTTATTTTGGAGTTTAGCTCTGATTAATGACTCTTGTTTTGATAAATTTATGGTAATTCCAAGTTATATTATCGAAAAAAGTAACTTTGACGTCTAAAGCACAAAAGTGTCGCACAAGAAAAGGGATATTGAACATTATTTATCTTTATTGCTATTTAAATTATTGTTTTTATTTCTAAATTATTGTTTTATATATTGCATTCAAACGACTCTTAATCAATTGGTCGGGGGTTCGAGCCCCCCACAACCCACCAAATTTACGCTGAGTAATCAGGCAGATAGGCCACTTAGAGATAAGTGGCTTTTTTGTATCTGGAAGAGAATGACGACAAAATAGCGATAACAGCTAGCTATTATCACGCTCATTAATTGCGTTATATAGCTGACTAATATTTAACCTATAAATTGTGATTAAAAAATAAGTGTATTACAAAATATTAAACCAATAAAAATATTAGTATCAGTATTATTGACTAGTAACAGCATCAATGAAGTTTGATGGGTTAAATATCGCTTTTATTAAGCAATCTTAATGCTATTAATATCATGCTAAACAAAACCCTTTAATGGTTAATATTTACTGTTATTTTGCCAAAAAAATACCACCTATATTTTTATATAGATGGTATTTCATGAAATAAAATCTCACTGCTTATTAATAATTAAGTGTTACGATATTCCGCTTCTGCTTCATCAAAACGTTGTTGATTTTCTGCCGTTGGTGACTTACCCATTAAACTGACAATAACAATGGCTATGGACGCGAAAATAAAGCCCGGAATAATTTCATAAAGGCCGAACCATTTATATTGCATCCATACCAGTACCGTTAATGCACCAATTAACATTCCCGCAAAAGCACCATTACGAGTCATACGTTTCCAAGTGACAGAGATAAGGATCACCGGACCAAATGCAGCACCAAATCCTGCCCAAGCATTACTCACCAAATCAAGTACTTTATTTTCTGGATCACGGGCTAAATAAATAGCGATAACCGCAACTAATAACACCATGCCACGACCAACCCAAACTAGCTCTTTTTGACTGGCATTTTTACGAATAAAAGGCTTATATAAATCTTCAGTTAATGCACTGGCGCAGACTAATAATTGGCAGCTTAACGTACTCATTACCGCAGCTAAAATCGCAGATAACAAAATACCAGCTATCCACGGGTTAAAAAGTAACGAAGCTAATTCCATAAAGATACGCTCATTTTTAGCCATAACCGGACCTGCAACGGTCGGATTAACCTCAAAATAAGCAATACCAAAGAAGCCCACCGCCACCGTTCCGCCTAAACAGAGGATCATCCAAGTCATACCAATACGGCGCGCTTTACGAATAGTTTGATTTGAATCTGCTGCCATAAAACGCGCGAGAATATGAGGCTGTCCAAAATAACCTAATCCCCAAGCTAATAATGAAACAATAGCAATAAAATCAAGCCCTTTAAACATATCAAGATAAGCCGGATCTTTCGCTTTAATGATCTCTATAGAGGTGTCAATTCCACCAATTGAGAAAATAACAATAATTGGTGTCAGAATAAGTGCGAAAATCATTAATGTGGCTTGTACCGTATCCGTCCAACTTACCGCCAAAAAACCACCTAGGAAAGTATATGCAATGGTTGCTAGTGCACCATAAATCATCGCTTCATGATAAGGAATGCCAAAGGTAGACTCAAAAAGCATACCTCCTGCGACGACACCTGATGCACAATAAATAGTGAAGAAAATAAGAATAACTAACGCAGAAATAATGCGTAGCATTTTGCTTTTGTCATCAAAGCGAGAAGTTAAATAGTCTGGTAAAGTCAGTGCATTATTGTTTTTTTCTGTTTGTAAACGTAAGCGCCCTGCAACTAAACGCCAGTTAAGCCATGCACCTAAACATAAACCAATGGCTATCCAACTTTCGGAGATCCCCGCAAAAAAAACCACACCTGGTAACCCCATTAATAGCCAGCCACTCATATCAGAAGCGCCCGCAGAAAGTGCCGTTACTACACTACCAAGCCTTCGGCCCCCTAAAATATAATCATCAAAATTTTTTGTTGATCGATACGCTAGATAGCCGATAAAAAGCATCCCCAATATATAGATCGTAAAGGTAATTAGCATTGGCGAATTTAGAGCCATAATCGCAGTTCTCCATATATCTGTTACGATCAATTGCTATGCTTTCAACTTATGCAGGAACGTTGCACTTCGTTGCACACCAATGACCTTATCAGTTTTTATTTAAAATAATTTCTTACTGTAACAAATAAAACATTCATATCAATCCTAGAATAGGTTATAAGCATTTAACAAGAAATTAACGTATCGGTGTTTAATTTTTGTATGTAACTTCACACTATTTGCTTCGGTTGAAAGAGATTAATATTATCTCTTCATTGAAGAAAAATATATAACCTAATGAATTATAAGTATTATTTATTTATCCATCTAAGATAATATTTTTTAACCATTTATAAAACCTGACAACTTTCACATTATTTATAAATTTATTGTTAACAATGTTGCACAAAGTTGCAACATGGCTGATATTAAGAAAAATAACTGGTCAATGTGCCGTATAAGTAAGATGCACGATATGAGGAGCACTGCATGAGTAGCACAACAATGGGTGTTAGACTTGATGAAGAAACCCGTAATAGATTAAAAGATGCTGCACAAAAATTAGATAGAACATCTCATTGGCTAATTAAACAAGCCATCTTCAATTATCTTGAACAAATTGAAAATGATCAGCTCACCCTAACCCCTATCACACAGGCTGAGCAAGATATTGAAGAAAGCACAGCCCCCCTAACGGCACATTATCAACCGTTTTTAGAATTTGCAGAGCAGATCCACCCACAATCGGTGTTACGCTCGGCAATTACTTCTGCTTATCGTATACCTGAAACACAAGCGGTGCCTATGCTACTACAGCAGGCAACACTACCTGAGCATGAGGCTCAAGCCACGCATAAACTGGCTTACTCCATTGCAGAAAAATTACGCAAACAAAAACAGGGTGTTGGACGCTCAGGTCTGGTACAAGGCTTACTGCAAGAGTTTTCTCTCTCTTCCCAAGAGGGGGTTGCCTTAATGTGTTTAGCCGAAGCTTTATTGCGTATTCCTGATAAAGCAACCCGTGATGCCCTGATCCGAGATAAAATTAGCCATGGCAATTGGCGCTCGCATTTAGGGCAAAGCCAATCTATGTTTGTCAATGCCGCCACTTGGGGTCTACTGTTTACAGGCAAACTCGTCTCTACCCATAACGAAGAGAAATTATCTAATTCTCTAAATCGCATTTTAACTAAAAGTGGTGAACCTTTAGTGCGTAAAGGCGTTGATATGGCGATGCGGTTAATGGGGGAACAATTTGTCACCGGTGAAACTATCTCCCAAGCGTTAGCCAATGCACGCAAACTTGAAGAAAAAGGCTTTAGATATTCCTATGATATGCTAGGAGAAGCGGCCTTAACGGAAAAAGATGCGCAAGACTATTTAGTCTCTTATCAACAAGCCATCCATGCCATTGGTAAAGCCTCTAATGGACGAGGTATTTATGAAGGACCGGGGATCTCCATTAAACTTTCAGCGTTACATCCCCGTTATAGTCGAGCTCAATATGATAGAGTGATGTCGGAGCTTTACCCTCGCCTACTCTCTTTAACGCTACAAGCCAAGCAATATGATATTGGTATTAATATTGATGCAGAAGAAGCGGATAGACTGGAAATATCCCTCGATTTATTAGAAAAACTCTGCTTCGAGCCTGAATTAGCGGGTTGGAATGGTATAGGATTTGTTATTCAAGCCTATCAGAAACGCTGCCCTTTAGTGATTGATTATATTATTGATTTAGCTCGCCGCAGTCGCCGCCGTTTAATGATCCGTTTAGTAAAAGGGGCTTACTGGGATAGTGAGATTAAACGCGCGCAAATGGATGGACTGGAAGATTACCCTGTGTATACCCGTAAAGTGTATACCGATGTCTCTTACCTTGCGTGTGCGAAAAAACTGCTCGCTTCACCGAATTATATTTATCCGCAATTTGCCACACATAATGCCCATACTTTATCAGCCATTTATCATCTAGCGGGTCAAAATTACTATCCTGGTCAATATGAATTCCAATGCTTACACGGTATGGGTGAACCCCTCTATGCACAAGTTGTGGGTAAAATTGCTGATGGTAAACTTGGTCGCCCTTGTCGTATCTATGCGCCAGTAGGTACTCATGAAACCCTACTGGCTTACCTTGTGCGTCGATTATTAGAAAATGGTGCAAATACCTCGTTTGTAAATCGTATCGCTGACACCACCATCTCCTTAGATGAATTAGTTGCCGATCCGGTTAAAGAGATCAATAAAATTGCGCAAGCTGAAGGACAAATCGGACTTTCACATCCTAAAATCCCGCTCCCAATGCAGCTTTATGGTGATGAACGTAAAAATTCACCGGGGATTGATATGTCCAATGAGCATCGTTTAGCCTCATTATCCAGTGCATTACTGACCTCTGCGATGGAAAAAATTCACAGCCATCCTCTCCTTGGTGGTGAGTGTAATAGTGCAGAAGAAGTGATTGCACCACAATCTATACTCAATCCGGCAAATCACACCGATGTCGTCGGTACAGTACGTGAAACAACGGCCGCCGAAGCTAATTTTGCTTTAGATATTGCCCAAGAAAATGGTGAAATTTGGTTTGCAACCCCACCTGCGGAAAGAGCGGCGTTTTTAGTCCGCACAGCAGAACTGATGGAACAGCAAATGGGTCCATTAATGGGTGTCTTAGTCAGAGAAGCGGGTAAAACCTATAGTAATGCTATTGCAGAAGTGCGTGAGGCGATTGATTTTCTTTATTATTACTCAGCACAAGTGGCAAATGATTTTGATAATAATACCCATCGTCCTTTAGGCCCTGTTGTCTGTATTAGTCCTTGGAACTTCCCATTAGCCATCTTTAGTGGACAAATTGCAGCAGCGTTAGCGGCAGGTAATACCGTACTGGCCAAACCTGCGGAGCAAACCCCTCTGATTGCTTTTAAAGCCGTAGAACTATTTTATCAAGCAGGAGTACCTCGCAGTGCATTACAACTCTTACCGGGTCAAGGGGAGACCATTGGTGCACAATTAGTGGCTGATGAACGCGTGCGTGGTGTGATGTTTACAGGCTCTACCGAAGTTGCCCACATTCTGCAAAAAACCTTAGCGGGTAGACTCGATAGCGAAGGTCGCCCTGTTCCTTTAATTGCTGAAACAGGTGGCTTAAACGCCATGATTGTCGACTCTTCTGCCTTAACGGAACAAGTGGTCACTGACGTTATGGCCTCTGCTTATGATAGTGCGGGTCAACGTTGCTCTGCTTTGCGTATTCTCTGTATTCAAGAAGAGGTGGCTGATAGCACGATTGAAATGTTAAAAGGTGCAATGGCACAAGCCATAATAGGTGATCCAAGTCTCTTATCAACAGATATCGGCCCTGTAATTGATAAAGAGGCAAAAGCGGGTATTGAAAAACATATTCAGACTATGCGCACAGCGGGTTTTGACGTTTATCAAGCAACCTATAATCAACTTACTAAACAGGCTGAAAATAACAGTACTTTTGTTCCTCCTACCTTAATTGAGTTAGATAAAATTAGTTCACTTAAAAAAGAGATTTTTGGCCCTGTACTGCACGTCGTACGTTATTCAAGCCAAGATCTGCCTGCTTTATTAGCTGAAATTAATGCGACTGGATATGGATTAACGATGGGGGTTCATACCCGTATTGATGAAACTATCGCTTATGTAGCGACTCATGCAAAAGTAGGAAATTTATATGTAAACCGCAATATGGTAGGTGCTGTTGTCGGGGTACAACCTTTTGGTGGTGAAGGTTTATCGGGTACGGGGCCAAAAGCTGGAGGCCCTGCTTATCTGTATCGTTTATTATCAAAACGTCCTGAAAATGCCATAACACAAACCTTAGCACGTCAAGATGAAACATTACCCCTTGATGCCTCTATGCGACAAAAGTTATTACAAACCTATCATCACTATATGACGTGGTTAGCAAATAAAACGGAACCTGCACATTATCAGGCGCTAGAAGAATACGCCAATGCATCACAAGCCGGAACATTGCGCGTATTGCCGGGGCCTACTGGCGAGCGTAATACCTATCAATTAGTCCCTTGTGGCAAGGTGCTTTGTCTCTCAGATAATGAGCAAGATATATTTACTCAGTTAGCGGGAGTCTTTGCATCAGGATGCCATGCTATTGTCCATAATGCTGTTTTCTCCCAAAAAACCTATCGTGAATTGCCTGATATGATCAGAAAAGCAATCACACTCACGGACAACTGGCAAGATGAGTCACTAAGCATTAATGCCGTTATTTATCATGGCGATAGTGATCAGTTAAAAGAAACTTGTCAGCAAATTGCACAACGTAAAGGGGCTATTATTTCAGTACAAGGCTTCTCACGTGGTGAGACAGCATTGTTATTAGAGCGTTTATTGCATGAACGAGCATTAAGCGTCAATACCGCCGCTGCCGGAGGCAATGCCAGCTTAATGACGATTAGTTAAACCCAGCGTTCTCTTTCTCACTTTATTTTTGAGACCACCTTTAACTTACTTATCTATTAAAGGTGGTTTTTTTATTTCTGGAACAAAAAATAAAAAGGAGCAACATAATGTTACCCCTTTTTTTAGGTCTCTCTTGAATGCGATTAGTGACCACTACTCATCGAGGTTGGCGCTTGGCACCAATCAAGATATTGCTCATACTTACGTAGGGCAATGTTGTAGTTACTAAATGCGGAGGGAGTGAGCTTTTTACTCAAGTCTGACTGAATTTTCTCTGTCGTAAATTCTTGACGAGGAAAATTAGTGGAAGTCAGCAATTCATCGAGTCGACGTAAACGAACCACATACTCACGAACAGTACTGTGGCTCATCTCCGTTTGTTCGAACAAATACTGCTTAAAAGACATAATGTCAAAGTAATCAGTTTCACTATTACAGTAAATCTCACTACAAAAACGGCACAGCGCAGAAAACTTTCCTTGCAAGGTTTCCCATGTTTCATCATCAATTAAATCTGTCATTTCAGAAATGGCTTCTTTATTGATAACTTGGCGATTGAATACGAGAGAAATCCGATCAAGCGCCTTATGGCAATGCAAACAATGAGTTTGGCTGTGTTTATAGTCTTTAATGTAACGGCTTAGCGGCCGTTTCTTTTGTGTTGAAACAGACATAAGAGATAAAGCCCTGTGTTGTAGTCTTAATAAATAAAAACAAAAATAAGCAAAACTTCTATTTCTCTGGGTTTAAGCGTGCTCGCAGCCTTTTGATTGCTTGGCTGTGTAGCTGACTTACGCGGGATTCCCCGACATTAAGCACTGCGCCTATTTCTTTCAAATTAAGTTCTTCCTGATAATACAGGGTAAGAACCATTTTTTCCCTTTCGGGAAGCAATTCTATCGCGTCTATGACTCTTTGGCGAATATCACTTTCCAATAACATTTGTAAAGGATTGTCATCGTGATCTTCGTCTTGAGATGGTTCACAGCTTTCACCGTAAATTTCATGCCATTCGTCATAAGAGAACAACTGGCTGTTATTTGTATCCAATAGGATCTGCCGGTATTCTGCTAACTCAATCTGCAAATGATCAGCAACTTCCTGTTCTGATGGTGGTCGTCCTAGATCCTGCTCTAACTGATGAATGGATTGTGTCACTTCTCTTGCATTACGGCGCACACTGCGGGGCGCCCAATCACGACTTCGTAGCTCATCTAACATAGAGCCTCGAATACGTTGCACAGCATAAGTAGTAAAGGCGGCACCTTGCATTGAGTCATAACGCTCAACGGCATTCAGTAGGCCAATCCCCCCTGCTTGCAAAAGATCATCCAATTCAACACTCGCAGGTAACTTGACCTGTAATCGTAATGCTTCATGGCGAACCAAAGGGACATATCGCTCCCAGAGGCTATTTTTGTCCATCACGCCTTCGGCGGTATACAAATCACTCACAACAAAAGACACCTTTGGATAAAAGACCGGAAACCATTATCCGACGAAATAGTGTTAGCAATCGGCTGAACAGTGAAGCAAAAGCCCCTCTTTTTCACCTATGCTAAATTTTCAGCGAAAATTGGGTTTTCATTGATAATTTAATTTGTTATTGCATTACAAGTACATACTGTACCTTAAGATGGGTCATACTAATCCGCAGAAAAACCGTTAAATAAATTGATATTTTGTCTTATTGAAAGAAATGTATTCATCAAATCTGTATTTTGTTGATAAAAAAATAACATATAAATCATATTACTTATCTTTTATCTATTTTTACCTACAACCTATCAATGGGAATACCTATCCATGATTAATAAAAAAAACGATTGTTTTGATGAAAAAACACCCACAGCAAAAATGGCTGTGGGTGGGATCTGAAGATGAGTTTAATGAAGGATTAACGTAACAGAGACAGAACAGTTTGTGGTACTTGGTTTGCTTGAGCCAGTACAGCAGTACCTGCTTGTTGCAAGATTTGATTTTTACTCATATTGGACACTTCTGTCGCATAGTCAGCATCTAAGATACGGCTACGTGAAGCAGATAAGTTATTAACAGTGTTGTTTAAGTTATTGATAGTAGATTGGAAACGGTTTTGAATTGCACCTAATTTAGAGCGGCTTTCATCAACCTTACTAATTGCGTTATCTAAAGTTGCTAAAGCGTCATCCTTAACATTTAAAATTTTAACATCTTTACCTGCATCTGCTGTAAATTTAGTGGTTTTACTACCAGTGAACTCAATTTCACCAGTAGTAGTACCTGATTTTAATGTAAAGTCTGATTTACTTACTACGTACTCGTCGCTACCCTCCTTTAAGACAACTTTATCAGCAGAAACCTTACCATCTACTTTATACTCTTTTACTGAAATACCAGACAAATATGATGTACCACCTGAAACACCGATATCTTTCGCATCGATTGCAGCACCCGTTTCTTTAACCCCTTTTTTCTCTGTTTTAGCATCAAACAGGTTATCACTAGCAACACCTAATGTGTCGTTATCAATTTTATCTAAATTGAATTCAATCACTTCATTGTCATTAGTACCGACTTGAATGGTCATTTTTGACTTTTCACCACTCAGTACTTTCACACCGTTAAACTGAGTTTGTTCTGAAACACGATTGATTTCATCTAAACGTTGATTAACTTCATTTTGGATAGAAGTGATATCTGAGTTAGAGTTAGTCCCGTTTTTCGCTTGAACAGTTAATTCACGAATACGTTGTAAGTTATTGTTGATTTCGTTCAATGCACCTTCAGTGGTTTGAGACACTGAAATACCATCATTCGCATTACGAGATGCTTGAGTTAAACCGTTAATATTTGAAGTGAAACGGTTAGCAATAGCTTGACCTGCCGCATCGTCTTTCGCGCTGTTAATACGCATACCTGAAGATAAACGTTCAATTGCATTACCAAGTGCGCTTTGTGAACGATTTAGATTATTTTGAGTGACTAAAGACAGATAATTAGTATTAATAACTTGTGCCATACAATATTCCTTCAATTTTATTTGAAAATTTTTAATTAATAGGTTTGTTATTACACTCCTGTAATAACGTTGCCTAAACACTATCGTCATTAAATCGAAGGTATTTATGTGTTTTCGCGTCGCGAAAATAGTAAAAAAAGCCAATTAATTAATTTATAAGAGATAATGACTAGCAGAAAAAACAAAAATAGATGGAGAGAAAAAAATAAACTAAAACAGAGTGAGTTTAAATATAAAATAAAATGACAAAAAAGACCCTCAGATGAGGGCCTTTGATATAGAAAGGTATCTTTTGTGTCAGGGTACGAATTAACGTAACAGAGACAGAACAGTTTGTGGTACTTGGTTTGCTTGAGCAAGTACTGAAGTACCCGCTTGTTGCAAGATTTGACCACGGCTCATGTTAGAAACTTCTGTTGCATAGTCAGCATCTAAGATACGGCTACGTGAAGCAGATAAGTTGTTAACAGTGTTGTTCAGGTTGTTGATAGTAGATTCAAAACGGTTTTGAATCGCACCTAATTTAGAACGGCTTTCATCAATGGTGTTGATAGCTTTGTCTAAAGTTGCTAAAGCGTCATCTTTAACGTTTAAAGTTTTAACGTCTTTACCTGCATCTGCTGTAAATTCAGTTGTTTTAGCACCAGTAAATTTAGCTTTGTCAGCACCTTCCAGTGCGAAATCGCTTTTATTTACGAGGTAATCTTTAGTACCATCATTGAAAATTACTTTATCAGCAGAAACAACACCATCTACTTTATATTCTTTTACTGTACCTGAATCGTATGAAGTTGCACCAGCAACGCCGATATCTTTCGCATCGATTGCAGCACCTGCTTCTGTAACACCTTTTTTCTCTGTTTTAGCATCAAACAGTTTATCGCTAGCAACACCTAATGTATCGTTATCAACTTTATCTAAGTTAAATTTGATAGTTTCATTATCGTTAGTACCAACTTGGATAACCATTTCTGATTTCTCACCGCTCAGTACTTTCACGCCGTTAAACTGAGTTTGTTCAGAAATACGGTTGATTTCGTCTAAACGTTCTTTCACTTCGTTTTGGATAGAAGTGATATCTGAATTAGAGTTAGTCCCGTTTTTCGCTTGAACAGTTAACTCACGGATACGTTGTAAGTTATTGTTGATTTCGTTTAATGCACCTTCAGTTGTTTGAGCGATAGAGATACCATCGTTCGCATTACGTGAAGCTTGAGTTAAACCATTTACGTTTGAAGTGAAACGGTTAGCAATTGCTTGACCCGCTGCATCGTCTTTTGCACTGTTGATACGTAGACCAGAAGACAGACGCTCGATTGCACTTCCTAAAGTTCCCTGAGATTTGTTCAGGTTGTTTTGAGTTACCAGGGATAGATAGTTGGTATTAATGACTTGTGCCATAGCTAGATTCCTTTAAAATCAAGTCGATAAAATAAAAGTTTGCCTATTCATTTACGGTGTCAATCACCGGCAACAAGTTTATCGGCACCCCAGATACAACCTTTAACTTTTCCAACAAATTTTTCTGTGATTTTTTATAGAATTGTCATTAACTAAATGATATATAAAGAAATTAATTTATTATTTTTTTATATTATTTTTATCAATTCTCGTCATAAACCTTTTTTCTTATGCAAAATTCGACTTTAGTATTCAATGACAATAAAAGGCTTCTATATGGCGGTCTGTTTCCCTCATCAAAAATAGTAAATAGACGTAAACTTTTCGCCAATTCTTCCGATAACGCTGTGTAGGGATTATTTTACGAACACAGAAAGGAGACCAGTATGGCTGGTATTAGTGCACTAGGAATAGGCGCCAAGATGCCACTTGGCGAGACATTAATGCAATTAGAGGCTGCGGAAAATAAGCGCCTTGAACCTTTAGACAAACAGATGAAAAGCTACGATGCACAAATTACTGCATATGGAAAAATTCGTAGCCAATTAGATAAATTACAGAAAGCATCTGAAGAATTAAAAAAATTCGATAAAATCGTCGCCACCAAAGTTGATGATGAGTTTGATGCTTTTAAAGTAACCACTGATGGTAAAGCAAGCATTGGTAATTATACGGTCTCGGTAACAGAGCTTGCCCATGCTCAAACACTGAAATCAAAAGCCGTCAGTGATATCAAAGATCCTATTGGTGAAACATTAGGTGAAGGCAAAACACGGACTTTAGTGATCACCCAAAAAGGTGAAAAAGAGCCTTTAAAAATAGAGTTAACAGACAGTCAAACTTCTATTATTGAATTACGTGATGCTATCAATAAAAAAGAAGGCAACGTTTCTGCCACTATTGTAAAAGCCCAAGATGGCGTTAACCATTTAGTTCTGACTTCTCGTAAAGAAGGTACAGATTCTCAAATGGAAATCACTGTTGAAGGTGATAGTAAGCTTAACGATTTTATTAGCTACTCCACTAAAACAAACAGTGGTGCAATGACAGAGATCGTTAAGGCAAATAATGCAAAGTTAACGATTAATGGGATTGAAATTGAACGTCAAACTAATGAAATTAAAGATGCGCCTGAAGGGATCACGTTAAATCTTAAGAAAAAAACCAATGATAATAAAGATGGCGTAGATAAGCCTGAAATTATTACGGTTGCGCGTGATATTGAGCCAATGAAAAAGGCCATAAAAGCCTGGACCGATGCTTATAATGAATTAAATAAAACCTATAAAGATTTCACCAAGTACACCCAAGTTGAAAAAGGTGAAGATGCCTCTAAAGACAATGGTGTGTTATTAGGTGATACCACTAGCCGGATGATTATGTCTGAGCTAAAAAGCTTTATCACTCGTTCTCAATCTTCATCTGAGATTGATACCCTTAATAAAATGGGCATTAAATTTAAAGTAGATGGCACATTAGAAGTTGATGATAAAAAACTCGATAAAGCATTAAAAGAAAAACCTGCTAACGTCAAAGAGTTTTTTATGGGTGATGGTAAAGAAACAGGATTTGGTACTCAAACCTATAATTACCTGAAAAAAACGCTGCAATCCAACGACGGCACCCTTGATATTGCCACTGATGGTGTTAAAAAACGTAAAAAATCGTTAGATAACCAAATTAAAAATACCAAACGTACTATTGAAGCGACGATGGAACGTTATAAAAAACAGTTTCAATTATTAGATAAAATGGTTAATGCCATGACTAACTCAAGTGCATCAATTGAACGTTTATTACGCTAATTTTTAAGTAGGATATTAGGATATTATGTATCAACAATCAGCCAGTAAAATGTATGCTCAAATCGATGTTGAAAGTGAGATTTTAAATGCTTCACCTTACCAGCTGATCCAAATCCTATTTAATGGGGCGCTAAGCGCCCTTCGCCGTGCATTAATATTAATGGAACAAGGAAATATCGCCGGTAAAGGAGAAAATATTTCTAAAGCTATTAACATTATTGGCAACGGCTTAAAACAGGGGCTGGATAAAGAAAAAGGGGAGGAGCTTGCTGAAAATTTAGCATTACTTTACGACTATATGATCACTCAACTACTCGATGCCAATTTAAAAAATAATCCAGAAAAAATTCATGAAGTCATCAAGTTATTAACTGAAATTTCTGATGCTTGGCAACAAATTGGCACACAGATTAATTCTTATTAAAAAGCGTGGACAGCAAATATGGATATAATGGCAGCTTACGAGCAGGTTTTGAAATTAAGTGAGCAAATGTTAACGCTTGCCAAAAATCAGCAGTGGGATCAGCTGATAGAAATGGAAATGGATTATTTAAAAAGTGTAGAAATTATCACTAAGATGATAAAACCCACTGAGGGTGAGCTGATAATACAACAGCAGCTCACCAATATGTTAAAGAAAATACTCGAAAATGAAAATGAGACGCGAAATTTATTACGAGCAAGATTAGATAAGCTCGCTGTTTTAATAAGACAGACTGAACAAGAGCAGAGGGTACAAAATAGCTATGGTCAGTTTTCAGAGCATAGTTATTATCCTGATCTCAATCTAAAATAACTTTCCTCTGCGCCAAAAGCGGTTTTATTAGCTAATGGCGTCTTTATTTACCGAGTTATTTCTTGCTATACGATATTATTTGTTATCGGTAACGTTGTGACAATTAAACGATATGATATAAAAATAACATAATAAAAACTGAATTTATTACACTACATCATTAGACTATCACTATTATCATCTGCTCTTCCCCATCTATTTGTTATCCATTTACTGATATCATCACCGATAAATAAAAATCGCCTACACATGGCAGGCGATAAACTTACTGTTTCAAATAGATAATAATTGATTGATTTATTTAATCACATCGTAGAGTTGAGGATCTGCAAAATAGTCTGCGGTTAATGCCATAGAAGGCTCATATTGTGCCCCATATATATCAGAGAATGCTTTGCCCTCTTTACCTAATGAAACTTTACGTTCATCATCACCGCTACTTTCATATATGGAATAAGTTTTACGGCGCATAGCAATATATTTATCCTCATCATTTTTAATATCAGTATGATGCTCAAATATCTCCTTATCAGTTAATTCTAGCTTGTTCGCTAATTGACATCCCCAACGTGTTAAACATCTTTCTGCAAAATGTCGCACAATTAACCCCGGTGAAAATAGTGCATTTTTACCTTCACTACCATCAATCGCGGCATTGCCTACTAAGGTCGCATGGCGTCCAGAAAGCGGGAAAATATGCATTTTCGTCTCAGCAGTCACTGTTGGAATAACGCAAGCAAATCCTTTTGAGCGTTCATCAATGGCATAAAATCCGACATATTCCTTAACATTGCTACCTAGTGTCACCTTTTCTGGTTGGAAATTAAGTGGCCCTGGAACTGGGTCAATAGCAAAAATATTGACTGGAATATCTTTTAATAGGGGATCTTTTAACATGGCATTGGCAAGCATATGACAGGTGATGCCACCACGGCTCCAACCAATTAAATTCACTTGGGTGGGAATGATGCCATCTTTGCGAAAGGTACGAATAATTTGTTGCTGAAGTTGTTGTTGAGTGACATAGCGGTCACCATAATTATATTTACGCCATAAAAAAGAGCCGGTCACTTCAACATCTTCAATGGGAATGCCCGCTTTTTTCAGTTGATTATATTGTTGTTCTGTTAACTTTTCACGTTGCCAGTCAAAGTTGCCTTTCATTAAGCACAGTGCATGTTCAACATTTTCTTCCCATCCACTGCCAAATAAAGAGCCTTTTAAATCTGAATAATTAGGGCTTTCAACCCATAAATCATCTTCTTGCAAATTACCGCTACCTGGGCCATCTACAATAAACCACTGAGCAAATTCGCGATCTAGATTATTATGCGCCAAGGTGGAAACAAGCTCACCTTGCCAATAAACAGGATTATTATGATTATTATTATCAAAAGATGAAGCGCCGGTACCACATAAATAAACGGTTAATACTGTCATAATTAAAAATTCCTTGTATGTTTTACTAAAAAATCAAAATATGATCTCTATTTCCTTGTATCGAGCTATTCCTTAGCTCAAGTAAACTTTAACGACGACACTTTTTTTATTCAAATATAAAAAAGTCATTATCACAGTTCAGATCACATAATTAATAACTATTTAAGTTAAGTCGTATATTAATTGCTGTATAGCCATATTAATTAAACTAATGCTATTCATTATCTGCTTTTTTAGCGAAAAAATTATTTTGATTATAAAAATAATATCGAATATTTCACGAAGTTAAGAGACTAAATCTTAATAGATTTATTATTTATTGTGATAGCGAATTGGGATAGTGAAGAGAGTAGTTAAAAATAAATCATTAACGAAGTGTTTATTTTTCTTCTTACCGTTGAAGTTGAGATAAAAACAAAAAAATCTCGCTAATGATCTTAACGAGATTTTTATCAATTGATACGCTTATAAACGATTAAATGCCACAACTCTCACCGCAGGAATATCAGCTTGAGCCCCTTGTGCAACTTCCTGACATGCTTTTTCTAACGCAATATGGGGTGTGATCCCACTCTCAGTTTCTACTATTTTATGCCCGGCGTAGGTATCACCATTTCTGGAACGCACTTTATACGCAATAAACCAATATTCCATATCATCACCGTTTACGTTATTAATCATAAAATTACCATAACGGTTTATGACTAACGTTAATGTGATAATAATCAATAATTTTCAGTTTTTTCGTATCAGGTCGATAAAAATGATAACGGCGTACAGATTTAGCGATTAGCGTCCATTTCAGTTTGTATCATTTTCTTAATTTTTATGGCTTTTTCAAAATGATCTAATTTATGCGTCAATATCCACCAAGTTGCCGCTTCCATTAATAATTCAGGATCATCATTTTTATTAGCAAAAAAAGCATAAAAAGAGAGGCCTACCCCTTCTCCCTTTTGCGCTATTTTTATATCACATACTTGGATGATTTTTTGCTGCAACATTCTGCGCATCGTTTGTGTCACTCAGTGCGTTGTTAGTTAGTACAGCTTACATAGGAAATGTTGTCTTGTGAATACGAAAATGACGGAAAGGATTTTATTAAAAATGAGTGTTTTAAAGTTGATTAATTTAATTATATTTATATAAAAATATAAAACAATCTAAATAAGAGTATCTAATTACAAATCTTGTTTAATTAATATAAAATCCACATTTACCTATCGGGATTAAAACACTATTTTTAATTATCTCTTTTAGAGAACATCGGATAGTAAAATAAACTCACTTTAAGAAAGTCTAAATTAGATATATTAAAGAACATATTTATTTAACATTAAATAAATAAATAAAAGGTGTATTATATAATATTGTTTTGTTATTTATCCTCTAAAAAAGAATAAAGGAATAATGATATGAAAAAAGTATTACTCAGTCTTGCTATGCTGAGTGTAATATCAACGCCAGTATTGGCTAAAACGCCTGTTGCTAACTTAAAAATCAATGGTGATATTAAGCCACCAACTTGTACTGTTCATGGGGCGACACAAAGTGATGTTATTTTTGATTACGGAGTCATAAGCCCAACACTTATCCCTCAATCGAAAAACTACGAGTATCCTTTAGCTACAGGTAAAAATACCGTTACGGTTGAATGTGATGCTAAAACATATTTAACCTTTGTTGCATCTGATACTTATGACAGTGCGGAATTAGCTAATGATACGACAGGACAATTTCATTTAGTTGATAAAGCAAATCCTGAAACCGCTGTTGGTGCAGCTTTTTTTATATGGACAAATATTACTGTCGATGGTAAGCCTGCGTATATTTCACGAGCAAATGATGTTGCTATTACGGGGAATAAATTTAATAACGTCCTATACAAAGGCCCTACCAATGGTTGGACCTCAGAACAACAATCAGATATTAATAAAAACTCTCTGTCTCTCATTTCAGGTGAAATTTTCCAAGCGAATTTCAGTCAAGGAAAGACAAGTCGTACTTTTATTTTATCCAAAGATGCACTAAGTAAAAAAGGAATAGATATTGCTGATGGATTAGATTTTGTCGGAGAGGTTGTTCTCACTTTTAACTTTGGGGTCTAATTTTAACATATTGATAATCACATTATAATTAACCTTTATATTGTGATTATCTTTTACGTTAAAAAATAAAGAGGCCTGATTTATTAATTAATCAATTACCAATTTCTAGTGCCCTTATTTTCTTCCTCTTCTTTTTGTCTGGGTTCCTCTTTCACCTTCTGTGCTTGTAGTAGCATAAGTAAATTGGTCCCCCATTCAGAGGTAATATTATCACTTCATCAACAGATGGGGGACCCATCAGCAAAAATGGTACAGGATAATATGATGCTTAGATGCATGAATACGAGCAAAACCCAATATTGCTATTAAGCCAAACATTGAATGCTCCTATCCCCTATATGTCCCCATCGAGCCACAACAAAGATAATATTCTTTTATCTCAATGAGTTAACTTTATCACACCTGCATTGACATAATCTCTTGATAAGCGGCGACCAGCTTATTACGCACTTGTACGCCCATTTGTAATGAAATACTGGATTTTTGCATATCCACCATCACATCATTTAATTCAACGCCGGGCGTACCTAACGTAAATGCTTGTACTTTGTTGGTTGCATTAACACGAGTTTCGTTAATTTTACCTACTGCTTGAACCAACTGAGTTGCAAATCCTGCCTGTACTGGCTGGGGTTTGGCAATATTGGATGCTTGTAAAGTTTGAATTTGCATTTTATCCAGAACACTTTCAATAGCTGGAATTGACATATAAACCTCTGCGTTAATCATCTAATTCAATTTTTGAATCAATGTCATAGTAAGTAGGTGAACCAACACGCTTACCGAGTAATACCCTAACACAGGGGCTTCATTCCAAAGCGAGTAATTAACGCAAAAGTTAAAGGCTAATTACGCCATTAAATGAAACGCAAAAGGCCAATAATGAGACACCTGAGAGTAGGTTTATTTATTTGCGTAAGGGGAGTCTGTTTTGTTACGCCACGCTTTTAGTATTCATCCCGAACTACAAGGCAAGGATTGTCTATGAATGCCGAAAAAACCGACGTTGTGAACCAGAAAAAAGGTTTTAACGCCATTATTAACCGGATAAAAGCCGATCCGAAAATTCCGCTTATTATTGCGGGATCGGCGGCGATTGCCATTTTTGTTGCTGCTTTTTTATGGCTACAAAGCCCTGATTATAAAGTGCTTTATAGTAATCTTAGTGATAAAGATGGTGGCGAAATTGTCACACAGTTAACACAAATGAATGTACCCTATCGCCTATCACAAAATGGTTCTGCGATTATGGTACCTGACAATCAGGTTCATGAATTACGCCTGAAACTCGCACAAGCGGGGCTTCCAAAAGGTGGAGCTGCCGGTTTTGAACTACTTGATAAAGAAAAGTTTGGGATCAGCCAGTTCAGTGAACAGATTAACTATCAACGTGCACTTGAAGGGGAGCTTGCTCGTACCATCGAAACCTTAGGTCCAGTGCAAAATGCTCGTGTTCATTTAGCATTACCTAAACCCTCTCTTTTTGTTCGTGAGCAAAAATCACCTTCTGCTTCTGTAACAGTAGGTCTGCTGCAAGGTAGAGCCTTGGACGAAGGTCAAATTAATGCCATCGTACATATTGTAGCAAGTAGTGTTGCAGGTATGCCCGATAGTAATGTGACCATTGTTGATCAAAGCGGTAAGTTATTAACACAGCCCGATGCTTTAGGTCGTGATCTTAATTCTATTCAACTCAAATATGTCCAAGAGTTGGAAAGTCGCTACCAGCAACGTATTGAAACACTATTAGGCCCTATTGTTGGGCGTGGTAATGTTCATGCGCAGGTCACCGCTCAAGTTGATTTTTCTCATACAGAAGAAACCGCTGAAGAGTACAAGCCTAATCAGCCCCCTAACCAAGCTGCAGTACGCTCAAAACAAGTGAGCCAAAGTGAGCAAAATGGAGGCATGTTAGCTGGCGGTGTGCCCGGTGCGTTATCTAATCAACCTGTTGCACCACCGCAAGCGCCGATTGAAAAAGCCAAAGACACGGCGGCTGATGAGAAAGCAACATCTACCAATGCTAATCGTTCAATGACGCGTAATCCAAACAGCAATAGCCGTTTAGATGAAACAACCAACTATGAAGTAGATCGTCGTATTCGTCATGTTAAACGACCTGTTGGCAATATTGAGCGCCTTTCTGTTGCGGTAATCGTCAATTACAAAACCGTAGAAGACAAGAAAAAAGCAACAGAAGGTGAAGAGCCTATTGTCGAAAATAAACAAGTTCCGTTAACCGATGAACAGCTTCAACAAATTGAAAGTTTAGTACGTGAAGCGATGGGTTATTCCCAAGAGCGCGGTGACTCTTTAAGTGTGGTTAATTCTCAATTTAACGATACCGAAGAGCCAGTGATTAGCGTTCCTATGTGGGAAAATCCACAAATATTGGCTAAAGCATTAGATTTAGGCCGCTGGTTATTGCTTGTTATCATCGCGTGGATCTTATGGCGTAAATTAGTGAAACCTCAACTTGAAAAACGCCGTGAAGCAGAAGTCGCCGCACAAAAAGCGATTTTGAAAACCAAGCTTGAAGTGACAGATGATGTCAACGAAGCCGAATTAGATGAAGAATCAAGACGTAAACAAGCACGTCAACGTGTTAGTGCCGAATTACAAAGCCAACGTATTCGAGAGATGGCAGAAAAAGATCCTCGTGTTGTAGCCATGGTAATTCGTCAATGGATGAGTAAAGAACAATGAGTAATGACTTAACTGGAACCGAAAAAAGCGCCGTTATGTTACTGACATTGGGTGAAGATCGCGCAGCAGAAGTATTTAAACATCTAACGACACGTGAAGTGCAACAACTGAGTATTGCGATGTCTTCTATGCGTCAGATCTCCAATCAACAACTCATTGATGTGATGGCAAGCTTCGAAGAAGATGCTGTTCAGTATGCAGCATTAAATGTGAATGCTAATGATTATTTACGCTCTGTACTTGTTAAAGCCTTAGGTGAAGAGCGTGCTAATAATCTGCTCGATGAGATCTCAGAAACCCGTGAAACCACAACAGGTATTGAGACACTTAACTTTATGGAGCCACAAATGGCTGCCGATATTATCCGTGATGAACATCCACAGATTATCGCCACCATTTTAGTTCACTTAAAACGTGGTCAAGCTGCTGATATTCTTGCTCTGTTTGATGAAAAGTTACGTAATGACGTTATGTTACGTATCGCAACATTTGGTGGTGTTCAGCCATCAGCCTTAGCTGAATTAACGGAAGTACTGAACAATTTACTTGATGGTCAAAATCTCAAACGTAGCAAAATGGGTGGTGTTCGTACTGCAGCTGAAATTATCAACTTGATGAAAAGTCAGCAAGAAGAAAATGTTATCACCGCAGTACGCGATTACGACGGCGAATTGGCACAGAAAATTATCGACGAAATGTTCCTGTTCGAAAACCTTATCGATATCGACAACCGTTCAATTCAGCGCATTCTACAGGAAGTGGAATCCGAATCCTTGGTTGTGGCATTAAAAGGTTGCGATCAAGAACTACGCGATCATTTCCTCAACAATATGTCGCAGCGTGCTGCTGAAATTATGCGTGATGACTTGGCGTCTCGTGGACCTGTTCGCATGTCTCAAGTGGAAGCTGAGCAAAAAGCAATTCTGCTTATTGTACGTCGCTTAGCTGAGAGCGGTGAAGTTGTTCTTCATGGAGGAGACGATACCTATGTCTGATAAAAATACTGATACAAACTGGAAGCCTTGGGTTCCAAAAGAACTTATTGACTGGGAATTAAAAGTCAAGGAAGACACGGGGTTAGACGAGAAGGAAGACGAAAATCAAGAAAAAGAAGTCGTTCAGCAACAGAAAGTCCTCGAGCAAATTAATATGCTTGATGACATGAAAGAAAAGGCCCAAAAACTGGGCCATGCTGAAGGCTTTGAGGCAGGGAAAAACCAGGGTTATCAGGAAGGCTATCAGGCAGGATTACAATCGGGTATCGAAGAAGGTATCCGTCAAGGCATTGCTAAACAAGAACCTTTTATTAATGAATGGCAAGGCTTATTAGCTGAATTTAGGCATTCATTAAATGGTTTAGATAGTGTTATTGCCTCACGATTAATGCAGATAGCACTCACAGCAGCCAAAGAAGTACTTGGACAACCTGCGGTCTGTGATGGCTCTGCATTACTTGCTCAAATTACACTGATGTTGCAACAAGAGCAGATGTTTGCAGGGGATCCACAGCTACGGATTAACCCTAAACATATCCCTCTGATTGAAAAGGAATTAGGCGATTCCCTTACCGCCCACGGTTGGAAAGTGGTGGCTGATAATAGTATCCATGTAGGGGGATGCCGTGTTGTAACCAATGATGGTGATCTTGATTCCACAATTGCGACACGTTGGCATGAATTGTGTCGTCTTGCTGCACCGGAGGCGTTGTAATGACCGCAAGATTGGGGCGTTGGTTAGAAAAACTCGCTGATGCAGAATCTCGTTTAAATAAAATTCCGCGCATACGCCAATATGGTCGCTTAACCCGTGCTACAGGCTTAGTCATGGAAGCTAAGGGGCTAGTTATGCCCCTTGGCTCTACCTGCTTAATAGAACGTACCATTGGTAAAACGGTTGAAGAAGTTGAAAGTGAAGTCGTCGGATTTAACGGTAGCCAAATGTTACTCATGCCGCTACAAGAAGTGGAAGGATTAACCCCAGGTGCTCGAGTCTACGCTCAATCGATCCCCGGTCGTGAAGGCGAAGGCCGACAATTACCCCTTGGTGATGCCTTATTAGGCCGCGTACTTGATGGCTCAGGTGATCCCCTAGATGGTTTACCGCCGCCAGATACCAGTTATCGTGCGCCACTGATTACACCACCTATCAACCCATTACAACGTACCCCCATTACAGATGTACTTGATGTGGGTGTACGTGCCATCAATGCACTGCTTACGGTCGGTCGTGGCCAACGTATGGGACTCTTTGCCGGCTCGGGTGTCGGGAAAAGTGTTCTATTAGGTATGATGGCGCGTTTTACTCAAGCCGACGTCATTGTCGTGGGGCTTATTGGTGAACGTGGTCGTGAAGTTAAAGACTTTATTGAGAATATCCTAGGTAAAGAAGGATTAGCACGCTCGGTGGTAGTGGCAGCACCTGCTGATGTTTCACCACTCTTACGAATGCAAGGTGCTTCTTATGCAACCCGTATTGCCGAAGATTTTCGTGATCGCGGTAAACATGTTTTATTAATTATGGATTCGTTAACTCGCTATAGCATGGCGCAGCGTGAAATTGCCTTAGCCGTTGGTGAACCGCCGGCGACAAAAGGTTATCCCCCTTCTGTATTTGCAAAATTACCCGCACTTGTTGAGCGTGCCGGTAATGGCGTTGATGGTGGTGGCTCCATTACTGCTTTCTATACCGTGTTAACCGAAGGTGACGATCAGCAAGATCCAATCGCTGATTCTGCCCGTGCTATTTTGGATGGCCATATCGTGCTTTCGCGTTCACTGGCGGAATCGGGTCACTACCCTGCTATTGATATTGAAGCGTCCATTAGCCGTGCGATGACCTCACTGATTGATAAAACACATTATCGCCGAGTACAAGTATTTAAGCAGCTATTATCCAGTTATCAGCGCAATCGCGACTTAATTAATGTAGGGGCTTATGCTGCAGGCAGTGATCCTATGCTGGATAAGGCGATTGCCCTTTATCCATCATTAGCAAAATTCTTACAACAAGATATTCAAGAGCAATGTAGCTATCAACATGCTTGTGAACAACTTAATCAACTGATCACACTAGATTCATTCTGAACATAATCAGGAAAAATAAAGAGGGTTCCAATGCGGGAGCAGTCACCTTTAGTGACACTGAGGGAACTGGCACAGACAGCGGCAGAACAAGCCGCTGTCCAACTAGCCCAAGTCCGCCAGAGTCATCAACAGATGGAACAGCAACTCAATATGTTGATCGGGTATCAGGATGAATACCGTGTTCGTCTCAACCAGACGTTAAATGTGGGAGGCATGTCATCAGCATCATGGCAAAACTATCAACAATTTCTCAAAACACTTGAATTAACTATCGAGCAACATAAACAGCAACTTCGTCATTGGCAAGCGCAACTCGACCTTGCAACGGAACATTGGCGAGAAAAACAGCAACGACTCAATGCGTTTGAGACATTGGAGCAACGCGCTGAAGATAGCCGTAAGCGACAACTTGATCGTATTGAGCAGAAACAAATGGATGAGTACGCACAGCGTAGTACTTTACGGAGAACAACTTGATGGAGATAACGCTTCTGACCATGGATGTCACAGCAACCTCTCCGGGAACGACATCCGCTACAACAAGTCAACCCGGTGATAATGCGTCGACATTTGCACAACTTCTGAGTACTCAACCTCAGAATACACCCAGTGATAAAAAAAACGCCTCTATTTCAGGCCATTCCTCAAAAGAGAATAAGGCGCACAATCACACTGAAAAAAATAAAGACCAACAAAATGATGACGATATTGATACTATTGTCACTGAATATGCGGCATTAGAGGCGCCAGCAACGAAAAATACCCATCTTGCTCTCTCGTTACCTGATAATGAGCAATTTAGCTCAATTCTTGAAAATAAAACGGCCTCTTCATTAATATCCGCAGAAGAATTAGCGGCAGAGCTTCCAGTACAACTTGCCGGACTTGCAGGGTTAAAATCTACATCGCTTTCAGCCAACCAAGCTCATCAGCCACATTTATTGGGAACCTCGTTAAAGCATGCTGGGAATGGAAACGAGTTATCTCACCTTATGGCAGAAAATGCCCGTGCTGAGCGTGATCTTGTCGATAAATGGCAACAATTCAATACGCAAGCTAATGCAGATGACAAATCATTACTTGCTCAATTACGCCCTGAAACAGTGTCATTAACCCAACTTGCAACACATGAAGCTCGCCATTTAACGAATGGGCATTCAGCAAAGAAAGTTGATAACGCTTCACTGTTATCTTCCGTGGCAGAAAAAGCGGATGGATTGTTAGCCGATGACAAAGCATCAGCCAATACAAAATTAGCCGATAATCTGGCAAACCAAATAATCGGTAATAACCGTATTGCTGAACGCGATCTACACAATAGTTTATCGACCTCTTCGGTGTTTGCCTCTTCATCAGTAGCAAGTCATGCACAACCGTCATCAATGATGCAAACGCAAATGCACTTTCCTTCGATGCCTACCCCGATGTTAAATGCACAAATAGGCACACCGGAATGGCAACAGCAACTCAATCAGCAAATTGTGATGTTTAGTCGTAATGGTTTACAAAAAGCTGAGCTACGTTTACATCCCGAAGAGTTGGGTTCATTACATATTCGCATGAAAATTGAAGATGGACAGGCTCAATTACATCTTGCCTCTCAAAATGGACAAGTGCGTACTGTGTTAGAAAATTCCCTGCATCATTTGCGTCAAGCGCTCTCTGAAAATGGGATACAACTCACACAAAGTCAAGTGTCTAGCGACAGTCATGACGGTTGGCAACAACAAAATATGTCAGATTCCTCTCAATTTAGTGGAAATGGTGCCGATAATCATCAAAGAAGCGAGGGTAATTCTATGCAATTAGCCTCAGAAACGGCACAAAAGATAACCCTTACGCCTCAAGAGTTAGCCTCTGCTCGTGGTGGTGTCGATATTTTTGCCTAATACAAATGTATTGGGAGGACACACTATGTCAATAAACGTAAGAGTTAATGGTTTTTTCCCTATCTGTTTCTGCCATTAAAAAACAGAAATAGCGGGATAATTAAGGTTGATTTAGATGGATATGGAAGTCCACAAAAGTGAACACGTATCCACTACAAAACAGGAATTTAACTGTCCATGTCTAATTACAGCAATGAACGTAAAAGCTATAGCTTAATTCTGATCATCCTATTATTGGTGATCGCCATTATTGCAGCGGCATTCGGTGGATATAGTTGGTGGGCATTGAAGCATGCTAAATCAGGTACTACGGGCACTAGTCAGCAAAAAGTTATACCGGCCCCCGTTTTTATGTCATTAGAGCCTTTTACCATCAATCTGATTGATGAAGAAGAACATTTAGATCGCGTACTCTACATAGGGATCACGTTACGCTTACATGATGAGAATACACGTAAGCGCTTACATGATTATTTACCCGAAGTTCGTAGTCGCTTGCTACTACTTCTTTCTCGTCAACACGCTAATAAAATTGCAACAGATGCGGGGAAACAACAACTCATGACAGAAATAAAAGAAACGCTGAGACCGACTCTTGTACCGGGTGAATCTGAACAGATCCTCTCCGATGTACTGTTTACCACGTTTATTCTGCGATAATCATTATGAGCGATAATATCCTTTCACAGGCAGAGATAGATGCTCTGCTGAATGATGACACATCAGGTGACGACGCCCAAAAAAGCGCGAACAGGGAACCTGCGATAGCGAAGGATCCGAATGAACCGGATATTCAGCCTTATGACCCGAACACGCAACGTCGTGTCGTTCGAGAACGGTTACAGTCGTTAGAAATTATTAACGAACGTTTTGCGCGTCAATTCCGTATGGGGCTGTTTAATATGCTTCGCCGAAGCCCTGATATCACGGTTGGTGGCATAAAAATTCATCCTTATCATGACTTTGCCCGTAACCTACCTGTACCAACTAATCTAAATTTGGTGCATTTAAAACCGTTACGCGGCACAGCATTATTTACCTTTGAGCCGAATCTGGTTTATATCGCGGTTGATAACCTGTTTGGTGGCGATGGGCGTTTTCCAATTCCCGTTGAAGGACGCGAATTCACCAATACAGAGCAGCGTATTATCAACAAAATGTTAAAACTGGCACTTGATGCCTATCGTGATGCTTGGGACTCCATCTTCAAAATTCAAGTTGAATATGTTCGTTCTGAGATGCAGGTAAAATTTACCAATATCACCTCATCACCAAATGACATTGTGGTGACGACACCTTTTCAAGTAGAAATTGGCTCTATGGTAGGGGAATTTAGTATCTGTATTCCTTTTGCCATGATTGAACCGCTACGTGAACGGCTAATCAATCCACCAATTGAAAACCTTCGCCAAGAAGATAGCGTTTGGTTAGACAGTTTAGTAAACCAAGTTAAGCACTCAGAGCTTGAGTTGGTTGCTAACTTTACTGACATTCCGCTGCGTTTATCAAAAGTCCTTACCCTGAAAAAAGGGGATGTGCTCCCTATTGATAAACCAGAAAGATTGATTGCACATGTTGATGGTGTGCCGGTATTAACAAGTCAATACGGTACAGTTCATGGGCAATACGCCCTTCGTGTTGAACATTTAATTAACCCTGTTTTAAACGCTCTGGATGAGGAACAAACCAATGAGTGATGAAAATCGCCCAACTGATAATTCACAATCGGCTGAGGATATGTGGGCTGATGCAATGGAACAGCAAACTGGCAAAAGCCAAGATAATAGTTCCGACGTATTCGAACATCTGTTACCTGAAGATGATACGCTTAATCATCTATCTGATATCAATTTGATTATGGATATTCCTGTCAAATTAACAGTAGAGTTAGGGCGTACCAAAATGACGATTAAAAAACTCCTAAGCCTATCACAAGGCTCTGTAGTGTCATTAGATGGGCTTGCGGGTGAACCCCTTGATATTCTTATCAATGGCTACTTAATCGCCCAAGGAGAAGTCGTGGTCGTTTCTGATAAATATGGTATTCGCATTACCGATATCATCACCCCTTCAGAACGTATGCGCCGTCTGAGTCGTTGATCTATGGAACAGATCCCTTCCTTTTCCAGCCAAGGTGCGGTTAATACTGCCGCACCCGCCACAACGCAAACTATCCAAACACCGGCGCAACCTTTACCCGTTGGACAAAGCCTTGTGCAAGTCAGCACCGCGCTTGCGGGTATTATTGTACTGATTATTGTTGCAATGTGGCTTTTCCGCCGTTTTGGCTTTGCTCGCGGTACATTTAAAGCTAATCAAGCACAACTCACGGTTAAAGCGAGCTGTTCATTAGGTACCAAAGAGCGTGTTGTCGTTGTTGAAATCGAGCAGGAATGGCTTGTATTAGGGGTTACGGCATCGCAGATTAATCTGTTACACACCTTACCTATTCCTAATCATGCCTCGCAGGAAGCGCCTATACCACCTTCTTCACCGTTATTTATTCAATTATTACAAAAAACGCTAAAGCGAGATAAAGGCAACTCATAATGCATCAGTGTGTCTCTTATTTTAACGCATTAAAGCGCTGGCCTCTCTTCGCTAGTGTCCTTATTTTGTCACTATTGCCAAGCCATGCGTTTGCTCAATTCCCCAGTGTTATTTCACACCCATTACCGGGAGGTGGCCAAAACTGGTCATTGCCAGTACAAACACTGATTTTTATCACAGCCCTAGGTTTTATTCCCGCCGTATTACTGATGATGACGAGTTTTACTCGGATTATCATTGTGCTGGGTTTATTACGTAATGCGTTAGGGACACCTTCTGCTCCCCCTAACCAAGTGGTACTGGGTCTTGCGCTATTTATGACATTTTTTATTATGGCACCGGTGTTTGATAAAATTTATCAAGATGCTTATCTCCCTTTTAGTGAAGATAAAATCACTTTTGAACAAGCACTCGATAATGGCTCACAACCACTGCGCCAGTTTATGATGCAACAAACGCGCGAAACCGATCTTGCACTCTTTGCTCGTCTTGCTGATGCCCCCGCATTTGAAACACGCGATAGCGTACCTATGCGAATTTTAGTGCCTGCTTATATTACCAGTGAGCTAAAAACCGCTTTTCAAATTGGTTTTATGATTTTTATCCCTTTTCTCATCATAGACTTAGTGGTTGCCAGCGTCTTGATGGCACTCGGTATGATGATGGTGCCACCCGCCACCGTTTCACTGCCTTTTAAACTCATGTTATTTGTATTAGTCGATGGCTGGCAGTTAATACTTGGCTCATTGGCTCAAAGCTTTTTTAACTAGCAAAGAGGTTCTTTATGACGCCTGAATCTGTTTTAGCATTAGGAACGGAAGCGATGAAAATTGCCTTATCCCTTGCTGGACCTCTATTATTGTCTGCACTGGTTACCGGTTTAGTAATAAGCATGCTGCAAGCAGCAACACAAATAAACGAAATGACACTGTCGTTTATTCCTAAGATCCTTGCTGTATTAGCGGCTATTTTAGTCGCAGGCCCGTGGATGCTCAGTTTGTTATTAGACTATATGCATAACTTATTTACTGGCATTCCAGGAATGATTGGCTAATAACAATGATAACCTTGACCAGTGAAATACTTAATGGCTACATCAGTGATTTTTTCTGGCCATTTGTGCGTATTTTGGCACTCTTTAGTACCGCGCCTTTGTTTAGTGAAAAACAGACACCTAAAAAATTTCGTATTGGACTCGCCTTTTTAACCACGGCGTTAATTGCACCAGGGCTACCGCAAAGTCAAGTACCTCTCTTTTCTATCATGGCTTTTTGGGTACTGATCCAACAAATTTTAATTGGCACAATTTTAGGCTTATCTATGCAGTTAGCTTTTGCTTCTGTACGTCATGCAGGAGAAGTGATTGGTTTACAGATGGGGCTGTCATTTGCGACTTTCGTCGATCCTTCAGGTGGCCCGAATATGCCTATTCTTGCTCGTATCTTTAACATGTTAACCATGTTGCTTTTTATGGTGTTTGATGGGCATTTATGGCTGTTATCGGTATTAGCAGATACTTTCTATGTTGTTCCTATTGGAAATCAGACCTTTAATTCATTGGGTATCCTTACTTTAGTACAAAGTGGTGGCACTATATTTATTAACGGGATGATGTTAGCCATGCCATTAATCACTCTACTATTAGTACTCAACCTTTCATTAGGTATTTTAAACCGTATGACACCACAGCTTTCTGTTTTTGTGGTCGGTTTCCCTCTTACCCTCACGATCGGTATGTTGGCGTTATCACTGATTATGCCAGCATTACCTGTGTTTACTGAGCGCGTCTTTAGCGATACATTCAATCGTATTACCTTAATATTGCAGCAATTAGTTTCTTGAAAAACCTGATGATTGAGTTTGTGTTATCTATTTTTCCATTGGCTAATTAAATTTAATCTGCTTTTTGTCACTTGTTTTGTTTATTCCACAATTAATATATCATTTGCTATAAACCAGTGATGAATAAAGTAAGCTAGATAACTTAATATTCGTGCTAAAGGATCAGCACGGGCACTTACTGCTACTGCGACTAAAGTCATGCATAAACCTTGTACTGACTTCATTCGTTACAGATAAAAAAATCCCCTGATAAATATCGGGGGATAATCGCTTATTTTATAGAATAAGATGCTATTTACTATTGTGACTAAATTAACGATACATCTTAAACATCGACATCTCTTTCATGTCATTAAAGACTTTATAAGATGCCTGTAATACCGACTCTTCTTGATAATAATCTGAAATTGCTTGTGTCCAATCTAAGTCACGTAACTCACTTAAGCGTTTAGCATTTCTTAATGAGGTATCTGCACCTAAATCATCTAAATTATCAAGTTCTTGAAGCTGTAAACCTAATTTAGCTTCCACACTAGAAATATTATTTAATGTGGCGCGATTAACACGGTTAGCCGTATTAATCTTATCTAATGCAGCATCACGATCAGCTTGTGGTTTTCCAACTAGAGGTTCACGTAGTGCACTGATGGCTTCATCTAAGGCATTAAAAATATCTGGCTCTGTGCCTTTTCCTCCCGATGATTGTAACGTTTCTATCCCTGTAAAGTTGGATACCATTTCAATATTACTATCAACTTTTTGAGTAATTTGCTTGTCTCCACCTTGGTAGGTGATTTTACCCGTTTTGTCAGCAACAAAAGGTGGTTTATCTGTTTGGAAACCAGCAAAAACATAACGTCCAACACCATCTTTCGTATTGCCAATCCCCACTAACTGATCTTTTAAACCACTTAATTGTTCCGCAAGAGAGGCACGATCTTCATCACTTAATGCGCCATCATTACCGGCAGCCACTAATGTTTCTTGAATTTTTGTGGTGATATTGACCATTTGGCTTGAAAGGCTCATTTGCAATGACATGCTGTTTTTAGCAAATCCACGTGCTGTCGCATATTGCTGATTACGCGCTTCAGATTGCTTAACCATTACCGCTTGTGAGGCCGCCATCGGATCATCAGAAGGTTTTTCAACACGTCGACCACTGGAAATTTTATTCCCTTCTGTCATCCATCTACTTTGCGAGCTAGTAATATTATCCACTCGCTGAGTGTAAATTTGATTTGAACTTAAACGCACGATTTATTCCTTAATCAAAGAGGGTTTATAAGACCTGCATAATCGCATCAAACATGGTATTTGCAGTTTGAATAACTTTTGCATTTGCCATGTAATACTCTTGGATACGATACATTTCGCCGTATTCTTCATCCAAGTTGACCCCTGAAACCGATTGTTGCTGTGTTAAAATACTGCTGGTGATCGCATTTTGCGCATCATAATCAACTTGCGCAGTATTCACTTTATTACCCACCATACTTATTAGTGAGCCATAACCACCAGCAATTGTTGCTTTACCATCGATAAGTTTTTCATCGGGTAATTCGAACAATTTTTTCATGTTCTCATTATCACTAGGTCCAGAGTCTTTTGTACCCGCGGCAGCTATTTTGCTTGGATCGCTGATTGCAACACTCATTCCTGCAATCACGTTGCCTACAGATTGAACAACGATAGAATCGCCCTCTTGTGCAGCTCCATTGACTTTGATGCTCATTCCTTCGAATTCTAATTCACCCGTTGTTGCATTAGGTGTTGCTGTAAATTTACGATTCCCCGGCTCTACAGTGACATTCCATTTACCACCTTCATACTTAACCGTATAATCCGCAGCTTTAACTTCTCTTGTGTCAGTGTATTTGACATCAAAAGTCGCATCACCTTTGTTCTTACCATTAGGCATGGTATGTGCCCCACCTAGGTTGAAGAACTTATCACCTTTATCGCCGTTTAAATCAAAACCTTGCTCATGTTGTTTATTAAATTGATCGCCCAACACTAAAGCTAATTGGTTTAATTGATTTCGGCTTGCATCTAATACTTCATTACGGCTACGGTAAGCGCCACCTAATTCACCGCCATTAATACGTTTAGCATCAACTTCACGAACTTCATCAATACCGTTGCTATAACCAACAACAAGGCGTTCACTGTTTTTATTGGAAGGAATAGCAGAGACTTCATAAGAGCGCGTCCCCGCAACAAGAGGAAGACCATTGGCAAAGCTGACATTAACAAACCCGCCATCTTGTTGGGTTACCTGTACATCAACCAGCGTATTTAGCTCTTGAATTAAACGGTCGCGTTGGTCAAGCAGATCATTAGGCTCGGCACCATTAAAACCTTGGGAGCGGCTAATTTCTTGATTTAATTTAGCTATCTGCTTGGAATATTCATTAATATTCTTAGTGGTATTAGTGACTTGGCTATTAATGTCTTTTTCGAGATCGCGTAATGATTGATCCGCTTTGTTAAACATATTCACCATTGCTTCCGCTTTACCCAGTATGGTGGTACGAGCTGGGTTATCTTCCGCATTGTTCGTTACATTAGGTAAGCTAGTAAAGAAGTCATCAATTGCACTGGAAACATCATTGCCTTTATCCGCTAATAAATTATTTATTTGCGAGATATTTTTGTTATAGCTATTTAAAGCACTCTGTTTTGTTACCGCACGATTCATTTGCCCCGCAAGGAACTCATTATATTCGCGATGAATACGACTCACATTAACACCATTTCCAATATAACCATTACTGGTCATCGTGCCACCGTTTTCATTAAATACGGTCATTTGACGGTTATACCAATTTACTTTTTGGTTAGCGATATTATTACTAATTGTGCTCATCGCAGCTTGTGCTGCATTAAGCCCGCTCATCGCTGTATTAATTAAATTGTTGGACATTTGTCTATCCTTTTACGTTTAGTCATCTCCTGTATGTTCGGAGCATAACTAGGCAATTGATATGGATGCTCTGCTATTTGTTATCGGTTATTCCCCTCTAAACTTGAGGGGAGAATAGTTAAAAGAGTTCACTTAAATCATGGGTATAAGTTTTCGCAACTTGCTCACCCTGTCCCTTTAATTGCCCTATAATAGAAACAAGTTTTTTGGCATACCCCGGATCGGTTGCATAACCGGCTTCTTGAATATGATAAGCAGCCTGTTCTGGTGTTTTGGCTTGCGGTACTTTGGCATAGCGCGGGCTTTCCGTAAGCAATCTTAGATAATCTTGGATAGCCTCCACATAAGAGCCGTAGACACGGAAATTATCACGCATCTTGATCGATTTACCGTCAATCACTTCCGTTGTCATAATATTAGTGACAGGCCCTTTCCAATAACGCCCCGCTTTAATACCAAACAGGTTGTAGCTCGGTTTTCCATCACCCGTTAAAATTTCTCGTTTACCCCAGCCAGATTCTAGTGCCGCTTGTGCTACAACTAAAAGATGATGAATACCCGTACCTTGTGTCGCTTGTTTAGCAGGCCCTAACAATTTAGCGGCAAAAGAAGCGCTACTTTCAGACAGTCCTTTTAACTTGCCTACCGTACTTTCAACTGCATTTTGTAACGGTTGCATCGCACGATAGAGCTGGCCTAATGCTTGTGTTGGCATTGATTGAAAAATATCACTGCTGTCTAATGGCATCGGCGTTTTACCGGCCAGTTCGCTCGGTTCCATCGTTACTTTAGCTGATAGTTGTTTTTCAATCATGTCAGCAAACCCCAAGCCTTTTTTGGATAAATCTTGAGCAATTTGCTGATCATAAAGAGAGGTGTACATTTTAGTGCTTTCTGAATTGAACATACTCTCTTGTGGAATAGCTTCACGCATACTTTTTAACATCATTTGCACAAAAACCCCCTCAAGTTGCTGCGCCACTTGGCGCAGCCCTTGCTGATCGGCATTTTGTCCAACCTGATATTTAAGTTTATTCAATGCGTTACTATCATATGCCGGCGTTGAAATATTCGGCATTGAAGAAAGCAGAGATAACTCTTTCATCAGATAATCTCCAATCTCGCCCGTAAACAACCCGCACTTTCCATCGCTTGTAATATCGACATGAGATCTGTTGGGGTCGCACCTAGCGCATTGAGTGAACGGATCACTTCATTGAGGCTAGCACTGGCGTTGACTTTTTGTAATGAACCACCCTTTTCATTGACATTAACACTCGTATTACGTGACACAACCGTACTGCCACCTGCAAAAGGAGTATTCGGTTGACTCACATTCACTTGGCTATCTACCGTAACAGATAAGTTGCCTTGTGCGATGGCACAGCTACCTAATACCACATCACGGTTCATTACAACGGAACCTGTTCTTGCATTGATAATCACTTTAGCATCAGCAATAACTCGTTTTACCTCAAGGTTTTGCACATCTGCTAAGAAACGAACTTGTTCACTTTTACCAAGAGGTACACGTAATTGCACCGTACGGGCATCAAGAGGAAGCGCCGTTCCTACCCCTCGTAGTTTATTAATCGCATCAGCAATACTTTGTGCTAGCGTGAAGTTTTCTTCGTTAAGCTGTAAGTTTAATAATCCCGTTTGACCAAACTGAGAAGGTAACTCACGCTCAATAATGGCACCGTTACTAATACGTCCACCCGCTAATTGATTGACTTTTACGCTGCTGCCCCCCGCAGAAGCACCAGAGCCACCGACAATAATATTCCCTTGGGCTACCGCATAAACCTGACTATCTACCCCTTTAAGTGGGGTCATCAGTAACGTACCACCTCGTAAACTTTTGGCATTACCTAATGAAGAAACAACCACATCGATAGATTGCCCAGTACGACCAAAAGGAGGTAGTTTTGCTGTCACCATCACTGCCGCGACGTTTTTTAACTGCATATTGGTGCCCGCAGGTACGGTGATCCCCAATTGTGAGAGCATGTTATTTAGACTTTGCGTGGTAAAAGGTGTTTGCATGGTTTGGTCACCCGTACCATCGAGGCCGACAACCAAACCATAACCAATCAGCGCATTTTCTCTTACCCCTTCAACCGAAGTAAGATCTCTGATCCGTTCGGCATGGGCAGAAAAGCCGACACATGTCATCACGATAAAGAAAAGGCTAATCGCTAATTTTTTCATCTAGATCCTACTCGTTAAAAAGGTGATACATTTAAGAAGAAACGTTGTAGCCATCCCATGGATTGCGCTTCATTAATATAACCGTCTCCGATATATTCAATACGCGCATCAGCAACTTGGGTTGAATTGACCGTGTTTGAGCCACTGATAGTGCGCGGATTCACAACGCCTGAAAATCGAATAAATTCAGTACCTTGGTTTATCGCAATTTGTTTTTCACCCACAACGTGTAGATTGCCATTTGCCAATAACTGATCAACCGTTACCGTAATGGTGCCTTTAAAGGTGTTATTTGCATTAGCACCACCTTTACCACCGAACTCACTGTTTCCTTCCATGCCCATATCAGTACGGCTATTCCCTAATAATCCTTCTAAGAACCTTGGTGTGATAGAAGCAAGGAAACCGGCTTTACCATTGCGACTGGCATTCGCCGACGAGTTTTTACTGGCACTGACATTTTCTTGCAAGGTGATAGTCAATGTATCGCCAATATTTCGCGGTCGCCTATCTTCAAATAATGGCTGATAACCAAAATAAACCGGCTGAGTAGCCTGAAAAATAGAGCCATTAGGTGCTGGTGTGGTAGGCGCAGTAGGTATTGCCGTGGTGTGTCCTTCAACCAATGGTTTTTTCGGTATCTGAGCGCACCCTGCTAGTGTCAGTACCAACAGGGCGGTACCTAAACGTTGATGACGACGCCATCTGACACTAAGCTTGCTTGCCCCAGAATTGTCAGTAATGACCTTTGTATCCATCTTCGATACTCTTTTAGTAATACGCCTGACAGAAATTCTGTCAGGCTAATGAATCAACGAAATTAGAGTTGCGTGAGTTTCTGTAACATCTGATCAGAAGTTGAAATCGCTTTACTATTAATTTCATAAGCACGCTGAGTCTGGATCATATTGACCAATTCTTCCGCGACATTAACGTTAGAGGTTTCAACATATCCCTGATATAACAAGCCCGCACCGTTAATACCCGGCGCATTCTCAGTGGGTGCTCCGGAGCTGGCTGTTTCTAAGTACAGATTTTCCCCAACACTTTCTAACCCGCTATCATTAATAAATGTGGTGAGGGTTAATTGTCCTACTTGTTGAGGTGCCGGCGATCCTTCAATCTCCACACTGACAATACCATCACGACCTACCATCACCTTTTTAGCGGTTTCTGGCAAAATAATCGCTGGGACGATTTGAAAGCCACTGGAGGTCACTAATTGCCCATTTTGGTCCATTTGAAAAGAGCCATCACGAGTATAAGCATCCGTACCATCAGGTAATTGAACATGGAAAAAACCTTGCCCTTTGATAGCAACATCACGCGTACCATTAGTTTGGGCTAAATTACCTTGGCTATGTAAACGTTCTGTCGCCACTGGGCGAACACCAGTACCAATTTGTAAACCAGAAGGCGCATTCGTCTGCTCGGATGTCATCGCTCCCGGTTGACGAATAGTTTGATAGAGTAAATCCTCAAAAACCGCACGCTGGCGTTTAAAACCATTTGTGCTGACGTTTGCGAGGTTGTTGGAAATCACATCCATGTTAGTTTGTTGTGCATCCAACCCTGTTTTAGCAATCCATAAAGAACGGATCATGGTTTTCCCCTTACACTATTTAACTCATTGATAGCAATTGGTTAGCGCGCTGCGCATTATCATCTGCACTGTGGATCACCTTCATTTGCATTTCGAAACGGCGGGCATTGGCAATCATATCGACCATAGCTTCAGCAGGATTGACGTTGCTACCTTCTAATACACCAGCAAGGACTTTGACGTTATCGTCCGCAGGTAACGTTTCACCCACTCGTGCTGTACCTTGAGGTGATAGGTGAAATAGACCATCATCGCCTCGTACCAAATCATTTTGTTCTGGCTTCACCATTTTTAGGCGACCAATTTGCCCTAGCATTTTTGGTGGATCGGTAGGGACATGAGCTGTGACAATGCCGTTATTAGCAATGCTAATTTCCGCTTGTGGTGGCACTTCAATTGCGCCATTATCGCCCATCAAAAGACGCCCTTGTACCATCAACATGCCATCAGCGTTACGCTCAATATTGCCGTTTCGGGTATACGCTTGCGTACCATCTTCAAGTTGAACAGCCAAATAGCCATTATCACTTAAAGCAACGTCCATCGGTCTGCCGGTGTAATTCATCGTTCCCTGACGCTGATCACTACCGGGCGTTGACTCGACGGTAAGTGTACGCGTCGGTAAGGTTTCGCCATTGATAGGTACGGCTCGCATCGCACTAAGTTGCGCTTTAAACCCTGGTGTTGATGCATTTGCTAAATTGTTCGCCACGACAGCTTGGTTTTCCATTGAGTGTCTGGCACCGCCCATCGCGGTATAAATCACATGATCCATAACAGATGATTTCCTGCGTTATTAGCGCATGCTAACTAGTGTTTGCAGGATCTGATCCTGAGTTTTGATAGTCTGCGCATTAGATTGATAGTTACGTTGAGCAACAATCATGTTAACTAACTCTTGGCTCATATCTACGTTAGAGGCTTCTAAGGCATTGTTGGTTAATTTACCGAATACGCCAGAGCCTGCCACACCAACAATGGGTGAGCCTGAACCATTGGTTTCAGACCACATATTGTCACCTTGTGAACTTAAGCCACCAGGATTGGCAAAGTTAGCTAATGCGATTTGACCAACCACTTGGCTTTGTTGGTTTGAGTAGGTCGCCATAATGGAACCATCTGGCTCAATACGGAAATTGGTAAATTCCCCTGCTTGATAACCATTTTGCGCGAGTTTAGAGACACTTGATTCAGCGACTTTTTGCTGCGTACTACCACTAAAGTTCATTTCCATATCCATGGGTTGTGAACCTTTATAAGCAACGGTAGTAAAGTTTTTCAGCTTAGGTGCTGTTTCATCTAGTACCCCGTTATCCTTATAAACTAATTTACCCAGATCTTGTGCTGGCTCACCTGTTGTGGTGTCTTGAGCATAAACACTCCATTCGTTATCTTTGGTTTTAACAAAGAATAAGTTCAGGTTATGTTCATTACCTAAGCTATCGTAGGTTGTCACGTTAGTACTAAAGTTATAAGAATCGTTATCTTTGGGATCAAATTTATGTGTTGTTTGATCGATAGCCTCTTCAGCTGAATTCAAGTTAACCGTCATATCCATTTTATCGGTTGCACTTGCATTCATCATATCGGTAGGAATAATGATAGGCGTTGGTGTTGCCCCTTTTTGTACTACATTTTTACCGTCTACGTTTTGTACTGGATAACCTGTAATACGCATGCCTTGCATATTAGTGAGATAGCCGTTTTTATCTTTGCCAAATTCACCATTACGTGAATAGAAAACGCCACCGTTACTATCTTCAATACGGAAGAAACCACCACCAGAAATCGCCACATCGGTTGGGCGGTTAGTAGTAGTGATACTACCATCTTTAAAGTTTTGGCTAATGCCTGATACTTTTACACCAAGCCCTGCACCAGAGCCGGCAAAAACATCGGCAAAAGAGACTGTTGCCCCCTTAAAACCGTAGGTTGCAGAGTTTGAGATATTATTACCAATAGTATCTAAATTAGCGGCTGCTGCATTTAAACCACTGACTGCTTGAGAAAAGGACATGCGCCCTCCATTATTGAATTAATGTTGATTAAAAAACTTTACGAATTTCGTCCAATGAAACGATGACACCGAGGCCAACATCAAGATGAGGTTTTCCCTCTTTCATAGAAACGGAATTGACTATCGCACTTTTAAGTGTTTTTACTGGAACTTGAGCATCATTAAATGTGGCATTTACTGTAAATTGATATTTTCCAGTAGGAACTTTATTACCATCATCATCAGTGCAATCCCAAAAGAAGTGATAAACATCCGGCAGAATTTTTGAATTCATTTCGATCGTGCGAACTTTAGCCCCACTACTATCAGTAATATTGACTGTAAGCGTATCTATTGGACTAAAGGATTCAAAACCAAAAGCGCTGGAGAAGATATTTTCATTATCTGTCGCATCAGTAGATGCACGTAACTTACCTAATTTAGTATCAGGTGTTGTATCTGTATCTTTATCTGTATCTGTATCTGTATCAGATCCAGCGTTTTCACCATTATTAATCTTATCAACGCTGATTTCATTACCGGCAATCATCACCATATGATTAACCAATGAGGTCGCACGTAATGCCTGACTTTGGTCAATTTGCCCAACAATGGTATTGACTGTTTTATTTAGCGTCTCTATCCCTTCAACCGTAGAAATCTGTGCTAACTGTGACGTTAACTCATTATTCTGCATTGGATTGGTGGGATCTTGGTTTTGCATCTGCGTGATAAGCAACGTCAGGAAATTACCTTTAATATCATCACTCCCCCCTTTTTTAGTGTGGTAGGATGAAGGCGCTTCCCCGATAATGGTATTATCAGTAGGTTCATTCATTGAGGCAGAAATACCCACAATTTATTCTCCCTATTGACCTATCATTAGCGTTTTTTGCATCAGCGATTTCGCTGTATTCATCACTTCAACGTTAGCCTGATAACTTCTTGACGCCGAAATAGTGTTGATCATTTCACCGACTACATCGACATTAGGCTTACGCACATAGCCTTTTTCATCTGCAAATGGATTTCCTGGCTGATATTCCATACGAAAGGGGGTCGGATCGTCCACTACTTGCGTAACATGAACACCACCAATATCTTGACCTGCCGGCGCATTCACTTGGAAAACCACTTGTTTTGCACGGTAAGGTTCACCATCAGGCCCCACAACGCTATCTACGTTGGCCATATTACTTGCACTGACGTTTAAACGTTGTGATTGTGCTGAAAGTGCAGAACCTGAAATATCGAAAATACTAAATAAAGACATACTCTTTATCCTTGTTGCAATACAGCCATCATGCTTTTAACTTGAGAGTTAATAAATGTCACATCTGCCTGATATTTAACGCTATTATCGGCAAAATTACTCCGTTCCATATCCATATCGACCGTGTTACCATCCATCGATGTTTGATGAGGAACCCGATAAAGCAAATCAGCCTCTAAGCGATAACCCGGCTTAATAGGAATATGGCGTTCTGATGTCATTGTCAGTTGCAATCCATGACTACCAGTACGCCCATTTTCCATGGTTTTTTTCAACTCAGCCGCGAAATCAATATCCCGTGCTTGGAAGCCTGGCGTATCAGCATTAGCAATATTTGCCGCCAAAATTTCTTGGCGTTTATTACGTAGTGAAAGCGCTTCTTGTTGAAAATGAAACGTATTTTCTAATTTATCGAGCATCTTCTATCCTTGGTGGCTAAGCCACTTACCCTCAGCTGATAAAACAATTTCAGTTAACAGAATAAACGCTCAAAAAAAAGATGATTGGAGGAATAGGGGTAAATTGAATTGCTATTTATGCGTTTAAGGTATGTGAAGAGGATGTACACTATTTTGGCTAAATAAGTTTAACCACACCATTAGCATAAACTTTATAAGGTGATACAAACTATGTCTGTTAGAACGTTTATCGGTGTTATTTCTTTTTTCTTTATAGTAAATAGCGGTATAGCCAATCCCCTACCCGAAGCGCTACAGCAATTTTTCCAAACGCGCCACCACAAAGACGATAAAGTCACCGTAACCGTTTTAACCCCAGAGGATAAATGGCCACATTGCCAACAACAAGAAATCCTACAGCATGCAGGCTCTCGCAATTGGGGACGTCTTTCTATCCCCATTCAGTGCGATAATCAACGTCGTTTTATACAAGTAGATGTGAGTGTTTATGGACAATATTTAGTCGCTAAAAAAGAGATTAATCGTGATGATGTAATAACAAAATCTTCGATTAAGATCATAAAAGGAGATTTAGAAAAGCTACCTTATGACGTGTTAAGAGATGCTGTTTTTATTAAAAATGCCATTGCTATGCGCCATATTGCGACCGAAAAACCAATAACATCAACTATGGTTCGTCGCCCTTGGGCCATTTTAGCGGGGCAGACTGTAACGGTTTTTGCACAAGGTGATCACTTTCAAATCCGTTATGAAGGAAAAGCGATTAACAATGCCGTTGCCAATGAAAGTATTCGTATACGGGTCAAATCAGGGCAAATTATTACTGGTGAAGCGCTGGAAAATGGCTCTGTACGTATCCCCTTGTAATACATTAAAGATAACAATTAAAGGTAACGATAAGCAGAATAAGCCTATATTAAATGACTTGTTAACCGTTTTAATGATAGCAAGGCAAGGTAAACTCTCTTGCACTATAAGTTGAATAAAAACGCTGCTTGTAGACTAGTGCTAATGAGT
>NZ_GG668576.1:792270-873776 GCF_000160755.1 Proteus mirabilis ATCC 29906
TAAGATAACATTAAAGTTTATATCTACACTGCCGATATAAAGCTACAAGATGATAGGCGAAAACACATAGGTTGTTTACAATGGCTTCATCTGACGATTAATTGATGCCTAACAAAGGATTTTCCTATGAGTATTGAACGCACAAATCCACTTATCCCAATCACGGCCATTTCTCAGCGTAACCTTAATGAAGGTGCCCAAGAAGCACGAAAAACCGGTAATGCGCAAACAAAAGCAATGGCGGGTGATACTTCTGTGAAACTAAGTGAAGCACAGAAAAAATTAGTTCAACCTAGCAATCAAGACATCAATGTCGAGAAAGTTGCCCGTTTAAAAGCAGCGATTGCCGATGGAACATTAACAATGGACAGTAGCAAAATTGCGGAAGCACTTTTCCGAGAAGCTGCTGAAAGCATAACTAAATAATATTAAAGATTATGATGGAAGAACTCCGCCAGACCTTAGATCTTCAGTTATCACAGCTCAATACCATTGCGGGTATTTTACGTGCTGAGCAACAGTTATTATGTGCAGGAAGTATTGATATCAATAAGCTGCATGAAATAACTGAACAGAAAAATTTTGTATTAACAGCTCTGGGTCATACCGATCAAAAACGTCAAATACTCAGTAAACAAGTTGGTATTGATAGACCCTATCAAGGACAGCCTTTTTTAGCTGATTTATGGGGACAACTGGTTGATCTAACGGAAGAGTTAAAACATCTTAATCAACACAATGGCTTATTGTTAGAGCAACATATTACTCGCAATAGTGAAACGCTACATTTTCTACAGAAAAATCATAGCCCAACACTTTATGGTGCAGATGGACAAGCACAGCGTTCAATATTAGCTGGGCGAAAAATACAAATATAATTTTCTTTTATAATTAAAGAATAGTCCCTGTATTATCTCAATATAATACAGGGAGTGTTTTATTTAATATATTGATTTATATGTAACAACCTTCAAATAAAGATTGAATTAGCGTTAGGATTTAAATCGATAGTAACAATTAAAATTACATTTTTAATTAAAATAGCCTTATTTGTATTCAGTATAATCTATAATAGTTGATCTACCTAATTTATATTTTGTTCCCCCCTCTAATCTTAATCCCTCTGTTCCTATTAACAAGTTTTTACCTTCAATATCAACTTTATCATCATTTAATTGTAATATAACATGACCATCCCCCTGGATTTTACCACCAAGAAATATACTATCCTCAGCGACAATATGAAAAACACTATTATACGACAATGATATATTACCTATTCCTATGGTTCCTACTCTTCCATATAAATAACTATCATCAATATTAAATGTTCTATCTAAAAGCAACGTATCCGCTTTCATAAAT
Organism: Proteus mirabilis ATCC 29906; assembly: GCF_000160755.1. Lineage (GTDB taxonomy): Bacteria > Pseudomonadota > Gammaproteobacteria > Enterobacterales > Enterobacteriaceae > Proteus > Proteus mirabilis. The sequence continues at coordinate 793,636 of NZ_GG668576.1, forward strand.
AGAATACTATCTTTAACATTAAATGATGAATTATTAAGAACAGAAGAATATTTATAAACCATTACTTTTGATTGTTTCGTCCCATCATAAGCTGTTCTATATAAATTATCATCTTGATTTATATCTATGTTTCCTGCATTAATTAAGCTATAAGACTCATGATTTAGTGACAAAGTATTTATATTACCATCATTATAAACGTTACCCTGTTTTGCTTTTATTATTAAATATCGACTATTTATTCCTGCCTCTGTCCTTAACAAAAAATGGCTGTATTTATTATAATCATTTTTAGCTCCAAGATTAAACTCACTTAACCCTATATCAAAACGAATATATTCAGCATTTAAATCACCGTCAATCAAGTCTACATTATTAGAGATAATATTTATCATTCCAGATGAAATATCTTTATAATTGCGATGAATATGACTATATTCATTTTTATCTAATTTATTTCTCATATCAAAAACAACACTAGAACCTATATCTGCTATAGTGAATGTCTTAGAAAATTTCCCTGTACTGCTACCTGCAATTAGTTTAATATCATTAATTCCAGAGAAAGAACAATCACGACAAGAAATTCCATTAGGATTAGCTATAACCACTGTCGCCTTTTTTCCTTGTAACTCAAGCTCACCTCTTAGAATTGAAACATCTTTAGAAACAACCTCATTAATAATTAATTCTGCTTCAGCATTATTTTTTAATGATAAACCAAAATTACCAACATCAAGACGATTATAATAGATATGGGCGGTACCATCTTGATTAGTATTTATCACTTCAATTTGTGTTTTCCCTGTGTCATCATTAATAGATACTTTTGCATCTGATAATGAATCAGAATGTAAAATAACATCTTGATGAGCATAGCAAGATAATGAAATAAATACAGATAACAGTGAGACAGTAAATAGAGCGTTTTTTTTCATGGACATTTCCTTTGGTTTTAAAACTGATTATCATAATTAGCACAAGGAACAATTAATTTAAAAAAAAATCCATATAAAAAACATATAGACAAAGCATTTAAAAAAATATATAAATAATATATTAATGATTAAGCATTCATATTAAAAAATACAAATAATACTTTTATATATTAATAATAAGATATATAAACAGCCCTATTACCAAACAAGCTATTAATATTTAATTTTCTTTCTATTATTCTATAAGCTTCTTTATCAAAATAAATCTCACCATATCCATGCTTAATATTAATTTTATTTAAATAAGCGTCAAAACCATCAAAAAAAGAAATCCGCCCATATGAATTTACTTTATTCTCTAACTGCGGATTATAAGTTACTAATCCACTTGTTATATTTAAATCATTAACATTCCCATATATCCCACCCTCTAAATAGACTTCGTTAGAAATGATATTTATATTTTTTGCTACTCTAGAGAAAATTCTTACGTCATTAATATAAACATAATTTCTATTAGATAAAAAAAAGTCGCTACCCTGATTTTTGGTATATCCACTGATTAATGTAAAACCAGTGACATCAGATGCAGAGCATTGATAACATTCAATACCATTTGGATTAGCTATAATAACATGTGCCATTTTCCCGATAACATGTATATTGCCATTGAGAAAACTAATTTGATCTCCTGTGATTTCATTAATAATAGTGTCAGCCTGTGCTTCTTTATTATTCAATATCACGCCTTCTGGTGGCACATTAAAATATTCAAAATAGTTATGAGAAATTCCTTTTACAATAGGACGATCAATATCAATTATTGCAGTTTTCTTAATTTTTTCTTCGCTACAAAATACCTGTGTAGAATGTAAAAATAATAAAAATAATAATAGATTTTCTTTCATTAATAGCTCTCCTATAAAAAATTTATATTAATGAAATTATTTTTTTTAGATTTTATAAATAAAACATTCCATATGCATAAGAATTATTGCAAGAATAATTATTTATATTTCCTTTTTATGTATAAACTGCAAAAAAAACCACTAAATGATGATTTAGTGGTTTTAGTAGATTTTTATCAATGATTAATAATTAATGATTTTGTCCACCAATCATTGATGTCATACGAATATGACGACCTTCGCTAATTTCCATATTTGATAATACCGCTAACTGTGGCAAGCTACGGCGTAAAAAGCGCGATAACAGCGAACGTAGTGCATGGTTAACCAAGAGTACTGGCACGCCCCCTGACATCTCTTGACGGCGTACCGCATCTAAGGCTTGTTGTTCAATGTTTTCAGCAAGGCCAGGCTCTAATCCCCCCCCACTTTGCATCGCTTGTAATAATAGACGCTCTAGTCCCGCATCTAATCCGATAACTTGTATCTCTTCTTTATCACCAAACCAGTGTTGTGTTATCGCCCTGCGTAATGCCACACGAACTACCGCCGTTAATTCTGCCGGATCTTTTTGCTCAGGTGCATGCTCTGCTAGTGCTTCTAATATGGTTCTCATATCGCGAATAGGCACTTGCTCTGCCAACAGGTTTTGCAATACTTTATGTAACACCGTTAATGACAGCATATCGGGGATCATATTTTCCGTCATTTTCGGTAGTTCTTTGCTTACCCTATCAAATAGCATTTGCGCTTCTTGGCGACCAAATAACTCTGATGCGTATTGGTTAAGTACATGATTAAAATGTGTTGCAATCACTGTACTTGCCGCCACAACCGTATAGCCTTGTACTTGTGCTTGCTCTCTTAAACTGTCATCAATCCATACTGCAGGTAAACCAAATGCCGGCTCTTGAGTGTTATCACCTTCTAGCGTTCCGACTGCATTACCAGGGTTTATGGCCAACCAACGCCCAGGATGAGCTTCGCCATGACCGATTTCTACCCCTTTCATTAAAATGCGGTAGGAGGAAGGTTTTACTTCCATATTATCGCGAATATGTACAACAGGAGGTAAATACCCCATTTCTTGTGCAAACTTTTTGCGAATACCACTAATTCGACCTAACAATTCACCATTTTGGCGATTGTCGACCATGGGAATAAGACGATAACCTACTTCCATTGACAGCGGATCTTCTAATTGCACATCTTCCCAAGAGGCTTCAACAACCCGGTTTTGTTTTTCAACTTGTTCCAACTCTTTTTGTTGTTGCACTTGAGGACTGCTATGGCGTTTTAAGATATACCATCCTAATCCTGCTAATGCAGCCGTAAAGAAGAGAAAAACAAAGTTTGGCATACCTGGTACTAACCCCAGCAATCCTAAAACGCCCGCAGTTAGCATTAGTACACGAGGGTTATCAAAGAGTTGCGTCACCATTTGTTGACCGACATCTTCATCGGTTGCAACGCGAGTAACAATAACACCCGCCGCTGTTGATATAATCAGTGCTGGTATTTGTGCCACCAGCCCATCACCGATGGTTAATAAGGTATAAGTGCTTGCCGCATCGTTAAGTGCCATATTATGTTGTGCAACACCGACCACTAAACCACCAACGACGTTTATTACCAAGATCATTAAGCCGGCAATCGCATCCCCTCGGACGAATTTACTTGCACCATCCATAGATCCATAAAAGTCAGACTCAAGCGAGACTTCTTTACGACGTTTTTTAGCTTCTTCTTCGTTTATGATCCCAGCATTTAAATCAGCATCGATAGCCATCTGCTTACCCGGCATCCCATCTAATACAAAGCGTGCGCCTACTTCAGCAATACGCCCTGCACCTTTGGTGATAACCATAAAGTTAATCAGAATAAGAATGATAAAAACAACGATACCGATAGCAAAATTGCCACCTACGAGGAAATGACCAAAAGCTTCAACAACACGCCCTGCAGCTGCTGAACCTGTATGTCCTTCCATCAAGATAATACGTGTTGATGCAACGTTAAGCGATAAGCGTAACAATGTAGTGAACAGGAGTATTGTAGGAAAGGCAGCAAAGTCCAATGTGCGCCTAGTAAACATGGCCACTAATAGCACCATGATAGAAAGGGCAATGTTAAAGGTAAACAATAAGTCCAATAGAAAAGGTGGCAATGGCAGTACCATCATTGACAGTATAAGCAAAATAAGTACTGGCCCTGCCAGTATCTGCCACTGAGAACTTTTCCAATTTCCCGGCAAGCGGAGTAATGAGGCCAAATTAGCCATGACGATTATCTTCTCCAGCAAAGTCCAGTGCGGGAGGCACTGGCAAGTTCATAGGTTGTTTAGGTTTTAAACCACCTTCGGTTTTCCATCGTCTCAGTTGATAGACCCAAGCTAAAACTTCTGCAACAGCGGCATAGAGTGTTGCAGGAATAGCCTGTCCTATCTCACTGTGACGATATAACGCCCTAGCAAGCGGTGGCGCTTCTAGAAGCGGAATTCGATGTTCAGCACCAATTTCTTTAATTTTTAAGGCAATGGCACCCGCCCCTTTAGCAAGTACTTTTGGGGCAACCATTTTGTCGTTATATTGCAAAGCAACCGCGTAATGCGTTGGGTTAGTGACAATGACATCTGCTTTTGGCACATCTGCCATCATTCGTCGACGCGACATCTCGTGTTGTTGTTGGCGAATACGCGCCTTTAATTGCGGATCACCTTCTTGTTGTTTAAATTCGTCTTTGATTTCTTGGCGTGTCATGCGTAACTTTTTCAAATGGCTACGAATTTGAAAAATAATATCGAATGCCACCATCGGGATAAGCATAAAAACCGCAATATAGACCGCAAAAATAAGCAGTTGCATCGCATTAGCTAAAGCACTTAAAGGAGGAAGCGTGATCAAATGAAGAATATCGTTCCAGTTGTGCCATAAGAAAACCGTTGCGGCTAAGCCGACAAAGAGTGATTTTAAAATCGCTTTAAATAATTCAGCTAACGCATTCATTGAAAAAATACGTTTTAAGCCAGAAATAGGGTTCCATTTTTTCGGATCAAACTTGATAGATTTGCTACTAAAATTAATCCCCCCCAATACGGCTGAACCACCAATTGCCACTAAGACCAAGCCTAGAAACACTGGCGATAACGCAAATACAGCCTGTTTCATTAAACTGGCAAAACGGGGGATCAATAAATTCTCGTTGCCGATTATGTGATGATTAAAAGTAAAACCTTCCGTTAACATGGCATAAAGCTCACGAGTGATAAAACGCCCACTCATCCACAGTAAACTGACGCCCCCTAAAATCATTAATACGGACGAAAGCTCTTTGGAACGAACAATTTGCCCATCCTTTTTTGCTTTTTCCCGTTTATGGGGAGTGGGTTCTTCTGTCTTTTCGAGATCGCTATCTTCAGCCACAGTCTGTCCGATTTAGATAATTAGATTAAAGCCTGAATGAAATGTCTCTTAGCATGACAAATTCAGAAGAAATTGATGGGTTGAACAATCGCAAATTTACGGGGCTTTTTGGGCTATGAAGGTATAAACAGCAAAAAAGTGTGCTACTTACACATCACCTTTGAAACAACATATTTATTTGGTGCAAATATGGAGGGTTTATCGCAAGAATAATTCTGTGGTGAATATAAGGTAAAAGCGTGTATTTCTCACCATCAAACAAAAGCCGCTTAGATAAAGCGGCTTACATTTTCTTCAATAGCCTGCGCTATCAACCTGTTTTTTGGTTGTTTTTTATCCATAAAATAGAACATCCTCAAAGAGCAGAGATAGAGCGAATGCCTCCTGCAAGCCAGTTATGTCCTTATCGCCCTAAACTCACCAATAGATTAGAAACCTAAACTTTCCAGTAAATCATCAACCTGATCTTGATTCTTAATCACACCAGCATTGTTTTTATTGACTTGTGGGCCATTTAATAATGAATCAGTCTTTTTTTTCGCATTGGATTTTTCAAGTTGCTCTGGTGGCAGATTTTCCATTAATACCATAACAAGTTGTTTTTCAATTTCTTGAACCACACTCATCATACGTTTAATCACTTGGCCTGTTAAATCTTGGAAATCTTGCGCCATCATAATTTCAAGTAATTGGCTATTTGTAAAAGCCGCACTTTCAGGGATATCCCGCAAATAATTGCGGGTATCCGTTACAAGAGAGCGTACATCTTTGAGATCTTCTGGATGCTCAAACCATTGATCCCAGCGTTCAGTTAACTTAGTTGCATGACTACTTAACTCATCCTGTTTTGGTTGCGCAGCTTCCACACAATTTAATGTACGCTCAGCTGCCTGAGCGGTCATTTGAGCAACATAGTCCAATCTTTCCCTTGCATCAGGAATGGCTTCTGCTGCTTCTGCTATTGCTTTATCCAATCCTAATTCTCGCAAACTGTCGCGTAACATACGCGTCAATTGTCCGATCCGACTGATAATATCTGACGTTATTTCGACATTATCTTTCGGCATAATTGGATCCCCACTCATTGCGACTCCTTAGATGCCCAGTTTTTCAAAAATTTTATTGAGTTTTTCTTCAAGAATGGCTGCAGTAAAAGGTTTAACAACATATCCACTTGCTCCTGATTGCGCAGCAGCAATAATATTTTCTTTTTTCGCTTCGGCGGTCACCATCAGAACGGGAAGCGTTGCAAGCCCTGCGTCACTACGAATATTCTTCAGCAACTCTAACCCATCCATATTGGGCATATTCCAATCGGTGATAACAAAATCATATGCCGAACTCTGTAACTTGGCTAACGCGTCAGCACCATCTTCTGCTTCTTCTACGTTCATAAATCCTAACTCCTTTAGTAAATTACGAACGATGCGGCGCATTGTTGAAAAATCATCAACCACTAAAAATCTCAGATCCTTACTTGCCATTGAAAACTCCTTCAAAATATATTGGCAAATTACTGTGTTGCTGTTTAAACTGAACTTAATCAGATACGCAATGATTGTGTTGTGCTGATTTTCATCAGCACGGCTTTACTCATTGAGCTTATACTTTTTACCTCATCTACGGCTCCCAATTCGACCGCGGAACGAGGCATCCCAAAGACGACGCAACTTGCTTCATCTTGTGCAAATGTGTAGCTACCTGCACGACGCATTGCTAATAAACCTGTAGCACCATCACTGCCCATCCCTGTTAAAATGACACCAATAGCATTACGTCCCGCATATTTAGCAACCGAATTAAATAGCACATCAACAGAAGGTCGATGCCGATTTACCGCAGGATCTTTATTTATATGGATCTGGTAATTAGCACCATTACGACGAAGCTCCATATGATAATCACCCGGTGCGATGTAGGCGTGTCCAGGTAAAACCCGTTCTCCATCTTCAGCTTCTTTCACACTGATTTGGCATAAACGGTTTAACCGCTCTGCAAATGAGTGGGTAAAACCCGCCGGCATATGTTGGGTTATTAATACTGCAGGGCTGGTAATAGGTAATGGCTCTAAAAAATGACGAATGGCCTCCGTGCCCCCTGTTGAAGCACCAACAGCGATTAACTTTTCACTCGAAATCATGGGAGTAAATGATAACGACTTAGACGGTAATGTTTTCGTTTCATGACGACTAATTCTTGCCTGAGCCGCTGCTCGGATTTTTTCTGCAATAAGTTCACTGTAGGCCAACATTCCTTCACGTAGACCTAACTGAGGTTTAGTGACAAAATCAACTGCCCCCAGTTCTAATGCTTTTAATGTCACTTCTGAACCTTTGGCTGTGAGTGATGAAACCATCACCACTGGCATAGGGCGTAAGCGCATTAATTTTTCCAAAAAATCAATACCATCCATGCGTGGCATTTCAACATCTAACGTCAATACCTGTGGATTAAACTTTTTTATTAAGTCACGAGCGACTATCGGATCTGGCGCACAATCAACGACCTCCATATCATGGTGACTATTAATTATTTCTCGCATGATCTGGCGCATTAACGCCGAATCATCAACACAGAGTACCGTTATTTTATTCATAACCTCTCCTTGCTGGTGTCAGCCCGTAAACCGTATGCCCCTGCAAGTAAAAATCCTTGCTTAGTTGGCTCACATTTTCAGAATGCCCTACAAACAACATTCCATCGGGTTTAAGCAATGGTATAAATCGATGAAGTAAGCTTTGCTGTGTCGTTTTATCAAAATAAATCATGACATTACGACAAAAAATCGCATCAAATGGCCCTTCTAATTTCCACTGCTTGTCGAGTAAATTCAAATACTGAAAAGTGACCATTTCACTTACTTGTGGTCTAATTTTCACGTATCCGGCAAAATCACCAACACCTTTGAGAAAATATTTTTTCAAATATTCTTCGTTTAACGTTTTTAACTCTTCCAGTCGATAAACACCTTTACGGGCTTTTTCCAACACATTAGTGTCGATATCGCTGGCAATAATTTTTGTTTTATAGGGGTTATCCCCAAAAACATCGCGCAAAGTCATCGCTATTGAATAAGGCTCTTCTCCAGTAGATGCGGCAGCACACCATACTCGGTAAACTCCTCCTGCCCTGTTTTTGGCGTGTTTAGCCAAAATAGGAAAGTGATGTGCTTCCCTAAAAAATGCAGTTAAGTTTGTGGTTAACGCATTAATAAACTCTTGCCATTCAGGGTTGCATACATCACTTTTTAGAAACGCAAGATAGTCACCAAAGTTATTCATCCGTAATTCACGTAACCTCCTCGTGAGACGGTTATAAACCATTTCCCGTTTGTTGTTAGTCAGCACAATACCTGCTTTTTGATAAATCAATTGGCAGATTGATTGAAACTGATCATCGGACAACATAAACCGTTCAGAAAAAAAATCTAACGGTTGAGCAGCGATATCTGGCAATTCTTCAGTAACATTACGTTTCATTATTTTTTAATGGGTCTTTTTAAAAAATGATTTTTTATCTGCTTTCTTCAACCCATTACCTTCTAAGGAGTGAGAAGATCCGTCTTCATCCGTGTCAGGCAATTCGAATGCCGATACAGCATTAACCAGGTTGTTAGCCTGATCTTCTAATGCTGTGGCAGCAGATGCTGATTGCTCCACCAAAGCAGCGTTTTGTTGTGTCACCTGATCCATCTGACTAACAGCATCAGCAACTTGGTGAATACCTCTACTTTGTTCGTCTGAAGCCGAGGCAATTTCGGCCATTAACTCAGTGACTTTATTTACAGATGTGACAAGCTCCTCCATCGTTTGCCCCGCATCATTTACTAATCGAGATCCCTGAGAGACTCGAGACACAGACTCGTCAATAAGTGTTTTAATTTCTTTAGCCGCTTCAGCACTACGCTGAGCAAGATTACGCACCTCTCCTGCAACAACTGAGAAACCGCGTCCTTGTTCACCCGCTCGCGCCGCTTCTACCGCAGCATTAAGCGCTAAGATATTGGTTTGAAAGGCAATACCATCAATGACACTAATAATAGCGCCTATCTTTTGAGAACTTTGAGTAATAGCATCCATCATTTCGACCACACTGTGAGTAATTTCACCGCCTCGTAGTGCAGTTTCAGATGCAGATTCCGCCAACTTACTCGCTTGTAACGCGTTATCCGCATTTTGTTTAACTGTCGCCGTTAATTGCTCCATACTCGCAGCCGTCTCTTCCAAAGAAGCAGCTTGTTGTTCTGTGCGCGAGGATAAATCGGTATTACCTTTGGAAATTTCTTGAATACCCGAATACATCGCCTGACTGTTATCACGAACAATACGAATAGAGCGCGCCAACTCGCCACGCATCTCACGTAACCGTCTAAAAATGTCACCTATTTCGTCATCAGTAAAAACCAGAATTTCACGATTTAATTTGCCTGTTGCGACATCATTAAAGTAACGGCTTAAACTTGCGAAAGGTTTAATAATATTAAAACTTAACCAGCGATGAGAGGCGATTGACACCACAATTACCATGGTGATTGCGCCAATAAACATTAAAATAGCGATGGTATAAAAATGATGTCCTTGTTCAATCGAATCAGCCACTTCATATTGAACGTAATTCATATAGGTATTAAATGAATTTTCCATCGCAGTTTGATAGCGTTCCGTTGGTTGATCTAAAAACCCTTGAAAATCGCCTTTTTTTAACATGCCATGTAATTCAACTAGTGCACTATAAAGAACGTGATAATCATTTTTTACGGTATTAAAAATCTCTTTTTCTTCTTGTGGAATAACCTCTTGATTAATATCTGTAAGGAAATTTTGAAAATGAGTATTTGCTGTTTCCAAACGTGATAATGCGATTGATTCAATAGATTGGATATAATCTGTTGACTGTTCAGTTTTCATTCCTATCGCAACGCGATTTATTGCATTACGTGCTTGTACTAAAGATACCCAACTTAATCCTAATTCATCTCGCTTAGCAGTATCTAAATCAATTCTAGTGATCTGATTGTTGTTTAAATGAATAATTCCCAGTGAGATCCCACTGGAAATAACTTGCATCACACAAAACATCATCAGTAATAAATAGAGACTGGTGGATATCTTTAATTTACGAAACCTAAACATGCCTTCACCTCGTTATAAGCGGTAGCAAATCACTACCGCTTGTCAGCCACTTGTTGTTGTTAGAAAGTTTCCCAGTTAGCGGGATCTTCAACACTGCTGCTCTTTTTCTTTTCTGAGGTTCCTGGTTTTATAAGTGGAGCAGCGGCTTGTACTACAGGGAGTGCATCCAATTCCTTTTTCTCTAATGCTTTTTCTTCCTGACCCGGTAATTTGAAGATGGAAACTAAGCGGGTTAATGCAACTGCTTGATCTTCAAGACCCGCAGCAGCGGCGGCAGATTGTTCTACTAAAGAGGCGTTTTGCTGAGTAACACGATCCATTTCAGAAACCGCAAGACCCACTTGTGAAATTCCTCGACTTTGTTCATCCGATGCCGAGGCAATTTCCCCCATAATATCGGTAACACGTGTCACAGATTCGACAATACGAGTCATGGTTTCCCCTGCACTTTCAACTAATACCGATCCGGTTTCAGTGCGACTAACAGAGTCTTCAATCAACGTTTTTATTTCTTTAGCAGCTTCTGCACTTCTCTGTGCAAGATTACGGACTTCGCCGGCAACTACCGCAAATCCGCGACCATGCTCACCGGCTCTCGCAGCTTCAACAGCCGCATTCAACGCCAAAATATTGGTTTGAAATGCGATACCATCAATCACTGCTGTAATATCGGTGATTTTTTGAGAACTTCCGGCTATGTCGTGCATCGTTTGCACCACATTAGCCACAACTTTTCCACCTTGGCGGGCAATATCTGAGGCATCATTGGCAAGGTTACTTGCTTGGCGTGCGTTATCAGCATTTTGTTTTACTGTCGCGGTTAACTGCTCCATACTCGCAGCAGTCTCTTCTAATGAAGCAACTTGCTCCTCAGTACGTGAGGATAAATCATTATTACCTGCGGCAATTTCACTGGTGCTGTTATAGATATTCTCAGTACTTTGATAAACTCCACGAACAGTATGTATAAGCTCTTGTTGCATGTGCTTTAAGCCACTTGCTAATAAGCTCATTTCATTACGTCCATGCACCTCGATATCGGGACGTAGATCCCCTTCAGAAAATGCTTTAATATTTAATAACAATGAATTAAGTGGTCGAATTAATGCATTGCGTAGTGCAAACCAACAAATGATGAGTGCTGTAACAACAATAATGGCTAATATCACCATCGTGATAATAGAACGCTGATGAGAAGCTTCTAATGCACTATTTAATTGATTATTAAACTTCTCATTACGCATAACATAAGCAAGATACTCTTTATAAAAACCATCTTGATAAGAAGTCGTTGGTTGTTCGAAAAAATCTTTTAAGTTTTTATCTTGCAGTAAAATTTCTAACTGATTTAATGCAGAAAAATACTCAATAAAACGCCCTTTTAAATTGCGTATTTCTTCTTCTGAATGAATTTGATAAGCATTTATATGCTGTTCAAACTCTTTAAATTTATCATCGGCCCGAGACATATTTTTACGTGCCAGACCAGTTAAATATTCTACAGACAACGAGCTATCAACATTCAGATCTTTATCCTGTAACAGATAGCTTATAGCTGCACGATTGATATTGTTACGCGCTTGCAATAAGTTTGCCCAGCTTTCATCTAAACGTTCACGCTGTTTTTGTATTGTGAGAGTTTTATCCAGATCTTGTCTTGTTTCACTGAGATTTGAGTAAAAAACACCCCCGGAGATAAACTGCAAAACACCAAACAACAGAAGAATGGATAACAACCCAGTCACTATTTTCATTCGGCTAAACATGAGTTTCCCTTTTTATAATAGATGGTATGACCAAGTTATCGGCAGACTTAAGAGAAACTTTATAGGTTTTATCCTATATAGATACTATTTTCTATTTACAATAAATAAATTAAATATCAATAAGTTATATTTTAAATTCTCATTTTAAAAACCTGCTAGGCATAATGCACATTCATTTTTTAGTTAATACATTTAAAAAAAATAACTTAACTAAAATTAAAAGTACTCTTTCTGCTTTAATTTCACTTAATTAATATTAAAGCCCCAAGAAATAACAAATAATTGAAAAAACTATTCCGGCAAGATAGCCGGAACAGTATTAAAGAATAAGATTAATAGGCTAAACTTTATTTAGCCATAATTGTTGCGCTATCAACTAATTCCATTTCTTCGCTATTGAGTAATTTTTCAATATCAACCAGAATTAACATTCTTTCATCTAAAGTACCCAATCCTGTTAAATATTCTGTTGACATTGTTACCGCAAATTCAGGAGCAGGACAGATTTGTTCAGGTTTTAAAGTTAATACATCAGAAACACCATCAACAACAATGCCGACAATACGGTTGAGTAAATTAACCACGATCACCACTGTGTTGTCATTATAGGTAACATTTTCTTGTGAAAACTTAATTCGTAGATCAACGATAGGTACAATAACCCCTCGTAAGTTAGTAACACCTTTAATAAAACTAGGTGCATTCGCAATACGAGTGACTTGGTCATAGCCCCGAATTTCTTGTACTTTTAGAATATCAATGCCATATTCTTCGTTGCCCAACGTAAAAATTAGAAATCCTTGTCCAACAGTTTCACCGGATAATTTCTCGAAATGTTCCGCAGCCATAATCTTATTTTATCCTCACTATTAAATAACTGTATGCGCAGTTGTATTCTTTTTCTTTTCTGTCATTTGAGAATGACTTAAACGTTGTAATTCTGGAACATCAAGAATTAAAGCAACACTACCATCGCCCATGATTGTGGCAGCAGAAATACCCGGTACTTTTCGGTAATTGCTTTCTATATTTTTAACAACCACTTGATGTTGACCAACTAACTTATCGACCAATAAAGCATAACGGCGCCCTGCACTTTGTACGATAACCGCAATCGCTTGAGTAATATCTGTTTGCGCACCTTCAATATTAAAAGTACGGTGTAATTCAATAAGCGGTAAATATTCACCTCTTACTTGCAATAATTTTTCATCTCCTGCTAAAGGATAAATATCTTCCTCTTCAGGTTGTAATGAGCTAACCACTGTTCCTAATGGTAAAATAAATACTTCATCATTCACTTTTACTGACATGCCATCTAAAATGGCCAAGGTGAGTGGCAGCAAGATGCGAATACGTGTGCCTTTTCCAACTTCAAAACTAATTTGAATTTGCCCCCCCATTTCTTGGATATTTCGTTTTACAACATCCATACCCACACCACGTCCAGAAACATCGGTGACAACCTCAGCGGTAGAGAAACCTGGCGCAAATATCAACATCGCAACTTCTTCATTGCTCATATTTTCAGAAACAGCTAAGCCCGATGATATCGCCTTTTTCAAAATACGCTCACGATTTAATCCGGCACCATCATCTGTCACTTCAATACAAATATTGCCACCTTGATGCTCTGCTGAAAGCGTTAATTGACCCGCCTCTGGTTTGCCCGCGGCAATGCGATCGGCAGGCATTTCAATACCATGATCAAGACTATTACGGACTAAGTGAGTTAAAGGATCGATGATTTTCTCAATTAAACTTTTATCAAGTTCAGTTGAACTACCAATCATATTTAACTCAACTTTTTTATGCATTTTGCCAGCTAAATCACGAACGACCCGCGGAAAACGACTAAAAACATATTCCATCGGCATCATACGGATAGACATCACTGACTCTTGCAGATCACGAGAGTTACGCTGTAGCTGTGCAATACAACTGAGTAGATCACTATGAATAGATGGCTCAAGCGTGTCACTATGTTGCGCTAACATAGACTGAGTGATCACCAATTCCCCGACCAAGTTAATCAGTTGGTCCACCTTTTCAACCGCAACGCGAATACTGGTTGATTCCGTTTTGGCCTGAGCAACAACAGGTTTTCGCGCAGGGGCTGGTGTCGCAGTTGGTGGCAAGGTTGTAGCAACTTTAGTCACTTCATCTGCTTGACTATTTTTATTCAACTCAGCAACGTTTTTTTCTATCGTAGCTGGCTGCTCTGTTTGAGCAGCAGGCTGGATACTTTCTGTCACAGATGAGGGTGAGTGTTCGGCTTGCTCTTGCGTTTTATCTGTAGACGTTACCTTTTCCTCAGTAGCAGCAACGTTAGCAAAGGAAATCTGTTCTGGTTCAATCACAAAACATAATACCGCACTGATATCTTCTTGAGTTGCTGTGGTTTTTAATACCGCTTCCAACCCATGGTGCTGTTTTTCAACCTGACTGACTTCACCCAGATGCTTTAATTCATCTAGCATTAAATCAATATCGGTCTCTTTTAAATCAGATAAAATAATATGGTGCTGATAAAGACCGTCAGTATTTGGTGTATTAGCCGTTGCTAGCGGTTGATTTTCTTTACTAAGCTCATCGTCAGTATGATGCACTGCAGAAACAGGAGTGATGTTCTCCGTTGGGGCATTACTTTCAGCTAAAGATACTGAGTCACTCCCCTCACCTAATTGAGTTGATTGTTCCTCTTTGACTTCTAGAGCTAACTGACGCAACTTCTCACAAATATAGTTAAATGTTTCCTCGTCTGGCTCTTGTGAGTTTTTATGTGCATCCAATTGCTGTTGCATAATATCTTTCGCTTCCAGAAACAGGTTAATAATGTCATCGGTAAGTACCATTTCATGGCGTCTTGCACTATCGAGCAAGTTTTCCAGCACATGAGTGGTCTGCTGAAGTTTAACGAAGCCAAATGTTGCGGCTCCTCCTTTTATGGAGTGCGCACTACGAAAAATAGCATTTAACTGCTCTTGATCTGGATTTTGCGGATCAAGTAACAGTAAATGCTGTTCCATATCAGCTAACAACTCATCTGCTTCATCAAAAAATGTTTGATAAAACTCGGTAATATCCATCGTTACTCATTCACCTTTACGCGATTACATACAAACTAAGGAGTTGTTTCCTGTTTTGTCGTAATATTTGTCGATTGTGATGGCAAACTTTCCCCAGAAACTCCTGTTTCAACATTTTCCTTTTTTGATTCGGGAAGCTTAGATGTAGAAGAAGACACAGACGAATTCGTCTGTGTATTTTCTCCGTTTTCTTGTGGGGTTTCTTGCCCTGAAAGCAGAGGTTTAATTTCTGATGCCTCTTTTATTGCTGGTGCAACCCGCTCATTTTCATGTACAATTTTCTTTTCTTCCTGCTTAGTTAAAACTAATATACTGATCCTTCTATTCGCCGGAGCAAAACCATCCTCTTTTACTAAGTGAACAGTTGATGCCATACCTACAACCCGTAGTACTTTCCATTCTGCAAGCCCTGCACCAATAAGTTCTCGACGAGATGCATTGGCTCGATCCGTTGATAACTCCCAGTTACTGTATTTGAGTGCACCACTCGCATAAGGAATATCATCGGTATGACCTGATAAACTGATTTTATAAGGCGAGTCATTTAGTATTGGCGCTATCGCAGTTAAAATATCTTTCATATAAGGTTCAACAGTGGCACTACCAACTTTAAACATTGGCCGGCTTTCTTTATCTATAATTTGGATACGTAAGCCTTCGTCCATCATGTCGATTAATAAATGAGGTTTTAAATCTTTTAAGCGAGGATCTTGTAAAATAACTTGCTCTAAATTCTCTTTCAGTTTACGGAATTGCTGTTTTTCATTGAGCTGTTTATCTTCGACACCTTTTGGCAGTACATCACCTTCGTTATACACAGGATCACGTCCTCCCCCTGGTATCGGGTTTGTCACGTCTCCACTAACGCGGCCTTTTTCAATGGCAACTTTTAGAGGTGTGCGAAAATATTCAGCAACACGAGTTAACTCTTGAGGACTAGCGATAGAAAGTAACCACATCACCAGAAAGAAAGCCATCATGGCAGTCATAAAGTCAGCGTAAGCTATCTTCCACGCACCATGTTGTGCGTTGTGCTGTTTTTTCCCTCGCTTTTTAACTCTGATTATCTGTGAATTACTTTTCATAATTACTCTTCTTTCATTGCATCAGGATTTGCCTGCATCGGTGTCCGTACCTGACGTACATGTTCTTCCAATTCAATAAATGAAGGTCTGTCTGCCAGAAAGAGGGTCTTACGACCAAACTCAACCGCTATCTGTGGTGCATATCCATTCATGCTAGATAACAGGGTGGTCTTGATGCACTCCATCATTTTCATTTGTTGACTAGAGCGTTGTCTGATACGAGAGGCTAATGGTGAAACAAAGCCATAAGCTAATAAAATACCTAAGAAAGTACCTACCATTGCGTGACCAATAAGTGCCCCCATTTCCCCAGCAGGTCTATCGGCAGCACCTAGCGCATTAACCACCCCCATAACCGCGGCCACAATACCAAATGCGGGTAATGAATCGCCCATCGTAGAGAGCCCCGCCGCAGGTACTTCACTTTCTTCTTCAAAAGTGGCAATTTCTTCGTCCATTAGCGCTTCAATTTCATAAGGATTCATATTCCCCGTCACCATCAAACGCATATAATCAGTAATAAAACTGAGCATATAAACGTCTTTCATAATGCGAGGATATTGGGAAAAAATGTCACTTTGTTGTGGATTTTCAATATCTCTCTCTAATGCCAACATGCCGTTTTGGCGCGCTTTAGACAGCAAACGAAACATTAATGCCATTAGATCCATATACATCGCTTTATTGTAGTTAGTGTTACGAAGTAATTTCGGTAGGATTTTTACCGTTGATACGATCGCACGACCATTATTACCTACAACAAAAGCACCGATACCGGCACCAAAAATAATTAAAAATTCAGCGGGTTGATATAATGCGCCTAGATGTCCACCTACGAGGGTAAACCCTCCGAGGACAGCACAAATCACCACGATATATCCTAAGAGTACTAACACGCGATATCCCTTTAGCTAATTTCGTTATAGAGAGAATGGCGAACATAACCGCAAGGAGATAGGAGGGGAAGAGGAAACAACTCAGGTTATAGAGTCTTTAATCTATAACCTGATATTTAACTTTCAATCTCGAATCACATTGCAAACTGTTCAAGACCATCCAACAGTTGTAAGTTAATATCGGCAGGATTGGCGGAAAGTTTACGTTTTTTTATTGCCCGAGATGGAGGCTGACAAAGACTACAAACATAATTACTTGCAGGCTGATGTGCGTGTGTAATAAATGAACCATTACATTTGGTACATACAGAAAGTTGTAACATACCACTTTCAACAAAACGAACTAATGTCCATGCTCGTGTTAGTGCTAAAATAGGTTCTTGATCTTTAACGGGTGGACATTGTTCTAAATATAAACGATAGGCTTTTACAACAGCTTCAACACCTACGCTCCCCCCGCTTTTTAATAAAAAGCGGTAAGCATTATAAAACATTGAAGAATGGATATTTTGTTCCCATGTCATAAACCAATCTGTTGAAAAAGGTAGCATACCTTTAGGAGGAGGGCTTCCTCTTAATTCTTTGTATAATTTAATTAAACGCCCTCGACTTAATTGCGTTTCGCTTTCAAGCATTTGTAAGCGAGCACCTAAGGTGATTAATTCCATTGCTAGGCGAATATCTTTCGCCTCTCGGACGATACTTTTCTCACTCATTGTTATGCCCGTTTCTTTGTAGCAGAGGTATCATGTTCCGATAGTTGACGGAACAAGTTAGAAGAAAGAAGGATACCAGTATGAATTTGTTGCAAATCATCCACTCTGGATTCTTTAGTGAGTTGTTCTATTGTTTCGCTGTCTTCAAACCGGAAATTACAGATTAGTTGGTTTGTTTCAGCCAACTTAACCAATTGAGGCAATGTTAGCTCTTTTAGTGCATCAGCCATAGAATCGCTGATACCCAGTCTAAACATTGCGGAAGCCTTTTCTTGGTTAATTAACCTCTGCGCCAAAAGCAAATACGATAAATTTATGTCATAAATATGCTTAAGCAATTCAACCGTACTCATCTCTTTACATCCCGTCCGATTATATTGAACAAAGAGGATCTTGTTTAAAGTAAGATCCCGAGGAAATTAATATAAATGTATATTGAATTTCCAGGCCCCATTTTATGAATATGACTCGTAGTAACACTACCTTGTATTACTTGATTACGATCATTTCAAAAAGTAGCGAGAAAAACATTTAAATTAAAAAGGATTTTAAATGCTCGCCAATATATCACGTTAAGAATAATCCTAACGAGATAACTTTACTCCTTAATGATTAAGTTATTCAACGGATAAAGTAGTCTAATTTAAATACTATGTGAGTTACATCACAAAAAGATAATCATTATTATGGAATTAGTTCATTAACTATTCAAGTAATATTAGTAATAAAACTTGCTGAGAATTAATAAGCGAATCTACCCAAATTAAAATATTAATGATAATTTTTTATTTTATACGATCTATTAAACTTATAAACCTAAAAATACAGCATAAAAAATTGACAAATCTAAAATTGAAGTTTTTTTCGATCACAGTAACATATATTGCCATAGCTCCTCCTCATCTTTGTCTGAACAAAGCACTTGTATTTAATAAATATTTCTATAGATATAGTTTTTTTAGTCATTTACCGAAAACACCATAAATGATCACTTTTTATTTACAATTGGCATAAAAAACAACCAATCATAATTAATTTGAGTTATCTAATTTTATAAATTAATTAAATAAAAAAAATTACACTTAAAATTCATAAAGATAAAGCATAACACTCTTACATTAGCAGGATAAGTTATACAAAATTAAATTCCTAGTTATGCATCTTACCTTATAAATTATTGAATATTTATTTCTATCACATAAAAGTTTTATTAATAAATAATTAAAAATTACTAATCAATAACTAAAAGTGCAAAATAATAAAGCTATATAACTCTTTATGCGTGTTTTACCGAACAAAGATTAATCAATATAAAAAAACATGACAATACAGGTAAGATTTATTTATGGTTTTTACGTAACAATCAAATTACTTACCAACTTTTTTTAGAAAAATAAATATAAATCCATAGGAGAAAAAACTTCATTTAAAAATATAAAGTAGCAATAATAACTTTATTTACCCAATTAAATTCGATAAAAAAAATATATAATATTTGACTTAAACTTAATATAAACAAAAATAATTTATTTTTTATATTTCAGCCATTACATTTATATAAAAAAATAAAAACACATATAAATAAAAAAACAGGCTATTATTTAAATAACATAGTATCAATAAGTAAAAAAAACAGATTGATTTTATTAAAATAATAAATAATTAATTTATTATAAATAATCAGTGTGATTTTTTTATTTCTTATCCGTTATTCTGATAAAAATAGACTACAAATGAAATAACTATTTCATTTTCAGCAAAAAAGTTTTACCGATCTCTTCTTTCAAAATGATTGAGACATAGAAAATTTAGAATGGAAATTCCAACTTACTCATTTGCAATTTGATCAATCCCTATCCTGCTTTAACGCTCACCACCTAAATATTAACATTTGTATAAATCATTTATCCAATGTCAATATTAACAACTATTTTTGATCAAAATAACCTCTTATTGCCTACTCAATCATCATCATTAATAAACTGTAAAATAGCAAATGTTACTTTTTTTATATATGACAGATAAGATAGCTTAATTTACGACCAAAAATAATACGTTTTTTATTTTTATTTGTCTTTTTTTTAAGCATGTTTTCCGATGGTTTGAGAAGAGTAGCCTTAGCCATTTCTTAGCGCTAATCAGCTAATATCAATGCTTAACAAAAGAGATGATGGGTTCTTCTAAGAAAGGTATTGATAAAAAGACTGCTTTTTTAAACAAAAAAGCAAACTTATTTTTATCATTTTTATTTATTGTGATATTGATTATCATCAACATTACTCAAATAAAGAGTAGAATTGGTGGGAAATAACTTTTTGACAGACAACACACAATAAGCAGATTGATATAACAAATTTATTCAAAATAGTTATTTATCACTATTTTTTATCATAAAAACAAATAACCTCAGTTACGCAACTCATTACTCAACGATCTCATTTTTATGTAACAAATAAGATAAAAATATTGTTAGCCATCTTTCTGTCACCATCAACTATAATTATTTACGTAACAACGCCCAATAACATGAGCAATAGTTTAGAAGTCGATTAGCCTTTTATCGACCATGTTCTTTTTGATTCTCGCTAACCTTTAGTATTTTCTTTTCCCCGTACTTTTACTTAATCTTTTTAATCATTTTTGTATCATGATATAATACGAAAAATAAGCCTCTAATTATTTCTAATAGAAATTACAATGGTGCATTTATTTCGTTATTCGATGATTTTTTTCTTCTATAAGTCAGACTCATCTTCTTGATAAAGATATAAATAATGTAATATTGAAATAGATATTTTATACAATAAATAGATTAGTATGTTTTTTCAACCAGTATAATAAGATTACTTATTGGTAGCATTTCCCCTACAGCTTGTTTACAAAAAAGAATTTATATCCTAATGATATGTATCAACAATCAACACTTCCCCCCATTCATCAGCTTTACTGTAGCCCCCTGCTGTGTCATCTACACAACTTTTCTCCTCCCCTGACTTGCTTTAAGTGCACTTTTATCAAAAATATTTCTCAAAAAGCAGTAGGTTAACGATCGTCAAATAAAGAATAATGATAAATAATTCATCGAATATATTGAAATTGTTTGAGAATATCATCGAGTGATATGTACGACACCAAAGTTTTCAATAGAGGCATGTAAGTAAATGCATCTTGTCTTAAGCCCTTTAGTAACGATTTTGTGTGCTAGGACAATTAATAGACTCATCAAATGGGTTTTTAGTAGGAAAGCCTACCCGCCTACTCAGCTTAACATAATTTTAAAATGCGTTTTTTGATTTAAAATAAGTTTCCATTGATAAATGGTTTTTTATTATAGATAACTTTATTCTTTCATCTAAACAAAGATTGATGATACATGTTATCGATCTTATTCAGCTATAAACATAGTTTCACAATGAATAATTACACATATGAAATAGGTTACCTTTAACCACCAGTATTAATACTTAGTTAATTTTCTATTATTTATAATGCTAAACTGTATTAAATAGCGTTTAAAATAAGCTAAATTCCCTCGTTTTCAGTTATTGTTTTATATTCTACTTTTGTTGATATTATCCCCACTATTCTTATAAAACACATTAACAAGCTCTATTGCTGTGGGGATAACCTCTATTTATACTCACAAAGTATTATATTTTATATCCATAAAGTATTAAGCAGGATGCTCAGAAGCAATTTTCCAATTAATTGCACTGACACTTTTTTCTAAACTTATCCTGCAAACAATGGCTTCTATCTCTTTTTGCTCAGCTGGGGTAGCCAACACTTCAGCACAAACTTCTAATTGACTAGGCATTGGTGTATCTGCGCTACTTAATGATTGCAATCTCACATGTAAACCGTTTATGGCTTGCAAAATAAGTGTTCTTACCAAAACTTCATCGTGGGTATCACAAACAATACGAATAGAATAGCGTTGTTCAATATCTGTCGCTTGATATTGCGGTTGGGCATTTATTCGTTGAGCCGCTTCCCGTAATAGAATATTGGCACAAAGAATAAGCAATGTCGCTACGGTAGCAAGTGGATAGAGTCCAAGTCCACATAACACACCAATGCCCGCAGAGCACCAAAGTGTCGCCGCGGTATTAAGACCTCGAATATTCATTCCTTCGCGCATAATCACCCCTGCGCCTAAAAAACCAATACCAGAAACCACTTGTGCAGCAATCCGTCCTGGGCTATCGGGTGAAGTTTCAATGGAGCTTAAGATAAATACCGCAGCACCGGTCGCCACTAAAGCATTGGTGCGAAGTCCTGCCATTCTTTGACGCCATTGTCTTTCGGCACCAATCAAAGCACCAAGACACATTGCAACAACCAAATTTAAGATATAAGGAGTCATAGCCATTTTAATTTCCTCCATAAACAATGGCTAAAAAAACACGCCGTTATACGGCTAATGAAGTAATACAACAACGGATCTTTGGCTACAGCAATCTAGGAGGAGGAAATAAGGAGAAAAAAACATAGCACATAAAATCACCTCTTAGTAATAAGAGCATCTCAAGGTTAGTGCGATTCTATGTAAAACGAGGTTCAAGAAGTGCACTGCCCACCGGTAGGTAAGCAGTTTTAGCGGAGAAAACGGCTTACCAATTTATTTTTTGCATTAATTTACTACTTTGCGTATCCATCTGTTTTCTCTTCGTCAAAATTTGGCTGGTAGTATAAATAGGCCATTGCACAATGTAAATGAACGCTTCCTAAACCAATCATTTTTGTTGTACTGGTCGAACAAAAGTGCCTTCACCACCTTCTTTTTCATTAAAAAACCAAATACCATTCGGATATTCAGGCAGTGAAACCAAGTACATAATGCCTTCATTAAATTCTTCAATCAGTAAAATGGTTCCTTGACGATCTTCACAGCCATCCGTTTTTACTACAACATGATCATTAACGTTCATTTTTACTCCTGATAAAAATTCTCATTATCTTCTTTTTATTTTACCCATAAAGAAAAAGCCTGCCACCAGAAGGTGACAGGCTTGAAGAAAATTTTTAAAAGGCTTTTATTACAGAGCTGTTACGTTAGCAGCTGCTGGACCTTTTGCACCGTTTTCAATTGTGAATTCTACGTTCTGACCTTCAGCCAGAGTTTTGAAACCGTTACCTTGAATGGCAGAAAAGTGAACGAATACGTCTTTGCTTCCGTCTGCTGGAGTAATAAAACCAAAGCCTTTAGACTCGTTGAACCACTTAACTTGACCTTTCATTTTGTCAGACATGTGACTTTCCTATATATCAATAAAACGTTGCCTTCTCGGCATCTACTGGCCTGAACTACCTATAACTTATGGGCACACATGAAGAAAACGGTCAAAAAGCGATGCTGTTTAAAACTCATTAACTTAGAATGTCAATCATAAATCAGGTCTGTATTTAGGCCTTACTCATTAACGCATGAGACAGGGTTAATAGCAATAGTTTTATGCATTGAAAGATTAAAAAAATGCAAATTGCACATAAAAAATACAAATTCGCCTCTATTTTTGTCACTGTGTATAAAATTTATTTGATATTTTATAGCAATTATTAACAGCAAGTAGGAATAGTCTTAATAGACTAACAATAACAGTTAAGCGTCGAATTTAAAAAAACTGTTCTATCTGCTGATCCTGTCTCCATGATAATCTATTCTTAAGAAACAAATTTGCAACATTCATCTTTTAAGGTATTTACAATGAATGTATTAAAAGACATTTTAGAGCGTGATTTAGCACGTATTAATGCCGCAGAAAAGCGTGATGGCAAACCACACTTTAATAGCCAATTTTTAAAAAATCATATTTGGCTTTGCGTCAGTATGGTGTTGTCATATTTATTACTGGCCGCTTTGCTTATTTACTCTCCTTACTTTGGGGTCATTTCGCTGACTCTTTTCACTTTGATGTTTATTGTGATGGCAGGAATACTGCTATTTGATATCAAACCTATTTATAAGTTTGATGATATCGGCGTTCTTGACCTTAGAGTTTGCTATAACGGCGAATGGTATACTTTTGAAAAATTATCTGATGAAGCGATTAATGAGATACGCCAGCACCCGGCTATCCCAGCGCAAATAAAAGAAGACATCAATGACATTATACGCACAAAACAAGAGATACACTTTTATGACGTGTATTTAATCGCATTCGATCCCATCACCAAACCGATTTCGTCAGAAAAATTATCACCCCAAGTCTAATACTATGAGAAATTCTCCGTGTTATTGCACACAACACGGAGAACCTTAACCATTTTTTAGCCATATTGTCCATAAACCAATCAAACAGTTAATTAATCTATTTTTTAACGTTGACACCCTGATATATCATCGCTATTATGCGCCTCGTTCTCAAGAGAACACAATTCCTCCATAGTTCAGTCGGTAGAACGGCGGACTGTTAATCCGTATGTCACTGGTTCGAGTCCAGTTGGAGGAGCCAAATTTAGAAGAGCCCGCTTTATGCGGGCTTTTTGCTTTTCTAAATAAACTAGTCCCTACTAGCCTTTCATGCTCATCAGCGATATCTATATATAACTATTTATTTTTTATACTTTTTTATCAAAAAAACAACAAAACGGTGCACTCTTGAGCAAACAAACATTTTTTTTGTTTTTTTGCTTTACAAGGGAAAAGAGGATAGCTATTATTCGCCTCGTTCTCACGAGAACACGCTTCCTCCATAGTTCAGTCGGTAGAACGGCGGACTGTTAATCCGTATGTCACTGGTTCGAGTCCAGTTGGAGGAGCCAAATTTAGAAAAGCCCGCTTTATGCGGGCTTTTTGCTTTTTTTAATGCCCATTATTTCTTTTCTTATTTATCACTTTTATTCATTGTCTAATTTTAAGACACTGCTGCAAAATGATCTTTAAGTGACTCTTTTCTTACTTATGATATGGCAGAATGTGGCTTTTTAGGGCGGTAAGAATATCAACACAGTATATATACTGTGCCGAAATCGGTATACTTTTAGATAAAACACATAAATCAGTTATTTTTTAACCACTTAAGCTATTATTTTATTTTTTTTACTTTACAACTGCCCTCTCTCTCGCTATTATTCACCTCGTTCTCAAGGGAACACAATTCCTCCATAGTTCAGTCGGTAGAACGGCGGACTGTTAATCCGTATGTCACTGGTTCGAGTCCAGTTGGAGGAGCCAAATTTAGAGAAGCCCGCTTTATGCGGGCTTTTTGCTTTTTAGCCGATAGCATCCCACACTTAGCATGCTGAAAAATAAATTTTTCTCTGTTTCACCCTATAAATTCCAGCATCTTTTTCATTATCTTGTTCATTATTCGCTGATAATTGATGCAACTTGCTGTTTATCTATCCATTTAAACAAATATCTACGATTGACCTTTGACATCTCAATTTTACCACTATATGATACACGCCACTTAATGATGTTCCTCCATAGTTCAGTCGGTAGAACGGCGGACTGTTAATCCGTATGTCACTGGTTCGAGTCCAGTTGGAGGAGCCATTTCTATTAGCATTACCCTCGTAACTATTTGATTTTATTCTCTGTTTTCCCTCACACACAATAAAAAATACCATTAAAAAGGTAGCTATTTAATCGTTTTCGTATTACTATTCATTTCCGGCTTGACTATCCAGTCCAATCCAATCGTTGATCTTTCGATTTTCCTAAGACACACGGAGCCGGTATATGACCACTGCACAACCTATCACCCTCACTATTCGCCGTCCTGATGATTGGCATGTTCACTTTCGTGATGATGACATGCTAAAAACCGTTGTTCCTTATACCAGTCGTTATTTTGGCAGAGCTATCGTAATGCCAAATCTTGTTCCCCCGATCACCACCATTGAAGCCGCCCGTCGTTATCGTGATCGCATAAAAGCAGCTATTCCTAGTGGCGATAAATTCGAACCATTAATGACCTGCTATTTAACGGATAGCACTCTGCCATCAGAAGTTGAACAAGGTTTTCTACAAGGCGTATTTACTGCTTGTAAACTTTATCCCGCCAATGCGACGACAAATTCTAGCCATGGTGTTTCCGATATCAATAAAATCTATCCTATTCTTAGTGTGATGGAAAAAATAGGTATGCCATTGCTTATTCATGGGGAAGTTACTGCATCAGATATCGATATTTTTGATAGAGAAGCTCGTTTTATTGATAACGTGATGGCTCCCGTTCGCAAACAATTTCCTGCCTTAAAAATTGTTTTTGAACATATCACCACCAAAGAAGCGGCACAGTATGTCTTAGAGGGAAATGAATTTCTTGGTGCAACTATTACACCACAACACTTAATGTTTAACCGTAATCATATGCTTGTCGGTGGTGTGAAACCGCACTTGTACTGTTTACCTATCCTTAAGCGTAATGTACACCAAGAGGCATTAAGACAAGCCGTTGCATCAGGTCATTCGCGTTTCTTCTTAGGTACTGATTCCGCACCTCATTTACAACATCGCAAAGAATCATCTTGTGGATGCGCTGGCGTGTTTAACGCCCCCACCGCTTTAGCAGCTTATGCTAGCGTATTTAAAGAGCTCAATGCCCTTTCTCACTTTGAAGCCTTCTGTTCACTCAATGGCCCACGTTTTTATGGTTTACCGGTTAATGAAGGCACTATTACCTTAACGGAAAAATCCGTTACTGCACCTGCAGAAATTATGAGTGGTGATGAAGCATTAATCCCCTTCTTAGCAAATGAAGATATTCATTGGGATATTAGTGTCAATTAATCAATTAGTGACTTGATATCTTCTTTTTATGCACCATATAACCCCTTATCTGGGATAGTTATGGTGCATATTTTTTGCTATTCCTCATTGCACTTTTCCATTTTCCATCAAAATTTAGCTTTTTTATTGCGCCAAATTTCGTATACTGGAAAGTAACCACTTAGTGGGGGCTTCTCTCTTAGTCAAAACCGGTTGTATGATTAGGAGGTATTATGAGTAGAAAAAATGAAGTTATTCAAACACATCCTGTTGTAGGCTGGGATATTAGCACTGTAGATATCTATGATGCGATGATGCTACGTTTACATTATCTTCCTGAAAACGAACACCATCTAGACAATGCAGTGGTTGATAAAACACTTTGGCTTACTACTGATGTAGCAAAACAGTTGATTTATATTCTTCAAGCAGGTATTGATAAAATTGAATCATCTGAAGATTTTGTATCAGACAACACCAAGCATTGATAAAAAGATAAGTTCGAGAAAAGCATTAAGACACCAAGCAGGAGTACTTTCGTACTCCTGTCTCGTTTTTATTGTTATAATCACCTTTCATTTTTATTTCGTTTATCTCTATTATCTATCCCTAACATGTTAATTTTTCATACTGTTTTTTTTAATTAGTTATTATTATAAATTAATTTATATTTAATTAAGTTATTATAATTTTCTTTTTATTCGATATATCTTTCACAAAATGATATATAACCCGAATTGACATAAAACTATGTTATCTTTATTTTAATAACTTGAAAATAGATATCACAAGGAAGTTATTAGTGAAAATATTAATTATTGATGAGTGTTACTTTACTCGTAATGGTATTCGGCATTTCTTCTTAAAAAAAAATGTAAGGCATGAAATTATTGATATGTCTTCTATTGAAGAAGCTAATCATTATATTAATAACTCTATGCCTGATATTATTTTTATTGATCTCACTAAATATTGTCGTGAAGTAGCACATTGTCAGCACTTGCAATATTTCTTTTCACTGACTCAAGAGTGTCGTTTATACCTCTATATTGATGCCAACTATCCAGACAAAGATAGACCTATCGCCTTGACAAATAACTGTTTTATCCTTGCTAAACGAGTACTACCTTGGGTATTAGAGAGAACATCAACATTAACTTCTCGTTGCCAAGTTTTTTTCCCCACTTATAAACATTCTCTTTGCTCAATATTTAGCATACAAGAACAAAAAATCATAAATTACTGGATGGGAGAGTTGCCTAACTATCAAATTGCCAAAAAATTAAAAATTAGCAATAGCACCGTTTATTCGCATAAAAGACATATTACTGAAAAAATAAATGTAAAAAATAGAATTGAACTCTTCTTTATATATAATATATTAAAATATATCTATGAGAAATAAATACAAACTTATCGTTTAATGATTGATATATTTTATGGAATGAAATTATGAAGCTAATAGTTTAATTAATTGAGGAAATAACAAATTCCTATTACTTAACATTGAACTCTATAATAGGATTATAAATATGGGTGAACATATCAAAAATTAAAAATATTTAATCACCTAAGAGCAACGTTTTATAACATAAAAAATCTTCTTCATATTCAATATGACACTAAACATATTAATAAGCACAATATGTCATAGCATGACTCACTTCACTCTTACAGCTATCCTAGAGTGAAGTGAGCACCAATAGAGTCATCAACAACAAAAAGACACTATTGCTACATACTATTAGGCGATACGCTCAATCTTTGCCGGTAATCCTTGACGTACAGAGGCACCAGAAACCCAATCTAACCAAGTATTCGTTATTTCTCGTGTTGGATCAGCAAAGCCTAAGTCGTTTAAGTTAATACCACTACCTATTGCTTTATCCATAGCTAATGGTTGCCCATCTAAATAGTGTTGACGCGAGCCTAGCTCTTTATGTCCATAACCATGTTCAATCGCTAACACTCCAGGCATAACCCCCTCTAATAAACTAATTTCAGCCTCAACCTCTCCACCTGGGGTCACTATGCGCACTTTATCACCATGCTTGATCCCCCATTTTTTACCATCTAGCGGATTAATCGCGACTAAATTGCTTGGTTTTACCATTCTTAAACGTTGGATCATGCCCGTTGAGCTACTTACCACATGAGATTTAAAGGACATCAGTTTTAATGGCCATTGCTCTTGTGGAAAATGTTGATGTATATCGCTACCGTCAGATAAACGCGGTGGATAATAAGTTGGGCAACCACTATATCGCTCACCGGTAATAGCATGATGATTCTTCGCTACATTTTCATTCCAGATCTGTAATGGTTTCTTCCATTGCGGGCCTGTCGCATCACCATTCCATGCTTTATCATAAGGGGCAAAACGCCCACCACGAGTATAAATATTCGCCACCCTTAGGACTTCTTCTTCTTTTAAAGTGGCAGTAATAGCAGGAAGAATACGATCGACACCACTTAATAAAATATCTTCATGGCTGGCAGGTGCTACAGGCTGTTCGCCCATAAAGGCAATATTAGCCGCTACACGCAGATAATAATCTTCAGCACTATTAATTGCGTGGAAATGCCCATCTTTATCTTCTAGCGCATTTTCACCAAAGCCGGGTAAGTCTAATGCTTTAGCAACCGCAATGCAGAAAGTTTCCATTGATATAGGTTGACCATCGGCTGTTTTCGCCACACGAGGCTCTACAATCGGCCAACGTGCCGTACTGGCTTTGACTTGTACACCAGACCACGGCGCACTAAATCCCCAACTTTCAAAGTTATGCGTATCAGGCACAATATAGTCCGCCAGTGCAGTGGTCTCATTCATAAAAGCATCGATACCAATAATCAATGGTAGATGCTGTGGATCTTTAAGACGCGCTTCCATAACTTGGCGAATACCTGCAATACCGTATAGCGGGTTCGTCATATTGGTTATCCATGCTTTTAATGAATAAGGATAACCCGCTAATGCCGACCCCAGTTGCTCTGTTAATTGCCCTGCGGCAAACGGATACCACGGCGCTTTAGCAGGATAAGGAGACTCCCCTTTCGCGATCCGTTCACGGTATTCATCAGATTGTTCATAAGCCGCTTTACTGCGCGATAGCACCATTCCTTTAGGCTTAATTTTGCCTTTAAAACTATCCATGTTGTAACGAGGGCCATCTATCGCACCATTAAATTTACCTCCACCGACAGATACTCCCCCTTTCAGGTTTAGATTTCCAATTAAAGCGTTTAGCATGATGACACTCCACGCCGTATAGAAACCATTTCCCCCCATCATGCCACCATGTGAGATAACCGCAGCTTTTCGTCCATAGTCAGTAAATTCACGCGCTAAGGCAACAATAGTGCTTTCAGGTACTTTACAACGTTCACTATACTCCGCCAATGACATGCGACTTGCAGCTTCAGTTAATAATTGGAAACTTGATTTTACTGTAACCTCAATACCTGTTTTTAATGTCACTTTTTGAGTAACAAAAAGCTGTGCTCTGTCTACTTGCGTCGCTGCTGTAAGCTGTCCATTAAGGGCTATAACCATATTTTGCGCTTCGCCATCATCGGCAATATCCTCAAGATGCGCGGTGGTTAACATCTGCCCTGACAGTGGATGATTTTCATCACTAATGACTAAATGTGTCGCATTAGTCCAGCTTCGCTCTCCAACATTATTCATCGACACTTCACTGGGCACCGATAAATACTCAGCATTATAGCGTTTGTTTTCAATGATCCAGCGGATCATACCCATCACTAAAGCAGCATCTGTTCCCGGTTGTACGGGTACCCAATGACCATGATCATTCGCTAACGTGGTGGTTAGTGGCAAAGCAGGTGCCACAACTACATAGTTAAACGAACCACGAATACGCGCATTCGCTAATTGGCGACCTTGGCGTTTAAATGGATTACCTGATTGCGCAGGTGAGGTACCTAAAAATAGTGCAAATTCAACATGATCCCAATCAGGCTTCACATGAGCGTTTTTATCCAGATCATTCATTAATGCACCGGAGCCGGCACGATACGCTAATCCACAATAAGAGCCATGAGCCCCAAAATTTTTACTACCAAAGGCATTTTGTGCAAAGCGGCGAATAAAACTATCTCGGCCATCATCCCCAGCATTAGTAACTAATAACTGATTTGCTTTAGGTCCTAGGGCTGGCTGTTTAGGATCAATGGGTGTTGCTAAATCGCGGATAGCACGTAAGCCATCAACATGTCCTTCACCAAATAAATCGCCCCCCTCAACCACTTCTTTGATCAGTTGCTCAAAGCTAATTCGTTGCCATTTCCCCTCACCTCGTTTACCCACTCGTTTCATGGGTTCAAGAATACGAGTAGGACTATCGAGGCTTTCCATCATCGTCGCACCACGAGCACAAGCCGTAGAGCGGTTAGCTAAACCACTTTCGCCCCCCATTTTTTCAAAGGCTTCTTTTATTGGCATGTTATAACCAAAATGGATATCCTGAGATAATGGGTGATAAGGATTTCCTGCAATACGTAATACTTGATTATTGTTACGATCGACTCTCGCACGCACACCGCACTGAGTCCAACAACCAAAGCATTGAGTCATACAAACAGCTTGATTGGTATTAGGTTGCCAATTCGCTTTCGCCGTGATTTTACCTTCTGGTAATAAAGAGTTACCGTTGATCCTATCCAAAGTAACCTTACCAGAAGTCCCATCAACGAGACCGTCGACAGCACGCTTAGCAACATCGCGATAACTGGCAGCAAATGCGGCAATACCACCGATAACCAATCCACCTTTAAGCCATTGACGTCTTGTAAACTTAGCCATGCTGTACTCTCCTGACAACCCAACGAATACTTTCTCTGAATATAATGGTTAACGCTATCCAAAGCCCAAATGTTCCAACAATCGCTAATAATCCATCATTACCCAGCGGGAACTGATAAGGATTGGTAATAATGTTATATTTGGGAATATATTGGCTTCCCATTAACATTAGCCAACGTAATACCCACGCCAATCCCATTGAAATAAAAGCCATTACGGTAATAAATGCCACTGAGCGTGCCTGTTTTGCCATTAATCCGCCCATAGCAACAGACACTATCCATAAGGCAATAACCCCTATCGCACTCCACCAGCCTAAACTTCCTATTGCCAATTGTTGCCTAATGGCTTGTCCTGAAATAGTATCCCCCGCAATCCAAAAACCTGTACATACAGCAAGTAACATTAAAGATCCGATAAACCACATAGCCAGTTCACGCTGATACACAGGCTCTCGTCGCGTACCTAATGCTAATAGCGTAGGCAATACTTGCATGGCACTAAAAAACAGTAATATCGGCAGCCAGTAGGTATAAAGCACCGGTCTTGCTTTTAAAATAGAAGCTTCACGGCCGGTATAGAGCAATAAACCTATCGAGGTTAAGGCGCAGGCTAAAGCAACCCAACGCGTTAACTTATATTCACGTTTCCACACTAAACGCACGACCATGGCAATAAAGTACAAAATACTAAATGCAGAGAAGAGTGGCAGTAATAGTGATCCCCATGCCATCCACGACCAAGGAGTTGGATAAGCATAAAAATGCCAAACACGTGCGGTTTGATGGAGATCAGCGGTTAATGCTAAAGGGGCGGTGATCCCCGCCGTAACAGCAATAAAAACCGCAACAGCTTCTAAACGAGGATTACCTGTACGCCCTTTCCAACATTGCCAGCATGCATAAAGTGTTGCGCAACACGCAATGCCGATAAAAAAGAAATATTGCACTGCCCAAGGTAACCAAAAGTATTCTTGGGGGATCGCTATCACTTCTTGAATTTGCGAAACGGATGAAATCATGAGTGAACCTCCTGCCATAATGCGGGTTGCCCTTGTCCAACTAATGGCTGCACAAATGCATCATCTAAACCAAGATAAAAAACTTGTGGCAAGGTGCCACTTTCTGGTTTAAGTACTTTTAATTCATGTTCATGCTCGCGGATCATTTTACTTATTGTGCTGTGTGGATCTTTCATATCACCGATAATACGAGCGCCCCCCACACAAGATTCAACACAGGCAGGTAATAACCCAACTTCTAGGCGATGAGCACAAAAAGTACATTTATCGGCTGTCTGAGTGGAATGGTTGATAAAACGGGCATCATAAGGACATGCTTGCACACAATAAGCACAGCCTACACAACGTTCATTATCAATCACGACGATCCCGTCTTTGCGTTGAAATGTTGCTTGAACAGGACAAACAGGTACACACGGAGGCTCGTCACAATGGTTACATAATCTAGGGAGTAAGACGTTCGTTATTCCCTCTTGCCCCTTGATAGCTACTTGATATTGGTTTACTGTCGTCCTAAATTGTCCTTGTGGCGTTTGGTTTTCAATCGTACAGCTCACTGTACAAGATTGACACCCAACACAACGACGCAGATCGATCAGCATGCCATAACGTTTATCCTCTGAGCCTTCACGGCGCTCTGGGGATAGTTTAATGCCAGCTTGAGAGAGAGGAACCAGTGATGCACCTGCGGTAAGGACCCCTAATTGTTGTAAGAATTTTCGTTTACCAAGATCCATATTTGTCTCCAGTATCACTCAGTAAATACCTGCCACATTGAGCGAAGGGAATAGAAAATAAGTATTTATGGCATTGTAAAAATTACTGAGTCCTCCACCTATTGTGGTTTACCACATACTCGGTGCGAACTTGATCCAAAACAATATTTAACATTAGATAGTTATGACGATAAAACAGACAATTGGGATAAAAAAAATCGCTAGTTTGAGCTTATTACTGCTCTTTTTTCTACTCTCTTCTTCTGCGGTTGCCAAAGAGTGGACTATTGGTGTGTTAGCGTTGCGAGGCGACGCCTCAACCCAAAGACATTGGCAACCGCTTATCGATACCTTAGATCAACAAATACCCACAGATAGCTTTCTGCTGTTACCACTTAACTTGTCAGAAATGAAGCAAGCAGTGGCGGACAAGAGAGTAGATTTTCTATTGACGAATCCAGCGCAATTTGTCCAGCTTGATAGTGCATATCCGCTACGTTGGTTACTCTCTTTACGCTCGGGTTATGAGCCGGATAACACAACAAGAAATGTGATTGGTAGCCTTATTTTGGTGCGCAAAGACAGCGCAATTACATCGATTCATGAATTAGTCGGAAAGCGTGTTGGCGCCATTGCACCAGATGCCTTTGGTGGATATCTGTTAGGTTACAAAGCACTGCGTGAAGAAGGGATTGATCCTGAGCAGGATTTTACATTACGTTTTAGTGGTTTTCCGGCTGATGCGTTACTTTACTTATTACGTGATGGCGATATTAATGCAGCGATCATCCCAGTTTGCTTATTAGAAAATATGGATAACGAAGGTCTTATTAATAAAGAAGATTATCGTCCATTATTAAATTATTCTACCAATACTTCTTGTTTAACCAGTACTCCGCTCTATCCTAATTGGTCATTTGCTGCATTAGATACTGTTCCTGACACATTAGTGGATAAAGTGACACGAACATTACTCAATGATGAAAGCGACACCATGAAATGGGGGGCACCCGCTTCTCATTCTCAAGTGGAAAATTTACTCCGAGAAGTCAACCAACACCCAAGGCAGCGACAACTTTGGCAAGATGCGAAAATTTGGGCTATCCAGCACCGTTTTATTATTGGATTATCATTGGGTGCCATTATCTTACTGGTTTTCAACCAAATCTGGATTAGTTATTTGGTCAGAAGACGTAGCCATCAATTAGAACAAGCGCATATCCATTTAAGAGAGCAAAAAGAGGCATTAGAACAAGCTCAGCGTTTAAATATTTTAGGTGAAATGGCGTCAGGCTTTGCTCATGAGCTTAATCAACCTCTTTCTGCGATCAAAAGTTATGCCCAAGGTAGTGCGATCCGCCTAGAAAAAGAGAACAAAAATCATCCATTACTCCCCGCGTTACGACAGATAGACCAGCAAGCCCAACGTGGCGCAGATATTATTCGCAATCTACGTTTATGGGTAGGTAAGCAATCAGCAAATAGTGATACAGTGCCACTGTCAGAACAAAATATTGCCCAATGTATTGAACATATTTGGCGGTTATTACGTATTGATGAAAAATATCCACAAGTGACTCTGATCACTAAGATTGATAAACATGATACCCTATACTTACCTGAAACATTATTAGAGCAAATATTATCTAATTTGATCACCAATAGCCTACAGGCGGGTACTAAAGTGCTACAGATAAGCACCCATAAAGCGCCAGATAGGTTGTTAATTGTGATCAAAGATGATGCGGGAGGAATGAGCCATAGCCAGCTTGAACAACCTTTCTCCCCTTTCAAACCACCAAAACAGAAGGTCTTGGTTTAGGTTTGGTGATTTGCCAACGCTTATTAAATTCACAAGGTGCTGATATTCACATAGAAAATCAAAAAGATAAGCAAAATAATGTTGGATTAAAAATCACCCTTATTTTCCCCAATAACAATAATTAGAGGAAGAAAAATGCCAACAATTCATCTGGTTGATGACGATCTCGCCGTCACCGATGCTTGCCAATTTCTATTAGAAAGCTTAGGTTATGCGGCGCAGGTTTGGAATGACAGCGAATATTTTCTCCATAATATTGACCTTTATCAGCAAGGGGTTGTGCTGTTAGACATGAGAATGCCTAAAGCAGATGGTAGACAAGTACATCAATATTTAATTGAAAAACACAGTACGCTAGCAGTGATTTTCTTAACGGGTCATGGTGATATTCCGATGGCGGTTGAAGAAATAAAAAAAGGTGCCATTGATTTTTTACAAAAACCCGTTGATAGCAATGCATTACTCTCTGCACTGAAATCCGCCTTTACCGAAACTGCAACACGCTTTACGGCTGATGATATCCGTCGCCGTTATGCCTCACTGACACCAAGAGAAAAAGATATTGCATATTATGTTATTCAAGGCCTAATGAATCGAGAAATTGCTGAAACTGCCTGTGTTTCTATCAGAACAGTTGAGGTACATCGAGCAAAAGTGATGGATAAAATGGCCGTTAAAAATATCGCAGAATTAGTTACCGCATTACAAGGAATTGATATTGTAGCGCCAAATTTATGACAAAATTTCTGATCTGCGGTAAAAAGTGTCACAATATAGAATATTCATTGGAAAAATAGTAAATAGATAGGCTTATGATAAAGTCACCTCC
This sequence comes from Proteus mirabilis ATCC 29906, assembly GCF_000160755.1. Classification (GTDB taxonomy): domain Bacteria; phylum Pseudomonadota; class Gammaproteobacteria; order Enterobacterales; family Enterobacteriaceae; genus Proteus; species Proteus mirabilis. The sequence continues at coordinate 829,523 of NZ_GG668576.1, forward strand.
ATTTAAAACATCATTTTTACAGCCCAAATATTGGCTGACATGGTTGGGGATAGGATTACTCTATCTTCTCGTTCTACTCCCTTATCCCGTTATCTACTGGTTGGGTACACGGCTAGGTCGTTTATCTAAAGTCTTTTTAAAAAAACGTGTACAAATAGCAGAACGTAATCTTGAGCTATGTTTTCCTGACATGCCTAAAAATGAACGTGAAGCGTTAGTGAATAAAAACTTCGAGTCCGTTGGTATGGGGCTATTTGAAACAGGAATGGCTTGGTTTTGGCCTGATTGGCGTGTGAAACGTTGGTTTAAAATCAGTGGTAGAGAAAATATTCAAAAAGTACAAGAAACTGGCCAAGGTATTATTGTCGTTGGTATACACTTTTTAACCCTTGAGTTAGGTGCACGTATATTTGGCATGCTAAACCCCGGTATTGGTGTGTATCGCCCTAATGACAATCCAGTTATGGATTGGTTACAAACTTGGGGTCGTTTGCGTTCTAACAAATTTATGTTAGATAGAAAAGATGTCAAAGGTATGATCCGCAATCTAAAAGCTGGAGAGATCCTCTGGTATGCCCCTGATCACGATTACGGCCCACGAAAGAGTGTCTTTGCCCCACTTTTTGCCGTAGATAAAGCAGCGACAACAACTGGAACCTATATTCTAGTCAAAACCAGTCATCCGGCTTTGATCCCGTTTACACCAAAGCGCTTACCTGAAGCAAAAGGTTATGAACTGATTATTTCACCTGCCGTAGCTGATTTTCCCATCGATAGTGAAGAAAACACCGCTATCGCAATGAATAAAGTGGTCGAACAAGAAATTTTACGTGCTCCTGATCAATATATGTGGTTACACCGTCGTTTTAAAACCCGCCCACCTGGAGAAGCTTCTTTATATAATGAGATAAAGAAAGTACACTAGTCCCCATCAGTGACTGTTTTAATAAAAAAACAGTCACTGACAAACAGATTGACTCTCTTAACCAAGATTAAAATACAAGACTAAAATAATAAAATTAGCCATACTCACTACTATTATTTCCTGCAAATAAACACATTATAAAGCACTACCTATCGTTGTTATTTTGTATTATGGCGATATTCTTATTTAAGAATAGATAACCAACATTGAGATAAAAAAGACAACGCAAACACCATTATTCTCACTTTATGTGCTTCGTTTACATTCTTAGATAAAGGAGTGACATGAACCTAAAGCCCCGCAACAATTCTTGGAAACGAAATCTCTACATTGTCTGGTTTGGTTGTTTTTTAACGGGTGCCGGCTTTAGCTTGATTATGCCTTTTCTACCATTGTATGTAGAAGAGCTTGGCATTAAAGATCATGAGTCCTTAAACCTATGGACTGGTGTCGCTTTTAGTATTACTTTTCTCTTTTCTGCCATAGCGGCACCTTTTTGGGGAAAATTGTCAGATAGAAAAGGACGCAAATTAATGCTATTACGTTCTGCCTTAGGTATGGCGATCGTCATGGTACTCATTGGTTTTGCTCAAAATATTTGGCAACTGTTAATTTTACGCGCTTTATTAGGGGTATTAGGGGGTTTTGTGCCTAATGCTAATGCTCTTATCGCCACACAAGTGCCCGTTAAAAAAAGTGGTTGGGCATTAGGAACTCTTTCTACGGGTGCGGTAAGTGGCGCATTAATTGGGCCATTAATTGGTGGAATACTTGCCGATCTCTACGGTTTACGTCCGGTTTTCTTTATTACAGCCGCGGTTTTATTTATCTGTTTTATAGTGACCCTATTTTTTGTTAGCGAAAATTTTACCCCTGTTTCTAAAAAAGATGCATTATCCACCCAGCAAGTTTTTTCATCACTCAAAAATAAAAGATTAGTCATTTGCCTGTTTTTCACCACCATGATTATCCAAGTGGCAACAGGCTCTGTTACGCCTATTTTAACACTTTATATCCGTGATCTAGCCGGCTCTATCAGTAATCTTGCCTTTATTAGTGGTGTGATTGCATCTGTTCCCGGTATTGCCGCTTTAATTAGTGCCCCTCGTTTTGGCAAATTAGGTGATCGCATAGGCCCTGATAAGGTGCTTATTTTCACATTGGGTTTATCTATTTTTATGCTTATTCCGATGGCACTCGTCAGTAATTATTGGGAACTAGGCGCATTACGTTTTTTATTGGGTGCGGTAAACGCTGCCATGTTACCTGCGGTACAAACGCTTATTTTATACAATATTACGCCTGCAATTGCTGGTCGAATTTTCAGCTATAATCAAGCCTTACGAGATGTAGGAAATGTTACTGGACCGTTAATGGGCGCGTTTGTTGCGGCCAATTATGGATTTAGAGCTGTTTTTTATTTCACCGCTGCGGTGGTATTTTTTAATCTTATTTACTCATGGATAAGCTTTCGTACCCCGCAAAGAAAATAGTCAAAAAATCCACCAATAGATTTAGTTAATAGTTTTTTTTCAATAAAAAATTACACTTTCTCTCTTAAAGGTCTAATTGTTAATTTTTTTATTTTATTTTTCATAATTTATTGTTTAATAAGAAAAATATTTACACACCACGTTTACACCTCTTTACTTTTTCTTGTCCTTTTTTTTCAAAAAATTGCAAGGTTAACTATTGCAAAATGAGATTTTTATCGACTTTTGCACTAAAAAATGGTTTATAAAGTATTAAATATGCTTTTAGTCACTGAAGTTCACTAAAAGTGTGTTAAAAATATATTAATTAAATGTAGTAGCAATTGATAACAGAATGAAATAATTCTGTATTGCCTCCTACTGATATTTTGTTCTTTTTACTTGCAAACGACCTGCAAAGGTTTTTTTTGGGAATTTAAGATGCAATCTACTCACTCAAAATCAAGCCGAACCTTTTTTGGCCATCCATACCCTTTAAGCTCTCTGTTCTTCACAGAAATGTGGGAGAGATTTTCTTTCTACGGTATTCGCCCATTATTAATCCTATTTATGGCTGCAACCGTTTATGAAGGTGGTATGGATATTCCTCGAGAGCAGGCATCTGCTATTGTGGGAATTTTTGCTGGTGGTGTTTATTTAACATCATTGCCAGGAGGTTGGCTGGCTGATAATTGGTTGGGACAACGTCTTGCGGTTTGGTATGGCTCTATCTTTATTGCATTAGGGCACCTTTCTATCGCACTTTCAGCGTTTTGGTCTCAGAACCTATTTTTTATCGGCTTATTGCTTATCGTATTAGGTACAGGCCTATTTAAAACCTGTGTCACTGTTATGGTGGGAACCCTGTATAAAAAAGATGATACACGCCGCGATGGTGGTTTCTCCTTGTTTTATATGGGGATCAATATGGGCTCGTTTATCGCACCGCTGATCACTGGCTTCTTAGTTCGTGATTATGGCTGGCATTGGGGCTTTGGTATTGGTGGTATTGGTATGCTAGTTGCACTACTGATCTTCCGCTTTTATGCCGTACCGACAATGCGTCGTTTTGATAAAGAAGTTGGCTTAGATTCAAGTTGGGATCGCCCTACTGTTGTGCGTCGTAATGTCGGACAATGGGTATTAGCACTTGCTGTGATATTAATTGCCATTGTTGGTTTAATTATTTCAGGCACTATTCCATTTAATCCGGTTATTGTTGCCAATTTTATGGTTTATGTGATCTCCGGCAGTGTTATCGCCTATTTTATCTATTTATTCCTATTTGCAGGATTAAGTAGTAGTGACCGTTCTCGCCTGTTTGTTTGCTTCCTATTATTAGTTTCAGCGGCACTGTTCTGGTCTGCATTCGAACAAAAACCAACCTCATTTAACTTATTTGCTAACGACTATACTGATCTAAATTTTATGGGCTTTGAGATCCCTGCGGTTTGGTTCCAGTCCGTCAATGCGCTATTTATTATTATTCTTGCCCCTGTATTTAGCTGGTTATGGCCAATGCTAGCACGCAACAATATGAATTTAAGTAGCATGAGCAAATTTGTGATTGGTATTTTATTCGCTGCAGGTGGCTTTACCGTCATGATGTACGCCTCTGAAAGCGTGCTTGCAACAGGCAGTGGTGTTTCACCATTATGGTTAATTTCCAGTATTTTATTGCTGACCCTAGGTGAATTATGTTTAAGCCCTATAGGACTTGCGACGATGACCATTTTAGCGCCAGCAAGAATGCGTGGACAGGTTATGGGTTTATGGTTCTGTGCGAGTGCATTAGGTAACTTAGCCGCAGGTTTAATGGGTGGAAATATTCGTCCTGATAAACTTGATGTTATGCCTGATTTCTTCTCTCACGTCTCTATAGCATTGGTTATTTGTGCCGTTGTTCTTGCAGCATTAATTATTCCTGTGCGTAAACTGTTACAAAGTGCAGATGATAAAGAGAATGCGCAAGCATAATGAGTTTTAGGTAACATTTTTCACCCTATAACTCAACTACGCTCCTCAAATTAGACACTTCTACTCTAATTTGGGGAGTTTTTTATAAAATTAAAATATAAATGCAAAGTTCTATATAGAGATACACCACAGATATTAGAAATAAAGAAAATAGGTCTCACAGACTATATCCTGAAAGTGACAATAAAAAATGATATCATAGAAGCGAAATTTACGAGATAATGCTTCAATAGAAAATTTTCGTTCTGCTTAAAATTGAGTCTTTTAATTAAATAAATTAAAATGTTAACCTTGAAAACTACTCAAGGGTATAGGATAAGCCATATGCTAAACAAAAAAGAAAAAAACATATTGAGAAATATAGAAAAAAGTGTTTTATGTAGGAATATAAAATTTAATATAAAGTGTAATTTACAAACCACTTTTTTTACAATAGTTTTCTCTCTTTTCTTTATTTTTAGTAAAAGTATAACTCTTACACTACAAAGTAAAATATCAATTAGCTTATTAATCGTTCTATTTGTATATTTATTTGGCTCATGGCATTCATTCCGAAATATAAAACTAGCAACAAAATTGACAATTATATATATAAAAATAAAAATAAAAAATTTAGTTATCAGTATATTCCGAAAGTAATAACCTAAACTTATTTGCTGCCATAGCAGAAGTATATAAGAAATAAGGATGTGACATTTGTTTTACTTTAAATGTAAAATCAGCACGCATTGCATGCCATAAAAAAAGCCCCCCCCCTTTTCCATTCAACCAACGATCAATTAAGCTAGGATACATAGCTTTATTTCTATTTTTTATAGGAATAAAAGGAGTATTTAGTAACCTTTTAGGATCTTTTAATTTAACTAATGCACCAAATGAAAGAAACAAACTAACACCAAAATCTACTGTCTTGTAAGTCAACGCCCCGCTATTCCTACTATATCCCGCATATTCAGAAATATCAGCCATAATATTTTGTATATAATTATTATTATACCCTCCAGACTCACCTTTAGTTATCTCATATTGGATGATAGCACTATGTTCAGCGATATCACTAAATCCTGTTGCAATAGCCAAAGTACCTATTCCTTTTAATTTATTTGATCTCACTATTTTTCCTGTTTTAAATGTCAAATATCCACCCGCTATTTGAACACCACCACCAAGGACTTGAAACCCTTCTCTTGTATAGAAAATCCATCCCTGCTCTTCAAATTTTTTTGTACTTTCATAAATAGACCAGTCTTTTCTTCTCCCCTTCTGATAATCCGTCTCTTCATTTTGATATAAATAAATAAGACCATTAAATATATTTTGGCGGCTATTTCTATAAGTAAAATAATCTTCACCACTATTCATTTTTCGATAAAATTCTTCACGTAAATATGCTATCGTCCTACTAATATTCTCCCTATAAATTGTTTTTATTTCGGGATCATGCAAAAGATAAACTGTCGCACGCTCAGAAAGAGTTTTCAATTTACGACAATAATCATCAAATTCACGATTGTAAGCTGGTATAGTTGATAATACTCTAGCTGTTGGCATCAGAACCCCCTTTCATCCCAAATGCTATAAGAACTTGTTCCTGCCGTTACGTGTTCCCACACCACTGATTTAAATCGTATTGAAAGACTTTCTTCTGGCTGAGAATCATTATGTGTCACAGAATTAGGATAGAAACAGTTTAAGTTAGTAATAGAAGCTTCTGTAAGTTTTATTTTATAATATAATTCAACTCCACCAGACATAGAGGTACGATAAAATGAAAAATTACAAGTTAATATTTCATTATTTGTCAATGCCTGAGCAAGCAATGGGGATGATTTATCAATTGGCTTACGAATATCTATTGGTTGAAAACTAACATTTTGGCTAATAGAAATATTAGAGGAAAATTCAAATATTAGTATTTCATCTTCATGACCAATCTGGTATTTATTACCAATAGAATCAATCGTTGAAGCTCCCCGTGAAATCAATCCTTGTTTGTTGCCTGTTATTGACAGATAGATGATATTTGCCATACTTTATCCTTTATAATACCTAATGTTACAAGTTTTTAAGTTAGTCAATATTAGTTTAATAAAATTAAATCATTATACGACCAATATCAATACTAAGTAAAAACATTTAATTTATAAATAATATAGTCAAACTATTGTTAACAATACCACAAAATTTTACTAAAACTAGCTAGAGATTAAAAAATTTGAATCACTTCAAGTAATTTATTGTCATTTTACAATTGTTGAAGTTTTACTCTTTTTTTATAGAGCCTATTAATTTTATAAATAATCCTGATATAGATTGATTGTTTTTCAGGTATAAATGCTCTGTGCACTTCATCAATCATTTATAGTTAAAAAATAAATTAAGCTATTTTTGTTATAAAAATATTTATTCTTCAAATATTTTCTTGATCTTATTGACAAATACTCCATTTTTAATAATTCATTAATTATATTATTCTAAATCCCCTACTTCTTATTTTTACTTCCAGCCACTTTTTATCACTGTTTTGCTCTGCTAAATTGTTTCTTCTTCCTCTTTCCGATTAAGGTACTTTATGAACACGCTTCCCATTTATTATGTTAACGCTTTTACTTCAACACCTTTTTCCGGAAATCCGGCTGCGGTTATTTTGTTAGATAAATGGCTACCCGATGACACACTACTTAAATTAGCTAATGAGATTGGTTTATCTGAAACGGCTTTTTTAGTTGCCAATCATATTCGCTGGTTTACGCCTAAAGTAGAAGTTCCCCTATGTGGTCATGCGACTTTAGCTACGGCTTTTGTATTAAAAACGATTAACAAAGCACCTGCGACAAGCTTTAAATTCCATTCTCTGTCTGGAGAACTCACGGTATCTTGTCACTCCTCAAGTTTTACTCTCGATTTTCCTCAAGTACCTGCATCATTAAATCCAACCATAAAACCGTCATTAGAAGCGGCACTAAACATAGATATTGAAGAAGTTTGGCAATCTCACGACAGATATACCTGCTTTGTGGCTGATCCTAACAAGGTTATTGATTATCAACCTGACTTTAATGCTATAACACAACTACCACTTCCCGGTGTAATATTGACGGCGAAAGGTCATGCGCCTTTTGATTTTATTTCACGCTTTTTTGCACCACGTAAAGGGGTTAATGAAGATCCGGTAACTGGCACTTCACATTGTGTATTAGCACCAATTTGGGCAAAAAAATTAAACAAAGATAAATTAAATGCCAGACAAGTTTCCGCGAGGGGAGGCAATATACAGTGTGAACTCAAACAAGAGCGCTTATTGCTTACTGGTGATGCTGTACTATTTTTAACCGGTGAAATAACCTTTTAAAATTAAAGAGGAATATCATCTATTCCTCTCCTTTGCTTTCATTTTTCTCTATTTTATACTTTAGGATCATCCCTACTGTATAGAAAGATAAGGTTTTATTATGTCCACAACGGATTTATCTCTAGAGTTGCAAGATAAAATTAAACACTCAATCACCCGCGTCTCTAAAGTTATTTTTCCAACCACCACCAATCATCACTCCACACTCTTTGGCGGAACGGCATTAGCATGGATGGATGAAGTCTCTTTTATTACCGCTACGCGCTTTTGCCGTAAACGTTTAGTGACAGTTTCTACAGAGAAAATTAATTTTAATCACCCTATTCCTTCTGGCACCATTATTGAATTAGTTGGTGAGGTAATACGTGTCGGGCGTACCAGTCTAACGGTAAATGTTTCTATTTTTCTCGAAGATATGTATGCCGAAGGACGAGAAGAAGTGATCCACGGCCAATTCAATTTTGTTGCCGTTGATGAGCATGGTAAGCCAACCCCTTTATTCGATAAACCATCGCTTTTATAACCGCTAATCTGTCGTTTTATTCTTCAAATTAAAAACGACAGGTTTTATTATGCTGTGGGTTAATTAATATCGTCCGATTTTATTTGATCAGATAAATCTTTGTGGATACTTTTCAATCACATGAAAATATCAAATAAAATCAATGGGTAAATTGATTACTCACATGTAAAGCAAGAGTTATCCACAGTTAATGTGGATAACAGGAAGACGTTGCAACAACTTTAGCCGTTAAATAACACAAATTTTTATCACTTCAAATTCAATTTGGCATACAGTCAACTTTGCCCCCGTGATTGCACTTTCAGCCATCACTATCTCTGTTGATGATTGATAACGGCGACACACCTCTAGAGCTAATTCAATACTGGGCTCAATTAATAAAATAGCGCCGATATTTTCAACCGTCGTCGGAAAATCACTCTCTGAGGAGATGGTATAGAGTAAAGATTGCTGATCTTGGGCAATTTGTTGCGCTTTATCTGTTGCGGCTTGATTAACTCTTTGTTGTTTAGCGGAGTCACCGCCACCAGAATGCAGATAGATCATTATTTACTCATCTTATCAAACAAAGGTTGTTATCTTTATTATTTAGCAAATACAAATAAAAGCCAATTTATAATAGAAGATAACAACCTTATTTGTTGCTCTATCCTAGTTAATAGAACATAAAGTTGATATTACCAACCATAAGAGATCCCTCCACCAACTACAGCTCTATCTTCCGTATTCCATGATGCTGATACACGAATAACGGCATTGTCGATAATTTGATATTGTGCTCCCGTTGCCAGTGCATTGGCGTTACGATAATTCCCAACACCAACACCTAAACTAAAGGTGCGATCAGTGACATAAGGAATATTTGCCATCGCTGCAACAGAAGCAACACCCGCACTTGCTCTTTTGTCAGCTTTATCTATCTTATTATCCATATTTTTAAGCGCGGCTTTGTTATCAATAAAAATATTCTTAATCTTCTCATTGGTATACTGATTTGCAACTAAAATTGAATCTTTTCTTGATTGTTCAATATAATCTCTCAAAGATTCATCTCTTTCATTAATTATTGTATTTGTAGTATTAATATACTCACTTTCTTTCTGAGTGATATATTTTTCACGCTCTCGTGTGATCTTTTTATTGTTCTGTATGATGATATTATCAATACCTGAAGCAATTTTAGCTATTTCACTATCCGTATAATGATTAGCATTTGTTTCTGATTTATTTACTTTATCATCTGTTGAAATTAAAATTTCATTTTTTGTGTTATCAATGTGCGCCACCACTTTATCATTATGTTCATTTACTTTAAAGTCCGTATATGATTTCCCCTTATTTTCAATTTCAATTATTTTACTATTTGTATAATCTTTAATATTATTTTCAGATTTAGATAATTGATTATCTGTATATTGATTTGCTTTTTTTTCTGCATTATTTGCTAATTCATTGGCTTTTTCTTCACTTTTTTTTAACGTTAAAGAATTTGTATTATCTATATAGGATTTTATAGTGTTATTATTTTCATTTATTTGATTTTTTGTATCATTAATAATGAATTCTTTTTCCTTTTGTATTTCATTATATATTTTTTCATTATTATCACTAATATGATTATCAGCTTCTTTTAGAACACTTTGACTTTCTTTTTTTAATTGAGCAACATTAACCGCATCAGTATTTTCTGTACCTGCGGCAACATTAACTATCTGCCGTTGATTATCATTACTCCCTATTGATAATGAATTATTGCGATTATTAGTGCTTTTATCCCCCAATATAATAGCATTACTTGCTGTTCCGAATGAGTGACTTCCTATAATAACCGAGTGACTTGCATCATCAGTAAGTTGACTATTACCGCCTAAAACAACACTATTTTCTGCATTATTTGTAATATTTTCACCGATACTAATGGCATTTTTTTTCTGGCTAACTGCTCCTGAACCAATGGAAATCGCCCCGTTACCAATAGACGTTGCACCACTACCTAATGACAATGTATTATCGCCAATTGCGGTACTTTTATGTCCAATAGCCGTTGCATTTTCACCTTCAGCCCCTGCACTTGCGCCAATCGCTGTTGATTGATCTGAATGCGCCCAAGTATTATATCCAAGTGCCGTCGATTCATTACCATCAGCTTTACTGCTGTCACCTAAAGATGTCGTCTTATTGGCATAAGTTAAAGGAGATGATGATAATAATATAATAACTAATAATTTTATTTTAAAACTTTTGTGTCTAATCATATTCATATTACCTATAACTAACAAACCTATATATAGAATAATATGTATTTTATTTTTCACACATTATAAATTTTTAAAAATAAATTAATAACAAATAAAAATAACTTTAATTTAATATAGTCTTATTTTGATACAATTCACTTTGCTATATATAACAACGTTTTTTTTATTTATATTTAAAAATAAATCAATAACTAAAGAGAAATAAGAAACAAATTGAAAAAAACAAGAGTTGAACATTTCAAATAAAAAAACAAATTTAATAAAAATATTATTTTTTATTTTTGAGAACTAGATCAAAAAACAGTCTCGTTATATTTTAAGTTCATATTTTATATAATCGTTAATATAAGGTTAATATGTCAAAATAATAACATACAAAAAACCACAGAATTGATTTGCCTTTAAAATATGTCATTGGCTATTCTGTGGTTTTTTACTATTACCTTTTCATACACTATTTAAAAAATTCTTTACTACCATGTGGCGCACAACGCAAATATTGCGGAGCGACTTTAATGGTCTGCTTTAACTTTTCAGCCGCATGCCAAGGCCAACGAGGATCATAAAGTATTCCTCTGCCTAATGCGATAAAATCAGCTTGTTCAGTCAGTAAAATAGCTTCTGCTTGCTCTGGCTCTGTAATTAACCCAACCGCAATCACGGGTAATTGTGTTTCATTATAGATGGCTTGAGCAAAGGGAACCTGATAATTAGGTCCTAGCTTGATGGCTTGTTTGTCTGATAAGCCACCGGAAGAAACATGAATATAGTGGCAACCGAGATCTTCAAGATGTTGAGTTAATGCGATAGAACTTTCCAGATCCCATCCTCCTTCAACCCAATCAGTCGCTGATATTCTTACTCCCACACACATTTTGTCAGAGACTGCTTTTTTGACTGCAGTAAAAACATCAATTAACAAGCGGCTACGATTATTAAAATCACCGCCATACTGATCGGTGCGATGGTTTGATAATGGTGATAAGAATTCATGCAGTAAATAACCATGAGCACCATGTATCTCAATAACATCAATGCCTGCTGACTCAGCTCTTTTAGCTGCTTCAACAAATGCGTTTTTTATCTTTTCAATCTCATCAATTGTTAATGCTTGAGGCTGATGATATTGACCAAAAGCAATACTAGAAGGTGCTACTTTTTGCCAGCCATTCTCATCATCAGGAGCCAATGATTTTCCACCTTCCCATGGCAACGATGTTGATGCTTTTCGCCCCGCATGAGCCAACTGTATACCTATTTTAGCATTAGTATGCTGTTTTATATCGCTAATAAGCTGTTTTAATGCGCGACCATGTTCCTCAGACCATAATCCGAGATCTTTATAGCTAATTCTACCTCGAGGCTCTACCGCCGTCGCTTCTATAATCACTAAAGCGGCACCTGATAATGCTAATTGCCCATAGTGCATTGTATGCCAAGATGTGGGTATTCCATCTTGCGCAGAATATTGGCACATTGGTGCAACAATAATACGGTTGTCTAATTGATGAGGTCCTAATTTATTAGGCGTAAATAACAAACTCATGCAAAGCCTCCTGCTATATAAGCAATGAGACAAAAATCATTTTTATCTTATGGTTACGATTAAAAATAATTATTTGCCCTCTATCTGGTTTTAAATGAACCATCACTATAACTTAATAAGGCTAACGCATTAAATGACATAACGCGATAACCTATCTCACAGAGTGCTAAGAAAAACAGACTTCAATGGCTGATCCTAATACAACATCTAATAAAATAGCGGTATTACATGCCATATTAGGTTATAACGCATTATAGGATATGAAATATTAATGTGGTTTTACTAATAAGAGTGATAGCTTTCTTGCAAAGGGTAAAACGAATAAAACGGTTGGAAACGCAATCATCCAAGATACCCCCCATGAAGAGAACCAAGGTGCAAACATAAGGCTATTTAAGCCCATTGTTTTTGCTGTACTAATAAAAGAAACAATGCCACACATCACAAAAGATAGGAAAAACGGAACCAGGAAAATCATGGCTCTTGGTGGCAATTTAGGTATACCCAAAATATTATTTTTATCTTGAAAAAACATAGAAAAGACCCCAATAAAAACGTGTACTACGGCATATAACCGCCAATACAACAGGCGAATACCCATAAAGGTAAAAAAATTAAGTTATATGCGTTGATTAACGTAAACGCTTACGAGTCTTGTAGACTAGACCGATGCTAGTATATAAATGAAAGTATTTTTGTCAAGTAAACTATTATCATTATCATTTAATAAAAACAATAGAATTCATGAATAACTTAAGTGGATCTTTATCTTTCAACAGAACTACACCAAGGGTATAACATTATTACTCATATTTTGAGTTAATTTTTACCCAATACATTTTATCGGTGAAATGCTCCCTGAGGAGGGGAGCATTTCTGACACAGAACGATTTAATTAATATTAAAAGTGATCATCTAATTGCATATTAATTCCTTTTAATAACAGTGTTTATTCCAATTAAATTGCATAATTTTATTTAGAATATTGAAATGTATAGGGTAAATAAATTAATTAACTCTGATACAACATGCTTATCTTACTATATTGTTTTTTATCTAATAGTAAGAAAAGATCGCCTCTTATCTCATATTCAATATGATAAAATTATATTTTAGATATTATCCATTTTCATACAACATATTTATTATCTGCTCATTTATAATTAATGCCTTTATTTTCTATTATTAATAGAATTAATATTATCAATTTACGTTAATGCATTACTTTCTATGAGTTAACTCTTTGGTTATATTGAAATTTAAAACAATACAGTTCAGCAATAAATGTCATCATCATCATAAAAGCAAGTATTTATTTATCACCTCTATAAAAGATTTATGTAGAAAGTGATTATTTTATTACTTAAACACCTTACTTTCAGTAAAAATACATATTTAATAACATATTATCTAATATTAAGAGTTGATTAATCACACTTAGCTTTATCTTTTATTATATTGCTCAAACTTTATTTGCCTTTTATACTTTCTTAAAGCATATTTTTATAGGTGTTATTATGAATATTTTATTAGTTGAAGACGATCTGCAATTAGGAAAGGCGCTCTGTCGTGGTCTAGAAATTGCCGGTTTTCAGCCCTGCTGGGTAAGATTGCTTGCGGATGCACGTGTTCAATTAAACCAAAAAGCCTTTGATTTAATGTTGCTTGATCTAGGTCTTCCTGATGGTGATGGTCAAGATGAACTTATCGCACTAAGAAAAAGTGGTGAAAAAATACCCATTATTATTTTGACGGCTCGTACTCAAATAGATAACCTAGTACAAACATTAGATTCAGGTGCTGACGATTTCTTACCAAAACCTTTTGCTATGCCTGAATTAATTTCTCGTGTAAAAGCCGTAAGTCGCCGTATGGCCGGTTTCTCTTCACAGATTTGGTCTATTGGTGATTTACAGCTTAATCCCTCGAATCATCAAGTCACTTTAAATGGTGAACTATTGTTATTATCAGGTAAAGAGTACCAGCTATTATATGAGCTGATGCGCAATACAGATAATGTAGTACGTAAATCTGATTTAGAACAACGCTTATTTGGCTTAGATGACAAAATTGAAAGTAACTCACTTGAAGTTCATATGCACAACTTACGCCGTAAAATAGGCAAAGAGCGTATTATTACGGTTCGCGGTATCGGTTATCTCTTAAAAAAAGAAGTGAACTAAATGAAGATCCGCTCTTTCTTTATTTATACTATCTTTCTACAAACGATATCTATCGTGATGTTATGGGGCGTTTGGTTAGCTTGGATAGAATTTGATTATCTTGCTGACTTTGAAACTATCTACAATAAGCAACAAGAAATTATTGCTGAAGGATTTGCCAATACACTCGAAACGGTTTCTTCTCAACCCGAGACAGTAAAACAGATAGCTCACCATTTACAAAACATGTATATCGATACCATGCTTAATGGTGAAGATGATGATTTACACTATTTACCTTGGTTTATTGTCTTAAATAAAGATAATGATCTGATTTATACCAATAGACCGGAACTTTCTCTGCCTAAACGGGTACTGTCGCTTGCCTCTGAAAAAATCTCTGTGGCTGGGGAGAAATGGTATTTATCTTATAGTTGGGGAAAACAACATAAAATTAAAGTTTTTATTGGTGAATCCGTCGAAGATAGAGGACATGTCATTGGTAACCCTATTTCCGGTACTTTTGTGCCCTTCCTATTTATTTTAGCGACGGTGATCTTGGCTATCTTAATTACTGCTTATTTTAGTTTGCGCCCTTTAAGACAAGCCGCAGAGCTGATTTCTAACCGAAAACCTCGTAATTTAACGCCAATTAATGTCGGACAACAATTTAAAGAGATCCGCCCTATCTTTAAAGAGCTTAACCAATTAATGGCAAGAATAGATGCGGCTAATATTAGAGAAAAACAATTTATGGCTGATGCGGCTCATGAGCTAAGAACCCCGATTGCAGCAGTGATTGCCCAATTGCACATTCTCTCTTTAGTCGATGAAAAGCAGGAGCGAGAAGAAATTATTGAAGATATGAAACAATCTCTGGATAGAGCCGCCGCACTTTCCCACCAGCTTATTGATTTAGCAAGATTAGAGTGTGACGATTTCCCTATAAAAATAGAATCCTTTGATGTTTATAATATTATTGGTAATGCTATTGCTCAGCGCGTGCCTTATGCCTTAACAAAAAATATTGAGCTATCTTTAAATGAAGGTATGTCACTTAAAATAGAAACAGATAAACAAGCACTACTGTCTATTTTTAATAACTTATTGGATAATGCAATCAAATATTGCCCCAATAATAGTCAAGTCGAAGTGACTATTGAACATAAAGATACCCATCATCTCAATATTATTCTGCGTGATAATGGACCAGGAATTGCACCTGAGTATATTAGCTCACTATTTTCCCGTTTTTATCGTGTTCCGGGATCACAAGGGACGGGCAGTGGTTTAGGCTTATCTATTGCACAAAATCTCGCTGAAAAAATTCAAGCAACCATTTCCATTACTGAAGGGCTACACAATAAAGGTATTGGTTTTATTATTACCTTACCGTTAAAAATTAAACCACTAGATAATGAGTAAATATATTATAGGAGGCCTTTGCCTCCTATAATTTTAGTTAAAACTATTAGTTATGCTTATCCCCACAAAGTGGCTATCCAACGTAGCATCGCGGTAATAATAGCAGCACTTAATACCACCAAAATAAAAGGTTTCTTTTTCCAAGTTAAAACGCCCGCAACACCCACACCAATAATCTTGGCAATATCAGCGAGTTGGTCACTATCAAAAAAAGTAGATGTCATTGCAACCGAAAATAAGATCACGATTGCTGAAAGTGAAAACATTTCTTTGACCCGCTCAGACATCCCCGTTTTATTATTTAATAAGATACCGGAGATGCGCATGGCATAAGTTCCTACGGCTAAAATAGCGATACCTGCGATAAGTGAAGTTGTTGAGATCATATTTTTCTCACCACAAATAAAACGCCTAACAAGGATAATAAAACCGGTATTCCCGCAGGGAGAAACAGTGTCGTTGCTAAGGCAATCACACTACCAATAATAGCGGCTTTTCGTGTTAATTTATTTTTCAATGCCGGTAAACTTAGTGCCAAAATAATCGCTGGGAACATCGCATCTAAACCAAGCATTTTTATATCAACAATAAAAGAGCCTAAATAAACACCTAGCATAGTACCTAACGGCCACATCAGTAAAATGCCTAATCCACAAGCCCAAAATGCTAATCTATTTTGCTCAGCAGTCGATTGAGATAACCCAAAAACCACACTTTCATCATTTAATATATGAAAGCCTAATAGTGATTTAATCCCTTTTCCGGGTAACTCTTTCACCGCCATACTAAAAGGGATGTGCCTTGCATTGACCATTAAACCAGCGAGTGCCGCATAGATGGCGCTTCCCCCCATCGCAACCACTCCGATAAATAGAAATTCAGAAGCCCCTGCTAAAACAAAAATCGATAACGAAAGAGGTACCCAAAAATCGAAACCTTGAGTATGTGCTAAAGCACCATAAGATATTCCAACGATCCCATCCGCTAATGAAACAAGCAGAATATCTCTAAGTACGTTATTATCTAGACGACTGTTAATATGCATAAAAAACGTATTATTTATTGAACGATTTGTTCATTATGTTGAACGATGTATTTTTTTGCAAGCTGATTTTTGAAGGAAACTATGATGTCATCACCTTCGGCACCCATTGAAATTATTTCTCAATCTATTGCTAGAGAAAGAAAAAAAGCAGGTCTTTCACTTGCAGAAATCGCAAGGCGAGCGGGGATCGCAAAGTCAACGTTATCCCAATTAGAAGCGGGACAAGGTAATCCAAGTATCGAAACTTTATGGGCTATTTGCGTCGCACTCAATATTCCGTTTTCACAACTGATTTCCTCACCTAAACCAGAAGTTAAAGTGATCCGCAAAGGTGATGGATTTAAAATTAGTGCAGAAAAGGCCTATTACCATGCCTTTTTATTGTCATCTTGCCCCAATGGCGCGAAGCGCGATATTTATACGGTTATTGCTCAACCGGGTAAAGATAGAGTATCAGATCCTCATAGTAAAAATGTCACAGAACATATTCTTATAATTAGCGGTCGTGCCATTGTCGGTACTTTAGATAATCAACAAGAGTTATCTCCCGGTGACTATATTTGTTACCCTGGTGACGTTACTCATGTGCTACGTGCATTAGAGCCAGATACTACCGCTGTCATGATCATTGAACATCACAATTAGTGACAATGGTATTATCGCACTGATTTTTCTGATAAAGTCAAAATCAGTGCGATAAAAATTTACTATGGTTTCACACCGGCTTTCTCAAGATAAATCTCTCTTAAGCGTTGTGATAACGCCCCTACCTTACCTTGATTTATTTTTTCATTATCAATGGAGATCACCGGCCAAATTAAGGTAGTCGCTGAACTAATAAAAGCCTCTTTGGCTTGTTTCGCTTCTTCGAGTGTAAATAAACGCTCAATGATGGTGAGTTTTTGCTCTTTGGCTAACTGAATAATCGCTTGTCGCGTGATCCCCGGTAAAATATCTTGGCTTAATGGGCGAGTGATAATTTCATCTTGCTGATTAACAATAAAGAAATTGCTTGAACTCCCTTCGGTGATATAACTCTCTTTGATAAAAATAGCATCATCAGCACCTTGCTGATGCGCATGATGTTTAGCTAGACATGCAGCAAGTAATGCCACCGTTTTAATATCACAGCGTTGCCAACGAATATCCTCAACACTTACGACAGAAATTCCTTTGCTTGCATTAGGATGATTTACCACCGTTGAGTGTTGAACAAATAGCACCAATGTAGGAGCGACTGATGAAGACGGGAAATCAAAAAAACGTGATGAATCGGCGCCACGAGTGACTTGTAAATAGATAAGTCCTTCATGCAGATGGTTCTTATCTATCAATTGCCCGTGGATCTCTTTTAATTGCTCTTTGGTTAAAGAAAAAGGCATTGATAATGCTTTGCAAGAGCGCTGTAAACGTTGAAAATGCCCTTCAAAATCAATTAATTGTCCGTTAATAACGGCGGTAACTTCATAAACGGCATCAGCAAATAAGAAACCTCGATCAAAAACAGAGATATTAGCTTGTTCTTTAGGTACAAATTGGTTATTTAAATACACAATCTCAGACATTTTACCTCCGTGATAAATTGTATTAACCTTGATAACTTTTCACCACACTACTCTTTCACATTACTATTTCAAATGCTACTGACTTTCTAATACAAATCTTTAATGGCCTTTTTCTTTAAAGAATTCCTGTTATATAGCTAAAAATTGCTATAATTTGCTATAAGGATTACAAATTAAGAGGTTGTTATGTTAGACATTAATAAAAATAATTTATCTCAGCTAACAGAGAAACTCGTTAAAAAGCAGTGTACTTTAATGAGTATCATTGCCATGCTGGGATTACTTGCGGGTATTATCTGTATTATTAACCCTTTTTCTTCAGGGGTCGTGGTCAGTGTTTTCCTCGGTGTGGTGTTTTTTGCTTGTGCAATAACCAGCATAATGGCGGCCTTTAATAGCCGGATCTCTTCTGGTTGGTCGATGTTAATTACTTTACTTGCTGGTTTTATCTATCTATTTTTAGGTTATATTTTTATTACCGATCCTTTAAATGGCATGTTAAGCCTTGCATTTATTATCGGTTATTTATTTATCTTTGCAGGAATACTCCGCTTAGTACTCGGCTTTAAGCAAATTAAAGATAGCTTTTATGGCTGGTTTAATATTTTAGTGGGCTTTTTAGATCTTGTTTTAGCCTATTTCTTACTAGCTTTTGGCCCTGAAACTTCTATAACACTGGTGATGGCATTGATTGGTATACAACTTATTTTAAGTTCTATAACTATTCTATCAATAGCCAGTGCAATCAAGCGAATGACTCGTTAATGATGTCTTACGTTTAATTTGTTATTTAAATTTAGAGCCACACAATGTGGCTCTAAATCGTAAGCAAAAAAGTTGTATATTAAGCACAAGGTAAGCGTAGAGAAACGGTATACATATTTTCACCACATAAGTAACAGTTGCCATTTTTCTCAAATACCATCACCTGAATACCTAATTGTCCCACTTCGATATTTGGCAATGCATCCGCCAAAATACTTTCTAATGCAGGCTCTGATATTTCAATCATACTTATCGGCTCATTGCTTGGTGTAGTATCTTGCAGGAAATCACCTAAACGAGGATCATCGGCATAAATTTCTAATGTAGAACGATAAACCAATGTCCGCTCACTGCTATTGACTTTAGTATATCCATTAAAGATTATAACCATTTTTTGGATATCCAATTTTGCAACACGGTTTTTAATTTGTAAGCATAAAGAAGGCACAAGCCGAATATTGACAGAATTAAAATAACGATCGCAAATTTGCGGAATAGTGACGCTAATACAAGGCTTCGGTGCAATATTTTTAATTTGTTTACCGCATTCCCCAGTTAAGGAATTATCCACAATAATACGTTCACGGCGTGAAAAACAAATATTGTTAAAAATATCCACAGTGAAGAAAGAGATATAATGAACGCCATTCGTTAAGGCTTGATTCTCTAACCTGACCGATACCGCTGATTTATCAGTACAGGGCAACATTTTAAGTTGATCATTAAAATAGAACCCTACTTGTGTACTTTCACTAATATCACGACCTAAAATTAGGTTCGCATTTACACAGTAATTTTCACTATGATAGCTTAGAATACCATTTAGCGTTGCAGGAACCTTAGGAGACGGCAACTTCTCTGTCGTCATTTCAACATAATAGTTTCTTGATTTGAGTGGGTTATCTATATCTTCACTGTTTTCTGATTCAGCATAAAAAACAGCAATCTGCTTTGGCTCGGTACCTTTAAATCTAACTTTAAAGTTTGCAATACCATATTTATTGGTTTTTGAAATATTGCTTAACTCACCTTCGGAATTATAAATTTCAGGCTGAGTAAGTAGTGTGCTGTTGTCTTTATCGTAAACTAATGTGACCTCCTTGTTTTGCATATCTTCACCTTCTTGATTTTGAAGGTGTACCACAAAGCTTTTAGATACCTCTTCCCATTTGCTCGGCCATTGCATAGATTCAGAGTTGATTGTCAGTAAATCATCAAACCTCTCACAATTAGCCGCTGAGCAATCGGTATTAGGGATCGCGGGTGTCACTCGAATTTGCAACGGCGGGGCATAATAGGCATTATCTTCATTATCTTCATCTCTTAGAATCAACTGTAATGAAGCCACTCCACTACGATTGCCAGTTAAAGAGATCTTCGTTTTATGGTCATCAACGATAGTGGTATAAACATCTTTGTTGTTGGGTAAAATTAAAATTCCTTTAGGATTTGTACTCCATTGAGCCAAACGTAAATCACTATCTTTTACCTCTACTTCATAGCTAATTATCCCGTTCATTTTTACTTCGTTACCAGGCTCATCTGGCGAAGATTTTATTTGATTATATTTAATCTCTGTAACTGTATTTTTATCGGGATCTGTATCAGGCTCATCAGCTTGAGGATGAACAGGCTTAGGTGGTGTTTTTGCGGTATCCTTGCAGTTTTCAGCTGTTAAGATTTTTTGTAAACGTTCTTCTTTTGTTTCGATAGTCATCGCGTCATTTCCTTTCTTTGCTAAGTTCCATGTTCAGCTTAAAGAAAAAAAATGCAGTGAAAATCACAATAGAAAAAAGTCAACTGAGTATTGCTGATAGGGAAAAATAAAAATAATTACTAAACAATAAGATAGATATAATTTTACAGGATCTTAAGCTATAGCCACCAACAAAAAATGCCTTCAATATAAAAAATAATTTAAAATTTAAAATATTTTTGTATAAAGCTATTGACTGTTATGAAAATGTGATTAGAATCAATATCAGAAAATATTTGTGACGAGAATCACATTTTATTAATAGGATACTTAATATGAAATCAATGACTTCTTTTATTACTCATCTGCACCAAGTTGTTGTTAAATTATCTTCAACTCGTTTATTGTAATTCTTTGTATTAAAAAGAATAACTAAGCATAAAGCCAGAAAATGCACTCTATATCGCAAGAGGCACTATCTGGCTTTTATTTTCTATCCCTTTGATTTTTTCTTATCTTACTCTTCGCGCATCTTTAGTAACAAAAATTTCACTTGTTTGAACTAAAATCCCTCTTCTTGTACCCTAGTATTAAATCACCTTTTATGATGAGGATAGTTTATGCAGCAGCAACTGCTTACATGGATACGTCAGTTTAATGAAGAGTACGCTCAAATCACTTCTCTGTTACTTGTTTTATTGATCATTTTTGTTGTTGCTCTTGTTCTCCACTTTATTTTGCACAAACTTGTGCTCCCTAAGCTTTCAAAAGCTATCAGTAAATACGATCAAAAGTGGCAACTCTCTTTTGAAATTAATAAGTTATTCAGTCGATTTGCCTTTCTTATCCAAGGTGTAGTCATTAATATCCAAGCCTTATTATGGATGGGACCCGGTAAGACACAGGAGATATTAACCACCACAGCTCAAGCATGGTGTTTACTTTTCGGTTTATTGATGATTTTCTCAATTATGGATCTCTGTTTGCAGATCATGAGAAATTCCCCTTCTTTTGGCCGATTACCCCTTAGAGGTATTTTCCAAAGTTTAAAATTAGTCGCCAGCGTGCTGATTGGTATCATGATTGTTTCATTACTGATCGGTAAATCACCGCTTATTTTATTAAGTGGTTTAGGTGCCATGACTGCGGTGTTGATGTTGGTGTTTAAAGATCCAATTATGGGACTTGTTGCCGGTATTCAACTCTCCGCCAATAATATGATTAGCTTGGGTGATTGGTTAGAAATGCCTAAATATGGTGCTGATGGTGCCGTAGTGGATATTAGCCTCACCACAGTAAAAGTACGTAATTGGGATAATACCGTTACGACCATTCCTACTTATTCTTTAATTTCTGATTCGTTTAAAAACTGGCAAGCGATGACACAATCAGGTGGGCGTCGAATTAAGCGCAGTTTATCTCTTGATATCAATAGTATTTACTTTTTAGATCAAGAGAATATTGATAAATTAGAAAAGGCACAGCTTCTTGAACCTTATATAAAAAGCAAAGTAGGTGAAATCTCCAGCTATAACGCTAGCCTTTGTCATGATCATCAAATGCCGCTTAATCAACGTGGTATGACGAATGTCGGTACATTTCGCGCTTACGTGGAAGCTTATCTAAAAAATCATCCGAAGATCCATAAACAGATGACCATTATGGTAAGACAGCTTGCCCCAACCTCTGAAGGGTTACCTATCGAAATTTATGCCTTTACCAATACAACCGTGTGGGTAGAGTATGAAGCTATTCAGTCCGATATTTTTGATCATATATTCGCTATTCTTCCTCAGTTTGGTTTACGAATACACCAATCACCAACAGGTAGCGATGTTAGAGCATTAAAATTCCCTACCAATATCGACACACCATAGCCCTAGCGTTCATTATTTAAAAGGGAGATTAATTCTCCCTTTTTTCTATTAAATAAATTAACAAATATTTATAACTAACGACTTTGTTATCATATTAACAATCTTGTTTTAGGCTATTTTTTTAAAATCGATATGTTATTTTTTATATATCGAATCACTGTTTTCACCTATATATTTGATATTTTATTTACCACTAAAGTGGTATTAACCGCAAAATGTAACCAATTGTTTAATAATTATTTTTTTAGATAACCTTATTAACATTTTTTATATTGATATAAATCATTATAGGTATAGGTGTAATAACTTAACATAGATATACAACTTTATTTGTTGTGAAAAATGTTAGGGTAATGTCAATGTCAAAAATTAAAAATAATGTTTCTATCACTGAAATGAGCCGGCGTGGCTTCATTCAGTCTGCAGCTGTTCTTTCTGGCGCTGCTGCTGTAGCTGGAACGGTATCATTACCTTTCTCTGCTAATGCTCAAACACCCCAGGGTATTCGTCCTGATGAGACGTCTGAAACCATCAAATACAGTGCATGCTTAGTGAACTGTGGTAGTCGTTGCCCATTAAAAGTTCATGTTAAAGATGGCGTGATCCGCCGTATTTCCAATGAAACCATGTTTGATGACTCAACCTTTGGTCTTCATCAGATCCGTCCTTGCTTACGTGGACGTTCCGTTCGTTGGAAAACTTATAATCCAGACCGTTTAAAATACCCCATGAAACGTGTCGGTAAACGTGGTGAAGGTAAATTCGAGCGTATCTCTTGGGATGAAGCGACTTCGATTATCGCTGATAAGCTAAAATATACTATCGATACCTATGGTAATGAGGCTATTTATTACCAATATGGTACTGGATCTACCGGAGCGAATTTACATGGTAGAACAGCCTGTAAACGTCTATTAAGTACAGTCGGTGGCTTCTTAAGTGACTACGGTACTTACTCTTATTCACAATTAACCGGCATCGTCCCTTATGTGTATGGTGATATGCTGGAATCTCTGTTAACAGAAATCGAAAACTCAGATCTGGTTGTGATGTTTGGTCATAATCTTGCTGAAACTCGTATGTCTGGCGGTGGTCAGTTCTATGAAACACTGAATGCGTTAGATAAGAGTAAAAGTAAAGTAATTATTATCGACCCGCGTCGTACTGATAGTGTCACAACATTAGGTGCAGAGTGGATCCCTATCTATCCGGGTACTGATGCTGCATTAGTGGCTGCGTTAGGTTATGTGATGATCCAAGAGGGCATCACTGATGAGGCATTTTTACGTGAATATTGCATCGGTTGGGATAAACAAACTCTGCCAGCCTCAGCACCTGAAAATGGCTCTTACAAAGACTATATTCTCGGTAATGGTCCTGATGGGATTGCTAAAACCCCTGAATGGGCAAGTCAATTAACCGGAATTTCCGTTGCACGTATTATTCAATTAGCACGTGAAATTGGTAATGCCAGAGCTGCGTGGATCTCCCAAGGCTGGGGTATTCAGCGTACCAGTAATGGTGAACAAGCTTGCCGTGCAATTATGATGTTGCCATTAATGTCTGGTCATATTGGTCGTCCTGGTACTAATACCGGATGTTGGGGCGGTAGCATTGAATACCCTGTCGCAAGTTTTGCCATACCAAATCCAGTAAAAACCCAGATCCCAACGTTTATGTGGTCTGAAGCAGTTGCTCGTGGTGAAGAGTTAACCAGTAAAAATGCCGGTGTCAGAAATAAAGATAAGCTGGATACGGGCATTAAATTTATGTGGTGTTACTCCAGTAATGTGATTGGTAACCAGCATGCTGATCTCAATAAAACACATGAATTACTGCAAGATGAATCAAAATGTGAATTTATTTTAGTGTGGGATAACCACATGACACCATCAGCAAAATATGCCGATATTTTACTGCCTGATGTCACTACTGTGGAAACTAACGATCTTATCAATAACTCTTATGCTAGTGGTGCGTATCATTATATGGTGCGTTTACAAAATGCCATTGAGCCGTTATGGGAAAATCGTCCTAACTATGATGTATTGGCAGATATCGCTGAAAAATTAGGTGTTAAAGAGAAATTTACTGAAGGTAGAACCTACCAAGAGTGGATTGAGTATTGCTATAACCAAGTAAAAGCAAATAACCCAGCGCTTCCTTCTTTTGCTGAAACTAACGATATGGGGATTGTGGATAGAAAACTTCCTCCTCGTAGCGCTTATGTGGCATTAGAAGCATTTCGCCAAGATCCTATCGCCAACCCACTAAAAACAGCATCAGGTAAAATTGAAATCTATTCTGAGAAATTAATGCAAGACACTGAAGGTTGGATCTTACCAGAAGGTGATCGTATTCCAGCAATTCCAGAATATTGTAAAAATGAAGAAGGTGTTGAAAACGTTACCTTAAAAGAGAAGTTCCCACTGCAAATGACGGGCTTCCACGATAAAGGTCATGTCCACTCTACCTATTTTAACGTCGCAATGTTACGTGAAGCTATTCCTCATCAATTTTGGTTAAACCCCGTTGATGCGGCACAGCGTGGATTAAAATCTGGCGATATTGCTGAGATTTATAACGAACGTGGTCGCTTGCATATTCGTGTCAAAGTGACAGATCGTGTATTACCTGGTGTGATTGCAGTACCACAAGGTGCATGGCGTTCACTTGATACAACAGGTGTAGATACCGGTGGATGTATTAATACATTAACAAGCTGGCACCCATCGCCGTTTGCTAAAGGAAATCCACAACATACTAACCTTGTTGAAGTGAAACGTGCATAAGGAGTTAACTCATGAAGCAATATGGTTTTTATTTTGACTCCACTAAATGCACTGGCTGTAAAACCTGTCAAGTCAGTTGCAAGGACGAAAAAGATTTAGATTTAGGCCCTAAATTCCGTCGTGTTTATGAATATGGCGGTGGTAGCTGGGCAAAACAAGACGGTATCTGGACACAAAATATTTATAGTTATTATTTATCAATTTCTTGTAACCACTGCTCTAACCCTACTTGCGTGGCAGGTTGCCCTACTGGCGCGATGCATAAACGTGAAGAAGACGGTTTAGTGGTTGTTAATCAAGATGTTTGTGTTGGATGCCGTTATTGTGAATTACGTTGCCCTTATGGCGCACCACAGTTTGATGAAAAGAAAAAATTGATGTCAAAATGTGATGGTTGCTATGAGCGTGTCGCCCAAGGTATGAAACCGGTCTGTGTTGAATCTTGTCCACAACGTGCACTGGATTTTGATGATATTGAAGTGATCAGAGCGAAACATGGTACAGAGTGTGGTATCGCCCCAATGCCAGATCCAAGCTTAACTAACCCAAATATCGTGATAAAAGCACATAAAGATGCAAAACCTTCTGGTGATAAAACCGGCTCAGTTCAAAATGCGGCGGAGGTATAAACCATGCATGAACTTCCTCTTGTCTTTTTTACTGTTTTAGGCTCTAGCGCAGCAGGTCTGTTTCTGATCGCTTATATCAGTAAAAAGTTAGGTCAAATTGATGAACAACAACTGCGTAATGCCAATATTCTTGCTCTGATATTAATGCTTGTGGGCTTAGGTATTGGTGGATTACACGTAGGTCAGCCACTACGCTTTTTCAATATGTTATTAGGCGTAGGCCGTTCTCCAATGAGTAACGAAGCTTTTCTAAGTGGTGTATTTACTGGTTTTGCTTTTGCAACAGTGGCACTCACTATTATGAAAAAATGGCGGGGATTACGTGAAATTTGTAATCTATTTACCGTTATTTTTGGTTTAGCTTTTGTTTGGTCAATTCCGCAAGTTTATCATATTCCAACAATTGCTAACTGGAACACAGATTACACCACATTACAGTTTTGGATGACGCTATTAATTGGCGGTGGGGTACTTGCGATGGTCAGTGGTGCAAGACGTTTAGGGGCATTGTCCTTTATTATCGGTGCCATAATTACCTTTGCCGCACGCTCCGGTTATGTCAGTTTCCTAAGCTTTAATGGCCCAGAATTAAGTGCTGAGCAATCACTGTTTTGGGGTTTCCAATTAGCAGTATTAGCATTAGGTATTGTGGTTGTCGGGTTTAGCGCATTAAAAGCGCAAACCTCAAAAGTGACCTTAGCCACTTGTGCCGCAGCGGTCGTAATTGCTGAATTATCCGGTCGCATTGCCTTTTATAACTTATGGCATATAACCATGTAATATGGGTTTTCTGTGCGATGACGCTTTATCATTATTGATTTATCATCATAAGCATAGTCATCGGCAAGAAACGAAAAACAAAAATGCATATCTTTTTAGATATGCATTTTTTCTTTTTTAGAATGAGGAGCCGGGTTGTTGTAAAAAAGCTAACTCTTCTGGTGTGGAAGTACGGCCTAAAATTTCATTACGATGAGGATAACGACCATATTTATCGATAATCTCTTTATGGCGTAATTCATATTGATACGTGTCGTCATCATTTAATTGTGAAAACAACGCAATGGCATCTTGATGTATTTTTTGTGATTCTGAGTGCATAAATGGCATGATCAGAAATTTGCGTTTTACTGGTGTCAGGGTGAGATATTCGGGTAGTCGAATGGCTTCTTGAGCAAGAATTAACGCCATATTATCTTGGGCGAAAGCCTTTGGTGTATCACGCCAAATATTACGTGAAAACTGGTCTAGAATAATAATTTCCCCTAACCGCCCTTCAATGCTCTCGCGCCAAGAGGCAAGCTCTGCGCGACTTGCGCTAATACATAGCTCACCAAATCTATCCTTAATTTCTTTATCAAAAGCGCTATCCTTTTGAAACCACTGTTTTGGGGTACATTCTTCAAACCAAAAGGTTAATACGGGTTGGTAAGGAACCATAGCGATAACCACCTTATATAAATTGATAAGAATATTATCTCTAAAGTATACTGATTTTTAACCTATGAATAGTATGAAAAAGGTTACAGGGATCGAGCTTCTTTAAAAAAACAAAAAAATAAATCCTCTTTAAAGGCAACAAGAGGATTTTAATCACGTCCTAGTTAACACTTAGCTCCTTTAAGTGTTACCCATCCATGAGCAAGTTATACTCTAAACAATGTTGTTAATGATATATGTAACTTAGTAATCAATATAATAAGGATGTTGTTACTATAACCCCCTTTGGGATCGTTAATAGAATAGGTAAAAGCCTAAAAGGGATAAAGCTTAAAAAATAGTGTTAGGGTATTAAAAAGACTTACAGTAGCAAAGGCTACGGCAAAACAAGAAAAGTTGTTATAAGCTTGTTGGATGTTACTTAAGTAAAATATGCGATCAATAATGAAATAAATGCTAAAAAAACACCAATTGCTAATGACATTTGTTGAAAATTTTTTCTTCTTAGTCTGTTTCTTTAACAAAATTAGCGTACAATTACTGCAATTTTTTTACTGAAGATCGACTATGTCTGTTATCGCAACTATTGGAATAGGCTACCTAATTGGGACTGTACTCTCTTTTATTATCACCTTCTTTTTAACTAAAGATCCCAGCTTAGCTATGCGCCTGCTGAGTGCTTTTCTTATCGCAATAACATGGCCATTGAGTTTCCCAATGGCCATTATATTTTCTATTTTTGGTTGATTAAATAATGGCTAGTTCTTTTATCGTAAAATTTAATTTTTAAATATGAATATAATTAATAATTACATCTTATATAATTACTATTATTTCAAAGAATAACATAATATAATGAGTTAGGCTCCCATTATCCATACTTTCCGTAATGAACTTCCTTTTCCTCCAATAATAGTTAAACCATCTTTTTCAATCTTATATTGTATTGCTCTGTCATACCCTGTTTGAATATAAGTGTTATAAGAAAATTTTAATATTGGGAATAAAGGTATTACGCTATCATACACTTGGGTCATTAACCAACAGCCAGAATAGTCCCCTGAAAAAGATAGTTTTTTATTATAATCAAAACCATCTCCATCATAAATTAATTTAATACCTTGTCCTATCTCAATACTTTTATATTGATACTTCTTATCAGACTCGCTCTTATTATATGATGTACCAGCTAAAGCATAATTACCTTTTGGCTGATACTTTCCATCTGACTCACCTTTAGAATAACTATAACCTGATGCTAAATAATTCCCCTTAGGCTGATATTTACCATCTGACTCTGATTTAGAATAACTATAACCTGTCGCTAAATAATTGCCTTTAGGTTGATATTTATTATCAGATTCAGTTTTAGTATAGGATGCACCTACTAATGCATAATTGCCTTTGGGTTGATAATTCCCTTTTGGCTGAAAAGCATCAGTAGCAGCTTTTTGGCTAATAACATGAGCCGTTGAGGTTCCGGTCGCTTGAGCAATATTACCTTTATCAAATTTTTTATTAAGCTCATTTTTTAAATTGGTATTAGTGGCATAATCTCCTGAGGCTTGATAATTGCCTTTAGGTTGATATTTCCCATCAGACTCTGCTTTGGTATAACTATCACCTTTATTCGCATAATTTCCCGCAGGAGCATAATTGCCTTTGGGTTGATATTTAGTATCAGATTCCGCTTTTGCATAGCTATAACCTTCCGCTTGATATTTACCCACCGGCTGAAAACGCTTATCAGCCTCGGCTTTGTTATAAGCACCCACTTCATTCGCGGTGATATCAGCTTTTAACTCAGCCCATGCATTACCGGCAATAGGCTCAACATTATTATTCTCAATTTTAGACTGCCATACCTTATTGTTATGATAAACCACACTACGAATAGCATAGGGCTTGCCCGCTTCTGACCATTTAGCAAAACCTTGTAATTGCATTTCACCAATAGACTCGGTGATATCGTGAAATAGGCTATTCATTTTTTCACGTTCAATATCTTTTGCGGCCGGATCAGTGACTTGGTCACGCTCATAATCATAACCGTAACCTTGAGTATAAGATACTGAGCCATCTGTTTGGATCTCAACAGGCACAACTGTTTTATCCCCTTGCGTTGCAAAGGGGATTTTAAATATTTTAGTCATAGGATTTATTCTCCGAAATTACTCTTTAAGAAATTTTTACGATATGAACCATAACCAAATGCTTTTTTAGTTATGATGCGATATTTGACGCCTACGCCAGAAGGACGTGGCATTAAATCGAAGTTTTCTAATAATAAACGTAAGCGTTCATCGGGATTAAAATTAAAAACGTAATACATATACGTCATATCAAAGGGATCGAGTACAAATACTTTACTTTCACCCCGCCAGAAAAAACGTTTTAAAAATTGATTAATATTGGTGACCGTCGGACTTTGGGTGAGATTGAAATAACGCATTCTTATCAACATTCTTTTTTGATCTAACGTCAGTGATAAGGTGTAATCGGTATTGCGTCGAAAATTTGCGTTAAAATTAGCTTTCTTTTTACCAAAGCCAAAACCTATTTTTGTTTTCTCACTTGGGGAAATATCAATGCCTAAAGGCACATCTAAAATACGCGCCCAGACTGCTAAACCAAAGTCGTTGGCGGTATCAATATTAAATATATCGCGATACCAATTTTGCCAAAATAACACGGTGGATTGGTGAAAATAATCTGCCTTAAAATGAGCCAGTGATTTTAATTTATCGGCATTTTCATATTGCCAAAGTATCGCTTGTAGAAGATCGGAATGATAATCAAACTGTTGAATATTCATACCATCACCACTTGTATCGCCCCTTTAGGTAAGCGGGCAATTTGATTAATGGCAATGGGAATTAATGCTACATGCCAATTTTTTCCATCTGTTGATAACTCAACTTTTGTGACAAATAAATGTGGCTCCACAGCATTGACGGCAGCGGAAATCTCAAAAGGAGAGACATCTCGCCCTACCACCAGCCCATTATCCCCCTCTATCTCTCCATGACTCCATTTTTCTAGTGCATCAGGAATAATGGTTTGTGCATCAAAAGAGGATTTTTTAACGGTAACTTTGCAAAAAATCGTCACTTCTTTGGGTCGTGAAAATTTAATCGGATATGCTTGACCACTTGCTGGCTCTAAGAGATTTATTTCAATATCACCATTAAACGCCGCACCTATTGTTTTCGTTCTTAATAAAACATTGGCAATTTCATGGCTGTCTCCCCCTTCAACACAGACATAAATGCTATGTGGCAATAAGGAAATACCATCGATAGTTAATGTTTTATCAGTGAAGTTTTCTCGAAAAGAGAGAGAGTTAACCCCGGCTAATTCATAGAGGGACGATGTAATAGCTTGGGCAACACTGATGGTATTTTTAGCGAGAGTCTGTTTACGCCGACGCCTGGCTTTAATATCAGATTCTGCATAACGGCCAATAATAGCGTGCGTGGTATTATTGACTTTTTCCCAGCCTAATACCGAACTTGCCACTTTATTTAATTGCCCAATACCACAAGTGATAGGCCCGTACTCTTTAGCGCGCATATCCCCAGTTATTTTTCCAGTGTCTGCGATAATAAGAGAGGTTAATGTTTCAAATACTGCGCCATTTATCGTTAGGGCTTGTGAACCTTTAGGGATAATGGTGCCGGGCACCCCCATAAATTCCACATCACTTAAATAGGAGTGTGTGGCATTAATACGCTCTCCTCCCATTAACGCCCATATTGCATCAAGAAAAATCCCCCCAGCAATATCGGGATTAATTTGATTAGCAAGTTCGGCATTATTACGCACAATGGCATCGCGATTTTCAATTTCCATTGTTGCCAAAACCCCTTGGGGCGTTTCTGGCGATAAATTGATTGATTGCCCAAAGACAGTGCGAAATTCGTCTTCTACCTCCTTTCGTAGCGCTGCCGTATCAGGAACAATAACACCTTTATTATTAATATATCGATAATCAGCCATGTAATGTAAATCCTCCATATATCGTGCGTATATCCGCCTGATATTTCAGTACGCCATTATCTAAAAAGGCATTAAAATGGCTGATAGCCACAACTTCCTCGATTTCAGCCAGACGTTGTCGAAAAGCCATTTCAAATAAAGGAATATCAACTTGACGGCTAAATGTTGCTGACCAATAAGGAATACCTTTATCTTTTTTATGCAACATCTCACCACGAACTGCTTTAATAAAATGCTGACAAAGGTTTTTTACTGCTTCATCGTTATCACAAATTTGCAGATCACCTTTAGCATCAATCACCAGATCATTATGCTGGTTTATAGCAAATGTCCTCATATTGGACTCCCTGTGTTATCTTTGCCTGCTTGTACGCCACTATGACGATGGGTTGAACCGATATCTTTCCCGTTGTGACGCATCACGCCCCCTTGAGAATCACTATTTCCATTTACCGCATAATTACCATTTACTGTGACATTGCCGGTAAATATCGTTTCTCGGGCATTGATTTCATACTTGGGGGTTTCCAGTACAACTTTATCGTTATGAAGAGAAAAGCAGACAGAACCATCCATTGACTGAATAACCAAAGCATCAATATTTTTTCCGTCGATCACCCAACCTTTTAAGGTGTCAGGAAAAAACATCGCATCACTAAAGGTATGTAATCGGGTGGTATTAGGTCTATCCTCTAGACCACCGCGTTGAAAAATAAGGCTAATATCACGATCATTAGCTTTTAACCAACCAAAATCTCCCGCTTTAATCGGTGCTCTAATAAAAAAACCTCCGCCACCAAAGCGAAATACGGGAATATTTGCAACGGGTGCTCGTGAAATAGTTTGATTATCCGTGGTTAACATCATCACCAGTGGTTTGATCACGGCTCGATTGCTTTTTTCATCATAATCAATGACTGTTGCGGGCAACATATCATCCGTATTCATCATCAAATGGCGAAATGCGGACGAGAAAGCCCCTGCCAGTGAACCAACACTCGCAATATCGTTATTGGGTTTACTCATAATTAAGCTCGTTTACAAATTGCGGTATAGTTGAAATCAGCCTCATGTGAGGCAACACTAAACGCCAATTGCTCAATGATGTAATCACCATTTAATGAAGGGTTTAATTTACTCTCAAGGCGAAGCATTCCACCAAGCTCAGAGGTGCTATCAATCAAGTAACTTACGGTTAACCCACTTTCTGTCGCTTTGGGAATGCCAATCATGCCCGAATTCATATTTAAAATACGCAAACGGCTTTTTAGTGCTTTGTCGTCATCTTTTACAAATAACGTATCATCATCAATAAAGGCTTTAACGTCCCCAGCTTCCTGTAAACGTTCTATTTGATGCAATGCTGAGCCACAATAATACCAATTAGCAATATTCTTATCGGTAGCTTGAAAATCTAGTTTCACTCCACAGTCATCAGCAATAGCCAAGGCTATTTCACTCAGCCTGCGCATTGTGCCGCCACTGGAAGAAATAATTTTTCCCGCGCTTTGATGACTGGTTTTTGCCGA
Organism: Proteus mirabilis ATCC 29906; assembly: GCF_000160755.1. GTDB lineage: Bacteria > Pseudomonadota > Gammaproteobacteria > Enterobacterales > Enterobacteriaceae > Proteus > Proteus mirabilis. The sequence continues at coordinate 862,500 of NZ_GG668576.1, forward strand.
TAAAGTTAACGTCACATCAGGAGGTGAATCTATTTCAGCACTGACAATATCGCCAATAAATAAAGAGAGTAATCCGGTATTAACTCGGCCGACCTCCAAATAGAGTCGTCGCGTTTGCTTATTGTTATTATAGGGACTGGTTTCTGTCAGCAGATAATCTCTTGTTTGTGCATTTAGCCCTGAGATAGTGACATTACATTCATTTTGTAATGGATTGGCATACTTTGTTCCACTGGCTGAAATACGTAATCCTTCATACCATTGAAGCCGTTCTCCGACTTCAATTCCGAGCCTTATTCGTCGAAGATCCATCTTCCTCACTCCAATACACTAATGATTGCGTCTTGGTAAATTCTTCATACCAAGGTAATGCATCATGCTCTGTTAAAAACATTAAATTAATTCCCTGATTTAAATAGCGATAAGGAATTATCGGTGTATTAGCAACAAGGCGCATTCCTGTAATAAGTATTTCGCCTTCTCGCTCGATATCACAAAACATGGTTTGATTAGCCACTTTAAGCGTTAATTGCCAATTCACACCGGCTATTGCTACAGAAAATCGTTGATTAGGAATGGCTTGTAATGGTATTTCTTGCATTTTTTCTACCTCCTAGCCCTCTTTTTTTCCTATTGGCATGGATTTTTTACTTTTCACATTTCCTCGATTAATCGTTGAGGATTGCTTAGGTTTTTTAGTCGATTTAGCTGATTTTTTATTGTATTCAGGCTCAATGCTTTTCCATTCAATAAACTTCAGTTTTAACTCAATAGCGTCTACTTTTGACGGATCTTCATCATGGCTAAGACTTTCTAATAGCATTGGTTGATAGGTACTAACACGTGTTTGAATACCCACTAACGTATTTTCGTCATATAACTGTTTTATAGTGGCATAAGCATTGGCAATATCGCCCGTTAACAATAAGCTGATACTGATACTGATAGGGTTGATCACCACATGGTCACTGCGGCTTTCCCCATTTTCTACCGTAAATGTAATCGCTTGGTGGCTATCGTCTATGGTGACTTGAGTTGGGTTAACACTATCAAACAATGTGGTAAAAGAGGCTAAATCAAAAATTCTAACTTCCGTTATCATAATTACACCCTCCAGCCACTAGAGTGATTCTGCGATATATTTTTAGCTTCTTGCTCTGTATAAGATTTCTTGATTTCTTTAACCACCTCCGCACCATTTGTGGCTTGAGTTTCAATTTTGATTTCACCAATTTGCACATTACTTTCGTTTTTAATGCTTGATTGATTACTGATCATTTGACTGGTCATCGGGTTTAAACTGTTATTTGACGATATTGCTAATCCGTTATTTAACGATTTAACCTCCTGCATAGGACTATAATATCGTGTCGCTGTTTGAGATTGTGGCAAGATATAGTCAAGCTCCCCCTCATTTGTTAATCGCCGCTCTACCTTTTGCACCACACGAATTTCTTTTTCTTCGTCGTCCATACCGAAAAAGCTTTTGGCTGATTGCCATATATCTTGTATTAGGTTGATTTTTTCATCGACAAAATCCAATATCTTTTCAACACAGCCCCACATCCATTCAAATAGGCTCACCACTGAATCAGAAACAAAAATAAAGATATCAATAATGGATTGCCCCCAAGCAATAAGATTATTAATCCCTATTTCTAGAGTCTGTATAAATTGATTAAATGAGTTAGATATTAGATCCCATGCAGCAATAACAAAATCAGCAACAACAGTGACAGCCTCTTTTAAATATTCAAAGAATGATTGCCATGCCTGCCATATCGTCATGATCACACTTTTTAATACTGGGTATTTTTCTAATATACGGCCGATCATGGAATCGTTACCGTTAATAAAATTCATAATATCGTCATAGACGAGTTTAAAGGCGACACCTAATAAACCAATCACCGTTGCAATAGCAATAATAGGTAATGCCATGGCAAGTGTCGATGCGGCAGCAGAGATCATGACGGGTAAATAATAAATAGCAACAGCGGCGCCGATGGCGGAGAAAAAGCTAATCACAATATCTTTATTTTTCACACAAAAATCGACTAATTTATCAAACCATTCCATGCCTTTTGCCAGCGTAGGAATAATCATATCTAAAAAGTTATTTTTGAATTGTGCCGCTAATTGACTAAATTTATGTATTGTGGCATTGAGTTGGATTGCACTTTCAATACTGTCGTCGTTAATACCTGAGAATTGTTTTTGTACCCCCATCGTACGCTCTAGCTCTTGACGACCTTTCATCATTAATTCGATGGTTTTATCATCAACAACACCTAATTTTTCCAGCTCTTTTTGGGCATCATCAAAACTCATATTTTTAACGTTATCAGCGACCTGTAAAAGCTGCTCTATGGGATCTTGCGTATCATCAAACGCAGTTGCCATAGCGGCTAAATCCGCTTGAGCAGCTTCTTTCGTGCCACCAATTGCAGCCATCGCACCTGAAAAAGCGTCAATATCAATCGCCGCAACACCCATTTTTTTACTGAGTTTATCTAATGATTCGATTTCTTGAGAACGTTCAAGTGACGCAGAAAATACCTTTTGTAACGTCCCCATAATATCCGTAGCACCTATGGCGTTTAGGATAAAATCTTTCATTTTATCGACGGTTTGCTGATAACTTTTCCCGGTTTCATCAACACTACTGCTTAATCGACGTTGAGCTTGAGCTTCTTCTATTGCCGCTTTAATACCTTGGGTTTGCATGGTGTTGATAAATTGATCGTAATCAGCACCTAGATTTTTAATGACTTCATCAATAACTAATTTATTTTCTTTATTTTTCTTTTCTGCCTCAGTTAATAAAGTTAATTCATTATTTAATGAAGCAAGCTGATCTTCCATCGCCTGATATTCAGCATTTAAATTCGCAAGATGACTTGCATCACTATCCACATCATTGCTGAGCAAATTTCTCGTGTAATTTAATACTGACATCGCATCTTTTAGAGCGTCAATGCTTGACGTAATTGAATGGATCTTCTCTTGTGTTTCACCACTATTTATTTCAATATTTATGGGCTCATCAAGCGATAAACTCGTCAGCCCCGTTAAGATATTTTGCAAAAAAGTATCAAATTCTTGAGTACTACTAAGTGCCGTTTTAACGATTTTTTGTATCGAATTTTCAACAGTTTCAGAGGCTTGAATAATTTCTTGGTTGTCCACCGAAAGGTTTATTTCAGGCTCCAGTGATAATTCGTTAAAACTGGTGGCTATTTCTTGAACAAAGGCAAAAAAGCGATTAATACCTGCTGATGCGCCCTGCTCTATTTTCTTCATTTCCTCAAGAATTTCGTTGGTCGATTTCCTGATATTATTTAATGCGTTATCAGATACCTCCGCGTCTAACGTCAGTACCTGACTAAATACGGGTAATAGCGACATTATCTCTCCTTGGACGCCGCTAGCGCCTCGTTATAACGATTGGTAATCGCAATTTCCCACAGATCAAAAGCTTCCTCTAAATCTATGGTTGTTTTGAGTTCTGTGAAAGAGGCGAAGCCGGCTGAGATGATGACGGCAAAGAAGCCATCAGCGTTTTTATAATCGACGGGAGAGAACCGCTGAGCTTGCCTAATAGGTATTGAAGGAAATTTTGGCTCCCGCCGTTGCCGAAAAAACTGGTGTTGTACTTTAACATTTCTAATTCAAGACGAATTAACGCTTCCCCATCAGGGACGTGATTATCAATTAATGTACTGGTTTTTAAATAAATTTCTTGGCCTTCTTTTTCTACAGCAACATACGCCATCATCTTTAACATGGCCTCTTTACTGACTTCATAATCACCGATTTTAGGGGCATTTGATAATGGGTATTTAGCCAAGATCTCTCGTCCAATTGTGGCGGGTAACCGGCTAATAATAAAGGTATGCTGTTGACGATCACTATCAATCACCGTGATCTCTTTTGGCTTAATCAACATATAAAAACTCCATAAAAAAAGGCGACCGAAGTCGCCATGATAAAAAGTAAGATTAATAATTAACGCGCTCTAACACGGTCAAAATCTTGGAAAATAAAAGTGTACTGCTTAGATTTAAGACGCCCTACCCCTGCGACTGAATTACCTCGGCAACCGCCAGTAATACGTCCATTACGTGCCGTGGTAATAGAGCCATCGCCATAAGAAGCGACTAAAGTAATCACATCACTGGCAGGACGTCGTCCCCGTCTTGCAGTATTAGCATCAAACAAAATAGCTAGATTTTCGTCTTCTTCACTTCCCGCTAACACATTAATGGTGACCGTTTGAGGTGTTGGTGAAGACCAACTGACCAAATTACCATTAATATCTACCGCTGTTTGTGTAATATTAACTGTCGGTAAATCTAAAGGATCACCTTCATCAGAAAAGGTGGTGATCGGAATACCCGCTGGAAATGTTTTACTTGCTTGAATAATAAGGCTTAAGCCTGTTGCTGAAATATCGTTCATTGTTTGTTCCTTAAACTAAATTATGTGAGCCTTCAACTTTACGAACCCAATCGCCTTTACCGTAAATCAATACATATTTCATGGTGTATTCAGGTAAATTCCCTGGCCCTGTTTGTTCAACGATTTCAGCGTTGTACCAATAACCTTTGTTTTGTACATCGTGCCACGCTAAATCATCACCTGCCGCATCTGTAATTGCGATTTTTTGTACTTCTGTTAATGCTTTACCCGTTTGAATAGTGCCGTTATTTAACGCCTTTGTTACTGCCCCAGCAATGATCATCATCGCTCTTGCTTCACCATCTTTATTCGCAGGAATACCGCGCGTTGACAGTAGTAAACTAAGCCACTGCTGTGCAATATACGCTTTTAGCCATTGCTCATTGGCATGTACGCTCATATCTACTGGATTAGCACCATTACCACATAAAAAGCCACGTTGATAGAAGCTGATCTCAGAGCCAGATACCGCCGTTTCACCATAATAGTTCACGCGCAATTTATCTAAGCGATCGGCCGCCATATCTGTGGTAACTTGCGATGGGAATGTAATACCAAATTGTCGATACATGTAATTGGTGGTGGCATTAGTACGCTCAAAATCTGTTGCTGCCATAATCGCCATAGGCAACGCTTGCACAAAAAAGTTTTCCTCGGTTTTTAAATTCAACCCTGTCGATGCGGTATTCATTAATGCCTTGCTGTACATTTCAGCTTGTTGATCTGGCACCGATAAATAAAGTTGGTATTTGACATTTTCACCTGCTACGTATTCAGCCAGTTCCACACTTTGCTCAATAGATAGTTCGGTTAAAAATGTTGCACTACCAAATGAGTCAGAAATAGCTTCTGCAGCCATAAAGGCTTCAAGGGCAGTCTGTGATGCATTACCCTCAGAAGTTTGTCCCTGACTTAACCCTAAGGCATCAGCAAGAGGTGAGTTGTTGACGCTAATCTGCGCTTTTTCTTGCACACCGCCGCTGATTAAGAAAGCATTATCCATAGCATTAAAAGTCACATAACAACTGGCAAATTGTGGTTCACTTTCAGCATTGAGTTTTGCTTGAATTAAAGATGCAATATCACTATAGGACGTCACGTCTTGAAGAGAGAGCTTGCTGATTTTTTTGGTTCACATCGCCAATCACCAGCGTTAACTCACCCTCTTCAATCAGCTTTAATTTATCCAGTGTGGCAACCGGCCCACCAAAGAGTGTTGGCGCTCGTCCCATTGGTTCATAAGAGGCAATTTGTAGCTCTTTAGGCTTGCTGACGGGAGCCGGACTCACATAACTAAAATATTGGCGGGCAAATTGCGCTTCTGGAGAATCAGCTCCCAGAAACGCATCAACTTGACCAGAAGTAAATTCGAGTACTTTCCCTGCTGGAATTTTAGGGTTTGTTGAAAAAATACGTGCGGTCAGTTTACGCATTGGTGCAGTAGAGACACCAATCACCGCACTCGCAATATCAACATAGCGTGTTTGTTTAATAGACATATTTATCCTTAAATACGAGATAGATTAGATATAAGTAAATGTGTAGCTGCAGTGTTTAGAGATAACGAGCTGGGAAAAGTGACATTAAAATCAAATGAAGGATTATGTTCATAGCTATTTCCTTCATTAATTATTGGCGCACGCCTAATTTCTGTCGCACGTTGTATTCCTATTCCTTTTTTTCTCATTGATTCAATAAAAGGCAGCGAATGAATGATCATTCGCGTTGTTCTAATTAAATCACCTGCAGTAAAATCAGATTGTTTTTTAGTAAAGCTCTGAACTTGATAAGTTAACTCAACAAGTTGTTGTTCAATGTGATTGGCATTATTACCTTGAACATCATAACTTCTTTTCTGCCAACCTTGGCTCACCTCCTTAATAGGAAAAAACATAATAATATTATTATCCGTGATTTCTTCCGGTTGATATCCTGTAATAACTTCAGCATTGATATCTGTTTTTATTAATTGTTTTATTAATTGCTCTCGAATAGCTTTATTAATATCATTATCATTCATTTCATCTCCTTTATTTTACACTCCTTTTTAATCACTTTAATTAATACACTCTTGGCGAATATAATCTTGTAGACCTAAGATGATGGACTCTGACTGAGCAATTCTTTCTCTGAGTATCCAATAATTTCGGATAGCGGCGTCAGTAGGTCTGGCGCGGGTTGCATCATCCACGCGGGAGGTGGAATTGGCGTCGTTTGTTGCACAACTGGCTCTGATGTACACCCGCTCAGGATCACGCTCAGCATAACTACGCAACCGGTCAATTTCGCTCTTGGCACTGGCTAACTCCTGTAAACGTTGAGTATCCATTTGATATAATTGCTTTATTCTTAATTGATAGTTTTTGTTTTCTACAATCTGTTGCGTCAGTGTTTCATTAATTTTCACATATTTTTGTTTTAATATTTTATTTCTATCAATAACCCAAAAAAGTCCAGCAATTAAACATAACATAATGATTATTATGATTTTTGTAAGATTGTTCATAATAACAACCAAGCATCTTCAAATACTTTTTTTGCATAGGGTTGATAACCCAGTTCAATATTAATAATGGCTATAGATAAAGATATACAAACATTTTTTATTTGGGTATCAATAGGTTTATTACTTTCAATCCCTATTTCTTTTGATACGCGCTCAATATAACCTAATGTATTATTCTCATTAGGTGGTGCATAGCGATAAATAATAGATTTAATTGTATTTAAACCATATTTATTTTGATAGGTTTGAATTAATTTATAAATTGCTCTGATGCCATATTCTGGTGAAATAAATTGACAAAAATCTTTATCTGTTTGCGTGCTTGCCAATCCTTGCCATTTTGCACCATGGCGTATATTACCTGGGTTATTATTACGTTCACCCCGCGCTATTTTAGCCATTTTTAACTCCTATTTTTCCTTATAAGAAGTTTGCTTACAGGTTCAATGCCTACATAACCAATAAAGACACTGGCTAAGTAAGCAAATTGATGATTAATACTAAATAAAAGGAGAATATCTTTGATAAACCAAGCAAACATTGCACACATCAGTCCATCTAAAAAAGTTTTTTCCATCCTCCTGCGTTATATAAACTTCGAAGAATAGCCATTCCCCCAGCGAGTAAGGCTGATATACCTTGCTCTTTCATTGAATAAAGAACAATGCATATTTGTTCCCATAGATCTGGATTTTCTTTCATTATTTCTTATGGCTTACCTCCAATCAGAGGAAATGTCATTAATAATATATTCATTCTTCATATCTAATTTTAATCACAAGGCTAATATGAATATATTGACGATTTTATTTATCTAATAGATGTAGATAAAAGCGTAGTATAAAAAATGCCATAACATAAACCTATTGGCAGTGAGATCGATTAACTCGCCAAGCTTATATAATGGTCAGTGTGATAGTGATAAATATTGAAAACAAAAAAGCCCCACTTCAAAAGTGAGGCTTCTTAGATTTTGCTGAGAGCTTGTTAGATACAAATCTCTCACTGTGGAGTTATAGTATGCTTATTTTCCCTTTAAGTCAACAATATTTTTTCATAAAAATAAATAAAAATAGAAAATCATTATTTTACAGTAACTTCTTGTAGAAATTTATCTGATAAAGACTCTTCTTTAAAGCATTCCGCCACTAAAAAATCGAATAGCGGTTTATAATGACTATAAGCAGCCGTTTTTGAAATACTCACCACATGTTGCAATTGTTGTAAGACTTCGCTGAACTTAAGGCGAGGATAACCGCGTCCAGCACATTGGCGACAAGGTTTAAATACGGCAACTCCTTGTAATTCAGTCTGTTTTTTATCAATAATTTTTCCACGTCCATGGCAACGGCATGCTAAACGAATTTCCGCTTTACCTTTGCATGTAGGGCAAATAACGCGTGTTACTTCCCTTACCTCTCGAAAAGAAGGTTTATTTGATGAGGTTGTTTTTAGATGAGGTTTGGCATTTTGAGTAACCTGCTGGGTTGTTTTTCGACCATGGCATTTGGTGGTAAAAACTTCAACTTCGATAAAGCCATCATCACAATCAGGACATGCTCTCTTGCTGGCTGCACTTCTGGCATAATCCTGAAAAGCATATTCAGCGATAATATGTAAAACTTTAGCTTTATCATGTTCAGCTAACTTATCAATCATCTTATATTGGTTAACTTGAGTTAATGCACATTGATACAGGCTTTCTATCGCTTCTTCGGGACGGTTAATGTGGTGTTTCGCTAAAAATAGCTCTATTCCCATTCGCCCTTTACGTGTCGCTAAGCTTATTGAAGCCATTACATCCGTAATGGATAATGAATCAACAGCTTTAGGCGTTCTAACATCACTTAATACAACACTTTTTGGAGAAAAATACTTAGGTAAGTCAGCTAATCTCATACAATATTCCCTTTGATTTACTGTCACGACTTATTTGCTTATCCATATCCCACAACAAGCTAGGGGCACTTACATGCCTGCTTAAATCACCATTAGCGTATTGATGCACTCAATGCTATTTTATACTCAACCTATCCGTTATGGTTAATTTAGTTAACAAATCATGTTTAACATACTTTTATTAACTGTTAGTTAATGCTAGTATGTAACCAAAGTCACGTCAAGATAGAAAAGGAAATTAACTAGTGGTTAAAAATAACTATAAGTTAGCATTCACAAAAAGACTACAAGAAGCCTGCCTAGACTCCGGGATTGCGGGTAGAGGGTTAGGTAAAAGAATTACAGAGGCATTGGCTAAACAAGGAATAAAAGTCAGTGCGCCCGCGGTCTGGAAATGGTTAAATGGTGAATCCGTTCCTGACTCAACAAATATTTTAGCCTTAAGTCAGTGGCTAGATGTTCGAGCTGAATGGTTAGAATATGGCAGAGGCGCCAAGAAAAATGATGGCATTTCAGTTAATGAAATAATGCCTGTTAATGATTGGGATAATAGTACTCCTATAGAGCGAGATGAAGTGGAGATCCCATTTTATTCAACAATTGAATTGGCCGCAGGTTTTGGCAGTTGTACCACTGATAATCAAAAGGTGGAATTATTGAGATTCTCTCGTTCTACATTTAATCAATATGGTGTACAGCCAAGTGATGCTGTTGCTTTTAAAGTGCATGGCGATAGTATGTCACCGGTTATTCCTGACAGCTCTATTGTAACCATCAGTACAGGGCATACTAAGATTATTGATGGTGGTATTTACGCTATTCAGCAAGGTGACTTGTTAAGAGTTAAAATCTTGCACCGCCTACCCAATAATAAAATCATTATTCGTAGCTATAATACGATTGATTATCCTGATGAAGAATCAACCTTAGAAGAAGTAAAAATCTTAGGGCGAGTTTTTAATTGGTCGGTGATGGGCTGGTGATCGCTTTAGGAAAAATGAATGAAAAAGTGAATAGTGCTAACACTAGGCTTACTGATATTCACCGTTAAGCCTAATGTTAGCTTTTTTAAATACAATAGCTCACAAGATCAATAATCCTAGACCACGTTTTACTTCATCAAGCTTTTGTTGAGTCACTTCTTTCGCTTTATCGCTCCCTTCTTTGATCACTTGTAATAAATAAGCTTTATCATTAATAAGTTGCGCTCTTTTTTCACGTATTGGTTGCAGAAGCTCTTGTAAGATATCATTAAGCATAGCTTTGCATTTCATATCACCAAGTCCTCCTCTTTGGTAATGAGCCTTCATTGCTGTCACCGTGGCTTTATCTTGGCAAAAAGCATCTAAATAGGTGAACACCACATTACCTTCAATATGACCTGGTGATGCAACATCAATATGTTGCGGATCGGTATACATCGAATAAACCGCTTTTTTAATTTCATCGGCTGTGGATGATAAATTAATCGTATTACCTAAGGATTTAGACATTTTCCCACTACCATCTGTACCAGGTAAACGACCGACTTGCCCTACTACGACCTTACAGCTTGTCAATACGGGTTGTCCTATTAAGCTATTTATTTTGGTGACGATTTCATTGGTTTGCTCAATCATAGGCAATTGATCTTCTCCTGCGGGCACAATATCTGCACTAAATGCAGTAATATCCGCCGCTTGACTGACAGGATAGGTTAAAAATCCCGCCGGCAATGAACGAGAAAGATTTTTTTGCAAAATCTCATGTTTTACTGTTGGATTACGCTCTAAGCGAGATACTGTGACAATATTTAAATACAGCATAGTCAGTTCTGATAAAGCCGGTAGTGCGGATTGTAAGCATAATGTGGAAAGTTTCGGATCAATACCAACAGCTAAATAATCAGCCACCACATCAAAAAGAAATTTACTGACCTTTTCAGGTGTTGAGCCATTATCGGTTAACCCTTGCATATCAGCCATTAAGATATATTGTGTCGCTTTATTCTGAAATTCGACACGTTGCTGAAGAGAGCCAATATAATGACCAAGATGTAAAGGTCCAGTGATCCGATCCCCTGTTAAAACTATCGATTTATTTTCAGTGAGATATTTGTTCATTGCATTTCCTTCGTTGGGATAAATACCGCCAGAGAAATGCCATAAACAACATCACCGCGCTCTGGCGGCAATAGTGTTATTTATATAAATCAAAGATAAATAGGACTAGGTGCCGCTTAAATAAAGCGCCACCAATTTTGAATTGATCTTAATGAGCGAGGTCTTGTATTCACAATCTTTCCTTATTAACTTATTTAGTTGTATAGCAGTTTTATCTATAAGTCAATCAAGGAAAATTATCCTAAGATCATCATTATCCCAACAAGTGGAGATAAGAAAAAACCCGTTACCTCTTACGAGATAACGGGT
>NZ_GG668576.1:874496-931057 GCF_000160755.1 Proteus mirabilis ATCC 29906
AGCGCGAAATTATGCCTATCTCTGAGCTTGCTGTCTAGCATTCAGCGTAAAAAAAATGACTTTTTTTGTTTATTTGCTCAAACTTCACCCGAATATCCCTTTTAAAGTAATAACCTGTTAATATAATGACTTAATACTGATGGTTGTTTAGCCAATTTTTTCTTTTTTATTGACTTCATTTCTTAAAGGCTCGCAAACTGAATGCGTACACTGACCCAATTAAAGCCAAATACATTAACTCGCTTATATGCTCTGTTTCTTCTGTTTATGGCCATATCCCTTTTTCTATATGCTTATAGCTATTTTGATACTTGGCTAGAAAGTAAAAAAAATGCCATTAATAACACGACTAATAAGTTTGCTTCTCAAGTTGAAGATTACCGCTATCACGCTAACCAACTATTCCAGTTATCAAACAAAATTAATGATCCAACCCTCTTTTTGCCTTTAAAAATCAATCCGGTCAAACTACGCTCTGATGTTTATTGGCTTGAAGGACGCGATCAGACCGTTGACGCAATTGTTTTTGGTAAATCGAATGAACAAACCTTTCAGTTAGCCGGTTATTTTGCAAACGCGTTAGAAATTATTTGGGGGGTACGTAATAACTATAGCTCTCTCTATTATCTTAATGGTAAAGGCAATGATCTTATCCTTATTACTACCCACTCAATACTAAAACCAGAATTGCGCTATAAAGAAAGCTATTTAACACTAACGGCTGAAAACAAACGTTCTGAGCTATTAATGCAATCAACGGCATTAGATGAAAAAGAGAGCCTTTCTCCCATTAGGAAAATGCCGACAGAAAATATTTATTACTATACCTACCGCACCATGTTTAATGTGCCAGGGCAACTGACCAGTGTTATTGCCTTTGATTTACCCATAAATAATTTTCTACCTGCTGAGCTATCACCTCAATATTTAAGATTATTACCCACAGGACAGCAGAGTGTTTATGATAAAAACAATATTGAGGTATCAACGGATGGGACTTCACTCATCTTCTCACAGCCCATCGCAGGAATACCCTACTCTTTATCTTATGAGTATCCACTAAAATCGATTTTCAATGAGATTGTGTATAAAAATATCTGGTTACTTATCAGCCTACTCATTTTTATCTCGATTTCAGTGTTTGGCCATATCTATATTCGTAATAAATATGTATTCCCTTATATTTCGATGACGCGTAATCTTCGCATCAAAGAAGAGATGACTAACGATATCATTTCTAATCTTCCTATTGGTCTATTGGTGTATAATTTTTCATCAAACCATAAGATTATTAGTAATAGCCACGCAGAGAAACTATTACCTCATATCGATTTATCTAAGATCCGCCAGATGGCGATTGAACATAATGGTTTAATCCAAACGGCCATTGATAACGAAATTTATGAGATCCGCACGAGTAGCAACAGCAATATCGATAATACTGCTCTATTCATTTTTCTGAATAAAGACAACGAAGCATTAATCAATAAGAAATTGCAGCTAGCACAACAAGAATATGAAAAAAACACGATTGCACGCCGCAAGATCTTATCCAATATGTCATTGGAACTCATACGACCAATTAAAGATATTAATGAGATGGTATATCAATTTAAAGATCTACTTCCTAACGATACTCACCAACAATTACTGAGTCTGCTATTAGAAAAAACGAATTATATTTCTGAGTGGATAGAAAACATTACGCTAATTAATAAGTTAGAAAATCAAGAATGGAAAATACATCAAGATGAATTTGAACTTTCAACGCTAGTTGAATCTATTCTAATAACCGCATCACCATTTATGATAAGAAAGGGATTAACACTTTATTTCCATAATAATATTAAACCTAGTTTACTTTTATTTAATGATGGCCCAGCATTAAGTAAGATTATTTTATCATTGATTAATTATGCCATTAGTACGACTAATTATGGAAAAATAACCGTCAATCTAAATTTAGAAAAAAATAATGATAAAGAAGAAATAGTAATTGATATTATTGATAGTGGCAGTGGGTTAACAGCTCAAGATCTGGCTAATATTAAATATCCATTTTTAGGTCAAGCTATGGGTGATAAATATTATTCCAACTCGGGTATTATTTTTTATTTATGTCATTTGTTGTGTAACAAAATACAAGGCACTTTGACCATTACAAGCCAAGAAAGTATTGGCTCTCATTTCCGTATCGTACTTCCATACCAGCATATAGATACAGAAGAGCGCTCTTTTGACATATTATTAGAGGGTATAACTGCAAAACTCGCCATAAAAAACCCTGAAATAGAAAAAATAATCTGCCAACAGCTTGATAAATATGGCGCTACATACTTTGATAAAAATAAAGAGAATCTTTACTCAGAATACGATATCATACTTAGAGACACTCCGGATAATAATCCTGAATCAGCAACAGTATTATTAGTTAGCTCTATTACCGGATTTGAAAAAATAGCAAGAAATTTAATAAAGTGTAACTATAACTTCGGTGATCCATTAATTGAGGCTATTACTTATTTGATTGAAGAAAATGAACAACTTTCTCTCGAAACAACTCAAACGAGTATTCGTAATGAGAATAATAACCTTGATCATCACGAAGTAATTCTTAATAATTATAGGAAGAAGTTGAATGATAGTGATTATAAGGAACTATTTATCAATACTGTTCCCATTGATGTTGAAAAACTACACTTAGAAGCAACTAATAAAGACTTTCATTCTCTAGCTCAGACAGCTCATCGTCTGAAAGGGGTTTTTGCTATGTTAGATTTAGAATATCTCAGAGAGAACTGCGAATATTTAGAAGATGACATAAAAAATCATAATGAATTAGAGATAAAAGAACGTATCAATCAACTGGATAAATGGATCCGACAGTTGCTGTAGCAAGGTAACAATTAAACATGAATAACCTTAATATTATTATTGCCGATGATCATCCAATTGTTTTATTCGGCATTCGTAAATCTTTAGAACAAATTGAATGGGTTAATGTTGTTGGTGAATTTGAAGATTCCACTTCACTTATCAATAACTTATCTAAATTAAATGCAGATGCTCTTATCACCGACCTATCTATGCCTGGTGATAAATATGGTGATGGTATTACGTTGATAAAGTACATCAAAAGACATTATCCTAATTTGTCTATTATTGTACTCACTATGAACAATAACCCAGCTATCTTAAGTGCTGTTCTTGACCTTGAAATCGAAGGTATTGTATTAAAACAAGGTGCGCCTGCTGATCTACCTAAAGCACTTGCAGCATTGCAAAAAGGCAAGAAATTTATGCCTGAAAGCGTGGCTAAACTGTTAGAAAAAGTGAATGCCAATGGTTATGGTGATAAACGCTTATCTCCCAAAGAAAGTGAAGTGTTGCGCTTATTTGCCGAAGGTTTCCTTGTCACTGAGATTGCTAAAAAACTCAATCGTAGTATCAAGACTATCAGTAGTCAGAAAAAATCAGCCATGATGAAGCTCGGTGTCGACAATGATATCGCTCTGCTTAACTACCTATCATCAGTCACTATTGATAAGGAAATTAACGGAGAAAGCTAACCCGTTAACTTTTCTTCTCTATGCTGTATAGATAAAATCAGGAAGCTCATACCCATTGTGGGAGCTTCTCTGCTTTTTTATTACTTTTTATCCGCCATCACATCGTTGGCAACAAAAAAATGTTTTCCTCTCTTCCCCTATCATCCTGAGCCGGCAACCTAGCAACAATATTTATCACTGTAATATCGAAATTTTTCAATCAAATCTACCATGAAAAAACCTCGCTTTTCCGAGATTAACCGTTGGATTATGCCACATAGGTGAGTAATACGTCTTTTAATACAGTAAGAGAGACTGGCTTGGAAACACAATCATTCATTCCCGCATCAATACAACGTTGTTTTTCTTCGGCAATCGCATTTGCTGTAACGCCAATAATAGGAATAGTGCTACTCAATTCACGCACTGTTGTCGCTAATTGATAGCCATTCATATTTGGCATATTGACATCGGTTAAAATAATATCGACATGATTTTCTTGCATAAAGGCTAAAGCATCACAGCCATCTTCTGCCGTTGCGGTATTAAAACCAATTTTTTTCAGTTGATCGGTCAACAATAAACGATTGATAGGGTGATCATCAACAATGAGCACCGTCAATAATTGTAGATCGTGATCTGTCATTAACGCGTTATTTTCTGAGTCATCAGACTCTAATTTTGTTTGTGGTAATTGTAGGATAATCTTAATTAATTCATTTAATTTATATGTACTACATAACCAATTATTCTCAGAGATTTTCTTTGCAGGCTCAAAATAGTGTTCATAAATACGGATAAATTGGCAAGAGTTATCTAAACATTCATCATGATCGGTGATAATAAAATCATTCTCAGAGACCTGAGTCACTTCCGTGAATAATTGACAATGTAAGCCCACATAGCTTAAATATCGTTCAACAAAGCTTTCTAGATAAAGATTTTTAATACTGATAAAGCAGCGAATAGTACTCTCTTTATAGAGATTATATTTGGTTTGTCCATCACTCGAATTTAGTGCCCCATATAAAGGGATCCGCACAGTAAAACGACTACCTACATTTTCTTGAGAAACAACACTGATATCACCATCCATCAAGTTAATCAGTTTTTCACAAATCGCTAATCCTAATCCTGTACCTTCTGAAGCACTTTCTGTATTTTGCGAGACCTGAAAGAAGGGTTCAAAAAGCTGATGAAGCATTTTTTCATTTATCCCTCTGCCGGTATCATGAATATCGAAATAGAGATAATATTCATCTCGATACAGGTGCAAAGTAATACATCCTGTCGTAGTAAATTTAATACTATTATTTAGTAGATTAGAGATAACTTGTTGGACACGAACCGGATCGTTATTAACGATTTTAGGTACATCCGGCTCAATAAAGCAGTAAATAGCTAAATCTTTTTTAGCAATTAACGGCAAATAGTTAGAGATAACAAAAGAGACAACTTGGCGACAATTGAATGGCTTAACGTCAATTTTTAATTGTTTCGATTCTATCTTCGAGAAATCGAGGATATCGCTGATAATTTTGAGTAGCAGCGATGAAGAGTTATCCATTGTTTTTAATAATCTGGCAGTCTCTTCATTTTGCGTCAATGATTGTAATAATTCTAAGTTACCAATAATGCCATACAGTGGTGTACGCAGCTCATGGCTGACTGTCGCTAAGAACATTGATTTAGCTTGGTTTGCTTGTTCTGCGGCCGTTGCCATATTTTGTAGAGAGCGTTCCATTTTAACACGAGCGCTGATATCCACTAATACGCAAATCGCCACATCTTCATTCTGATAACGTGAATTCACAAAACTAATTTGCAAATGATTATGATTATTAGTGACCACATCCACTATATTGCTACTTTTTTCAGCAATAATAGAGAGAATATTTTGTTTATCACTATGACTTAATAAGCGAAAATAATTATGGGCGAGCTCATTACTTAAAATAATCATGCCATCACGTATTCTTAAGATACTTATTCCTACTGGGGCTGACGCGACAATTTTATGATTAAACTGCTCATGCTCCTCTAAGCGTGAAGCATTATTTTCTGCAGGTGAAAATATTTTTCGCTCAAAAATCCAAACGAAAATAAAGATAACAATCGCCGAAATGATATTTAAAATAATGGCATTAAAAATAGTAAACTTAAATTCATTTAAAATTTGTTTTAATGGTAGTGAATAAACCACACTAAAAGAAGAAGGAAGTAGCTTACGTTTTGCAACTAAATCACTAAAATCATCATCAAAGCCAAAGTAAGGAGCACTAACATCCGGTACATCCCTTACACTGCGATAATTATTCTCTTCAGGATAACTTAAGACTGGATTATTTTTATTGTTTAAAAGATGAATAGAGATAACGCGATCTTTCGTAGGTGAAAAATACTCCAATCGGATCGCCCTTTCGATACCAATGAGTGCAATAAATTTCCCTGACGCATAAACTGGCGACATGACATAGAGGATACCGCTATCCCCCTTGGCATCAGGTACTATCCAGTATTGATTACTCTCTTTCCCTTGAGCTCGTTGATTAATGTAATTACGTGTATTTTCATAAACCATTTTTTTCAACAGTTCAGTATCAATAGGTGATGCACGCAATGGGAAATTAATCATACACATACTATGAGAGCCAACCATAAATACTTGGTTGATACCTTGTAAAGCAGGGGTATTATCTTTCCAGTAATACAGAATACTATTAAATGATCGAAAATAATTGTTTGTTTGCCCTTTGAATAATTCACAATCGGCACTTTCACTTAATTTATGAAGTGAAAAAGGCCCTTCATAAAAAAAAGAATTATTCATCTTAGGGTTTAAATTGAGTTGCTCTTGATGCCGCTCTGCTAAATATTGCAAATCGCGGATAGTACTCGAGGTTTGGCGAAAGAAGCCCAATAAATCGGTATAGTTATTACTATATTCTTGTCGGATATCTGATTTAGTATCATTAAAGATGTTGATGAGATAAAACATGGTTAATAATGCGCCCATTGCCCACAACATGATACCCAGTGCACGAAAAAGGTAGCGGGAAATTTTTAATGACGTTTTAAATGACGAAAGATATCGCAAATAACCACCCTAATCGGTAATACAGATAATCAACTTTCTCATTCTAACAGAAGTTACTCTAGGTCTGAATGAGATGATCTTTATCATCAGGATAATTTTTTCTGATGACTGATAAAATTTTTTGACTAATAAATGCTTATAATATAAAAAAGCAGGCATTCCGCCTGCTTTTTTTGCTTTAAGTTACTGAAAAATAGCTATTATTCTTCTTCACTATCCGCATCATCTGTTGGTTCAGACTCTGGAACATCAGAGATATTGTCGCTGATCATTTCATCAACTTCATCATCATCTAATGCATCATCTTCATCTTCAACACGTTGTAAGCCAACGACTAGCTCGTCTTCTGTAGTACGGATCAAGGTAACACCTTGTGTATTACGTCCCACAATGCTGACTTCTGATACTCGGGTACGCACTAACGTTCCGGCATTGGTGATCATCATAATCTGGTCAGTTTCTTCAACTTGAATAGCGCCTACCACTTTACCATTACGCTCACTCACTTTAATCGAGATAACGCCTTGTGTTGCACGGTTTTTGGTTGGGTATTCACTTTGAACGGTACGTTTACCATAACCGTTTTCAGTCACTGTTAAGATATCACCTTCGCCACGAGGAATGATCAGTGAAACCACTTTATCATCATCAACCAGTTTCATACCACGAACACCTGTCGCAGTACGACCCATTGGGCGAACACACTCTTCTGCGAAACGAACCACTTTACCATCTGCTGAGAACAGCATGGCTTCATTACTACCGTCGGTTAAATCAACACCGATAAGCTCATCGCCATCATTTAAATTAACCGCGATAATACCAGCACTACGAGGACGACTGAAGTCTTGTAATGGTGTCTTTTTAACCGTACCGCTCGCCGTTGCCATAAAGACAAATTTACCTTCTTCATACTCTCTTACTGGAAGAATAGCGGTGATCCGCTCATCTTGCTCTAGAGGTAATAAATTGATAATTGGGCGACCACGAGCACCGCGGCTCGCTTCTGGTAACTGATAAACTTTCATCCAGTACAGGCGACCACGACTTGAGAAACACAAAATAGTATCGTGTGTATTAGCCACCAGTAGGCGATCGATAAAGTCTTCTTCTTTGATCCTTGCGGCTGACTTACCTTTTCCTCCACGACGTTGCGCTTCATAATCAGTCAATGGCTGATATTTAACGTAACCTTGGTGAGATAGTGTCACAACCACATTTTCTTCATTAATCAGATCTTCGATATTAATATCAGCGGTATTTTCAGTGATTTCAGTACGACGAGGATCGTTATATTGTGTTTTGATTGCTGTTAGCTCTTCACGAATAACGTCCATTAAACGCTCAGGGCTTCTCAAAATATGCAATAACTCAGCAATTTGTAGCAGTAATTCACGATATTCATCTAGCAGTTTTTCATGCTCAAGTCCAGTTAGTTTCTGCAAACGCAGATCTAAAATGGCTTGTGCTTGTTGTTCTGTTAGATAGTATTTACCGTCATGCACACCAAATTGTGGCTCTAACCACTCAGGGCGAGCAACATTGCTATCACCAGCACGCTCTAACATCGCAGACACGCTACCGAGATCCCAAGGTTGGGCAATTAATGCTGCTTTCGCTTCTGCTGGGGTTGGTGCTTGACGAATTAATTCAATCACAGGATCGATATTGGCCAAAGCGACCGCAAGTGCTTCTAAGATATGAGCACGATCACGCGCTTTACGTAATTCAAAAATGGTACGACGAGTCACCACTTCACGACGATGGCGAATAAAGGCTGCGATAATTTCTTTTAGGTTCAATAATTTTGGTTGGCCTTGATGAAGCGCAACCATATTAATACCAAAAGAGACTTGCATTTGAGTTTGTGAAAAGAGGTGATTTAATACTACTTCACCGACTGCATCACGTTTGATCTCAACAACAATACGCATACCGTCTTTATCAGACTCGTCACGTAATCCGCTGATACCTTCAATACGTTTATCTTTTACAAGCTCCGCAATTTTTTCAATTAAACGGGCTTTATTCACCTGATAAGGAATTTCTGTCACGATAATGGTTTCGCGACCCGTTTTCTCATCAGTTTCAATATCAGCCTGAGCACGGATATAAATCTTTCCACGCCCTGTACGATAAGCATCTAATATTCCTCTGCGACCATTAATAATCGCAGCAGTCGGAAAATCAGGCCCGGTAATATATTCCATTAATTCTTCTATGGTGATGTCTTCATTATCAACATAGGCAAGACAACCGTCGATAACTTCACCGAGGTTATGCGGAGGGATATTCGTTGCCATCCCAACGGCAATACCTGAAGAGCCATTAACTAACAAGTTTGGAATACGGGTTGGCATAACAGCCGGTATATTTTCTGTTCCATCATAGTTAGGAACAAAGTCGACCGTCTCTTTTTCCAAATCCGCCAGCAGTTCATGGGCGATCTTCGCCATACGAACTTCGGTATAACGCATAGCCGCCGCGGAGTCACCATCAACTGACCCGAAGTTACCCTGACCGTCAACCAACATGTAGCGCATAGAAAAAGGCTGTGCTAAACGAACGATCGTTTCATAGACAGCACTGTCACCGTGCGGGTGATATTTACCGATTACATCCCCAACAACACGGGCTGATTTTTTATAAGGTTTATTCCAATCGTTTCCCAGTACATTCATCGCAAATAGCACTCGGCGGTGTACTGGCTTCAGTCCGTCTCGAACATCGGGTAATGCGCGTCCTACAATAACGGACATCGCATAATCCAAATATGAGCTTTTCAGCTCTTCTTCGATATTAACTGGTGTGATTTCTCTGGCAATGTCGCTCATGGAGCCACTGTCCCTCATACTACGGATTCAAAGGTGTAGAACTATACCACAAATCGCCAATTTTAGGAAAACTGAAACAATGAAATTAATCACTCTTTCGCGATTCTCTTCGATTTAGCTTCGATTTCGCTCTCTAACATTGGTAGAATCATCGGTAATATGAAAATAGGAGTAATACTTTCTGATGAATGATAAAACAACCTCTTTGCATGCTAACGTAGATCAGCATGAAATCGACAAATTTGAGAGTGTCGCATCAAGATGGTGGGATCTTGAAGGTGAATTTAAACCCCTACATCGCATCAATCCACTAAGACTTAATTATATCCAAGAACGTGCTGATGGCTTATTTGGTAAAAAAGTACTTGATGTTGGGTGTGGTGGCGGTATTTTATCTGAAAGTATGGCCCGTGTTGGTGCAGAAGTAACCGGACTCGATATGGGGAAAGAGCCATTAGAGGTCGCACGTCTCCATTCACTGGAAACCGGTATTCCTGTCACCTATATACAAGATACCGTTGAAAACCATGCCGCAGAATATCCACAACGCTATGATGTGGTCACTTGTATGGAGATGTTAGAACACGTTCCAGACCCTTCCTCCATTGTAAGATCATGTGCCAAACTGGTGAAACCAGGTGGACATGTATTCTTTTCTACCATCAACCGTAATAAAAAAGCGTGGTTTATGCTGGTGGTAGGCGCGGAGTATATTCTGAATATGGTTCCTAAAGGCACCCATGATGCGAATAAATTTATTCGTCCCTCAGAGTTATTAAGCTGGGTCGATGAAACCAATTTACGTAGCAAAAATATGATTGGGTTACATTACAATCCTATTACAGACAAATTCCGATTAGCGCCAAATGTTGATGTTAATTACATGGTGCACACTCAAGCGACCGATAATTCGGATTTGTGAAATAGAGAGATTGATTTGGTTTAATAAAACATCAAACGATCACATTTTTAAAAATTGACTTTGCCTCTTTTTAGCGTCGTTTTAAGTTTCTGACTGCCTGTATTTATGCAGGGTACAGGCAGTTGTTAAAAAAATTATCCCCTATTTATCCACAGAAACATTCAGATTTGTACACTTGATCAATCCCTCAATTACCATTATCTTGTTATCACCATTTGAACAAACCCCTATATATTGTGTTTCCTTAAATTTCACACCACAAGACTCCTTGGCAATGTTTGTCATCGGGAGCGCTTTTTTGCGGTATAAAATTTCAGGTTGCCCATTTATAGGTCATTAAAGCCAGAAAGGTGCATCGCTCATGAATCACAGCCTGCTCGTCACAAAACGTGATGGTCATAAAGAACGCATTGACTTAGACAAAATTCACCGTGTTATTACTTGGGCCGCTGAAGGTCTAGAAAATGTCTCTGTTTCTCAAGTTGAGTTACGTTCTCAGATTCAGTTTTATGATGGTATCAAAACTGCCGATATCCATGAAACACTGGTTAAAGCTGCTGCAGACTTAATATCTGGTGAAACACCTGATTATCAGTATCTTGCTGCTCGTCTTGCTGTCTTTAATTTACGTAAAAAAGCCTATGGTCAATTTGAGCCACCGGCATTGTATGATCACGTTAAACATTTAGTTGAACTCGGTAAATATGACCGTCATCTTCTCGAAGATTACACCAAAGAAGAGTTCGAACAGATGGATAAGTTTATTGTTCATCAACGTGATATGAATTTCTCTTATGCAGCAGTGAAACAGCTAGAAGGTAAATATTTTGTTCAAAACCGTATTACCGGTGATATTTACGAAAGTGCACAATTTCTCTATGTGTTAGTTGCCGCTTGCCTATTTTCGCGTTATCCAAAAGAGACGCGTATGGATTATATTGAACGCTTTTATAACGCGGTATCCACATTTAAAATTTCACTCCCAACACCTATTATGGCGGGTGTAAGAACTCCGACACGTCAATTTAGCTCCTGTGTTCTGATTGAGTGTGATGATAGCCTTGATTCTATCAATGCGACCTCAAGTGCTATTGTTAAATATGTATCTCAACGTGCAGGTATTGGGATTAATGCCGGTCGTATTCGTGCATTAGGTAGTGCTATTCGTAATGGTGAAGCATTTCACACGGGTTGTATCCCATTCTATAAGCACTTCCAAACGGCGGTAAAATCTTGTTCACAAGGTGGGGTACGTGGTGGTGCAGCAACGCTATTTTATCCTTTATGGCATTTAGAAGTTGAAAGCCTACTGGTATTAAAAAATAACCGTGGTGTTGAAGATAACCGTGTACGCCATCTCGATTATGGTGTGCAGTTAAACAAATTAATGTATGAACGTTTAATCAAAGGTCAGGATATTACATTATTTAGCCCGTCTGATGTGCCGGGTCTCTATGATGCATTCTTTGCTGATCAAGACGAATTTGAACGTTTATATGTACAATATGAGAAAGATAAGAGTATTCGCCAAAAACAAGTTAAAGCGGTTGAATTATTCTCACTCATGATGCAAGAGCGTGCCTCTACAGGTCGTATCTATATTCAAAACGTTGACCACTGTAATACACACAGTCCGTTTGATCCGGCGATTGCACCTATCCGTCAATCAAACTTATGTTTAGAAATAGCACTACCAACCAAACCATTAAATGATATTAAAGATCCAAATGGTGAAATTGCCCTGTGTACACTTTCGGCCTTTAATCTTGGGGCAATTGAAAATCTAGACGATTTAGAAGAGCTAGCACGTTTAGCCGTTCGCGCGTTAGATGCTTTGTTAGATTACCAAGATTATCCAATTTTAGCAGCTAAACAAGGTGCTATGGGTCGTCGTACACTGGGTATTGGTGTGATCAACTTTGCTTATTATCTGGCTAAACACGGTGTTCGCTACTCAGATGGCAGTGCAAACAACTTAACACACCGTGCCTTTGAAGCTATTCAATACTATTTATTAAAAGCATCAAATGAATTAGCAAAAGAGCAAGGGGCATGCCCATGGTTTAATGAAACCACCTATGCAGAAGGTATCTTACCTATTGATACTTATAAAAAATCATTAGATGTACTGACTAATGAACCTCTGCATTATGACTGGGAAAGCTTACGCAAAGAGATCAAACAATACGGTTTACGTAACTCAACGCTCTCTGCATTGATGCCATCAGAAACATCATCACAAATATCAAATGCAACCAATGGTATCGAGCCACCTCGTGGTTATATCAGTATTAAAGCTTCTAAAGATGGCATCTTACGTCAAGTGGTTCCAGAATATGAGCGCCTAAAAGGGGCTTATGAATTACTGTGGCAAATGCCAAGTATCGAAGGTTATTTGCAGTTAGTCGGTATTATGCAAAAGTTTGTCGACCAAGCGATTTCTGCCAACACTAACTACGATCCTACTCGTTTCCCTAGTGGTAAGGTTCCTATGAACCAGCTGCTAAAAGATTTGCTGCTCGCCTATAAATATGGTGTGAAAACACTCTATTATCACAATACCCGTGATGGTGCAGAAGATGTACAAGGTGATCTGGAAGAAGTCGTTGAAACGGCAGATTCAGATTGTGAAGGCGGCGCGTGTAAAATTTAATTGAGGAAGCTATGTCTTATACCACTTTTTCACAAGTTAGAAATGATCAGCTTCAGGAGCCCATGTTTTTTGGGCAACCTGTTAACGTAGCGCGTTATGATCAGCAAAAGTACCCTATTTTTGAAAAACTAATTGAAAAGCAACTCTCTTTCTTCTGGCGTCCAGAAGAAGTTGATGTTTCTCGTGATCGTATTGACTACAATGCGCTTCCCGATCACGAAAAACACATTTTTATTAGTAATTTAAAATATCAAACTCTGCTTGATTCGATCCAAGGTAGAAGCCCTAACGTGGCATTTTTACCTTTAATTTCGATTCCAGAATTAGAAACTTGGGTAGAAACATGGTCGTTCTCTGAAACCATCCATTCACGCTCTTATACCCATATTATTCGTAATATCGTCAACGATCCGTCGGTCGTTTTTGATGATATTGTTGAAAATAAAGAGATTTTAAAACGTGCTCGTGATATCTCATCTTATTATGATGAGTTAATCAATTTAACTAACCTTTACCATATGTTTGGTGAAGGTACGCATCAAATAAAAGGTAAAACTGTTGAAGTTACTTTACGTAAGCTCAAAAAACAGCTTTACCTATGCTTAATGAGTGTTAATGCTTTAGAAGCGATTCGTTTCTATGTCAGCTTTGCCTGTTCATTTGCCTTTGCAGAGCGCGAACTGATGGAAGGTAACGCTAAAATCATTAAATTGATTGCCCGTGATGAAGCATTACACTTAACAGGCACACAGCATATGCTCAATTTACTGCGTTCAGGTCAAGATGATCCTGAAATGGCCGAAATTGCCGCAGAATGCGAACAAGAATGTTATGACCTATTTGTTGAAGCAGCAGAGCAAGAAAAAGAGTGGGCAGAATACCTATTCTCAGAAGGCTCTATGATCGGTTTAAATAAAGAGATCCTTTGCCAATATGTTGAATATATTACTAATATTCGTATGCAGGCAGTAGGACTTAAATTGCCGTTTAAAGCACGTTCAAACCCTATTCCATGGATTAATGCTTGGTTAGTATCTGATAATGTGCAAGTTGCACCACAAGAAGTTGAAGTAAGCTCATATCTAGTAGGTCAAATCGACTCACAAGTAGATACTGATGATTTAAGTAACTTCGAACTGTAAAACAGAGAACTAGCGCTATACATTATGGCATCTCATAAAGTGACCCTGCACCAGCAGGGTCTATCAACCGCATTAGAATTTAGCTCTGAAACGCATCCTTCCTTGTTGGAGACGTTAGAGCGCAGCAAAATTCAAATCGAATATCAATGCCGAGAAGGTTATTGTGGCTCTTGCCGATTACGCTTAGTAAAAGGCAAAGTATGTTATCGCAATGAGCCATTGGCATTTATTCAAGCTGATGAAATTTTACCTTGTAGCTGTCACCCTGTGAGTGATATCGAAATCGAGATCTGCACAAAGTAAAACCATTGACTATAATGATCACTGTTTTCTTATATTGTTCTTTTTCTAACACAAATGCGTATTTTTAACTAAAGTTAAATAACAGAGTTATAAAAAGGATCGTTACTATGAAACTAAAAACTATTTTACCGATTTGTGCCGCCTCTTTCTCTTTACTGCTATTAGCAGGTTGTTCATCGCCACAAAAAATTGAAACCGTCGATGGGCAAACCATTTTGACCACAGATAAACCTCAAGAAGATGAGTCTACCGGATTAATTATTTATAAAGATGCTGAAACCGGTGCAATCAAACAAATTAATCGTGATCAAATAAGAAGAATGGTTGAGCTTGATGATTAATTAATCTTTTTTTGTCGTTCAACAACCAAAGATATGATGAATAGCGCCAACATTTTGTTGGCGTTTTTTTATATCCCCTTTATTTTGTAAACAAAACATTACACCCATCGTAATTAAAATTTGACAGAAATTTACCATTCTTATACCCTACTTTTAACTAGGTAAAATAGTTTGGAAAAACGAGGACTTTGTGAAAAATCGCACTATAGGCAGTGTATTTATTGTTGCAGGAACAACAATTGGTGCAGGAATGTTGGCAATGCCACTTGCTGCTGTGGGTATTGGCTTTAGTACCATGGTGTTATTGCTGGTGGGCTTATGGCTATTAATGAGTTACACCGCGCTTTTATTAGTGGAAGTCTATCAATACAACGATCCCCATACAGGCCTTGGCTCTATTGCGAAACGTTATCTGGGTATTGGAGGACAAGTCGTTACAGGTTTAGCTTTGCTACTTCTTATGTATGCTTTAACAACGGCTTATATCAGTGGTGCGGGTGAATTATTAGCTTCGACTTTATCTTCTTGGATTGGTCATAAGATAACCATCACACAAGGTATCATTATCTTTACAATTATTGGTGGTGCAGTAGTCGGTATTGGCACCACTTCTGTGGATATGATTAACCGCTTACTCTTTACAGCAAAAGTTATTTTCTTAATTTTTATGCTGGTAGTCATGTTACCCCATGTGGAAAAAGTCAACTTAACCTCTATGCCTATCGCTCAGGGACTCGTTCTTTCTGCGATCCCGGTTATTTTTACCTCTTTTGGTTTCCACGGTAGTGTACCCAGTATTGTCAGTTACATGGATGGCAATATCAAAAAACTACGCCTCATATTTATCGTAGGTAGCGCAATCCCTCTTATTGCTTATATTTTATGGCAATTAGCAACATTAGGAGCTATTCCCACCACCACCTTTATGGGGATTTTAGCCCAAGAATCTGGCTTAAATGGCCTACTCACCGCCATCCGTGATGTGGTTGCTACACCGCGAGTCAATATTGCTGTCAACCTTTTCGCAGCCCTTGCACTCGCCACCTCTTTCTTAGGCGTAGCATTAGGATTATTTGATTATCTAGCTGATTTGTTTAAACGCAGTAATCGCGCATCTGGTCGTTTTCAATCTGGTTTATTAACCTTTGTTCCACCGCTATTCTGTGCGTTATTTTTCCCTAACTTTGTGCAAGCCTTAGCCTATGCCGCAATTGCTTTATCTATTCTCGCACTATTATTACCGGCACTACTGGTATGGAAAGTAAGACAGCAAAAGCAGACTACAGAGCATTATAAAGTTAAAGGCGGTAAGCCAGCCTTAGCCATTGTATTTATCTGCGGGTTAGTGGTGATTGGTATTCAAATAGCGATTACCTTTAATATATTGCCACAAGTGGGTTAATCACCATTAGCTGATAAAAATCAAATAAAAAGCAGGTGTTAATTGTAACACCTGCTAAAAATAAATAACTAAACGGGAAAAACCTAATGTTCCCGTTATTGATATTAGAAACTTAAACCAGCTCCTACATAGAAACCATCAGCAAGTTTATTGTTACTGTGATTATGCGCGTTTTCAATTTCAATCACCCGATAACCCGCATTAACATGAAGTGGTTTAAATACCGTGTATTTAGCACCAACATCAGCTTCATAATAGGATTTACTTCCTGAGGTTAATCCTTCCGGCGAAGCGTAAGCTTCACCATAAACACTCAGTGAAGGTAAAACACGCCAATTAAGTCCAACACCACCAGCTAATGCCGCGCCGTCATCACCATTTTTGGGAGAGAGGTAAAGTGCTTTACCACCAACGCTTGCTGAGAATGGGCCAAGAGGTAACGCAAATTTTGCACCTAAACTACCTAATTGACCATCGTGATCACTACGTGCCCAATTACCGTTAAAAGAAAGTCCAGAATCGGCATCACCTAAACCTGCTTGTACATCGGTATAATGTTTACCCGCTTGCACATTCATCGATATGGCATTGGCATTAGCAGAAATAAGTAATGCGCTCATTGCTCCTAATAATAAAAACTTTTTCATTATGATTACCCCAGCAAATAATTTTCCTAACTTATAATTATACAGCAAATTTATTAAACAATTTTACTGAGAATTGAAAGTCAATGTTTAGATTTTTCAATCTATGTAAATAAGTTACATCTATCAATACTATCGGTCTAATGGGTTTTATTAATAATTTTAATCTTGCTAAAGTGGAATTACAGTAAAAATTAACCATAATAAATATAAGGCTGTTCGCTTCGTTTTATTCACCCATGCTATTTTTTAATGTTCACTATTCCACAAATTGGAGAAGATGTGATGGAAAAGAAAAAGCTCACAACGGCGGCTGGTGCACCAGTTGTAGATAATAATAATGTAATAACAGCAGGACCTCGTGGCCCAATGTTACTACAAGATGTCTGGTTTTTAGAAAAACTCGCCCATTTTGATCGTGAAGTTATTCCTGAAAGACGTATGCACGCAAAAGGCTCTGGTGCCTTTGGTACATTTACTGTCACTCACGATATTACGAAATATACTCGAGCTAAAATATTCTCTGAAGTGGGTAAAAAAACAGAAATGTTTGCTCGTTTTTCAACAGTAGCGGGTGAACGTGGTGCAGCTGATGCTGAGCGCGATATTCGTGGATTTGCCTTAAAATTTTATACAGAAGAAGGTAACTGGGATATGGTGGGTAATAATACTCCTGTATTCTATCTACGTGATCCCCTTAAATTCCCTGATCTTAACCATATCGTAAAACGTGACCCTCGCACTAATATGCGTAATATGGCTTATAAATGGGATTTCTTTTCTCATTTACCAGAATCTCTACACCAATTAACTATCGATATGAGCGATCGTGGTTTACCTTTAAGCTATCGCTTTGTGCATGGTTTTGGTAGCCACACTTATAGCTTTATCAATAAAGATAATGAACGTTTCTGGGTTAAATTCCATTTCCGTTGCCAACAAGGCATCAAGAACTTAATGGATGATGAAGCGGAAGCTCTAGTAGGTAAAGATAGAGAAAGCTCTCAGCGTGATCTTTTTGAAGCCATTGAACGTGGTGATTATCCGCGTTGGAAGTTACAAATTCAGATCATGCCAGAAAAAGAGGCATCAACCGTGCCTTATAACCCATTTGATTTAACCAAAGTTTGGCCACATGCTGATTATCCACTCATGGATGTCGGTTACTTTGAGTTAAACCGTAATCCAGATAACTACTTCTCTGATGTTGAACAAGCTGCATTTAGCCCTGCGAATATTGTTCCAGGTATTAGTTTCTCACCAGATAAGATGTTACAAGGTCGTCTATTCTCTTATGGTGATGCACATCGTTACCGTTTAGGCGTTAACCATCATCAAATCCCTGTTAATGCCCCAAAATGCCCATTCCATAATTATCATCGTGATGGTGCTATGCGTGTTGATGGTAATAGTGGTAATGGTATTACTTATGAGCCAAATAGTGGCGGTGTGTTCCAAGAGCAACCTGACTTTAAAGAGCCACCACTTTCTATTGAAGGTGCAGCCGATCACTGGAACCATCGTGAAGATGAAGATTATTTCAGCCAACCTCGTGCACTGTATGAGCTATTAAGCGATGACGAGCATCAACGTATGTTTGCGCGTATTGCGGGCGAATTATCACAAGCAAGTAAAGAAACACAACAACGTCAAATCGACTTATTTACCAAAGTTCATCCTGAATATGGCGCTGGCGTTGAAAAAGCGATTAAAGTGTTAGAAGGGAAAGACGCTAAATAACCTGATAACAAGAAGCCCTGTGAGCAACTCGGCAAAATAATAAGGCGCCTGTAGTTTGGGCGCCTTTCTTAAAGTCGTTCGATAAAATCGCAATATCAATTTACTTGTTGCCCTTTCACCCACTGTTGCACTTGTTTACGAGAGATTTTGATCCCTCCATTCTTTAGCTGTTCTGGTAATAGTAAACAAGCGATGGGACGTTGAAAGCCTGCTAAACGCGTATGATACCATTGTGGTAATTGATTAATTGTCTCAATATCAGTATCAACAACAGCAACGGGACGTTGACCAAATTCAATATCGTCAATCGGGACAATAAATGTTTGGCGAACATTCGGGTGACTATTTAGCACCTTTTCAATATCTTCTGGCTGGATACCTTCACCCGCACTAAAAAACAGATTATCTAATCGCCCTAAAATGCACCATTCCCCCTCTTTAAAACAACCTCTATCCCGTGTTGCATACCAATCATCCTGAGTGTGTGATAACGGCTTTAATTGACCATCAAACCAATATCCTAATGCAACACTATCAGATTTGATCTGGATTTCATTATCCACTAATCTGACCGCTTTACCCTTTAATGGCGTACCAACTCCCGCTTTACCATCTGCGCGTTTTGCACAAACAGTAGAGGCCATTTCAGTCATGCCATAACCACACCAACACTGAATACCTTTACTTTCCGCACATTGGGTTAATTCAGTTGGGATCATCGCTCCCCCTAATAAAACCGCTTTTAATGTGATGGGCTGCGAACTATCCTGTTGTGTATTTTGTAATAAACGCCAAAGTTGCGTTGGCACTAAAGAAGCATGAGTACAGCCTTGCAAAGCAGCAATAAAGGGGTGCATATTACGCACTACCAAGGTAGCGCCTCGTAATAACCAACGCCAAAGAATTCCTTGCCCAGATACATGAAAGAGAGGTAAAGACAATAACCAACTGTCGCTTTTTTCAAAGGGTATCAATTCAAGAACACCTTCTGCACTACAAAGATGAGCTTGAAAAGTATGTACTGCGGCTTTAGGTAAACCTGATGATCCAGAGGTTAAGATCAGTGTTGCCATACGAGAAGATGTCCATGCAACACCTGCCATGTTATTTTTATCTTGATGTGATTTGTTATTGAATTCGACACCTGAAAGATCGAGTAACCTCGCATCTAACTCAAGTGTTGATCCACTTAAATCAGCATAAAAATCGATGTTTAAATGGGGTAATAAATCATCAAGTAGAGACTTAGGGAGCTGAGGATCTAACGGTAATACTTTTGCACCGCATTGAAAAACAGCAAGTAGCGTAAAAACAACATGGATATGATTTTTACCACGTAGCAACACGGTACTTTTAGTATTAACACCCTGTTTCGCTAAATGGTTCGCCAATTGATTAATATGACAACTTAATTGTTGCCATGTTATAGGTGAATCACCGGATATGATGGCCGTTTCATTTGGGTTAAGCTGCGCCCAGTGATGCCACGGCCATTGTGTAAAATTAACTACTGTTGCCATACTGTCTTAAGCTGTTCAAGCGTGATAAGCGGAATATCTACATCTGGCCAACAACGAATAAGTTGTTGTTTGATAAGATCAACGGTATCTAAACCGGGAATAGAATCTGGCGTTAACCACTGAGCCACTCTTGCCAGTTGTGTCAATCCAAAGCTACTTTCAATACTCGAGCTAATAATCGCCTCTAGACCTAAAGCATGTGCTTGTTCAACGATAGATTGGCAACGAGCAAGACTTCCTACTAGCGTAGGCTTGATAACAATCGCCGTAACACCCTCTTGAGCTTTCACTTCAAAACCTTCATCACGCACAGTCTCATCCCAAGCAATATTGATACCTGTTGCTTGTGAAAAGGCGAGTGACTCTTCTGGGGTTTTGCATGGCTCTTCTAAAAATGCAATACGGTCGCGCCATTGTGGGTTCACGTACTTGGCAAAACCTTCTGCTTTAGCTGGCGTCCAACTGCGATTGGCATCAAGTCTTAGTTTTAAGTCGGGGATTGCCTCTAGTAATAAGTTGACGACAATACCATCTCGTACCGCTTCATACAGACCGACCTTAACTTTAGCAACTTTCTCCCCACTCATTTCATTAAGACTTAAAATTAAGTCATCAGGATCACCGTTGCATAAAGGTGCGGCACGATAATTGGCTTCTTCTGGTAAAGTGCCTTCAAGCTCTGCTAATGCGCAACTAATACCAAAAGCGACACTTGGCAATTCACTGTCAGTAGGATTTTCACCTAGACACCAAGCTGCTAGCCAAGATTGTGCGGCATCTTGTGCTTGTTCTAACGTTTCATGGCTAAACTCAGGAAGAGGTGAAATTTCACCCCAACCTTGTTTGCCATTTTGCTCTAAACAAACAAGAAAACCATCACGCGTTTTTAATCTTTGGTAGCGCAGAACAACACCTGCCTCCATTGGCAGGCTGAATGAATAGAGTTTGGCGTTTCGCATTATGGGTTACGTTTAAATTTAGTGAAATCAGGATGACGTTTTTCATTAAAAGCATTACGTCCTTCTTGACCTTCATCTGTCATATAAAACAGCATGGTTGCATTACCAGCCAATTCTTGCAGACCCGCTTGACCATCACAGTCAGCATTTAATGCTGCTTTCAAGCAACGTAGTGCCATTGGGCTATTTTCTAGCATTTCACGACACCAACGTACCGTTTCTTTTTCAAGAGAAGCATAAGGAACAACGGTATTTACCAATCCCATATCTAATGCTTCTTGCGCATTATATTGGCGGCATAAGAACCAGATTTCGCGAGCTTTCTTCTGCCCGACAATACGTGCCATATAAGAAGCACCCCATCCACCATCAAATGAGCCTACTTTAGGACCAGTTTGACCAAAAATGGCATTGTCTGCAGCAATGGTTAAATCACACATCATATGTAAGACATGACCACCACCAATGGAGTAGCCAGCCACCATAGCAACAACGGGTTTAGGACAAGTACGAATTTGGCGTTGGAAATCTAATACGTTTAAGTGGTGAGTGCCACTTTCATCACGGTATCCACCGTAGTCACCACGGATCTTTTGGTCACCACCGGCACAAAACGCTTTTTCGCCTGCACCAGTAAGAATAATAGTACCAATTGAGTCATCGTAACGTGCATCGGCTAATGCTTGGATCATCTCTTTCACAGTCAAAGGACGGAAAGCATTACGCACTTGCGGGCGGTTAATCGTAATTTTGGCAATGCCATCGACAGATTTGTGGTAGAGGATATCTTCAAAACCTTCAGAACAATCCTGCCATTCAATCGGTGCATATAGCTTTTCTTCGCTCGGGTAAAGCATAATTAGGTTCCTTTAACCAAAGAGGGATAATACATGGTTTATCACCGCAGCATAAGCATCAGGCTGTGCCTGATGGGCATTATGACCAGCTTGCGGGATAGTCGTTAATGGCAGCGAATATTGCTGCGCTATTGATTGAAATTTTTTATCTTGCTCACCACACAACCAAATAAAGGGTAAGGTGAGTTGTTGTAATTCTGCAACTAACCAAGGCTGATGGCCTAAAGAGAGTGTTTCTAAACTTTCCGCAATACAAAAACCTGCATTACTACTGCGTTTTTCAACTAATAACTGACGCATTTCATCGCTTAAATCAGCAAAGACAGGCTGTTGATACCATTGCGTTAATACATCATTAATAGGTTCATTGCGAAAACGCGCGGCCCAACGTTTATCATGTGCAATACGGTTTTGTCTTTCTATTGCATCATATAAACCTGGGTTTCCCCCTTCAACAATCAATCCCATTAATCCCGATGTTTCACCAAAACATGCGTGATACATCGCAATTCTGCCACCTAAAGAGTAACCAATCAGCCAGTAATGATTAATATCGTATTCTTTTAAAGTGTCATGGAGTAATGCACTCATCTCGACAAAATTATTTACCCCAATAGAGGCAGAGTTACCATGACGGGGCAAATCAATCACGAGTGAGGGATATTCATGGCAAGCCTTAATGACGGTCTCCCACTCATGACTGTCTCCTAATAGTCCATGCAACCAAACTAACCATGGCCCTTCGTTATGCGTGTTATATTGCCTACAAGCTAAAGTCATAAGCGGTTACCTGTTTTACCAACTGATTTAAGGTTTCAGCACCCTCAGTTTCATTGACAATCAATTCAATTAATGTTGTTTTGGCTTCCCCCTGCCAACATGCAGTCACTGTAGTAAACAGATCATCCCAACAGTTTGGTGCAACATAATCTAAACCAAACATGGCAGCAGCATGTTTAAAATTTAAAGCATGGGGCATACAGTAAAAACGCTCCCGCTCTGCCATAGGCGTCGGTAACATAGAGAATATCTGCCCACCATTGTTATTGACGATAATCACCACATTTGGGGCATAGACTTGTTGATGTAGTGCCAAACTATTTAAATCATATAATGCCGATAAATCACCCAAGATAGTTAACGTCGGTTTTTGAGTGGCTCGATGAACACCTGCTGAGGTTGAAAGTAATCCATCAATGCCACTAGCACCACGATTACTCATAACAGGATAGCCCTGTGGCAATTGTGCAAAAGCATCAATTAAGCGCACAATTAAACTATTGCCAACAAAAAGCTGCCCATTGTGAGGAAGTAGATGATCTAACTGATGAGCAACTTGTGCTTCACCAAAATAGTCTGTTACTTCAGTAACATGTTGATAAGTTTGTGTAGCAATATGACTTAATGACAACGCCCAAGGTAAATTATCAATAGCAGGATGTGCCGTTAACCATTGACTCGGGGATAAGGTAAATTTCTCCCCTTGATGATGCCCCGGATCTAAACGTCCCGGAATAGCATCAATCACCCAATACATTTGCGGTGAGCAATTCGCTTGCCATTGTAATAAGCGTTTGCCTGTTAAACTGGAGCCAAATTGGATCACTATTTCTGCTTGGTTTAATTCAGCCTTCACTTGTGGATTATTTAGCCATAAGTCAGCACAAGGTAGTGGTTGTCCAGTTTGTGATAACACATCACCTAACAGAGGCCATCCCAATTGTGAGGCCCATTTGGCAACGGCAATCCCCTCTTTCGCACTGATACGTCCAGCAATAACGACCCCTTTTTTCTGACGTAGTCGATCCCATTGAGGGTGTGTAGTCACAGAGGGAGAAAGCGTTTCTTGTAACCAAGGTTTATCACTTTGCCACCACTTTCCTAATGCTTGTGTCCATGGTGTGTCATGCTCTATATCATCACCATATAATGGCTCTGCAAAAGGGCAGTTTACATGCAAAGCACCATGCACAAGATTATTCATGGCATTATCTAATGTAGAAACCAGCCAACGAGCAGGAATATCTGCTGTAGGGCGTGGTAAAGAGAGTGTTTCTGAGGGATGGCTGGCAAAAATACCTTGTTGGCGTATAGCCTGATTGGCGCCACAATTAATCAGTTCAGGCGGTCTATCTGCCGTGAGAAAAATCACCCGTTCACCAGTAAGTCCCGCTTCAATTAAAGCCGGGTATAAGTTTGCCACTGCAGTACCTGAGGTGACAATCACAGCAACAGGCTGTTGAGTGGCTTTCGCCAAACCTAATGCTAAGTGACCTAAACCACGCTCATCGAAATGCGTATGACAAATAAGTTTATGATTGGCGGCTGCCGCAAGCGTTAAAGGCGTTGAACGTGATCCGGGTGCGATACAGATATGACGTAAACCATGACGAGTCAAAGTTTCCAGTATAACTTTAGCCCATTGGCGATTAAACGAACTATTAGACATTGATCATCCCAATAACGAAAACCTGCAATGACTATTATAATATCTGTTCCTAAATACTTTTCCTTAGCCTAGTTCAATGAACAGAAGTTTTCGTTAAATAAATCGTGAAAAAGAACTCTGATAAGAGTGTATTATTTAAGCTAAAGTACTTATCTTTTTAGGCTTAATTTTTATCGTTAACAAAAAGATAGCAATAACACTAGCTAGCACAAGAATAACATTAATTTATTAACAAGATGCAGTGACGAGTTGAAAGTAGCACTAAATGGCATCCTAATCAGTACTACTTATCAACACCCAGTTTATATATTATGAGAGCCACTGGATAAACTGCAAAGAATTCAACACTCTTTTTCTAATAAAGTGCGCAAACCTGCTGCTTTATTTTCAATTTCAGCCCACTCTTGCAAAGGATCAGATCCCGCAACCACCCCTGCGCCCGCATAAAGCGTTAATGCATCATCATGCAATTCACCGCAACGCAGGCTAACCGCAAATTCGGCATGAGGCAAAGACAAATAGCCCGCAGAGCCAGCATACCAACGGCGTTCAAAAGGTTCATGTTGACGAATAAAAGTGCGCGCAATAGAGCGCGGTAAGCCACAAACAGCCGCGGTAGGTTGTAAACGCTGTAAACAATCCACATCATCAGCATGGATAAGTTTACCGTGGATATAGCGACGCAGATGTTGCACTTTACGTAAGCGGATCACATCTGCTGACGACACATCAATCCCTTCTATCCCACCTTGTAATCGCTGACAAATATCATCAACTACCACCAGATTTTCATGTTGATTTTTTTTATCGTTCATTAGCCAATCAGCAAATGCTCTGGCCTGTTGTTCATTATCAGAACTTGCCACAGTGCCCGCTAACGCTTCGGTATAAAGCACAAATTCATCGCGTTTATACAATCTTTCTGGTGATGAGCCCATAAAAGCATCAGTAGGTGAAAAAGCCAGCATATAATGATAGCAATGATGATTAACATCTCGACTTGCTTTCATAAATTGAATAGCTTTTAACGGATTATCTAAGCTTAAGCAGGTTGCCCGTGCAGGTACTACTTTTTCAAATACACCTTGATTGATTTCCTCTAAAGCAATATTAAGATAGTCAGTCCATTGCTGTTGCGTTAACGAGTGCTCTACAGATGTTACTTTGACAGATAAAGGTGCAATATTCAGTGCATTTTTAAGTGAGCGAATAAAAGCAAGCGCACTTTGCTTATCTTCTTCTGCCAATAAATTAATATGGATCGACAGTTGTTGCTGACGTCTTATTTCGATACGAGGTAAAAAAAGGTAAGCATCATCCCCCTTTTCTTTATCAATACGCCCTGGAATAATGGTATCCCACGCGTTTAATCCCCAAATACGCACATCATCAGCATGCAATGAATGCCGATGTGTTGCTAAAAATCGATGAGCATCACGGATATGATTAAAGCACTTAACTTGTCCACAAGCGGCTACTTCTTCGCTTTCATCACGATGTTGCCAATAAAATTGCGGGTAATACGTTTGTGCTGCTAGCCATGAAAGTAAGGAAAATGACACCTCTGATGGCAAGATAACTTTCAAATGTAAAAGATCATCTTGTGCTGTCAGATTTATATTTTTAACTTTTTCGTACAGTGTCGAAAACACAGGATTAACCTTTTCCACTCTAAATACCTACTACTAATGAAAAGAAAGATTATACGTCTCTATAAGAATTATCAAAGTGCTGATTAATTATAACCTTTGTCATTTATCAAACTTTTGTTGTTTTCATGTTACAAAGGAGAAGCATTGACCAGATAATCGCAAATGGAAAACAGATCACTTCTAAATTATGCCTTAATCATAACAAATAATTATACATAAGAGAGGTTATATGGATACAACCACCCTTGATCATATAGATAAAGTGATTGAACAATACCAACTTCCCGAAGTCACTCTTAGCTTAATTCTAGGTAAAAATATCGATCATGGACGTAGTGCGGGTATTTTTACACCTTATGATCTTAATAAAATCAAATCTTATATTGATAAAGTATTAAAATTACCTTATCAAAAAGACACTATTATTGAATTATTAGGCTATGAAGATATTAACATTTCCCAAATATCGGCTGAAACTATTCAAACCCTCTTCTTAAATATGAGAACACATGCCTTTGAATGGCAAAAAATTGAATACTCAGTAAAACAGCAAGCTATTGATTTAGAGATCACCGGTAGAGAAATCACGAGTACAGGTGAGCAACTATTGGCATTTATTAATAAAATGCCAATTATAAAAAAAATAAATAGGAAAATTGAAGATATCACACCAGAAGAACTCAGTTCAATAAAATATTCAACACAAGATAAAAAAGTGTCTAAGCAACTTGTTGCCATTTTAGAAAGCATGAAAAATGATATTAATGAGCAATATAATAATACCTTAAAAATAAAAAACATGATTTATGATTTTAGAATAGAAATTGTGGGAGGTGAAAATAGTAAAGGTAATATATGTCATTCAATTTATTATGATATCATTAATAAAAAGAAATATATTAATGATTTTTTTGATAATAGTGATGACTCACTAAATGAACAGAGAATTTTATTAGAAAATGAAATTGAAATATTAAAAAAAGAGTATCAACACTTCGTGAAACTCGCCTTTACGGGGTTAGCATTCGGTATTATTGGTGTGATCATTACTGGAGGGATCTTTGGTTCAAAAGCTGAAAAAATCCGTAAAAAAAGAAATGAAACAATAGAGAAACTACATAATATCAATAAAGGAATAAAACAACAATCAACTATTTCTGAGTGTTTACAACGTTTTCAAGTCGATTTAGACGAAATAGAACAATATATTGAAGATGCTGATATGTCTGTGGAGCATCTTCTTTATATGTGGCAAACAATTTTAACTGAAATTAATGCTTCATTAATTAATTTTAAAAAAATTGATAATGCAATGGAGTTAATTAGATTTAGTATTTATTTAGAAAAAATCATTGCACCTTGGTATATGGTGGTCGGTTACTCAAAGGAAATGATGGCGGTATTTGATGAAGCTTTATCCTCTTTTTATTCATCTAAATAACAAAAGGAAATGTTATGAATAGCGTAACTTCGCAATTACAGGAATTTGATTGCAATCAATTTTTCCATACTATTAAATCAATTAGAAAAATAACTTCTGAACTATTTGAACATGATAATATCTTAAATCATAATCTTATTACCATATCAATAAACAATAATAAAATTTATGATGAAATAATTATTTTCTCTATTCTGCTAAAAAGCCGGCTAAACCAGAAATTGTTAACAGGGATATTTAAAAATATTAATGAAATTAATCATGCAATGGCTGATAGAGAGTTAACACAGCAATTATCAGAAAAACTGCTCCAAGAGAAAATGTTTATTGAGCAGTTATTTAAAGATGAATTAACTGAATCTATAGAAATTATAGAAAAGCACATCAGTTTTATTAATGATAAAAAACAGCTCTTAACAACCACCACTATTATTAGTGAAATAGATAAATTAATTAGAAATAAAGAAGAAATATCTATTGAAATCAATGAGAAAATAGCCAAGCAAAAGTTATCGATTAATGAAATTAAAGAACAACTCGATATAATTACTAAAAGTGAAGATATTATTTATAATAAAAATATCCTCGATTTTTTTACCTCTCACCTGCCAAGTAAACAGACAATTTCTAAACTGCAGTTGGCTTCTTCAGAAAAAGATATTCTCTCTGTTTTTATCGATCTGCTAAAGCAATTTTTTACCCATCTGGAGAAAGGGTTTTCTTACCAAAAACTGGTAGAGACACGTCATACTCTTATTGATAACTATTTGATACAGATAAAAAATCTAACCAAACTAGAACAGAAAAAACAAGCTCTCTTATTTACCCTAAGTCGTTATTATGCAGTCACAGAAATCAATCAATATATTGATATGTTAAATCAACAATTATCGCTATTAGAGCAGTATTGGCATACATTAATAGAGCAACTGATACAATTAAAACGCAATCTTTCCGAGGCCAAAACCGTGCTCTCACCTCATCTTGTATTCCTTAATCACTTTTCACACCATTATCAATAATATTTTCACTAGCCAGACATCATAACCCCCTTAAAACAGGGGGTATGATTGGTATAGTAGATATAGAGCTGTTCAATATAATCTGGTTCATTCACTTTTTTATTTTAAAACGGAAAGTGTAATCCAGTATATATGCAATGATAGGAATAATAAAAATGAAGTGTATGACATAGGATATAAATAAAAAATCAGTAACCATTACTGAAGTATATTTATAATTAATAACTTGATATCCATTAAAATACCAAACAATCATATTGATTATATAGGGAATTAATAAATATATGATAAAACGGAATTTTTTATCAAAATTAATTTTTTTAATGAAACATAGTGTGATTAAAGCAAGAGCTATCAGATAAGAAAAAAACGAATATGATAATATTTTCTGTATTTCAATAACTATTTTAGAGTTTACAGAATAGGGATAAAGTTTAAAGAAATATTCATGAACTGTTTCTAAGTAAAAAACAACAATACTTATAAATAGTGATATTAATGTGATAAAAAAACTAGATTTAATAAGCACCAGATATCCCTCTTCCCTCCACGTTTAGAGTAGTATAGATCAATTCTGTTCATAAATTAGTTCTATTATTTTTCCGCTTGAGCTCTAAGTACTACAAATTCAATTATCTGAATGTTGGGATCATTCCACAATTGAAACAACAGCGAATAAGGTCATCTTCAGGAACAAGTTTATCAAGGGGAATTGTTGCGAACAAAAATTGCTGGGGGAAGGTATTCTTTTAACATATCGGTTAGCTCACTATTTGTACTAACCTGATAGATCAAACATCTAACTAAAAACGAGGACTTTTCCGTAGTTTGAAGAGCCTGATAAAATATCAGGCTCTTTATCATAACAACGCGCAGATAAAAATTAATTTATCGCAGGTGCAATGATTGCAAAACGTGTCAGCTCAATCAATGGTTGTGGCCATACACCTAATACAATCACGATAATGGCGCAAACTAAAGTAATTAATGTTGCCATATTTTGTGATGTGGTCGTAACCGCTGGAGCATTATCGTTATCTGGTTTACGTAAGAAAACGATAGCTGCAGCACGTAGATAGTAGAATAAACCTATCGCACTACCTAACACTACCATGCCTGTTAACCACCACAAACTTGAATCAATACCAGCAAGAATAACATACAGTTTACCAATAAAGCCTAATGTTATTGGTACCCCTGCCAGTGATAGCATCATTAATGACATCACGATGGCAGCAACAGGACGACGCCAGAAAAGCCCACGATAATCTTCAAGAGACTCTAATTCACCTTTATTGTACGGGCTAGAAGCCACAGCAATCGCACCAAATGCACCTAAACTTGCAAAGAGATAACCTGCTAAATAAATCTCAGCGGTTTCTTGTGCCAGTATAGGGCTATATTGCAAGACAATTAATGCAACCAGTAAATAACCAAGGTGAGAGACAGAAGAGTAACCGAGTAAACGTTTTACGTTCTTCTGAGTCAGCGCCATGATATTACCAAACAGGATAGAGGCAATAGCCATAAAGCCTAAGATCATGCGTAATGTTTCGCTATCCGCCGCCGGCGCTTCAAGGAATAAGCGCATCACTACCGCAAATATACCAATCTTGCTCGCTGTCGCTAAAAATGCACCTGTTGGTGCTGGTGCACCTTGGTATACATCCGGTGTCCATAATTGGAATGGGAATAAAGAGAGCTTAAAACCAATTCCCACTAACATCATGCCTAACCCAGCAAGTACTAATGGTTTATGGATATTGCTATCACTTAAACTTTGCCCCATCGCCGTAAAGGAGAGATTTCCTGCTTCAGCATAAAGTAGTGCCATACCAAATAACAAGAAAGAAGAGGCCGCCGCAGAAAGCAGCATATATTTAATGCTCGCTTCCAGTGAAGGACGTTGTTGGAAAGCATAACCAATCAGACCAAATAACGGCAATGTTAATAACTCAATACCAATAAACATTGACGCCAAGTGGTGCGCAGAAGAGAGTAAAATACCGCCAATGACAGCAATCGCCACCAGCATATAAAACTCTTCTTTATTATCTTGATAACCTTCCAACCAAGGATAAGCAAAAGCAACCGTGCCTAAACCAGCAATAATAGTTAATGCCGTGAAAAAGCTGGAATAACCATCTACATGGTAGAGGGTGGTCACATCAACTACGCCTAATGCATTAACGTAGTAAAGTGATCCGAGAGCGATGATAAAACCAGTTGCTGTCAAGGTGGCAATAGTAAAGTGATCGCGTCGCCACGCAATGGACAGCATCACAACCACCACCGTCAAGATGACGACTAACAGCGGTAGCATTGCGATCAATTGTTCAGGAGTTATTGTCATGGCGAATTACAGCCTTACTGTTGAAAGAGAAGCGGAATACCAAGTCTGGAGATTTTCCATTGCTGATATCGAAGTATCTAATACTGGTTGTGGGAAGAAGCCCAAAATAACCAATAAAACCACCAAGATAAACAGGATCAAAAATTCTCTCAGATTTAACCCTTTATAGGTTCTTTCTGCTGTTTTCGGTGAACCATAGTAAGCTTGTTGCATCATCCACAAAGCGTAGACAGAAGCAAAAACTAACCCAAAGACCGAAATAATAGTGATCAGCTTAAAGTGGCCATAAGTACCAAATAGGATCATAAACTCACCAACAAAGTTACCTGTTCCTGGCATACCTAAAGAGGCAACCGCAAAGAACAGTGAAAATGCTGGTAAGAAACGGATGCTTTTCCACAATCCACCCATTTGATTCATATCACGCGTACCTAAACGCTCATACAGCATGCCACACATGATAAACAGACCGGCAGCAGACAAACCATTGGTGATCATTTGAATAATCGCACCTTGGTAAGCCAAAACAGAGCCAGCATAAATCGCAATCACGATAAAGCCCATGTGAGAAATACTACTGTAAGCGGCCAGACGTTTAATATCCGTTTGACGGAATGCTAACAGTGCAGCGTAGAATACGGTGATTAAGCCTAGCCACATCGCAACAGGTGCCAGTAATGCAGACGCTTCTGGGAATAACGGTAAGTTAAAACGTAATAAACCGTAAGCGGCTGTTTTTAGCAAAATACCTGATAAGTCAACAGAGCCCGCCGTTGGTGCTTCTGCATGTGCATCAGCTAGCCAGCCATGAACGGGGACAATTGGCATTTTTACTGCGAATGCAGCAAAGAAGCCAAGCATCAGAATAAATTGCAGTTCACTACCTAATAAGGTGTGCGCTTGTAGTAAGGTGTCATAATTAAACGTCCAAATACCTGTTTTGCTGTAAAAAGCGACAGCTAAACCGATAATGGCCAGCAACATTAACAGGCCACTCGCCTGTGTATAAATAAAGAACTTAGTTGCTGCACTAACATGTTTCTCATCGCTACTTCCTTTATGTCCCCAAAGAGAGATAAGGAAATACATTGGGATCAACATCATTTCCCAAAAGAAGAAGAATAAGAACAAGTCAGTCGCTAAGAATACCCCCATAACACCTGCTAAGATCCACAGCAGGTTGAAATGGAAAGCCCCTTGTGATGGTTGATTTTCGCTCCATGAAGAGAGCACCGCTAAAATACCTAAAATAGCAGTTAATACCACCATCAATAATGACATGCCATCAAGTGCAAACTGAATATTAATCCCCAAAGCAGGGATCCACGGTACAAAGTAAAACTCTGTCCAGCGAGGTGCACCATCAACACTAATCAGTTGATAGTCACCTTGCAACCACAGTTGCACAGAAATAACGAGTGTTAATCCCATCGTCAGCAACGCAACCCAGCGAGGAACTTGCGAGCCGATTCGTTCAGCCTGCCAACTTAGCAGGCCACCGATGAAGGGAATAAGTATTAGCCAGGGTAATAACATGGCGCAATGTGTCCCTTAATTAAACCAGAAGCAGCAGAGCGATAACCAGCACTGCACCTAAACCGAGAGAAGCCGCATACCAACGCGCTAATCCGTTTTCACTGAAACTCAAGCCTTTATTGGCGCCTTTAAAGAGACAGCCAAAGAGATTAAAGAATTGGTTAACAGGATCATTTTGGATAAGCCATGCCGCACCTTTATAAG
The DNA here is from genome assembly GCF_000160755.1 of Proteus mirabilis ATCC 29906. GTDB lineage: Bacteria > Pseudomonadota > Gammaproteobacteria > Enterobacterales > Enterobacteriaceae > Proteus > Proteus mirabilis. The sequence goes on from NZ_GG668576.1 coordinate 907,116, forward strand.
GTTTGACAAACAGCACCTCATACAGTGCATCAAATCCCCATGCGTGGAACCACCATGTTGAGAAGAAACGCCCTGTTTTGGTATTTGCCACCTGAGAAACAAGTTGACGCTGTTTCAGGTATAACCATGCTGCAATGGCAACGCCTACAATCGCTACCACACCAGAAAGGATTTCTAATACATACTTACCTTCATGAGTAGCGGTGCTTTCTGGGAAAACATCGCCTAACGGTTGGGTAATTAACGCCCCAATAAAGGTTGATAACAACGCTAATACCGCTAATGGGAAAGTATGAGTGAAGCCTTTAACTTGGTGTGCTTCGGTTTTGGTTTCACCATGGAATACGATGAAAATTAAACGGAAGGTATAAAGTGACGTAAAGAATGCGCCAATTAAACCTGCTAACATTAAATTGAAATGTCCGTTTGCGTACGCACCCCATAAGATTTCATCTTTACTGAAGAACCCTGCTGTTAACAGTGGTAATGCCGCTAAGGCACCTCCGCCAATTAAAAAGCATGCATAAACAAATGGGATCTTCTTACGTAACCCGCCCATCTTAAAGATATTCTGTTCATGATGGCAGGCAATAATCACTGAACCTGCAGATAAGAACAATAATGCTTTAAAGAACGCGTGAGTCATTAAGTGGAAAATTGCGCCATCCCATGCTTGAGCACCCAACGCCAAGAACATATAACCAATTTGGCTCATGGTTGAGTAAGCAAGAATACGCTTGATATCGGTTTGTACTAAAGCCGCAAAACCCGCTAATACTAATGTCACTGCACCAACGATACCGACTAATTCTAAGATATCAGGTGCCATTAAGAATAGCGCATTACTACGAGCAACTAAGTACACACCAGCGGTAACCATGGTGGCGGCGTGGATCAACGCAGAAACAGGTGTTGGACCGGCCATCGCATCCGCTAACCAAGTTTGTAATGGTAGTTGTGCTGATTTACCTACCGCACCCCCTAAGACCATTAACATTGCCCAGTTAATGATGCTTGATCCTGCGGTCAGTTGTTCAGGAGCCAATACCGCCATTTCGCGGAAACTTAGCGTACCTAATTGATCAAACAGGATAAACATACCGATAGCTAAGAAGACATCACCAATACGGGTAACAATAAATGCTTTCATTGCTGCCGCGCCATTAGCTGGGTTGTTATAGTAGAAACCAATTAATAAGTAACTACATAAACCAACCCCTTCCCAACCCATATACATCAGCATCATATTATCAGCCAATACTAAAACAACCATACTCGCGATAAATAAGTTGGTATAAGCAAAGAAGCGAGAATATCCTTCTTCACCACGCATATACCAAGATGCATACATATGAATAAGAAAACCAACGCCAGTGATAACACCTAGCATGGTTAATGATAGGCCATCAAGCACCAACGTAAATGGGATAGTAAAGTTCCCCGCTGACATCCAAGTCCAGAGTGTTAAGACTTCTGTTTCTTGTCCGTGAGCAAAGAAATCTATCCCCACCCAAAGTGTCACTAAAGCTGATAAACCAACAGCGCCCGTGCCAATCCATGCTGATACATTTTCAGACCAACGACCACCTGAGAATGCGAGCAGTAAAAATCCCAGCAGTGGTAGCACAAAGGTTAAATAGAGTATATTCATCCGCGCATCTCACTGACTGTATCAATATTGAGGTTTTGGCGATGACGATGAAGTTGTAATAACAATGCCAAGCCAATACTTGCCTCTGCCGCTGCCAAACTGATTGCCAGAATATACATAATCTGACCATCTGTTTGACCCCAATAGCTACCACCAACCACAAAGGCTAGCGCAGCTGAATTAATCATAATTTCGAGTCCGATCAACATAAATAACAGGTTGCGGCGAAGTACTAAGCAAGTAAAACCTAACACAAATAGTACCGCAGCCAAGATCAAACCATGTTGAAGAGGTATCATTTTGGCTCCCCTACTTTTTCGTTTTCGACGAGATCGTCATGGCTCTGATCACGACCGATGTGATAAGCAACAATTAATCCTGACAATAAGAGAACGGAGGCTAACTCAACAGCCAGAATATAAGGCCCAAATAAGCTAATACCGACTTCTTTCGCCCCAATAATCTCGCCACTAATCTCACCATGAGTGACACTACTAATTGCATAAACCAATACAATTAACAGTACCAGAGACAAAATCGCCGGCCCTATCCAAAATCTAGGCTGTAACCATTTTCTCTCTTGCTCAACGACCGATTTTCCTAAGTTAAGCATCATCACAACGAATACGAATAGCACCATAATCGCGCCGGCGTAAACGATGATCTCTAAAGCACCTGCAAAATAGGCACCTAACGAGAAGAACACCACTGAAAGGCCAATTAATGAAACAATCAGATACAGCAGTGCGTGTACCGGATTGGTATGCGTTATTACTCTCAAAGTGGCAAGGATTGAAATCAGTCCTGCAATATAAAATGCAAATTCCATGAATATCGCTCCTTACGGTAACAGGCTTTTGACATCGATAGGTTTCGCTTCATCATCTGCTTCACCTTTATCTTTGCCATTAATCGCCATACCTGTTTTACGGTAAAAGTTATATTCAGGATATTTACCAGGCCCTGAAATTAATAAATCGTCTTTTTCATAAACCAGATCTTGACGCTTAAATTCACCCATTTCGAAATCAGGGGTTAATTGTAGAGCCGTTGTTGGACATGCTTCTTCACATAAGCCACAAAAGATACAACGCGAAAAGTTGATACGGAAAAACTCAGGATACCAACGACCATCTTCATGTTCTGCTTTTTGTAATGAGATACAACCAACAGGGCACACCGCTGCGCACAAGTTACAAGCAACACAACGCTCTTCACCATCAGGATCACGGGTCAATACAATACGTCCACGATAACGCGGTGCAACATTGACAGGTTCTTCCGGGTACATCTGCGTTTCGCGTTTGGCAAAGGCGTGTAAGCCAATCATCCAAATGCTGCGTACCTGGGTGCCGAAACCAGTCACTAACTCTTTTAAAGTCATGGTTCAATCACCCCTTATTGAGCGTTGTAGAGGATCACTGCAGCAGTGACCAACAGATTGATTAAAGTTAACGGTAAGCAGATCTTCCAACCAAAAGCCATCACTTGGTCATAACGCGGACGCGGTAATGATGCACGGATCAGAATAAACATCATCATGAAGAATCCTGTTTTCAGTGCAAACCAAACGAATGACGGTAAGAAAGGACCTTGCCAACCACCGAAGAATAACGTCACTATTAAGCCAGAAACGGCAACGATACCGATATATTCACCGACAAAGAACAGACCGAATTTCATACCGGAATATTCAATGTGATAACCATCAGCCAACTCTTGCTCTGCTTCGGGTTGGTCAAAAGGATGACGGTGACAAACGGCAACGCCAGCAATCGCAAAGGTAATAAAGCCAAAGAATTGTGGGATAATGTTCCACATATGGGCTTGCGAATTGACAATATCCGTTAAGTTAAACGAACCCGCTTGTGCCACAACACCTAAAATAGAAAGTCCTAAGAAAACCTCATAACTAACTGTTTGTGCTGAAGCACGCATTGCACCTAATAACGAATATTTATTGTTACTTGACCAGCCAGCAAATAAAACGGCATACACCGCTAAACCCGCTACCATCAAGAAAAATAAAATACCAATGTTTAAATCAGCCACAACCCAGGTTGAGCTAACTGGCACAATAGCAAATGACAATAATAAGGAAGAAAAGGCAATCACTGGTGCTATGGTAAAGATAAAGCGATCAGCAAATTTTGGGATCCAGTCCTCTTTAAAGAACATTTTGATCATATCCGCAATTAACTGTGCTGAACCTGCATAACCTACACGGTTAGGCCCATAACGGTTTTGGAATAACCCCAGTAGACGACGCTCCCCCATACTCATAAAAGCACCACAAGTGACAACCACCAGCAAGATCACCACGGCTTTTAAAACAGTGAGTAAAATCTCTGTAACTTCAGGAGATAACCAGCTCATTATGCAATACCCCGCAGTTGACGAACCGATACACCCACCAGTGATGGCGAAATGCCAGCCATCCCTAACGGAAGGCCAATTTGACCTCGGGTTAAGTGAGCACTGATTTTCACAGGTAAGGTGAATTCACGACCTTCGTAAGTAAACATCGCTTGTTGACCTTGAGATAATGCTAATGCGACGGCATCAGATTCACTCACGGTTAAATAAGCGTTGTCCATACGTTGTTGGATCACTTGTGAACGTTGCGATAACTCTTCGCTACCAAACAGACGATAGTAAGGAGCTACAACCCATTGATTTTCAACTAGGTTAAAGGCTGGTGGAATATCAGTGAAATAACCTAATGTGTTATCACTACATTCGATTAAGCGTACACCCGGATCACCAAAACGTAAGCTTCCCCCGACTTCAGACTGGAACTTATTCCATGCTTGTGGTGAGTTCCAACCCGGTGCCCATGCAAATGGAATTTGCTGGCGAGGAGCCGTTGGGCTGTTGTTTCCTTCCATAGAGAAAGCAAATGGGCTATCGATATCTTTAGGTTGACGCTGTTCATGTACTGAAACATTTGCCAACATGGAAGTACGACCACTATAACGATGCGGTTCGCGGGCTAATTTTTGACCACGAATACGGAATGATGCATTAGGTGCCGCATTCACAATACCGGCAAATTGCGGTAGACGCGTTGCACATAGCTCAATCACATGATCTAACTGCGTCCAGTCAAGATTACCTTCATGCCATTGTGAATCAACAGCACTTAGCCAACGCCAGCTTTCATGCATCACCACTTCTTTGTTATAGAAAGAAGGTTCAAACACTTGGAAGTAACGTTGCGCTCTGCCCTCTTGACTCACCATAGTGCCATCACTTTCAGCAAAGGAGGAAGCAGGTAACACAAGGTGTGCTTTTTCCATGATCTCAGTTTGCTGATGGTCAATTACAATTAGGTGATCCACTTTAGCAATCGCGTCATCAATGACGTCGGCGGCAAAATGGCGATACAAGTCGTTTTCCATCACAATAGCGCTATCTGCTTGACCACTACGCATCACTTTCAATGCGTCATCCAGTGGTTTCGCTTTCATCATCGCCAGCCCCATGCTATTGGCATCATCTGCCACATAAGAGAGACCAACTTCGCTCCCCTTGGCTTTTAAGGCAAAAGCGATATTAGCAGCCGCTTTGATAACTTCTTCGCTACCGGCATGACTACCACTAATGATTAACGGTTTTTTCGCTTGCGATAAGGCTTGAACAATCATGTCAATCTGTTTATTCAATGCTTCATCTAAACCATCAACCGCAGGGGCTTCACCATTAATATGATGGGCAATGGCAAAACCTAAACGCGCTTGTTCAACCACCGGCGCACGATAACTCCAAGCGGCAACATCATCCAGACGAGTTTCATCAACATGAGTGACAAACAGTGGATATTTCGCCCGTTGACCGATATTCATGATGGCGGCAATTTGCCAATCAGCCACTTTTTGTGCGGCTGCCATCTCACGTGCTTTACCTTTTACGGCTTGACGTACTGACAGTGCCATACGAGCACCTGTCTGTGTTAAGTCTTCACCTAACACCAGTACTGCGTCATAGTCTTCAATCTCACGGAGAGATGGAGTATAAACGCCACCTTTTTGTAAAATATCCAGCATTAAGGTCAAGCGAGCCTGCTCTGCAGCCGAAATACCACTATAGAAATTTTCAGCCCCAACCACTTCACGTAAAGCAAAGTTGCTTTCAATACTGGCTCGTGGTGAGCCGATACCGACAACACGTTGCCCTTTCTTCAGCATTTCTGCAGCGGCTTGCGTTGCTTGTGCTGCACTGATTTCAAGCCAGTTACTGCCTAAACGTTTTTTAGGTTGACGAGGTCTACTCGCTAAATTGACATAACCGTAGCCAAAACGACCACGATCACAAAGGAAGTAACGGTTTACTGTACCGTTATAACGGTTTTCAATACGACGCAATTCACCATAACGCTCACCTGGGCTGATATTGCAACCCATGCTACAACCTTGGCAAATACTTGGGGCAAACTGCATATCCCACTTACGGTTATAACGTGATGAGTGAGTTTTGTCAGTAAAGACACCCGTTGGACAAATCTCAACTAAGTTACCTGAGAATTCGCTCTCTAATGTGCCATCTTCAACCCGTCCAAAGAACACGTTGTTATGTGCACCAAAGACACCCAGATCAGTGCCATCAGCATAATCTTTGTAGTAACGAACACAGCGGTAACAAGCAATACAGCGGTTCATTTCATGAGAAATAAACGGCCCTAACTCTTGATTTCTATGTGTACGCTTAGTAAAGCGATAGCGACGCATAGTATGACCTGTCATAACGGTCATATCTTGAAGGTGGCAGTTTCCCCCTTCTTCACAAACAGGACAATCGTGAGGATGGTTAGTCATATACCATTCAACAACGCTTTCGCGGAATTTTTTCGCTTCTTCGTCATCAATTGAGATAAACGTGCCATCAGCCGCAGGTGTCATACAAGACATTACCAAACGACCGCGGGTATCCTCAGCATTTTGATACTGCTTAACCGCACACTGGCGGCAAGCGCCAACGCTTCCCAGCGCTGGGTGCCAGCAAAAATAAGGAATATCTAAGCCTAAATTAAGACAGGCTTCTAACAGGTTATCAGCCCCGTTAACTTCATATTCTTTGCCGTCTACATGAATCGTAGCCATAGTCAGCATGCTTCCCAAAGGCCTGCATTGCAGGCGTTAAACCTAGAATGTATCGTGAAAAACTACCAGCGGCTTTTCAGCAAATTAGGCTGAATACCACGGATAAGATTGGCATTGGTATAGTCTTCTTGAATAATGCCAGCCTCAAATTCTTCACGGAAATATTTGATTGCGCTTTGTAAAGGCTCTACTGCCCCTGGTGCGTGAGCACAGAATGTATGCCCTGGGCTTAAAGAGCGGCAGAGGTGCTCAAGAGTCTCAATATCACCAGGACGACCTTGACCTTTTTCTATCGCGCGTAAGATTTCGACACTCCATGGCAAGCCATCACGACAAGGTGTACACCAGCCACAAGATTCACGCGCAAAGAACTCTTCCAAGTTACGGGTTAATGAAACCATGTTAATTTCATTATCTACCGCCATCGCCAACGCAGTACCTAAACGGCTACCAGCTTTGGCGATCGTGCCAAAATCCATAGGGAGATCGAGATGATCTTCTGTTAAGAAATCCGTTCCTGCACCACCGGGTTGCCAAGCTTTTAATTTCAGCCCATCACGCATCCCCCCCGCATAATCTTCTAAGATTTCACGAGCTGTAGTACCAAAAGGTAATTCCCATAAGCCTGGATATTTCACGCGACCAGAGAATCCCATTAATTTGGTACCTGCATCTGGACTTTTACCGGCGCTTAAACCGATATACCAATCTTTGCCATGCTCAATAATCGCGGGTACGTTACACAGCGTTTCAACGTTATTCACGCAGGTAGGTTTTCCCCAAGCACCGGAGGTTGCAGGGAATGGCGGTTTCGAGCGAGGGTTAGCACGACGACCTTCCAGTGAGTTGATCAGTGCTGTTTCTTCACCACAGATATAACGACCTGCTCCTGTGTGAACAAATAGCTCAAAATCGATACCAGAGCCGAAGATATTTTTGCCTAAAAAACCCGCTGCTTTGGCTTCTTCAATAGCATGGCGCAGGTGCTTAGCCGCTTCAATATATTCACCACGTAGGAAAATATAACCACGATAAGCTTTCAATGCATGCGCACCGATAATCATCCCTTCGATTAACAGATGTGGCAGTTCTTCCATTAACAGGCGGTCTTTATAGGTTCCCGGCTCCATTTCATCTGCATTACAAAGGATGTAACGGATATTCATACTTTCATCTTTTGGCATCAGACTCCATTTCAAGCCTGTTGAGAATCCAGCACCACCACGTCCTTTTAAGCCTGCATCTTTAACTTCAGAAGTCACCTCATCAGGTGCCATGCTTTTTAATGCTTTTTCTGCCGCTTTATAACCGTTTTTTGCACGGTATTCATCCAGCCATACTGGCTGACGATCATCACGTAAGCGCCACGTTAGCGGATGCGTTTCTGCGCTACGAATAATCGGTTTTGCTCCTGAAATTGCTGTCATGGATACTGCTCCAGTAACGTTTCAATCTCTTCAGGTTTAACAAAACTGTGAGTATCGTCATCTACCATCATAGTAGGACCTTTGTCACAGTTACCTAAACAACAGGTTGGCAGTAAGGTAAAACGACCATCTGGTGTTGTTTGGCCAGGAAGGATATTGAGGTGCTTCTCAATAGCTGCCTGAATGCCTTGATAACCTGTAATATGGCAAACCACACTGTCACAAAAACGAATAATGTGACGGCCGACGGGTTGGCGGAAAATTTGACTATAAAAGGTTGCTACCCCTTCTACATCGCTAGCCGGTATACCAAGCACATCGGCAATAGCATAGATAGCACCGTCTTCAACCCAACCTCGATTTTTTTGCACTATTTTCAGCGCTTCAATCGATGCAGCACGGGGATCTTCATAGTGATGTTTTTCTTGTTCAATTTCAGCACGCTCTTCTTGCGTTAAAACAAACGTGTTTTTCTTTGAATGAGTTACATCAACGATTTCAATCTTCGCGGCATCTTCTTTATGGTTTAATTCATTTTGCATGATTAACGATCCACATCCGACATTACAAAATCGATACTTCCCAGATAGACAATCAAGTCAGAAACCAGACTACCGCGGATAACCGCTGGGATTTGTTGCAGGTGAGCAAAACTTGGCGTACGAATACGCGTACGATAGCTCATCGTGCTGCCATCACTGGTTAAATAATAGCTGTTGATCCCTTTAGTGGCTTCCACCATCTGGAATGATTCATTCGCAGGCATAACAGGGCCCCATGAAACCTGTAAGAAGTGGTTAATCATGGTTTCAATATGCTGTAATGTGCGCTCTTTTGGTGGCGGAGTCGTCAGTGGATGGTCGGCTTTAAATGGCCCTGCTGGCATATTTTTATAGCACTGCTCGAGAATACGTAAGCTTTGACGTAATTCTTCGACTTTCAGCATGACACGATCGTAACAGTCACCATTGCTTGCTACTGGAATTTCAAACTCAAAGTTTTCATACCCTGAGTATGGACGCCATTTACGCACGTCAAACTCAACTCCTGTAGCACGAAGCCCGGCACCCGTTACCCCCCAATCTAACGCTTCTTTAGCGTTATAAGAGGCAACACCAATGGTACGGCCTTTTAAAATGCTGTTTTGCAAGGCGGCTTTAACGTAAGAATCAAGACGTTTTGGCATCCAATCTAAGAATTCACGTAGTAAGCGCTCCCACCCTTTTGGTAAATCGTGGGCAACACCACCGATACGGAACCATGCCGGATGCATACGGAAACCGGTAATTGCTTCTACAATATCGTAAACTTTTTGACGATCAGTAAAGGCAAAGAATACCGGTGTCATCGCACCAACATCTTGGATAAAGGTACTGATATACAGTAAATGGCTATTAATACGAAATAGCTCAGACAGCATGACACGAATGACTTTAACGCGCTCAGGTACTTCAATACCGGCAAGCTTTTCCACCGCCAGTACATAAGGCATTTCGTTAACACAACCACCAAGGTATTCAATTCGGTCGGTATAAGGAATATAACTATGCCATGATTGACGCTCGCCCATTTTCTCTGCACCACGATGGTGATAACCAACATCAGGTACACAGTTGACGATTTCTTCGCCATCAAGTTGCAAAATAATACGGAATGCACCGTGAGAAGATGGGTGATTAGGACCGAGGTTTAAGAACATAAAGTCCTCATTCTCAGTACCGCGTTTCATTCCCCACTCTTCTGGTTTAAAGGTCAGTGATTCCATTTCCAGATCCTCTTTCTGCTTAGTCAGCACATAAGGATCAAATTCTGTCGCCCGAGCGGGATAATCTTTACGCAGTGGATGACCTTCCCAATTCGGCAACATCATAATACGGCGTAGATTAGGGTGTCCGTTAAAGACGATCCCAAACATATCCCACACTTCACGCTCATACCAATTCGAGTTCGGAAAGATAGAAGTGAGAGTCGGTAGATTAAGATCTTTTTCACTTAATGCGACTTTCAGCATGATATCTTTATTACGATCGAGTGATATCAGATGATAGAAAACGGAAAAATCAGCTGCCGGCAAGCCTTGACGATGCGTGCGTACACGCTCATCAACGCCATGCAAGTCGTACAGCATGACATATGGTTTTGGCAAAGATTTGAGGTATTGCATAACCTCAATAAGTTGTTCCCGCTTAACCCATACCACTGGCATGCCGGTACGAGTCGGCTGGAATGTAAACGCATCTGGCCCAAATTTCTGACGCAGTTCGTTAACCACCTGATCATCAATATGATCGCTGGTTTCCCACGCTGGCCGTGCGCTATTTTGCGCTATCTGATCGGTCATTTCTATTCACCACAACTTTGATCAGGGTTACTATGATCGCAACACATTGCTCTGGTTACGTCTTAGGCAAAAGCCTTTAAATTTCGTCTGGAGTACGCAGATTTTTTACTGCGATCCGCTCACCGTGTTTTCTTTCTCGTTCTGACTGCATATTGGCACGGTAAACGCCTTGGTCGCCCACCACCCAAGATAATGGGCGACGTTCTTTACCAATGGACTCTTGTAATAACATCAATGCTTGCATATAAGCTTCTGGACGAGGTGGGCATCCTGGGATATACACATCAACAGGGATGAATTTATCAACACCTTGCACTACCGAATAGATGTCATACATACCACCAGAGTTAGCGCAAGCTCCCATGGAAATAACCCACTTAGGCTCTAGCATCTGATCGTATAAACGCTGAATAACGGGCGCCATCTTTGTAAAGCAGGTTCCTGCAACCACCATAAAGTCAGCTTGACGAGGGGAAGCTCGTAATACTTCAGAACCAAAACGCGCTACGTCATGGACCGCAGTAAATGACGTCACCATTTCAACGTAACAACAGGAAAGACCAAAATTATATGGCCATAAAGAGTTTTTTCTGCCCCAGTTCACAACGTCATGTAACGCATGTTCCAGTTTTCCCATATACACGCTGCGATGAACGTGAGCATCTAACGGGTCACTGACAATTTCCTGTGATTGCAGGGGATAACGGTCATTCTCACCGTTCGGATCTATGCGGGTGAGCGTATAATCCATTTTTAATGCCTCGCTTATTACTGCTGCGGATGTTTGCCGCTGGTTAATCTGACATGGCTTTTACCCGCGGTTTCACGGCGAGAGCGAACTGGTGTCCAATTTAATGCACCAATACGAACCAAATAGAATAATCCAGCTAATAAAATTGCGATAAAGACAGCTGCTTCAATAAAGCCTAACCAGCCCACTTCACGTACGGAAACGGCCCAAGCATAAAGAAACAGTGCTTCAACATCGAAAATTACGAAAAACATGGCAACTAAATAGAATTTAGCTGACATGCGCAGACGAGCGCTGCCAACGGAATCAAGGCCAGATTCATAAGGAACATGTTTAGCCCTTGCTTGTGCACGGCCGCCTAAATAGCGGGCACCCAGCAACATGAGCGAACATAACCCCAATGCGCCTATTAAGAAGACAGCAAATGCCCAATAGTGGGCGATAACTTCGGTGGTCGTAGACATACTCATTGCTTACTCATCAAAGGTGGTGTCAATTAACCAACTCTTATCCGGCGGTTTACACCACATTTATTAATACGAAAAAAAAGGTAAAACAACAGACTTGCTAATTAAATAAATGATAACAATCTATTTAAACCTTTCTTCTTTTAAGGAAAACATTGTGATAACTCACTCAGTTTTCCGTCGCTTCTTAACAAATTTAACACTCATTTTTAACACCCAATTACTGGCCAATGCTAAAACGTGTCAGTCAACCTACAAATTTTCTGCTAACACGCTTAGTCTAACCGATAATTCGATTTTACTACACCAGTATCTCAGGAAAAACCTGACTCTATATAGGCAAATGTGCCTTATTTTTTTGATCAAACTCACAAAATAGTCGAAAAAATACATAATCAGTTTAAATTTTATCCAAACTTTAACAAATTAACTTTCCAATAATGTGGAGAAGGTCAAATATCCGTTTTCATTTGACTATTTATTCCCTGAAAACCTAGACAAACCTTTTATTTGTTAACAATTTCTACAAGCGTGTAACCCATCACACCTGCATACAATTTTTTAACAAAGCGACTGAGCGGGAAAAGAGAGGTGGATCACACTGTGATATACATTAATCTCTATAAATATTAAACCAATGTGACTATTTAAAAATAAAGCATAAAAAAACGGAAACAAATGCGTTTATAGCACCTGTTTCCGTTGATTGTGATATATCACTTTATTGTTTCGTTTGACTATTTTTAACCGTTAATATGGGTTATCCAAATAATCATGATAACAAGATCGCTCTGCGCCTTACTCTAAATCTAAAGAATGCGCTTCTTCAACTGAAGTGACAGTATAAGGCGTTTTCTTATTTTCGATGGCATTGAATACCGTTAATACAGCTTCGTTTTGCTCATCAAAATTACGATATAACCAGTACTGAGTCTCAGGCAAACGAGGTAACCCTTCGCTTTCGCCTAATATACGTAAATCAGCATTTTGCATTTCTAATGGACGAGCTGTGATCCCCACTTCGGCATTTACAGCAGCACGAACCGCAGATAAAGAAGCCGCTTCATACGCAATACGCCATTGAATACCTGCGTCATCTAGTGTATTTGTTGCCAACTGACGGAATGGGTTAGTTTCGTCCATGACTACTAAAGGAATAGGCTCATTCATTTGTAATTGGAAATCAGGGGCACAATGCCACAAAACAGGCGCTGTACGTAACGCTGTGCGTGGATGATGTCCAATACGTGCAGTGGTTAATGCTAAGTCGATTTCGTGGTTATCAAGCATAGTCTCAATAAATTGAGAACGCTTAATACGCACATCAACCGCTAAACGTGGATATACTGATGCAATACGATTTAACAAAAATGGTAGTAGTGTATCGACGGAATCATCAGATGCACCAATACGTAACTCACCTTCAGCATCGCTATATGTTAATGAAGCAGTTGCATCATCATTAGCACGGAGAATTTGACGTGCATAGCCTAATAATTGTAAGCCATGCTCTGTTAACAGTTTATTACGACCATGACGGGCAAAGAGTTCTCTGCCGACTAATTGCTCTAAACGTTGCATCTGCTGACTGACTGCAGATTGAGTTCGACATACAGCGGCCGCAGCGGCTGCAAAAGTATTCAAATCTGCTACAGCAACAAACGTTCTAAGCAGATCGAGGTCGAGATTCATTATCGGACGATTTGCATTAATCATTGTTTATTCTTCACTTATTTTTGATTTTTAAATTACATATACCTGGTGTTTTTTATCAAAAGTCTAAATTGGACTTCCGATTCAGACAGTACCTTACTCTGAAAAAGAGAGCAAAGACATACTGAATACTTTACATTTGTTTGTTGTCGTTTACACCTCCTAGTTCGCAAGCAACTGCATTTTTTTGTAACAAATTAAATTTTATTATCATTCTAAGGATCTACAAGAAAGAACTGTATACCATCATTACAAGTTAGATGTAGATCATACAATGCTCTCTAGGAATACATAAATTTTAACATTTTTAAAATAATTTAAATTACCTTAACTGTGTATGCTATTTTAAGTATCCACCCTTATAAAATATATTTAAGATTTCAATTTAATTTATATAAAAACTATTTGATTGATATGAATAAAAATAGATTTAACCATATTATTTGAAAATTTAATATATTAAGTAAGATAATACAAATCCGATAAAATTATTCAATAATTGATTATGCAACATCTTATCAACGTCCCTCTCACATCTGGTTATTGTTAAAAAACGCACTAAAAACCCTCTCTTCACCAGCATAATGTTTTTGATTTTTATTCAAAATGAGAATATACCACCAGATTAAGTGATACTTTCAGTCATCAAAATAAGTTCTTTAGAATAAACTGACCTTTTACACCAAAAATTATCTAGCATCTTCAAAAGTTTGTAGTGTAAGAGTAGAGTGATAGAACAGTTAATTTGCTGGGACAGCCTTTTCATTTATATCTTTCCGAGATGTGTATGAGAAATATAAATGTCGCTATGTAGATAAAGTCATACCCGATTAGGTAAACGTGCTATGAATCAAATAAAAAAATCAAGTAAACTCGACCATGTTTGTTATGACATTCGAGGACCGGTTTTGCAAGAAGCAAAACGTCTGGAAGAAGAAGGCAATAAAGTATTAAAACTCAATATTGGTAACCCAGCACCTTTCGGTTTTGAAGCGCCAGATGAAATCTTAGTAGATGTTATTCGTAACCTACCTAGCTCTCAAGGCTATAGCGACTCTAAAGGGCTTTTTTCAGCACGTAAAGCCATCATGCAACATTACCAAGCCCGTGATATGCGTGATGTAACTGTTGAAGATATCTATATTGGTAACGGTGTTTCAGAGCTTATCGTACAAGCTATGCAAGCATTATTAAATGATGGCGATGAAATGCTAGTTCCAGCGCCTGATTACCCATTATGGACCGCTGCAGTTTCTCTTTCTGGGGGTAATGCTGTTCATTATATGTGTGATGAGCAACAAGGTTGGTTTCCTGATTTAGATGATATCCGTCGTAAAATCTCCCCCAGAACGCGCGGTATTGTGATTATAAACCCTAACAATCCAACCGGCGCGGTATATAGCAAAGAGATTTTGCTGGAAATTGTTGAAATTGCCCGTCAACACAATTTGATTATTTTTGCTGACGAAATTTATGACAAAATTCTTTATGATGATGCCCAACATCACTCTATCGCCGCAATGGCACCTGATTTATTAACTGTTACCTTTAACGGTTTATCAAAAACCTATCGCGTCGCAGGATTCCGCCAAGGTTGGATGGTACTTAATGGCCCGAAAAAACAAGCAAAAGGCTATATTGAAGGCTTAAATATGCTGGCATCTATGCGCTTATGTGCCAACGTGCCGATGCAACACGCGATCCAAACGGCATTGGGTGGCTATCAAAGTATCAGTGAATTTATTCTACCTGGAGGCCGTTTATACGAGCAACGCAACCGCGCATGGGAGCTTATCAATCAAATCCCAGGGGTTTCTTGCGTTAAACCAATGGGAGCGTTGTATATGTTCCCTAAAATAGACTTAAATCGTTATAGTATTAAAGATGACCAAAAAATGATCCTCGATTTACTATTACAAGAAAAAGTCTTATTAGTGCAAGGTACTGCATTTAACTGGCCTCACCCTGATCATTTCCGTATTGTGACACTCCCTCGTGAGAATGATTTAGAGATGGCGATTCAAAAATTCGGTCGTTTTATTGTCGGCTACCATCAATAGTTATTAATAAAGATAAAACGCAATATCACTGAGGTTATATTGCGTTTTTTTATTTTCTTACTGATCACCGTTTACATCTAGTGTCTATCCACTCACAATAATCTCTTCAATCACGCTATTGGGAGATATTATGAGTTACTTTTTTGCCCACCTTTCTCGTTTAAAGCTAATTACACGCTGGCCTCTGATGCGTAATATTCGCCAAGAAAATGTCTCTGAGCATAGTTTACAAGTGGCTTTTGTTGCCCATGCATTAGCGGTGATTAAAAATCGTAAATTTGATGGCAATGTCAACGCTGAGCGTATTGCACTACAAGCAATGTATCATGATGCCAGTGAGGTTATCACCGGTGATATGCCAACTCCTATTAAATACCACAATCCACAAATTGCTCATGAATATAAAAAAATAGAAAAATATGCTCAGCAAAAATTGATTGAAATGTTACCCGAAGAGTTACAAGAAGATTTTCGCCCTCTTATCGATGAGCAATTACATAGTGAGGAAGAAACTTTTATTGTCAAACAAGCTGATAGTTTATGTGCCTATTTAAAATGCCTTGAAGAGTTAGCTGCGGGTAATAGCGAATTTAATTTGGCCAAAAATCGTTTAGAAAAAACGTTAGCAGAAAGACATAGCCCTGAGATGGACTATTTTATGAAAGTATTTGTACCAGGCTTTAGTTTATCCCTAGATGAGATCAGTGAGTAAGTCGCAAAAACGCCGTTTATAATAAATGAAACTAAACGGCGTTTTTACAAAAGATAACCGATTAAAATGGGAATAATAGCGGTATTAAGAAAACGCTAATCAACATCACAATAATGGTAAAAGGCACCCCTATTTTAATAAAATCAGCAAATTTATAACCACCAGGCTCAAGGATCAGGGTATTAACCGGGGATGATACAGGTGTCATAAACGCCGCCGATGCAGCAACACCAATAACCATTGCAAAAGGTAACGGAGAGACATTCATTTGATGGGCCGCTGCTATTGCAATCGGTGCCATTAACACCGCCGTTGCCGTATTAGAGATAAATAAACCAATAGTGGCACAAAGTACAAATAAACAGACTAACATAACCTGTGGCCCAGCATTCCCTGCTACATCCATAAGTCCATTAACGATAAGCTCGATACCCCCAGTTTTTTGCAATGCAGCCGCAAAAGGCATCATCCCGACAATCAAGATAATACTTGGCCAATGAATAGAACGATAAGCACTTTCCATATCTATACAGCGAAATTTTCCCATCAATAAGCAAGCAATTAACGCGGCAATAAAGTTAGGTACTTCATTGGTCACCATTAATGCAACCATTAATGCTAATGAAAAAAGTGCATGTGGTGCTTGCGATGAGGCCGGTGCAACAGTATCAATTTCAGCCGCTAAATTTAATACAATAAAATTACGCGGTTTTGTCGAAAGTATACGAATTAATTTCCAATCACCAATAACCAGTAACACATCTCCTAGACGTAATGGCTCATCAACAATTTTCCCCGGTAAAGCACTCCCTTCACGGCGAATAGCCACAACGTTTAGCCCATAACGTGTACGGAATTTGATTTCTCTTAATGATTTTCCTAATAATTCTGAGTCAGGGTTCATAGAGACTTCTGCTAATCCCACATCACGAGATTGCTCAGAAAAATACTCTCCACGTAACACCATCGGCTCTAACATTTGTTCACGACAGAACTCTCGTAAATCTACCTCACTTGCTGACATATCCACTAATAGGACATCTCGCTCTCTTAATTCAGTGCCTCCTGTCGCACTGACCATAACACGCCGAAAACGCCTCCAGCGTTCAATACCGACAACGTTTGCTCCATAGCGAGAGCGTAAATGTAATTCATCTAGAGAGTGACCAATCAGTGGTGAACCTTTACGTATGGCTAAGCGACGTGCACGCCCTGCTAATTGGTAATCACGGATAAGATCACGAAAAGTACGACGATAAACCTCTTTTTGCTTACCCCCTTCACTTGAACCTAACCAACGACGTACCACCAGCATATATAACACACCCGCAACTAATACAGCGATCCCTATTGGGGTAATAGAGAAAAACTGAAAACTGGGTAGCCCTTCCCTAACTAATTCACTATTAACCACCATATTAGGCGGTGTCGCAACTAGGGTCATTAAACCACTAATTAACCCCGCAAAGCCAAGAGGCATCATTAATCGACTAGGAGAAGTTTTCATCCGTGCCGCCACACTGAGCACCACAGGAATAAAAATAGCCACCACCCCTGTCGAGCTCATAAAAGCCCCTAAACTTGCAACACAGATCATTAATAGCACCAGCATTTTTACTTCACTACTACCCGCAACTCGTACTAGCCAATCTCCCATTTGATATGCCACACCTGTTCTTACTAATCCTTCCCCAATAACAAAAAGGGCCGCAATCAGTAATACGTTCGGATCGCTAAATCCTACCGTGGCTTCATTTAATGAGAGAGTGCCGCTAAGAACAAAAGCGACGATGACAAGTAAAGCGACCACATCCATGCGGATTTTGTTGGTCGTAAAAAGGACAATAGCTATCAATAGCAGGCTTAAAACCCATAATAATTCGCTATTCAAAATGGCCTCGATCAGCAATAAGTGAAAACAGATTAATACGTCAATTCACTGCATTGATAAGTAGACCATTTTTACCAATATAAATCTCGTTATATGATCAAATAAATGATTAACATTTATGCTTAATAACGACTTGCTGATTTTCTTTGTCAATTTGTAAATCATTTAATGAATCAATGATTAAATCAATTTCATTACGACGAGGAAGGGAAATCGGAGCATGTACGGCAATAACCTGACACCCGGCATCTAAACCAGAATAAATACCTGCAGCAGCATCTTCAAAAACCACACACTCTTTGGGAGCTAAGCCTAATTTTTTTGCCCCTAAAAGATAAGGCTCAGGGTTGGGTTTCCCTTGAGTGATACATTCTGCCGTCACCCAATGTTTAGGCTCAGGAATACCTGTAACTGACTGACGAGTAGAGGCAATTGGTACTGTGCCTGAGGTGACAATTGCCCAAGGGATCGCTAAGTCGTTTAAGCGATTAATGAGTTCGATAGCCCCCGGAAGAGGGGCTAATCCTTCTGTTTGTGTCGCTTCTAACTTTTCTAGCCAACGAAAAGTCTCTTCAATCTGTGCTTGCGTAGCATTAGGCATAAAATGGCGAATCGACTCAATGGCCGGCTTTCCATGGATATAGTTATTAATTTCTTGTGTTGATACCCCTACTCGCTCACCAAATAGTGCCCAACAGTATTCAACAACAGGCAATGAATCAACTAATGTACCATCTAAATCAAAAAGAAAGCCTTTACAGGTGATTGTCATATTTTATGCCTACCTTATCGTGATGCGTTAATAATTACGCATTCAGTATTTGTTGGATCTCAACACTGCTTAGGTGATATTGACGTGGACAGGCTAACCAAACAGCCAGCATTCTTTGGTATTTCTCCCACATAGGCGTTTGAGAGTTAAAACCATGACTACCACTATCAAAATGCGTATATCGCCCTTCAGTATTGACCATAAAGCGTACATAGCTAAGATAACGAGATTCTGTTGCTGCATCAAAGCCCATAAATGCCACTCGACGAGCATCCGGCATTTCTGGTGATTTTAAATTTTCTCGAGAAACTTGCAATGCATGGTACATTTCCATGATGTTAATAATGGTTCGGCAGGTCTCTTCTGACATCTCATCAAAATCGCGGTCTAATTCACGTAATTGTAATCCATAACCACGTTCAATAATTGTCTGATAGCGACGATAACGTTCAGCGTTATCAGGATCCATCATAGTCATCATTTTATATTGATTAGAGAGGATCAAGCGTTGTGCGTGTGTCATTTCCATCATTAATTCTCCAAAGAAATTATTGAAGAGAGCATGGCATTAATCAAAACACTTGAGTAGTGCTAACAACACGTTTTTTGATCTAAACAGGGGTAATTTTAATCCATTAAATAACCCATGAAGAGGGTAGAACAAATGTTCTACACATCATCAAGAAAAGAGCGATCAAGTTGCTTAAAAGCACGTTTAAGCAAATGCGCTAATGAGAGATAGGTTGGCGTCTTTTCTACTGGGGCTAATGCAATACCCGCTTGCTCAAATTTTTCACGAATTTCATAAAACCAATTGAGTAACACAGCGGGTAATGGCGTTGCAGCGCGTTTTCCTAACCACCATAATCCTTGCATTGGCAGGCTACAGGCAAAAAGTGCAGTAGTGATCGCCGGCCCCAAATCGCCACCTAATGCAATTTGCCAGGTTAATGTAAAAATAGCGATAGGAGGCATATAACGTATGCCAAAACGCGTTGCTTTTATCATTCTATTTTCAGGAAAAACTGGGGCTAATTGCTTCTCAACCGGCCAGGTTTTTAGATACTCGTTCCCTAGGCGTAACTTTTTGAAGAAACCTGGGGGAGTCACTGTCGGTTCGTTCATAATGACCTCAATCAATTTTTTCTATAACTTTTAAAAAACATCTATAAAGAATAAAAATCTTTTAGTAGAATTAAGTACATTTTGTCTTTGTTGCCTTTACTCTGTATCCTGTGCTCATTCTAAAGGTTTGTGGCAATAAAGCGCTATATTTTGTTTGCCGGCGTGATTTTCAACCCTTTTCGCCGATTTTCGGGCAAAAACTTTGGGGTGAATAAAAATCGTCCAATTGATGATTGGCAACTATAATTAGCATCAAGTTTTTTACCCTAAGCATGATGCGTATCATTAATGTCATCATAGTAATGCGATAGGCTTTTATGAGTGACGTTTTATTAACCATCGTCTTTATAATATAAAAGACACTACGACAACAAGATAAATAGGTAATTCCATGTCAAGTAAGCTGGTGCTGGTACTGAACTGCGGTAGTTCTTCTCTTAAGTTTGCAATTATTAACCCAGAAAATGGTGAAGAATTCCTTTCAGGCTTGGCTGAGTGCTTCAACCTTCCTGAAGCCCGCCTGAAGTGGAAAATGGATGGTCAGAAACATGAAGCGGCTTTAGGCGCTGGTGCTGCCCACAGCGAAGCATTAAACTTTATTGTTAATACTATTCTGGCTGAAAAACCAGAACTTTCACAACAAATCGCAGCAATTGGTCATCGTATTGTTCACGGTGGCGAGAAATTTACTAAATCTGTCGTCATTACTGACGAAGTCATCAAAGGTATTGAGGCGGCTATTCCATTTGCCCCATTACATAACCCAGCTCACCTTATTGGTATTGAAGAAGCGCGTAAAGCCTTCCCTCATTTAATTAATAAAATGGTGGCAGTATTTGACACTGCATTCCACCAAACAATGCCAGAAGAAGCTTATCTGTATGCTCTGCCATACAGCTTATATAAAGATCACAGCATCCGCCGTTACGGTGCTCACGGAACTAGCCATTTCTTTGTTTCCCGTGAAGCAGCTAAAATGTTAAATAAACCTGTTGATGAACTGAACGTAATCACTTGCCATTTAGGTAATGGTGGTTCTGTTTCTGCTATTGTTAACGGTAAATGTGTTGATACTTCTATGGGTTTAACACCATTAGAAGGTTTAGTCATGGGTACTCGTAGTGGTGATATCGATCCTGCTATCGTGTTCCATTTACATGATACTTTAGGTATGAGCGTTGAAGATATTAATAAACTGCTCACTAAAGAATCTGGTTTATTAGGTTTAACGGAAGTTACTAGTGACTGCCGTTATGTTGAAGATAACTACGAAACAAAAGCTGATGCTAAACGTGCAATGGACGTTTACTGCCATCGCTTAGCGAAATACATCGGTTCTTATTGTGCACTGATGGAAGGTCGTTTAGATGCCATTATCTTCACTGGTGGTATCGGTGAAAATGCAGCAATGGTTCGTGAATTATCACTGAAAAAACTCGCTCTATTAGGTTTTGAAGTTGATCATCAGCGTAACTTAGATGCACGTTTCGGTAAATCAGGCACCATCACTACCGATAACAGCCGTCTTGCTGTTGTTATCCCAACTAACGAAGAGTTAGTTATCGCTCAGGATGCTAGCCGCCTGACCGCTTAAGTTTTTTGATGTACTGCCAGTGTTATGCTGGCAGTACTGTTTCACATAACGAGCAACCGATATTTAAAGAGGTTTCCGTGTCCCGTACAATTATGCTAGTCCCAACTGATACACGCGTAGGTTTAACCAGCGTCAGCTTGGGTGTAATCCGTTCTATGGAACAAAAAGGCGTTCGCCTTAGTGTATTCAAACCTATCGCACAGCCTCGTGTTAAAGGCGCATTAGATCAAACCACTGCGATTATCCGCTCTCACTCCACAATTCAATCCGCAGAACCTTTAAATATGGATTACGTTGAGTCATTACTCAGCTCCAATAAAAAAGATGTTCTGATGGAAGAAATTGTTGCTAGATATCACGAAAATACTGCTGATGCAGAAGTTGTACTGATTGAAGGCTTAGTGCCAATGCGTAAGCACCCTTTTGCACAATCTTTAAACTATGAGATTGCCAAAACATTAGGTGCTGAAATTGTTTTCGTTACTGCATTAGGCAACAACACCGCTGAGCAGTTAAAAGAGCGCATTGAATTTGCTCGTGCTGAATTTGGTGGTGTAAAAAATCAAAATATCACAGGTGTGATTGTTAATAAATTAAATGCCCCTGTGGATGATCAAGGTCGTACTCGCCCTGATTTATCAGAAATTTTTGATGACTCAAGCAAAGCGATTATCTCTAATGTCGATTTAAATACCATCGAAAAAAATAGCCCACTTCCTTTATTGGGTTGCATTCCATGGAACTTCGATTTAATCGCTACTCGTGCTACAGATATGGCAAAACACTTAAATGCGACTATCATCAATAAGGGTGATATTGAAACTCGTCGTATTAAGTCTGTGACTTTCTGTGCTCGTAGTATTCCACATATGTTAGAGCATTTCCGCCCAGGTTCATTGCTTGTCACTTCTGCCGATCGCCCAGATGTTTTAGTTTCAGCATGTCTTGCTGCAATGAATGGCGTTGAAATCGGTGCTATCTTACTCACAGGTGGTTACCAAATCGATGCACCAATTAAACAATTGTGTGAGCGTGCATTTGAAACTGGTCTACCTATCTTTATGGTTAATTCAAACACTTGGCAGACTTCATTAAATCTGCAAAGCTTTAGCTTAGAAGTGCCAGCAGATGACCATGAGCGTATCGAAAAAATTCAGAACTATGTTGCTCAACATATCAATAACCAATGGATTGATTCACTGACAGCAAACTCTGAACGTCCTAATCGTTTATCACCACCAGCATTCCGTTATCAATTAACGGAATTAGCTCGTAAGGCGAAAAAACGCATCGTATTACCTGAAGGTGATGAACCTCGTACCGTTAAAGCCGCGTCTATTTGTGCTGAACGTGGTATCGCAACCTGTGTACTGTTAGGTGATCCTGAAGAAATTCGTCGTGTTGCTGCAGCACAAGGTGTTGAATTAGGTACAGGTATTGAACTCATCAATCCTAAAGAAGTACGTGAAATTTATGTACCTCGCTTAGTTGAACTGCGTAAAAACAAAGGTATGACAGAAGTTGTTGCTCGTGAACAGTTAGAAGATAACGTTGTTCTCGGTACCTTAATGTTAGAAAAAGGCGTCGTTGATGGTCTTGTTTCTGGCGCTGTTCATACAACCGCTAACACTATTCGCCCACCACTACAGTTAATTAAAACTGCACCCGGTAGCTCATTAGTGTCTTCTGTGTTCTTTATGCTATTACCAGAACAAGTCTATGTTTATGGTGACTGCGCAATTAACCCAGATCCAACCGCAGAACAACTGGCTGAAATCGCTATTCAATCTGCAGACTCAGCAAAAGCGTTTGGTATCGACCCACGCGTTGCGATGATCTCTTACTCTACAGGTAACTCAGGTGCTGGCAGTGACGTTGAAAAAGTGCGAGAAGCAACTCGTTTAGCACAAGAAAAACGTCCAGATCTGATTATTGATGGTCCTTTACAATACGATGCGGCTGTAATGGCTGACGTTGCTAAATCTAAAGCACCAAACTCACCTGTTGCAGGTAAAGCAACTGTGTTTATCTTCCCTGATCTAAACACCGGTAACACTACCTATAAAGCAGTACAACGTTCAGCAGACTTGGTTTCCATTGGACCAATGTTACAAGGTATGCGTAAACCTGTTAACGACCTTTCTCGTGGCGCGTTAGTCGATGATATCGTCTACACTGTTGCATTAACTGCAATTCAAGCAAGCCAACAAGAAAATGCCTAATTATTGAATTCACTTCAATAAATTATAAAAACGCCAGTTCATATCACTGGCGTTTTTTTATAATGGTTGATAAATCAAAAAACACATTATAAACCCCACCTATAAAACAAAATAACT
>NZ_GG668576.1:932505-1074071 GCF_000160755.1 Proteus mirabilis ATCC 29906
CCAACGTTGTTGCGCCTTGTGTTCACAAGCACCCTACTTTAAGTATTCATATCACTTACATTCAATACTAGTGTTTTATATTAAAATTTCTCATAAATGCATATTAATGTAATGGTTGTTAGAGACAAACAGGTGAGCTAATAAATTATTGTCTATTCTATTTATAAGATGGTAAGAAAGAATAGGACGATAGCATTATGAAAATATCACATTTCTATCGATGGATAGTATTCATCATA
This sequence comes from Proteus mirabilis ATCC 29906, assembly GCF_000160755.1. GTDB lineage: Bacteria > Pseudomonadota > Gammaproteobacteria > Enterobacterales > Enterobacteriaceae > Proteus > Proteus mirabilis. The sequence continues at coordinate 932,745 of NZ_GG668576.1, forward strand.
CTCACAATATTGGCGCTTTACTTTACTGTACTCGGAGGGTATTTAGTTTCATTAGCAGGATCGCCTTTTTATCTCTTTACCGGTGTCATGCTTCTTATTATTGCAGCTTGCTTTCTAAGTCGAAAGAAAAGCACCCTATTACTCTTTAACTTTCTATTTTTAATAACGATTGTCTGGAGTATCTGGGAGTCAGGATTTGATTTTTGGGCACTCGCTCCTCGCTTAGATATTATTTTTATTCTAGGCTTACTCCTTATTCCTTTCACACTCAATAATAATGTTTACACTTGTCATACCAATAAAATTGGCTTATTCACACTATTAGCCACAACACTTATCATTATATTAGGTAGTTCACTAACCGATCCTCATGCCATTAATGGTCAATTTACACAACAACAGCCCACCAACTCTATATCTCCTATCGGAGTAAATGATAATGACTGGCCCGCTTATGGCAGAACGCAAGCCGGAATACGCTATTCACCATTAACTCAAATCAACAGTGATAATGTTGATAAGTTAGTTGAGAAATGGACTTTTCATACCGGTGATGAAAAAAGAGCTAATGATGCCGTTGAGATAACCAACGAAGTTACGCCTATAAAAATTGAAGATAATCTCTTTCTATGTACACCTCACCAATATTTAATTAGCTTAGATCCCGCAACAGGTAAAGAGAAGTGGCGTTTTGATTCTAAATTGCAATATAACAAAAGCTTCCAGCATATGACTTGCCGAGGGGTTGCCTATTATAATCAAAATAATAGTGCCGAATTTGCCAAAAGCCTCGACGTTCGCCAACCAAGCATATCAGATGAATGTCCTGAAAAAGTCTTTCTTCCAGTCAATGATGGCCGCCTAATCGCAGTTAATGCGCAAACGGGTAATGCATGCCGTGATTTTGGTCAGAATGGAGAAATCAATCTGTTAGCTTCTATGCCTTATGCTTATTTGGGTGGATATAACCCAACATCTCCCCCTATCGTCACCGGTAATACTATTATTATAGGTGGCTCTGTTACTGATAACTTATCAACTCAAGAGCCTTCTGGTGTGATCCGTGGCTATGATGTTAATAGCGGAAAATTAATATGGGTATTTGATACTGGCGCAGAAGATCCCAATGCGATGCCAGGTAAAGAGACTCAATTTGTTCATAACTCCCCTAATGCATGGGCGCCTTTAGCTTATGATGCACAAACGGATGTGGTCTATATTCCGACAGGAGTAGGTACACCCGATATTTGGGGAGGCGATCGTCATCCATTAAAAGAGCGTTACGCTAATTCAGTTTTAGCACTAAAAGGGTCGACAGGCGAGCTATTGTGGCATTTCCAAACCACCCATCATGATTTATGGGATATGGATGTTCCTTCGCAACCATCACTGGTTGATATCAAAACTGATAAAAATGAAACAATACCTGCCATTTATATCGTCACGAAAACAGGGAATGTGTTTGTTCTTGATAGAAGAGACGGTACACCTATTGTTCCTGTGACAGAAAAACCGGTTCCTACTAGTGTCAAATATGGTCCACAAACACAAGGTGAGCATTACTCACCCACTCAGCCTTTTTCAGCACTTAATTTAGCACCTAAAAATAAGTTGCAAGGTTCAGATATGTGGGGCGGCACAATGGCAGACCAGCTGTTATGTCGTATCGCCTTCCATCAGTTAAATTATGAGGGAATTTATACTCCACCATCAGAAAACGGTACGCTTGTTTTTCCTGGTAACCTCGGTATTTTTGAATGGGGCGGTATTTCTGTTAATCAAGATAGACAAGTCGCGGTAATGAACTTTATTACCTTGCCTTTTATCTCAAAACTTTATTTAAAAGATCCTCAAGATAGTCAAGCAATTGACGCAGGCCACGGAGAGCAAGGTTTACAACCCATGACGGGAACACCTTATAGTGTTGATATTCATCCATTCTTATCACCACTAGGATTACCTTGTAAACAACCCCCTTGGGGATTTGTTGCTGGTGTTGATTTAACAAAAAATGAGCTTGTTTGGCAACAACGATTTGGCACCATTAGGGATAGTTTGCCTAATTTAGTGGAATTACCACCATTAAAAATTGGTGTTCCTGGGCTAGGAGGCGCTATCTCAACCGCAGGTAATGTGATGTTTGTTGCTGCTTCTCAGGATAATTATATTCGAGCATTTAATGTGACGAATGGCAAAATGTTATGGGAAGCACGATTACCCGCAGGTGGACAAGCAACGCCAATGACCTACTCTATTGGAGGCAAGCAATATGTGGTCATTATGGCCGGCGGACATGGTTCATTTGGTACTAAAATGGGCGATAGCTTAGTGGCTTATGGGTTACCTGATAATTTATAGCTTTAAGTTATCAATAATATCAGGCGATTGTTATTTTCAATCGCCTTTTTATTATTTGGTAACACTCACAACCTAGCTTAATCAACTAATACCCGTTGATTGGTTGCTCCCCATAAAATTGACATTTCGGTAAACAATGCACCACTGATATCTTCAATTTCTTCTGCGGTAATTTCGCTATTACCTTGTTTGCCAAAAAATACAACTTCATCACCTGGTTTGATATTGTTAAGACTGGTAATATCAACTATAACGGTATTCATTGATGTTTTTCCTAAAACAGGTACGCGTTGCCCAGCAATTAACGCATGCCCCGCATTACTAAAAACGCGACGATAACCATCTGCATAACCTACAGGAATATTAGCTAGTACTGAGTCACGTTTTAATGTGTAAGTACGATCATAGCCAACCGTATTACCTTTAGGATAATAATTAATTGAAGCAATGTTGGATTTAAAGGTCATCACACGTTTATAGTCTGTACTCGCAATGGTATCACCATAAAAAATACCTCCCACACGTACCATATCCAGCCATGACTCAGGCACGGTAATTGTCGCAAAGGTATTTGCCATATGTAATGTGACATTGTTACGCTCTAATCCCATCACCTCTAACACTTGCTGAGATTGTTGCTTAAAACGAGCCAGGTCTTCCCTTACTTTATTAGCATCTTCTTCGGGATAATGAGACATAATACCAACCACTTTTAGGTTAGCTAATTGAGAAATTTGTTTTGCTTTTTCAAGCCCAGATTTATTATCGACCTCTAAACCATTACGAGACATGCCACCTGAATTTAATGCTAAATGAATAGGAATGACTTTATTTTGTTGCTTGGCAATAGCATCTAATCTTTTTGCCATATCAAGATCACCAATTAACTCTTCTACGTTATAGTTGGTTGCCTGTGCCATTTCTTGTTCTGTCGCATTACGCACTCGCATTAAACGGCCTTTAAATCCTAAATCACGTACTTCTTTTAATTCTTGGTTATTTGTTACACCAATACATTTCACATTATTTTCTATCATAATTGGGGCAACTAACGATAAATCATGCCCATAAGCATCTCCTTTTAACACTGCACAAAGAGAGGATTGCTTACCTAATAATGATTGAACTTTTTTTACATTAAAGTCGAGTGCACTTCGTGAAATTTCAATCCATGAATTATTGACAATAGCAGGCTGAACTTGAGCCACTTGAGTTGCTGGTGGATTATAATTTACAGGCTGTTGGCAAGCAGTAATAACGAAAAGTGGTAATAACGCAAGATATCGAATACCTAAAGACATCTTCTTTCTTCCTTAGTGATTATGATGTTAAACCTATTTTTATAATTAATTAGGCACAAAAATATACACATTGTGAATATTCACTTAGGATAATAGCATTATTATTCAGATAATAAATATAAAAATTCATCTCTGCATAAATACCAAGTAAGAGAGAAGACTTGATGATAATTTATCCCCGTATACACGGGGAACACTCTAATCATAATAGATTGAATCTATAAAGAAAATTTAAATACACTATTTCTACCAAAAAAATGCCCGACTGGTTAAAAAGTCGGGCATTTATTAAAATTCCACTAATAAGTAATATCAACGTCGGTAGTATTAACGAACAATAATCCCTAATAGAATACCAATCACACCGAAGTCTGCATCACTAAATGTGGTATTGGCAATACCAATATCACCAAGTACAGGTAATAAAAATACGGGTAAGAAAGTAATCAATAAACCTTGAGCAAAAGCACCTAAAATAGCACCTCGGCGTCCCCCTGTGGCGTTACCAAATACGCCTGCAGTTGCACCCACAAAGAAATGAGGTACCACCCCAGGTATAATGACAGTCCAATCTAAAGCATAAAGAATAAACATGCCAATGACACCCGCTGCAAAACTACTCAGAAAACCGACTAAAACGGCATTAGGTGCATAAGGAAATACGACGGGACAATCAAGCGCAGGTTTTGCATTGGGGACTAACTTATCAGAAATGCCTTTAAATGCAGGAACAATCTCTGCAATCACCATACGCACACCTTGTAGGATAATATAAACACCTGCCGCAAAGGTGATGGATTGCATTAAGGAGAACATAAACCAGTTTTTACCACCACTAACTTCACGAACAAAAGTGTCACCGGCAAATAAACACGTAATAATAAAAATTATGCCCATGGTGAAAGCGATCGCAACTGGCGTATCACGCAAAAAGAGTAAACTCTTAGGTACATTCATCTCTTCCGTTGAATGCGCTTTATTGCCAAATTTACTACCAATAAAACCAGATACAACATAGGAAATAGTAGAGAAATGGCCTAATGCGACATCATCAGAGCCGGTGATCTTTTTCATATAAGGATGTGCAATGGCTGGGAAAAATACCATTGATACCCCAACAACTAATGAACCTACTGCAACTAATACCGCCCCTTCTAAACCCGCTGTTGCCAAAATCACCGCGACCATCATCGACATAAATAAAGTGTGGTGACCCGTTAAGAAAATATATTTCCACGGTGTTAAGCGTGCAATTAATATATTAATTAACATGGCAAAGAACATAATCAGTGCCATCTCTTTACCAAAGCTTTTTTGTGCAATAGAGACTATGGCTTCGTTATTAGGTACAACACCTTGAATGCCAAATGCATGTTGGAAAATCGTTGAGAAATCACCAAGCGAGTTAATGACTAAACCTGCCCCTGCACCTAAAATAACAAAACCCATAATGGTTTTAACGGTGCCCTTAATACATTCTGTCGCAGGTTTTTTCTGAGCAATTAAACCAATCAATGCGATTAAACCCACCAATATAGCAGGCTCTGAAAGCACATCGCTCATTAGAAAGCGGAAAAAGTCCATACTAGGCTCCTTATAGCGCGCCTAATTCACGTAATGCGGTCGAAAGTTTCTCTTTCATCGCGACTTTATCAATCATATTATCTAAAGAAACAATTTTGCCATTAACCGCTTGAGCATTAAGTTGTTCCGCAATATCACGAGTTCCCACATAAATATCACTCGGTGTCCCTTTTGCCGAACCTAAATCGACATGATCAACATCAGCATTGACGGCCAGATCTTTTAAAATACTTTTGATGCTCATTTCCATCATTAAGCTACTGCCTAAACCATTTCCACATACAACGGTAATTTTCATCATATTCCCCTTGGTTATTTAAAATTGAATTAATAGTGATTAATAACAGCCAATACTTCTGCCTTACTTTTTGCTTGCAACAAAGTGTCTATATCATCTTGGTTATCAAAAAGTTCAGCTAATTTCACAATGGCATTAATATGGCTATCGTTATCTGTTGCGGCTAAAACAATTAAAAGTTTCACCGGATCATTTTCATCAGCACCAAATTCCACCCCTTTTTCGATGATAGTTAATGCTAAAGAGAGCTGATTAACCCCTTCTTCAGGACGTGCATGAGGCATAGCAATACCTGGTCCTAATACATAGTAAGGGCCTATTTGCTCGTGTGATTTATAAATCGCATCAACATAACGAGGCTCAATACAACCTTTGTCAATTAATGGCTGACAGGCGATTTTAATTGCTTCACGCCAATCTTTGACTTGTGGGATCACTTGTACCACATCCGGTGTTAATAATGTTTTAAGCATATTTATAACCTCAGTAAGGTGCTTTTTTGATCTCTGTATTAAGGATAATAATCACTAATGGTAGCGCTATCTAGATAGATTATGTGTAATTGTGATAGCGCTATCATTTTGATGAAATGTTAATTGCGAATAAGTGCAACAATTGACACTGTATTGTTTCTGCAGAGTGGGAAAATTTCAGGTAGGATCTGCGAATTAAAAATAAAGCCGAATAAATCTGATCACGATGATAAAAACACGTAAACGCCGAAATACAGGTCGCGTCACTTTACAAGAAGTTGCTAAACATGCCGGAGTCGGTTCAATGACCGTATCTCGCGCATTGCGTACGCCTGAATTAGTGTCGGATAAATTAAGAGAAAAAGTTAACCAAGCAGTGGCAGAGTTGGGATATATCCCTAATGCCTCAGCAGGGGCCTTAGCTTCCGCTCAAAGCCATATTATTGCTGTACTACTGCCCTCTTTTACTGATAAAGCCAGTGCTGATTTTATGCAATCATTGCAGCAGATCCTCAGCCGTCATCATTATCAAATATTAGTGGGATGTTATGAATATCAGCTCCATAAAGCAACTGATGTAATTAATATGCTATTACAGAGTAACCCTGCCGCATTAGTTGCCTTTGGCTCCCAATTAAGTGATGTACAGTTCTTACATATCAGTAATGCCAATGTGCCTGTTGTCAGTGTCGCGAGTCAATCTAATGAGCAATCTGCAATAAGTATTGATTGCGGTTATGAAAAGGCAGCGTTTGATTTAACCCATTATTTAATTCAGCAAGGTAAACGTTGTGTCGGCTATGTTGGTGCGCTACAAGGACAACGTTTACACCACCAGCAAATTACTGGCTGGTCGCGTGCTTTATTAAAAAATTATTTAAATGCTGAGCAAAGTGTTACTACGCCCGACCCCGCTTCTATGGCATATGGTCGACAAGCATTAACAGAGATCTTATTACGTCAGCCCGAACTAGATGCCGTTATTTGTAGCCATGAGAGTATTGCTTTGGGAATGATGTTTGAGTGCCAACGAAGATTAATTAAAATTCCCCAAGATCTCGCTATCGCCTGCTTAGAAGGTTCTGAAAATAGCGCTCAAATAGCACCTTCCCTGACATCTATACATTTTAATTACCATAAAATAGGTAAAGAGGCAGGTAAGCACCTAATTGCACTATTGCAACATTTACGTGATGAGGTTGATAACGCTATGTTTGAAAATACCGTTATCAACTATGCTTATCGTTTAGAACTCGGACAAAGTACCCCTTAGTCAGTGGTTTCTTTTGTGTCCAAGCGAGTACTATTATTTCGCGTTAACCATAGAGAGAGTGCTTTAAGTGAATCAGGGGTAAATTCATCACAACGTTCAGTGATTTCTAAGGGAGTAAGCCAGCATACTTCCTCGATTTCTTCTGGCTGTAATGCAAATGGCCCATGTGATACACAACTAAATAAGCTTCCCCAAACGCGGCAACTCTCATCGTCATAATAGAATTGTCCATGTTCGGCAAAAGGAACCCCGGCAATACCTAGCTCTTCTTCTGCTTCACGACGTGCACTTTCGAGTGCATTTTCACCTTGTTGTACTACACCACCCGCGGTTGCATCTAACCAACCTGGATAGAAATCTTTTGTTTCAGTACGGCGTTGTGCCAAAATTTTTCCCATGCCATCGTGCACGACAATATAAGTTGCTCGGTGACGTAGGTTTTCTGCTCGCATTTGTTGACGTGTTGCTTGTGCAACAACTTCATTTTTTTCATCAACAATATCAACCCACTCGACCACTGCCGTATTTTCTTGTTCCATCCTCAACAAACCTTTTTTAATCGATGCTAAACGATCGTAATTTTTATCCTGAATATACCAAAATCACCATATTTCACCACTATAATAATCATAGGTAATTTGCTTTATTCATCTTGCGATTTTTTGCTTTTTATGATGTTACTAGGCAGACTGTAAAATATACGCTATTGAATATCACCTTATTGCGGAGGTTTTATGATCGATCTTTATTATGCAAACACCCCGAATGGCCAAAAAATTACGCTTTTCCTCGAAGAAGTCGCCATGCCTTATACTTTGCATCATGTTGATATTGGCAAAGGTGATCAATTTAAACCCGAATTTTTAGCTATTTCACCCAATAATAAAATTCCTGCTATTGTCGATAATGCTCCCGCTGACGGTGGTGAACCACTCTCTATTTTTGAATCAGGTGCTATTCTTATCTATTTAGCAGAAAAAAGTGGCAAATTACTTAGCCATGATCTGCGAGAAAAAATGACCCAACTACAGTGGCTATTTTGGCAAGTGGGGGGATTTGGTCCTATGCTTGGACAAAATCATCACTTTACGCGTTACGCCCCTGAAAAAGTACCTTACGCAATCGATCGTTATACAAAAGAGACCGAGCGTTTATATCAGGTGTTAGAGAGCCGACTCGCTCAATCTCCTTATCTTGGTGGAAACGATTATAGCATTGCTGATATAGCCACCTATACTTGGGCTCGTTACCATGACACACATCATATTGATCTAGCAGATTATCCTGCGGTAGAAAAATGGCTAAATACAATAAGCCAACGTCCAGCAGCCAAAAAACTGTTTGGTTAGTGACTAATCTCACCTATCAGGATGATACAACCTTAATTAGGATAGAGTAATCAGGAGGATGGTGATGAATATACTTATCACAGGTGGAACCGGATTAATTGGCAGAGCACTTATCTGCCAACTCGCATTAGATAAACATAATATTACCGTACTTTCCCGTTCGCCACAGAAAGTCTACTCTCATTTCTGTAATGAAATGGCGTGTTGGACGCATTTAGATGATAAAGAAAACTTAAACCAATTTGATGCAGTGATTAATCTTGCTGGAGAACCAATTGCAGACAAACGCTGGACACCGGAGCAAAAACAAACGTTAGTTAATAGTCGATGCAAATTAACCCAAAAGCTGGTGGATTTAATAAAAGCCAGCGACTCTCCCCCTAGTGTTTTAATTTCTGGCTCTGCGGTGGGTTTTTATGGTGATCAAGGTGAAAATAATGTCACTGAAGAGACGCCACCTAAGGATGAATTTACTCATCAACTCTGTGCCAAATGGGAAAATATTGCACTCGATGCACAAACGCCATTAACACGGGTGTGTTTGCTACGTACTGGTATTGTACTCTCTACAAAAGGAGGGGCATTACCTAAAATGAGCCCGCCTTTTAAATTAGGTTTAGGTGGAAAATTAGGTAATGGTAAGCAATATATGCCATGGATACATATTGATGATATGGTCAATGCCATCGTATTTTTACTTAATAATAACAATACCCAAGGCGCCTTTAATCTGACAGCCCCTCATCCAGTACAAAATAAAGCATTTACCACGACTTTAGCTCACGTACTGAAACGCCCTGCATTTATGACGGTTCCTGCCACAATATTAAAATTAATGATGGGAGAAAGTGCCACATTAGTTTTAGGTGGGCAACAAGCGTTTCCTAAGAAACTGCTCGATGCAGGATTCAGCTTTCGTTACCCACAACTGGAAGGCGCTTTAGAAGATATTATTCGCCATAAAAAATAGTCACTCGTCACACAGGGGATCAACGGGCAGGTTTATCCCCTTGCCAACGCTGAAAAAGATCATCCGGCAAGTCAATGTCAAATTGATCAAGCACTCGATTTACTGTCTGATTAACAATGTCATCGATCGTTTTAGGCTGAAAATAAAATGCAGGTACTGGTGGCATAATGATGGCACCAAGCTCAGCAGCTTGAGTCATTAAACGTAAGTGCCCTAAATGTAACGGTGTTTCGCGTACACATAGCACTAATTTACGTCCTTCTTTTAACACGACATCAGCGGCACGTGTCACTAACGTATCAGTATAGCTATGTACAATACCGGAGAGGCTTTTAATCGAACAAGGTAAAATAACCATACCATTGACCCGAAACGAGCCTGAAGAGATAGTCGCCCCTATATCTCGATCGTCATAAATAATATCAGCTAAAGCATGAATATCTTTGAGAGAATAATCCGTTTCTAATGAAATGGTACGACGCGCCGCTTGACTGATCACCAAGTGAGTTTCTACGGTTGGCACGGATTTAAGTATTTCTAATAAACGAATACCATAAATTGCGCCACTGGCACCTGTTAGCCCGACAATCAGCTTTTTCATTATAATCCTCAGAATATATATCTTTGTTAATCATTATGATGATTAACCCTCAAAAAACAAGCGCCGATGTAGTGTTACGCTAGCATCGACGCTTGATAAAGGTGGCTATTTTAACGGAAAATTAGCCTTCGTTATAGATTTCTAAGTTCTCAGCTTCATGTTGATCACGAATTTTATGTTCATCATCACGACGTAAATTTTCAAGGTAATCTAAATAGCCTTGATCAATATCTTTTGTGATATAGACACCATCAAATACAGAGCATTCGAATTGGTTGATATCTGGATTTTCTTCTTGAACAGCGGCAATTAAATCAGAGAGATCTTGAAAAATAAGTCCATCAGCACCAATCAGTTTACGTATTTCATCCACTTCACGCCCATGAGCAATTAATTCATTGGCATTAGGCATATCAATACCATAAACATTAGGGAAACGCACTTCTGGAGCGGCTGAGGCAAAATAAACTTTTTTAGCCCCCGCTTCTCTCGCTAACTCAACAATTTGCTCTGATGTTGTGCCACGTACGATAGAGTCATCGATAAGTAACACGTTTTTATCGCGAAATTCTGCACGGTTGGCATTTAGTTTACGACGTACTGATTTGCGACGCTCTTGCTGGCCGGGCATAATAAAAGTACGTCCAACATAACGATTCTTCACAAAACCTTGTCGATAAGGTTTATTTAAGATGTGGGCAATTTCTAATGCAATATCACAAGAAGTTTCAGGAATAGGGATCACCACATCTATTTGTAAATCTTCCCACTCTTTAGCAATTTTAGCGCCGAGTTTTTGCCCCATACGTAGACGGGCGTTATATACGGAAATTTTATCAATAAAAGAGTCTGGACGCGCAAAATAAACATACTCAAATAGACAAGGCACTAATTGCGGATTTTCAGCACATTGACGAGTAAACAGTTGTCCTTGCTCTGTGATATAAACAGCCTCACCGGGTGCTACATCACGCAAGAATTCAAATCCTAGTGTATCTAGAGCGACACTTTCAGACGCAACCATATACTCACTGCGTCCATCTTCTAAAGTACGTTTGCCTAACACTAAAGGACGAATGCCATAAGGATCACGAAAAGCTAATAAGCCGTGGCCGATGATCAAAGCAACGCAAGCATAAGCGCCACGTAATTTTTTATGCATAGCCGCAACAGCGGTAAAAATATTATCTGGCTCTAGCGGAAAATGATCGAAGCGATCTAATTCATACGCTAGCACATTGAGTAAAATTTCGGAGTCTGAGGTGGTATTGATATGTCGACGAGCAGTTTCAAATAATTGACGACGCAACAAATGCGCATTGGTTAAATTACCATTATGTGCAAGTGTGATCCCAAAAGGTGAGTTAACATAAAAAGGTTGCGCTTCTGATGCACTCGAACTGCCCGCGGTTGGATAACGTACATGTCCTATTCCGATAGTTCCTTTTAAACGCAACATATGACGCGTTTCAAAGACATCTTTCACCAGCCCATTTGCTTTGCGTAGACGAAAACCGTTATTCTCATCAATTGTTGCAATGCCTGCTGCATCTTGACCTCGGTGTTGTAACACCGTTAACGCATCATAAATCGATTGGTTTACTGGATTAACTCCAGCGATACCGACAATACCGCACATGAAAAGATCCTCATCAGCCAGACGGAGAGGTTACATTTTCTCCGACACGAAACTTGACGCATTTTGTAGGTAGTCAAAGAACCACCTAATAATATGGTTGAATTGAGGAATAAGCTCAGAACGTTGCCAATCGGCACTGTCTGCCATAGGAGTAAAAGCACCCAAGACAAAAAGTAACGCTGATACAATCAGCACACCTCTTAAAGCCCCGAAACAGATCCCCAACACACGATCTGTACCTGATAACCCTGTGCGTTGAACAAGAGAGCTAATCACATAATTAATCACCGCACCAACAATTAGCGTTGCAATAAACAGTGTGACAATCGCAATCCCGTTACGAACCAGCTCATCTTCAAACCGAGTAAAATAGACGGCTAGATAAGGATAAAACTGACTTGCAACAAAAAAACCACAACCCCAGGTGATAAGTGATAATGCTTCACGAACAAAGCCACGGATCAGGCTAACTAATGCAGAAAAACCGATAATGGCAATAATGGCGTAATCTATCCAGACCATAAATCTCTATCCAATAACGATGCCCCGCATTAATACGGTAGCATTCTAACAGAAAACGAAAACGTTTGCGTAACCCTAATTTTCGATAATTTTAAAATAATTTACGGCGACATGAAAAATCATAATCGCCGCAATAAGTTAACACTTTGTTACTTCACTCATCTGATGTCTCATCAACATAGTTATGGTTTATAGGCTCTTACTTCACCTTGCAGGCCTGTTAGCTCTTTAAGGCGAGGTAACATCGCCTGTAACTCTGCTTTTGAGGCATTAGGCCCAATATAGATACGTGTCACTTTTCCTGAAACAGGGCGAGCAGGCACGGTATATACTGGATAACCGGAGAGGTGCATTTTTGCAATAATTTCTTCAACCTTCGCCGCATTTTTCAAGGCACCTAACTGCACAACCCAAGCCTCACCTTTCGGCGCGGTTGTTTCTGATACCGCCGGTGGCGGAGTAGTTGGTGGCTCTACAGGCGGATTAACCACTTTAGGTGGCTCAACAACCGGTGTTGATGGCGCTACTTGAGGCTCCGATACTTCAGGAGTAGAAACTTGAGGCTGTTCAACCCCCGTCACCGCTTCAGAGATCATCGCCTCAGAAGCACCCTCTGATGGCGTTGACGGTGTTGTGGTTTGCTCAATCGGCGCTATTGATTCAATATCTTGCTCATCACCGGGTTTGGGGACTAAAGGAATAGAGGCAAATTGGTCTTCGTTATATTTCTTATCGCCGTCAAATAATGTAGGAAGAAAAATAACCCCTACCGCCACAAGAACAACGGCTCCGACTAAGCGATTTTGAAATTTACTTGCCACTCGCACTCTCCTTTTCCAATAGTTCCATTACATGAGCAACGGTATGGAATGATCCACATACAACCACAATATCATTTTTTTGCGCCTCAGATATTGCTTGTTGCCATGCTTGCTCGACACTATCAAATACTGCCGGATAGTCGAGGTGCTGAGCTAATACCTGAGCTGATGCGCCACGAAACTCATTCAATGGTGCAACATACCACTGATCGGCTTGAGGGGATAAACACGCTAATGTACCCGCAATATCTTTATCACCCAGCATACCAACAACAATGCGCACTTTGGTATCAGAATAACGCGGTAATTGCGCCAGTTTTTCGGCTAAATACCCAGCAGCATGCGGATTATGAGCAACATCAAAAATAACTAATGGATGCTGCGAAATTATCTGAAAACGTCCCGGCAACTGAGCTTTACTCATTCCCTCAACGATACTTTGATGGGTGATCCCTTGGCTCACTTTATCGTCGCTTTTCAATAAGCAGCGTATTACTGCCATTGCCGTACCTGCGTTGGCTAAGGGAATATTAGGGATGGGAAGTTTTTCAAACTGCTTATCTGCACTACGCCAATGCCAGTGATCACCATCAATAGAAAATGACCAATCAACACCACGACGAAATAATTTAGCCTGTTTCTGTTGCGCGACTTGTGCAATAGAAAGTGGCATATCTGGCTCGCCTACAACAGCATAGTGATTTTTACGGAAGATACCGGCTTTTTCATGACCAATATGCTCTCTATCAGCCCCTAGCCAATCGGTATGATCAAGGGCAATACTGGTGATAGCTGCAATATCGGCATCAACAATATTGGTTGCGTCTAAACGCCCCCCTAACCCAACTTCAAGAATAACCACATCAAGTTGAGCTTGTTGAAATAGTTTCAATGCCGCGAGTGTACCGTATTCAAAAAAAGTCAGCGAAATATCGCCTCTGGTTTGCTCTATTTCAGCAAATACTTGACAAAAATCAGCTGGTGAAAGCTCTTTACCTTGAATGCGAACACGCTCGGTATAACGGACAAGATGAGGTGAACTATAAACCCCCACTTTCAATCCTGAAGCCATCAAAATTGACTCGAGCATATGGCAAGTGGTTCCTTTACCATTAGTACCCGATACAGTGATAACTTTAGGGGCAGGACGTAATACATTCAGTAATTGACCTACCTTGCCCACGCGCTCAAGTCCCATATCAATAGCACTTGAGTGTAAGTGTTCAAGATAAGAAAGCCACACCGACAAAGGCGATGTGGCTTGAGGAGCAGTTATGATATTAGACATCTTCTTTTTTATTCGTTTCGATGTTAATTTCTGGCTCATTGTCAGAAGATTCGATGTCATCAGCGATCATTTCTTCGCCTAGCAGTTCATCTTCGTCTTTCGCTAAATCATACTGAGTCAGCTTAGCCAGTAATTCAGCTAGCTCATCACGCATTTCAGGACGGCGAACTATCATATCTATCGCCCCTTTTTCTAGCAGGAATTCACTACGTTGGAAACCCGCGGGTAATTTCTCACGTACAGTTTGTTCAATAACACGTGGACCAGCAAAACCAATCAAGGCTTTCGGCTCAGCAACATTAATATCACCTAACATTGCTAAACTTGCAGAAACCCCACCCATAGTAGGATCGGTCATCACTGAGATATAAGGTAAACCACGCTCTTGCATTTTAGCTAATGCGGCACTGGTTTTTGCCATTTGCATTAATGACATCAATGCTTCTTGCATACGTGCACCACCACTTGCAGAGAAGCAAATCAGTGGACAATTATCTTCTAATGCTTGTTCAACCGCACGAACAAAACGCGCACCCACAACAGACGCCATAGAGCCGCCCATAAATGCAAATTCAAAAGATGCGGCCACAACAGGCATTTCTTTTAACGTACCTTTCATCACCACTAGGGCATCTTTTTCATGGGTTTGTTTCTGAGCCGCAGCAATTCTGTCTTTATATTTTTTAGAGTCGCGGAATTTCAGAATATCTTTAGGCTCTAACTCACTGCCCAGCTCAGTCGTGCTTCCTGTATCAAGAAAAGTTTCTAAGCGACGGCGTGCTGAAATACGCATGTGATGATCACATTTGGGGCACACTTCTAAATTACGCTCTAACTCTGCGCGGTAAAGTACTTGCCCACAGCTATCACATTTTGTCCAAACCCCTTCTGGGATATTGGCTTTACGTGAACTCGTGATATTGCTTTTATTAAGAATTTTTTCAATCCAGCTCATTAACGGACCTTTTCGTCTGAATCTGACCTTCGCCAGTTTATACTCGTCATATTTTAAGTTGCAGCATGTTGACTGCGTTTAATTGCACAAGTCACCTACTTTGTCGGTGTGCTTTTCGTGCTGCATTCACTTATCGCCTAGCTACAACCCTAATTATTTAGAGCAGATTATTGTGAACATGTTAACTCACAATATACTGGCTATGTGGTTAGCAAAGTTTATGATGATACCGCTTACTGAATTTCAGCGCATCTCTTTATTATTGCTATTCTACGGCAAAAGCTAATGATAACTGCTCAAACCTCTTGGTTATCACTCTCTTTTTTGGCCTTTGCACTCGCTCTACGATGGCGTATCACCTCGATAACACCTGGTAAAATAGAAATAACAATAATGGCAACAATTAGCAATTTTAAGTTCTTTTGAACAATATCTAAGTCACCAAAAAAGTATCCAGCATAAGTAAATAGCAGTACCCATGCAATGGCACCCGTAACATTATAAAAAGCAAAATGACGATATGACATTTTGCCCATTCCTGCAACGAATGGCGCGAAAGTTCGGACAATCGGCACAAATCTTGCCAAAATTATCGCTTTACCACCATGTTTTTCATAGAAAGCATGGGTTTTATCTAAGTATTCTCGTTTAAAGATACGTGAATTGGGATTACTAAAGAGTTTTTCACCAAAAATGCGCCCAATAGAATAGTTAACCGCATCACCTAAAATCGCAGCGAAAAGCAGTAAGAGAACCATTAGGTGAACATTAACATCATTGGTATCTAACGCAGATAAAGCCCCCGCAACAAACAGTAACGAATCGCCCGGTAAGAATGGCGTGACAACAAGCCCCGTTTCACAAAAAATAATTAAAAATAGAATGGCATATACCCATGTACCATATTGAGCGACTAACTCGGCTAAATGGACATCAATGTGTAAAATAAAATCAATTAGAAATTTTATTAAATCAGCAAATTGCGTTAATAATTCCATAAATCCTCAGAAAACGGGGTAATTTTATGTTTAAAGTATTTAAAATGGGTTATCTGCTAAAAATAGCGGCCCCATTGCAGGTTTAGGAAGTTCGAAACGTTCAGGGTAATCAACCGAAACAAGATATAAACCATTTGCTTTTGCAGTTGCTGCTGCTTTAGTCCTATCTTTTAAGGCTAATAATTCAGCCATCCAAGTAATAGCCTGATTACCACAGCCAATTTCCAATAAACTCCCCACAATATTTCTTACCATATGATGGACAAAAGCATTGGCTTTTATATCTACCACCACATAATCACCATAGCGTGAAACATTCACATGCATCACATTACGCCAAGGTGTTCTAGATTGGCATTGTACGGCTCTAAACGAGGTAAAATCATTCTCGCCTAATAAACATTGGGCAGCTTGATGCATTCGTTGTGCATCTAGAGGGTAATGGAAATGCGTTACCCCTGAGGATAAAATAGCAGGACGATAGCGATGATTAAAAATCACATAACGATAACGTCTTGCGGTTGCGCTAAATCGAGCATGAAAATCATTCGCTACCGTTTTTACCCAACGAACGGCAATATCTTGTGGTAAATGGGTATTAACCCCCATCGTCCATGCCGCATCTTTGCGATGAGCCGTTGTCTCAAAGTGCACAACCTGCCCGGTTGCATGAACTCCGGCATCAGTTCTGCCGGCACAAAAAACAGAGATAGGCTCATTTGCTACTTGAGATAACGCTTTTTCTAACCTTTCTTGGACACTACGAACCTCATTTTGACGTTGCCAGCCATAATAGTGGCTACCGTCATATTCAATGCCTAGCGCTATCTTTAATGGTGTACTTTCTGCCACAATCGCAGGCTCACTGATTGACTGCGCTATCACATCAGCACTCTCTTGGTCGTTCATCAGTAAAACTGCTCCTGCACTAATTTTTCAGCCACTTCTACAGCCATTAATGCTCCGCCAAAACGCACGTTATCTGCAACAGACCAAAATTGTAACGCTTCAGGCACACCATAATCATTACGTAAGCAACCTAAGTTCAAGCTAACATTACCGGAGGCATCGGTGACTTGAGTTGGAAAATCATTTTCATCACTAATATTGAGGGAGTCATGTTCTTGTAATGTTTCCCGTGCTTCTTCACTTCCCATTGGACGTGATGTTTCCAACTGCACAGATTGTGCATGACCATAGAAAACAGGCGCTTGTAATGTGGTTACTGAGATAGGTAGTCCATCGTCTTGCAAGATTTTACGGATCTGATCAACCATTTGGCGCTCTTCTTGAATAGAGCCTTCATTATCAACTAACAATGGTAAAATATTAAATGCCAGTTGTTTATTAAAGCGACCAAGTTCTGGAGGAACACCGTTCAGTAAGCGCGCACTTTGCCCCGCTAATTCATCAACAGCTTGTTTACCAAAACGAGATACTGACATCAAATTTGTCACATTCAAGCGAGTTAAGCCTGCGGCTTCGGTTAATGGATAGATAGCGCGTAACAGTTGGCTTACCATGCTATCAGCAATAGCGATAATATTGCGGTTACGATACTCTGCCAGCATAGATGTATTCACCCCTGGTACAACTAAAGGTACATCCCACTCCATCGCAAATAAACCACTGCAATCAATAACAATACAACCTGAATCTGCTGCAAGTTGTGCGTATTGCGCACTAATCTCAACCGGCGCGGCAAAAAAAGCGAGTTGAATATCCGCCCATTCGATATTATGAATACCTTGTACTGCAACACTTTTACCCTTTACACGGATAGTTTTGCCAATACTGTCTTCACTGGCGATCGCCGTTAATTCGCCAATAGGAAAATCACGCTCTTGCAGAAGCTCTAAAATAGCTTCACCCACAGCACCTGTTGCGCCCACAAGCGCAATATTCCAACCCTCTCCCATAAAATATCCTCCAATACAGTAAAATGTTTAAATAATGTCACGTCTTATTTATGTGTTGCATTAAACCCAATAGCATTGAGTAAGCTCGCCGTTGTCGGGTTATCACATACCACCTGTAATGAAGACCATTCACGACGGACAGGGTAAAACTTACGTAGCTTATCAAACTCCCCTTTGATACCGGCAACTTTGCGCAATGGTGCATCATCACGACGTACATCATAGACAAGATGAATAAGCTGTTTGAGTAATGTTTGAGTTAATTCACCTTGTACAGAAATTGTGGAGATCAACGGTTTTGGTAACAGTGTTGATAATTCAACGTGTTGAGGTTGACCAATAAAATCACAATAAGCCTCATAAACCTGCGTTGTTCCTCTCGCCTTCCCTTCTAAGGTATAGCCAGCAATATGTGGTGTTGCGATATCAACTTTATTTAATAACTCAAGAGAAAGATCGGGTTCTGGCTCCCAAACATCTAGAACAACGCGTAACTTTTTACCTTGGTTTAAGGCTGATAATAATGCAGCATTATCAATAACCTCGCCACGGCTTGCATTAATTAAAATACGACCTTCAGGTAAAATATCGAGGTTGCTCTCATTAATTAAATGGTAACTGTTATAACGACCCGATTTATTTAGCGGTGTATGGAAAGTCAGGATATCCGCCTGCTTTAATAGCGTTTCTAAAGAATGAAATTGTTCATCATCCCCTCTATCAGCTCTAGGCGGATCACAAAGTAGTACATTCACACCTAATGCGCGTAAGCGTTTTGCCAGTCTCCCTCCAACATTGCCAACGCCAACAATGCCAACGGTTTTATCTGTTAATTGAAATCCTTCTTGCTCAGCAAACACCATCAATGCAGAGAAGACATATTCAACAACAGCGATCGCATTACAACCTGGCGCAGATGAAAACGCTATTTTTTGTTGCTCTAGCCATGCTGTATCAACATGATCAAAACCTGCCGTTGCGGTGCCGACAAATTTTACCGGTTTGCCCGCTAATAGTGATGCATTGACTTTAGTAATCGATCTCACCATCAATGCATCAGTATCATCGAGCTCTTCAATAGGTAAAGGGCGACCCGGTACAGCTTTTACTTCGCCTAATTGGCAAAAAAGCTGCTGCGCATAAGGCATGTTTTCATCAACCAGAATTTTCACGGTGTTATCTCACTGATTTGTTTTTTATGTGTGTAAACAAAGGATCAAAAATAAAATTAAGCGGTCTATTTTGCCACTTATTCCAAGTAAAGCCTATTATTGACGATAAAAACTGACGCTATTTTAAGTAAATATATGAAAAGAAACCTTAACCATTGGGTAAGCGACGAAATCTTTCTGGTGTTGTTCCAGCAAATTGCTGAAACATGGCAATAAATGAGGATGATGAGCTATATCCAACATCAAAGGCCACATCATTAACACTTTTTCCTTGCTCTAACAAAGAGATAGCATGTAAAAAACGTAATCGCTTACGCCATTCACTAAAAGACATGCCTAACTCTTGCTGACAACGACGTGATAAGGTTCTTTCTGAGGTATAACGTTTTTTTGCCCATAATTCTAATGAGGTATTATCAGCAGGATTTTGCTCTAATGCTGCCAAAACGGGTGCTAACAGCTTATCTCTTGAGGAAGGTAAATAGGTATGGTGAATAGGAGATACTTTTAGTTGGTCTATTAACACTTGAGATAAACGTATATCTTCTTTTGTTTGCGGTTTACAAACGCCACGACGGAAGAAATCGGCAAAAATCGTCGAAAAAATAGGACTTAGTTGAATAAGACAGGGTTTATCCAATAAACCTTCACACCAACTGGGTGCAATATCTAGCACCTTAAAAGATAAGGTTTTTTTATTGTAGCTTGCGTGCCCTACTTTTTCAGGGATCCATACACTAAATTCAGGTGGCGCTAAAAAACGCTGCCCGCCAGCTTCTAAATCCATTACTCCAGAGATCACATAAAGCAATTGACCAAACTCATGTTGATGATAACGAAATTCAGTTTCTGCAAGCAATTGCTCATCACGAAAACGGACCGTATCTGGATCAGAGAGTAACCACTGCATCTCTTTTTGTTGTTCAATTGTCATCTTAATGTTGCTCTTTTATCGTTTTGTCTTTATTGGTCTATCGGTTGTCTGCTTTTCATTATATATATCTAATCAGACAGGCTTACAATAGCCATCTGGTTTAAAAATAGATGTGAGAATAATGAAAAGTATAATCTTCCCGCTGTTAGCGGTACTTATTTGGTCAATTAATGCGGTTGTCAATAAAGCGGCAACATCTGTGATAGATCCAGCCGCTATCTCATTTTATCGCTGGTTCTTAGCATTTTTACTGATGACGCCGTTTCTATTAGTCCCTGTTTGGCATCATCGTAAAACCGTAAAACAATATTGGTGGAAATTATTTATTCTCGGCGCATTAGGTATGGGGTTATATCAAAGTTTAGCTTACTATGCGGCTTATTATGTGACAGCAACCTTTATGGGAATATTGAATTCACTTATTCCATTATTAACCGTTATTATTAGTATTTTTGTACTGCGTGTCGTGCCTACTGTAGGGATTGCACTCGGAACTATTTTATCTATTAGTGGACTTGTCTGGTTAGTCAGCCACGGTGATCCTTCACAACTCCTTTCTCAAGGATTAGGACGTGGTGAATTAATGATGTTTATCGCATCAACTGCCTATGCATTTTACGGAGTACTTACCAAACGTTGGTCAATTCCTTTACCTAATTGGCAGTCTCTATATGTACAAATAGGTTTTGGTGTTTTATTACTAATACCTAATTTTCTTACCGCAGAAAGTATTGCATTAACAAAAGATAATGTTGGATTAGTTATTTTTGCAGGGGTTGGAGCCTCTATTTTAGCGCCTTATCTGTGGATCTTAGGTGTAATGAAATTAGGTGCAAATACAACCTCTATCTTTATGAATTTAATTCCTCTATTTACCGCAATGATCGCTGTAGCGGTGCTAGGTGAAGAGATGCACAGTTATCATTTTATTGGTGGAGGCGTTATTTTATTGGGAATATTCTTAGTACAAAAACTAAGAGCACCACTGAATTTCCGTCGTCAATCTGTCACAAAAAAAGCAGATTGTCAGCAGGAGATGTGAGTCAATGTCAGCTAGACTATAAATAAAAAAATACCGGCTAAGCAATTAGCCGGTCACTTTGCTCCCCTAGTTTTTATAAATAAAAACCAAGGCAAGAAAATCAAAGTATAAAATATAAAGTAATACAAGTATCCGTTGCAAACATTACCAACTTTTATATTAAATATCTCCTGCTTATTTAATATAAAATAATCCAGATCAATTTTTCCCCTCACCTTTTTAATGCTATCGATATTTTCATTAAGTTAACTATTTATAAAATAAAGGATTTAATCTATAAAATCAGTTTTTAATTAAATGATTGATTTAAAATTATAGTGAAAACAACTAATTTTAAACAATTAGATAGTTATTTTATCTATTGGATCTGTATGATAAAAAAATGACAATCAATAAGATTATGCTTTAATAATATTTACAGCATTTTTTTAACATCGTTTTCTAGAAAACCAAAAGGATCTTTATTTATTTTGCAGAACAAATTTATTTATACAAAAAATAAAAAAGCAGTCACTTATTATAAGCAACTGCCTTTATCATTTATACAAGGAAAACTAAGTATAACTAACTATTTCTTATACTTACTCATCACAAGTGAAGCATTAGTGCCACCGAAACCAAAGCTATTTGACATCACTGTATCTAATTTTTGCTCTGTTGGTTTGGTAATGATATTCATACCATCCGCTTTATCATCAAGCTCTTCAATATTAATACTTGGTGCGATAAAGCCATGCTCTAACATCAGTAGACTGTAAATGGCTTCATGAACACCTGCAGCCCCTAATGAGTGACCTGTCATTGCCTTAGTTGCAGAAATAGCCGGTGTTTTAGTTCCAAAAACTTCAGCAATCGCTTCAAGCTCTTTTAAATCACCCACAGGCGTTGATGTGCCATGAGTATTGATATAATCGACATGATCAATACCTTGCATTGCCATTTGCATACAACGTACGGCACCTTCTCCCGATGGAGCAACCATGTCAGCACCATCAGATGTTGCACCATAGCCGACAATTTCAGCGTAGATATGCGCACCACGTGCTAATGCGTGCTCTAATTCTTCAACAACCACAATACCGCCACCACCAGCGATAACGAAACCATCACGGTTTTTATCATAGGTACGAGAAGCTTTGGCTGGTGTATCATTATATTTTGTTGAAAGTGCCCCCATAGCATCAAACTCACAGGTCATCTCCCAACTTAGCTCTTCACCACCACCGGCGAAAACCACATCTTGTTTACCTAATTGAATTAATTCAACCGCATGACCAATACAGTGTGCTGATGTTGAGCAAGCTGAACTAATTGAATAGTTAACGCCTTTAATTTTAAACGGTGTAGCTAAACAAGCTGATACACCAGACGCCATTGCACGAGTTACCATATAAGGACCTACACCGCGTAGACCTTTAGCTCTCATGCCGTCCGAACCTTGTACTTGGTTACGAGGAGAACCACCACCGGAGCCGACAACTAAACCAGAACGAATGTTAGAAACTTGATCTTCTGTTAGACCTGAATCTTCAATCGCTTGTTGCATAGATAAATAGGCATAAACCGATGCATCACTCATAAAACGGCGGATTTTACGGTCAATAAGACCTTCAGTATCAAGCTTAACATTACCCCAAATGTGGCTACGTAGCCCCATCTCTTTAAATTCTTCTGAGAAAGTTATCCCGGAACGGCCTTCTTTTAAAGAGTCCAGCACTTCTTGCTGGTTATTACCAATGCTCGAAACAATACCCAGACCCGTGATCACTGCGCGCTTCATTTATACCTCTTTACAATAATAGTTGTAGCTGCGGGATTTCTGAATAGCACTTTAGCGTACACTTGTACGCTGAACAAGTCCGATCAGGATCTTTTTTACAAAAATGCAGATAATATGAAAAATCTCTGCGTACTCAAAAGGTGGAAGATGCTTAAGAACAGCGTTAAGATAGCCCATTATTTTTGGTAAAATACAGGTAGTTCCGTGAATAACACTGCTATAAATACCGCCTCTTTAAGTTGGAATGAACTTGGTACTCCGATTTCAAAACAGTTTGATGACATCTATTTTTCCAACCAAGATGGTCTTGAAGAAACTCGACATGTATTCCTACATGGAAATCATTTTCCATCTCGTTTTGGTACACATGTACGCTCTGAGTGTGTTATAGCAGAAACCGGATTTGGCACAGGATTAAACTTTTTAACACTGTGGCAAGCCTTCGAGCAATTTCGTCATCACTCACCTGATGCGTCATTAAAACGTTTACATTATGTCAGTTTTGAAAAATTTCCTCTGACTAAAGCTGATTTGCAAACAGCCCATAGCCATTGGCCAGAACTAGCACAATATTCAACAGCGCTTTGTGCACAGTGGCCTTTACCTATTGCCGGTTGTCATCGTCTTATTCTTGCTAATGGCGCGATAACGCTTGATTTATGGTTCGGTGATATCAATACATTACTGCCACAAACTCGCCAAGCTTTACATAATAAAGTTGATGCGTGGTTTCTTGACGGCTTTGCACCAAGTAAAAACCCACAAATGTGGAGTGAAACATTATTTCAAGCAATGGCAGACTCGATGCGTGAAAATGGCACTTTTGCCACCTTTACCGCAGCTGGGATAGTAAAACGAGGATTGCAACATGTTGGTTTTGAAATAAAGAAAATAAAAGGCTTTGGTCAAAAAAGAGAAATGTTAACAGGGGTATTTCCCCATCCTCCTGCCAATGCATTTGTTCCCTACTATGCCAGACCTTGTGCTACACAAACAAAAGATATCGCCATTATCGGTGGGGGGATCGCCAGTGCATTAACTGCGCTCGCCTGCTTAAAAAGAGGCGCCAAAGTCACGCTCTATTGTGAAGATACACATCCTGCGGCAAATGCCTCAGGCAATCGGCAAGGTGTGTTATATCCATTACTTAATGGTAAATCTGATGAGTTAGAACACTTTTTCACTAACGCTTTTTTATATGCCCGCCGTTATTATGATGAGTTAAACCATAAAGGCGTAAACTTTTCACATCAATGGTCTGGTGTTGCCCAAGTTATCTATAATGAAAAAGTACGCAAAAAAATAGCGCGAATAATCGAGCATTCCACACCTTTTTCTCAACTCGCTCATTATGTTCATCAAGATGAAATGAATTCACTTTGTGGATTAGCTATCAACCAAGATGGTCTTTTTTATCCTCAAGCAGGTTGGCTTTCTCCCACAGAGTTAACCACCAATGCATTAAAATACGCTCAACAACAAGGTCTCAAGCTACTCTTTGAACATCAAGTCACTCAATTAACCTCACAACAACAGCATTGGCAGTTAGAGGTGACTCACCAAGCAACAACGTATAAAACACAACATGATTGTGTTATTTTAGCTAATGGGCACCGTATTACTGATTTTATACAAAGTGAAAAACTGCCTATCAGTGCAGTAAGGGGTCAAGTTAGCCATATTTCAACGACACCTGATATCGCACAATTAAAAGCGGTGCTCTGCTATGATGGCTATTTTACGCCGGTTGATCCTCAAGATAATCTGCATTGTGTTGGGGCAAGCTTTCGTCGTGATCGACTAGATTTAAATGTTTCAATTGAAGAGCAACAAAATAATCAATGGCATCTCACACACTGTTTAGCACAATCACCTTGGGCACAGCAGGTAGATTTTAGTGATAACGATGCGCGTGTCGGGATCCGCTGTACAATAAGAGATCACCTTCCTTTATTAGGTGAAGTACCCGATTTTGAAAAATTAGTTGTCGCCTATACGCATTTAGATCGATTTAAGCGTAGAAAGCAAACACCTATTTTGGCGCCGAGTTATCATCAGCTTTATATTATTAGTGCATTAGGTTCACGTGGTTTATGCTCTGCACCTTTATCTGCGGAGATCTTAGCAAGCCAAATCTTTGATGAGCCATTTCCTGTAGAAGATAGTGTGTTAAATGCCTTACATCCTAATCGTTTCTGGGTAAGACCATTACTGCGCGGAAAAGCCATTGAATTAAAATCATAGGATCAGTCACTGAAATTACGGTTGATATTTAAGTAACTATTGTTAATGGGTTACTTAAATATCTTTATAGTATTTAAATTATTATAGTATTTAAATTTCACACTTCATCGCACAACGCATTTCTCTCGCAAATCCCCCATGCTCTACTTCATTATCTAAAATTTGTTGTAAAGAATAGGGTATTTGATGCTCAAGTAAGATATGGAAACCTAAACGCTGATAATAGGGGGCATTCCAAGGGACATCGCGGAAAGTCGTTAACGTTATCGCATTAAATTGCTGTAATTTAGCTTCATTTTTTACAGTCTGGATCAGCAATTTACCAATCCCTTTATTTTGCCAATCTTTACTTACCGATAATTCATGAATAAATACACTTTCAGGTAATTGTTGCGTCATGATAAAACCAACGGGATGATTGTCATGATTAACAGCAACCCAGTGGGCATGTTGATGGATAAATTGAATATGCGCCTCAACACTTTGTACACCACTTTCGCTGATCCAACTTAATTCTTTTATGCTGCTAAATAACTCTCCTGCCGATTGTTCAATCTTCGGTAGTTGGTTGGCATCAGCCAATTGAGTTGGCCGAATAGTGATCTCGTGAGTGGCGATTTTATTTGATGCGTTGGTCATAAATAATCTCTTTTATAACTTGCTATTTGCTTATTAAGAGTATCAATTACCTATAAAAAAACCATCCATAAGGATGGCTTTTTATCCGTTCTACCAAAAATTTAATCTCTAGGTAAGATCCCATAAGATTGATATTGGCTCGCTTGGTGAATAAAAGAATTATAGTATTTATTATCTTCAACAGAGTTTTTTACTGCTCTTTCACTATCGGCTTTTGATAACTTATTTATTGCTTCATGTAATGGTGTTTTAAGCTGTTTATGGATATTAGGATCATTACTTTCTTTAATTTGATCAAGCAATGCAACCCAATTTTCTGCCTCTGCTTGAATATCAGGATCAGTAAATTGTGGTTGAGGTAAACTGTAGTCTAACGCTAGATTAACAGTATCGTTATACTCATCTTGAGGGGAAAGTGGTTTTAGATCTTGACCATAATCAGTCATAATATATTGGATTAATTCAGGTTTATCAAAACATTTGGTTTTGATGTTCCCCATTTCGTTTTTATTATGGCTTTTAATTTCACTGGGGAAAGGTTCACCTAACGTATAAGTACATTTAAATACATTGCCATCAATCAAGGTAGCATTCGTGCTTTGTAATGGCATTTCTAACTGATAGCCATTAATAACCACTTTATATTCTGTTGGTTTAAAGCGATCTCCCTTACCTTGTACAGCATAGACTTCAGATAAACGGTAATACATAAAATTATCAGGATTTAAAATTCCACCATTGTTGTTTTCATACACCATAAAAGTGGATTTATTACCTGCACTATCTTGTAAACTATGTTCGCCCGGTGAGAGTGTTAAATAACCACTTTTACCCGGCTCAACCTGATATGTTTTATCATCAACAACAAAGCTCATGCTTTTTTCACTGGGATTACTGTAATAAAACTTATCTTTTTTATTATCTAAATCAAGTTGATCACAGGCAGATAAAACCAATACCGTGCTAGCAATAAGGCTTATTTTAAAGAAATTTTTCATCGTATTGTTATCCTTATCATAAATATTTTATGCAAATCATTTGCATCCCGAGAAACATTCCTAAAAAACATTTAAAAGTAATTTGGCAGAAATGGCAAGGAGTAACAAAAGATAGCACTATTATGCTTTAATCAATGAAAGAGACATCGACTTTGAAAAATCAAATAAAAACAATTGATAAATAGTAAGGAGAATTTTTGTATAAAATCCTTTCTTTTTCAAGCTCAACTGTCTTAAACAAGGTTTTCGATGTGGTTAATCGTTAGCAATCAAAGAAAAACAACCGATAGTATCGGTTGTTCTCAATATAGGTTATTTATACTAATTAATCGAGTTAACTAAATCATGCCACGTCGATAAAACCAATATTTGATCAGGAGGAGAAAGCTCTCCTGCTTTGATAGCTTTTTGAATGCTCTCTTCTACACGGGATTTTAATGCTGATAATTGCGTATTGTTTTCTTGCTCAAGCTCCGCAATCGCTAAAGTGATGTGGCCTTGTAAATATCCACCAGCAAATAATTCATCATCCGTAGCATGTTCAACACGGCTATCAATTTTATCTAATAAGTACGTTTCATACTCAGAAAGCATTATTTATCCTCAATATATAATGTTGCTATCAGATTTAAGTCACTCAATGTTTCAATAGCAACCTTATTACCTCAGGCTTTATTGGTTTACTAAAACCTGCGCAGTGGATAGACGAGGATAGTTTATCTCGTCATCCTTAATTAACGAGGGGATTTTCCTGATAAGGAAATTGCTCCGGCGTTAACTCAGGTGTATTGTAAAACAAATGTAACGCATTAATAAATAGCTGTGCACGTGGCGGGATATTTTTATCGCGCAAATAAGCTAATACTTGCTCTCTCACCTTGTTTCTAAACTGGTAACGGTCTGGCTCAAAATCCCCGTCTAAATTATCGCAACTCACGTTAAATGGATAATTGGCTGCTTGGCAGAATAACCAGTCAAGAGCTTGAGGCTTGATTTCAACTCGTTCAAACTGCTCTTGAGTCACTTGATCTCGCCCATCAGGACAATACCAATAACCATAATCAACCTGCTGACGACGCGCATCCCCAGCAATACACCAATGCGATATTTCATGTAATGCACTCGCGTAAAATCCATGTGCGAAAATGATTTGGTGATAAGGTATCTCTTCACTCTTAGGCAAATAAATTGGCTCGTTATCACCTTTAACTAAACGTGTTTGGTAACTATCGCTAAAACATTGATTAAAAATATCAATTAACTGCTGATAATGATGTGCTGACATTTAAAAATTATCTTTCCTAATTAAAAAGTGCAGAAAACCAAAGTGCAATAGTATCACCATGATTGTCATGAATGAGTTTGATGCTCATCAAAAAGGAGATAATGACCAGCATTGGTCTAATTAATTTTTGTCCTTTGGTTAACACCAACCCTGCACCTAAGCGAGCACCAATAAACTGCCCGCATAACATAACTAAACCTATGGTCCAAATTACCTGTCCACCAAGAATAAAAAATAGCAAAGAGCCAAAATTAGAGGTGAAATTGAGTAATTTAGCATGTGCTGTCGCCTTTGAGAGATTATAACCAAGTAACATGACATAACCTAAAGCGAAAAAAGATCCCGTTCCAGGACCAAAAACACCATCATAAAAGCCAATACCACCGCCAATAATAACCCCGAAAGTATAATAGCCAAGACGTTGCTTACTATCCTTAGCTCCGATAGATGGTGTTAATAAAAAATAGAGACCGATTGCGATAGTAAGAACAGGTAGCGCTTGTTTTAGTAATTCAGGATTAATAAATTGTACTAACATCGCACCAGAAACAGCACCAATAAAAGTCATAAAAATGGCAAAGCGCTGTGCTTTTAAATCAATGACGCGACGACGAATAAAATAGAGTGTGGCTGAAAAAGAACCGCCCACTGATTGAAGCTTATTTGTTGCCAACGCTTGTACGGGTGATATTCCCGCAGAGAGCAAGGCAGGAATAGTGATCAACCCACCTCCGCCAGCAATAGAGTCAATAAAGCCTGCTAATACAGCAACAAAAAAGAGTAGAAGGTAGATGCCATCTGAAAATAGCCAATCCATTTATCTATCCGAATTATCAGAAATGAGGGGGCGTGTGTTACTGCTTTATTTGATTATTTTAAATAAAAACAGTAACACTATCTGAGCATAGAATAATAAGGCGCTCACACCTTTAAAAACTCATAGCAAACTTACTACAGATTATTCGCTGTATTATTGATGTAAGCTAAGATCACCATTGCATTAATGGAGGAATAACATCACCACATTGACCCCGTTGACGTAACGCATGATCAAGTAACACAATAGCCATCATAGCTTCTGCAATAGGAACAGCTCGGATACCGACACACGGATCATGTCGCCCTTTGGTGATCATATCGACTTCTTCACCTTGTCGATTAAGCGTCTTACCAGCAATAGTAATACTTGAAGTTGGCTTTAAAGCAATGTGTGCAATAATAGGTTGACCACTACTAATGCCACCTAATACCCCTCCCGCGTGATTACTGCTAAAACCTTCTTTGGTAATTTCATCGCGGTTTTCAGTCCCTTTTAAGGTCACCACATCAAAACCATCTCCGATTTCAACGCCTTTTACTGCGTTGATGCTCATTAACGCATGAGCCAAATCGGCATCAAGTCTATCAAAAACGGGTTCGCCTAATCCTGCAGGTACACCTTCTGCAACCACGGTAACTTTGGCACCTATAGAATTACCCTCTTTTTTTAGCGCTCGCATATATTCATCAAGGGCATCTAGGCGAGAAGGATCTGGGCAAAAGAATGGGTTGGTTTCTACAATTGACCAATCAACTAACTCACAACT
This sequence comes from Proteus mirabilis ATCC 29906, assembly GCF_000160755.1. GTDB lineage: Bacteria > Pseudomonadota > Gammaproteobacteria > Enterobacterales > Enterobacteriaceae > Proteus > Proteus mirabilis. Next base: position 962,774 of record NZ_GG668576.1, read on the forward strand.
AATCGGCCCTAATTGAGATAAGTAACCTTTTACTTCAATACCAAATTTTTGTTTAAGGTATTTTTTGGCAATAGCCCCCGCTGCGACACGCATGGCGGTTTCTCGAGCAGAAGAGCGTCCCCCGCCACGATAATCACGTAAACCATATTTCTGTTCATAGGTGTAGTCTGCATGCCCTGGGCGGAATACATCTTTAATTTCGCTATAATCTTGAGAGCGCTGATCCGTATTTTCTATTAATAATCCAATACTGGTTCCCGTTGTTACACCATTAAAAACACCCGATAAAATACGCACTTGATCAGGCTCTCTACGTTGTGTGGTATAACGTGAAGTTCCCGGTTTACGTCTATCTAAATCAACTTGTAGATCCGCTTGCGTTAAAGGTAATCCGGGAGGAACACCATCCACAATGCAACCTAACGCTGTGCCATGAGACTCACCAAAAGTGGTTACTCTAAATAATTGCCCGATACTGTTTCCCGCCATCCCTCAATTCCTATCTTATGACTGACTGTGTGATGTTATTAATATGTTATTTGCAACCATAACAATCTACCGTTTCATCACATTGACATCAACGTTTATCGCTAGCAAAGCTATCTGAAAATTCGACAAGTTGCTCACGCGTTAACATAAAGACACCAATGCCTCCCTTTTCAAACTCAAGCCAAGTAAAAGGAACTTCAGGAAATTGTTCGATAAGATGCACCATGCTATTACCGACTTCGCAGACAAGAATGCCTTTTTCGCTTAAATAATCAGGTGCTTTTAGTAAAATTTGTCTGGTGATATCTAAGCCATCCACACCAGAAGCCAATGCAAGTTCGGGTTCAATATGGTATTCATCAGGCAAGTCACCCATATCTTCAGCATCAACGTAAGGTGGATTCGTCACGATAATATCGTATGGTGTAGGAACAATTGCCTCAAAGAGATCAGATTGCATTGGATAAACACGATGAATTAAACCATGATTTTCAATATTAAACTCGGCAACTTCTAACGCATCAGCTGAAATATCGACTGCATCGACTTCTGCTTCTTGAAATTCATGGGCGCAAGCAATAGCAATACATCCACTGCCAGTACATAAATCAAGGATACGGGTTGGCTCTTGCCCAATCAGTCCAGCAAAATGGTTATTAATCAATTCACCAATGGGAGAACGAGGGATCAAGACACGTTCATCAACATAAAATTCATGTCCACAAAACCACGCTCGATGCGTTAAATAAGGCACAGGAATTTTTTGTTCAATACGAACCTCAATAAGTTGAATGATTTCCATTTTTTCAGAGGTTGTAAGTTTGGTTGATAAAAGAGCATCAGGAATATCTAAAGGAAGAGCCAGTGTAGGTAGAACAAGCTGTAACGCTTCATCCCATGCGTTATCCGTACCATGACCATAATAAATATCTGATGAATTAAACTGACTCATAGCCCAACGTAACATATCTAAGATCGTGCTTAAATCAGCTACGGCTTCTTCTTTTGCTGTGATATCCAAAACTGTTGTCCTCTGACGGATCTGACGAAATAGAAAGTCTGTAGTTTGCCATGAAGATCGTGATAAATCAGCGTTAGATAATAAAAAAAGACAATATTATTAAATTCATCTCGTTTTATCTTTATGATGAAACAAATTCAATATTAGCCAGATAAACCAAAACAATCACACAATAACCATACAATCAACTAACAACAAACAAAAAACCAGAACAAATAATTATATTTATCACTTTAACTAGTAATTATAAGAAATCGATCCATACTTATTTACATGTGATTTATTATTGAACTGAACAGTCAGTAATATCAATAACATCTTGTTCTGCAATTGGTTGTTCTGTTTACGATGTTGTTCTCTCAATAATACTTTTTCGATTTATTAGGAGATGAAAATGAGCAGTAAAAAACTAACCCCTGCTGAAGTTAATGATGCACATAAACTCCAAACCCGTCCTCTATCTACCCCTACAGATTTAGCACCTAAAGCAACAAAAGAAGTTAGTGCAGCGATGAATGCTATTCTTGCGGATGTGTTTGCTTTATATCTAAAAACAAAGAACTTCCACTGGCATGTGAGCGGTCCTCATTTTCGTGACTATCATCTAATGTTAGATGAACAAGGTGATCAGCTCTTTGCCATGACAGATCCTATTGCCGAGCGTGTACGTAAAATTGGTGGCATGACATTACGCTCTATAGGGCAGATCTCAAAAATGCAACGTATTAAAGATAATGATGCTGAATTTGTTGAGCCTTTAGATATGTTAGCTGAGCTATGTCAAGATAATCAATTACTTGCAGCAGAACTGAGAAAAGCACATGTTGTCTGTGATGAAAATAACGATATCTCTACCGCAAGCTTAATTGAAAATTGGATCGATGAAACAGAGCGTCGTACTTGGTTCTTATTTGAAGCTTGTCGACGTGCAGAAACATCAGGGCACTAATTAATCTATTTGCTAGCTATGTGACTATTTTGGCAGGGATCCCCCCTGCCTTTTTTGTTTCATCTATTTAACAATAGTTTTTTATCTCCCCTTATATTTAAGGTACTATTATTTATAGATATAGATGATAGCAATGATGAAGAACGCTAAAAATGAACAAAAAATTCATATTACCTCCTTCAGAAATAGAATTATTTCAGGAGATGATAAAAGGCACCAAAAAGCTCCCACAAGATAAAATACGCCACCAAACACCGCGAAAAAAAGTGACTCATTATCCAACAGAGCGATTACAGCAAGAGCAAATAGATGCTTCTTACTATTTCTCCGATGAGTTTCAACCTAACTTGGCAACAGAAGGCCCGATGCGTTATTTAAGAGAAGGGGCAAATGCGTACGAGCTAAAAAAATTGCGTCGTGGTGATTATGTACCAGAGTTTTTTTTAGATTTACATGGATTAACACAATTAATCGCCAAACAAGAAATTGGTGCCTTAATCGCGGCCTGTAGAAGAGAGCATGTGTATTGTGCCTGTATTATGCATGGGCATGGTAAACATATTTTAAAACAGCAAACCCCTCTTTGGTTAGCTCAACACCCTGATATTATTGCTTTTCATCAAGCACCAAAAGAGTGGGGAGGTGATGCTGCACTATTGCTGTTAGTCGAAAATGATGATATTGCGCGTCGTTAACATCACCGAATAAATCAGAACAATATAAATAACATATAGACTTTATTCGGTAATTTATTTTAAGTTTGCTGGGGAGACTTGCCACAGCAATTTCCCCGAGCCTGTTGATAAATCAAAATCAACACAAGCAATCGTTGAGGTTGAAAACATCGGAGCACTCACTGTTGGACAAAGCTCTGCCACGACATACCCCACTAAAGGTAGATGTGATATAACTAGAATATTGTGATATCCCACTTCCCCTAATGCCCTTAAATAATGAGCAATATGATCAGGATTGCCCCCAGGAATAAGCCCTTCATCGGTTTCTATCTTAGCGGATAATACTAAGCCTTGTTGCACAACATTCAGTGTTTGTTGTGCCCGCAAATAAGGACTAACTAAAACATAATCGATACTATGATCTTGCTGTGTCATCCAATTCGCCATGGTTAATGATTCATATTCACCACGCTCTGTTAAAGATCGTAGTGCATCACTGGGCGCATCAAAAGTAGCCTCACCGTGGCGCATAATAAAAATTTGCATAATCAATATAAACCTATTTTGTTGTTATCATTTCTAAGGGTATCAATACATAAAGCAAGTAAGAATAACAAATATCTAGTCTTAACCAAAAGCCCCAAACAAATAATACGCTATTTTATCCAGTAAATTTGCTCTATTTGGTATATTTTAACACCAAAAAATTATATTTAATCTCTTATTAAAACAAACTGTCTTTAGAATATACCATTGGCGTTTATTGTCCCCCAAAAACACTTTTCACTCAGCTATCATTAACATTTATAAGCCGATTTTTCATTAATAATAACACCTTGTTTAATCAGCGCTTAATTTAGCGAAAAACGCCGTAAACCCTCGCCCAATGAGTGAACTGCATCTCAATTATATAGGTACAAAAAAAGGCGCATAAGCGCCTTAATCATCCTTTCTACTCATTACATTATAGAATAGATAGTTAGCTATAGAATCGTTCATTTAACTTGGCCATTGCTGCTAATCGCTCACATGGCTGGAACTTTTCACCGTATTTTTCAGTTAATTGATTAAGCTTATCGACTATTTTTGTTGTTCCCATACTATCTATATACCGGAATGGTCCACCAAAGAAGGGAGGAAAACCAATACCGAAAACAGCACCAATATCACCATCCCTAGGTTGTTGAATAATGTTTTCATCTAAACAACGAACAGCTTCATTAAGCATAAGCAATAAACAACGTTCGGTTATTTCTGAAGCCGATAACTGATTTTTAGGTTTAACCTGTAATAAGCGATAAATCATCGGATCTGCACGCTTTTTATTTTTTCCTAAAGAGAAAGGTAAGGCATGCTGATTATAGAGATAAAAACCACGACCGTTTTTACGCCCTTTTCTGTCATCCGCAATAATCGCATCCACCGCGGGAGGAGATGCAAAACGCTCACCAAACTCATTGACTAAAATAGGCGTTATTTTAGTACCAATATCAATTCCCACTTCATCTAAAAGTTGAATGGGGCCGACTGGAAAGCCAAATTGAACTAATGCTTTGTCAATATTCTCTATCGTTTCCCCTTCAACCAAACAGGTTAAGGCTTCACTAATATAAGGGGCGAGAATTCGATTGACATAAAAACCGGGTTTATCTCCTACCACAATGGCAACTTTGCCTTGTTTTTTAGCAAAAGCAACGGTTGTGGCGATTGTCTTAGCATCCGTTTTTTCATGAGGGATCACTTCAACTAAGGGCATTTTTTCAACGGGACTAAAATAGTGCAGCCCAATTATTTTTTCTGGATATTGTGCTTTTTCAGCAATTTTATGGATAGGAAGAGAAGACGTATTTGAAGCAAAGATGATCTTGCCTTCACCTAAGGCTTCAATATCAGCCACCATTTTTTGCTTTAAAGCCAAATCTTCAAAAACAGCTTCGACAATAAGGTCAGTTTGATGGAAACCGCTATAATCCAATGTCCCTGATAATAACCCCATTTGTCTTTGGCGTTCACGAGCAGAGAGCCGTTTTTTCTTGACCTTAGTTGATAACGCTTTCCAACTATAGTTAAGTGCCTGCGCAATACCTTTATCACTAATATCTTTAATTCTAACGGGTAAATTACCTTTTGTTGCTGTCACAAAAGCAATACCGCCCCCCATTAACCCCCCACCTAAAATACCTATATGGTGTAAGTTATCTGGCTTTGCAGATGATCCTGTTTCATTTTTCAATGCTGTTGAGGCAAAAAAGAGATGCCGTAATGCAGATGAAACCGGGGTCATGGCTAATTCACCAAACGCATTAGCTTCTTCTTTAAAACCTGTTTGAATATCTTTCTCTAAGCCTCGTTCAATAACGTGAAGAATACGCTCTGCCGCTGGGTAATGACCTTTGGTTTTAGCTAAAGTGCGCTTTTTAGCTTGATCAAAGAGGATATTTCTTCCTAATGTGGTATTTGCCCAAAAACGCTCCATAATAGTCTGTTTTTTAGCAGCTTTTTTAGCTGTTAAAATCCATTGGGCTGCAACATCTAATAAAATAACTTGTGGTACAACGTCATCAACTAAGCCAAGCTTGAAAGCCCGTTTGGCATTAATTTGTCGTCCAGTTAAAATCATATCTAAAGCGGTCGTAACCCCTATTAAACGTGGTAATCTTTGGGTTCCCCCCGAACCTGGTAGTAATCCTAATTGAACTTCAGGAAGGCCTAAACGTGTTTTACTGTTATCGGAGCAAATTCGCCCATGGCAGGCTAATGCTAGTTCTAATCCCCCACCTAAACAGGCGCCATTGATGGCTGCGACGACAGGCAAAGGATAATTTTCTAATTGAGTAAAAAGATCTTGCCCTGCTTTCGCTAATGCGGTGGCCTCTTCTTTGGTTTTGCAATCTGCAATCATTGATATATCAGCACCAGCAATAAAATTATCAGGTTTACCTGATGTGATAATTAATCCTTTTACACCTGAATGTTGCTGAGCCTGTTTTAATACATTTTGAAACTGTTCAACAAAAGCAGCTTTCAGTGTATTGACCTTTTCATCTACAACATTAATGGTGATAATTCCGACCTTATCGGGACGTACTGAAAACTGGAATACCGGTGATTTCTCAGATGAGGTTTGTATCCTTTGTTGAGTCGCCATTATTCCACCTCCAAAATCATCGCTGCACCCAATCCGCCCGCAGCACAAGCTGTTGTTAAACCAAAGCCACCACCTCGGCGTTTCAGTTCATGTAATGTTTGAGTCACCATTCTCGCCCCTGTTGCAGCAAAGGGGTGTCCATAAGCAATAGAGCCACCAAGAACATTGAATTTATCCATATCAACTTCACCTATTGCTTTTGACAGTCCAAGTTGCTCTTGAGCAAATTTATCACTTGCAAATAAGGTTAAGTTACTCAACGTTTGAGCCGCAAAAGCTTCATGCATATCTATTAGTGTTAAATCACTCAAAGTAAGACCGGCTCTTGATAGTGCTAACGGAGTCGCATAAGAAGGCCCCAGTAACATATCTTTCCAGACATCAATGGCGGTAAAAGCATAGCTACGCAGATAACCTAAAGGTTGATAGCCTAAACTTTTGGCAACAGACTCTTTCATCATTAGCACAGCAGCAGCACCATCCGTAAGAGGCGTACTATTAGCCGCTGTCACACTACCGTGGCGCCTATCAAAGGCGGGCTTCAATTTTGCGTAAGAATCAAGTACAGAATTTTTGCGGATATTATTATCTTGATGAAAACCTGATTTATAGGGTGGGAAAAATGCCGTCATAACTTCGTCATTTAATTTTCCCATTTCCCACGCTTTGGCAGCTAATTGATGAGAGCGATGCGCTAATTCATCTTGCGCAACTCTTGAAATATGATAAGTCTTAGCCATCTGCTCAGCAGTATCCCCCATACGTAAACCTGTGGAATACTCAGCCACTGCGGGTGCAACGGGTAGCAGATCACCAAAACGTAGTTGACTTAAATAACTAAGCCGTTGCCCTAATGTTTTCGCTTTACTTAAACTGAGTAAAACATCGGCTAATTTTTTACTCACGCCAATCGGTAATACAGAAGATGAATCTGCGCCACCAGCAATACCCACTGAAACATGACCTGCCAACATACTTTCAGCCACATTAGCAATAGCCTGAAAACTCGTTGCACAAGCACGGGTTACACTATAAGCATCTGTTTTTACACTTAGCCCTGCGCCAAGTACAATCTCGCGGGCAATATTCGGTGCGGCAGGCATTTGTACTACTTGACCAAACACCAGTTGATCAATAATTTCAGGAGGAATTTCATTACGGATCACTAATTCTTGTACAACCGAGCGCCCCAGCTCAACCGCAGGGATCCCCCGATAAGCGGTTGCTTGTTTAGCAAATGGGAGACGCAATCCACTGACAATCGCAACACGATCTTTTATGGTACTGCTCGCTGATGACTTCATAACGACTCCTGACAAAATGAATTCCTAACACCAAAGAGGTCTGACCTGATTAATAGAGTTAACAAAATTTTCACTTATCAGAAACATCATTTTATAAGAAGTGGGAGTTAGCGCTCATTATTTCATTCAATTAGCTGTAACTCGAAGAAAACAATAAAAGGAAGGAATAAATAATGATAAAAAATAAAAAAGGCTACTGAATTTCAATAGCCTTGAAGAAGTTTAATTTCAAAGGATTAACGTAATCCTAATTGGAAGATCAGATTTTCTGCTTCACAAGAGAAAGTAAAATCAGCGGTTAATTGAACGCCACCTTCAACATCAGCAAATTGATGTTTAATTTGGCAAGGTTCAGATGCAGTGGCATTAGCTTTAGCTGTTAGCTCATTTAACATCGCTTCAGCTTGAGCCTTATCGGCAAAAACGTGCTGATAAGATGCGGTACAATTTTTGTTGTCGATAATAGTACCAACATCAACACAACAACAAGCAGCTGTTTCTTCTGCATTACAACGATTAATTGCGTCTGCCATTTTAGTCTCCCAACAAAAGAAGTGTTAATTATCTATCATAATAGCAAAAAAATAAAATAACCTGCGTTAGCTCAAATTAACCTACAATTTTACAAAAAAAATTGATTTTACTGTTTGTTTAATAAACAAAACCATCTTTATTGGCATTTAATGTAAAATTAATGTTAACCAAATCCCAAATTTTAAATCAAAATGAAAATATATATAAAACAAACTTGCAACATTACCACTATTCATCTTTATACTTAAGCAACTGGTCTGATTTGTCATAACGACAACCGCACCTAAAATCCAGCGCTTCTAATCAGAAGTTACTTATTTAAAAAAATTATGAGGGTTTAGGTCATGAACCGTAAAAACCTGTTTACTCGCACAGCTCTCGCTGCCATTGTAGGAACACTTTCCTCTTATGCAAGCGCTGCCGGTTTTCAGTTAAATGAATATTCAACTTCAGCACTAGGTCGTGCTTTTTCAGGAGAAGGCGTTATTGCAGATGATGCGAGTGTAGGTAGTCGAAACCCTGCCGCATTGACCATGTTTGATCGTCCTGAGTTTTCCGTTGGTGCTATCCATATTAATCCCAGTGTTGATATTAAAGGTAAATCCCCACTCTCTGGCGCCAGCACTAATGCCGGCGATATCGCCCCAAGTGCTTTAGTCCCCAATATTCACTTTGTTGCGCCTATCAACGATAAATGGGCAATTGGTGCATCAGGTACTACTAACTTTGGTTTAGCTACCGACTTTAAAAAAGATTACCCAGCAGGTTTAATTGGCGGAAAAACTGATTTAAAAACCATGAACTTAAATTTAAGTGCAGGTTATCGAGTTAATAAACAATTTAGTGTCGGTTTAGGCTTAAATGCGCTCTATGCTGATGCTGAAATTACCCGCCATGTAGGTGAAGCCGGTAAGCTATTGGGTGGTGCCTTATCTCAACATCCAGATCCTGACTATCAGGGATTAGGCCGTTATTTATCAGGCTTATCGCCAAGTGATCGTTTTGCACAATTAAAAGGGGATGCTTGGGGCTTTGGCTGGAACGCCGGTTTATTATATGAGTTTGATGAAGATAACCGTATCAGCTTCACTTATCGCTCTAAAGTAAAAGTGAAATTTAAAGATGGTGATTATCAAAGTGATATCCGCTCATTACCCGCACTAGAAGGTATGGGGGTGGTTGGTACTAATGGAGATACTATCAAAGGTAAATTAGACCTTAACCTACCGGAGATTTGGGAATTTGCTGCTTACCACCGTGTCGCCCCTAAATGGGCTGTCCATTATAATTTAGCTTATACCAGTTGGAGTGAGTTTAAAGAGTTAAGAGCAACACGTAAAAGTGATGGTCAACAACTCTTCAACAAAGAAGAAGGCTTCCGTGATGCATGGCGTATTGCATTAGGAACCACTTATTACCATGATGATAATTGGACATTCCGCACCGGTATTGCCTTTGATGATAGTCCTGTTCCTGCTGATAAACGCTCTATCTCGATCCCTGACCAAGATCGCTTCTGGTTAAGTGCGGGGGCAACCTACGCATTTAATAAAGATATGTCTGTGGATGTTGGTTTAGCCTATATGCACGGTAAGAAAGTGACAATTAAAGAGAAGCTATCTGAAAGCTTACCATTGCCGGCTTATGAATTTGAATCATCAGGTAAAGCATGGTTATACGGTATGAACTTTAACTATCGCTTCTAAGCTGATTTGCTACTTTAAATACAAAAAATGGTCTTAAAAAAGACCATTTTTTATTTAAACAACCAGATAAACAGATTAATCGATAGAATCTAAATCATCTTCAATCGCTTTTGCGTTTGGATTTTCACCTGTTTTCCCGCCATTAGCATCGAAATCATTTTTTTGGAAATAGGCTTCACGCATCATTAAATATGGATCAGATGAGTTTTGTAAAATTGCATCTGAATCTAATAATTGAGCTCGCGTTTCAATACCTTCAAGGGCCCATTTACCCGCAGACATCCAGAAAGTGAGGTAACTCAGTACTGGATAGGTGGCATCAGCCCAATCGCCCCCCTCTTCTCGCACTGTAAAGCTGCCATAGCCCGGTAATACCACATAAGGGCCATATCCCACACCATAATGCCCTAACGTACTACCAAACCTTACAGGAACTTCTTTTTCCATTGATTCTCTAGACATTCCTGCAACATCGATTAAACCACCAATACCAAATACGGTATTGATCCAAAAACGCCCGAAATGCTTAGCCCCTTTTTCAAAATCTCCACGTAAAATGCTATTTAGCATACTTGCTGGCTCTTCAAGGTTACCTAAGAAATTCGATAGTCCATTACGTGCTGGTGGTGGAACATAATCACGCCATACTACGGCTACAGGTCGTAATACGTAAGGATCTAAAACATAATAGTTAAAATTAAACATCTGGCGGTTAAACCCTTCCAAGGGATCAGAACGACTGTCACCATTGTTAGGTGTGCTTGCACATCCTGAAAGTAAAGCTACTAAAAGAGCAACACCGCACAGGCGATACTTCATAATGTTCTCCGCTAACTGTCCTATGATAATCAGAGCATAGGTCACTATTCATCATCTTTACATATAATACTGTCAATAGGCGATAAGTGATACTGTTATTCGTTTTTAATCTTATAAGAACATTCGGGATTTATTTTTATCCAATAGAGCTAACTATGCCCGATTGATAAAAATATTTTAGATTGTTTTTTATGCAAAACACCTATAGTTACATAGTTCAAAGAAGAAGTAATTCGCAATAATCAAGCTAAGAATTTTCTTACCTTAAAGTATCTATCTATATAAAAAATACGCTATTTTATTTGTTATTTTTATCCACTTTATATCAAGAAATAAAAAAACATAAAGATATATATACAAATTTCCCTATCCAAATAAAACATAAAAATAATTTATCAATATTTTTTAATTATAATAAGCAAAATTAGAATAGGTTAAATATAGTCATAAATAGATAAAATAAAGATATCATGATTAGGCTATCAATAGCTAAATTATCATTTTCGATATTAGGATATAATGAAGAAAAATTTCTCTATTTTTCCTTGCCGACCCATTATATCATCAAGTTTTACCAGATACCTTCAGCTAAGTTACAAATTAATCGAGATATCAAGCCACCAACATACACTATCAATTATTCCTGAAAATGCTAAGTATGCATTAGGCTCTCAACGTAGCGATATTAAAACATCCTGTAATGTAGATACTTTTTTAACATTTACAGTTTCAGATTTGTTTGTAGAAAATAAAGCTAACACATGGAAAAAACTTTAGTGTAACTTTAGAAACCAGAGGAGCAGAAAGTAATGTAATTTATTGATATATAAATAAATTAAAAAACCTCTAAATAAAATATAGATATTCCTGAAGAATTTAGATTATATAGAGCAAGCTACTATTACATTTAGTTTTTGAATTTAACATTTAAACAAAATGAGTAATAAATATCACATTATAAGTAAGCTATTATTAATAATCTCTTTTTGATGCCCCACTACATATAAAATCAAAAAGCATTAAAATTTTCATTACTCATTATTAAAATGGGCAGAAATAACAATATAACCATTAACGAAATGATTATACTTTTATGATAAAAATTCAAACAATAGCTTTACGATTCATTTTAAATAAAACATTTTGTGATATTCTAAATTAGATGAAAATAATAAAATATTTTCAATAACATCATAATTTGATTAAACAGACTAAAATAAAAGAAAATACTTAATTTTAAAACTTAAATAATAATTTAAAAGGGGTATCATAATCCTCTAATTTAATAATTCATTATTCATTCACGAAAAGGAAGAGTAAAATGAAAAAGAATTTTCTCTATTTTACCTTACTAGCGGCTATATCAACATCAGCGCTAGCTGTAACACCTTCGGCTCAATTACAGATCAATGGGGATATAAAACCGCCAACTTGTACAATCAATAGTTCTAACAATACAGAAGTTGTCTTTGACTATGGCCGCATATCGCCAAGCTTGATACCACAATCTTCAAACTATCAATATGTGGATATGAAACCAGAAACAAGCATCAGTATTGAATGTGATGCTAAAACTTATTTGACTTTTATACCTACTGACACATATGGTGATGTGGATCTTGATTATAATACTAGTTTTGATAGTGCTTGGTTTCGCTTAGTTGATAAAGCCAACCCAGATAAAGCTGTTGGGGCTTCATTTTTTAATTGGAAAGATGCAACTGTTGACGGAAAAACGGCTTTTATAAGCCGAGCAACACCTAAAACAGCTGAAGTGGGGGTGTCTGTCTTAGTTAAAAATAATATTCATGGGTGGACATCAGAGCAACAAGAGGATGTATCCGCCGCATCTCTTAAATTAGTCTCAGGTGAAATCTTTACCACAAAATTTATACCAGGAATATCATCTCATACATTTATTCTTTCTCGTGATAAGCTAGCTAAAAAAGCGATAGATATTAGTAATGGACTCGATTTTATTGGTGAGGCCGTATTAACATTCTCTTTCGGTGTTTAAAAAGTTTAACAAAAGCACTCTCACTATATTAACAAGCTATTAGCTTGTATACATTAAACGGGTAGGAGCCTTCTTTATTTTATTTCCCTCCCGTTTATTGCTTTAATTTTTTATGACTCATTCAATTAACCTACTAATTTTATATTTATCATTTTTATTACGATCTACTGTGACAATATAAAAATATAGAAATAGCTATTAAGGCAGTATTATCATTGATTACAAAATAAACCTTGCTAACTCAATGACTAAATACCTTGATCCCTCCACCACAAAAACGGTACTATACGGACACTGAGAAACAGTTAAGCACCCTCTCGCAAAATGTTCCCTTAGTTAAATGGATATAACGAGCCCCTCCTAAGGGCTAGTTACAGGTTCGATTCCTGTAGGGAACGCCAATTATAACAACCTATCATTTTACCCACTGCTTATTCTTGCTATAAAGAATAGGTTCTTTATTAACAACACCCAATGAGAGTTTGGTGATTTAATAAAGCCTTATCAAAAATAATAACCTTTATTGTCGATAATTTGGCCTAAATTCCTATTTCACTGTCTGCACCACAGAAGTAAATCAAATCTATATTCGGTAGCTTATATCACCTGTTATGGACAGGAGAATTTAAATGATACTTTGGCTGATCTCTTTTGGCTTAATTTCAGGTATTACTACATGGTTATTTGGTTTTGGCGGTGGTTTTGTTACTGTGCCCCTACTCTATACTCTCATTCTTACACTTTGGGCTGGTGATAGTTTAGCGGGTGAACATGCTATGCAAATTGCTGTGGCTACCTCTGCGCTCATTATGTTGTTTTCCGCTATTATTACGACCCTAAAACACCATAAGGCGAAAAAAATAGATTGGAAATTAATTATGATCTTATTTTGGGGGATTGCATTCGGTGGGATCTTCGGTGCCTTACTTGCCTCAACCGTCCAAGGTGAATGGATCCGATGGATTTTTATTGGTTATCTATTTCTGACTATCTTAGATTGCTATTTTCGCCCCGGATTTATGGCGCCACGCAAAGAAATACAAAAAGTAACCAACAAAAAAGAAGCGTTAACTGGCACTATTATTGGCATTATTGCAGCTTTTTTAGGTGTAGGTGGAAGTGTTATGACCGTACCTTTATTACGCCGTAGAGGTATGTCAATGACTCAATCGGCTGCCATGGCAAACACATTGACATTCCCTTTAGCATTAACGGCAACACTCACTTATATCTTATTGTCTTTCACTACCCCGTTAGGGAATAGCGCTGGATTTGTTGGCTATATTTGGATAAAAGCAGCCGTTATTCTAATCTGTAGTACATGGATAGGATTAAAAATAGCTGAACGTTTTTTATCACGTATACCGGATAAATGGCATGCTAGAGTTTATCCGCTGTTATTGATATTGGTGTTAGTCGTTATGCTGAACTAACCCACTAACATACCTCTGGACAAGGCAATTCTTATCTATCTGTATTGCCTTTAATATTTCACACAAAAGTGAAATTGTTACATTTACTCGACTCAATAGTAGCGTATTTTGACACCCTAGATACAACCCAATAACCATTAATATAATTAATTAAAAATTATACATAATGAATAATATATTATAATTTATCTTATCTTTTTTATGATGGCATAATTATCTACCTCTTGGATAAATTAAATCTTAATTGACATTTAATTCTATCTTTTATAGATATTTCATTATTAAAATAAGACATTATAGCAAATATAATAAAATAGCTTCTTTAGCTTAAGAAAATTAAAAAACTTATTTAGTCTTTATTTTAATAACAATTTAATTACAATTAAATCTCTCACCGGTATATATAAAAATACATATCGATTGAAAATTATATCAATATTTTTTCTTACCTTAATAATATATTATAGATACACTTTAAAAGAATAAATCATTCCTATAACCATATGAATATTAAAGGCATGGTTATTTTTTTATAAAAGTCTTAATTCATTTCCTTTAACAATAACCAGCCCCTAACTAATGCCTTAGAAGAAAATAATTATCATTTTAGTTTGTCTCTATTTGTTAAATTATTTTATGATATTTATTAACTTCTTTGTTGCTATTATTTATTATTTCCAACTAACTCATCACTTATTAATGAATAAATTGAAGACACCATCAAATATTTATTTAACCAACTGTATATAATATTTAGCTATAAGAAGAAACTGGAGGTTATATGAGTATTAGTCGTCGTTCTTTTATTAAGGGGATGGGTATAGGATGTGTTGGTTGTACGGTGGGAAGTTTACCACCAGGGGCCCTCGCACTTAATCCAGTAACATCTCTTAAGGGTCAGTCTAAATTAACACCAAGTTTGTGTGAGATGTGTTCTTACCGTTGTCCTATAGAAGCTCAGGTTGTTAATAACAAAACTGTCTTTATCCAAGGTAACCGAAATTCACCACATCAAAAAACTCGAGTCTGTGCGAGAGGAGGCAGTGGTGTTAGCCTTATTTATGATCCGAAACGCATTGTAAAGCCCATGAAACGCAAAGGCCCTAGAGGTGCCGGAGAATGGGAAGTTATTAGCTGGGAACAAGCTTATACAGAAATTGCCGAAAAGATGGCAAGCATCAAACAACATTATGGTGCTGAAAGTATCTTTTTCTCATCAAAATCAGGCTCTCTCTCCTCTCATTTATTTCATTTAGCGGCGGCATTTGGGTCACCAAACACCTTTACGCATGCATCAACTTGTCCTGCGGGCAAAGCCATTGCTGCATCGGTAATGATGGGTGGTGATTTAAAAATGGATCTCGCAAATTCTAAATATATTCTTTCTTTTGGTCATAATCTTTATGAAGGAATTGAAGTTGCAGAAACCTATGAATTAATGACGGCACAAGAGCGTGGTGCAAAATTAGTCAGTTTTGATCCTCGATTGTCTGTTGTTTCCAGTAAAGCAAATGAGTGGTTTGCTATCCGACCAGGAGGCGACTTACCTGTTCTAATGGCCATGTGTCATATTATGGTAAAAGAAAATCTTTATGATAAAGATTTTATAGAAAAATTTACTGTCGGTTTCCCTCAATTAGTGGAAGTATTACAAGATACCACGCCTGAATGGGCACAAGCTCACTCTGATGTTCCCGCAAAAGATATTATTCGCATAACACGTGAAATTGCAGCTAAAGCTCCTCACGCATTAGTCATGCCAGGCCATCGCGCAACCTTTAATAAAGATGAAATTAATATGCGCAGAATGATCTTCACCTTCAACGCCCTACTGGGAAATATTGAACGTGAAGGTGGCATGTATCAAAAGAAAGCTGCTGCAAAATATAATAAATTAGCGGGTATCGACGTTGCCCCTGAATTAGCTAAACCAACCGTTAAAGGCATGCCTAAAATTACGGCAAAACGCGTCGATGCTACAGCGCCTCAATTTAAATATATCAATAAAGGCGGCGGTATTGTTCAATCTATCATTGACTCCACACTCCATGGTGTACCTTACCAAACCAAAGCTTGGATTATGTCACGCCATAATCCATTTCAAACAGTAAGTTGCCGACCTGATCTAGAAAAAACAGCCCAAAAACTCGACTTAATTGTCAGTTGTGATGTGTATTTAAGTGAAAGTGCATCTTATGCAGATTATCTGTTACCAGAAAGCACTTATTTAGAAAGAGATGAAGAGATTTCTGATGTCTCTGGTTTAAATCCAGCTTATGCATTAAGACAGCAAGTTGTCGAACCTATTGGTGATACTAAACCAAGTTGGTTAATTTGGATGGAATTAGGAAAAAAACTGGGATTAGCGAGTTATTTTCCTTGGGAAAACATGGGAGTTCGTCAACTTTATCAAGTTAAAGGGGATGAAAATCTCTATAAAGAGATCCACCAAAAAGGCTATTTATCTTATGGTATTCCGCTACTTTTACGTGAACCATCCTATGTAAAAGCCTTTGTTGCACAATACCCAGATGCTATCAAACATGTTGATAGTAACAATATGATGGAAAAATCTCTTTCTTTTAAATCACCAAGTGGTCTTATTGAGATCTATTCGGAAGAGTTAGAAAGTCTATTAGAGAATTATGGTATTCCTCGTTTCCATAACTTCCCATTAAAACAAAAAGATGAACTCTATTTTATTCAAGGAAAAGTCGCAGTACATACCAATGGCGCGACTCAATATGTACCTTTATTAGCAGAGCTAATGTGGAAAAATCCTGTCTGGTTACATCCTGATACCGCAAAAAGTCATGGAATTAAGCATGGTGATGAGATCATTTTAGAAAATAGCGTAGGCAAAGAGAAAGCCCATGCCTTAATTACCACAGGTATTCGTCCTGACACAGTGTTTGTCTATATGGGTTCAGGCTCTAAGGCCGGCGAAAAAACGCCAGCAACCACAAATGGGATCCACTGCAGTAGTTTATTACCTCATGAAATTAGCCCTGTTTCAGGCACTGATGTACATACTTCAGGCGTCAAAATTAGTCTGGCTTAAGGAAAAAAATAACGATGAATAGCAACTCTAAACAATTTGTCATGCTACACGATGAAAAACGTTGCATTGGCTGCCAAGCTTGTACCGTAGCATGTAAAGTCATCAATGATATTCCTGAAGGATACAGCCGACTACAAGTACAAATTCAAGGCCCTCATAATGATGAGGCAGGAGATCCACATTACCAATTTTTCCGAGTTTCCTGTCAACATTGTGAAGATGCGCCTTGCGTTTCTGTCTGCCCTACAGGTGCTTCATTTATTGATGAAAATGGCATTGTACAGGTTAAAAAAGAGCTCTGTATTGGCTGTGATTACTGTGTTGGTGCTTGTCCTTATCACGTTCGATATATCAATCCATTAACACACATTGCTGATAAATGTAATTTCTGTGCTGATACTCGACTAACAGAAGGTGAGTTACCTGCTTGTGTAACGGTATGCCCAACTGATGCATTGGCATTTGGTCGCATTGACTCACCCGAGATCCAAGCTTGGATCAAACAGAAATCCGTTTATCAATACCAATTAGATAATGTCGGAAAACCAAATTTATTCCGCCGTAAAGAGATCCATCAGGGAGATAAAGCATGACAAGTATCTGGGGAGCCGAACTCTATTATACGCCAGATTACTGGCCTGTATGGTTAATTGCAGCAGGTTTGATCATTGTCGCCATGATAGCCATATTGGTGCTACATGGTTTTTTACGTTATGCACTGGCACCTAAGCAAAGTGGTCACTATGAAGAAGAGCGTGTTTACTTATACTCTAAAGCCATTCGTTTTTGGCATTGGGGTAATGCCTTACTGTTCATTCTTCTATTAATCAGTGGATTGTTAGGCCATTTTTCTATCGGTAATGTTCCATCGATGGTACTACTACATAAAATCTGTGGTTTTATTCTCATCGCTTTTTGGATAGGTTTTGTTGTAATTAACCTAACCACAAATAATGGTGTACATTACAAAGTCAGACCGCAAGGATTAATTGGACGCTGTATCAAGCAAGCTCGCTTTTATCTTTATGGTATTATGAAAGGTGAACCACATCCTTTTGCCGCGACTACAACAGATAAATTTAACCCTCTCCAACAACTTGCTTACTTAGGTGTTATGTTTGGGTTAGTTCCACTACTTCTTATCACAGGCGTACTATGCTTATACCCTGAAGTCCTAGGTTATGGCTATTGGATGTTAAAAGTACACTTTATATTAGGCATCGTTGCACTCATGTTTATTTGTGCGCACTTCTACTTATGTACTTTAGGCGATACCTTTACACAAACATTCCACAGCATGATTGATGGGCATCATCGACATCAAAAACATGGTGAAAGCACAACAACAAAAAATTGATAATTAGCTTTTGATAATTATTAATATCCCCATGCCTGCTTATCGAGCAGGCATTTTTACGTATTGGTATTTTTAGCTAAGATCACTGATACGTAAAAATACAGAATATTCTCCTATTCACTACGATTTTTTTATTTATTATTAACAGAACAAAATTGATATAGCTTAATTTTCTAAAAATTAATCTTTTTATGATGATATTCTACTAAATTAGTATTTTTTTGAACTAGCTAGTTTTTATTTTTACTAAAAATTTTTATATATTAAAAAATATAATTAACCAATCTTTTATATAAAAAATTTTAGTCATAAATAATAGTAGAAATAGCAACAAAAAAGATATGTTATAGGTAACAGTCAATATTATTATACTAATGGAATAATTTAGATATTCTTATTACTGTTAAAAAATAAAAATGCCCATTAAGGGCATTTTATTTAGATTCAAGGCATAAATTAATAATAAGATAATTCTTATTATTAAATAATTAGATTAACACTCTCATAAGAATCATCTTATTTATCTAATTATTTGTATACTAGCTAACTTTCTAATTAAAAGCTTACAATCAGAAAATAGAAAGAGCCTTATTGTCGAAATGAGCTGGGATATGTTGTTCATTATTCTCAGGAACATCAACCATACCCCCCATAACATCTTCAAAGAAGTTACCTATATTAATGCCTAACACATCAAGGACTTTAACTAAGCAATCAATGTCGATACGATTAACTCCGCGTTCGTAGCGAAATAATTGCTGTTCACTAATATCGATTTCTTTTGCTAACTGAAATACGGTATAACCTTGAGATTTTCTTAATGATTTTATTTTTTGTCCAACAGCGTAAGCAACTGGATACTTGTTACTCATAATATGTTCTCGCTTTTCACTTTGATTGATATCTAATTTATAATAGTGCGGGCCATCATTAATAATATATGAAAAAATATAATATCATGGGCACCTTTTTTAATTTTATTAAAATAATATTTTGACTTGATAAGAGTATTACAATTCATAACAACACTTATCATATGTAAATAATATACTACGCATTTAAACACTTTCAACCAGTCAAAAAATGACAATAATAACTAACACCTTTACTCTCACTAGTTATTAATACCTAGGAGAAGTCACAAATCCAATATTAATCAATAGGTTATAATATATTAAATATAAATATAGTCTTTTTTTATCTTTAGAATTACTCATGTATTAGATTTATATTCTATCAATGCAATAATTTACGAATAAATATATCAAATTGATAAAAAAATAATCAATAAATTTCAGTCTAATTTATTTAAATTTGTGAATTAACCTCGTTAATAGAACATTTTTTACATTTTTACAAAAAATATTGAGCAATCTCAATAAATTCTAATTAATACAAAATGACACAGATTAAAACTAATAGAAACAATTAGTTACATGATTTTCATAAAGTAATAGAACTCGATCTAATTTTAAACATTTGTTAATTAATTTATATAAGCATAAACACTTAGCGTTAGAGTACTTATTAAATTTAAATAAATTTCCAATTATTATTTACTATAATTTGAATTATAATTTCAGTTATGGATTATTATTTATTTATATTTTTTCTTGTTCTCTTATTAAAGAGAATCCAAATAGAAAAAGACCATAAAAAGAAGAATAAATGATAAAAACTATTTTATATCATATGGTTATAATATATTTCTTAATTTATAGAACATCTGATGTTCTACTAAAAACATGCCAGCATAGCTTTTTGCCACCTTCCGCAAACCACATATTTAAACAAAAGAACTTCTTATCAGTTATTGTAACTTAGGGTAAATATTTGCTATATTAAGCTGTTAAATGACCATTTAACAATGATCTCATTTTGTTAAAAATTCAAAATTAGATAATCCTTTAATCCTAAGTGTAAATACTTATTTCTTATAAAACGTATTTTTGCCTCTCTGCAAACATTAATATTTTTATATAATTTATCTTTCTGCTATATACACAATTTTCTCTTTTTTCGTGTAAAAAAGGAATTTCCCCCTTTAAGACAACATCTAAACAAATGAAAATGTCGTTTATTGGCATAGATCATTTTCTTTTGAATTCATAAAGATAGCGATTTGATAAAAATCAATAATTAAAATAAACTTTTAAAATCAACAAATTAATATAAAAATTTTGTTCAAAAAATAGCACCAAAAAAACGATATTTCAGAAAAAACACATAATAATTTTTAATTAAAAAGATAATTTGGTTACTAACCACTTAAAAATATTAAGGGTGTTTACTGTAAAGGATAATTTTGAATTATTTTTATTTTAACCCATATAAAAACCATAATACGTATAATTAACTAATAATAAAAAAATACTTTTTTTTAAAATTAATTTAAAAATCTTATCTATATCAAGGCGATAAAAAATGAATATCCTTGACGTTGCTATTTTTAAACTATCTTATAAGCAATTAAATAACCTATGTGCACTCAATAAAAGTATCATCTTAGCTATTTCTCTCAGTAATTTTGCTAATCCTTTTAAATAATCATTTCATCATCAATCTTTTTAACACTACTAGTAGGGTAAATAAGTCGGTAATCAACCCCTGATAGCACAAAAATAATTCAGACCGATAAATAGGAGAACAGAACAGGGATCACAGCTCGATATAAAACCACCAAGTAGACAGACAGACAGATAGATAGATAGATAGATAGATAGATAATATAGATAAGATAGATAGGTCGATGTAGTCTAGTAACAGACCTGAATACAAAATGAGTGCTATGGATAAGGATAAGGATAAGGATAAGGAATAATAAAGGAATTTTTATCGAATGATATAAAAAGAAGTGGTGGGCGGTATTGGGCTCGAACCAACGACCTCCTCCTTGTAAGGGAGATGCTCTACCAACTGAGCTAACCGCCCGCTTAATTATTAAATGGTGGGTCGTGGGCGACTCGAACGCCCGACCAATTGATTAAAAGTCAACTGCTCTACCGACTGAGCTAACGACCCATTTAATAATTTTACGTAAAACTTGAGGTAGTATTGTGAATGGTGGGTCGTGGGCGACTCGAACGCCCGACCAATTGATTAAAAGTCAACTGCTCTACCGACTGAGCTAACGACCCGTCACAATGTTCACTACTCTTTGTTGTATATTTAGGAATGGTGGGTCGTGGGCGACTCGAACGCCCGACCAATTGATTAAAAGTCAACTGCTCTACCGACTGAGCTAACGACCCATACCTAACTGTGTGATATTGCGTAAAATAACCGGATGAAGTGGTGGGCGGTATTGGGCTCGAACCAACGACCTCCTCCTTGTAAGGGAGATGCTCTACCAACTGAGCTAACCGCCCACTTCATAATGACTAAATTCTCATTACCACGCTTTAATGTAATTGGTGGGCGGTATTGGGCTCGAACCAACGACCTCCTCCTTGTAAGGGAGATGCTCTACCAACTGAGCTAACCGCCCAATTACATTAAATAATACAACTATCACAACGAATAATAATGGTGGGCGGTATTGGGCTCGAACCAACGACCTCCTCCTTGTAAGGGAGATGCTCTACCAACTGAGCTAACCGCCCGTCGTGATGGGGTGCATTATAGGGATACTGCGCTATGAGTCAACGATTTTTATCGGTTTTTTATCGTAAAAATGATCGTTCGTTTTATTTTTAGTCAAGATGCTTTTTTTAGCACCATAACTGACACAGCAATTAACCAAAATAATCCGTTGTTGTTACTTCGTCAAACAAAAAATAACCTATTTGAAATTTTTCTGCAGGTTAAAAGCTTAATGCCATTGAGGAATTAGCATCCAGTGATAAAATAAAGCAACAATTTCGTTTTTTTGATAATCACGGTTACTTATCTTCTATTTTTGGCTCCTTATATAAGAAAGAATATAAGTAAAACGTACTAAGGCAATCTCAATGAGTAAAATAAAAACCCGTTTTGCACCAAGTCCTACAGGCTATCTACATGTTGGTGGTGCTCGTACTGCACTGTATTCCTGGTTATTTAGCCGTCACAACAAGGGTGAGTTTGTACTGCGTATTGAAGACACCGATTTAGAACGTTCTACTCAACCTGCCATTGATGCAATTATGGACGGTATGAATTGGTTAAATCTAAACTGGGATGAAGGTCCTTACTATCAAACCAAACGCTTTGATCGTTATAATCAAGTTATCGATCAAATGTTAGCAGCTGGTACTGCTTATCGTTGTTATTGTTCTAAAGAACGTTTAGAGAAACTACGTGAAGATCAAATGGCGAAAGGTGAGAAACCTCGCTACGATGGTTGTTGCCGTCACGGTGATCACAACCATACCCCAGATGAACCTCATGTAGTTCGTTTTTTAAATCCTCAAGAAGGATCTGTGATTTTTGATGACAAAATTCGTGGCCCGATTGAGTTTAGTAACCAAGAGCTTGATGACTTAATTATCCGTCGTACTGATGGTTCGCCTACCTATAATTTCTGTGTAGTGATTGATGACTGGGATATGGAAATTACACACGTTATTCGTGGTGAAGATCATATCAACAATACCCCACGTCAGATCAATATATTAAAAGCACTTGGTGCTCCAGTACCTGAATATGCACACGTATCCATGATCTTAGGTGATGATGGTAAAAAATTATCTAAACGCTATAACGCAGTGAGTGTAATGCAATATCGTGATGACGGTTATTTACCAGAAGCGTTATTAAATTACTTAGTACGTTTAGGTTGGTCTCATGGCGACCAAGAGATCTTTAGCATCGATGAAATGATTAAAGATTTCACTTTAGAAGCTATTAGTAAATCAGCAAGTGCGTTTAATACTGACAAATTACTTTGGTTAAACCATCACTATATTAATACCTTACCTGCTGAACAAGTAGCCGTACACCTAGATTGGCATATCAAACAACAAAATATTGATACTAGTAATGGCCCATCACTGGTTGAATTGATTAAATTACTCGGCGAGCGTTGCAAAACATTAAAAGAGATGGCGGAAAGTTGTCACTACTTTTATGTTGACTTTGATAGTTTCGAAGAAACCGCGGCGAAAAAACACTTACGTCCTGTCGCTCGTCAACCATTAGAAGTAGTTCGTGATAAATTATCAGCAATTACTGATTGGACAGCGGAAAATGTACATAAAGCAATCCAAGAAACCGCTGAAGAATTAGAAGTTGGTATGGGTAAAGTCGGTATGCCTCTACGTGTTGCTGTCACAGGTGCGGGTCAATCTCCTGCACTAGATGTTACTGTTCATGCTATTGGTAAAGCTCGTAGCATCGCTCGTATTAATAAAGCATTAGATTTTATTACTGACAGAGAAAATCAAGCTTAATTGAGCTGATTATCTTATTTCACAACGAAGAGTCGTCACTTATTTTTAAGCGGCGACTCTTTTTTTGTATTCTTTTTCATCAATCAATAAATAATGTGAGATTAAGTGATTGACAGCATTGTGCTTGTTGCCTATTATCAAGCCCGTTCCAGTATGTTGGGGCTATAGCTCAGTTGGGAGAGCGCTTGCATGGCATGCAAGAGGTCAGCGGTTCGATCCCGCTTAGCTCCACCAATATACTTTTGAACAATCCATTATGTGGGGTTATAGCTCAGTTGGGAGAGCGCTTGCATGGCATGCAAGAGGTCAGCGGTTCGATCCCGCTTAGCTCCACCAGAATCTTAAGATCCTGAAGAGAAATCTTCAGGATTTTTTATTTTCACCAATGTATTCACTTAATTAGTGATTCACACTACCCGCAAAGATAAAACTACTGCGCAGTATATCCCCCATCTACCGCATAAAAAGCGCCTGTTGAAAAACTACTCTCATCTGAAAGTAAAAAAGCCACCATATTAGCCACTTCTTTTCGCGTTGCCATTCTCTTCATCGGATGTGTTGATGCCATCCATTGACGAACTTCATCCGGTAACTGTTGCATTCGCGGTGTGTCTACATACCCAGGCCCTATTGCATTCACACGTATACCTTGCTGTGCAAATTCCAAGGCAGCTGAACGGGTGATCCCTAACACAGCATGTTTGGCTGCAGTATAAGCAGAAATTCCGGCAATACCGACAATACCATTTGTCGAAGATAAATTAACGATACTCCCTCCACCACTTCTTAGTAAGGCCGGAATACCATATTTCAATCCGTAAAATACGCCGTTAATATCGGTATCCATAACCGCTTTCCAATCATCAATATTATAATCAACAATCGATGTATTATGCGGACCTGTAATACCTGCATTATTCACTAATCCATGTAATGCGCCTGTTTGTGCTAATATTGTTTCAAACATGCTTTTAACTTGCTCAGGTGATGTCATATCTGCTTGTAATGCTATGACTTTTTCACCTGTAGGATCGATTGTGTAAGCGGTTTTTTTCACCTGTTCTAATTGTCGTCCACTTATAAAGACTGTTGCACCCGCTTGATATAATCGTTGGGCAACGCCTTCCCCTACTCCTGTTGCAGCCCCAGTGACTAACACCGTTTTGCCTTCAAAATAACTCATATTCACCTCAGTTCACTTAGTTTAAGTAATTAACTTTAGTTAATCATGTTAAATAGGATATTTGATTAACTAAAGTTAATCAATATAAATTTTCTTCAGCTAAAATGAGCTGTTATTATTAACTTCAATTAATTTGATAGAAAAATGTAGGTACTAATGGAGCAACTTGAGCTAGAAAATGCCCTATCGCTTTTACAGTGTACTCTGGTTGCACAACGCACCCGTTATACACCAGAGCAAGTAACTTGGGGACAATATGATATTTTAGAATTATTGCGTTTACGCGGTGATTTAACGCCCTCTCAACTTTGTGAAATTTTAGCTATCTCACGCCAAAATTTATCTAAGTTTATGCGAGGATTAAAATCATTAGGTTTTATTGCTCAGGATCGTTCTAAGAAAGATAAACGTGAATTAATTACGCATTTAACAGATGAAGGTAAAGCTTTTTTAGCAAGAGCCGCTTTAGGCCGAAAACAGAACGCACAGAAGCTACAAGCGCAATTAACACCTACAGAACAAGCTATGTTTATTGAATTGAGTCATAAAGTTATTAACGCACTAATAGCGGATAAGTTACCTACAGAGCCTGATTAACGCGACTGCTTTAATGGTTTTAGTAACCCTTCTAAGCCATCAATTTTAATTGCTAGGGTCATTTCCATTAGTTGCCCTAGCTTTCCTTCAGGGAAGGTGCCTTTCTTGGCAAACCACAATAAATACTCTTCAGGTAAATCCACCAGCATTCGCCCTTTATATTTACCAAATGGCATTTGTGTGTTGGCTATATCTATAAGATGCTGTTTTTCTAGCATGATCTCTATCGCTTTATCGAGAAGGAATGATAAGGATTATAAGGTAATTTAACGATAAAAAAAGCAGTACCGACGGGTACTGCTTGATTTATGTTACATGATAACTAAGTTATCCATCTTACATTGTTATTTATTTCACATGCTATCTGTCTTATCTCAATGATTAAACAAACAGGCCTGTGATAGCAGCAGATAAGAAGCTAACTAGTGTAGAACCAAATAGTAATTTAAGACCAAAACGAGAAACCACATTACCTTGCATTTCGTTCAGACCTTTAATAGCCCCTGCAACAATACCGATAGAAGAGAAGTTAGCAAATGAGACTAAGAAGACAGATAAGATCCCAACAGAGCGAGGTGTTAATTCAGCAGCCAGATCTTGCAAGCTTCCCATCGCGACGAATTCATTAGAGACTAATTTAGTTGCCATCACACTACCTACACGTAATGCATCTTGCTCAGGTATACCAATCACCCATGCTAATGGATAGAACACATAACCTAAGCAATCTTGGAAACTAATACCGAAAATCATACTAAAGATAGCGTTTACCGCAGCAATTAATGCGATAAAACCAATCAACATTGCCGCAACGATTAAAGCAACTTTGAAACCAGCTAAGATATATTCACCTAACATTTCGAAGAAGCTTTGACCTTCATGCAGATTCCCCATCTGGATATCTTCTTCATTTTCAACAGAATATGGGTTAATCACTGATAGGATAACGAAAGTACTGAACATATTCAGAACCAGTGCAGCAACAACGTATTTAGGATCAAGCATAGTCATATAAGCACCAACAATTGACATTGATACCGTAGACATCGCTGTCGCCGCCATAGTGTACATACGGCGCTGAGACATTTTGCTCAATACATCTTTATAAGCGATAAAGTTCTCAGATTGGCCAAGTACTAAGGAGCTAACCGCATTAAACGATTCTAGTTTCCCCATACCGTTCACTTTGGACAGCACCGTACCGATAATGCGGATCACGAAAGGCAATACTTTGATATGTTGCAAAATACCAATTAATGCAGAAATAAAGATGATAGGACATAATACATTCAAGAAGAAGAATGCTAGACCACCTTTCATCATACCACCGAAGACGAACTCAGTACCTTGTGCGGCATAACCTAATAAGTGATCAAATAGCCCAGCGAAACCACGGACAAAGCCTTCACCAATATCAGAATTGAGGAAGAACCATGCCAATGCGATTTCAATAATTAATAACTGCACAATATAACGCAGACGGATCCCTTTGCGGTTATTACTTGCAATAAATGCTAATGCACCAATAACTGCGAGAGCCAAAACAAAGTGAATGATAGAAGACATGCATGCTCCAAAAATAAAAATAAATCTTGGAGAGCATTTTATGTAACGCGTAACATTACGATGTGATTATTGTCACAATACAGTGAAACCATATACACACTATTTATTAAATAAGATAGGTTGATCACACTTTAGGAGTAACTTAAGTAACACGAAATGTGAATTTAGCTTAAGTTAAAGATGCTACTGAGAACTGCTCTCAATAGCATCTAAGATTATTGTAAACGATTATTTAGATTGTTCAAGCAAGCGGATCATTTCGTCTTCATCAATAACAGTAATACCTAATTCATTTGCTTTGGCTAATTTAGAACCCGCCGCTTCACCAGCAATGACCATATCTGTCTTTTTCGAAACACTACCACTCACTTTTGCACCAAGTGCAACTAATCTATCTTTTGCTTCATCTCGCGTTAATTGAGAAAGAGAGCCTGTCAGCACGACTGTTTTACCAGCAAAAGGATTATCACCTGCTTCATGAGTAGCCACAACCGGTGCCGGCCAAGTAATGCCAATGTCATTAACAAGTTGATCAATCACATTTTTATTATGTTCTTCTTGGAAAAAATTAACCACATGCTTTGCAACAATATCACCCACATCAGGAACTGCCTTTAAGGCTTCAATATTTGCTTCACGTAATGCCTCTAATGAAACAAAATGAGCGGTTAATCCATTGGCCGTTGCTTCTCCTACTTCACGAATACCAAGGGCATAGATAAAACGGGCAAAAGTGGTTGATTTTGCTTTTTCTAATGCATTAAGCAGTTTTTTGGCTGATTTCTCCCCCATACGTTCTAAACCAGATAAGATCTTTTCATCTAAACGGAATAAATCAGCCGGTGTTTTGACATACTCTTTTTCAACCAATTGGTCGATAATTTTATCTCCCATGCCGTCAACATCCATCGCACGACGAGAAACGAAATGTTTAAGCGCCTCTTTACGTTGCGCTGCACAAATTAATCCCCCCGTGCAGCGGGCAACAGCCTCACCTTCTATACGCTCAATATCAGATTGACAAATAGGGCATTGGGTTGGAAAAACAATTTCTTGTGCATTCTCAGGGCGTTTTTCTTCAATCACACTCACAACCTGAGGAATAACATCGCCTGCACGGCGAATAACCACCGTATCAC
Organism: Proteus mirabilis ATCC 29906; assembly: GCF_000160755.1. Lineage (GTDB taxonomy): Bacteria > Pseudomonadota > Gammaproteobacteria > Enterobacterales > Enterobacteriaceae > Proteus > Proteus mirabilis. Next base: position 991,143 of record NZ_GG668576.1, read on the forward strand.
CAATACGTAATCCTAAACGTTCAATTTCATCAGCATTATGAAGTGTGGCATTACTGACTATTACCCCTGCCACTTGTACGGGATCTAAACGAGCGACAGGTGTAATCGCCCCTGTACGCCCCACTTGAAATTCAACATCTTTAATCACCGTCATCTGCTCTTGGGCTTGGAATTTGTAAGCAATCGCCCAACGGGGAGCACGAGACACAAATCCCAACTCTTCTTGTAGAGCTATATCATCTACTTTGATAACCACACCATCAATATCAAAGCCTAGATTAGGGCGAATTTCTGCTACATGATGGTAAAAATCAAGTACAGCTTTAGTTCCGGTACATAATTTAATAGCATCACTAACAGGTAATCCCCATTTTTTAAATTGCTGTAAACGTGCATAATGGCTTGTCGGTAATTCACCGCCTTCAAGCACGCCAACACCATAACAGAAGAAAGTCAAAGGGCGCTTGGCTGTAATACGAGGATCTAACTGACGTAATGAACCCGCTGCTGCATTACGAGGATTAGCAAATACTTTTCCTCCCGTGCGTCGAGCTTCTTCATTTAAATGCTCAAACCCTTTTTCAGTCATAAAGACTTCTCCACGAATTTCAATTCGTGCGGGGATATTATCGCCATATAAACGCAAAGGAATGGCTTTAATGGTTCTGACATTCTCAGTAATATTTTCTCCAGTGGTACCATCACCACGGGTTGCAGCTTGTACTAAGCGACCATTTTCATACAGTAGACTTACCGCAAGTCCATCTAATTTTAATTCACAACAAAAAGTGATCTCTTCATTATTTTTCAGACGTTCACGTAAACGTTTATCAAATGCTAAATAGGTTGTTTCATCAAAAGCATTATCTAAAGAGAGCATTGGAATTTCATGTCTAACTTGCTCAAAAGCCGTTAAAGGTAATGCCCCTACCCGTTGAGTAGGAGAATCTGGGGTAATGAGTTCAGGATGTTCGGCTTCTAATGCTTTTAGCTTATTCATTAAGCGATCGTATTCAGCATCAGGAATTTCAGGTGCGTCCATGACATGATAGAGATATTCATGGTGACGTAGTGTAACGCGAAGTTCATCAATTTGTTGTTGAATATTTTGATTCATGAGGTATCACCAAAGAAAGAAAAGCCCCCGCAAGCGGGGGCTGAGGTTGTTGGCAATGTGAGAAAAACCAAGTTTCCCCACTTTGTATTATCAGCCGAAAATCAAGTCATTAATTTTCCTGATTTCTTTAAATCTATCCAACCTAGCACCGCAAGCGAGCTTTTGATAAAAAGACTATTGATGTAAATCTAGTGTTCTACGAATTCTAGATTTATAAAGTTCAATTTTTTGTGGTGTTAACAGTTTGCGCTCTTCATCAAGCACAACACCGCCCACATCAGAGGCAATACGCTGAGCTGCTTGCAACATCAATTTAAAGTTTTGATTAGCATCACCATAAGATGGCACCATCATAAACATGGATACGCCAGGCGTGGTTAATTCAGCCATCGTATCAATATTGAAAGTACCCGGTTTTACCATATTGGCAAGACTAAACAATACAGGGCCATTACCCGTCGGGTTAAGATGTCGATGGAAAATATTCATCGCACCAAACTGGAAACCCGCTTGAATAATGCTCTGCATTAACACCTCACCGTCAAGCATTTGACCATGATGAGCGCTGACATTTAATACTAATACCAGCTCTTCCTCTGCTTTTGGCTCTTCTGATCCAGATAAAGCTTGCTCAGCTTGTTTCACATCAGATGAGGTTTCAGCATCCAATGGCCTATCTGTATCAGTGGTATGTATTTCATCACTAGCAACAGAGTTCGACGATTCTGGTATCGGCTCTACATCGGCAAGTTTTGTCTCACTAATATCACCTTCTTTTACATCAGCATGGTTTACCTCTACCTCGGGTATCGGTTGTTTTTGCTGAGGCGCAGAGTCATTATTTTGTTCAATAACATCAAAAACACCAAGACTAGGCTCTCGTTGTAATGAAGTATCGTTAGAATGTCCCTGTGCTGGTGTTCCAGACATAAGTGGATCTTTATCTGCAACTGAGGATTGTGGCGCAAGTGTTGGCTCCGATTTAACCGGTGGCACACTTTGAGCCTCCTGCGTTGAAGTTAAAGACGACATCTGATGATTTGCCTCAGTATACTGGGGTTCATCATCGTTCTCATCTGACTGATAATTCTGTTTCTGACGTTTTACTGGGCGATTACGGAAAAGCTTAGAACGCTCTTTTCGACCAATCCATAAGCCGTGTAATAACAAAGCTATGATTAAAATCGCACCAACAACGATTAATATCAGACGCAAATTTTGCTGCATCATTTCTATCTCTGTTGTCTTGAGGTTTAATAGCCACAATGGCGAATATTACTTTTACTAAGAGTATTTGCCAATGCTTATAAGTGCAAGCCAATACTTAATTTTCTTGTCACAAAGATACACTCTTCAATACCTTATGCGCATTTTTTAGACAATTTATCACTAGTAAGGCTGATTATCTCTCTATATGATACTAGCTTGCCCTTATAGGAGAGAATAGGAAGTATGACAAATTTGACAGAATCGACCAAAAATTTAAATGGATTTCACTATTTTGCACTTGGGTGGCGATTAATTACTCGCCCGGGTCTAAAACGTTTTGTTATTTTACCCTTACTTGCCAATATTATTATTCTCGGTAGTGCCTTTTGGTGGTTATATGGCCAGATTGGTGAAATGGTCAATTGGATGATGGAAAAAGTCCCTGATTGGCTACAGTGGTTAAGCTATGTTATCTGGCCACTGTCAGTTATTTTTATTTTGCTGGTCTTTACCTATTTCTTTAGCACCATAGCCAATATTATCGCTTCGCCTTTTAATGGATTATTAGCGGAAAAATTAGAAGGCCAAATAACGGGTATTAATCCTCCGGATACCGGCTTATTAGGTATTACAAAAGATATTCCACGTATTTTAAAACGAGAAATCATCAAGGTCGTTTATTATTTGCCAAGAGCCATTGTATTGTTATTGCTCTATTTTGTTCCCGTTGTTGGACAAACTATCGCCCCAATTCTTTGGTTTATATTTGGTGCTTGGATGATGGCAATCCAATATAACGACTTTCCATTCGATAACCATAAAGTCTCTTTCGCCAATATGAAATCAACGCTGAAAAAAGACAAATGGAACAATTTACAATTTGGTATGGTAATTAATATCTTCACTATGATCCCAATCTTAAACCTAGTCATTATGCCGGTTGCAATTTGTGGTGCCACTGCCATGTGGTGTGATCGATATCGTCATCAACATGTACAAGCAGGCCAGTGGTAATACCACTGGTTTCATTGTGATTAGAATCTTTTGGAATAAAAAGTAAAAAAAGTTATAAGGATATTCATAAAGCTTATTTCCATCTTTTGCTTGATGGCGTATGGTAATTTCATCTGACCTTATAAAAAATCATGTACCGAGGATAAAAATGAGCAAAATTTTCGAAGATAACTCGCAAACTATTGGCCATACCCCCCTAGTTCGTTTAAAACATTTCGGTAATGGCAATATCTTAGCTAAAGTAGAATCTCGTAATCCAAGCTTTAGTGTAAAATGCCGTATCGGTGCAAATATGATTTGGGATGCAGAAAAAAAAGGTATCCTGAAACCCGGCGTAGAGCTAGTTGAGCCAACCAGTGGTAATACTGGGATTGCCTTGGCTTATGTAGCTGCTGCACGTGGCTATAAGCTGACACTGACTATGCCTGATACCATGAGTATTGAGCGCCGTAAATTATTAAAAGCATTAGGTGCTAACCTTGTGTTAACTGAGGGCGCTAAAGGTATGAAGGGAGCGATTGATAAAGCGAACGAAATTCGTGATAGCGATCCTAGCCGTTACCTTCTACTACAACAATTTAGTAATCCAGCAAACCCAGAAATTCATGAGAAAACCACAGGCCCTGAAATTTGGAATGACACTGATGGCAAAGTTGATGTAGTTATCGCAGGTGTCGGAACGGGTGGTACCATCACGGGTATTGGTCGCTATTTGAAAAATACTCAAGGTAAAGCTGTCACCATGGTTGCGGTAGAACCTAAAGATTCTCCTGTTATTAGCCAAGCATTAGCAGGTGAAGAAATTAAGCCTGGTCCACATAAAATCCAAGGTATTGGTGCAGGTTTTATCCCTGAAAACTTAGAGTTATCACTATTAGATCGCGTGATCCAAATTACTAACGAAGAAGCATTTGAAACAGCTCGTGACGTTATGACCAAAGAAGGTATTTTAGCGGGTATTTCATCCGGTGCGGCAATTGCGGCTGCAGTGAAATTAGCTAAAGAGCCAGAATTTGCTAATAAAGAAATCGTAGTGATTTTACCTTCTTCAGGTGAACGTTATCTCAGCACCCCACTTTTTGCTGATATCTCTGACAGCTAAATCGCGTCACCTAAAATGTAAAATATTTATTAAAAAAGCACCTTCAGGGTGCTTTTTTTGTGGTAGAGATCAAACTTTGTTATCCAGATAGGTGATTTATTCTGTCGAGTTTAGTATTTAATCAAGTAATTATTTCGAAGGTCGAAATTAATCAGAAAATAGGCAAGTGATAAAAATAGCACTGCTTTCAATTTCTGGGGACTATTTTTATCGGATAACGTAACATGGCTTATATTATCTGATATTGCTACGCAAAGCAGGACAATTTCATCTACACTTACTAAGTCCTGACTTAATGTGAATAATTGAGTTATAAAAGGAAAAAATCCTATGTACCAGCAAGAAGTTACTATTACAGCACCAAACGGCTTACATACTCGTCCTGCAGCACAGTTAGTAAAAGAGGCTAAAACTTTCTCTTCTGATATTAGTCTTATTTCTGGTGGTAAATCAGCCAGCGCGAAGAGCTTATTCAAATTACAAACTTTAGGATTAACCCAAGGTACTGTAGTCACTATTTCTGCTGAAGGCGAAGATGAAAAACAAGCAGTAGAACATTTAGTTAAGTTAATGGCTGAGTTAGAGTAATCCAGTTACCTTTCGCTATTCATTAACGTCCTATTTTCCCCTGAAAATCGCTCAGGGGAATTTATAACTCGATGATTTTAAAACAGCAGTGTCTCTTGATCCTATTTTTTTAAAATTATCACCAGCAAGTCGTAGGATAAATTATGATTTCAGGAATTTTAGCTTCACCGGGTATCGCATTTGGTCAAGCTCTTCTACTTAAAGAAGAACCTATTATTATTAGCCAACGTAAAATCCAAAGTGACGAAGTTGACACCCAAATCGAACGTTTTAAAGATGGTCGTAATAAATCAGCGCAACAACTAGAAATCATTAAAGCCCGTGCTGAAAAAAATCTTGGTGCCGATAAAGCTGAGATTTTTGAAGGCCATATTATGTTATTAGAAGATGAGGAACTCGAACAAGAGATCATATCCCTCATCAAAAGTGACAAGAAAACCGCAGAAGCAGCGGTTCAATCTGTTATTGAAGATCAGGCAACCGCATTAGAAGCCTTAGATGATGAGTACTTAAAAGAGCGTGCGGCTGACGTTCGTGATATTGGTAAGCGCTTAATGCGTAATATCTTAGAGATGCCAATTATCGATTTAAGTGCTATTTCTGAAAAAGTGATTTTAGTTGCTACAGATTTAACGCCATCAGAAACAGCGCAGCTTAGCTTAGACAATGTGTTAGGCTTTATCACTGACTTAGGGGGTAGAACATCACACACCTCTATCATGGCACGCTCTTTAGAGATCCCAGCGATTGTTGGCACATCTAATGCAACAGAAACCATTAAAAAAGAAGATTATCTGGTTCTTGATGCGATTAACAATAAAATCATTATTAATCCTTCTGATGAAGAGCTCGAAGCATTAAAGGCTATCAAAGAAGAGTACCTACATGAAAAAGAAGAGCTGGCAAAACTAAAAGATTTACCAGCAATTACCCTTGATGGGCATCAAGTTGAAGTTTGCGCTAATATAGGTACTGTACGTGATGTCGCAGGTGCTGAGCGTAATGGTGCGGAAGGTGTTGGACTCTATCGTACTGAATTCCTATTTATGGATAGAGATTCCTTACCAACAGAAGAAGAGCAATTCCAAGCTTATAAAGCTGTGGCTGAAGCGGTAGGCAGTCCTGCGGTCATTATCCGTACTATGGATATTGGTGGCGATAAAGACTTACCTTACATGAATTTACCGAAAGAAGAGAATCCATTCTTAGGTTGGCGTGCAATTCGTATTTGTCTTGACCGCAAAGAGATCCTTCATCCACAATTACGTGCTATCTTAAGAGCGTCTGCTTTTGGTAAACTACGTATTATGTTTCCAATGATTATCTCTGTTGAAGAGATCCGAGCATTGAAAGCGGAACTTGAAATACTGAAAAGCCAGCTTCGTGAAGAAAATAAGCCTTTTGATGAATCTATCGAAGTCGGTGTTATGGTTGAAACGCCAGCAGCGGCTGTTATGGCTCGCCATATGGCAAAAGAAGTTGACTTTTTCAGTATTGGGACTAACGATCTAACACAATATACTCTGGCTGTAGACCGTGGAAATGAGCTGATATCTCATCTATATAATCCAATGTCACCTGCTGTACTTAATCTGATTAAACAGGTGATTGATGCATCACACGCTGAAGGTAAATGGACTGGAATGTGTGGTGAGCTTGCCGGGGATGAACGGGCAACAATGTTGCTTCTGGGCATGGGATTAGATGAGTTTAGTATGAGTGCTATATCAATTCCTCGCATCAAAAAAATTATTCGTAACGCCAATTTTGATGATGCAAAAGCACTGGCAGAGCAAGCACTTGCTCAGCCGACTGCAAAGGAATTAATGGACTTAGTAGAAACTTTTACTAAAGAAAAAACACTGTGCTAATAACGTTAGCCAGAGCCCGGTCCCAACTAAAATAATTAGGAGAAGATTCATGGGTCTGTTTGATAAATTAAAATCACTGGTTTCAGAGGAAAAGAAAGGCAGTGGCACGATTGATATTGTTGCACCACTTTCTGGTGAAATCGTCAATATCGAAGATGTTCCTGATGTTGTTTTCGCTGAAAAAATTGTAGGTGACGGTATTGCTATCAAACCTGCTGGTCATAAAATTGTTGCACCAGTTGATGGTACTATCGGTAAAATTTTCGAGACTAACCATGCTTTCTCTATTGAGTCTGACAACGGTATCGAATTATTTGTCCACTTCGGTATCGACACAGTTGAACTAAAAGGTGAAGGATTTAAACGTATCGCTGAAGAAGGTCAACAAGTTAAAGTCGGTGATACTGTTTTAGAATTTGATTTAGCTGTTTTAGAAGAAAAAGCAAAATCGGTATTAACACCGGTTGTGATTTCTAATATGGATGAAATCCAAGGTTTAACTAAAATGACAGGCCCAGTAACTGTTGGTGAAACCGTTGTAATGCAGATCAAAAAATAATTTTTAATCTGTTCTCACTTTTAAACCGCCACATTTCCTCTGTGGCGGTTTTTATATGCAAGCGAATGAGCTTTAACGAGGGCAGAAAACTCAACCAAACACCCCAGTTGATAAATAGCGATCGCCTCTATCACAAATAATAGCCACAATCACAGCCCCTGGGTTCTCTTTAGCAACGCGTATTGCACCAGCTACGGCTCCCCCAGAACTAACGCCACAGAATATACCTTCTTTACTCGCTAATAGGCGCATGGTTTGTTCTGCTTCTGTTTGGGACATATCTATAACACTATCAACCAACTCTTTTCGAAAAATACCGGGTAAATAGGCTGGAGACCAACGACGAATACCCGGAATTTGACTTTTTTCTTCCGGTTGTAAACCGACAATTTTTACTGTGTCCGATTGTGTTTTTAGGTAACTCCCCACCCCAGTTATCGTACCTGTTGTTCCCATGCTAGAAACAAAATGGGTAATACGCCCTTGAGTCTGTTGCCAAATTTCAGGGCCAGTTGAAGTAAAATGCGCTCGAGGGTTATCGGGGTTATTAAACTGATCTAATACCTTGCCTTCACCTTTACGCTCCATTTCTTGCGCTAAATCTCTCGCCCCTTCCATACCAATTTCGCGGCTAACCAAAATAAGCTCGGCGCCATACGCTTGCATGGATGCTTGACGCTCTTTACTCATATTTTCTGGCATTAATAATTTTAGTCGATAACCTTTTACTGCCGCTATCATCGCTAAAGCAATCCCTGTATTACCACTGGTTGCCTCAATTAATGTATCGCCAGGTTTAATTTCACCGCGTAATTCAGCTTGCTCAATCATCGATAACGCGGCTCTATCTTTCACAGAACCCGCCGGATTATTGCCTTCAAGCTTAACCCATATTTCTGCATCTAATCCTTGTGAAAGTCGTTGTAATTTGACCAATGGTGTATTACCAATAAATTGTTCTAAGCCTGCCACAATAAATCCCTGATCATTTATTTGTTTGTATTAATGAAGAAATCATATTTAACTTATTAACGCAATAAAATTAACATTTTTTAATAGATTTTATTCTTTTTCGTGTTATAGCCTGTATAGTTAGTTTTACTCAATAGCCAAAATACCCATGCAAAAAAATCTGCATGGGCAGTCATTAACTGTAATAAAAGAATAATGCTATTTTTTTAAGCTGTGTATGCCAGTGAAACTGTTGTTAAGGGACGATCTTGTGCATATAACCGCGCTTTTGCACCGCCCATATAGTAAATATCACCTTTATGGGGTATTGATGTCATATCATTCCATACCGCGCTAATTGGCGTATTTCCCCACTCAATAGGCTGTAAAACCAATTGCCAATAGTGTCCTTTAGGAGTCACTTCTATTACTTTGACGGGAAGTTTACATAAGCTATCACTATGCGGGTTAAGTGAAATTTCCCAAGGGCGCAAAAAAACATCAACTTTGCCTTGATAGAGCGGCGTAACCGATAAAGGTAAGTGATAGCCAGCAATTTGTAATTGCGCACCATTAATTTCACCTTGGAGATGATTAACATCACCGAGAAATTCTAAAACAAAGCGACTTTCAGGCGTGTGCCAAACTTGTTGCGGTGTACCCACTTGTTCGATTTTGCCATTTCCCATAATAACGATGCGATCAGCGACTTCCATTGCTTCTTGTTGATCATGGGTGACAAAAACACTGGTAAATTTAAGCTCACTATGTAATTCCCGTAGCCAACTGCGTAATTCAGTTCTCACTTTGGCATCTAACGCACCGAAAGGCTCATCGAGTAATAAAATTTGTGGCTCTACAGCCAATGCTCTCGCTAAAGCTACGCGCTGTTTTTGCCCTCCTGAAAGTTGTGCAGGATAACGCTGTGCTAAATGAGGCAGTTGGATCATCTCTAATAATTGCGTGACTTTTTTATCAATCGCGGCTTTGTTAGGACGTTCGCGACGTGGTAATACGGTTAAGCCAAAGGCAATATTTTCAAATACCGTCATATGGCGAAACAGTGCATAGTGTTGGAAAACAAACCCAACTTTGCGCTCGCGGGCATGTAAACGACTGACATCTTGCCCTGCAAAACAGATTTTACCTTCCGTTTGATGCTCAAGTCCTGCAATGATACGTAATAGTGTGGTTTTACCTGAGCCTGATGGCCCCAATAGCGCCATCATCTCACCGGAATTGACCGTTAAATTCACGTCATGCAACACTTCAGTGCGATCAAAATATTTTGTGACATGATTAATTTCAATACTCATATTTTGCCCCTGTTTTGCGTTATTGCTGACGTTCTAAATGCCATTGCAACGCACTTTTAACCATTAATGTAATAATTGCCATCATGGCAAGTAATGCTGCTGCCGTAAAAGCCCCCACAGTGTTGTAGTCTTGGTGCAAAAGTTCGACCTGTAAAGGCAGTGAATAGGTTTCTCCACGAATAGCCCCCGAGACAACAGAGACGGCACCAAATTCCCCTATAGCACGTGCATTTGTTAAAACCACACCGTAGAGCAATGCCCAACGAATATTAGGTAATGTCACTCGCCAAAACATTTTCCAACTACTGGCACCTAATAACACAGCGGCTTCATCCTCTTGGCTTCCTTGGCTCATCATCACCGGGACAAGCTCTCTCACGACAAAAGGACAAGTGACAAATACCGTCACTAATACCATACCGGGCCAAGAGAACATTAACTGAATATCGAATTGTTCCAACCACTGCCCTGCCCAACCATTGCTACCATAAAAAAGCAGATAGAGCAGTCCCGCAACGACAGGAGATACCGCAAATGGGATATCAATCAGCGTCATTAACCACTGACGCCCCGGAAAACGAAAACGCGTAACAAGCCACGCCATACTAATACCAAACAACATATTTATCGGTACAGTAATTAAAGCGATAAGTAGCGTAAGCCAAACAGCATGTAACATATCGCTATCTAGCAAGTTGTCGGTAAATATTTCTATGCCTTTTGAAAACGCAGTCATAAAGATCCACGCAATAGGCACCACTAAAAATAAAATGGATAACACAACGCCTGTAAGGATCAATCCCCATTTTACCCAATCAATTTGGCGACGATAAAGAGAGCGTTGTTGCGCTATATCCGACATTAGTGCCCCCTTAATCGCTTGCCAAAGCGACTTTGTAATCCATTAATTGAAAACAGTAAGACTAATGAAACCAATAAAATAACAGAAGCGACCGCGCTGGCTGCAGGATAATCAAACTCCTGTAATCGAATAAATATCATCAAAGAAACCACTTCGGTCTGCCATGCAATATTGCCAGCAATAAAAATAACAGCACCAAATTCCCCTAAACTACGCGTAAAAGAGAGCGCAGTACCGGCTAATAACGCCGGAGACAATTCAGGTAACACAACTTTACGGAACGTTTGCCAACGGTTTGCCCCTAATGTTTCAGCCGCTTCTTCATATTCAGGGCCTAACTCTTCTAAAACAGGTTGCACTGTTCTGACCACAAACGGCAAACTAGTAAAAGACATCGCCACAGCAATACCAATCCATGTATTGATCACCTTGATATCAAACTTATCTAACACCAAGCCATACCATCCTTGTGTAGAAAACAACGTTGCTAAGGTTAATCCCGCTACCGCTGTAGGTAAGGCAAAAGGTAAATCCATTAATCCATCAAGAAACTTTCTGCCGGGGAAACGATAGCGCGTAATGATCCACGCTAATAACATGCCAAAAATAGCATTAAAAATACTTGCAACACCGGCTGACAACAAAGTGACTTTATACGCTGCCACAATTTGAGGGTGGGTTATCACCGCCCAATATTGTGCCCAACTCATTTCAGATAACTGCACAACCAGCGCACTCATAGGTAGCAATAAGATCAAACAAGTATAAAAAAGCGTACTACCTAAACTAAGCCCAAATCCGGGTAATACTCGCTTGCTGGCTGTGGCAAACATTATTGGCGTCCTTCTAATAATAATTTATCTAGCGTGCCATCTGTAGCAAAATGCGTTTTCATCACTTGGTTCCAATCACCAAACACATCTTCAATGGTAAATAATGAAGTGGCTGGAAATTGATCTGCTTTTTTCGCCATCACCGCTTTATCATTTACGCGATAGTTAAATTGTGTGATGATCTCCTGAGCTCTCGGGCTATATAAATAATTTAGGTAAGCTTTGGCGAGGGTTTCTGTTTTATTGCGTTGCACATTTTTATCAATCCATGCCACAGGAAACTCCGCTAAAATATCTACAGGAGGGACAATAACTTGATAATCATCTTCACCATATTGCTGGCGAATATTATTTACTTCAGACTCAAAACTAATTAAAACATCACCAAGTCCACGTTCAATAAATGAGGTCGTTGCCCCCCGTCCCCCGGTATCAAATACCGCAACATTTTTAAGTAACTTTGTCATAGCATCACGGGTTTGCGCTTCATTTCCATAAGCTTTTTCAAACGCTCCCCATGCGGCTAAATAGGTATAACGACCGTTACCTGATGTTTTTGGGTTAGGGAAAACCACTTTGACATCTTCACGGGTCAAATCTTGCCAAGAAGTGATATTTTTAGGATTTCCTTTACGAACCAAATAGGCCATTGTGGAATAATAAGGTGAGCTATTATTAGGTAGACGTTGTTGCCAATCAGCAGGAATAAGCTTGCCTTTATCATGCAAAATTTGTACATCCGTCACCTGGTTATAAGTGACAACATCCGCAGGTAAACCTTGTAATATGGCTAATGCTTGTTTAGAAGAGCCAGCATGGGACTGTTTGATAGTGACTTTGTCATCAGGATGTTGAGCATCCCATTGAGTTTTAAAATCACTATTAAGCTGTGTAAATAACTCGCGAGCAATATCGTAAGAGCTATTAAGTAATTGAGCTGCATTTGCATAACTACTCGCAACCAAAGACAATGCAACGGTTGCCTGTAATGCAAAAGTTCGGATTGTTTTGTTCTTCATTATAGTACCCATCAGCGTAAGTCTTATTCTAATGGTTACTCTATCGGCTTTATTTATAACAGTGTAGTTAGCTTTTGTTATTTGATATAACTAATAGCTATTATAAATGGATAAAGAGTGAGATTGCCCAAATAAATAAGCATCATAATGATTTAACTGAAAATAATTCAACATTGAGATATCGAGAAACAACCTCGTCAAAATAAAAACGCCAGCATAGTAAATGATACTGGCGTGGCAAAATAGTAGTGTAACGCTAAGACTTACAGAGCGGCTAATACTTCATAAGAAGGAGCGAAATAGTAGCTACCTGTCACAGGTTTACTCATACGCAGTAAATCATCGTATTTACCATCAACTTCACCAAACATACTGAGTAATTGCTGTTCAATATTATATAAACGGCCACAGTAGGCTAAGAAATAGAGGCCATGTTTACCACTAGCAGTTCCATAAGGTAAGCTATGACGCAAAATCGCTAACTCTTCACCATTTTCTTCAATAGCAACACGGGATACATGAGAGGTAATATTGCGTTCTGATTCATCCAACTCAATGCTCTCTTTTTTAGTACGACCAATCATTTTTTCTTGATCTGATTCACTAAAACGCGCCCATTTTTTTAGGTTATGCTCATAGCGTTGAACCAAAACATAGCTACCACCAGCATCAATACCTTCATTAATTAAAGCAACACCATAGCGCTCGTCACCAACTGGATTTTCTGAGCCGTCAATAAAACCACTAAGATCACGCTCTTCAATCCAGCGGAAACCGTGGATCTCTTCTTCTATTTGGAGCACGTTACCAAAAGCAGCTATTGCAGCTTGCGCTAATGAGAAATTCACATCATGACGCATGGATTGGATATGGATAAGCATATCGCGCTGAGTCGCAGGAGCTAACCCTTTGCCTAATGGACGAAATGGCTTTAACTCTGGCGCACTATTGTTATCTGATAATTTTTTCCAAAGATCTGAACCAAAAGCTACCACGGCACCTAATGAAGCATCAGGATACTGTTTTTGTAATTCGCTAAGGGATTGCATAAATTGTTGGCAGCCTTGACGTAGTTGATCAATTTCCCCCACCACCATTGCTTCAATAAATAGACCGAATTTACTATGTGCGACTAAAATACCGCTTTGTGCATGAGACATATTGCTTCCCTAATAAATAATAAAAAACATATAAATTAATGTGGTTTATTATATCCAACATTTATTTTTAGGCTTTGCTATTTAACAAATTTTTGTTAGCAGAAAAGGTAAATATAAAATTATTTTATTAATAACACTTAAAAATAACCTATTTTTGCCAAACAATTTGTGTTACCTGCCAATTTGCTAATGTTTCATCGGGTGGCATTAGACCATCAGGGCCATCCCATTGCCCAGCAAAAACATAGCTCACTGATTTTGCTTGTTCTGATTGGCATTGAATGGTTTTTTGTTTATCGACTTTCGGCCCGTTACTGCACATACCAAATGCTTTTTTATAAATATCTTTAAATGGTGTACCTATTGTCGTTCCCCACGCTGTTTTCGCATTAGGATCAGATACCGTGATTTTATCTACTGTGCCCTTTTCTTTGCCATAAAAAGCCACTTGTACTTTTTCATCTTCAAGTGCTTGCACAATAACTATAATATTGCCTTGTTGCATTTCCATTCCTTGTCGGTAATGGAAACGGCTACCCAACTCTTTTTCGATCGCTTGCTCTGTCACTGCCGTTGAAGCAGTGATATTACCTAATCCATTTGCAGAAACCGTTAACGTCTCATTTGAGAACCAATTCATTGGATTAAGTGCAGAAAAAGACATTCCCCCCATGGATGAACAGCCACTTAATAGCAAGACACTTGTGCTTAAGCACAAGGGTAACCAAAATTTAGGCATTATAAATACTCCATTTCACTTTTTCGTTATAAATTCAATTGATGCTAAGGCAACAAGTTTTTACTCGCGTTAAACTAAAATAACTGAATACTTCAGACTAGTTACGACCATAACTCAGCCAAGTTTGTTCCCTTAAATCGACAATATCAGATTTTATCCAGTAAATAAGCAAGGTTAAGTTCTTTTTTATCGAGGCAACATCATGATAGGAAAGAAAGTACAAAAAAAGAAAATCCTCTCTATTAACCGATTAAAATTATCTTAACAGTCAATAAAAGAGGATTTAGCGAAGAATTAAAGATCGAAGTCCTGATCGATAATTAGGCGTTTAGTGTAAGCCGTATTCTCTTGATTTTGATCTTCATAGAGAAGCTTTTCAAACATACAAATAGTGGCATCGTTCTCTTCGGGGATCATTAAAGTAATTTGTGGACACCCTTTTGCAATGAGTTTTTTCTCTAGCCGAGAGATTAGTGCATTGGCAATTCCTCTACCGCGAAACTCAGGATGAACGCCCAAATAGTAAAGCGAGCCACGATGACCATCATAGCCTCCCATTACACTACCGACTATTTCGCCAGCAACCTCTGCGATTAAAAAGAGATCGGGGGAGTGGTTAATCTTTCGTTCAATATCAATTTCAGGATCATTTTCTGGTGAGATCAAGTCGCAACGTTCCCAAAGTGTAATGATTGCCTCAAAATCATCTTGACGGAATACACGTATTTCCATTGTTTTGCCTGTTATCTTTCACAAGTTACTAAATTTATTATCCCTTGTTTACTTTATCAATCAACTTCAAAATGAGAGCATAGGTCATATCGCGTTCCATTTTTAATAAATATGATAAAAACTGTAGGTTATTATGAGTTTACCTGATATTCATCGTGTGCAATCATTTTTTTTGTCGTTGCAAGATAGTATTTGCCATGCTATTGAAAATATAGACCAAAAAGCAACCTTTCAGCAAGATAATTGGCAAAGAGAAGCTGGCGGTGGTGGTCGTACTCGAGTGCTCACCCAAGGTGCTATTTTTGAACAAGCGGGTGTTAATTTTTCCCATGTTTATGGAGATGCCTTACCTGCATCAGCCACGGCTCATCGCCCTGAATTAAGCGGTCGTCGTTTTCAAGCAATGGGCGTTTCATTAGTTATTCACCCTCTTAATCCCTATATTCCTACTTCACATGCAAATGTTCGTTTTTTTATTGCTGAAAAAGAGGGAGAAGATCCTGTATGGTGGTTTGGTGGAGGCTTTGACTTAACGCCTTATTATGGATTTGAAGAAGATGTTATCCATTGGCATAAAGTTGCTAAATCTGTGTGTGATCCCTTTAGCCAAAATTATTATGCTCGATATAAAAAATGGTGTGATGACTATTTTTATTTAAAACATCGTAACGAACCGCGTGGTGTTGGTGGTCTATTTTTTGATGACTTAAATACTCCTGATTTCGATCACTGTTTTGAATTTGTACAACATGTCGGGCAGGGTTATCTGGATGCCTACTTGCCGATTGTCGAAAAACGCAAATCTATACCCTGGGGAGAGCGTGAACGCCAATTCCAACTTTATCGCCGTGGCCGTTATGTCGAGTTTAATTTGGTTTGGGATAGAGGCACGCTATTTGGTTTACAAAGTGGCGGACGTACTGAATCCATTTTAATGTCAATGCCACCATTAGTGCGCTTTGCATATGATTATCGCCCTGAACCTAATACTCCCGAAGCTAAGCTGTATACTGATTTTTTAATTCACAAAGAGTGGGTATAGCAGTTACTGACGCATTAAAACTAAAGCCATTTATTTATTATAATTGGCTTTAGTTTGGTAAAAATTACTGCTTTATTAATTAGTCATTAAATAAAAAGGCGAGTAATCCAGTCACTTTATTTTTATTTTCCCACCCCTCTCCTCTCATACAAATATCAAAATACTGTTTACGCTCTGCTTCATTGGCATCATAACGAGAATAGGAATGATAATTTGAATTAGGAATAGTAACTTCTTTACCATCTACTGTTATCGTTGAAGAAGAAGGATAGCTATAATTTGGCGTTGAACTCAAATAATGCTCAGGGTAGCGTTGTTTTGCTTCTTGCATACATAGATTTTTAGCGATATCTAAAGGTGTGGGATTTTTCATATTTACTTGCCATTTTTCTGGCGTAGCACAGCCAGAAAGTAAAAAAATAGCAAAAGCCATAGTTATTTTTTTCAAAGTAAAAAACTCATTAATACGAATAGTAATCAGTTACAATTTAACTGTTTTTTGAAAAAAATAATTAATTTTTGCTTAAATTGTTTCGATTTCTTTTATGAAAGTATGAAGAATTCATCAATAATCAATAAAAAAACTGAGTCCGGTGAAACGAACTCAGTTTTTATTCTACATTTAACTGGCTATTTAATTTATTTTGATTTCTTTAAATGAGCCATTAAACGCTTACGTTTACGTATTTGCGAAGCTGTTAATTTATTTTTCTTATCCGCATAAGGGTTTTCCCCTTCTTTAAATTGAATACGGATAGGAGTTCCCATCACTTGTAGTGTGCGACGGAAATAATTCATTAAATAGCGTTTATAGCTATCAGGTAAATCAGACACTTGGTTACCATGAATAACCACGACAGGTGGATTATATCCCCCAGCATGGGCATATTTCATTTTTACACGGCGTCCACGAATAAGAGGGGGTTGGTGATCATCCTCTGCCATCTTCATTATGCGCGTCAACATTGATGTACCAACACGACGTGTCGCGCAAGTATAGGCTTCTTGAATCGACTCAAACAGATTACCAACACCACTACCATGTAATGCCGAGATAAAATGAACGCGGGCAAAATCAACAAAACCTAATTTGAGATCAAGCATATCTTTAACTTGTTCGCGATCTTCTTGGGTCATACCATCCCATTTATTGACAGCAATAACTAAAGAGCGTCCAGAATTAAGAATATAACCTAATAAAGAGAGATCTTGATCTGAAATCCCCTCACGAGCATCAATAACAAGTAGTGCAACATTACAATCTTCAATCGCTTGTAATGTTTTGATCACTGAGAATTTTTCTACCGTTTCTTTTACTTTTCCGCGTTTACGAACGCCAGCGGTATCAATAAGGATATACTCCTTACCATCACGCTCCATCGGTATGTAAATACTATCACGGGTAGTGCCTGGCATATCGTAAACTACAACACGCTCTTCACCTAACATACGGTTAGTCAGAGTTGATTTACCTACATTAGGGCGGCCTACAATAGCTAATTTAACAGGAAGTGTTGTCGGATCGAAATCATCCTCTTCTTCCTCTTCTTCTTGCTCTTTCTGCTCTGCTTCTAAAGCAGCCCAATAAGCGGCATTCTCTTCTTCTTCTGTTAATTCTTTCTCTTCTTCGACGACTTTACCCACAATAGGTAACAACGCTTGCTCAATCAGTTGAGAAACACCACGACCATGTGAGGCAGCAATAGGGAATATTTCCCCTAATCCTAAAGAGTAGAAATCAGCCAAAGCGGTATCAATATCGATACCATCTGTTTTATTCGCCACTAAATAGGTTTTTTTCTCAACACCACGCAAGTGTTTAGCAATACCTTGGTCGGCTGGCATTAATCCTGCTCGCGCATCGACTAAAAATAGCACAATATCGGCTTCTTGAATGGCTTGCAGTGATTGTGATGCCATATGGGTTTCTACACCCTCTTCTGCACCATCAATACCACCAGTATCAATGATAATAAATTCTTCACCGTCTAATTCTGCACGACCATATTTACGGTCACGGGTAAGTCCAGGAAAATCCGCAACTAATGCGTCTCTTGTGCGTGTTAGTCGGTTAAATAATGTGGATTTTCCCACATTAGGGCGCCCTACTAAGGCAATAACGGGTATCATTTTTTGATGCCTCATAAAAATACAATCATAAATCTGATGGTATTTTACATGTAAATACTAAAAAGACGAAACGGCTCCTTTAAAGGAGCCGTAAAATAATTATATTTGTCAGTGCTTAATTACCGACGATATAGATAAAGTTTACCGTCACGTGCTTGGATCATCAGTTTATCTTGAACAGCCTGTGGACGGCTTAATAAACCTGAGCTATTTACTTTATTTTGAGCAATAAATTTGCCTGTACTGGTATCAATCCAATGGAGATAGCCTTCTGCATCTCCCACCACTAAATAACCATCAACGATAGCCGGGGCGGTTAAATTACGGTGCAGTAGGTCTTCTTGTGTCCATAATGTCACACCATCAGATTTGCGCACAGCTAAAACTCGGTCATTTTGGTCAACAAGGTATAGATTGTCACCCAAAAGTACCATGTCATTAACTGAACCTAAATCACGTTTCCAGATGATCTGTCCTGAACGCATATCTAGACTGACTAAATTACCGTTGTAAGCCATGGCATAAACAGTATTTTCATCAATAATTGGCGTAATATCGACATCATTTAAGCGGCTGATCTCAGTAGAGCCTTTCACTTGTGAAATATTTTGCTGCCAAACTAATTGCCCTTGAGATAACACCACCGCACTAACACGGCCATTATCAGCGCCCACAATCGCTGCACCATAAGCAACAGCCGGTGCTGATTCACCACGTACGGATAATGATGGTGTATCTAAGTTGACCGTCCATGATACTTCACCTGTCAGCAAATCAAGCCCTTGCAACATACCGTTACTGGTATGAATAAGCACTAAACCATCACTAACAACAGGTTTGGAAATCGCTTCTCCGGCAACATCTGTTTCCCAATCAATAGAGCCATCATCTGTATTTAAAGCATACACTTTTGCTTTTTCTGTGCCGACAAAAACACGAGTACCAGAGACGGTTAAACCACCGGAAAGTAATGCTGATTCATTAGAGGAGAAGAAACCTTTTTTAGTTGAGAGATCTTGAGACCAAATCTCTTTACCCGTTTCTAATTCTAATGCTTTAACTACCCCATGGCGATCAGCGACATACACAACTGAACCATCCCATGCTGGTGACAAGTGGGAATAGTATTTTCCAATACCATTGCCAACCGATTTGTCCCACACCACATAAGGGGTAAATTGGCTCTGCACCTCAGGCAATGGAGACATTGTCACATTATCCTGCTCACTAGAACACCCAGCTAATAATGCTGATGCTAGTAGACCGATCAGGAGAGTTTTACGCAGTTGCATGTCTGAAGATCCCTTTAATTGGATAAATTATTGAGTTTAAGTTCAACCAATGAGCGAATAGCGCCTGCATTTTCATCATTCAATGCATTACGATAAGCGGCGGCTGCACCTGCGTTATCGCCTTTTTTCGCTAATACATCACCACGGATATAATTTTTCATTCCATCCCATGCTTTACTTTTCACTTGCTCTAATGAAATTAACGCAGCATCAGTTTTATCTAATGCCAGTTGCACACGTGCTAAGCGAAGGTTAAGCATATCTGCAAATGCTTCATTCTTTACCATAGATATTGCTTTAGTCAGGTGAGTTTCACCTTTGGCTAAATCGTTGGCATCAATCGCTAATTGAGCTAACTCTAAAGAGGCTAAAGCACCATAAATATCGTTAGTTTCAGAAACAAATTTTTCGGCTAATGCGATATTTTCAGGCGTTGGTTTCGTTAATGCTTCATTTATTGTTGCAAATTCACCCGCACTTTCTTGTAGACGGTTGGCTTGATGTGATTGCCAATATTTCCAACCCCAAATTCCACCCACGCCAATGACAATAGCGAGAATGATCGTTAAACCATAATTTTTTAAAAACTGTTTAATTGCATCAACTTGTTCGTTTTCGGTGCTATAAACTTCCACAAGTCTCTCCTTAACCTAATAACAGCGTCAATTGTTGGGCCAGTTCGCTACGCGATACAATGGTCTGTTCACCTGAACGTAAATCTTTCACGGCTACTGTGCCAGCGTTAATTTCATCTTCACCTAAAATTAACGCGATTTTAGCACCATGTTTATCAGCACGTCCTAATTGCTTTTTAAAATTGCCTTTACCGTGATTGGTCATTAAGCGCAATGTAGGTAATTGATCACGGATTTCTTCTGCCAGCATTAATGCTGCACTTTGGCTATTATCACCAAAAGACGCAAGGTAAACATCAGCGACATGAGTATCAGCAACAAACTCAGGATTAACCGCTTGAACTAATAAGATCATGCGCTCCATCCCCATGGCAAAACCGACCGCAGGCGTTGGGTGTCCACCTAATTGTTTCACTAATCCATCATAGCGACCACCCGCACATACCGTTCCTTGTGAACCTAATGCACTGGTTACCCATTCAAAAACAGTACGGTTATAATAATCTAAGCCTCGGACTAAACGCTGATTAACACGATAAGTAATACCTACAGCATCAAGTAATGCACATAAACCATCAAAGTGTTCTCTTGATTCGTCATCAAGATAATCGAAAAGTTCAGGCGCATCATTCAATAAAGTCTGAATTTCAGGATTTTTAGAGTCTAAAACACGTAATGGGTTAGAATACATACGACGTTTGCAATCTTCATCTAATTGATCAACGTGTTGCTCTAAAAATGCGACTAATGCTTCACGGTATTTTGCCCGCGCTTCGAGTGAACCAATAGAGTTCAGTTCTAAAGTCACGTGCTCTGCAATACCTAACGCCTTCCACCAGCGTGCCGTTAACATAATCAGTTCAGCATCAATATCAGGCCCTTGTAGGCCAAATACTTCTGCACCTAATTGGTGAAATTGGCGATAACGACCTTTTTGAGGGCGTTCATAACGGAACATTGGCCCTAAATACCATAAGCGTTGCTCTTGGTTATAAAGTAAACCATGTTCAATTCCTGCGCGGACACAACCTGCGGTATTTTCAGGACGTAAGGTTAAGCTTTGTGCGTCTTCACCTCGATCGGTAAAAGTATACATTTCTTTTTCAACAACATCGGTCACTTCACCAATTGCTCGCTGAAATAGAGGGGTATGCTCTACGATAGGTGTTCTAATTTCACTAAAACCATAACCGGCTAAAATTTGTTTTAGCGTATTTTCGATTTTCTGCCATACCCGCGTATCAGCAGGTAGGTAGTCATTCATACCACGAATGGCTTGGATTTTTTGTGCCACTTTTTTTCTCTAATAGTTATTAATTGATCAATAAACTGATTATAGAAGCGAAAACAATCAGTATTCAATGTGAAATCAAAAGTAATACAGGCTCATTAGTTAATGAGCCTGTTAATTGCGTATTATTTATCCAATTGATTTATATTAATTCGGAGGTTGCCGTCAAGCATTGCCGCTTTTGTACGGATTTTCGCCTCTAATAAATCAATCATATTACTATTATCAAGACGCTCTTTCTGTCTTACACCGTCTTCATAAAAACCACTGCGCGTTTTAGCTCCGGTTACACCTAGTGTAGAAACTTCGGCTTCACCAGGACCATTAACCACACAGCCAATAATAGAAACATCCATTGGTGTAATGATATCTTCAAGACGTTGTTCTAATTCATTAACTGTACCAATAACATCAAACTCTTGACGAGAGCATGTTGGGCAAGCAATAAAATTGATACCACGAGAGCGAATACGTAATGATTTTAAGATATCAAAGCCAACTTTTACTTCTTCAACCGGATCTGCGGCTAAAGAGATACGTAAAGTATCACCGATACCTTCTGATAGAAGGATCCCAAGGCCAATAGCTGATTTCACTGATCCAGCTCTTGCACCACCAGCTTCTGTGATCCCTAAATGTAAAGGCTGATCAATTTTTTTCGCTAATAAACGATAAGAATCAACAGCAAGGAAAACGTCAGAAGCTTTTACACTGACTTTAAACTGATCGAAGTTCAATTTATCTAAGATATCAACGTGGCGCATAGCCGATTCAACTAGCGCTTCGGGGGTTGGCTCACCATACTTTTCTTGAATATCTTTCTCTAGTGACCCCCCATTCACACCAATACGAATGGGAATATTGCGATCCCGGGCACAATCGACAACTTGACGAATACGCTCTTCATTACCAATATTACCAGGATTAATACGTAAACAATCGACACCATATTCAGCAACTTTAAGTGCAATACGATAATCAAAATGAATATCAGCGACCAAAGGTACTTTCACTTGTTGCTTAATTAGTTTGAATGCTTCAGCCGCATCCATAGTTGGTACAGAAACACGTACAATATCCACCCCAACACGTTCCAGAGACTTAATCTGGTTTACAGTCGCTTCAACGTCTGTTGTTCGTGTGTTCGTCATCGACTGTACCGCGATAGGAGCCCCATCGCCAATAGGTACATTACCAACATAAATTCGCGTCGATTTACGACGAATAATAGGTGATTCTTTATGCATTGATTAATTCTCCCATGCTTCCATGCTTGCTCAAATGTATAGTCAGATTAAGCGCTCGGTACTGTTATTTTTGCTATTTTTCCAGTAAAACGGCTTAAGTCAACAGCTTCACCATTAAACTGTAAACGAGTAACAGAAGGTGCGCCTATTTTTAGTTTATAAGGTTGCTCACCATTAAATTCCAAACGGTCACCGGCTTTCTTAATACCATTAAATAAAACTTTATTTTGAGCATTACGAATTTCTAACCAGCATTCACCATCAAACATCAAGACCAGTTGATTTTCCACAATTGGTGCGGGTGTTGAATTGCCTTCAGCAGAATCAGCACGAGAAGTCGTTGATGTGGTTAATGGTGACACCGGTAATGGAACTGTTTTAACTTCTGCCTCAGGTGTGGCATCTGTTACTGATGGCTCGGCAACCTTATTAGCCTGATTATCTACTAATGGAGAAGCAGGCACTTGTACATTTTCACCCTCAGATGATGGGCTATTATTATCTAAGGTTGATAAAGGAGATTCTATCGTATTGGTGTTTTCTTGCGGACTATTTTGTCCTATGTCTTGCGAAGCCATAGAGACTAATTCTTGTTGATCGGCTTGATGACCCTGCCACCACCATAAACCGACTAAAGCTATCATTGCTATTACAATAACCCAAGTCAATTTCATCAACCAGCCTTCACGCTTTTTATGGCGCTTACCCAATGAGTAATTTTGTGTTGTTGTTACTTTGACTTGTTTTATTGGGGCTTGTTGATCAATTAGACCTAGAATTGCGCTTTCAGGAACACCGACAAGTTTTGCATAAGAGCGCATATAACCACGTAAAAATGTCGGTGCAATACCAGAAGAGATAGTATCAGCTTCAATTTCACATACTGTTGTTAACTTCAAACAAAGTCGATCAGCAACAGTCTGCTGAGTTAGCCCCGCTTTTTCACGTGCCTGACGTAAAAGTTGACCCGCTGTTAATTTCACTTCTTCGGTTTTGTTTTCAGTATTCATTAGCAATCTAGGCACTGTGGCTATTGGATGTTTAACATTGATGAACACGAGAAAATACAGTTTTTAACGTCCTCATCGCGAATTTGGTGATTTTTGGTATTCAGCATGCTGACAAACCAAATAATCTGACGGTATATCCTCAATTAACACATTATTGTTGTTTAATAAATTTTGTTCACAAAGGAAATTACCATAAAACCTTAATACATTAACATTTACTGGCTTCGACTTCATCGCTAATTTGTAATAATCTAGCGCCTGAATAGGATTTCCCAATAACTGGGATGTTAATGCCATTCCTAAATTTGCTTCAGGATGCTCAGGCATCACTGACAGCACTTTTTGAAAATGATATTGGGCTATCTGATATTGTTGCTCAGCCAGATAAGCTTCCCCTAATTGAAGACGAAGAGGCACTGCAACATGTTTTTTATTTGCTGTTGATTGGCAGCCTATTGTCAATAACACCAAGCAGATAGCAACAACCTTTGATGACATCCTTATCATCGTTATCTTCCTTAAATTAATTCATTCTTGCAACTCTCTACTTTGTTTTAAAACCACAGCACAAAGCGAGAGTTATCCACCTCTATCAGACTGCTTTTACTGAAATTGGTTCACCTTGCAGACGTTTTTTCAGAGTACGCTTAGTTCGGTCAATCACATCACCAGCAAGTTGACCACAGGCAGCGTCAATATCATCACCACGAGTTTTACGTACAATAGTGGTGAAACCATATTCCATTAACACTTTAGAGAAACGATCAATGCGACTATTAGAACTGCGTCCATAAGGTGCGCCTGGGAACGGGTTCCATGGAATTAAGTTGATTTTACAAGGTGTATCTTTTAAGCACTCTGCTAATTGATGTGCTTGTTCAGTGCTGTCATTAATATGATCAAGCATGACATACTCAACAGTAACTCGACCTTGGTTTGCATTAGATTTAGCAATATAACGACGCACGCCATCAAGAAACATTTCAATATTATATTTCTTGTTAATAGGAACAATTTCATCACGAATATCATCTGTTGGTGCATGCAATGAAATCGCTAAAGCAACATCAACCGCATCAGCTAATTTATCTAATGCAGGTACGACACCGGATGTAGACACGGTGACTCGACGTTTAGATAAACCAAAGCCAAAGTCATCCATCATAATTTCAAGAGCAGGAATAACATTGTTAAGGTTAAGTAATGGTTCACCCATTCCCATCATAACAACATTAGTGATTGGACGACGGCCTGTCTCTTTTAAAGCACCAATAATTTTAGCAGCACGCCACACTTGGCCAATAATTTCAGAAACTTTAAGGTTACGGTTAAAACCTTGTTGTGCCGTTGAACAGAATTTACACTCTAACGCGCAACCCACTTGTGACGAAACACATAACGTCGCACGATCATCTTCAGGAATATAGACTGTTTCAACTTGTTGAGAGCCTACTTTAATCGCCCACTTAATAGTGCCATCCGCAGAGCGTTGTTCTTCAGACACCTCAGGTGCCTTGATTTCGGCAATCTCTTTTAACTTCGCACGCAGCACTTTATTGATATCTGTCATCTGATCAAAATCATCATAGCAATAATGGTATATCCATTTCATGATTTGATCAGCGCGGAAAGGCTTTTCGCCCATAGAGACAAAAAGCTCACGCATCTGTTTACGATTTAAATCTAACAGATTGATTTTTGTTTTTTGATTCACAGTATTTTCTTTAGAAACAGCGACAGAAGCGCTTGGCGCTGGAGTGGTAGATTGGGTCATGACATTGCCTCGTTGTTACACTATGCGGCCTACGTTAATAAAATCTATTAACGGGATACTTATTAATTAATAAAAAGACGCCCCATTAAAGATTAACAGGGCGTCGCATTGTACATTTTTTCGTATACAGATGCTAATAAATTAGCGTGGGCAAATTTCGTTTTCAGTAAAGAAATAAGCAATTTCACGCGCAGCTGAAGCTTCTGAATCTGAACCATGCACTGCATTTTCTGTAAAGCTATCCGCGTAATCAGCACGTAAAGTACCCGCTAAAGCGTTATCAGGATTAGTTGCACCCATTAAGTCACGATGACGTTGGATAGCATTTTCGCCTTCTAATACTTGTACCATGATAGGGCCAGAAGTCATAAACTCAACTAAACCATCAAAGAAAGGACGGCCTTTATGCTCTTCATAAAAACCTTCTGCTTGTTCACGAGTTAAATGCAACATTTTGGCTGCTACGATGCTGAAACCCGCACTTTCAAAGCGGTTATAGATTGCACCAATAACATTTTTTTTCACTGCGTTTGGTTTGATAATAGAAAAAGTGCGCTGAATAGCCATGTATTACCTCAAAATATTGTATTAATAACAACTTATGTTGCCTGTTTTTATCGCAGATCATGGAAAAACAGCTCAAAACCGTATCCCCTGCAAAAATAAGGGATTGATTATAGGGGGATAACAATAAATTGCACAGATGAAATCCCGCTTTTTTTTAAAAAACTGTGGCAAAAAAGTTATAATTTATCGATTTAATCACATTTTTTGCCTTCATTTGATTAAACTCTGCACTTATTTAACGAAAACTGAAATTCACCATATCCGTTTGACCGCTAAGATCAAGCACCGAAAGTTGGTATTTGCCACGTTTTTCTAATAAATAAGAGAACGTTGCCCCATTTTCAGTTTTACCGATTTGTTCACCATTTAAAAACCACCACTGCATACCACTTCCCCCTTGTGTAGAAACCGTTATTTCAAGCTGAGTTTCACCAGGCAATGGACGCAATAAATCCCCTTTTCTTATCCCAGAGATATACAAGGGGATCATATCTTCTTTAATCGGTGGACATGTTAATGAAATTGGTAGTAATCGTTTTGCTCTACGCTCTTTTTCAGGCAACCAAGCATCTAATGCTATCGGCCATAGAGCAATATCCTTTAATTGAGCACCAGGACAATTAGGCCCTGTACGTTTTCCTTCTTTATCTATCCATACTTTTTCATTGATGCCTAAAATGCCCTCTTGGCTTTCATTCAATAGTGTTGGGGGAATAGTATTATCAAGGATCCAGCTTCGTCGGCTGACTCGACAGTTACTATCTTCTTTAGGCAAAGCTTTTCCCGTTGGCCAACAAATAGCTGCGGCTGAGACACTATTTGGCCTAGGATCAACAGGAGGCCGCTGTTTATTTTGATAAAAATAACTCGTCAATAAATTATTAACTTGATTCATTATCGGTACAGCGGTTGCAAATCCAAACTGCCCCGCAACAGGTGTGCCATCAGGTCTCCCCACCCAAACACCAATGGTATAACGCGCATTAACGCCTATCGACCATGCATCACGATAACCATAACTTGTGCCTGTTTTCCAAGCCAAAGGAACAACCGCTGAAATAGCACTATCAGGACGAGGCCGTGCCTCTCCCGCTAAAATTCGCCGAATGATCCACGCAGCACCGGGTGACATTAACATACGTTCATTGATGGTTTGCTCTGGCGTAAAACGTAACGGCGCTGTTTTTCCATGCCTTGCAAGCGCACTAAAAGTCGCCACTAATTGATCCATTCGTGTTGCTGTTCCTCCTAAAATAAGCGCTAAATTAGGTTCAGAGCCATAAGGAAAACGCATTTCAAGGTGATTATGTCGCAACTTAGCTGCAAATTTTTTTGCGCCATAAGCTTCTATTAATTGAACGGCAGGTAAATTTAATGAACGACTAAGGGCTTCACTGGCACTCACGGCACCGTTAAATCCAGTATCAAAATTACCAGGACGGTAATCTTCAAAACGGCGCGGAACATCTTGTAATAGTGATTCTGCATGGATCAATCCTTCATCCAAAGCAAGACCATAAATAAAAGGCTTTAAGGTTGATCCCGGCGAACGCCATGCACTTATCATATCAACATGCCCAAAGCGTTGATTATCATTAAAGTCCGCCGATCCAACATAGCCTTTAACACTCATATCCGTGTGATCGACCACAAGTATTGCCAGAGAAGTTTTATCGGCTAGCTGATATTTCCACTGTTTGGCTAGCTCTTCTAGTTGTCGCTGAAGATTAATATCAATCGTGGTTGTGATCACCGGCGCTTTTTGCTCGTTATACATACGCCGAGCCAATAACGGCGCGAGTTGTGGCGTTTGTCTTGGTGCAAGTAGCACTTGCTCTTGCTTTATTTCAGCCACTTTCTCTTTGGGCCAAATTTGATATTCCGCTAATCTATCTAATACTTTATCCCGTGCAGCTTGAGCACGCTCTGGATACCGGTCTGGCCTTAAACGACTGGGTGCTTGAGGTAATACCGCCATTAATGTTGCTTCACCTGCTGATAAATCAGCGGGAGATTTACCTAAATAGGCCCAACTTGCAGCGCCAATCCCTTCTAAAGTGCCACCAAAAGGTGCACGGTTAAGATAAATTTCTAAAATCTCATCTTTCGAGTAATACCATTCAAGCTGTAATGTCCGCCATAATTGTTTTAATTTTCCCCCTAAAGTCCGTGAGTGGGGGTCAATCAAACGCGCAACTTGCATTGAAAGCGTACTGCCTCCAGAAACAATTTTTCCCGAGCTTAAGTCTTGCCATGCGGCACGTAAAATAGCTATAGGATTAACACCGGGGTGCTGATAAAACCAGCGATCTTCATAAGCTATCAACGCCTGCAAATATTCAGGGGAAACATCAGAAAGGGTAACGTGATAACGCCATATTCCTTCTTTATCAGCAAAACGCCAAAGTGGTGTTCCATCTTCAGCCGTTACTATGGTGGCGATTTGAGGCTCGGGATCTGGCAGTGGCCAGATCTTATCTGCTATCCATAGCAATAATGGTGTTACTAATAGAAAAATAACGCTCGCGGCGATTAACCGCTTATATCCTAGTTTCATTCAATCACTCAAAGGAAAAAGCCCTTTCCGAAGAAAGGGCTGTCTAGCTTAAGGCACAACATCAATTTTATTTTTTGTTGCCCCTACGGCACGCCAATAAGGCACATACATTGACTCAACTTGCGGTGGCGGTACTTGATAACTCCCCGGAGTTACCGCTCTTGCTAAGTAAAGTAATGTCGTAGGACGATATTTATCAACCGCTATTGCGGCAACAAAACGATCATCACGATATTCAAGATGTTTAATATTGGCTTGTCCCATATCATCAATAAACTCCTGCAAATCAGCAGCACTATCGCTTAAGCTTGCGCTACTTGATGCTAAGTTTTGATTTTCAATTTCAAGCCCCGCAGGTAATAGATCAACCACTAAGGCATCAGGTACATCTCTATTAGCTGAAACCTCTAATTTTACCACCAGCATTTCACCACTTTGTAAGCGATTAGGATCGACTCGATTGCCTTTTAGATCGTAATAACTACGATTGATCTTCAATACATTGCTATAAGGCGCTGGGGCAACTTTTGGATATCCGACAACATTCATTCGAGAGTAAATGGTTGTACCACCTTGGTTGTTTAGCTCTAAACCTTCTTGCAATTGTGTTGCTGTCAATGCTTCATTAACTGCGCGATCACTACTCATTGCTGGCACTTGACGATTAATGGTTACTTCCCAAGGCTTCTCTGCCATATCAATAAAGAAACGACCAGCAAGGTATAGTGAGTTACTCTCCTGTGTAGAGAACCATTCACGCCCTGTTAAGTTATCAGATAATGTAATAACACTGGCATCACGAGTTTGAGTTTCCAAATTGTTTTCACTGAGTAGCGCAATAATCAACGCTTGGTCACGAATAGTACTGCCGTAATCACCTAAACCGTAATTATATTTACGTGGCATGGTGACCCCTTCAGCAATTAGGCTTTCAGCGCGAGAGTTATCTCCCATCAATTTCAAAGCAACACCTAACTGCACAAGCGCTAAACCACTACCCGCTTGATTACGTTCTAGATATAAACGGCGCAATTCTCCCAAAGGGGCTTTTTGCTGATTAGCCAGAACTAAAGCTGCATATGCTCTTGCTGAGAATCGAGCCGCATCTTGGTTAACCACATACTCTTCATTAACAATGTTTTTATCTTGTAAATAACGTAGTAGACGATCATTTGCCCGTTTTAATGCCTCAGTAGGAACTTCATAACCTTGTTGAGACGCTCTAAATAAGAAATCTGTTGCATACGCCGTTAACCAAAACTCTTCACGCCCACCTTGAGCCCACAAGGCAAATCCTCCTTCGGATTTTTGCATTGTTAAGATATGAGCAATCCCTTTTTCTATGGCTTCTTTTCTTTGCATATCTGTTTGTGTTTTGATCCCCAATTGCTTCAACTCTTTCTCTGTTGAATACAAGGATGGATATAATCCACTAACAGTTTGCTCAAGACATCCATAAGGATATGCAAATAACTCTCTAACATAACGCGCTACCTGTAACGGAGGGCGACTGGTAAGTAATAATTCCCCCTCAAGCGTTGAGCGATTAAATTGATTTAATGCTTCGTTTGGTAGGCGCCAAGACTCACCATCTGCTAATGTATTGGCGTAATGTATTGTCTCAGCAGGATACGCAGGGCGTACACCTATTTTCCAAGTATTTTGATAAGGTTTTATCTCTTCATTAGGTACTTTAATACCATAAATAGACAGGGAAAATTCTCCTTGGCCAAATCCATGTTTTGCCGTAATAGGGATTTGAACTTGAGTTCGTTCACCTTTCGATAATGAAACGGTTTTACTATCGACACCCGCTAAATCAACTAATCCTGATGCCGTATAATTTAACGTAATAGATTGTGGTGCATCCGTTAAGTTAGTTAAATCTAATGACAGTAACGCATCATCTCCCCCAGCCATAAAGCGTGGTAATGAGAGTTGAGTAACTAATGGCGCGGCAACAACAACTTTACCTTCTTGGCTACCAAATTTATCGGCAGTCCATGCTTGAGCCATAAGGCGGACTTCACCATTAAACTCAGGTATAGGTAAAGAAACCTCACCTTCACCTTGTGCATTTAATTTTACAGATGTTGCTTGTTGAGCAATGATTTGCACATCTGTTAATGGTTTTTTACCACCACGAGATAATGCGCTTTCTTCGCTTCCATCACCACCAAAACGTAGGTTGGCTAAACGCCCTTCACCTTCAATTAACTGACCATAAACATCGTATTGATCAACGCTATAACGCTTACGACCAAAGAAAGCTTCGTACGGATCAGGCGTTTTATAGTCGGTAATATTTAAGACACCTGTATCAACTGCAGACACTAATACATTGATGTTTTCCGGCAATGGCTGGCCTGCAACGGGCTTAGCTTTAATCCGAATTTTTAGATCTTGATTTGGACGAATTTTTTCAGGTGCATCCAGTGCAATATCTATACGGCGATTGTTATCTTGTAGTGGTAAATGCAAAATACCTACTGCACGTTTTACCGTCGCTTGTTTGGATGTATCCCCCGGTCTTACCACCACCGAAGTCAAATATAAATCGTGTCTTGCCCACTCTTTATTAATAGGTACTTCAACATCAAGCCCTTTTTCAGGTACATCAATCTCTTGCCACCATAGTGGCCCATCACTCGATTCTAATAACACATAACCTTTGCCAGGATGAGGGGCTGCAATATTGAGTTTGACTTTTTCACCCGGTAAGTAACTCTCTTTATCTAATTTTAATTTAACTTGATCAGGTCTTACTGCCCCGGTTCCGCCTGTATTATCCATCCAAGAATAGCCCGCCCAAAAACGTAAGCTACTGACAAGTTCTGTTTTAGGATCGACCACTTCTATACGATAAGAGCCCCATTCAACAGGGAAAGCCACTTTTGCGGTACCATCTTTAGCTATTTTGATAGTCTGCTCATCCATTTGCAGATCTTTTTGATTGTAGCCAGACTCCCAACCATTTGAATTAGACCAACGCCAATAATAATCATAACGTTCGTAAATAAATCTTACTTTTAGGTCATCTGCAGGTAATTTTTTACCCTCTTGATCGGTATAAACGATTTCAAACTCCGCCATTGAGTTTTCATCAACACTATAGCCTGATTTATATTTATCATTACGGTAGTCATACACCTCTTTTTTAGCAAAAACAGGGCGAATTCCCGCAAGATGTGTCGCTGGCCATACCGCTTGTTGATAACGGCGAGTAACAGGACGCCCTCCGGCTTCAAGTAAGCTTGCTTGTAAGATAATATTAATCGGTGATTTTACTTCAGCATAACGGTCTTTATCAACCGTTAATGCCCCTTCACCATCTGTATCAAGAGTAAGTTCAAATTCATCTAATAAACGACTTAAATTTTCATCTTTTACGGCACCAAATTCATAACCCGGCAGTTGACTGACGGCTTCTCGCGAAGCTTTTAAGAAAACCTGCCCTTGTAAGCGATTATCTGCTGCCGGTGCACCATAAAGATAACGACCTTTAATATCAAAATAAGCATTATTACCACTGAGTAAAATGCCTTTTTTACCGGTGATCTCTAATGCCATACGCTCAGGCATAAAATCTTCAACTTGGAATTGGTAGAAGCGTGGAGTGCCATCGCCTAAATCAAAACGTAATTTCCGAATACCTGTACTCTCATTTTCAGGGATCATCAGTTTCAACTGATAAAAACCATTTTCAGGTTGCCAAACAAAACTACGGGAAACCTGACCATCCGTTTTTAATAAGTCAACTTTAACAGGTTGCTCTTTAATCGGGTTTCCATCACCATCTCGCAATAAACCATTAACGATTAAGGTTTCGCCGGGGCGGTACAGATCGCGTGGACCAAAAACAAAAAATTGTTTGCTATAACCTTGTGGCCCGCCGATATCAAATTCGGATAAATCAAGGGCTGGTTTACGCAAATCAATCATACTGGTTTGCCCATTACGAATAGCGAGTAATAAACGTGCTTTATCACTCTTTTCTAATGTGGCATGCCCTTGATTATCAGTTTTTGTTTTAGATATTAAATTACCTTTTTCATCCAAAAGACGAATTTCAATATTGTCTAATGCTGCGCCATTTTTCAGGGATTGAGTAAAAATATCTAGCGTATTAAGGTAGCTATGTACTGATAAACCGATATCACTAAAAGTAAATACCGTTGCCGGCATGGTATAGGAGTATTTACCTGCCTGCTGCATTACAGCGATATAGACACCCTCTTTTTTTAGGGCTTCAATGGATTTGAGTGGTAATAAGACATTTTCACGGGTGTTTTTTTCTGTATCAAGTTCAAAGCGCCCGCTATACACCAAATCCGCTTGTGACAGAAAATCGTCTGATTCCCAATAGTTAATATTAGAGCGGCTTTCCCATTGAGTTAAAAATTGTGTCAACCGATCATCTTTAACTCGGAAAAAGTTAACATCGACTTGTTCGACATTTAATGCGCTAATTGGTAAACCTTCCGTTGCTTCTAACGGTAATAATGAGCCTTTACTGGTAAAGCCAACCGATGGAAAAATCTCTTCTGTAGTAAATTTTTGGCTAAATGGCTCTACTAATTTACGTTCGTTAATTCCTTTAATTTGAGCATCAATAGTCAGGTTTAACTCTGTTGAAGGTGGCAAATGGCGGAATCGTAACTCCATCAGATTATCAGATAGCTCCCAAGCCCCCTCTAATTTACCTTTTTTAGTATCAACAAGACGGATAACATCATCAAATTTCTGGTCAGGATCGAGTGGTACTGAAAAAGTCACTACCATCGTACTTGCGCCATCGCGTTGTAATTCAGAGGCATCTAGTACAGTCACCTCTTTACCTGCATAACGACGAGCAAGTTCATTGCGCACTTCTTGGCTAGTTAATGCAGTTTGATTATTCGTTTTGGTTGTAACTGCGGTTTTATCACCAAGTTGTGTTGTCGTTTGTTGCGATGTGCTTTTTTGTCCCGCAACTTGTGTTGGTTGTGAGTTATCACTCGTCGAAGATTGCTCATCTTCTGTTTTGTTATCATCACAGCCTGTTAAAGCTAATGCTGAAGCCAGTACCACTGCAAGTGTACACCAACGGTACCCTCTTTTTTCCGTGTACTGTCTAAATTGATCTCGATTCATATCCATTTCCTTTAATTCAACCCCTGAATTATATGATGTTTTATGCAGGCTATAATAATATACAACGTATTAAGTAAATTAATTATCTAATACTACAGCCTTATTTAGGCTTTACTAATTATTTGTTTGTGCGTTTTTAAGCAAAATAATAGTAAAACAAAGAGTTACATATAAATGCAAACCATTTGCTATTTTAATCATTTTCTTATTATAGGGTAAAAAAAAGCGATATCTGATGAGATATCGCCTAAACTGCAAAAAAACTAGGTTAGGTATTCAAATTAACGATTGGAATACCCTTACGAAGAAAGCCCCCTAGTTTGCGTTGATAAAAAGGGGTTACATGGTGAGTCATAAAATGACTTACACCTTGCTCATCTTTATTCACAAAACAGAAATCCAGAGATCGTCCTTCTTCTAGATGCTCAAAAGCGGCTTCAGCAGCTTGTGGGAGTATCTGAGCAATAATATTTTCTTCTCCAGTGATTTCTAGCCCAATCAAATAAAATGACTCATCATCACCTTGCTCCAAAGCATTAACAATAAATGCACGACGAATAGGCTTATGTTGACCAAAAAATTCGCTCAATGCTTGTGTTAATTTTTCAGGCTGTGGCTCAAGCACACTCAGTTGTAGAGAAGAACCTTCAACAGCAACAATTTCTTGTACTTCAAATTGTTCAGATACATCCATTACAAACTCCAAATCACATAATGTTTATTATTTTGCTTTTGTTAATAATAAATTAGCGATAGAACGAACACCATATCCTGTTGCCCCAGCAGCCCATTGCTCTACAGATGATTTTCTGTAAGTTGCTGAACAGTCGATATGTACCCAGCCTTTTTTATAATCTTTCACAAAGTGAGAAAGGAAAGCGGCTGCTGTACTTGCGCCTGCGGTATGTGAAGGTGCGGCAATATTATTGAGATCAGCAAAACTTGATGGTAACTGGCTACGATGGAAATCAGCTAATGGTAAGCGCCAGAACAGTTCATTTTCTTGATCTGCACTTGCTAATAATTCATTCGCTAATTTATCATCAAAACTTAATACAGAGTGATAATCATTACCTACGGCCACTTTAGCTGCACCTGTCAATGTTGCCGCATCGATAATCAATTCAGGGGCAAAGTTGCTAGCATCAATTAAACCATCTGCTAAAACTAAACGACCTTCTGCATCCGTATTCATGATTTCAACGGATTTACCATTACGATAACGGATAATGTCTCCTAACTTAAAGGCATTACCGCTAACCATATTATCAGCAATACAGAGCAATAGTTTTACGCGTTTATTTAAACCTCGTGTAATAGCTAAAGCCAAAGCACCTGCTAAGGTTGCAGCACCGCCCATATCCGCTTTCATAGAATTCATGGAAGAAGAAGGTTTGATGCTATATCCGCCTGAATCAAAGGTGATCCCTTTACCAACAAGACAGGCAAAGATAGGGGCTTCGGCATCTTTAGTTGGATTAAAATCTAATGCTAAATAGACGGGATCACGTGAAGAGCCTCGACCTACAGTATAAATTCCCGCATAGTTCTGATCACGGAGATCAGCCCCTTTGGTGATTTTATAGCTGATATCTTCTTTATCTAAACCACAGAACAGATCAACAGTACGCTGTGCCAGTTGTTCAGGCCCTAACTCTTCTGCTGGAGTATTTATTGTGTCACGCACCCAATCAACAATGCGGATACGCGACTCTAATTCTTTTTTGTCCGCTTCACTTAATTGTGGCCATTCGATTGAACGTGCGCCTTTAGGTGCTCTAAAACCTAACCAAAACGCCCAACTACGTTCTAAATCCCAGCCGTCACCAACTAGAGCAACATTACGAATACCTTGACCATCAATTTTGCGCCCACCACGCTGAATGGCCCCTAAGCGGTTTTCTTCCGTTAAGTGAACGGTCATGCCAGTTTCGTTAGTGCTAATTAGTGCTTTTTCTCCCCAACATGCTGCTGCAGGTTCATTAGACAGCATGATAGGCATAATTTGTTTATTCATTTATTATCTCACTTATTATTACTGATGGCAGTTAACCTATTCAGACTACCAGATATTTACCTTTTAGCGTGATCAATTTACTGCAAAAAATCAGTCACGACTATTCTCATTAAAGCCTTTTAGCTAATTGCATGTTACTTTACGAGCAATATCCCATAAACAAACGCTGGTTACTCAGTCTTTTGGGGTATTTATTCCTCTTTTAAAGTTAAATCATACTGAGCAATAAAAACAAAAAGACTGGCAATTAACCAGTCTTTCGCATTAATCATTTACTCGATTATTCAAATTCATCAAGCCAAACTAATAAAATTGCCTCAAGAATTTTTTCATTCGATTTTTGTGGATCATCATCAAAATCGTCTAATTGGCAAAT
The DNA here is from genome assembly GCF_000160755.1 of Proteus mirabilis ATCC 29906. Classification (GTDB taxonomy): domain Bacteria; phylum Pseudomonadota; class Gammaproteobacteria; order Enterobacterales; family Enterobacteriaceae; genus Proteus; species Proteus mirabilis. The sequence continues at coordinate 1,027,286 of NZ_GG668576.1, forward strand.
CCACTGATGCATATCGGTAAAACGAACGGTTTTTGGATCTGTATCGGGGTAGAGATCATAAAGTGCTTCCCCTATTTCACGTGTATCACTCCATTTCATTTTAAACTCCTAAAATCAGTGTTCTCTCGCATGGTTGATAGAATATTTAGGTATTTCAACGACTAAATCTTCATCAGTTACCTTCGCTTGGCAACTTAAACGACTTTCTGGCTCTAATCCCCACGCTTTATCTAACATATCGTCTTCCAGCTCTGTACTTTCATCAAGAGAATCAAAACCTTCACGAACGATACAGTGACAAGTGGTACACGCACACGACATTTCACACGCATGTTCAATCTCAATGCCATTACGTAATGCAACATCAAGAATAGACTCACCTTCAGTGGCATCAACAACAGCACCTTCCGGGCAAAGAGTGCTATGGGGTAAAAATACAATTTTAGGCATAGTTATATCTCATCCACAGAATGACCTGCCAACGCTTGACGAATGGAAGTATCCATACGACGCGCAGCAAATTCCTGAGTTTGCTTATCCAGTTGTTTAATGGCGTTTTCAATGGCAACAGGATCTGTTCCCTCAACGCTTTCTATTAAAGTATCTACAACATTATCGATAGCCGTTTTCTCATCTTCAGTTAAGAGATGAGCATCTTCTTGTAATGCTGCGGTTAAACTTTCTAACACGCGAGCGGCTTCGACTTTTTGCTCGGCAAGACGACGAGCTTGTAAATCTTCTTTGGCATTTTCCATTGAAGATTGGATCATATTAGCGATTTCTGTATCACTAAGACCATAAGAAGGTTTTACCTGTACTGAGGCTTCAACACCAGTGGATTTTTCCATCGCACTAACGCTTAATAAACCATCAGCATCCACTTGGAAGGTAACACGTATATGTGCTCCTCCCGCCGCCATTGGCGGAATACCCCGCAAAGTAAAACGGGCTAATGAGCGACAATCACTCACCATTTCACGTTCACCCTGTACCACATGAACACTCATGGCAGTTTGACCATCTTTAAAAGTGGTAAATTCTTGTGCTCTCGCAACAGGGATAGTGGTATTTCGTGGGATCACTTTTTCAACCAGCCCGCCCATGGTTTCTAAACCTAATGAAAGCGGAATAACATCCAACAAGAGCATTTCGCTATCAGGTTTATTACCCACCAGAATATCAGCTTGAATAGAGGCACCAATAGCAACAACTTTATCAGGGTCAATCGAAGTTAATGGTTCACGTTTAAAATAATCGCCTACCATTTGGCGCACCAGAGGCACGCGAGTTGATCCGCCCACCATAACCACTTCGAGCACTTCATCCACGTCAACATCAGCATCTTTTAATGCTCGACGAACGGATAACAACGTACGTTTAACTAAAGGTTGAATTAATGATTCAAATTCAGCGCGGGTAATTTCCCCTTTCCAACCATTGATATTGATATCAGCCACATCATTATCACTTAAAGCGATTTTAGTTTCTGAGGCAATATCAAGTAATTGACGTTGTAAAATAACATCATTTTGATAGCCAAATCCCGCACGCTCTCTGATCCAGTCGGCTAACATCATATCAAAGTCATCACCGCCTAACGCAGTATCACCACCAGTTGCTAAGACTTCAAACACCCCTTTAGTTAAACGTAAGACAGAGATATCAAAAGTTCCGCCCCCTAAGTCGTAAACGACAATAGTGCCTTCTTTTCCGGAATCTAATCCATAAGCAATCGCGGCAGCAGTAGGTTCATTTAATAAACGTAATACATGTAAACCTGCACGACGTGCTGCTTCTTTAGTGCCTTGACGCTGTGCATCATCAAAATAAGCAGGTACAGTGACAACCACACCATCAAGTTCGCCACCTAATGATTGAATTGCACGCTCCGCTAAGGCTTTTAAAATATCCGCAGAAACTTGAATAGGATCGACAATGCCAGCAGGTGTTTTAATTAATGGCAGTCCACTATCATTGTCATGAAAATGGTAAGGGAGGTTAGGATAACGACTGGTTATATCATTTAGCGAGCGCCCCAGCATTCGTTTTATTGAGCTGATGGTATTGGCGGGATCTTTTTCAGCTTCTTGTTTCGCCTGCCAGCCAACATTAATATTATCAACTTGATACTGCACAACAGATGGCAATAAATAGCGACCTTCACTATCAGAAAGCGCTTCGGCTTGCCCACTACGTACAGTGGCAACAAGTGAGTGTGTTGTTCCTAAGTCAATACCCGCAGCTAATCGACGCTGATGTGGCGCAGGTGTTTGTCCTGGCTCGCTAATTTGTAATAATGACATAACAATTTTCCTTAAAAACCATCAAACAAGCGTTCTTCAAGATGCTCGACTTGCTCTTTTAATTTCGCGAGAAAACGTAATTTTCTCACATTGTCTGCGGCAATGTCCCAAGTCTGACTGTCCAGTGTTTTCACCATTTCATCATAGCGTACAGTGTACATTTTCTCTAAGCGCGCAGAAAAATCAGCCAGTAAATTTTCAGCATCAGTACTATGCTCTATATCATCCAGCTCTTCACGAAGCGTAAGCTGCTCCATAAGAAAAGCCGTATCGTGCATCGTTTGTTGCTCATTAGCAATATCGATGCCCTGTAAAGAGAGCATATATTCAGCTCTTGAAAGTGGATTTTTTAAGGTTTGATAAGCCTGATTGATAGTCGAAGCAAACGAAATTGCTTGTACTTGCTCTTTGTCAGATTTACCCGCAAAACGATCGGGGTGATATTGACGTTGCATCTCTTGATAACGAGAAGCAAGCTGTTGTTTATCAATATCAAAACGATTAGGCATGCCTAATAGGGTGAAATAGTCCATACTTCTGCTCTTGGATTAATTGATATTAATACCGTGTATAAATATTGATTACACGGTAAAGCTTTCTCCACAACCACATTCGTTAGCCACGTTTGGGTTGTTAAACTTAAAGCCCTCGTTTAATCCTTCTTTAACGAAATCAAGCTCTGTTCCATCTAAATAGACCATGCTTTTACCGTCAATAATAACTTTCACACCTTTATCTTCAAAAACGGTATCTTCGTCATTGATGACATCAGCAAACTCAAGAACATAAGCCATCCCAGAACAGCCTGATGTTCTTACGCCTAAACGCAAACCTTCACCTTTGCCACGATTAGCAAGAAAAGAGCGAACACGGTTAGCAGCGGCTTCTGTAAGGGAAATTGACATGGCACACCTCACTCATAAAGAACGAAAGCGGACACTGAAACATAACCTTCAGCATCCGCCAATATTTTATTTTTTTATTATAACAGGCAATTATTTGCCTTGGCGTTTGCTTTTATAGTCTGCAATCGCGGCTTTTATTGCATCTTCAGCCAGAATTGAACAGTGAATTTTCACTGGTGGTAATTCTAACTCTTCAGCAATTGCGGTATTTTTAATCGCTTCTGCTTCATCTAAGGTTTTACCTTTCATCCATTCGGTAACCAAAGAGCTTGATGCAATCGCTGAGCCACAACCATAAGTTTTAAAACGTGCATCTTCAATTACACCGTTATCATCAACTTTGATTTGTAGCTTCATGACGTCACCACAAGCTGGTGCGCCTACCATACCGCTCCCTACTGTAGGGTCGTTGTTATCAAATGAACCCACATTACGAGGATTTTCATAATGATCAATTACTTTATCGCTATAAGCCATGATTTAACTCCTGAAAACGTCTGATTAATGGTGAGACCATTCGATACTGTTGATATCAACGCCTTGTTTATGCATTTCCCAAAGTGGAGAAAGATCACGTAAGCGACCAATTGCACTGTGAATTTGTTCAATTGCATAATCGATTTCTTCTTCAGTGGTGAAACGACCTAAAGAGAAACGAATAGAACTATGTGCTAATTCATCGGTTAATCCTAAAGCACGTAGTACATAAGAAGGCTCTAAACTTGCTGATGTACAGGCTGAACCTGAAGATACAGCAAGATCTTTCAGTGCCATCATTAATGATTCACCTTCAACATAGTTGAAGCTGACATTAAGAATATTTGGCGCTGTATGTTCTAAAGAACCATTGATATACACTTCTTCAATATCTTTGATGCCATTCCATAAACGTAAACGTAATTCATTTAAACGTTTAGTTTCATCAGCCATTTCTTCTTTCAATATACGGTAAGCTTCACCCATACCCACGATTTGGTGAACGGCTAATGTACCTGAACGCATACCACGCTCATGCCCACCACCATGCATTTGTGCCTCTAAGCGAATGCGTGGTTTACGGCGAACATAAAGCGCACCAATACCCATAGGTCCGTAAACTTTATGTGCAGAAAGAGAAAGTAAATCGACTTTTAATTTGGAGAGATCGATTGGTAATTTACCAACGCTTTGCGTTGCGTCAACGTGGTAAATAATGCCTTTGCTACGGCATAACTCACCAATAGCAGCAATATCTTGCACCACACCAATTTCATTATTCACGTGCATGATAGAAACTAAAATAGTGTCATCACGCATAGCGGCTTCGAGTTCTTTCAAATCAATTAAGCCATCGCTTTTTGGTGCTAAGTAGGTCACTTCAAAACCTTCACGCTCAAGCTGACGACAAGTATCTAAAATCGCTTTATGCTCAGTTTTTGATGTGATGATGTGCTTACCTTTTTTCTGATAAAAGTTTGCAACACCTTTTAGTGCCAAGTTATCTGCTTCAGTTGCCCCTGAGGTGAAAACAATTTCACGAGGATCAGCACCAATAAGATCAGCAATCTGATTACGAGCGATATCGATCGCTTCTTCAGCTTGCCATCCAAAACGGTGCGAACGAGAGGCTGGGTTACCAAAAATGCCGTCAATAGTCAGGCATTGCATCATTTTTTCAGCAACTCGAGGATCAACGGGTGTGGTTGCTGAATAATCTAGATAAATGGGTAATTTCATTGCTCACTAACTCCAAAGACGACAGATCTTCTTTAATAATTTTGTTTTGTTTGCCTAGAGATCGCCGTTAAACTCGCATATTAACAATGGTTTCTTGTAAACGACCATTGATAGCATGACGTTTTTCATTGTCTTGACGATCAGCGACATCCATAACCTCTTCGTTATTAACTAACTCTTCAAGGCTAATGCTGCTAAGGAAACTGGTAATACGATCACTTAAATCACGCCACAAAGTATGAGTCAGGCAACGATCGCCACCTTGACATCCTTCTTTATTACCCTGACAACGGGTAGCATCAATAGATTCATCAACTGCTGAAATGACTTGAGCAACAAAAATTTGCCCCGCTTCACGACCGAGTAAATAACCACCACCTGGGCCACGCACACTTGCGACTAATTCATTTTTACGTAAACGTGAAAAAAGCTGCTCAAGGTAAGAAAGGGAAATCCCTTGACGCTCAGAAATATCAGCGAGGGGGACAGGGCCTTGCTGCGAATGCAATGCAACATCAAGCATAGCAGTAACTGCATAACGCCCTTTTGATGTCAGTCTCATAACAAATACTCCGTGGTGAACAATAGTCAAATTGTGTCATTCCTGAGTAATTTAGTCAACTATTTATCTGAGTGTTTTAGTCAGGTATTAAGCTCAGCAACAATGACGCATGTTAATCAACTTAATCCTTTATTTCTTAGCCCATTTTTCAACGGATGTTAAAATACCACGTAAGATATGAAGCTCTTGTGTTTCTGGACGTGCGCGTGTAAACAAACGGCGTAAACGGCTCATCACTTGTCCGGGATGTTTAGGACGAATAAAACCAGACTCATTAAGTACCTGCTCTAAGTGAACATAAAAGCGTTCAATATCTTCAGCGGGTGGATAATCAATCTCTGATGAAGCATTTTCCTCTTGTTTTTCCTGTTGAGCAAGTGCAGCCATGCGAATTTCATAACAAACAAGTTGCACCGCCATCGCTAAGTTTAAAGAGCCATATTCAGGGTTGGTAGGAATATAGAGGTGGTAATCACATTTTTGTAATTCTTCATTAGTTAAGCCTGTGCGTTCACGGCCAAAGATCACCGCAACGGGCTTATTTGCTGCCTCTTTTACGCAACGTTCACCACATTCACGAGGTGCTAGCATTGGCCAAGAGAGCGTACGATTACGCGCACTTGTTCCAATCACTAACCCACAGCCTTCAATGGCATCATCAATAGTATCAACAATATGAGCATTGCCAATAACATCGCTTGCCCCTGCTGATAAGGCTATAGAGTGAGAGTCGGGTTTTTCTTTAGGATTAACAAAATAAAGATTCGTTAATCCCATGGTTTTCATAGCACGAGCTGTCGAGCCCATATTGCCTGTATGTGAAGTTTCGACAAGGATAATGCGAATATTTTCTAACATTGATTTCTAACTAATTGTTTTATGATCCATCTATTTTATCACAAATGTAGCCAAAAACGCGAACGCCTGTTATACTTCGCCTCGTTTTTTATCCCCGTTCTTTAACATCTTGTGGAAGATAACCATGCATCCGATGCTGAATATTGCCATACGTGCTGCACGTAAGGCTGGTAATTTAATCGCCAAAAATTACGAAAATCCTGAATCTGTAGAAACGAGCCAGAAAGGTAGCAATGATTTTGTCACTAATGTTGATCGCGAAGCGGAACAGGCAATCATTGAAATCATTCGTAAATCTTATCCAAAACACACCATTATTACGGAAGAAAGTGGCGAGTTACTCGGTGAAGATCACGATATCCAATGGGTTATAGATCCACTTGATGGCACCACTAACTTTATTAAACGCCTACCACATTTTTCTGTTTCTATCGCTGTACGTATCAAAGGTCGCACAGAAGTTGCTGTGGTTTACGATCCTATGCGTAACGAACTTTTCTCAGCTGTTCGTGGTCAAGGTGCACAATTAAATGGTTACCGCCTCCGTGGCTCTAATGCACGTGATTTAGATGGTGCTGTTTTAGCAACTGGTTTCCCATTCAAAGCAAAACAACATTCAGCAGCTTATATGAATATGCTGACTAAACTGTTTGTACCATGCGCTGATTTTCGTCGCACAGGTTCAGCAGCATTAGATTTAGCTTATGTTGCCGCGGGTCGTGTGGATGGCTTCTTTGAAATTGGTTTAAAACCTTGGGATTTCTTAGCAGGTGAACTTATTGCTCGTGAAGCGGGTGCAATTGTATCTGACTTTACTGGTAATCACGGCTATCTACAAACTGGTAATATTGTTGCGGGTAATCCTCGAGTTGTCCGAGCATTATTGGCAGAAATTCGTAGCGAATTAACTGATGCTTTAAAACGTTAATTGATACGAATAACAATAAAATATAAAAAACTATCTTATAAAATGATCCCCAATAGTTGGACAGCCAATTACTGGGGGTCTTTTTTATTGCCTATGCGTTTTCAATTAAAAGGGCATTTACTGAAAGTTGGCTAATTTCTTGTACAATCTTATCTAATAGTTGTGATGTTATCTCTTGCTTATTAACACGTAATAGAAAAGCTTTTCTTGCAATGACAAACCCTAATATCTGACCAATAAGAGCATGAGCACGAATAGTGATTGTTACTTCATCACTCTTTGTATCCATTAATCCAACTAAACGAGAAAGACGAAGATGAAAAGGCTCAATCAGATTACTATAAATAAGATCGTAATTTTCCGTCGGTTCTAACTGTTCACGTAGAATCAACTGACTGTAATAATGGCGTTTTGATGATAATAATGCACGAGTTAAACCTGTGACTAGTAATAGAACTAATTCAGCCACTTTTTCATTTTTATAAGGTCGGTTTTCTTTCAATAAAAACTGAAGCTTATTATCAAATTGGTCAAACTGAATTTCAGAGGCTAATTCTGTCGCAATATATCGGATCACTGCTGTATAAACCCCTAATTTTCCGCCAAAGTGGTAAGGTATTGCTGATTGATTAACACCAGCATCTTGCGCAAGTTGTCGCGTTCTCAATCCACTGATCCCATATAGTGCAAAAAGCCTAATACCTTCTTGCACTAATTTCTCTTGAGTTTGTTCTGTACTTACTGCAGTTTTACTGGTGTTTTTCATTATAATCAACTGGTTACTATTAGGACTATATATCTGCCCGCATTAATTGTGTTGAGTTAGAATTTAACTCAATCCCTTTGCTTTTGCCAACCACAACAGTGCCACCTAAATTACATAAGTGGTGGCCGAAGCCACAATTAGGTTCAAAAGCAAATGTCATACCTTCTTGTAATACCAATTCTCTCCCTGGATTAGGTAATCGCTCAATTTGTTTATAACGATGAGCAAGAGGTAATGATTCAATACCTGGCGCTGTGCCAAAGCCGATTGGACCATAAGGATTAATACTGTGAATAAGTGGATGAACATGCCATCCCCCTGATTCTAATAGTGGTTTTTCCATTAAATCAACGACTTCACCAAAGGTTATCCCTGCTTTTAAATGTTCAACGCCAATTTCATAGCATTCACGTGCAACTAATGCTGCTTTTTCTAAGTTTTCGTGAATTTTACCTACAGCAACCGCCGCTTGATGTTGCGTTTCATACATTCCATATAAAGCAAAAATCTCTGATAATATAATATCACCCATTTGAATTTCACGAGGGGCTTGTGAGCGATATTGCCAAGCAGGAGGCCCCCAACCGATATACTCAGATCCTGATCCCATTAAAATTTCAGCGGTAAATCCACCCCTTGATAAACAAGTGGCAGTAATTGCGGCCGCAAGCTCCGCCTCTGTTGCACCAGGCCTTGCAGTCACTCGCATTGCCTCGCTCATTGCTTCACCAATGGCGGCGGCATATCTTACATGAGCGAGCTCTTCTTCACTTTTAACTGATGCCCGTCTAAAGAAATCACGATACACACTGCTAAATTTTGCATAAGGAAATGCTTCCTTAATACCATTTAGAGTATTAAATGGCATTGCACCATCAAAATAAAATGGGGGATAGGGTTCTAAGCCAATAATACCAATATGTGCATTTTGTTGTACTCCCATCTCTTTTAGAAAATGAGCAATACTACGCCCTGTTTTTCCTACAACAAGATTATCTTCATCAACCCACTGCAAATCACCACGTAGTTTTGCCTGCATATGATCAGCTATCATCATTGGTGCAAAAGTAACTATCAATGGTTTCTTATCTTCATGAAAAATAACAACCGATCCTAATCTGTCATTTGTAAAATAGTGGTCAATACAAAACGGTGCAGGTGCTGCCGATTCTCTATCACCATAAATAATTAATGTATCTAATTGGTTATCTCTCATAATGTCTCTAGCTAACTGCCAGCGTCGGTCTCTTTCTTGTAAAGAAAAACTAGCTGGGATCACTGATTTACTTTTCATAGTAATACCTTTTTCTATTCATTCATTTGAATGAATTAAATTTAGCTTTAATATTTAAAATGATCAATCGTTTGGTTGATCAAAAAATGCGCTTTAAAAAATAAAAAGAAAAAAACCTGTAATATCAAAAGGTATTACAGGCTTAGACGTTTATGAAAAATAGGAAATAAAAGGATTAAGTATTTTGCGGTTGTACTTTCGGTCTAATAAACATTGCAGGAATAGTTAATGCCGCCATCAACCAGAAAATGAGGTATTCTTGGTTAGGGAGTTTTTCATATAACCATCCCGATACAATCGTCATAATAGCGATACTTCCCCCCATTGCTAGAGCAGAATAAACCGCTTGTAAACGAATAATTTCATGCTCTTGACGTGCAGTAATAAAACGCATTGCCGCTAAATGGCATACGGTAAATGTGCCACTATGCAAAATTTGTACAATAATAAGCGCCGGTAATGCTGTAAAACTGCCCATCATCCCCCAGCGCAATAGCCCTGCAAATGCTGAAAGTAATAATAAGTTTCGAGCACTCCAACGGCGGAATAAACGACGGCTAAACATAAAGACAACCACTTCAGCAACTACGCCTAAGGACCAAAGATAACCAATCGTTGCTGTATCATAGCCTGCTTTTTCCCAATAAAGTGCGCTAAAACCGTAATAAGCAGCATGAGCACCTTGTAGTAAAGAAACACATAATAGAAAACGCCAGACTGGGCCATCTGAAATCAGTTTCATAAATGAAACATGATGGTGTTCCGTTTTTTTGACCTTACCTTGGGGCATGATTTTCGGACGTAACATTGAGGTAAGGAATAATGCAAGAGTGCTGGCAATCAATCCATAAAGAATAATCGGGTGTCCAAAAGCATCAATCAATATCCCCAATAATGAGGAACTAATAATAAATGCAATAGATCCCCAAACCCGAATTTTGCCATAATCTAAAGGAAATTGTTTTTGCCATGTTCCCGCAAGTGAATCTCCCAAAGGCACCATAGGTGCAAAAAAAACGTTAAATCCGGTCATTACCAAAAAGAGCCAAGCCCAATGAGTGCCCAACATAAATGCAACGGTAAATAGGAGAGATAAAAAAGCAAAAAGTCGCAGTGCAGTAATGAGCTTTGATGGATCTTTTACAGCCGGCGTTAAAATCAAGCTTCCTACAAAACGAGCGGTTAAGCCCACCCCAAGTAGTAAGCCTATCATCGCAGGATCAACCCCCTCGCCCTTTAACCAGATAGACCAAAAAGGCAAGAAAATACCATATGAGAAAAAATACGTAAAATAATCTAAGGCAAGCCACAGTGTTGATGGAATAACCATCCAACCCCCCATTTTTAACATGCAAAAAAACCCGCCAAGAACATGTTCTCGAAGCGGGCTTGTATAACGGGTTTTATTATATCGTTACAAACTTATGCGTAAACTGGAAATTTAGCGCAGATATCCAAGACTTTTTGTTTCACTTTTTCAATGTTCGCTTCATCATTGATATTATCAAGGACATCACACATCCAACCGGCTAAATCTTTTGCTTCCGCTTCTTTAAAACCACGACGTGTAATCGCTGGAGAACCAATACGAATACCAGATGTAACAAATGGACTGCGAGGATCATTTGGCACACTATTTTTGTTCACAGTGATATTAGCACGACCTAGTGCGGCATCAGCATCTTTACCTGTAATATCTTTATCAACTAAGTCTAATAAAAACAGGTGGTTCTCTGTGCCACCAGATACTACTTTATAACCGCGCGCTAAGAAAACGTCTACCATTGCTTTCGCATTTTTTGCAACTTGTTGCTGGTAAACTTTAAACTCAGGTTCCATTGCTTCTTTTAATGCAACGGCTTTACCCGCGATCACATGCATTAAAGGACCACCTTGAGAGCCAGGGAATACGGCAGAGTTTAATTTCTTATAAAACTCTTCATCGCCACCCTTAGCAAGGATAAGACCACCACGAGGACCTGCTAATGTTTTGTGTGTTGTTGTAGTCACAACGTGAGCATGTGGTACTGGGTTTGGATAGACACCCGCTGCAATCATACCTGCAACGTGAGCCATATCGACAAATAAGTAAGCCCCTACGCTATCTGCGATTTCACGCATTTTAGCCCAATCAACCAAACCTGAATAAGCTGAAAAACCACCAATGATCATTTTTGGTTTATGCTTTTTAGCTTGCTCAGCGATATCTTGGTAATCAATTTTACCTGCTTCATCAATACCATAAGGAACGATATTGTAGAGTTTACCAGAGAAGTTAACCGGAGAGCCGTGAGTTAAGTGACCACCTTGGGCCAAATTCATCCCTAATACTGTATCGCCCGGTTTAAGTAATGCCATATACACAGCCGCATTCGCTTGTGAACCAGAGTGAGGTTGTACGTTTGCATAATCAGCACCAAATAGTGCTTTGGCACGATCAATGGCTAATTGTTCAACAACATCAACGTATTCACAACCGCCGTAGTAGCGTTTACCTGGATAACCTTCTGCATATTTGTTGGTCAGCTGAGATCCCTGCGCCTGCATAACACGAGGGCTAGTATAGTTTTCAGAAGCAATTAATTCGATGTGCTCTTCTTGACGAGTCACTTCACCTTCCATTGCATTCCATAATTCCGGATCGTAATCAGCAATATTCATTTCACGTTTTAACATTCACATCTCCTGACTCAGCTAACTTCACTAAAGGCGAACTCCCTTACGGGAGTAAGAATGACATACAGTGTAAACTCTTTTTCCTCATTGAGATAGTCCCAAAAGAAAAAATACGCAATCGTTTGCTAAGCCACTATAACACAGTTCTATTACTTTTTGATAACCTCATTTTATCTGCTGTTTTTGTTCTTTTTGAGGCACATCTCGCTAATTTATGTAAACCCTCAACATCATTCTCTAAGATTTCCCCATTTTCCTAAAAAAAATAAAAACTCAGATTTACAAATAAAGCAAAAAGATATAAGTTGTATTAAAAATACATGTTATAAAAATCATATTAAACTGAATATTTTTCAGGAGCAATTATGTTAGATGCACAAACTATCGCGACAATTAAATCCACTATTCCTCTTATTGCTAAAACAGGCCCCGCGTTAACGGCGCATTTTTACGACAGAATGTTCTCTCGCCATCCTGAGTTAAAAGATATTTTTACCATGAGCCACCAAAGCAGTGGCGCACAACGTGAAGCGTTATTTAATGCGATATGTGCTTATGCAACGCACCTTGAGGATTTACCTGCTATTTTGCCGGCGGTAGAAAAAATTGCACAAAAACATGCCAGTTTGAATATTCTTCCTGAACATTATCCTATTGTTGGAGAAAACTTATTAGCCACCATTGATGAAATGTTTAACCCGGGCAAAGAAGTGCTTGATGCTTGGGGAGCCGCTTACCAAGTTTTGGCTGATGTTTTTATTAATCGGGAAGAGCAAATTTATCAACAAAAAGAACAAGCTTCTGGAGGCTGGCGAGGATTACGCCACTTTAAAGTTAAGCATAAAGTAAAACAAAGTGAGGTTATTACCAGCTTTGAATTAGAGCCTGAAGATGGACAAGCGGTTACACCTTACCGTGCAGGCCAATATTTAAGTATTTATATTCGTGATGAGAAACTTGCAAATCAAGAAATTCGTCAATATTCCTTAACGCAATCGGCAAACAATAAAACCTATCGTATTGCGGTAAAACGTGAAGACAAAGGAATTTTATCTAATTTTCTTCATGACCATATCCAAGAAGGAGACATCTTACAAGTTGCCGCACCAGGGGGCGATTTTTATTTAGATATCTCATCAACAACGCCTGTCACATTAATTTCAGCAGGTGTAGGCTTAACTCCTATGTTAGCGATGTTGCACACTCTCTCTTCTCACCAAGCACAAGTCAATTGGTTACATGCAGCGGAGCATGGTGGCGTGCATGCTTTTAAGGAAGAAATCGCACAAGCAGGAAAGCAAATTGAACAATATCAACAAGCCGTATGGTATCGTCTCCCTCGTACTGAAGATATAATCAATAAAGACTATCAATTTGAAGGGTTGATGGATTTAACCAAGATACATGAATGGCTATCAATACCTAATATGCAGTTCTATTTCTGTGGTCCATTACCTTTTATGCAATCTGTCGCTAAACAACTTATTACTCTCGGTATTGAAAGCGATAAACTTCATTATGAGTGCTTTGGCCCTCATACTGTTATTAGCCAATAACAGCCAGAATAGGTAAGAGAATAAATTAAATAATAAGGGAAAAGCGCTGATTATTTTACTATTCAGCGCTTTTTATATTGGAAACAACTAACTATTTAATAAGTAACTTTTATTGATGTCGGTATAACATGATATTTAGACGAATAGCGATACCAAATAACACTAATTAAACAGAGTGTATAGCCGAACAACTCGCTACCTTCTTCCACCATATTTTTTACTGTGCGGTTATAGTCTTCACCTAACAATTTCTCCCACAAAATCCCCATACCAAATAAGCGAGAGAACAGTAAAACACTGAGTAAACCCGCCATAAGCATTCCTTGACTAGAATGCGTTATAAAATGGGTTAAGCCATATAATGTTTTTTTCCCTTCTCTGATAGCGATCGCTATACAGACAAATGTTACCGTTAATGCAAACCAAACCCATGAACCATGTGCTAATTGGTCAAAAACACCATCTAACTCACGAATTAAGATACACAAGAAAAAGCCCATAATCAGTGTGTATCCCCCTCTCATTTCTGGCTGTTTATAAGCAGGTATAAAGAAAAGAAGACATATTATAGCCACAATAAGTTCTTGCCCCAGTTCGGTTGCTGAGGTTTCAGAAATACCATTATTCAGCACCAAAATATCGAGGAAAATAAACCCTGTTGTTATTGCCACAATCATGGCGGAAAACAAAAATAAAGCAAAACGCTTTAATAAATAGCTAAGCACGATATTACCCATAGAATAATAAATATTTAAGTTGATGATAATAACTGTCTACAAAAGTTATTGAATAACATTTTGTGCCTTAAAAGGTGAGAATTTTAGTAAAATAAATTGTTTATTATCATCAATAGACTTGTATAAGATATAAATAGCACAATAGGTGAAACATAAAAAAACATTTTATGAACAAAGAAAGGTAATTATTAATATTACTTATTTAATGAGTATAATTATCAGCAATACAAATCATTTATTATCACTTATAAATTTATAAAAGATAATCAGTAAATAAATAAACTTATTGAGATAATATAAAAAAGAATTAATTAATAAAGATAAAAAAACCTGATAATTAAACTAATAATCATCAGGTTTCATAAACAACGCTTATTTATTTTTTAAATAGCTTCTTCGTCTTGCTCTCCAGTACGAATACGGATAACTCGATTCACATCAAAAACAAAAATTTTACCGTCGCCAATCTTCCCCGTTTGAGCGGTAGTCATTATAGTATCGACACAAGTTTCAGCTATTTCATCAGCAACAACGATCTCAATTTTTACTTTAGGTAAAAAATCGACCATATATTCTGCACCACGATAAAGTTCGGTATGCCCTTTCTGACGACCAAAGCCTTTTACCTCTGTTACCGTCATACCCGTGATACCAACTTCGGCTAGTGCTTCTCTTACATCATCTAATTTAAACGGCTTAATTATCGCTTCAATTTTTTTCATCGGATTATCCTGCTATTACCAGTTATGGCGACCAAAACCGCTTGTGATCGGATAGCGACGATCTTTACCAAAATTACGACTGGTAATACGCGGTCCTACCGGTGCTTGACGACGCTTATATTCATTAATATCGACTAATTTTACCACTTTACGAACAATGGCTTCATCAAATCCAGCCGCAACCAAGTCAGAAACAGATTTATCTTGCTCAACATAGCCTTCAAGAAGGGCATCTAAAATATCATAAGGTGGCAGATTATCTTGATCTGTTTGTCCTGGTGCTAATTCTGCTGAAGGGGGCCTATCAATCACACGTTGTGGAATAGCGGGTGAAAGAGTATTACGATATTTAGCCAGTTCAAACACCAGTGTTTTAGGAACATCTTTTAAAACATCAAAGCCCCCCGCCATATCACCATATAAGGTCGAGTAGCCTACGGCAGATTCACTTTTATTACTCGTGGTGAGCACTAACCGACGACGTTTATTGGACATCGCCATTAAAATAACAGCACGACAACGCGCTTGTAGATTTTCTTCTGTGGTATCGATAGCGCTACCTTTAAACATAGGCGAAAGTTGATCCATAAAAGCATCAAACATCGGCTCAATAGAGACAGTATCAAACTCAACACCTAATAAATCAGCTTGCTCTTTCGCATCGTGAATACTCATTTCTGAGGTATAGCGAAATGGCATCATTACCGCTTGAACGCTCTCTTTACCTAATGCATCAACGGCAATTGCAACTGTTAAGCCTGAGTCGATGCCCCCTGATAATCCTAATATAGCGCCTTTAAAACCATTTTTTGTCACATAATCACGCGTTGCCAGCACTAACGCTTGATAAACTTGCGCTAAAGGAGAAAGCTCTGGTGCCGCATCTTGCATTGGTACGATAGTTAACTCATCAAACTCCACCACGGCCACTTGCTCATCAAAAGCCGCTAAACGATGGGTGATTGTTCCTCGTTCATCAAAGACTTTAGAACATCCATCAAAAACCAATTCATCTTGACCACCAATTTGATTGAGATACACCACAGGCAGATGCGTTCTTTGGCAATGTTCTTTAATTAATTGGGTACGAATATGTGGCTTTTCACGACTATAAGGTGAAGCATTAATAGAAAGAACTAGATCAGCACCCGCTTGTTTTAGTGCATCAATAGGCTCGTTGATCCAAATATCTTCACAAATTAATAATCCTAAATGATAGCCTTTAAAAGGCACAACACAACGTTCATTTCCTTGCTGGAAATAACGTTTTTCATCAAATACACCATAATTAGGTAGCTGTTGTTTGAAGTAACGCGCCTGTAACTCACCTTGATAGAAAAATGACAGTGCATTATAGATAGTACCGTTTTGCCACCAAGGATGCCCAACCACAATGGCCGTTTTCTTACTTGCTTGTTCTAAACGAACCAGTTGCTCTTCACAACGTTGTTGGAAATCAGGGCGAAATAGTAGATCTTCAGGAGAGTAACCGCATAACGCAAGCTCAGAAAACAAAACCAGATCGGCATCTTCTTGCGCTTTTACGGTGGCTAACATGCGTTCACAGTTGCCTTCAATATCGCCAACAACCCAGTTTAACTGAGCAAGTGCGAGTTTTAATTTACGACTCATAAAAATTAGTCTCTCCAGCTATCTTTGCTATCTAAAGAAAGCAAGTTTAAAAAAATTTTTGTTATCTACAAAGATCATTCTTTGAAATCATTGGCATCAAGTCCATGACGTGACAACAATTTATAAAATTCTGTTCGATTTCGCCCTGCCATCCTTGCAGCCTGAGTGACATTGCCCTTTGTCATCTGCAATAACTTCCTTAAATAGGTCATCTCAAAATGGCCCCGTGCTTCAGCAAAAGTAGGTAATGCGGTATTTTCCCCTTGCAATGCTTGTGTGACAAGGGCTTCGCTAATCACAGGTGCAGTCGTTAAAGCGACACATTGCTCGATGACGTTAACTAACTGACGCACATTTCCCGGCCAACTTGCTGTCATTAGACATTTCATCGCATCCGTTGAGAAGCTACGCACAAAAGGTTTATGTCGTTTTGCTGATTCGCGCAATAAATGGTTAGCAAGAACAGGAATATCCTCGGCTCTTTCGCTCAACGTGGGGATACGTAAATTCACCACATTTAAACGATAGTATAAATCTTCTCGAAATTCATTACGCTCCATCGCTTTTGGTAAGTCACGGTGGGTTGCAGAAAGAATACGCACATCAATATCAATATCACGATTACTGCCTAATGGCCGCACTTTACGCTCTTGTAATACACGCAGTAATTTCACTTGCAATGCCATTGGCATATCACCAATTTCATCCAAAAATAGAGTGCCTCCTTCTGCCGCTTGGAAAAGTCCTTCACGACTACTTACCGCGCCAGTAAAAGCACCTTTAGCATGCCCAAATAGTTCAGATTCTAATAATTGTTCAGGTAAAGCACCGCAGTTAATAGCAATAAAGGGTTTTTTAGCTCGTGGGCTGGCGCGGTGGATTGCTTGAGCAAGGACTTCTTTACCTGTACCGCTTTGCCCATTAATCAGTACGCTAACATCGGATTGTGCAACTAACTTGGCTTGCTCTAATAAACGTAACATTTGGGGGCTACGGGTCACGATATCTTTTGACCACTCTTCATCAGATACCGTCGTCACTAATTCTAATGCTTCATCGATAGCTTTATAAAGCGCATCTCTATCAACAGGTTTAGTCAAGAAACTAAACACCCCCTGTTGAGTTGCCGCGACAGCATCAGGAATGGAGCCATGTGCAGTTAAAATAATCACAGGCATACCGGGTTGTTGGCGCTGTATTTCTGCAAATAGCGCCATACCATCCATTTCATCCATACGTAAATCGCTGATCACCAGATCGATTTTTTCTTTTAATAATAGTTTAAGTGCTTCTTGCCCACTTTCAGCGGTAACGATATGAAACCCTTCACTTGTTAATCGCATACCCAGTAGCTTTAATAATCCCGGATCATCATCGACAAGTAAAAGATTCGCTGATTTATGGCCAGCCATGCACATTCTCCTTATTTAGATCCTGTTTCAGTAGGTTTAACCGTTGCGCTATTCTCTTTTTCTGTCGAGGTATTTTTCGCATCAGGTTTTACTTGCTCTGCTTTTGGTGGTTCAGGTTTAACTGCTGATACCGAAGGTTGTGAAACCTCATTATTTTCTTTGGTTATCGATTGCTCGCTTGCCGTTGACTTATTGGATTGCTCCGCTATCGGTTTATCGGCTGGTTTTTCTGTATTACTCGCATCTGAAGATTGAACATCAGACAGCGCTTCTTCTTGAGAAATAGCATCCACAGAAGCCCCTTGTTTTCGGCTCGATAATTGACGTTCAATTTGTGTGAGGCTTTCGAGTTTTTTACGTGTGGTATTTAACTCATGCTCTAATGCATTATTTTGTTTTTTCAGCAAATCCATTTTATTTTCCGTTTCTGTAACAAAACGGCGATTACGATTTTTCTCATCAGCGAGAGCAAGCGTAAGCGTTTGATTCTCAATCCAAGTAGATAATAGAACACGCATAGAGCTTGGAAATTGCAATTGATAGCTTTCTAATAAAACCAACTGTGAACGACGTTCAGCAACCGTCATTCCGGCTCGCTCTAATAAAATACTTTTATAAAAGGCGCCATCCCATCCGGCAACGATAACACTACTGGCTTGACGTTGTGCTTCTGTAGACATAATACGCTGTGTGCACTCAATGGTACGCAACCAAAATAGCGGATTATTGAGCCCTTCATGATAAAAAGCAGCTAAAGTTTTACATTCTGCCCAACGATAATCGATAGTTTTTTGTTTAACAACGGGGGTTTCAGGCTCAATATTAGCGGTTTCGGTCAGCGATTTTTGTGCACATCCAGCAAGAAACATAGGCAACATTATCCAACACAGATACTGTTTCCAGTGTGAAGCGATCCTCTTAATTGATGCAGGGGCCATAGATAATTGCTCATTAGCCAGTGTCTTTCGCTTTAATTTTTTATACTGATGAAAAGACACCTGTTTTTGTGACCTGATATGCATTATTTATTCTCAGAAAGTAGCGGTAGTTCAATACGAAAACAGACATCAGCATAGTCAGAATGAACAATATTTAACTGGCCATCCATTCTTTTGATACAGTCATGAGCAATACTTAACCCCAAACCACTCCCTTTGACAGCCCCTTTACGTAATAGAGAACCTTGAAAAAAGGGCTCAAAAATCATTTTTTGTTCTGATTCAGGGATCGGAGTGCCTTTATTGGCTATATCAATAACTATTTTCTGTTCAATTTGATAACTAGAGATCCAGATATTACCCGATTCAGCGCCATAGTGCACCGCATTCGAGTAGAGATTATCAATAACTCTTGATAATAACGTCGTTTCTGCTCGACATTTTTTCAGATCAAGTGAAATTATCGTCTTAATGCCTTTCGCTCGGGCGGGTAAACTATGCGCTAACACCACATCATTCACTAATGTGGTTAAATCAACTTCCTCAATTTGCTGAGGTACTTCGGAAAGTTTACGATTATAATCAAGTAGTTGCTCAATTAATAATTGAAGTTGTTTACTACTATTATCAAGAATAGCTACGACTTCTTTTTGATCTAAGGTTAAAGGCCCTGCTACTTCATCCGCTAATAATTCTGTTCCTTCGCGCATACTGGCTAACGGTGTTTTTAACTCATGAGAAATATGACGTA
Source organism: Proteus mirabilis ATCC 29906 (assembly GCF_000160755.1). GTDB lineage: Bacteria > Pseudomonadota > Gammaproteobacteria > Enterobacterales > Enterobacteriaceae > Proteus > Proteus mirabilis. The sequence continues at coordinate 1,047,042 of NZ_GG668576.1, forward strand.
AAAACTCATGGCGTTGCGATTCTAGCCATGCAAGACGTTCACTTAACCAAATAATACGTTGAGCTAAAGAGCGTAATTCACGTGGCCCCTGAAACGAATTCAAGTTATTATTTAATGTACGCCCTTCCCCCAATCGGTTAATCATTTTTTCTATACCTTTAACCGGACCGATGATCATACGGGTAAATAAGGCAATTAAAATCAGGCTAAAAACAAAAACAATTAAACTTTGCCAACCAAAATAACGCCCTTTTTCAGCAATAGCCATTTGTAGTTGCTCGCCACGACTAAAAATAATCTCTTTGGTTAACACGACAATGCGGTTATTGGCATAAGAAAATTGCTCTAATGCTTGTTGCATTTGAGAAGTGGGTTCACTATTTTTGCATTGAATTGATTTGAGCGTTTTCAAAGAAGTATTCAAGGCTTGTGCTTCTTTAGACTCAGAAAGAGGGATGATGGTCTGCTGCAAGGTAGAGAACATTTTGCTGTATTGTTGATAACGCTGTTGATACATTTCTTCATCAGTTTTATCACGCAATACACAATATCGTCGATAATTTCCTTCCATTTCAATAGCTAAATTACGCATCACCTCACTACGCTCGGTATCCGCTAACGCATTTTTATTGGTAATAGCGGCTTGGTTACTAAGCTGATCCAAACTTTGATAAGCCTGATAGGCAAGGACGAGAAGCGGTAACAGCACCATCCAAAATGCCATGATAACCAATTGTCTTAAAGATCGGGGGAAAATACGCCACTTTTTCAATGAAATCATCTCAACACCTATTAGAGTAATGCGATGCTACATGACTTAATAACAAGAAAAAAGTCCGACATTGAAATTCAGATAGGAAAACGAACACAAGCGAGAACACGCAACAGGCTCTAGAAATGGGAGAGCGGAATATCTTACTGAGATATTCCGCTCGTCAATATTCATCTCTTTTCTCTCTAAAAGAGAATGAAGGTGGTGCCTCACTCCACGTGTCGCCCTGTGTTTGATAAGGCCCGAAGGCGAGTATCATGATGTTGGACGGTAGGCACCTTACTCTGGCGTCATTCTTGGCTTATGTGGTATGTTCCCACCCATATTGTGGACCGACATAAAAAGTTGAATGAGCAACTGATTAATATAATGCACAAGGCGTGCCAACTTTTCGATTAAAATCATAAGATATTAATTTTAAACAAAAAAGTATTTTTATCTTACTAAAATAAAAAACAGCCTCAATTTTTGATAGCGAAAAAATCAACAAGCTGTCTCCATTTCCAGACACCGTTAATTAAAAAATATTAAATTATTAAAATTCAACAAGTTAAATGTCACCTTTTGGCGACAATGAAAAAATGATGTGTCGTCGATTTTATACATTGATAATTTTTTCCTTTTATATCAACAAAATAAAGCCCCTCTAACTTGAGGGGCTTTGGGTTATAACACTGACTCTTTTTTATTACATCATTAGTCAAATTGCTTTCTGGCATTACGGAATAAGCGCATCCAAGGGCTATCTTCTCCCCAATTTTCTGGATGCCAAGAATGGCTCACTGTTCTAAAAACGCGCTCAGGGTGAGGCATCATGATTGTTGAGCGGCCATCTGTTGTGGTAACAGCGGTGATCCCTTTTACTGATCCGTTAGGGTTTAATGGGTATTGCTCTGTTGGTTGACCATAGTGATCAACAAAACGCAGTCCTACTAAATTTTTTGCTTCTAACTGCGCTAATTGTGCAGCGTCACGAAATTCAGCAAAACCTTCACCATGAGATACCGCAATTGGCATCTGTGACCCCGCCATACCTTGTAATAATAGCGACGGGCTATCAGTTACTTTTACTAAGCTAAAGCGGGCTTCAAAACGCTCTGAGCGATTGCGTACAAAGCGTGGCCATAAATCTGCCCCCGGAATAAGCTCGGCCAACGTTGACATCATTTGGCAACCATTACAAACCCCAAGTGATAACGTATCTTGACGTGCAAAGAATTGGGCAAACTCATCACGTAAACGATGATTAAATAAAATAGATTTAGCCCATCCCTCACCCGCACCGAGTACATCACCATAAGAGAAACCACCACAAGCAACCAATACATCAAAATCACTTAATGAGCGTTGTGCCGTATGTAAATCGCTCATATGAACATCAATAGCATCAAATCCAGCGCGATCAAAAGCTGCTGCCATTTCCACATGAGAGTTAACACCTTGCTCTCTTAATACCGCAATACGAGGACGACTGCCTGTAGCAATATAAGGCGCCGCAATATCCTCTGCTGGATCAAAGGTTAAGTGAACATTTAATCCCGGATCGTGACTATCTTGTTTGGCACGATGTTCTTCATCTGCACATTCAGGATTATCACGTAAACGTTGCATTTGCCATGTCGTTTCAGCCCACCAGACACGTAATGTACTACGCTTTTCATGGTAAACTTCCGTTTCACGGCTTTGAATAATAATGTCATCACTTGGTGTTGCTTGCCCTAAGTAATGTAAACAATCTGCTAAACCATGTTCAGTAAACAGTGTTTCAACGCTTTCTTGATGCTCCCCTTTAATTTGGAACACCGCACCTAGCTCTTCATTAAATAGACCTGCTAAAATATCTTCGTCATAAGCACTGATATCAACATTAAGGCCACAATGTCCCGCAAACGCCATTTCGGCCAAAGTCACAAATAAGCCACCATCAGAGCGGTCATGATAAGCCAGTAATTTACCATCGCTCACCAATTGTTGAATGACATTAAAAAACTGTTTTAACTGCTCTACATCACGTAAATCAGCCGCTTTTTGTCCTAGTTGACGATAAACTTGAGCTAATGCTGTTGCCCCTAATGCATTATGACCATTACCTAAATCGATTAGATATAAACGGTTTCCTTCTTGGGTAGAAAGCTCAGGGGTGACAGTTTTACGTACATCTTCAACACGGGAAAATGCGGTGATAACTAAAGAGAGAGGGGAAATAACTTCTTTCGTTTTCCCTTGTTCATCTTGCCAACGCGTTTTCATGGACATTGAGTCCTTACCCACCGGAATAGTAATACCTAATTGTGGGCATAGCTCTTCACCAATGGCTTTTACTGCATCATATAATCCCGCATCTTCACCAGGGTGACCCGCCGCAGCCATCCAGTTTGCGGAAAGTTTTATACGATTAAGTGACTGTACATCGCAACCCGCCATATTGGTTAAGGCTTCACCTACCGCCATTCGCGCTGAAGCGGCAAAATCTAATAGTGCAATAGGGGCTCTTTCCCCTATTGACATCGCCTCGCCGTAATAGCTATCTAATGTGGCCGTTGTTACCGCACAGTTAGCCACCGGAATTTGCCAAGGTCCAACCATTTGGTCACGCGCAACCATTCCCGTAACACTACGATCACCAATAGTAATTAAGAACGTCTTCTCAGCAACGGCGGGTAAATGAAGTACGCGATAAACCGCTTCTTTTAAATCGATATCTTTACGATCGAGATATTCACCTGCTGTTTTATGTGATGTGACATCACGCAACATTTTCGGTGCTTTACCCAACAAGATATCTAAAGGCATATCTATTGGTTTATTATCAAAGTGTGTATCATTTAACACTAATTCACGCTCTTGTGTTGCCTCGCCAATGACAGCGTAAGGGGCTCTTTCTCGTTGGCATAGCGCATCAAATAGTGGCATTTTTTCTGGGGATACCGCTAATACATAACGCTCTTGCGACTCATTACACCAGATCTCTAGAGGACTCATACCCGGTTCATCATTTAAAACGTTACGTAACTCAAAACGACCTCCACGCCCGCCATCATTGACAAGCTCAGGCATGGCATTAGAAAGCCCCCCCGCTCCGACATCATGAATAAATAAAATCGGGTTATCATCACCTAATTGCCAACAGCGATCGATAACCTCTTGGCAACGACGCTCCATTTCTGGGTTATCTCGTTGCACAGAGGCAAAATCTAAATCAGCATCTGACTGGCCGGAAGTCATAGAAGAAGCCGCACCACCTCCTAGGCCGATATTCATCGATGGGCCACCAAGTACAATTAACTTAGCACCCACGGAGATCTCACCTTTTTGCACGTGATCTTCGCGAATATTACCAATACCACCAGCCAACATAATAGGTTTATGGTAGCCTCGAATTTCAACACCATTATGACTATTAACCTGCTCTTCATAGGTTCTGAAATAACCTAATAAGGCGGGGCGACCAAATTCATTATTAAATGCGGCTCCACCTAAAGGGCCTTCTGTCATAATATCCAGTGCACTGACAATACGTTCTGGTCTGCCAAAATCTTCTTCCCAAGGTTGTTCAAACCCCGGAATACGTAAGTTAGAAACGGAAAAACCGACTAAACCGGCTTTAGGTTTTGCCCCACGGCCTGTCGCCCCTTCATCACGAATTTCACCGCCAGAGCCGGTTGCTGCACCAGGCCACGGGGAAATTGCCGTTGGGTGATTGTGCGTTTCCACTTTCATTAAGATATGAACAGGCTCTTGATGATAACGGTAATGCCCTTTTTCCGTATCGGGATAAAAACGCCCAGCAACGGAGCCTTCCATTACAGCAGCATTATCTTTATAAGCCGACAAGACATAATCAGGAGTTTGCTCAAAAGTATTTTTAATCATTTTAAATAATGATTTGTCTTGCGCTTTACCGTCGATTATCCAATCTGCATTAAAAATTTTATGACGGCAATGCTCTGAGTTTGCTTGAGCGAACATATAAAGTTCTACATCAGTTGGATTACGTTGCAAACGTTTAAAAGCATCTACTAGATAATCAACTTCATCATCAGCTAGCGCTAACCCCATTTCAATATTGGCAGCAACTAGCGCATCTTTACCGTGAGCAAGAACATCAATTGTTTTTAATGGGGTGGGTGTCTGTTCAGCAAATAGCGCATTAACTTGTTGATAATCGGTAAAAATTGTTTCCATCATACGATCATAAATAAAACCGTATAACAACTGCCACTGTTCTTCGGCCATCGTATCGCTATCTATATAATAAGCAATACCACGTTCAATTCTAACCACTTGTGCTAAACCACAATTATGGGCAATATCTGTCGCTTTAGTCGACCATGGCGAAATGGTTCCCGGTCGTGGTACAACAATACGCATCTCTCCAACAAGCTCATGCTCTGTTAATGAAGGGCCATAGTGCAGTAACTTGCTTAATTTAGCTTGTTCATCTTCAGATAGCTGTCCATCCACTTTTACAAAATGGATAAACTCCGCATAAATACCACGGACAGGAAGTTGGTTTTCCTGACATAAAGTTAATAGTTTATTAATACGAAAAGCGGATAAAGCGGGGGAGCCACGCAGGATTTCCATAATATTGAGTTCTCTCTTTTAGCAGCTAGCCTGATCAATCATTCAGGGGAAACGCGCCTAGTATAATAGAATAACTGCTCAGACGAAACCGTTTGCGTGAACAAAATAACAGCATTTAACTTAGCGTGTTTTCATCATTAATTGGTGTAATCAAGTTGCGTCTTAGCAAAATGTTGAGCAAAATGGTCGATTACTGGAAATTTATCCATGTTTAAATGACTACTTTACACACAATAAAAAACAACGTTAACGAGAACCAACCTATTGAACAATATAAGGATTAACTATTTCGTTATCGTTATCATAGCGCTATTTTCAGCTGCGATTATTGCACTGAATATTACTTGGCCTGACAGGCAAAAAGCGCAGATAAATAAGATTTTATCTCGTGGTGAGCTTAGAGTGAGTACTATCCCTTCACCACTGATAACGATAAATGATAAAAAGGACCCCGTAGGTTTCGATTATGAATTAGTGAAACGCTTTGCTGATTATCTTGGCGTGAAACTTGTCGTTAATATGCGGACGAATATCAACCAACTCTTTGATGATCTGGAGAATAATAAAGCAGACTTTATTGCCGCTGGATTAATTTATAATAAAGAAAGGCTAGATACGACACGAAGTGGGCCAGCCTATTTCTCAGTTTCTCAACAACTGATCTATCGTAAAGGCACATTGAGGCCTCGTCGTTTTGATGAGCTCGATGGGCGCCTTGTCGTCGCAGCCGGTTCAGCTCATGCCAGCTTATTAAAAACATTAAAAGAAACGCAATATCCTGAACTCGAATGGGAAGAGTCAGAGACTAAAACGACTTCACAGCTACTTGAAGAGTTATCTGAAGGTAAAATAACTTATGTACTGGCCGATTCAATCAGCGTCGCGGTACAACAACGCATTCACCCTAATGTTGCAGTCGCTTTTGAGGTGACGGAAAGTCGTCCATTAACGTGGTATTTACCAAATCAAGATGATAATAGTCTGTATGCAGCCATGTTGGATTACTTCAATCAACTTTCCCAAGACGATGTGCTCGCAAGACTAGAAGAGAAGTATTTTGGTCATGTTGGTTCATTTGACTACTTTGATACACTCTCTTTTATTACCGCCATTGACTCAATATTACCTAATTATCAACCTCTGTTTGAAAAATATGCCGAGACTTTTGATTGGCGTTTATTAGCAGCAATGGCTTGGCAAGAATCACATTGGGATCCCCATGCCACGTCACCGACAGGTGTAAGAGGCTTAATGATGCTAACACGTCCAACTGCGTCAAGTATGGGTATAACAGATAGGTTAGATCCCGAAGAAAGTATCAAAGGAGGTGCACAATATTTAAAACATCTTCTTTCTCGCCTACCAGATACTATCCCTGATGATGAAAAAATCTGGTTTGCACTTGCCGCTTATAACATGGGATATGGTCATATGTTAGATGCAAGAAAGCTAACCGAACAGCAAGGCGCCAATCCTAATAGCTGGTTAGATGTAAAAGCGCGGTTACCTTTGCTCAGCCAAAAGAAATACTATTTAGATCTTCCCTATGGTTATGCGAGAGGACATGAAGCTTATCGTTATGTTGAAAATATTCGTCGCTATCAACTCAGTTTAGAGGGATACCTACAAGCAAAAGAGAGTAAAAATAAGATCCTATCGAAAGACGAAAAAGACGATTCAGCCAATACAGCTTTATTACCGCCTCGCTCCGTAGGCGCCCCCTCTTCATCTTAGTTGTCAATTATATAGCCTCTTTTTAGGGGCTTACTACCCTCGTTTTTTATTCATCTAACCACAATTTTAGCAGCATAATCCTCTCTATACCGTGCCATAACTTGGTATCCTCCCCCTCTTGAAGGACGGGTTTTACTGCGAACTTGATAAAAAATGTTACTATTTTAATACTTTTTTTATTAAAAATAGTTAAATTACTCATGTTAAAAAAAATAACAAATTAATCTAAAACCACTCACAGAATGAGTAACTTGACTTAAAAACAACCAATAAGGCTATTTTTAGTACATTGGAATAGGTTATATATAAGAAAATATTAATATAAATACTTAATCATTATCTCACTATTTACTATTCATTTTGTTATTAATTTCTTACAAAAATCTTATTTATCTATGAAAATTAACTTTATAGTTACAAACAAAGCTTATAAATAACTGAAAAATATACTTTATTATATTTTATTATTAGTTTTATTAATTTTTTTAAAGTTATGTTAATAACAGCATAGTTTATAACGTTAATATAATGTTAATCATCATATCTATTAAATTTCTCTGCCATATAAACTTTTTTACCCGTATTAGGAGTAATAAAGAGAATATTTCTATATAAAAAACTATTAAAAAGGAATTTATAGATTAAAATATGAAAATTGCACAAACTAACAAAATCTTATATCACTGATAGTATTTTTACTGATATCATATAAACCAGTCATTATCCGACTTGATGAAAAATGTAATGTACATCAATTTTTACATTTGGACATCAATACTATTTTTATTTTTAGTCAATAATAATACGTACTACCTTCAAGGGATCATCTATAATGAAACTGAGTAAAATTGCTTTGGCTGCGGCTTTAGTATTTGGTATTAATTCTGTTGCTACAGCTGAAAATGAAACGCCTGCACCAAAAGTAAGTTCAACTAAAGGCGAAATTCAATTAAAAGGTGAAATTGTTAATTCAGCATGTGGATTAGCAGCATCTTCAAGCCCTGTAATTGTTGATTTCAGTGAAATTCCAACTTCTGCATTAGCAAATCTGCAAAAAGCAGGAAATATCAAAAAAGATATTGAATTACAAGACTGTGATACAACTGTAGCGAAAACTGCCACAGTTAGCTATACACCAAGTGTTGTTAACGCTGTAAATAAAGATTTAGCCTCTTTTGTTTCTGGTAACGCATCTGGCGCAGGTATTGGCTTAATGGATGCGGGTAGTAAAGCAGTTAAATGGAATACTGCAACTACACCAGTACAATTAATTAACGGTGTATCTAAAATCCCATTCGTTGCTTATGTTCAAGCTGAATCAGCTGACGCTAAAGTAACGCCAGGTGAATTCCAAGCCGTTATCAACTTCCAAGTTGATTATCAGTAATCATATTGATTTAAATATCTAAATTAATAAATAAGTAATTACTGCGAAAACGCAGAGGATTTCCTCTGCGTTAAATTCAATAAAACACTTCAATTTAATAAAAATAAAAAGTAATTAAATAAATATTTATTATTTAATTACTTTTTATTTAATATAATAATTAGGCGTTTATTCATGTTAATTCCTTATTCACCCCACACAATATGGAAGACCATTTGTGCGACTTTGCTATTAAGCTTGGCGTTTTTCTCACAAGCAGAGCAGGACGATTCTGTGGAATTTAACATTCATATGCTAGACGCGGAAGATCGCGATAATGTCGACCTTTCACGTTTTTCTACCTCAAATTATATCATTCCGGGTATGTACTATTTAGATATTCGTCTAAATGGTCGCGACTTTCCTCGCCAAAATATTAATTATATTGAAGTAGCAGATAATCATTCCGTGGCTTGTATCGACCCTACTCTTTTAAAAAAGTTAACAATCAACCAAGAAAACCAAAAATATATCAAACAAATATCACCAGATTGTTTTGATATTAGCCAATTACCCGGTATCTCGATTAAAAATGATGGTGGTGTACTTGATATCACGTTACCACGCTCATTAATGAAATATGAAGAATCTGATTGGACTCCTCCGGAGCTTTGGGATAGCGGGGTCTCTGGGCTTATTTTTGATTATACATTAACAGGAACGTCAACTCGCCCTAATAAAGGCAATAATAACAATACGTTAACTGGTTATGGTCAAGCGGGATTAAACTTGGGTGAATGGCGTTTACGAGCTGAATATCAAGGCAATTATTCTTCTGAATATTCATCTAACAATCGTTTTGATTGGAACCAAATTTATGCCTATAAGCCATTACCAGATCTCGCAGCCAAACTAACGGTTGGGGAAACTTATTTAAACTCTCAAATTTTTGATAGTTTCCGTTTTACAGGAGCCAATTTACAAAGCGATGAGAGAATGTTACCCCCATCTCTCCAAGGCTATGCACCTGAAATTCATGGCATCGCCAATACCAATGCAAAAGTGACGGTAACCCAAAATGGACGTTTAATTTATGAGACAACCGTACCTGCTGGCCCTTTCGTGATTAACCATCTACAAAATACCGTACAGGGTCAACTCGATGTTAGAGTTGAAGAGCAAAATGGTAAGATTAACGAATTTCAAGTGCAAACCGCTAATTTGCCTTATATGACTCGCCCAGGATCTGTGCGTTTTAATACCTCACTGGGACAGTCATCCGTGAACAACCATAAAATGCAAGGCCCTCTTTTCTATCAAGGGGATTTTTCATGGGGGATGAATAATACATGGTCTCTCTATGGTGGTGCTTTACTTACCGCTAAAGATTATAACGCATGGTCTTTAGGTATCGGCCATGATATGGGGCGTTTTGGTACCCTTTCTGGTGATATTACACAGTCTTATAGCAAAACCTATGATAATGAAAAAATCAATGGGATGTCTTTTAAACTAAACTATGCAAAAACTTTTGATGAGTACCACAGTACCATTACTTTTGCAGGTTATCGTTTCTCAGAAAAAACATTTCGCTCTTTTTCTCAGTATATTGATGAGCGTTATAACGGCATCAATAATAATGGCTATGAAAAAGAAATGTACACCATTACCGGTAATAAAACTTTTTGGGCAGATGATGCAGAGAAATCGACCACCCTCTATCTCTCTTATCGCCACCAAAATTATTGGGATAAAAATACTCAAGAGCAGTATGGTGTCACAGTAAGTCGCAATTTTTCCATTATGGGGATTGAGCAAATCAATACCAACTTGTCAGCATTTCGTACCCAATATAAAGGGAATACTGACGATACGCTCTCTTTTAATATTTCACTACCATTAGGAAGTGGTCGCAATATTGGTTATAACTTGCAAGATAATAATGGCAAAGTGACACAAATGGCCTCTTATGCTGATAATCGTGATTATAATAATTTATGGCGCATAAGAGCAGGCTTAAGTTCGGATAAGAAAGCCAATACCGATGGTTATTATCAACATCGTTCTCAGTATGCAGAAATCAATGCCAATGCAAGCTATCAACAAGATAATTACTTAGCAGTGGGCGCAACGATAAAAGGCGGTTTTACTGCTACTCGTTATGGAGCTGCATTACACAGTAGCAGTATGACCTCTAGCACCGCAAGAATAATGGTGGATACTGATGGTGTTGCAGGGGTGCCCTTTAATGGTCAAAGCACGACTACGAACCGCTTCGGCATTGGCGTACTAACCGACTTAACAAGTTATAACAATGTTGATGCACGTATTGACGTCGATAAGATGGATCAAGATATTGAAACGCGTAAAGCCATTGCTTCAACAACCTTAACAGAAGGTGCCATTGGTTATTACCAATTTCCGGTTCGTCAAGGTGAACGCTTAATGGCTGTCTTACAGACAACTGATAATAAATACCCTCCTTTTGGTGCGGAAGTCACCAATCAAAAAGGGGAAAGTATTGGTATGGTGATGGAAGAAGGCCTTGTTTATATTGCGGGTGTTAACCTTAATGAATCATTAAATGTAATTTGGAACGGTAAAACACAATGTTCAATTACCATTCCCGCGGAAATAACAGATCCCTTAAAACATCAATCGCTCGTTTGTCAGGATCGTTAACAAATAAAATTAATAATGAGAGATAATTAACATGAACTCATTCAGCACACTAAAAACACTATTTTGTGGCTCTTTGCTGGCACTGAGTCTAGTGAATACAACGCAAGCGGGTGTTTCACTGGATAGAACTCGTATTGTATTAACGGGCAATGAAAACTCAGCCAGTGTTAATTTAAAAAATACCAGCCCTGATATTCCTTTTTTAGCGCAATCTTGGGTTGAAAATGAAAATGGGCAGAAGATCTCTTCACCCTTAGTGGCACTTCCACCGTTACAACGCCTTGATGGTGCTCAAAAAGGCGTAGTTCGCATTACAAAAACAGCTGAAGTTGGGCTATTACCTCAAGATAGAGAATCACTGTTTTATTTAAATGTGCGTGAAATTCCACCCGCACCAAAACAAGCCAACGTATTACAGATGGCGATGCAGTCACGCATTAAATTATTCTATCGCCCTAGTGCCATAGTACCTGAAAAACCGGGAATGGTTTGGCAAGATCAACTGGTGTTTAAAAAACAAGGTAATAAATTTATTGTTAATAATCCAACCCCTTATTACATCACGATTATCTCACTTTCTAATAAATTAAATGGTGAGGATAGCGATAAATTAACCACCTTCCCAGGATTAATGGTTGCGCCAAAAGCTTCACTGGATATACCAGTAAAAACCAGTAACGTTAATCAGTTTTATATGATGTATGTAAATGATTACGGTGGACACCCAGAGCTCAAATTTGTATGTCAGCAAGATAGCTGCAAAGTAGCCCCTAAAGATCAACAACCTAAATATTAATAAACTTGATGCCGGTAGGAATAAAATGATCCTCAATAAAAAAAACATTCATTCCAAATCAGTAATGCTATTTTGTGCCGGCATTGTTTCTTTAATGCCGTTGCACGCAGTTGCTTATTTACAAGGTGAAGTGAGAACCAATGGTGGCCCTAATATTTTCTATGCAGTATTAGATCACACCACCTTTCCTAATAACAAAGCAGGAGAATTAGCAACAGTAAACTTTTCGTTGCCTGATCGCTATGATGGGACAGTATATTGTCCTAACTCACGTATCTATGATCGTGCATTAACCTATTTTAAAGCAACGACTGATTTACCCCCTGTTGGTAATAATTTTTATCAATTAAATGAGTATGTTGATATCAAAATTAATTTTGAAATTTGGGGGCCTAATCCTTTACCCACGGTGCCCTTTTCTGACATACCTAATAATAGAAATAACCAACAAGGTTGCAGAGTACCCTCTTCGCCTAAACCGCATATTTCCTCAGGAAGTAGCGGTCAACTCACCTTCCGTTTAAGAAAACCCATTATTAATGGTGTCAGTCTTAATGGGCAATCTCTTGCACAAATGTATGCCATGGTAAGTCACAGCGGTGCGCCAAAAACCTATGGCTCAGAGCCCATTTCTAAATTAGTGATCACCTCGGGGATCATTACCACTAAAGATAAATGTATTTTTAATAATGGTTCACCAATTACCTTTGACTTTGGTAATGTGGGAAATACCTCTGATTATCTCAATGGGCAAAACTACAAAATTACTCGCAACATTCCCATCAAGTGCGAAGGGGGAAGCTTTACCGATCCTAATAGCAAAATAATGTTTAAAGTTCAGACAGGTAGCTCAGGTATTGCGAGTTTTGATTCTAACTACCTTGGTACAACAGGCTCTGTAGATAGAAGTAACTTAGGTATCGTCTTAAGAGATAAGTCAGGTACGATTATCCCACCTAACCAATATTTCTCGGTTGGCAAACTCAATAATTTCAACGGAAATTGGGAAGTAAGTGCAGCCCCCATCGCCAAAGCGGGCAGTAAAATTACTGAAGGTGAGTTTTCAGCTCATGCGACACTCATTGCGGAGTTTATGTAATGAAAAACAGCATAATAAAGTCAGCTATAACTTGCTTGTTATTGCTCTCTCCGAACACTTTTGCTGCCACTGATATTATTGGTGGAGAGATGGAATTTAAAGGTGTTGTTGTTGCACATGGCTGTACGATTGTTGCGGGAGATGAAAATAAAGTTATTGATTTCAAACAAATATCTGCAAAAGATCTCTATTCACTACAAAAAAGCAACCCCGTTGCTTTTAGTATCAGTTTAGAAAATTGTAGCCAAGATATTTATAAAAGTGTCACTATCACATTAGATGGTCAAGCGCATTCAACAATGCCCAATCATATAGCCGTTACTGGGAGTGGCTCAGAAGATCCGAAAAGTATTGGCATCGCTTTTACCGACAAGGCACATAATATTATTGAATTAAAAAAACCAAGTGCTCCTCAACAGCTTAATAATAAACGAGTACAATTTGATTTTATGGCCTATGTTGAAGCAACATCATCAGCTATTCAAAATCAAACGATACTCACAGGACCATTTCAAGCACAAGCAACCTATACACTCAATTACCAATAACAATTAAGCCAAATAGATGCTATTTGGCTTTCTCTTGTATGATTAAACCTTGAGTAATTAAACGTTGCTGTTGTTTCAGTAGTTTTTTTTCAGCCCTTCTCATCTTAAAAAACTGGCTCAAGAGTTGTGCGCACTCCTCACCTAAAACACCCGATGTTATTTCAACTTTATGGTTCATTCCGGGATGTTGCAAAATATCAATAAATGAGCCTGCGGCACCTGTTTTTAGATCAGATGCACCATAGACCACTCTTTTTACACGACTATGTACAATTGCTCCAGCGCACATAACGCAAGGCTCTAACGTGATATATAATGTGGCGTCAAGTAGGCGATAATTCTGTAGATGTTTCCCACCTTTACGCAATGCCATAATTTCCGCATGTGCAGTAGGATCATTATCAATAATGGAGTGATTCCAACCTTTAGCAATGATTTTATTATCAGCGACTAACACGGCTCCTACAGGAATTTCACCGAGTTGTTGTGCTTTATGTGCCTGCTCAATCGCTTTATGCATCCAATAAATATCATCTTTAATTTTATTCACAAGAACATCTCTTCATTATTATACAGCGCGGTATTGTAGCCTGTTTTAGATTGATAACTAAAGATATTAGCGTGTGAAATGTTGTAAAAGATATTCCCCTCTGCAACATCAATATATTTAGAATCTTTCACGTATATGATAATCTCACACTCTTTTGTATATAATTGTGTATTTATTTTGTGTGGCAGTGCTCTATTATTTGTAGTAACACTGTCAATTTGCAGTAAAAATACAACCAATAAACTAAAAGTAACATATAAGTGCAAGATATAAGTTACTGTAATTTAATAATTTATATATTAAGTGACTGATATGGCTTTACTAATTACGAAGAAATGCATCAACTGCGATATGTGTGAACCCGAATGTCCTAACGATGCCATTTCAATGGGGAATGATATTTATGAAATCAATCCTGATCTTTGCACTGAATGTGTAGGACATTATGATAAACCGACTTGTCAGTCGGTATGCCCTATCACGAATACAATTATCATCGATCCTGCTCATACTGAATCGCAAGATGAATTATGGGAAAAGTTTGTACTGATCCACCACGCTGACAAAATCTAAGCAAACGCAATCGGGAATAAATTTAAGCGTTATTTTTCTAAAATAACGGTTGCACAGGCGTAACGTTGCTCATCAGCCAGTGTCACGTGAATAGCATTTATTCCCGCTTTTTGCGCCATCTCTTTTGCCACAGCTAAAAAGTGCAATGTTGGTTTACCTAATTCATCATTAGCGACTTCAAAATGGTTAAATGCCAATCCTAAGCGAATGCCTGTACCTAATGCTTTGGCTGCGGCTTCTTTTACCGCAAATCGTTTAGCTAAAAAACGAACAGGTTGTTTATGTGATTGATATATAATCCATTCATTATCAGTAAGAATACGTCGCGCGAGGCGTTCTCCTGAACGCCCTATTATCTCTTCAATACGTGATATCTCAACGATATCCATACCTATACCAACAATAGCCATTAGCGACGCGCTTCTCTCATTAGGCGTTTCATTTCTTCAACGGCTGGTGCAAGCCCACTAAATACCGCTCGACCAATAATCGCATGACCAATATTGAGTTCATAAAGTTCAGGTAATGCAGCAATACGTTGTACATTATGATAATGCAAACCATGACCTGCATTGACTTTTAAACCTTTAGACGCTGCATAGGTTACCGCATCACGAATGCGAACAAACTCCTTCTCTTGAGCCTGTTCATCTTCAGCGTCAGCATAAGCACCGGTATGAATTTCAATAAAAGGAGCGCCGACACGATCTGCTGCATTAATTTGCTCATGGTCAGGATCAATAAATAAAGAGACTTTAATCCCCGCTAATGATAAACGTTTAATCGCATCAGCCACTTTCTCTTCATTACCCACCACGTCTAAACCACCTTCTGTGGTCACTTCTTGGCGTTTTTCAGGCACTAAACAACAAAAATCAGGTTGAGTTTGGCAAGCAATCTCAATCATCTCTTCTGTTACCGCCATTTCTAAATTTAATCTTGTTTGAACCGTTTGGCTGATCAGCATTAAATCACGATCGGTAATATGACGTCTGTCTTCACGTAAATGAATAGTGATCCCATCAGCACCCGCTTGTTCCGCAATAAATGCCGCTTGAACCGGATCGGGATAAGTTGTACCACGGGCATTACGTAGGGTTGCAATATGGTCAATATTAACGCCAAGTAGAATATCAGACATGCTCTTCTCCTGAAAAATAACGTTGTATTACCTTAGTTTACACATTCCATAGAGAAGAAAAAGACAATATTATTTATCCTCTATCAATACGCTTTTTTTCGCACACTTTTTAATAGCAAATTGCCGAAACAGCTCTCTACTTTTTAATGGTTTTCCACCTAAATAAGGTTTCAAGGCCATTCGTGTAAACCTTTTTGCTGCTTTCAATGTGCCAGCCGTAGGAAATTCTCGTTTTGCCAGCGATTTTAATTCCAATCCAGTAAAACTATAGTGATCAACCACCAAACTGGCAATAAAGCCTTTTTCTTCTCGGTATCGATAAGTCATGGTATCAGAAACAGGTTCACCACTTCCTGCACAATGCAAAAAGTCTAGGCCATAACCCAATTGCGTTAATAACGCTAATTCAAAGCGCCTTAGAGCAGCTTCTGGCGTGGTTTCACTGGCAGCAAGGATTTGCAAACAAGATAAGTATTCGAAAAAAAGCGCGCTATATGATGTGCCATTTTCCAAAACACGAGAAAGTAATTCATTGAGATACAGACCACTGTAAAGTACTGTGCCTGTTAATGGTAATGCTAAAGAGATAGGCTCAGCATCACGGAGGGTTTTTATCTCACCTCGCCCACTCCAACGAATGAGCAAGGGAGTAAAAGGTTGAAGTGCCCCTTTTAAAGGAGAGCGACGACCGCGCGCACCTTTTGACAATATGCGCACTCGCCCTTCATTCTCAGTGAAAAAATCGAGCAATAAACTCGTTTCACTGTAAGGCCGAGCATGGATAACAAATGCACGTTGCCAGCCTTCCACTTCAGTAACCTACTATTTTAAATCGTCCACATAGCCAAGGCTACGTAAAGCACGTTCATCATCCGCCCAACCCGCTTTTACTTTCACCCAAAGTTCAAGATGAACCTTGTTTTCAAATAAATCTTCCATATCCATGCGGGCTTCCGTACCGATTTTTTTGATTTTAGCGCCTTTATTACCAAT
Source organism: Proteus mirabilis ATCC 29906 (assembly GCF_000160755.1). GTDB lineage: Bacteria > Pseudomonadota > Gammaproteobacteria > Enterobacterales > Enterobacteriaceae > Proteus > Proteus mirabilis. The sequence goes on from NZ_GG668576.1 coordinate 1,063,883, forward strand.
CACCATTTTCTTCTGGCCTTCACGTTCAACCAGAATCAAACCGTGAATATCATATCCACCGCGATCGTTAGTAACAAATTGTTCAATTTCAACCGTCACAGAATAAGGTAATTCTTCACCTAAAAAGCGCATCAATTTTTCACGAATAATTTCTGACGCCATAAAACGTTGAGAGCGATCAGTAATATAATCTTCTGGGAAATGATGAATGGCTTCAGGTAAACAGTTACGCACTATTTTAGCAATAGTATCGACATTCATGCCTTTTTCAGCACTAATCGGCACTACATCTAGAAAATCCATTTGTTGACTTAAAAAACCAATATGTGGCAGTAACTTGGTTTTATCTGTAACGTTATCAACTTTATTAATCGCTAATAGCACAGGACAACGTAGTGATTTTAATTTGTTTAATACCATTTCGTCATCAGGCGTCCAATTGGTTCCTTCGACAACGAAAATAACCAGTTCAACATCACCAATAGAGCTACTTGCTGCACGGTTCATTAAACGGTTAATGGCTCGCTTTTCTTCAATATGCAAGCCTGGGGTATCCACGTAAATAGCCTGATATGCACCATCAGTATCAATACCCATGATACGGTGACGGGTGGTTTGTGGCTTACGTGAAGTAATAGAAACTTTCTGCCCCAATAATTGGTTCAGTAATGTTGATTTCCCTACATTAGGGCGACCGACTATCGCAATAAATCCGCAATAGGTTTGTTCTTCGCTCATTCAAGCTCCAATTGTATTAATGCCTGTTCAGCAGCGGCTTGTTCGGCTTTACGACGGCTTGTACCCATCCCTTTAACAGGTTGGTCGATACCGCTTATCTGACAATGGATCGTAAACTCTTGGTCATGAGCTTCACCACGTACTTGTACAACAACATAAGAAGGTAGTGGTAAATGACGTCCTTGCAAATATTCTTGCAAGCGAGTTTTAGGATCTTTTTGCTTATCACCCGGACTGATTTCAGCCAAGCGATTCTCATACCATTTTAAGATGATATTTTCGATATTTTGAATATCACTATCAAGAAAAATAGCACCAATTAACGCTTCTACTGTGTCGGCCAAAATAGATTCGCGACGAAAACCACCGCTTTTTAATTCTCCCGGCCCTAACCGTAAACATTCACCGAGTTCAAATTCACGTGCTAGTTCAGCGAGGGTATTACCTCGCACTAAGGTTGCACGCATCCGGCTCATATCCCCTTCATCGACACGAGGGAAACGATGGTAAAGCGCATTAGCAATGACATAACTTAGAATTGAATCACCTAAAAATTCTAAGCGTTCATTATGTTTACTACTTGCACTACGGTGAGTAAGTGCCTGTAAAAGTAATTCGTTTTGTTTAAAAGTATAACCCAGTTTTTTTTGTAACTGGTTAACTAATAGAGTATTCATGTGCGATCAGTTTCCATTACTTAATTTGAAGCACACGCAACAAACCTGTTTAAAAACAACGAGATATTATCGGGTTGAATAACAGAACTGTTGCGTTTGCACTGGCTCCTGTTTATACAGGAGCCAATCATGTTTAAAGAAGTGGCATATTCTACACTGAGATAGAAAGGAATGCTGTAGCTATTTTGTTAAAAATTACTTAATGCCACCAATACGGCTGAAACGAACACCTGTAGGCCATTCATTTTCTTGTTTCTCGAAGCTCATCCAAATCGTTGTCGCTTTACCGACTAAGTTTTGCTCAGGCACAAAGCCCCAGAAACGACTATCTGAACTACCATCACGGTTATCACCCATCATAAAATACTGACCTTCAGGGACAATCCACGTACCTTGAGGTAATCCCGGTTGAATAAATTCAGGTATAGTAACATCTCCCGGAATAGTCATAATACGATGAGAGACATCACCAATCGTTTCAATTCTCTCTTCTTGGCGAAATTGCGTAGCTGTAGAAATTGGCTCTTCAATCGGAATCGATTTCATACCGCTAATACGTTGACCACCAGGTACACTTTGTAACAGTAATGTCCATTCACTAGGATACGCTGTACCATAGGTTACCGCTATTTCATCATCACATATTGCTTTATTACAATTTGGGTAAATGTGTAATTTCTTCGACGTCATGTCATACACTATTTTATCCCCCGGTAAACCAATCACCCGTTTAATAAAGTCAGTTGATGGATCACGTGGGTATTTAAATACCGCAATATCACCACGTTTAGGTTTACCCGTACTAATCAAGGTTGTTTGTGTAATAGGATCTTTTAATCCATAAGCAAATTTTTCAACCAAGATGAAATCACCGACTAATAAAGTCGGCATCATCGAACGAGATGGGATCTGAAACGGCTCATACACAAAGGAACGCAAAATCAATACAATCGCCAATACAGGAAACAGAGAGCCTAATGTCTCTGCCCAGCTTGGTTTATTAATCGATTTTGCTAACTCTTGCTGATCCTCACTTCCCTGCGTTAACTCTTGTAAACGTTTTAACTTCGCTTTACGGGCTGGCTTTAATTTAAAACGATCTATACACCAAAAAATACCCGTAATTAGCGTTGCCAACGTTAGGATCAAGGCAAACGTGCTAGCCATATTTTCTCCTTAAATTATTTATCTTTACCAACATGCAGTATGGCTAAAAACGCTTCTTGTGGTAACTCGACATTACCAATTTGCTTCATACGTTTTTTACCTTCTTTCTGTTTCTGCAACAGTTTTTTCTTACGGCTAACGTCACCACCATAACATTTAGCTAATACGTTTTTACGTAACTGTTTAACAGTTGAACGAGCAATAATATGATTGCCAATTGCAGCTTGGATCGCAATATCAAACTGTTGACGTGGAATGAATTCTTTCATTTTTTCCACCAACTCACGTCCACGATACGGTGCGTTATCATTATGGGTGATTAATGCAAGTGCATCGACTCTCTCACCATTAATTAAGACATCAACACGTACCATGTTGGAGCCTTGGAAACGCAGGAAGTTATAATCTAACGAAGCATAACCGCGAGAGGTTGATTTTAAACGGTCAAAGAAATCTAATACCACCTCAGCCATCGGAATTTCATAAGTTAATGAAACCTGATTACCATGATAGACCATATTAGTTTGAACGCCGCGTTTTTCGACACATAAAGTAATCACATTACCTAAGTATTCTTGCGGTAGTAACATATGACATTCCGCAATAGGCTCTCTGATCTCTTCAATATTGTTCAGTGCTGGTAGTTTTGATGGGCTATCAACCATGATGATATCACCATTAGTCATTTCCACTTCATAAACTACTGTTGGTGCTGTGGTGATCAGGTCAAGATCATATTCACGCTCTAAGCGCTCTTGGATAATCTCCATATGGAGAAGACCTAAGAAACCACAACGGAAACCAAATCCTAATGCGGATGAACTTTCCGGCTCATAAAAGAGTGACGCATCATTTAAGCTTAATTTTCCTAATGCATCACGGAATGATTCATAATCGTCAGAACTGACCGGGAATAACCCCGCATAAACCTGTGGTTTGACTTTTTTAAAGCCCGGTAATGGTTTGTCTGCAGGCTTCTGTGCGGCTGTTAATGTATCCCCAACAGGTGCACCAAGAATATCTTTAATACCGCAAACTACCCAGCCTACTTCACCACAACTTAGCGATGTTGTATCAACTTGTTTAGGCGTAAAAATACCAATACGGTCGATATTATAAACTTGCCCTGTACTCATCACTTTGATTTTATCGCCTTTGTTGACTTTACCGTTTTTGATCCGGATAAGTGAGACAACACCAAGGTAATTATCAAACCAAGAGTCAATAATAAGTGCTTGTAGAGGCGCGTCAGGATCGCCTTCTGGCGCAGGTATTTCTTTCACCAGACGTTCAATCACTTCTTTTACACCCACGCCGGTTTTAGCAGAACAACGCACTGCATCGGTCGCATCAATACCGACAATATCTTCAATCTCTTCAGCGACACGCTCAGGCTCTGCGGCAGGTAAGTCAATCTTATTCAATACCGGAACGACAGTAAGATCCATATCTATCGCCGTATAACAGTTTGCTAATGTTTGGGCTTCAACCCCTTGCCCTGCATCGACAACCAGTAAAGCACCTTCACAAGCTGCAAGAGAGCGAGAAACCTCATAAGAGAAGTCAACGTGTCCTGGCGTATCGATAAAGTTAAGCTGATAAACTTCACCGTCATCAGCGGTATAATTGAGTGTTACGCTTTGTGCTTTGATGGTGATACCACGCTCACGCTCAAGATCCATAGAATCAAGAACCTGCGCAGCCATTTCACGATCTGTTAAGCCACCACAAATTTGAATAATTCGATCTGATAGCGTCGATTTACCGTGGTCAATATGTGCGATAATGGAAAAGTTACGTATGTTTTTCATTCTGAAATTATTTTTCTCTATTGCTTTGCTCTATAAATCTGGCTTTAGCGTCGTTCATGGACACAAAGCGAAAACTCTATATTGCAGGAGTTATGATTGATGACGCATTCTACACACTAGAGACATTATACTCAAAGAAACGTTCATCAAACACAAACATTTATGATAAAGCTTACCTTTATTTATGCATCGTAACTGCACTTTCACTAGATAGAAATTTGATTTTTATCTATCAATAAAAAAGATCAGAACCATAAAATAAGTTTAATAACAAAAAAATGGAGCCTATGCCCCATTTTTTATCATATTCATTCTTTATCATTATTCTTGATATTGTACTTGCAATTCATTAGGTGGAAGTCCTATTTGTAAAATAATAGGTTCAAATCCTTCATCTTTACTCCACCAGCGGGCAATATTTTTAGCTAATAAAAAGCCTAACACTCCCCCCACTAAACCACTACAAAAAATAGCCAACTCACTAGAAAGCCACAGACTGGCTATCCCTGCAACGATAAATAATCCCAACAAAGGAGTAAGGTAAACCAACATAGCGGAGCGAAGTAAACTATTTTCTGGTATACCAACTTCCACTTTTTGCCCCACCACTAAAGGTTGTTCAACAGGAAGTTCTAACTGATGAACAGTTTCAGGGCCTATTTTATTCAATAAATAAGAGCCACAAGCTGCTCGAGCTTGGCAACTCCCGCAACCGGACGATGAGCCATAACGTAGTAAAGCCCTCCCTTGTTGCCAATGTACGACTGTTGCCCACTCTTTAACCATAACTTATACCTTTTACTTTTTGGTAAACACCACACTGTTGACGATTTTCTGTGCTGTTATAAATGGCAATTGTCCAATAAAGGTAATTTCATTGCCATCTTTATCATAGGTATAAATTGTATTACGACCATATCTCAATGCTTTATCACGTTCGGGGGAATTTAATTGCTGACCACTTTTGTTAACATAAATAGAGAAATCGAATAAGCCGTCACTATATAAAATAGATTGGCTAAATTCATTTTCAGCAATTTGATGATTGCTACGTTTTACCTCTTTAAATCCTTCAGGTAACGTTGTCACACGCCAATTGTAATTCAGTGCTTGAGTGGCTTTGGGGATCAACAATAGCGGGGGCATATTCACTTTATTGAGTGAATCTAACTCACTGATGATTTCTTTATTTTGATTAGCGGTGATCACCCGAAATTGTTCAATAACGTCATTATTTTTATCAAGCAGATCGACCCTTAATGGCAAATATCTCTCTTCATCAATAAATAAGACATATTCATAACGGTCATTATTTTTTGATAGCACACGAACAACACGACTTGGAATGTCGCCGATATGCGTTCTTCCCGCATCAATAAAATTGTAATACTCAGCGAGTTCAGCAAAATTTTGATAAATGATTGCAGGGAGATAATCAACGATATGTTCATTACGCAAACTAAACGCATCTAAACCTGGTTCAAAATAACTGATTTCATTCCCTCGTTGCACGATTTCTCGACGAGTGCTATCCATCTGCATCAATTGTGCCACAGGTTTACCATCGACAAGTGCATGACGATAACGAATAGGAACAATACCTTGAGAATTGATATTAATAAAAGATAATTCGTAAGTAGCGGTTTGCGTTGTATTACCCATCTTTTGCAACAAAGCCTCGGCATTTCCTATTTGAGGTTGTGCCAAGGCTTGTGTTGGTATTGATAGGTAACCCGCTAAAAGTAAAGCGGATAACCATGATTTTTTCATTACGACTCTATTGTTCCTACACGTAATTATAAATTGATACCACAATGATTACTGAGCCTGTTGCTGAGTTGTGTTTTGCGATGCTACAGGCACTTCATCTTGTGGTGCATTGTAGATACGGCGATCTAACTCATACTGTTGCAACATAAGTCCAAGGCGTTGATTACGCTCTTGTAGACGTGTTTGTTGGTTTTGGCCTAAATTATCACTTTGTAAATTTAAGCTGACTGGTGCCCCATTCCCCATAATAGGTTGAGTATTAAACACCGGCGTATCAACTTGGAAATCCTCAGCGCTATTGTTGCCATTATATTGCTGAACACCCACAATGACAGCTAATGACACACAGGCAGCAACACCAATTTGTGTTAACTGGCTAGCCCAAGGACGTAATTTTTGTAAGAAAGAGTGCTGACGCCATTGAGAAGGCGCAGGTTGCTGCTCTTGCTGTTGTTCAGGACTTATGCGGACTGGCTCATTTTCTAAAGCGAGTGCTACGCGACTTGCGATATCAAAGTGGATAACCTCTCCTACATCACCACGCATTGCATCACGAACTAAGTGGTAACGTTGCCATGTTTCTTTCATAGATTCATCACGGGCAATCGATCCCATTAATTCTTTATCAAGAACTTCGCCATCCATAAATGCAGAAAGTTTCTCTTTTTGCATGTAAAAGTACCCTTCAGTGAATGAGGGTTCAGCCATCTTATAACTCTTGTATTAATGGTTGAACCTTATTATCAATAGCTTCTCGCGCCCTAAAAATACGTGAACGAACTGTACCTACAGGGCAATCCATAATAACGGCTATCTCTTCATAGCTTAAGCCGTCAAGTTCCCGAAGTGTAATAGCAACCCTTAAATCTTCGGGTAACGACTCTATGGTTTGAAAAACTACTCTCCGTAACTCTTCAGACAACATTAAATTCTCAGGGTTCGAAATTTCTTTTAATGCGTTTGATGTTTCAAAATTTTCAACATCACTCGCATCTAAGTCATTTGAAGGCGGACGCCGCCCTTGTGCTACCAGATAATTTTTAGCTGTATTCACAGCGATGCGATAAAGCCATGTATAAAATGCGCTATCACCACGGAATGATCCAATAGCTCGATAGGCTTTTATAAAGGCTTCTTGTGCAACATCTGGCACATCACCCTGAGGTACATAACGGGAAATCAGACTTGCTACCTTGTGCTGATAGCGGATAACTAGCAAGTTAAACGCTTTCTGGTCACCCAGTTGTACCTTCTCGACCAACATTTGGTCCGTTAACTGCTCGCTCATTAGAGATGGACTCTCCCGAAGTCAAGCCTCAAACTATTTTTCAATGACTCCGTCATATTACTCTCGTTATTCCTTCTCGTTTTTATGAGCTACTTACGTTAGAGCATTAAAATAGAATGAAGTTCAATTCAATTATAATAATAAGAGATGAATCACAAAAAACTGTCGTTGTAATCACCAACCAATCTGCAATTTGCCAAGAAAAAAGCGATAACACAATGTGATAATTTAAATATATACCTTTATTTACAACAATATATACAATCTTAAACAATGTAATATTAACGGCAACATTAGTCTTTAATAATATAAATAAAAATCTGTGACCCAAGATTGGAACTGGGTTGTGTAATGACCGTCATTATTGCGGATAATCAGCTCTTCAATATTACATGGTTTAGTTTCGCCTTGATACTGTCTTTGAAAGGCTAGCAATATGCGATGGTAAGGCTTATCTGCACTATCTTTAATATTGACTCGCTGCACGACATTCCACCCTTTTCTTTGTGAGATTTCAATAAACTGTTCACCGATTAAATAGGGTAACACCACACAAAATAGGCCTTCATCTGTAATAAGTTGTTGTGCATTATCAAGCAAACCTTCATGGGTCAATGTTTTCGTATAACGGGCTTGCTCGCGCTCTTGGTTACGGCATGCAACCGCCGGCTCAAAATAGGGTGGATTACTCACAATAAGATCATAGCGAGTTGGCGCTTGTTGCGCATATTGATAAATATCATGATGATAAATATGGATTAACGAACTCCACTGTGATTGTTGCGCATTTTCACGCGCCTGTAATGCGGCATCTTCATCAAGTTCAATACCATCAATACGCTCAACCTGCGGGGCACGTTGCGCTAACATCAAGGCAATTAATCCACTTCCTGTACCAATATCGAGCACCGTTTTTGCTTTAGTGATAGGCGCCCAAGCACCTAATAAAACGCCATCAGTACCCACTTTCATTTCACACTTATCATGAGCGACAAAAAATTGTTTAAATGTAAACCCGCCTTTGCGTAAACCTGCTTTCTTTACTTTCTTTTGCTTCATTGAATCGCTCTAATGATTTGTATAACTCTTTCTATTCTTAGAATGAATGCAATCCATACAATAGAAAAAGCGATATATGGTAAGATAACTTTTTTGCTACCTCTATCTTAACATTAAACGCTTTATATTCGATGCTTGCTTATTGACTTTAAGCCTAAAAAACAACACATAGCTGGAACAATCGATGATATATAATGTGATAGCGGTAAATCCTCTGGCTTTTAACAGAGGATAATGTCAAAATCCGCGCCCTAAATAGAGGTATACAATGACAGCCACGACATTTTCCAGTCTTGAACTTGATGAAAGTTTATTGACCGCATTAGAAGAAAAAGGATATCAACGTCCTACTGCTATCCAAGCAGAAGCTATCCCTGCCGCAATGGAAGGACGTGATATATTAGGCTCTGCACCAACGGGTACAGGGAAAACAGCGGCATTCTTACTTCCTGCTATTCAACATTTACTTGATTATCCACGAAAAAAATCAGGGCCGCCTCGTGTTCTGATCTTAACCCCAACCCGTGAACTTGCTATGCAAGTCGCTGATCAAGCAAAAGAATTATGTGCTCATACCCATCTAGACATCGCCACTATCACCGGCGGTGTTGCTTATATGAATCACGCAGAAGTTTTTAGTGAGAACCAAGATATTGTTGTTGCTACAACAGGTCGCTTATTGCAGTACATCAAAGAAGAGAACTTTGACTGTCGTGCTGTTGAAATGCTGATCCTCGATGAAGCTGATCGTATGTTAGATATGGGTTTTGCTAACGATATTGAAACTATTGCTGGGGAAACTCGTTGGCGTAAACAAACATTACTCTTTTCAGCCACATTAGAAGGCAATGCTGTGATTGATTTTGCACAGCGAATTCTTAATGAACCGGTTGAACTGAACGCTGACCCTTCTCGTCGTGAGCGTAAAAAAATTCAACAATTTTACTATCATGCAGATAATCTTGACCATAAAACTGCCTTACTTGCACATTTACTCAAACAAGAAGAAGTTAAAAAATCGATTGTTTTTGTACGTAAAAGAGAGCGAGTCAGAGAATTAGCCGCAGCATTAGAAAAACAAGGTATCAAAGCCAGCTACCTTGAAGGCGAAATGGCTCAAACACAACGTAACGAAGCGATTAAACGTGTAGAGTCTGGCAAAATGCATGTGCTGATTGCGACAGATGTGGCGTCTCGAGGTCTTGATTTAGAAGATATCACCCACGTCTTTAACTTTGACTTACCGCGCACCGCTGATGTTTATTTACACCGTATTGGCCGTACAGGTCGAGCGGGTCGTAAAGGGACTGCCATTTCATTAGTTGAAGCACACGATTATCCGCTACTTGGTAAAATTAGCCGTTATATCCAAGAGCCGATTAAATATCGTGTTGTAGCCCAATTACGTCCAGTGACTAAAGCCCCTAGTCAAAAAGCATCATTTAAGCCTTCTAAAAAAGTATTAGCAAAACGCAAAGCGAAAAAAGTAGAAGAGAAAAAAAACGTAAAAGAGAAAGTACGCGCACGCGATCGTAAAAATATTGGTAAACGCCGTAAAACCGCTACTGATAAAACCACCATCACTGCGGAAAAAACTAATCATATAAAAACAGAGCAACAATAATCTGTCTTCTTTACGTTACTTTGAACCATAATAAAAACCGTCGTTATTAAATAAC
>NZ_GG668576.1:1074307-1331443 GCF_000160755.1 Proteus mirabilis ATCC 29906
GTTTTTTATATTATCTTCTTTATTGATAAACAAAAAAACCTGATATAAACATACCAGGTTCTATCATTACTTAATGATTTTTAGTGAAAATTACAGGCTTTCAGTGAAAGTACGAGTAATTACATCACGTTGTTGTTCTGGTGTCAGTGAGTTAAAACGCACTGCATAGCCGGATACACGAATAGTCAATTGAGGATATTTCTCAGGATTGTTAACGGCATCTTCTAATGTTTCACGGCTTAATACGTTAACGTTTAGGTGTTGACCACCTTCTACACGTACTACCGGTTTAGATTCTACCGGTACTTCACGGTATTCGATGTTGCCTAATGCATCACGGCTAACAACTTGGCCTTCTTCAAAGCCTTTTTTTGCACAAATACAACGTGCTTCGCCGTTTTCATCATCTAACAACCAAAAAGAATGTAATAAATCGTCGTTATCAGCTTTAGTAATTTGGATACCAGTAATCATTTCGACCTCCAATGTGGGCACAAAATCAAATTCTAATGGCATATCAGAATTTGGGTATTTGGTCTAACCAATGTTTCTGTTTACTTATATACCAGTATAAATGGCGTCATTCTTTGATAAATATCAATAAAATTGATAAGGACATAACGGGTAATGGTGCAAAGTCTTGTTTTAAATCAATAATTACAACCCATGCAATTGCAATTTTTTTTGTAAATTTTCAAAAAATTTTTTAAATAACAATTAATTCGATTTTTTCGAGACGGAACATTTTCTTTCCATGGGTGAAATCGGTAAGCTTAGCCCCATAAGATATCAACAAGGATTTTATGTTATGACTACACCATTAACTTGGCATGATGTAATAGGTGCTGAAAAAGAAAAACCCTATTTTCAGCAAATTTTGTCTCAAGTCGCACAACAAAGACAAGCAGGCAAAATAATTTATCCTCCACAAGAAGATGTATTTAACGCTTTTCGCTTCACTCCCTTTGAAAATGTTAATGTTGTGATTTTAGGTCAAGATCCTTACCACGGCCCCAATCAAGCCCATGGGCTTTCCTTTTCTGTACGTCCCGGTGTTCCGGCTCCCCCTTCATTAGTTAATATGTATAAAGAGCTTGAACAAGAATACCCTGACTTCAAACGACCTAATCATGGTTATCTTGAGAGTTGGGCTCAACAAGGGGTATTACTACTTAATACTGTTCTTACGGTAGAGAAAGGCCAAGCTCACTCTCATGCTAACTATGGTTGGGAAGTTTTTACTGACGCGGTTATCGAACAAATTAATCAACGTCGTGAAGGAGTTATTTTCCTACTTTGGGGCGCTCATGCTCAGAAAAAAGGTCGTTTTATTGATACTAATAAACACTTTATCTTAAAAGCCCCTCACCCTTCACCACTCTCTGCACATCGTGGTTTTTTAGGATGTGGTCATTTTAAACAAACCAATAATCTATTAGCGCAACAAGGACGCACGCCCATTAATTGGCAACTTGATCCTATTGAATAAACTAGTGATAAAAACACAAAACCGCACAAAAGTGCGGTTTACTTATCCTACGCCCTGACTTGGCGCATTGATATAAGAATTATGGCTCTTATTTCGATACTACTACCATTGCTGGACGTAATAGACGACCATTTAAGGTATAGCCTTTTTGCATCACATCAACGACATGGTTTGCTTCATGCTCAGGACTATCAATTAATGTCATAGCTTGGTGTACTTCGGGGTTGAAGGCGACATTTTTTTCTTCAACGACTTCAATACCAAACTTACGCACCGCATCTAAGAATGATTTCAGGGTTAACTCTAAACCTTCAATCATCGGTTTCATTTGTTCATTTTCATGATCAGCGGCAGATAAAGCACGCTCTAAATTATCCAATACAGGTAGTAGCTCATTAGAAAATTTCTCAAGCGCAAATTTATGTGCTTTTTCAACATCCTGTTGAGTACGACGGCGAATATTCTCAATTTCGGCTTGAGCACGGATCATCGCTTCACGTTCCGTTTTTTGTGATTGCTGCAACTGTTTTTCCAACTCATCAACGCGTGCAAGCGCTTGAACTAACTCAGCTTGTGCATCAAACTCCGCCTGAGCGTCTTCGCTTTTCACTTGCTCTTGAGATTCATTCATTACCGATTCCATTCCTTCTTTTTCTTTTGAGACTTGCTCTTCATGTACGTTTTGTTCTTTACTACTCATGAATATCTCCGCGTAGTTTTAGTATTCATCTTCATATTTAGTTTATTATGGGGATCAATAAACGGGTTTCAAGGAATAGGCGCTAAACGAGGGTAAAAAAAATGCCAGATAATACCGTAACGGAAGAAAAACAATTTAAATGCATTGGCATCGTCGGTCATCCCCGCCATCCTGAAGCACTTTCGACACATGAAATGCTCTATTATTGGCTCCTTGATAAAGGATATGACGTCATTATCGATACCCAAGTTGCTGAAGAATTAAAACTCACCGATGCACAAACGGGCGATTTAACACAAGTCGGCAAACTCGCTGATCTGGTTATTGTTGTTGGGGGTGATGGCAATATGCTAGGCGCCGCCCGTGTTTTATCGCGCTATAATATCAAAGTGATTGGTGTAAACCGCGGTAACTTAGGTTTTCTGACCGATCTTGATCCTGATAACGCATTACAACAATTAACTAATGTATTAGCAGGCCATTATCGTGAAGAAAAACGCTTCTTACTTGAAGCTCGTGTCTGTGCTGAAGGACAAAGAACACGGATTGGCACCGCCATTAATGAAGTCGTGCTTCACCCCGGCAAAGTGGCGCATATGATTGAGTTTGAAGTCTATATTGATGATCGTTTTGCATTTTCACAACGTTCTGATGGTCTAATTATTACCACACCAACCGGATCGACGGCGTATTCACTCTCTGCAGGTGGCCCTATTCTTACACCTAATCTTGATGCGATTGCGCTGGTTCCGATGTTTCCCCATACGCTCTCTTCACGCCCTTTAGTCATTAGTAGCGACAGTCAAATTCGCTTAAAATTCTCACAAACCAATATTGATTACGAAGTCAGTTGTGATAGTCAGCTTGTATTACCTATCAAAGAAGGGGATGAGGTAATTATTAAGCGGAGTCGACAAAAACTTAATTTAGTCCACCCAACTGACTACAACTATTTTAATACACTCAGCTCAAAATTAGGTTGGTCAAAAAAAATGTTCTGATTTTTGTGCCTCGCTACTTTACTGTATAAAAAACCAGTTTATACTGTATGTAATTACAGATATGTTTTTATACAGGAGAGGCACTATGCTGACTCAATTAACTATTAGTCATTTTGCCATAGTCCGTGAACTTGAAATCGACTTTTCTGGTGGCATGACCACAATTACCGGTGAAACGGGCGCAGGTAAATCTATTGCGATTGACGCATTAGGCTTGTGTTTAGGAAACCGTGGTGATGCTAATATGGTTCGCCCTGGTGCCACTAGAGCGGATTTATGCGCACGATTTTCACTCTCTGATACCCCTTCAGCCCAGCGTTGGTTAGAAGAACATCATCTTGACGATCATAACGAATGCCTATTAAGAAGAACCATTGCAGCAGATGGCCGCTCTCGTGGTTTTATTAATGGTACTTCTGTCCCTTTGTCTCAACTAAGAGAGCTTGGCTCATTGCTGATCCAAATTCATGGGCAACATGCTCATCAACAACTATTAGAGCCTCGCTACCAAAAACATTTACTTGATATCTATGCTAATGAACCTGCTTTATTAAAAAAGATGAAAGCGGCTTATCAAACCTGGCATCAGAGTTGCCAAACCTTAGCGACTTTTCAACAACAATCTTTAGAAAGAGAAGCAAGGCAACAACTGATTGATTATCACTTAAAAGAGCTTAACGAGTTCCAACCTGTTGCGGGGGAATACCCTGAATTAGATCAAGAGTATAAAAGGTTATCTAATTGTGGTCAATTTCTGACCTTGAGCCAAAATAGTTTGCAGATCTTAAGTGATAACGAAGAACAAAATATTTTAAGTATGCTGAATGTGGCCAAACATGAGATCAGCGAACTTTCCACAATGGAGAGCCAATTTAATTCACTGTTAGATATGCTGGAAGAAGCAAGTATTCAAATTAGCGAAGTGAGTGATGAACTACGCCACTACAGTGATCGTTTAGAAATGGATCCTAACCGTTTATTCGAATTAGAAAAACGTATTTCCAAATATATTAGTCTATCTCGTAAACATCGTGTCACCCCTGAAGAGCTATATGAATTGCATCAACAATTAATTGAAGAAAAAGAGGCACTATTACGCCAAAATGATGACTGTGATGCATTAATGGAACAAGTTAAAATTGATCATGCAGCTGCATTGGACGTGGCAAAACAACTTCATCAAATTCGTCAACAGTATGCACACGAATTAAGCCTGTTGATTACCAATAGCATGCATCAATTATCAATGCCTCATGGCTATCTTACTGTAGATACATTGTTTGATGAAAATGTCTTACAAATTGATGGTGCGACAAAAGTTGAGTTCAATGTCACCACCAACCCGGGGCAACCTCATCAAGCACTCTCTAAAGTTGCGTCTGGCGGTGAGCTATCACGTATCGCACTTGCTATCCAAGTGATCACCGCAAAAAAAATGGATACACCCGCGCTGATTTTTGATGAAGTGGATGTTGGTATTAGTGGACCAACAGCAGCTATTGTCGGTAAATTATTGCGTGAATTAGGCGAATCGACACAAGTTATGTGTGTTACTCACCTACCGCAAGTAGCAGGCTGTGGTCATCAACACTATTTTGTTAATAAAGAGACTAATGGTGAAGAGACAGAAACCACCATGAAGCTGTTAACTAAAAAAGAGCGTTTACAGGAGTTAGCCCGCTTATTAGCAGGAAGTGAAGTGACTAAAAACACCCTTGCTAACGCAAAAGATCTGCTGGCAGCCTAACGATTAACAAACTTTTATCGATATTTAGGGTCTTAGGCAGAGTGTGAAAGGTTTTCAATTGCTGCATTGTCGATTATCATCGTCACTATGACCCTAAAAGGAATGTAATAGCCATGCGTTTTAAACTGTTAAAAGTTGCCGCCTTATCTTTAGTCGTAATGACTTCAGGTTGCTCGATGTTCGAAAGACTGGTTTATCACCCAGATATCAATCAGGGTAATTATTTAACACCAGCCGAAGTCGCCAAAGTTCAACAAGGAATGACACAGCAGCAAGTTCAATTTGCCCTCGGAACACCTATGCTGAAAGATCCTTTCGGAACTCAAACTTGGTATTATGTTTTCCGTGAACAGCCAGGCCATCAAAAAGTGCGTCAAGAAACTCTGACACTGACATTTGATAATAATGGCATACTGACTAAGATTGACAAACAAGGTGATATGCCGAGTTTTTCTAATCAAACCAGTAAAGACTAATCTCACTATACGATTGGCAAAAACGAAATTGCACCCCATTTGTAATTCAACAATGGGGTGTGTTTTATGACCAACATATCGGCGCAATCAATGAGATACAATGATTTGATTATGACGTAGTGAAAATGTTAACTATTCAGTTTTCTGGCGTGCTTTTTCAGCGCGTTTACGGCGCATCTCTTTAGGATCAGCGATTAACGGTCGATAGATTTCAACGCGATCGCCATCACGCACATTATCACTCAATTTTGCTGGCCGACTATAGATACCCACTTTATTTTTAGTTAAATCGATATCATTACAAATCGTTAAAATATTTGAGGCAATAATTGCTTGTTCAACAGTATCCCCCAGTGTTAACTCCACAGGGATAACATATTGTTTATCTGGTAACGCGTAGGCTACCTCAACCCATATTTTAGTCACGATAAATCTCTTTCGCTCTTTGAGTAAACGCCTGCACCATATTATTTGTTAAGTCTTTAAAAATACGGCCAAAAGCTAACTCAATTAATTTATTGGTGAACTCAAAGTCTAGCTGAAACTCAACCTTACATGCATTATCATCTAATGCGGTAAATACCCAGCCTCCGGTTAGTTTACGAAAAGGGCCATCCACAAGACGCATATCAACACGTTCATTGGTTTTTAAAAAATTATGGGTAGTAAATGTTTTACTGATCCCTGCTTTAGAAACCTGAACAGATGCAATCATTTCTTCTGGAGTGCTTTTGATCAGTTTACTTCCAACGCATCCTGGTAGAAAATCAGGATAAGTAAGAACATCATTCACTAGTTTAAACATTTGCTCTGCACTAAAAGGAACTAGAGCAGATCGACTAATCTGAGGCATAGTTATTCCTGTACGACAACACTGTGTGCGATCATATCATTGAACAGTGATTAAATAAAAATCTAATGGAATATAGCTTAAGTTTTACGCAATTGAAAAGAAAACAGACGCTTAAATGATTTCTTTCTATTGCTCATACAGTATAATGTGGAAATTATGACAAAGAAAAAATCACACAAACCCGGCTCTGCCACTATTGCACTCAATAAACGTGCTCGCCATGAATATTTCATTGAAGATGAAATCGAGGCGGGACTGTCGTTACAGGGCTGGGAAGTTAAATCACTGCGTGCGGGTAAAGCCAATATCAGTGATAGCTATGTAATCATGCGTGATGGTGAGGCGTACCTGTTTGGTGCCACCATTACACCGTTAAACGTTGCCTCTACTCATGTTGTTTGTGATCCGACACGTACGCGTAAGCTGTTATTAAAACAACGTGAATTAGCTAATCTCTATGGCCAAATAAACCGTGATGGTTACACCGTGGTTGCCCTTTCCTTATATTGGAAAAATGCATGGTGTAAAATCAAAATTGGCGTAGCTAAAGGTAAAAAAGATCACGATAAGCGTGACACCATAAAAGATCGTGAGTGGAAATTAGACAAAGCACGGATCATGAAAAATGCTAACCGCTAAATTGCGTTAACTACTAGCAATAGCAGGTATTTTTCTGATATACTCACTTTCAACAACTTGGGGCTGATTCTGGATTCGACGGGATTTGCGAAACCCAAGGTGCATGCCGAGGGGCGGTTGGCCTCGTAAAAAGCCGCAAAAAGATAGTCGCAAACGACAATCAATATAAAGCACTAGCAGCTTAATAACCTGCCTAGAGCCTTCTCTCCCTAGCTTCCGCTCTTAAGACGGGGATAAAGAGGAGTCAAACCCAAAAGAGATCGCGTGGATGCCTAGCTTGGGGTTGAAGCGTTAAATTTAATCAAGCTAGCTTATTTGTGGCGTGTCTGTCCGCAGCAAGTAAGTGAATTTAAAGACTAGACTAAGCATGTAGTGCCGCGGATGTAGAAATTTCGGACGCGGGTTCAACTCCCGCCAGCTCCACCAAATAAAACAAGGGGTTACGTGAAAACGTAGCCCCTTTCCTTTGTCTAATGACCACTTTACGTCCACTGCTTAATCTAGATTCATGAGTAGTTGCTATGAAATTTATAATATTATTTTCGCTAGTAACTGTATTAATTTTTATCCTAATGTTTTTTTTATTGTTACTGGCATCTTAGAAGCAAGTAATTTTGATAGTACAAAGTTCGATAACTGGTCAGAACTTTTCTCTATTATAAATGTACTATTAACATCTGCTCTATCTTTTACATCTCTGATGATATTGATTGCGACCCTTAAGAATACACAAAAAATGACTAAATCTACTTTTGATGCCTTAGTCAACCAGAGAGATGATAACCACATAAGCCAAATAGAAAGCCTATGCCAACGTTTTAATCAAACTTTAGATAAAGAAAATACCACTTTTGGTAATAGCGTAGACTGCTATTTTGATACTATGATTTCCGATTGGAACCATGGAACAGCTGATTGGATCATAGAAAATAAAATAAAATCTCATGAACTAGTATTAGAACATTGTAAATCTATAAGCATAAATTATATTGGTAGAATCAATACTGAAACTGATTTATTACTTAGCATATTAAGATCTTTATCTTCAATATCTGATTTAAACAAAAATGATATTGCAAGGGCAATAATAAAAGATAGTATTGATGCAGAGAGAAGATTTTGGTTTTGTTGTATGGTAGACGAAAAATCTAATCATGAGTTTTTTACTCACCTTGCTAACTTTACTGACTTTATGATTATGAATGAGTCCTTATCCCACGAAGTTTTTATGCAAGAAGTTATGTCAACTGACTCATAATCGCTTGGTCACTGGTTCAAGTCCAGTAGGGACCACCAAATTTTAGCTGTTAAATCAGCACATTAAGCCACTTCTTAGCAAGTGGCTTTTTTTTGTTTTTATAGGCCAATGGCGACAAAATGGCGACAGTTTTTGTAAGTATAAAATGAAACTCTTTCTACTTCGTTAAAAATAAGAAAATTAAATACCAAAGATAAATGCATTATTTTGTTATATATTGCATTGAATCATTATATTTTTTAATTTTATTAGGGTTTTCTATGATTATGGTAGGTGATGTACTTCTTGTTAATGGTAACAGTAAGCTTTCATCAGGTCTTATAGCAGCTCAAAAAACTATTTATTTACAAAGCCGCTCTAGCCATGTTGGGTTATTCATAGGGGAGGGGATCCTTATTCATGCAACTGGTGACAATGGTATCCACTTATCTTTTTTACCTGATGAGATTAAAAAAGTTTGTGAGGGATGGCAGGTCATTAGGCTTAAATATCTCACTGATGAACAAAGGGGTAATATTCAAAAGTCAGCTCTTTATTATGTTAGGCAGTCATATAACAAAAAAATCATGATGCATAACTCGTCTGAAACTGCTTTTTGTTCAGAATTAGTAGCTAAGATATATAATCGTGCAGAAATACCATTATTTTCAGGGAAATCATCTAGTAAAATAGCTCCAGCTCATTTCGATGAAGCAATAGATAGGGGCGAGCAATGGGAAGATGTTACTCATGAATATCATGAGTTATTAGCAGATATTGAAAAAAATGAGTTCATGTATAGGCAATGCTTTGATTCAATAAATAAAGGGTTAATGAAAAGGGCATTTACTAGTAGAGCTAGATCGACCCTCTTTGATATTTTAAAAAAAATAGCTGAAGATTCGGATGATACTGATTTTAAAAAGGTTATAGAAAAAATTCAGTTAGAACTTACTGAACAAAGGATTCTTAGTTTTTGGGATGAAAAGGATGGGCTACCTTTAGACGATAAGTAATATTTCAGTTTGCTTTTTCCTCTCAAGCCACATGTTTACTGTCTTTTTGAAATTATGTGGCTAATTTTGAGAATCAATAAAATCCACGTTAAATACAAATTTTCTATATATTTCATTGCATTGTATTTTTAACGCAATCCATTCTGTAATCCAATAACTGAAATCACCTGAAATCTTTTACAATCATTTCAGTTTGACGCTTACGCAAAGAACCCAATCCGCGCGCGCCCTCGCGATATGTTTTGTAAAAAATTCAAACTGAAATATTTTTTTGATCCAAATTGTGCAGGCGGGTGCGGAGTAGTGCGTTTTACGTGGTGAATGATTTTATTTTGTGAGTATTGAACGCCTTAGCGTGGCGTAAAAGTGGTTATATTGAGGGTATAAAAAAGCCCGCAAGCGCGGGCAAGGATGGTAACGGTTTTATCAGCCGATAACAGGTGAATACTTCTGTTTAAGTCCTGCTGATTTGGTGCCTGTGTTGCTAATGGCTGAGGCATTTAACGGACTGCCCGTGTTGTTATGAGTATGGCTTGCAGTGAGTGCAGCTAACTCATTCACCACATCTAAGGTATCTAACATGCATTGCATCACATTCAATTATTCATTACCTAAATAAACAACCGGTGCCGTGATTTTTTGCATGGCGCCTGCGATACTGGAACGAATCCCTCCTATTTTTTCCTCCAGTTTCTGACCAACATCAACCGTCATATTTTGCCCCACTGCAATAATCCTATTGGCTTGCGTTGCTTGGCTAAAGTCACCCTCTGCAATCTGCATAATGACACCTGCCATTAACGTGCTTGTGCCTATCAAGGTAGTTTTATCGGTGGCTTGTACGGTGGTTTCTCTTGCGATAACTGTGCGATTTTCCGTATCAGTTTTCACCTCACGATGCATCGACTCTTCAATAATTTTCTGGTCAGTTTGACGATGCCATGTGCCGTCCTGCGTAACCCGTTGTGATACTTCTTGGCGTTGCTGTTGCAGTTGTTCGCTTGGATGGCAAGAACTGACGGAAATTGACAACAACGCGAGTGAACAATATTGCATTAGTAGAAAGGATGAACTACTTAGCGAAAGACTACTCGAAGCACTATAATACGAGCTCACTGAGTATAGGTTATAGCACTCTTTAAGCTAAATAACGAAGCAGGTGTTTTTTAATCACCTGCGTTTTAGTGGTAACAACTGCATTAACAACAGTAGTTCTTATTTAAAGGGTAACCAGTTCTGCTATCTTTGTTGCAACATCCGTTAATGTATCTTCTCCTGTATCCAAGCCACTTCGAGAGGCAAGTAAAGGACTGACATTACGAAGAGCTTCATAGGTTGTATTATGAACAATCGGAACAAGTTGGTTACCCGCCAAAAGCGCCGAAAGCTCCTTATCAGCAACACCTTCTCTAGGCAGGCGGTTTAGTAATGCAGGTGTAACCAGTACTAACCCAATCCGCGAGTTTGCTAAACCTTTATCAATAGCTCGCATCATCGGGACACCAAGGGCAAGATCTTTCTCGCTAAACCAAACTTTAACACCCGCAGCCTCCAGTAAATCATGAAGCTCTTTGGCAATCCCCTGCCTATCATCCCACGCATGGCATAGAAAAACATCACGGAGATCGGGTTGCTCTACAGCTCGCTTTTCGACCGTTTGTCTAATTGGAGTAAGTGATTGCACTTGAGATGGCGTGTAAGACACAGATGAACCTGATTTTGACCAACTTGGTCTCGAGCTGCTGCTAGTTCCTCTGGTACTACCTCCATAGTTTCCTGATGAAGAATAAGGACTGTAAGTATCGTAGTTATAGCTGCGGCGATAACCACCACGATTTCGGCATGCTGGGCAGGCTGCGGCCGCTGCTGCTGATTTATGCCCACGTACTGGAGCTGTACATCTTGACATATAAGACTTTCCTTCTATTTCTCTAAAAATATTATTTTGGCTTCGTACCAATGATTAAACGTCAGTACCTATAACTATTAGACTCAACTTAAAAATCAAAGAGAGATGACAAGTAGAATCAATTATTACCTGTGCAGTTAAACAGTATACTAAAAGTTATTGTTCAAATAACCTTCAACTTTATACTTTTTCTCTATTTCGAACTTAACCAGTTACTAGATTAATATTTAATATCAAATAAATAATTATTTTATATATTTTATTTTGTCATCACTTAATTTTTAACCTAAGTTAAATATTAAACTCTTTTTACCAAAAAATGTGATTTTGCCTAATTGCGATTCCTGTCAATTTATATAAATGTTAATAATGCATTTAACTTAGGATAAACTGGCTCAGTTCTTAGTGGCTAAAGAATACTTAAGTGTTTGCGAAGAAAAATTCACCATTAAACCCGAATTCCTTCAGCCAATTACCGCTTAAGGTGAGTTACGGGCTGGGGGGTTAGGTTTACCGTCGTTCAGGTGGTAACACACTGTATAGTAACTAGTTTTTTCTCTTCAACTTTAAGGCTGCCGTATTTACGTACGAAAAAATGATTGACTTGGTTGAACGTAAAAAAACGTGGAGAGCGGTTTGAATGCAGGCTATGAGCCAATGTAAGCATTAGCTTCAAGGAGAAAGTTTATGGAGTCTGCTCGTGATAAATGTACCCGGGAGATCGTCGATGCTGAGGATCTCTGGTGGCTGGATAACGTTGATACTGAAGGCTATGTGTGCTGGGGATGCGGTATAACTATGCACCCTGCTGCATGGGAAAAAGATAAAAAAATACTCTTTTAGTTTCTTTCAAATAATAATGTATCGAAGGTAATTCATCTGCTATACATTATTATTTCATTGGTCTGCTTTTTAGGTATCTTAATAATCATCTAATAATAATGGTGATATACGTTAATTTAAATTTAAGATAACACCTTTCTAATGGGATATATAAAAAAGTCTAATAGTCAGCGTTAAGTCAGAAGTAGAAGTAGAAGTAGAAGTAGAAGTAGAAGTAGAAGTAGAAGTAGAAGTAGAAGTAGAAGTAATGATAAGAAAATATAAAACACTATCGTAAAAGTCCAAATTATATGTCAAATAAAACGAAAAATTCCATCTACTACATTGTCTGAATTTTTAAGCTCGTTTTCAAGTTCTCGCATTAGCAATGCGAGAACCATTATGGTAACATATTCACTGACACGCCAAGCATGATATACTATCGTCATCGCAGCCAGCCCAATTGTACATAGAGCACAATCAGGTCTGACTCTTTAAGTATTCTATTTTTAGGTTCTGCTTTTTAGATTTTGATTTAATCCGAAACAAAAAATTTAACATCAATATCATAACTTGATGCTTGTAAAAGCCATGTATCTATAAGCTGATATGCTTGTAATGATTCAGCGGATATTTTTCCAATTCCTGAAAATTGGTTTTCAAAATGTTTTTTAGAAAAAGCATTGCCAATAACAATCCATATTTCTTTTCGAACAGATATCATTGAGCGACGGTCTTTAATTAAGTCAAGAACATCATCTAATGAATGGTTAATATCAAATTTTTTATTATATAACCGAATTCGGCTATTAAGTTTTATACCATTGTCATTTCCATTATCACTTGGCCAACATTTTTTTAATCTTGAAAGGTTTGCATATTCAAGAGATGAATTTTGAGAGATCAAGAAATGTATATTCTTTAATGCTTGACTCCCAACTTCTGTGATAGCACCTGCAGATGATTCTGGATTTATAGTTTTCCCACATTTCACATGAACATATACCAATTTACTTTTCGAAGAAATTACAAAATCTGCAGGCTCAGTATCCATGTCTGTACATAAAATCATATCAACATCCGGAATATGTTCATAAAAATCTCCAAGTTCAGAGATTGTCGGATTATAATTTTTCACATTTGATAGATTATCAATCAGACTAAATATTGAGTTCCTTCCGAATGCGGTTGATGTTAAATTAGGAAGATCCTTTTCACTTAAATTAGGGTTTGAAAGGCATTTTAGTGGATAAATCTTATCACGTACTGCTTGACTTATTTCTCCACCTTCAGAAGGTAGTTGAAACTTATAAAACATTCCATTCAAGAAAGTTACACCTTTGTTAAATAACAATTTAACTGTTTTAGCATTAAAAATATTTTCAGATGATACGATAGAACCATTTATATATATATTAACCTCATTACTATTAACTTTAAACTCACCATTCTTAAAATAAAAAACTATTTTGTTCTTAAAAATCGATGAAATATACTGTTTGTAATCAGACAATCTAAATTGTGGGGATATTTTTTTAATTATCCTAATGTTGGTATCCTCAAATTTAAAAAAAGAAACCCCCTTGTTATATGACTTAAATAAAAATGTATTTGGAATCACAATCCTACAATTAGAATACTCAAACTCAAGAACACCCGATATATCATTAAAATCAATTACACATGATATAGGTTCTTCATCTGGAGCCTCGTTAATAGCTTGAGAGAAAGAAC
Source organism: Proteus mirabilis ATCC 29906 (assembly GCF_000160755.1). Lineage (GTDB taxonomy): Bacteria > Pseudomonadota > Gammaproteobacteria > Enterobacterales > Enterobacteriaceae > Proteus > Proteus mirabilis. The sequence continues at coordinate 1,087,931 of NZ_GG668576.1, forward strand.
TTAAAAAGTTACTTTTCAGTTTATTATCACTATCGAATATATACTTGATCTCATCAATCCATGCACAAAAACTATCGTAGTCAAAATTTCGATTTTTTTGATCACTTATCCTACCAGAACCTATTCCTAAATAATATGAGGATGCAATTTTGTCATCTATATTCAAATTAGAACCTTTCGCCGTCGTCACAGCATAACTTGAATTTGATTGTGGATGATTTGTACTTTCTAGGTTTTCGCTAATATAGGTAATCCCTTCGGCTTTTAATGAACTTCCGAATAATGCACGAGAAGTTGCTTGTGTTGTTCTAGATTTTTCTGTTTGAGAAAAAACCTTATAAAGAATATCGGAATTCACTGCTCTACCTAGATTCAGGTCAGTTCTATTATTAAATCGACGACGACTACTATCAAATATAGCAACTAAAGTTCCAAGGTCTTTTACTATTACAACTTCTAAGGAGGGTTCAAAAAACAATCTATCCATTAAAAACTTAGAATTATTAAAACAAACAGAAGTTATCACTCCAGTTTTTTTATCATATTTTGACAAAGCCCCTTCTCTAGTAAACTCCCAATAAATTTTATCCATAAAATCAGCCAAATCAAAATTAGGAAGTTTATTTATAAAGCATACTGATGCTAAAGGAATAACTAAGGATTTTGCAGGTTCAAACTCCGCGAAATTAAATTTCTTTTTATATGAAGATTCAAAATAACTATGCTCAGGAAAAGCATCCAAATAGCTTTTTAGCAAAGAGGCAGTATTTAGTGTGTTCAAGAATTTTTCAGAAGAAGATTTATCCGATATATAATCATCGAACTCAATATAGTTACTCCAAAGTCTAAAATTTTTACTTTTTTCTAACTCAAATATGATTGGATTATAATCACGAAAAACTCTCACAACACGACCAATTGTTTGAACTAACTCCTTACCACTTCCAACAGAATAGGTAAGAATCAGTATCTTCGCCTGCGGGAGATCTATTCCCTCGTCAAGCTTACGTTGATGGATATAAACTTCATATTCAAGTTCGTCAATTTTAGCTGGGACATAGTGTAAGTTATCATCTAGAGGCTCATCTTTGAAACGGTCGTGAATCGCAAGTGTTTTAAATGTATCCTTAAGAAGAAAATAATACTCACAAATATCATCGAAATTTCGGCATTTCACAATACAAACAGCATCTGGATATTTTCCCCTAAAATCCAATATCTTACGTATCAATTGTTCAGGAGTAATCTCCTCAAATATTGGTTTAACTATAACCTTATCATTTATAGCCTTCTTATATGTATATATAAATGAATGCTTTACATCTATATCAAAATTAAATAAATCATTTCTATAAGGAGTTGCTGTTATGATTACTTTTTTTGATACAAATTTTCTTATAACAAAACCCCATTGTGGTGATGGTTCAGCATGGCCTTCATCTATAAGTATTAATTGGAAAGAGTTTTTTATTTTATCTATATCCGCTTCTGGTAAATTTGTAAGCTTTTGAAATGTGGTACAATAGACACCACTAAGAACATCTAGCGAGATACCATTGATAACATTCTTTTTTACCAATGAGGGGTCATATTTATCTTGCAATATTTTCTCAAAAAAACTTCCTTTTAGTTGCCTGTATAATTGATTACATACAGCACGTCTATGGCTTACAACCAGGATTTTATCAATTTTACTATAATGAGCCACACAACATATCACACCGCTTTTACCTGAACCAGTAGGTAAACTAATCAGGCATGAGCCTTCTGATGGTTCATCTAAATAATTAGATATAGTATTAATACTGTCGTTTTGACAATCTCGTAACATAGAGACTATTGATTCTGGAATTTCTACGCTCATTAACTATCCCCACAGATTTTAGATATATGTAATTCCGTTAAACCTTTATTAATAAAGGACCATTATAGCCATCCAATATAATGATTTTTGTTATAAATAATCCTTATGATCAGTTTTACAAAAAACTTTAAGTGTCCTTTCCATTCAATATACTTGTCCCCATTTTGTCTGTCCTAAAATAGACTTCACAATAAAAATATCAATTTTTATACTTTTCTTTGATATACTCTGCAGATTTTTCCATCTCAGAGAATATGGTGCTTTTATTTATATTTAACAAATCAAGCTCACCTAGTATTTTCTTTTTATTAGTTATTTTCAGTGAAAATACTTCAAAGTTACCATTATATTGTTTATGAATGGTGCTATTTAAACCAAAAGCAATAAATAATCCAGATTGAGATATCATTCTTTTATTATTTTTTCTTGTCTTTGAAATCATCGGACAATCGAAATGAATAGGATTCATAGTACTTAGAAAGTCAGGCTTTTCATGTTTTATATAATGAAGGAGTTGATATGACTCCTCATTAAAATTCTCACTATGTTGTTTCATCTGAGTATTATATTTTTCGTTAATATTCAATAGGGATAATTGCTTATCCGAAGAATAAATATTATCTGAATTTAGGTAGCTATCTTTTAAAAATTCAATAAACAAATTCATTTTATACCTAACAACATTGGTTTGTAACTTAGATTGTTGATCAATTGACAACTTTGAAACATTCGAAATGCAGCTAATCGTATTAGAATCGTAATACTTGATTTTATCTTTTCTTATTTTGAGAATGAAAAATTCTCCATCAGGTTCTTTTTTACATGCCCTACATTTCCCACAATTTTTGCACCCACTTCTATCATCGCATTCTTTTTTCTCACATGCAAAATACAAAGCTACAAGGGGATTCGTGGTTAAATCTGACCCGTCCTAAATAAATTTGACACTTTTCCAATCTAAAATTAGAGAGTGTAATGAAACCAACAGTTAAACGAACTCAACGTGATTATTCTCTTGCTTTTAAATTGGCGGTTGTTGACCAAGTAGAAAAAGGCGAGCTCACCTATAAACAAGCTCAATATCGATATGGCATACAGGGTCGTTCAACTGTTTTGGTTTGGTTACGTAAGCATGGTAGATTAGATTGGTCGGAAGGTACGCCCAATACTCTTTATAAAGGTGCTGCTATGAACCAAACCTCGGAGCAACAAACACCTGAACAACGCATTAAAGCCCTTGAAAAAGAGCTTGAGGAGATGTAGCTCAAAGCTGATTTTTTTGAGGCGGTTGTCAAAGTGATGGATAGGGATTTTGGCGTTCGTCTCTCAAAAAAGCGCAAAGCCGAGTTATTAAGGAAAAAACGGTTGAAAAACTCACCGTAACCAAAGCTTGTCGTTTTATGAAAATCACTCGGCAAGCCTATTACAAACGTCAAGATACGTCTGATAAACGGAAAAAATTAGATGCAATTATTGTTTGTGCGGTGAAATCTGAGCGAACTGTTCACCTCACCCTAGGCTTGGGGTGCGAAAATTACACTTTCTTTTGAAACAAAAACAATTAATTATTGGTCGTAACCGATTATTTTCTTTGTTGAGAGAACACCGCTTATTAGTGCCTAATAAGCGGTCATATCATCGAACAACACTGAGTCATCATCGATTTCATCGACATCCAAATTTAATTAAATCAGGGTTTATCCCTTCACAACCGGAACAACTGTGGGTTGCTGATATTACGTATTTATTTACACACGAAGGAGATACTTATTTAAGTCTGATCACCGATGCTTATTCGCGAAAAATAGTGGATTATCATCTTGATGACAATATGAAAACAAAAGCCGTCAAGAAATCATTTGTACAAGCATTAAAAAAACGAAGTTCGACCACTCCCTTGATCCATCATTCAGATCGAGGCTTACAATATTGTTCGACGGGGTATCAGGAAATCCATAAAAAACATAATATTCAATGTACTATGATGGATGGCTATGACTGTTATCAAAATGCATTAACAGAGCGAGTCAATGGGATATCAAAAATGGAATATTTGTTAATAAAGCCGAGAAATTTAGAACAGGCTCGGAGGTTAGTTGAAGAATCAATACATATTTATAATGAAAGGCGACCCCATTTATCATTAAACTATAAAATGCCCAATGAGATTCATCGAGCATTTTATACCTGAAAAGTTGTCAACCTATATAAGGACTAGTCATAGAGATGATGAATATTATCCGAGGCTTACTGGCTTTACTCCTTTCTTCGGCCCGACCATATCCATGTCTTTTTCCTTCTGACCAACTTTGGCAAGTTTGTTGCCGTCGATGGAAGCCCAGAAGTCGAGAGAGCGTCTTACACTAGCCATAGCTTTACTAGAAGTGATTTTTCTATGTTGTTTGATCATCTTTAACCTCTTTAGCTACAGATCTTATGGGTAATATTACAACAAATGCTTTTATTAAACAAACAGCCCATCGACTGCTGCTTGAGATTGTCATTCTTCATCTGAGTCAATGCCATCCACTTTCAATTTTATGGTATTGAGGATGTCACACACATTTGCAGACATTTTTCTGTGGTCATGCCATACCTGGGCAAATCCGTAACTCCTATAACGCGGTAGTGCATTTTCAGAAGGATCTTGAATATAAACGTCTTCAAGCTCCTCGAGCTGGCAGAAGGTAGTCGCGTAAATAAGTGCGATGATCAACACGTTGCCTGTTAGGTCAGTATCTTCATCTAAAATGAAGTTTTCTAACATGCAAATTGAGAATTGCTCACGGCGACAGTCGAATTTACAAATGATAACCGCCTGAAGCTGTTCTGGCTCTTCACGATCAATCAGCTTTAACGTTATATCCAGTATTCCGTCTTCAGCGTTACCGCTATAGGCCTGCATCGCCCATCGCCAGTTCAACTGGCTTTGTAAATTTACGTCTTCAATCAGGCGTCTCTCTTCATCGCTCAAAACGCCTACTGAGATATTAGTCCATCCAAGTCTTTCAATAACTTCTTGTGTTGTTGTTAGGCATTGATCATGTATTTGCTGAATAGATAGGAAATTCACTTCATGTCGTCCTTTATCTTTTGTCCCACAGCAATTATATCACTCAAGTGTGAAAGTTAGTGTGTTATTCTGACCTGCCCCCGCTATATGTGATTTTAGAGGTCTGACGTGACTATTCCCAGTTGATTGACACACGGCATTGTTAGCAAGATTCAGGTCGATTCAATTACGAACGTCTGCTTTTCGCTGTGAGTTCAATCGGTGGATGCAACACACTGGTTAAATCGTTCTGCTGGTGATTCATAACCTAGCGTTTTTCTTGGCCTCTCGTTGACAAGCTTTGGGTCTCAAGGCATTATCCCATGCTTTTTTATCCGCTTTCGCTGCACAGTAGTTGGTTAATCCACCATGTCTACGGATCTCACGACTAACAGTTGAAGGGGCTTTTGATATTTTTTTAGCTATCTCCCTGATACTGCACTTCTCTGCTAATCTTCTCGATATTTCTTCTCTTTCATCAAGCGAAAGCGATAATCTGTGGCGTTTACGGGCGGGAGGACGGAAGCCACCCGTTTGATAAATAATGGGCATAATAGAAGAATGGTATCTATCAAACATTCTTGCGATCTCATGTAAAGAATCACCTTGCTTATATCTGTCCCAAATAATCGCTTTTTGTTCAGGTGTATAGTAAATACGTTTTCTTGGCTTCATAACAATGCCCTCCTTATTTAAGGATAGCGTTGCATCGATTAATTGAACTCACAGCTCTAAGCGGACATCGTGTCTTCGGGTATAGGTCATTTAGGACCAGAAGAGGAAGTTAACTGTTTTAGAAATCAATCTAATCAGTATAATATCTCTCAATTGATGAAATTTAGAACGGAAGAAATAAATGACGACAAGAGAGTATTTGCAAAAATCAATTTTTGAGTTGGAAGCAATATTCGAACGGTCGCACAATAATGCTAGTGAACTTGAACGACTATTGAACGAACTGGCCTTTCGAAACACAGCTAAGGCGCGAATGCTGACGACTAAAGTCGAACAAGCCCTAACTGCCGTTAACGATTGCAGTTTAGTCTCTATGCCTAGTTCCACTCCATCAGAGCTTAATCCTAATTCAGTATTCACTCAATCATCCGAAGTTGTTGCCCACAATACACCCGAAATGACGGTACAACTAAAGCATAAACCTACTCCAGACACAGACCAGCAAATTGAGCTAGGTTCGTTCCCGTCTTTCACTCCGTCTGGTAAGGCAAATGATGCGCCCGCGATATTGACTGCATGGACAGCACTCGAAGCTCTGTCACCTCAAAGCTATAAGCGCCCAGAAGATATGGCAGCTGGTGACCGTTCTAGAGTTGCCCTATTGGATCGAGACATTCCATGGGGACCAAATGCCCGCAGCAAGCCTAAGCATAAACTTTATTTCGAAATCATTCTCGGCGCTATCGCACTCGACAAGGCGACAGAGGAATTAGTCAAGGTTTTTGGTGAGGATGAGGAGCAATCAAGGCCGGATGGCAAGAAAGCGGCCATAGGCTCAATCTTGGTCGACAAGGAAGGCTTTGTTCTTGAAAATAACGGAGTCGCCGTTTCCAGTTTTGCTTGGGCGCTCAAACCAGCACTCGATCTGAAGCTTGGTAGCTTAGGAGCCTGGCCGAAAGTAGAACGGCACATTATCGAGTGTTTAGAGCAGATAGTTAGTCGCCATAACGAGGATGGAGAACCCTTACCGATCGATCTGGATACTATTATTAATGCTCATAGATGGCTTGTGTCACAATTCGATGTACCCGAGCATTTGGTTGAACCACCTTCATTTGTAATCAAAGTATTTCATTATTTCAAGAACAAAACACCACCTGAGCCTTCGTTGCTGAATTCTTTCTACCTTGAAGATCTTGACGAAGCAGTAAAATTGCTCGAAGCGGATAATGCAGGAATTGGTTTGCAACGTTACATGGGAATAGGCAGACCTAGCCAGAAAATCGATGTGTTGTCCCCCGTTTCCGCAGTCGAGCCGTTCGTCGCACCGTCGCTCATACCGCAGGCTCGTTGGCCTTCACAAGGTGGTCACCCATTAGTGTTACTTCAACAGGCCGCTGTGAATGCGGCGCGTGTTGAGCTGGTTGATGCTCCAGGTATCATTGGCATAAATGGGCCACCGGGCACAGGAAAGACAACTCTTCTCCGAGATATCGTTGTTGGTTGCATTCTTGATCGAGCCACAGCTATGGTCGCCTTCAACAAACCACAGGATGCCTTTTCCACAACAGGCGAGAAGCAGGCATTTGGCTCTAATGCTTTTCTGCATTTCTACAGGTTACATGAATCCTTGAAGGGCCATGAAATCGTCGTAGCATCCTCCAATAACAAAGCGGTCGAAAACGTCAGCAAAGAGCTTCCCCTCAAAGAAGCTAATGGACGCCATGAACAAATTGCCTATTTCCGATCCATCAGTGACTTAATTGCAAACCCCAAACGCACAGGCGCCTTCGAACCAGAGGATGCTACCCTATCCGAACCTATCGAGACCTGGGGATTGATTGCCGCCACACTTGGTAATAGCAGCAATCGAGGTAATTTCCAGCAAAATTTCTGGTGGAACGAGGACCGCGGTTTCCTTACCTACCTGAAAGCTGCTCGCGGAATGAACGTCATGCGTGAAATCAAGGATGAACAAACGGGAGCAATCATTGATCGAGTGATGCCTAGCGTAGTTATCAATGAGCAGCCCAGCACCAACAAAGCAGATGCCGCTGCCGCTTGGCAAAAAGCACGAACCATATTCCTTAAACTAAAGGAAACGATAGATACTGAAATAGCCAGTATCGAAAGTATGCGCCGAGATATTCAGGCACTCAAGGGAGCGACCATTGAACTTCAAAAACTGGAACAGCTTCGTCCTAGTCTAAATGAAGCCCTCGAACAGACATACCAGATTGCTGAATCTGCCCATAGGGAACAGGAAAAGGCAAAGTCGCAAGTTGAGTTGAACAAGGCTTTGCTCGATAGCCATCTTGCTGGTCGCCCTGGTTTTTTCTCTCGCTTGTTCGGGACCACAGCTTGGAAGTCTTGGAAGTCGGCCTTGCAAAATCTCTCGGAAACCTTACAGCAGTCTGCCTCACAGATGCTGATTGTGAATGATGATCTTGAGCTTGCAAGAGCTAAGTGGAACAACGCTAAGTCCCAGTTACAACAACTAGAACATGAAATTTCAATTAAATGGCAGGTAGTAGAGAAATTGAAGGCAACAGCGACTCGGGCTCGAAATCTCATGGGTGACAGAGTTGTTGATGAGCAGTTTTTCGAGCGAGAGCACGAGGCTATCCACCTGACAGCACCATGGCTTCCCGATGAAATTCATCGCCTGCGTGAGGATCTCTTCGCCGCCGCCTTGGCTGTGCATAAAGCATTCATCGATGCTTCGGCTAACCACTTACAACACAATCTTGGGTTATTGATGTCGAACATGGTAGCTGGCGCATTTCAGTCTCCAGCTCACCGTAGACTTCTCCCTGACCTCTGGTCTAGCCTTTTTATGGTAGTACCTACAGTATCCACAACCTTCGCCTCCGTCCGGACGATGTTCGGAGATCTGCCTCCTGAAAGTATTGGCTGGCTTCTAGTCGATGAAGCGGGTCAAGCCGTTCCTCAGGCGGCAATTGGCGCTATCATGCGGGCAAAGCGTTCTATTGTAGTAGGCGATCCGTTGCAGATCCCGCCAGTAGTTTCTCTTCCTGAGAAGCTGAACGCTGCAATCTGCCAGTTTTTCAATATTGACCCGTTAGAATGGTCTGCCCCCACAGCATCTACGCAGACACTCGCGGATCAAGCATCACGCTTCAAATCCACATTCATCACGGACGCTGGTGATCGAGAGGTTGGATTACCTCTCCTTGTTCACAGGCGCTGCCAGAATCCAATGTTCGATATCTCTAACGCTATTGCCTATTCAGGGCAAATGGTCCATGCCGTCAGACCTAAAAAACCGGATTCTATTGGATCAACATTAGGACAATCACGCTGGTTCGACGTCAATGGCGATGCCGAGACGAAATGGTGCGCTGACGAGGGAGACATGGTTGTGCAAATGCTTAAAAAATTAGCGGCATCAGGCATTACAAATCCAGATGTCTTTATCATCACACCATTCAAGATCGTAGAACAGCAAATGCGTCGGCGTCTCAACAGTGAGACAAGTCTGCTGAAGACGTTAGGTGTAAAGTTGGATGAATGGAGCCGTGATCGTGTAGGCACTATTCATACGTTCCAAGGCCGAGAGGCAGACACGGTTATCCTGCTACTGGGTGCTCCGAAAGCCAGTCAGCAAAGGGCTCGCCAGTGGGCAGCTAGCCCGCCAAACATTATTAATGTAGCCGTCTCACGGGCTAAGCAAAACCTATATGTGGTGGGTTCAGCTGTTGCATGGGCTGGGGCAGGAACTAGTCTGCAGGTCCTACAACGGCAATTAGCATAATCAGCCTGACAATATACGGGTTGGTATTCAATAATGGATGCCAACTCGTAACTAATTTTCAACTTACGTCAGTAATGGGCTAAACGCGCTGTGTTAGAAGTGTTAATCCAGAAATAATAGATACTCCGTACCGTGCATTTCCGATTTAATGGTTGCATACCAATGATGATGCTCCAGTCAAGATTTTGTCTTTCAGGTGGGATCAGAGAAAAAGTAAACTGGATGTGGGCAGACAATAGTACCGGTTAATTTTACAAGTCACCAGAGGGGGCTGGAGGTTTTCATGTCAGTTTTATTAGAAGTGGGCACAACATCCTAATTTTACTCAGACCAAACTGTCAAACTTAGTTAGTTTCTAACAACAAAGCCTGCCAATTCAAGTCTGAGCTAATACAGTCTCAAATAAATCAAAAAATCCTAGGTTATTTTTTCTTCCAATACACTGTTGGATCGATAGCAAATGGGTTAGGTTTTAATCTAACCATTTTTCGTCCATTAGTATTATCGAACCATTTATTCAATCCAGTAATTTGAGACGGAGTCAATGCTAGTTTAGCATGAAGATAACTCCGCAGACTTTCAACATAGCTTAAATCCTTTTCCTGATTATCTTGAATAAATTGATTGATCCAAAATTCACAAGCATAAAAAGCCTGCAAATTTTTAAGTGAATATTCTGGAAAAGAGTTACTGTCTATTAATTTGTACAAAAAAATAAAATCGTTATCTGTTAAGCTAGCCAATTGATATCGTCTATAAATAGCATCAAGTTTACTGTATTTAATTTTAGGGATACTTTGAAGTTTTTGAACACGCAATAACAGATATGCGATAGCGTTTTGTTTGCTATGTTCATCTATTGTAGAAGCAACTCTCACTTTCCCGTCGTTACCTTTAAGCCGAGAACTTGATGCTGCCCCATCGTCTTCACTATCAGGTTCTAAACATCCCTTCGTCAGATCAGGTACTTTTTCCTCTGGATTACTAACATAATCAGGATTGCGCGCACAATTAGGACCGGAGAACCTTTCGTTACCTTCATTATCAACAACGACATATCCCTTACCTGATGTGATATAGTGCGTTTTGCTACCGAAAACACAAGCACAACGCTCAGTGAAATCAATACGAACAACTTTCCATAACATAGAGCTACTCCCACGGTAATAGAATTCTTGCCTTTTATCCCTCTACCCAATTCGATTCTAAAGAGTGTAAATGTTGCGCCTTCATCATAACTGACAACCTCACCTTTTATTTGATATTGCAAAAAGCAAGACTCAATCGCTTGGGCCATTATGTCTAGTTCTTGAGGTGACCAGCAAAGCTCAGAGGTATGAATAAACGGTTGTGCCATCAATTCCTCCCATCTAGGTGTGTTAATTCAGTAAATTAGAGTCACCTTCGATATTTCAGCGATTACCAATCACCCCAATTGATATTTCTTAAAGTTCTCGGCTTGTTCCAGTACACTTTTATATACTTCGTCATTCGCCACTGGAGGGAAACCATAACGGTGTAATAACAAAATCAAGTCAACTTTCAGCTTCGCTTTAATATCTTCCCGGTTGCTCCAGTCAGGGTATTGTGTGCTGTCATCGACAATAAGTTTCATGTCCTTAGCAAGTGCCAGCATTTTGTCGTCATCGTAGGTGAAATCGTATTTCTGGCACATATGCTGCAAAATATCGAGGAAGGCTTTCTCCTCCATATCGATGCCGATATCCTCAAACGACATCATTTCTGCCTTGATGTCATAAATCATATCCGCCATTTGTGCAGTGAAATCGTCGAACTCTTCGCCATTGAGCACATCATTTTCTTTGCGTTGGTTATACTGCTCAACCAATGCTTGGAATCGCTTGGAGAAATTAATTCCTTGCAGCTGATTGACCTTTTGGAAATCACTAATGGCCTTTTGAAGCATCTTTTGCAACAGTTGCATTTTGGTATTCGGCAACTTGATTTTATTGATACGAGCCATGTATTCATCATCAAAAATATCGATATTTTCAGCTTTTTCATCCCCTAAAGTGAAGATCTCTTCCACGCCTTCGGCTTTAAGGGCTTCCGCTATCATCTCACGTACTTTTTGATTCATCTGCGCCGTATCTGGGGCATCACCTTTGGTTAATTTATAGACTATAGAGCGTACAGCCAAATAAAAATGGATATGTTCACGTTCATCTTGGGTGATATCTTCACTGCCCACGCAAATATCATAAGCGGCTTTCAACCGCTTTACTAAGCCCATAAAGCGCAGTTCAATTTTCTTGGTTTGCAGGACAAACTCAGCCGCCCGATTAAGGCAGTCTAATTGCCGTGTTGGCGAGCCTGAAAAGTAATCGCGACTATCGAATTGATGAAATACCTGTGAAAGTAAATGGAGATGATTACGAACTTCAACGATAGACTGCTGTATATCTTCAAAGTTAGACTTATCGGCTTTAGAATACATCGCCAGCGCCATATTCATACGGCTTTTAATTCCGATATAGTCAACAACCAGCCCCTTCTCTTTCCCCTCAAAACGACGATTCACTCGAGAAATGGTTTGAATAAGGTTATGCTTTTGCAGCGGCTTATCGATATAGATGGTATCTAGCTCAGGCACATCAAAGCCCGTCAGCCACATATCCACCACAATGGCGATTTTAAAGTTGGATTTCGGGTTCTTAAACTGTTTATCTAACTCTCTGCGGTAGTCTTTTGTTCCCAGTAAGTTATACATCGCCTCATGATCATCTTTCCCACGAGTCATCACCATATTGACCATTGGTAAAGGCATTAACTCGCTTTTCTCTTGTTCGGTGAGTTCCACACCGTCAATTGCCTGTTTCGCTTCAAACCACTCTGGCCGTTGTAATTTTAGGTTCTGATAAAACGCATAAGCTATATCACGGCTAGCACAAACCACCATCGCTTTCCCTTTGATGGTAGAACCTTCTTCTACTCGTTTTTCATAATGTTGCGCAAAATCTTTCGCTAACGCATCAATACGATCAGGATCACCCAAAATAGAGTTCATGTTCGCCATGGCTTTTTTGCTTTCTTCTATCTGATATTCGCTAGTGCCTTGGGCTTCACATTCTTGATAATAACGTTCGATCTCTTCCAGTTTGCTGTTATCAAGGGCAATTTTAGCCGCACGCCCTTCGTACACAATGCGCACGGTGATTTCATCATTTACCGACTCGGTCATGGTGTAGCTATCGATAGTTTCCCCGAAGACATCTAAGGTGGCATCGATAGGCGTTCCGGTAAAACCAACGTAAGTAGCATTCGGCAGTGAATCATGTAGATATTTAGCAAAGCCGTAGGTCTTTTTAACCGTACCGTCTTCTTGGTTGATGATGATTTTTTGGTCGAGATTGATTTGGCTACGGTGAGCTTCATCTGAGATACAGATAATATTACTGCGCTCAGAAAGCAGTTGGATATCTTCAGTAAATTTATGAATAGTGGTGAGGAATACCCCGCCACTAGCACGCCCTGCTAGCTTATCACGTAAATCTTGGCGACTGGTGACGGGCACAATAATTTCATCGCCAATAAAAGCTTTTGCATTGCAAAACTGTTTTGCCAACTGTTCATCAAGATCAGTGCGATCAGTGATTAAAATAATCGTTGGGCTGGCAAAATCGACGCTTTTCATCAATAGACGCGCTAAAAACTGCATGGTGTAGCTTTTACCACACCCTGTGGCGCCAAAGTAGGTGCCCCCTTTACCACTACCACCGATATTTTCACCATCCGCAGTGATCTGTTTACGCTCTTTCTCAATGTTGTAATAGAGCTTACGAGCCGCGTAATACTGTGGGTAGCGGCAGCACACTTTCACTTCATGCTTACTGGTATCTGGGAAGAAAACAAAGTTTTTTAGTACGTCCAATAAACGAGCAGGATGGAATAACCCTTCAATTAAGGTGTACAGGCCGTTGATGCCCTGCTTTTCCGTTGATTCGTTGCCGTTAATTTTACGCCATGCGTAGTAGAATTCATAAGGGGCAAATAGATTACCCATCTTGTTATTCACGCCATCGCTCAAGATACACAAGGCGTTATAGACAAATAACTTGGGAATATCGCGACGATAACGCACACAAAGCTGTGTCCATGCATCAAATAGCGTTGCCTCTTCCTCACGCACTGCCGATTTGAATTCAAAGACCACCAGCGGTAGCCCATTGACGTATAAAATCGCATCAGGGATGCGCAGTTGCACCCCGCCGTCTCGCGCCTGACCTTCTATTTCTAACTGATTAACTAGCCGATAGCGATTATTATCTGCTACGGATAGCTCGACTTCCCCTGCAAATAACCTCTCTAACTGAGAGGGCAAGGTTTGAGTATCGATAAGTTCGATATATAGGTCTTTTTGGTTGCGATCTTCACGCTTAAGTAAAAAGCCGTTACTGAGCCAATGGCAGAAGGTTTTGTTGCTTTGGTAGAGATCACTCGCAGGGAGAGATTGCAACTGCTGTACAATCCTGGTGATCTCACCGTCGGTGATGCCATCTGCTTGATACTGTTTAGCAAGATACTGGCGCAAATCATCCACTATCAATACTTCACTGTTGTTTTTGCGAGGAATAGTAATGCCGAGATAATGCGGATAGCAGGTTTGCCCAGCATTGTTTGTATGTTGTCCTAACAGTTCTATTATCGCCTGTTCCAATTTGGCTTCAGTGAAGATATGGCTCATATCAGTGGCTTCTTTTTTTATTTTTAGCGAATTCGTTTTTATACTCTAAATCATTCGAGTTGCCGCTAGGCGGCAAGGGAAATAATCCCGATGAGCTTACTGGAGTAAGTGATTCGGGTTATTGAGCGTAGCCAACAACGCAGCAACTTGAAGGATAACGAGTATATTGAGTTGTTTTAATTAAGATAGTTTAATTGATTCGATAACAAAAACCGCCTCACAATAAGAAAAATGTGAAGCGGTCGAATAAATTAAATAAGTGTTTCTTCTGGAATATCTATTTTTATATCACTCAAAGACAGCTCGCCGGAGATAAGTTTTGGGAGGAGTGTGTCTCGGAGTTTAGTTAATGAACGGCTTTCATTTGTATTCTGTGTTAACTTTTTAAACGAAGGTGAAACTATATCAGCAAATCTATTCATTACTTCGCCAGAGGGCACTGCAATTTTATAGTCATTAAAGCACCCATTCTGAACTCTCTGGCGCCCTGATGAACCAACCATACTTTGTATAACGTGTTGCCTAAATGATTCATATCGAGCTAAACAGGCAATATATGAGTAATGTATGTTTTTATTACCACGAAGAATAATGAATTCAGTTGAACCAAAACCAGCTTCATTTTCTGACAGGAAATCTACTATTCCAGTTTTACCATTTTCTAAGCACGGTGTTATACGAGCCAATAATATATCGTTATTCTGAAATTTCATTCCTCCCGAAAAAGGCTTTTCACTAACTTCTTCTATTGAATATCCGCTAGTTGAAAGGGCTTTCATATCAACAAATTTCGCAACAGTATCTTTAGCTAAATTTACTTTCGGATTAATAAAAATAGCATCAGATATACTTTTACTCATCCACCCTTTCGGCATCCAACCGCCAAGCCCTAATGCAGGCTCAGCACATTCTTCAAACGCATTAGGAAATAACCGCCGAATATCCTCTGATAACGGTTTAAAATTATCACTTTCGCGTACTGCTTTGCGCACTTCAACCCGACGCAGTAATTCATCAGAGAAAGCTAAATCCTGTTCAAAAAAACCAGCATCTAGTGCGTTATCAACCACAGGATCAAAATCTACAAACCATGATTTAAATAGGGTTTGCGCCATTTGTTCTAGGGTTTGGTTGATTTGGCGGTTGAGTTTTAATTTATCATCCAGAGTCTTAAGTACTTGAACAATCTTAGTTTGCTTCACTCTAGAAGGTAGCGGTATTTCCAATTTTTTAGCTGAGCTGACATTAAAGTGTTGCTGCACAGCTCCTACAATATGAGCATTTACTTGCCCATGAGCCATTGCATTCATGAAATACGATAAGTAATGTGGACATAGTAGCTCGTTATTAACTCGAGCAATAACTATGTCTGAACAATTAGCCTCTCGAAGGTCATTTGGTATAACGCATGTAGTTCCTGGCTTTCCGGTTCTCACAATTGCAACATCGCCCGGTTTGAGGACGGACTTAGAAAGTTTTTTATGAAACGCAGATGACACATACTTCATGTCATCCCATTTAACATCATACTCCTCAATATTTTTTGAACGCAAAAATGGAATACCATTTTCGATATATTCATTCGTCATCGTACCAACAAAACCAACTGTTATCTCATGACAAAGTTCACCAAGTAACCTAGTTTCAAATTTACTCCCCATAACCCAACGCCTCCATATTTTTACGGATCGCTTTATCTAGCTCTGCCGCTTCATTCATCTGACGATAAAGGGTTTGGGTCAGTTCCTGCATCTTGGTTTCAAATGCCACACCATCATCTTTAACCTCCGCAGCGCCCACATAACGCCCGGGTGTTAATACAAAATCATTGGCCTTGATATCATCAAGGGTAGCAACTTTGCAAAAGCCCGCCTGATCTTGATACTGCTCAATACCGATTTCTTTGGTAGCAATACGACGTTTCAATTCACTTTCACTACTGCGCCACGCATGGAAGGTATCAGCGATAGTGGCGATATCCTCTGCGGTAAGCTCTTTTTGGGTACGGCTTATCATAGTGCCGAGGTGACGGGCATCGATAAACAAGGTTTCCCCTTGGCGATCACGATAACCATATTTGGCACTGGCTTGTTTACTTTTACTAATAAACCATAAGCAAACAGGGATTTGTGTGGTAAAAAAGAGCTGACCGGGTAGTGCAATCATGCACTCAATACGATCATCTTCGATGAGTTTTTGGCGAATTTCACCCTCACCGCTGGTATTCGAACTCATCGAACCGTTGGCTAACACAAACCCCGCAACACCATCTTCACTCAGCTTAGACAGCATATGTAAGATCCACGCATAGTTAGCGTTGCCCGTCGGTGGCGTGCGGAAGCCGGCAAAACGCGGATCATTAGTCAGTTCGGCTTCATTGCGCCAATCTTTTAAGTTAAACGGCGGATTCGCCATAATAAAATCGGCTTTTAGATCAGGGTGTTGGTCGGCAAAAAAGGTATCCGCAGGGCGCTCCCCTAAATTGCCTGTTAGCCCCCTTACCGCCAAGTTCATTTTCGCCAGTTTATAGGTGGTGCTAGTCAGTTCCTGCCCGTAAATTGCAATATCTTTGCTTTTCCCTTGGTGGCTTTCGACAAACTTTAGTGACTGCACAAACATACCGCCGGAGCCACAGCACGGGTCATATACTTTGCCTTGATAAGGTTCGAGCATTTCAGCAAGTAATGTAACTACCGATTTTGGCGTATAGAACTCGCCCCCACCTTTACCTTCGCTGGCGGCAAAACGCCCTAAGAAATATTCATAAACGCGACCAACTAGATCTTCTTCCCCTACCCCACATTCCGTGGCGAGGGTATTGATGTTTTCAATGCTGTCGATAAGTGAAGCGAGCTTTTTCGGCTCTAGCCCTTGGCGGGAAAAATAGTTATCTGGTAATGCACCCGTCAATGATGCGTTACTTTTTTCGATGGTGGATAATGCAGTGTCAATAATCACCGCGATATCGTCTTGTTTCGCACGCTCTTGGACGTAAGACCAACGGGATACTTGTGGCAAAAAGAAAACGTTATCTTGTTGATAGAAAACATCCATATCAACAAAAGCTTCCTGACCATTTTTGATTAATTGGCTGCGTTTGGCTTCGAATTTATCACTGATAAATTTCAGGAACACCAAACTGAGTACCACATGCTTATACTCAGAAGATTCAACACTGCCACGCAGTTGATTAGCAGTATCCCAAAGGGTTTCTTCAAAGCCTTTGGTTGTTTTCTTCGCGGGTGATTTAGCCATGTCGATAGATTCTCTTTTTTATCAGTTATTATCGGCAAGCGCTAAGTTAGCGTCGGTTATTTTTACGCTAACTGCCGATAATATATACAAAATAGGTTTGGTTAAGATTATCTCATAAAATCAGGTTGGTTTGGGTGGTAAAAGCTAAATTATATCAACCTAGATACCCCATATTTATTGCTGAGCGTTAGGAGGGTAAAACTGATAATCAACAATATCTGCACCAATAGGCCCTGTTTTTGCTGTAACCCATACGGTTCCCGTATTTTCCTTGGTTTTCGATTTTGGATCTCTAATACACCAAAAAACCCATTCCCCTGTATAAATTTCTTTTATCCGTATACCATATTCACATTGAGGGGCTTTAAGACGTTCAGGCCCTGGCGAGACGATATGATATTGTGTTTGGTAGTGAATTGTTTGGTCTAATGATAAATAAGCAAGCACATTAAAAGTTGGAATAATTATCATAAGGCCAAGAAAAGCCCCCCAATAATAATCACTGATAACATACTTTGATGGGCGAAAGAAAGGGTGCCATATTCCCCCAATAATCCCTGTGAAAATAGCAAAAATAATAATAATCGTCCATTTAGGAAGCCATTCAAATAATACAATGTTATCGCCTAAATAAAGCGACAAAAATAGATAAGCTAACCAAGAGCAGTACAGGATAACAAAGATGTAAGAAGGTAATGATTTTTTCTTGCTACCTTTACTGTATGATTTGAATTGGTATTCCATAAAAACCTTAATTTATTTCCCTAAATTAATTATTTATAGTTCGAACTATCGACCTATTTATTGCCATAACCTTTCGTGAAAACAATAAGAACTATTATTTCAAACTCTAAAATGGCATCGATTTACTGATTAATTACATAACCAATACTGGAAAGTTTGGTTTATCAATGTCAGATAAAGTAAAAAGTGTGTTGCTGAACGCTAAAAACTATAATAAATCAGATGAAGAAATTCTACATCTACTTGTTCGAGAACTACAGTATGTTGACGGTAGAACATTAGCGAATACGATCCCTCGTAACGGTATTAAATAAGCCGAAATTGTAGATGATGTAGCTAAAAAATTTAAGATTAAATGCCCCAAATGGTTATATATTTATATCTATTTAGCTAAATCTTTTAATGCAAACAGACCTTGTTCTGCTACTATAGCTGTTTTATCGGATGCCAGCAATTGTGCTAGTTTAAACGCATCATCCCCAATATTTTCTAACTGCTTGGCTAGTAATCTAGAACTGGCTAAGGTGTCGGTGGCTAGGGAAAGATAATAATTTTTAGACATCTATCGAAACCATTGGATAATTGGACTCGACTAACTCCCCCAGCAATTGGAGTGAAGCGTTTTAATGCGTTTATTATCTTATCGTTTTTATATTGAAACACAAAACACTCTAAATAAGAGTATCACATTATAAATTTCAACCATTAAATATAAACATTACATATCTATTAAAAATTAAAATTAAAATTAAAATTAAAATTAAAATTAAAACTCCATTTTAAATTATCTTTTTTAGATAATATTAGATATTAAAATAAACTCAGTTTAAGAGAGTCTAAATTGGATATATTAAAAATATATTCAGATATCATTAAATAAATAAACAAAAGGTGTATTATATAATATTGTTTTGTTATTTATCCTCTAAAAAGGAATAATGATATGAAAAAATTATTACTTAGCCTTACTATGCTGGCGATAATATCTACGCCAGTGTTGGCTAAATCCCCTGTAGCTAACTTAAAAATCAACGGTGATATTAAGCCACCAACTTGTACTGTTAATGGGGCGACACAGCGTGATGTTATTTTTGATTACGGAGTCATAAGCCCAACACTTATCCCTCAATCGACTGTCTACTCTTATTCTGACATTGGAGTTCAAAATACAGTTACGATTGAATGTGATGCAAAAACATATTTAACATTTACTGCATCTGACACTTATGCTGATACAGAATTAAGTGTTAATAATACATCAGGCTGGTTTCATTTAGTTGATAAAGCAAATCCTGAAACCGCGGTTGGTGCGGCATTCTTCGCATGGGATAATGTGACTGTCGATAGCAAACCTGCGTATATTTCACGAGCAAACGATGTGTCTATTACAGGAACCAGCTACAATAACGCCCTATATAAAGGGCCAACCAATGGTTGGACATCAGAAAAACAAACAAGCGTTGATAAAAACGCCTTGGCTCTAATTTCAGGTGAAATTTTCCAAGCAAGTTTTAGACAAGGAATGACAATGAGTACTTTTATTTTATCTAGAGATGAATTAAGTAAAAAAGGAATAGATTTATCTAATGGTTTAGATTTTATGGGAGAAGCTGTTCTCACTTTTAACTTTGGTGTCTAATTTTAAAGTAATTGATAATCACAATATCATTAATTTTTATATTGTGATTATCTTTTACGTTAAAAATTTAACAGTACTTAACAGTACTTAGTACGCTATCAATGTTCTGAATATCAAATTAGCACATCATTCAATCAGGAACGATACATCAATACTTCCTTTATAAGTATTCGTAGGTATATTTCCATTGGCACAAAGGTTAAATGATAATGACTTATAAACAGATCCCCCATTATATTTTCCCAAAGATTGTCCTGCATAAAACTCTAAGGCCTCGGCAGAATTATTATTACATACTGCATTAGTTATTTTTTTAGCTGCATCAGATACAGTAATATAAGGTGCGACTTCTTTATCTTTCAAAGGGATATTGGGAGACATTGTCATCCCCGTTTTACTTGCATTGACTAGCTCATTATAGGGTTTTAATGTCACGTACATATTTCCTGAATGAGGGCAAGAGACAAGCATACTAGCGACACTTTGCTCAAGTAACTTGGCTGACTTAAAATTTTGTGCTAGTTGAGCGGCAAATTGTATATTTGTTGAGCTAGCAGGAGAAACATTACATGTTTTTAAGACGTGAATAGGACCATTACCAAATGAAAAAGGAACTGAAGATAGATCTGGATTAGCCCCGCCTGAGGTTGCTGTTTGAGCTGTAGTAAAATATATTGGAGCTACAAAATCGTAAATACCGGGTTTAACATGGCCTACTGCATAAATAGAATAAGAGCTTATTCTCAAGCTAGTATTACTTACACGTGATAAATTACCATACCAGCACATTGGGTGACGATAGACAAATTGATTAGAATATTCCTCTGTTCTAGAAATTTCTTTTCCTCGACGCAGGGTAATTCTTGTCGGGGAAGGTAATCCATTCTGATAATACAACGCATCGATAGATACTATTCCATTGATAGCTGCAACTAAATAATTTTCCCTATTTTCCTCTTCACTTACGTTTTTATTATATAATTTTAATCCGTACTCCCCCTCTTGACTTCCTGGGAATGGGAATAAAAAATTCTGCCATTGCGCACTGTTTTTACTACAATAATCTACAACATTATTAACACCTACAGCCGCTCCATAGTAATTACCACTACTACGAAGTGACATATATGATTGAGGAGGCGTTAATTCACCTATATACCCCGTTCCATTATCTGGAATAACAAGTGCTTTTGTTAGGAGAGGGAAAAACAGTGACAAAACAAAAAGACTGATTTTAATAGTTATCGTTTTCAATTTTCACCACCAAGCATAATGACAGATAGAACCATCTATATATTATTTATTATATGATTATTATTGATTTTTATCTCTAACAATAAGAATAAAAATCATTATTCCATATAAAAACTAAAATAAAAACAAAGTAAAGAAAAGCATTCTAAAAAAGAATCATTCCCGCTATTTTTAGTAAGATAATATTTTCAATAACTGTTAACAAACATCATTTTAAGATTTTCTCCTGCGTTCTTTTTTCACTTTCTATGCTTATTCCATTTCACGTATTCTCACCTTATAGCTTGATTGCTCTGACAATAATCTGCACACAAATGCACTTGAAAAAAAATAAAATAGCTATTAGCGATATAAAAGGTCTATTTTTAATTATCACTTTTAGATAATATTAGACATTAAAATAAACTCAGTTTAAGAAAGTCTAAATTAGATATATTAAAAATATATTCAGATATCATTAAATAAATAAACAAAAGGTGTATTATATAATATTGCTTTGTTATTTATCCTCTAAAAAGGAATAATGATATGAAAAAATTATTACTTAGCCTTACTATGCTGGCGATAATATCTACGCCAGTGTTGGCTAAATCCCCTGTAGCTAACTTAAAAATCAACGGTGATATTAAGCCACCAACTTGTACTATTAATGGAGCAACACAAAGTGATGTAATTTTCGATTACGGAGTCATAAGCCCAACACTTATCCCTCAATCGAAAATTTATTCTTATCCTGCCAGTATGGTTCAAAATACAGTTACAGTTGAATGTGATGCAAAAACATATTTAACCTTTGTTGCGTCTGATACTTATGATAATACAGAATTAAGCGTTAATAATACGTCAGACTGGTTTCATTTAGTAGATAAAGCAAATCCTGAAACTGCGGTTGGAGCAGCTTATTTTGTATGGGATAATGTGACTGTTGATGGCAAACCTGCGTATATTTCACGAGCAAACGATGCTGCTATCACAGGGACTAACTACTATAATGTCCTATATAAAGGGCCAACCAATGGTTGGACATCAAAACAACAGACAGAATCGGTTGATAAAGGCTCTCTGGCTCTAATTTCAGGTGAAATTTTCCAAGCAAATTTCAGACAGGGAATTGAAAGTAATCCTACTCAAACCTTTATTTTATCTAGAGATGAATTAAGTAAAAAAGGAATAGATTTATCTAATGGTTTAGATTTTATCGGGGAGGCTGTTCTCACTTTTAATTTTGGTGTCTAATTTTAAAGTAATTGATAATCACAATATAATTAAAATTTATATTGTGATTATCTTTTGCTATCAATAAGAACCCCTCAAAATTTAATATAATTAAGGACTTCTCATATAACATAAAATTATTTTTGTATTTCTTTTAAATAATCAGCAACACGATATTCAATATTTTTACGCTCAATGTCAGATAAAGAATAAAACATAGCGACATTATTCACATCATAATTTAATAGTAAACCATAATAATATGCTTCTTTCACATCACCTTTGAGTAGAAGTGCTTCATAAAGTTTGTCAAAAGAAGATATTGCAAAATTCATTTTTCCTAATCGAATATTCATATCTAAAATATAATCGTTATGATTTTTTAGTGTAGATAAATACACATTCACGAAAGGATCCTTACTTATGTATTTTGGTGCATTAGTATACATATTATTTAATTCAGAATACAAAAAATCATTTATTTCATATGGATAATCTAACGATAATTGATACCACTCAATAGCCTTATCAAGGTTTCGTTCAACTAAACACGGTGACTCTAAATAATAATCAGCAATGATACTAATACTAGAATATTTGTATTCATTAGAAGAGCTGTATTTACTAGGTTCTTCTCCTGTTGTTAGCCATTCTTTAAGATAGTAGTCTGCTTTATTGATATTATCTTTATCTTCACAGATATTTTGCATATAGTACCAATAAATTAACTCAGCCGCTTCTTTATTTCCTAAATCATATGCTTTTTTGGCATAAATTAAACTTCTTCCACTATCTTCAATACTATAAAATCTTGCTAATTCTAGTTGTTGTTTACTACTCTCTTTTTGGTTTAGTAAATAATCAAGTGTATTATCTCTTTTTTCCTTCCATCTTCTATCTATTTCATATTTTTCTGATTCCAGCTCAAAGTGAGACGAATTGATGCTAATACGTCGTTCATATTCAGATGCTTTCGCAATGTTCTTTCTAACCCCCTCTTTACCGTCTCGATAAATTATAGCTAATTCTTTTAAGCAAATAAAATCACCTAAATCTGCACATTTTTTTCGCCAAGCCAAACGTTCCTTAATAGTGATATTAGTTAACTTATCAAAAGAATAGTCTTGATAAATTTCATCACCAGCACTCTTATCTTTATACTCTTTTGTAATAATAAATTTAATTGCATCAATAGAACCTATTTCAGCTAATTTAAATATATCCTTATAATATTTTTTTAAATTATCTTCATTAATATTGTTAGCTGAGTTCTCATGTATTATATTCTTTATTGTATATTGAAATGCAAGATTTGTATTTTGACTTAATAATGGTTGAATAGCCTTTCTTATTTTATCATCATATAGCGAACGTTCCACAATAAAATCAATTACATACTGTGAATCCATTCCATATCGGAAAAGAATACTATATCCTTCCTGTCGTTTTTTTTCGGTCAACCTTCTGCTTTCTAAATCATCTTTCAATTCTGAAACAATATTAATAAGACCTTGATCATCTATTATATTTTTATATTTAATAGTCGCAATTGCTTGATGAAAAGTAGCTTCATAGGCATAACCTCGTGCTTTTTGATATAATGAAAAAGCATATTCTTCATTATTGGCGACATTTTCTTCTAAAAGAAGATCTGCATAAAAATGAGCTAAGCTATAGTTTTGATTAAATGTACCCGCTGATTTATTTTTAATTACACTCTCTCTTAAAATATTCACAATCTCTTCTTTTTTAAGATAATCAGAAGCACCAAAATCAAAATATATTTTTACTAATTCTCTTTGGCTTTTACCTGTCAATTTATCATTAGTTATGTTTTCTTGCAGAAAACTAACTGCTTTTCTAATATTCTGATGAACCCTCTCACTATTAGAATATAATTTAGCCAATAATAATTTACTTTCAGGAGATGGCTGTATATTATATGATCTCTCTACCAGCTTGAGCGCTTTTTCAAAATTATAAAAACTACTATTTGGTTTTAAATAGACATTAGCGAGCGCTAGCATGGCTTGTGGAGAGTTTGGATATTTCAATAATAATGTATTAATATATTTTTCAAGCAAGTTTCTAAAATAATTTGATGATAATGTATCACTATTATTTAATTTCTCTATTATTTTAATTAATCCATCATGATGCGCTAAATCAGCAGATTTTTTTAAATATATATTAGCTAAAAAAGAATTTTCTTGAAGGGGATAGTTTTTCTTATCACCCTTGTAGATTTGATACAGAAGATATGTTGCCTCAGGATAGTTCAAATATGCTGAATCAAAAAGTAAGTTAATATCTTGACTTATTAACTTATATTTTAAATACATCATTTTAGGATCTTTTTCTTCAATAAAAGGACGTATCATATTTTTAGTCTTTTTTGATTGTTTTACTGAATCATTATTCTCTAAATATTGATATACAGCTTCTTTATTGCCTTCTTCTGCTAATTTTTCTAATTCTTCAAGTGTTCTTTTTTTTTCAGACCAAGATTGCTCACCATAAATAGGGAGTAGCGTATATTCTTTTTGATCATAATAAATCACAGGAAAATTAAGGTCATGTAAAAAATCTTTCGCTATTGAAGAGCCTAAATCAGCAGCTTTAGTTAATGACGTTAATCCTTGAGCATCATCAGTAGGGCTTTGGATTAATCCTTTGTTACGTAAATATCCTAAATTATAAAGTGCATTTTTATTTTGTAAATTTGCTGATTTTATTAACCATTTTTGTGAAGCTAAGGCATTTTTATCAACCCCTATGCCATCCCAATACATCATTGCTAAACTAAATGCTGCTTGCGGATCACTTTGCGCATGTTGTGAAAAATAATTAAATGCCTCTTTATAGTCACCTTTTTGATAATAGCTATAACCATTTGGCTTTGACTGTGGTTGGATTTGATTTTTATTGAGATAAAACCCCAAGGCCATAAATACTAAAAAAATGGAGATAAATATATTTTTAATTTTACGAGACATAATATTCCTTTTAAAGCTCATTCTTTTTATATAAATATAGCACAATAGTAAAAATTAAAATCAATATAATTGCTATTCTTTTATTTATATTTTTATATTAATTTATTTAGATTTGTTATAAAAATTGATTGACATTCAATACTCCACTCTATAATCAGCCCTCGTTGTGTCGTATTATTCAGCAGCTTGGGTAGCCAAGGGATTTTGTTAGTCCTCAATAAAAAACTAATAGAGGTCAGCGATTGTTACGGACATTAATCAAGATATTAGACGTTTAGGTGAAAATCTGAAAGGGCGTTTGGCGCCTGATATTGTTGATTTTGACTTAGAATATATAGACCACTCAGAAAGTATTTTAGCTTTTGAAACGTTATGCGATCACATAGCTGACTATGATGTCGTAATAACCAGTGATGAGTATAAGCAGATCATTGGTATTGTAAATAAGCTAAATCTTGAGTTAGATGATAGATATTTATATATAAATCCAGATAATATTAAGTGAATTAGGGTCAATGAAAAGATCCTAGTTCAATACTAGGATCTTTTGTATTTATCTCATCCCTTCAGCCACTTACCGATAATAGTGAGTTGTGGGCTAGGGTTAGGTTACCCCCCTGTTCGGTAAGTAACCCACTGTATAGTGTCTGGTTTTACCCCCCTTCTTCTTTAGCTGTCTAGCTTTTTGCCTTACAACTGCGCACTAATGCCAACCGTCGAAAAGCGAAACCCACACCGACAGCCACCAGTCGCAAGGCAGTACCTTATTTACCGATATGAAGACCGCAGACTGAGTAATAGAAATGGTATAGCTGCAAATCAAGATAAAATATCTACTTTTATGGTTGAAAGCGATACTCCAATAGTCCTTAATCATGGTTCGTCTACAAATATAAATAGAGTTATCTATAAAGAACAAATATTAATAAATAATTAACTTACCATCATCAAAACAATAACAATTTAATTTTTAAAATTACTCTACACTTACTCTAAAAAAGATAAAAATTATTTTTATCTTTAGTAATATCTATGATAATTGGATAGCTACAGTTTAAAAATAGAATAAATATAAAATAACAATCACTTTAAGAATATCTTAATTAGATAAATTAAAAATATATCAATTTGTAATTAAATAAAATTATAGATTGTGTATTATAGAGTATTATTTATATTTTTAAATTTATAAAAAGGAATGGCTATATGAAAAAATTGCTATTTAGTCTTGCTACGCTGATTGTAATGTCAACACCAGCATTAGCTACTCCACCAGGCGCTAACTTAAAAATAAACGGTGATATTACTCCCCCTACTTGCACCGTTAATGCTGGTGATAATGATATTATTATTGATTATGGTGTAATATCCCCCTCTTTTATTCCTGCTGAGGAAAATTACGCACTAGGAGCTAAGAGTGCCAATATCAAAATATCCTGTGATGCAAGCAATTATTTAACACTTAAGGTATCAGATACTTATAAAACAAGTTCAACAGATTCAGCGAAAATTAGCGTTTTTGGATTAGTTAATGCAAAAAATACAGAACAAGAGATTGGTGGATATATAATTGATGTCATTGATATCAAAGTTGATAATAAACGAGCTTATTTAGGAAGAGTGGCAGATAAGATTTGGACTGGATCGTCTGCAACTATTTTTAAAGATACCTTAACAGCGTTAACTAGTGAACCTCAAGCCCAGGTTGATAAAAACAATTTAAAACTAATAGCTGGAAAAGTGTTTAATGCAAAAATACAAATAGGAGCTTATAACGAAAGTAGGTATGCGTATATTTTATCAAGAAAAAAATTGGCACAAAACAATATCGATTTAACTGATGGAATTAATTATATAGGTGAAGCTGTTTTTACTTTTAACTTTGGTGTCTAAATTTCAAAATCATTGATAATCACAATATAATATATGTTAATTTTTATTGTGATTATCTTGTGTTATCAACTTATCTATAATGCTGTGTACTGATCGTGCTGATACCTAAAAACCACCAATCAACCCTTCAGCTAAACTTAATCACATGCCAATAAGAGAGTAATTACTATAACGATAACAAAAAAAGAATCCCCCTCTTTCGTCAAAAGCGTGAGGAAATATCTCTATCTTCGTTAATCCAAACTCTGCACTCTAACTATTTTTATTAATATAAATTATCAGTATTAATACTTAAAATATGACACAACAACCAAAAATAATTAACTTTAAAAAATATCTTTTAGCGAATTATTTTCAATAAAAACAAAACACAAACATATCTATATATCACATCAATAAAAATAAACCTTCCCCTTAAAGTTAGAGACTAAATAGCTATAATAATCAACTATATTATTTAATTACTGCTACGATTATTTTAGTAATAAAAACGCCTAATTGTGATAGTGATTGGAAGAAATAATAAGAAAGTTATCTATACTAAACTAATATCAAATTTTAAGTATCAAAATATTAAAGGAGTTTGACGAAATGATACGATGTGTTCGCTTATGGACCGGAGAAGATGGTAACTCTTTATTTGAAGAAGGTATCATCGAATTTAAGGATAGTTCACGAGGCGATAGTGAAAGTTTGCCAATTGCTGTTTCAGAGTTATCGTTTAGAGAAACAACTTCAGGTGGTTCATATGATTGGCATCAAGATCCCGTTCCTCGTTATGTTATTACGTTATCAGGAACATTAGAGTTTGAAACAAAAGATGGCTCAACTTTTATCATTAAACCCGGTGATGTGCTGTTAGCGCAAGATAACAGTGGCACTGGTCATAAATGGCGTCTTATGGATGATGAACCTTGGCGACGAGCTTATGTTGTTTACAAAGAAGATGCAGGATTATGTTTTAAACCTACCAAAACAACTAAGTAATTGGGGTCTGTATGAATAAAACTATTAGTGAACATGTAGATGTCGCGCTCATTGGTGCTGGCATTATGAGTGCAACACTTGGCACACTTCTGAAAGAACTAGAGCCTAATTTAAAAGTCGCAATGTTTGAAAGACTTAATGATTGTGGTCAAGAAAGCTCTAACTCATGGAATAACGCGGGAACAGGACATGCTGCTAACTGTGAGCTAAATTATACGCCACCAAATCCTGACGGCACCGTTAATATCAGTAAAGCGTTAGAAGTGAACACCGAGTTCGATTTATCGCGCCAATTATGGTCTTATTTAGTAACAAAAGGAAAAATTGCCGATCCGCGTGATTTTATTCATGCTTGCCCTCATATGAGTTTTGTTTGGGGTGCAGATAACGTTAAATTCCTTCATCAACGCTATCGCCAAATGTCTGCCAATCACTGTTATGAAAATATGCAATACAGTGAAGACAAACAGCAAATTGAAGATTGGGCGCCATTAATTATGGAAGGGCGTGATCCGAATCAACAGCTTGCTGTCACCCGAGTAGCTACTGGTACTGATGTCGATTATGGCGCATTAACACATCTATTAGTTAAGCAACTTTCTCAACAAGATAATTTTGAGTTGTACTATAAACATGATGTTATTGATATCAAAAGAAATGAGACTGGTGGTTGGAATATCGAAGTTAAAGATCTCACCACCCATGATAAATACCTAATTACAGCTAAATATGTATTTGTTGGTGCCGGTGGACGCGCTATCGATTTACTCCAAAAATCAGGTATTCCTGAAGGTAAAGGCTACGGTGGTTTCCCTGTTAGTGGTATTTGGCTACGTTGTGATGAAGATAAAATCAGCTCTCGCCATCATGCCAAAGTTTATGGAAAAGCAGATGTAGGCTCACCACCGATGTCTGTCCCCCATCTTGATACTCGTATTATTGCGGGTAAACGCTCCCTACTCTTTGGCCCCTATGCTGGATTTTCAAGTAAATTTTTAAAAAACGGCTCCTATTTAGATTTATTTGAGTCAATTCGCCCCAGCAATATTGAACCTATGCTAGATGTCGCGAAAGATAACTGGTCATTAACTGAATATTTAATTGGTCAAGTATTACAAACGTCAGCACATCAATTTGAAATGCTTAAACAGTTCTATCCTCAGGCTCAACATGAGGATTGGCAAGAAGCTGTTGCAGGTCAACGAGTGCAGATTATTAAACCCGCAGCTAAACATCATGGCGTATTAGAGTTTGGTACTGAGCTAATTAGTAGCGCAGATAAATCATTTTCAGTGTTATTGGGGGCATCACCTGGCGCTTCTACAGCAGCATTTATTGCCATCAATATCATTAAATCTTGCTTTAAACAGCAACTTGAAAATGAGGGTTGGGAAGATCGTCTTAAAACGATTATTCCAACTTATGGTATTGATCTCAAAATAGATGCCGATGCTTGTCGTAATATTCGTGCATCAACGGCTAAGATATTAAAATTAGAAACACCTTAGTTATATCTTACCGATAAAAATAAAACAGACCGGAAATTAAAGGTCTGTTTTATTTTTTATTTGCATCGTTATTATTAATTACCCTTTTCCAAGTAAATATACTTAGAAAAATTACATCATTTCTACAATAGTGATACCACCAATAATAGAAAGTAATGAACATAGCGTACTTAATAATACAGTGCCCGTTGCCATATCAGCATAGGCCTTATTTGTAATAGCTAAAGCAGGCACCGCTGTTGCAGTAGGCAATACACCAATTAGAAAGACGGCTTTTAATAATTCAGTTTCTAATCCAAGTGCAAATCCCGTTCCTAAAATTAATGCCCCTTGTACAACATTCTTTATTATCACATTAAAAACAATTTCAGTATTAACTTTGAGTTTGAGCCCTGAAATTAATAGTCCTAAGAAAAATAATGCTACACCACCAGATGTTTTCCCTATTTCATTCACTGAGTTTTGTAAAATCTCTGGTAGCTTAACGCCGAAAATAGCTAGCATAGCCCCCAAAATAGGCAGGAAAACTAATGGCTGAGAGATAGCATTAAGCAATGACTGTAAAATGCTTTTTCCTTGTTTGGCACCACTAATGATCATGATAGTAAAAGGTAAAATAATTACCGTGTAGATCAAATTTCCCACCACCATAGCAATCAAACCAGATGAGCCGACTGTTGCCAGTAATACTGGTGGTCCACAATAAGCCATATCAGGAAATGAAACCGATAATGCCTGCATTGCTGAGTTCTTTTTATCATGTTTAAAAAAGAACTTGCCGCCTAAAAAACCAATAAGATAAGAAACAATTAATCCTACCGCGAGAGCTAATAGGTAGTCGATATTAAAGAAAACCGACGGAGAAGCTTGGGTTGCCGCTAAAAAGAGTGAAAAAGGCAGAGCAATTTTAACGACAAAATCAGCAAAGGCTTGTGAATACTCTCTTTTAATAAATCCATATTTACCGGAAAGCCAGCCAACTAAAAGCCCCAAGATAATGGGCCCCAGCGCTGCTAAAATGGTTTGTAGTAACATATTACCTCTGGTTGCTTAATATAGTGTCCCCACTTTATTCAATGGCTATAACTGATAACAAAATAGTTATCTATTATATGAATAAAGTAAAAATATTCGTATTATTACTTAGTAATAAAAAATAGAACATTTTAATTATCGGATATATTTAAAATCATTCAAATGATAAATAACAATATTACTTCACAATGATCAACAGGATACTTTATTGAGTAAACTAAACAGGGAAGTAAACCAACACGACAATTAGGATTTTAAGTATTTTTACTTAAATTAAACCTAACAATGGTAATAAACAGATAATAAAAGAATAGTTTTTGAATAAGAAATAAAATAGGTAACAATAAATTAAACCATATGGAAATGATTAATCGAGCTTATTTTAATATATATGACAATGCTATATTGCATTTTTCAGCCTAAGGACACTGTTTAGGCACATCATTTAGCTGTTGATGCTGTTGCTCAAAGAGCACTTTTTTCTTATCTGCTTCTTTGATTATTTTTAATATATAGATACTATCAAAATCACCACTTTCCCATTTAGGAATAGCTTTTGGATCACCACCAAATTGCGCCATAATATCCCTTACTACTTTAACTAAATTATCATGCTCCCAAGCAATAAAAATGACTGAATTCTGATATTCTTCACTCAGCAGTTTATTACGTAATGGGTCTATCTCTTTGGCATGGTAATTTAAATGGATTGGCAGTGATGTTTTCACCGCAAGAGGTGTTAAAGTTTGAAGAGAGCGTAATGAATTTCCAAGTTTATTTTGTTTTGGTGCTGCAGCAAATAACGCATCAGGCTGACCAAATTGTGTTATCAATCGATTAGGTAGTGCTAGCGCACGATTTAATCCCTGACAACTTAATTGTCCGCTATCATTATTAGGCTTTTCACCATGACGGATAAATACCAGCGTTTGTTCTGAATAAGCCATAAGATTAAATCCATATAAAATGAGGCTCAAAAAGATAATGATATAGCGCATATAACACTCCTTTTGAGCCGTTTAATTTTCAGCCAAAGACTTTGGTTAGATGTGCTTTATATTCTACAATATCTTTCTCAATATTAGGCTCTTTAATGACGTTGTTGGTCATAAAAGTAGGCAGCTGAGATAAACCAAGAAATTGTTGTGATTTATGAAAAGCAAAATAGACACCATCAACCCCTCGCCCATCAAAGAAATTACCAAATTCATTGAAAGCTTCAATAGGGGCATTCCAAGTCACGGAGATCATATATTGCTTACCTTGCAACAATCCCCCGCTACCATATTGTTTGCTTGGATCATGACGAGTACGTCCATCGTTTTCATATAGTTTGCCGTGACCATAAGTATAGACTTCATCCATATACTTTTTCACTTTCCATGGCATCATCATCCACCAGCCCGGCATCTGATAAATAATAGTATCAGCCCAGATAAATTTCTCTATCTCTTCGTTGATATCATAGCCTTCTTCAATTTGTGTTTCTTTTACCTGATGCCCTAATGTCGCCAAATGTGCCAGAGCGATATCATGTAATGTACGGTTTAATTGTCCTGCAGAATGCCCAAATTTTTGTCCACCGTTAATAAGTAGAATATTCATATTTACTCCTAATTTTCTTACTACTAAATATTTAATATGAGCTATTTTAACAGAAAATAAACGGATGCACTTCAGGGTAAAAAATCACCAAAAAGAGAAACTGCAGTATTAATCACTCTTATCATAACATAAAAAACCAATAATAAGTTAAAAATGCTAAAAAAGCAGCCATTAATCACTGTGTATTTCAATAAAGTGGATTATTGCTTTTATCGCAAAAGTCTATTGTTTATTGTCTACTTTATTGCCTAAATTGAGTTAATTAACGATAACGCTGGTGGATACTAGTGACTTACTCCTAGTTTATTTATAAATCAAAAAGTATGCTCTTACTGATTGTTGTTTAAGATCCTTGTCAGCATAAAACATCTCAATATTGTATGAAATTGCGACTCATAATGAATCGCTTTTTGATTTAATCGCTGTTCAACACTGCTAATCACAATCACCATACAGATGCTTTTTATGAACAACATGGCTACTTTTCACTCTGAGCATAAAACAACCTCAAATGTTAAATCCTAAAACATTGCTAACATAACTTATGAGATTATTTATCAACGATAAAGATTTTTATCAGCTGATCTTGCTTTTTATGGGCGTTATTTTCAAACTATCAGACTTTATAAGCGATCGTACTTAACGCGATTTCAAATAAACAAGCGTCAAAGTCTGTAGAAAAAAAAAGCAGCAAAAACAGAATAAACCTGATTGTTAAGTGGCAGAAATTTTCGCTACTTGCACCCGATAACAAAGAAATAATAATAAGCGGAAAAACAGATAAGTGAGTGAAAATGATATGCTGACAATTTTCTAGTGTATGTATTATTTCCTCTTTGTTAATACCCTAACAATAGTCGTTTTAGTCACAATTAAAAATAGAGAGTAATAATAAGACATCCCCTTTTTTGGTATATATGACGATTTTTTATTAAGAAAAAAGCAGATCTCGATCACTATTTTAACTTTAGCTATATTTACTAGCCATTCAATATTTACAGCATTCTTATCTAATCACTTGTTTAAATATTAATTATCACACTGATTTGTAATACAAATAATTTACCTATTATACTAGTAATATCATAATGTAACATAAAAAAGAACTTCATCACTGATAGTAAAGTGTCAACTAAACAATTTGTATAATATTATCTTTTTTTTATGATATTTGAATAACTAATATATCTAACATTAATCATATTCTTATTTATTGGAACAAAGCAATATAAAATAAATTAGCGTTTATTTTTTATCATCTTTATTTTCCACAAAAAAATAAATAAAAAATCTTAAAATAAAAAAACTTTTAAAATTAAAAATAAAAAGAATTAATCTCTATATAAATTTAAAAATAAAATATTATTATTTATTAATTATAATGAAAGATAAAATATAAAAAATAATTAATATCAATAATGAATATATTAAATGGTAACGTACTTTGGTTTATAAAACTGATTTTTATAACACAGACAAAAAACATTAGAAAAATTTATGATTAATGAGTGTCGAATGAGCCGGATACCAATAAAAAAAGCCAAATTAGACTTTAATGTATCGAACAAGTTACCAGTATAAGTAATAAAAAACTCTATTTTTACTATCAAAAATCATCTTGATAACAATAACAATAAATTAATTACATTGATAAAAGTCAAAAAACAAGACAAATAATAACTAGTTAGTAACAAAAATAGATTTTTTTTATATTTGTCACACAATTGATTTTATTCTATTACATCTTTCTAAATTTTTCCTACAATAGCCCACAACCTAACCTGACAATAGTTTAAGTAACGAATGCTTATATTATTTCTTTAGGTAACTATCTTTTTTTCTTTATGATTTATCGTTTCAGCAAAATAGAAAACCATCAAACTAAGTGCCCTACACAAAACATAAATGACGAATGAATAGGTTTGCCGGTGCAGTGATAAACGATAAAAAATTGCAAACTTAAGGATAAAAATAATTATGTCAGACTATCTATCATTTTTACTGGGAATTGTTCCTTTAGCCGTTCTGATTTTTATGATTTTAAAAATGAAATCGGCCGTTCATCACGCTGTCCTCGTTTCGCTAATTATCACTGTGGCTCTCGCTATTTTTCATTGGAATAACACCCTACAATTTGCCTCTGTATCTGTACTTTATGGTGCGGTAAAGGGGTTATGGCCGATTATCATCGTTATTCTGGCGGCTATTTACAGCTATAACCTAATGCTAAAAACAGGAGGAATGGAGGTATTAAAAGACGTATTAGCGGGGATCAGCGATGATAAACGCGTACAAGTTTTACTTATCTCTTGGTGTTTTGGCGGTTTTTTAGAAGCAGTTGCAGGTTATGGTACAGCAGTTGCTATTCCTATCGGTATTTTAATCGCACTAGGTTTTGATCCCTTTAAAGCAGCTGTCGCTTCACTAGTCGCAAATACGGTACCTACCGCATTTGGTGCCGTTGGTATTCCAGTGTCTATTTTGGCACAAAATACCGGCCTTGATGTATTGGTGTTAAGTAAAACCATTATTATCCAACTTGGTTTATTCAATATTCTATTACCTTTTGTCATTGTTGCTATTGCTGGTGGTGGTATTAAAGCCATTAAAGGTGTCGGCTTTATTACTTTAATGTGTGGGATCAGCACCTTAATCCCTCAATATATTGTCGCAGCTAATTTAGGTGCAGAATTACCAGCCTTTGCAGGAAGTCTAGTCAGTCTGATTGTGGTTATTTTCTTGGCTAAACGCATGAAAACAGGCCATGATAAAAGTAAACAGCCAACAAAACACTCAGCTAAAGAGCTATTAGTCGCTAGCTCTATCTATCTGTTTACTTTTATTTTTATCTTAGCCTGCTCTCCGCTATTCCCTACAATCCAAACCGCAGTAGGAACTATTGCAACTAAAATTCCTTTTGTATTAAGTGATACTCAAACTGAATATCAAACTATTGCTTGGTTAAGTACGCCTGGGGTATTGATTATTTTAGCGAGTTTTGTTGGTGGCACTATTCAAGGTGCAAGCCTTTCAACACTCTTTTCTGTATTAGTAAAAACCACAATTCAATTAAAGAACTCTATTATTGCCATTATGGCTATTGTTGCGATGGCAACGGTAATGGATTTCAGTGGCATGATTGGTAGCATTGCGGAAACATTAGTTAACTTTACTGGCGCTGGATTTATCTTTATTGCCCCTGTCATTGGTGCACTAGGAACGTTTGTAACCGGAAGCGATACAAACTCTAACGTACTATTTGGCAAGCTTCAAACCAGTGCAGCGGCAAAACTCCATGTTGATCCCTTTATTCTCGCAGCGGCTAATACCTCTGGGGCGACTGGCGGTAAGATGATTTCACCACAAAGTATCGCGATCGCCGTTTCGGCGACCAAAATGGATGGGCAAAGCAGTGCCATTATGCGAGAAACATTAAAATATTGTATTGCCTATATCATCATTCTAGGTGCCAAAATCGGCATTATTTATCACCTAATGAATTAACTATACAAGATAAGTGATGGCTTATCTTGGCTATCACCTATCGCTTTGACATAACGAAAATAAAGAAAAATAACCAATAAGAATTTTATCTTAAATAAAAATGACAACATCTGAGCGATGTTTTGGAGTTCGGTGAATGAAAGTTAATTTTTATGCAACCTGTCTTGGTGATGTGCTAAAAGCAGATTCGGCACGAGATACCGTATTATTGCTCGAAAAATTAGGTTGCGAAGTATTATTTCAAGAGCGCCAGGGTTGCTGTGGTCAGCCAGCACTTAATAGCGGTTATGTTAATGATGCAAAACCCGCAATGAAATCGTTAATTGAGACATTAGAAGTTAATGATTATCCGATTATTTCCCCTGCAGGCTCTTGCACTTATGCGATTAAAGGCTATCCCAGCTATCTTGCCGATGAGCCTCAATGGGCGCTGCGAGCCCAAGGTGTGGCCGATCGTTTAATTGATCTTACCAGCTTTATCGTCAACACCTTAGGTGTGGTTGATGTTGGCGCCCGCCTTGCGGGTAAAGCGGTTTATCATCCCTCTTGTAGTTTAACGCGAAAGTTAGGGGTTGTTAGTGAACCTTTAACCTTATTAAAACATGTTGAAGGACTCGAAATGTTACCTTTCGCCAATTCAGAAACTTGTTGTGGTTTTGGCGGCACCTTCTCAGTAAAAATGTCAGAAATTTCCGGTGAAATGGTCACTGAAAAAGTAAAACATATCATGGAAGTCAGCCCTGATTACGTCATTGGTGCAGACACCAGTTGTTTAATTAATATTCAAGGCCGTTTAAGTCGTGAAAAGCGTCCTGTCAAAGTGCTACATATTGCACAAGTTTTAATGAGTCAATAAGGGGGCTGCAATGTCTATTAAAACCAGTAATATCGATTTTAGACCACGCTTAGCGCATGAAATGAATGATACCATTATGCGTAACGCCGTTGTTATGGCACAAGAGCGCATTGGAGCCAATCGCCAAATAATGGTAAAAGAGTTAGGTGATTGGGAAGCGTGGCGTGATCGCGCAGAACAAATCCGTAACCATGTTCTTGAAAACTTAGACGCTTATCTTTATCAATTATCAGAAAAAGTGACTGAAAACGGCGGTCATGTCTATTTTGCCAAAACGGCAGAAGATGCGACACGCTATATTTGTAACGTTGCCAAACAGAAAAATGCCAAGAAAATCGTTAAATCAAAATCGATGGTAACCGAAGAAATCGGTATGAACAAAGCCTTACAAAATGAAGGTATTGAGATTATCGAAACCGACCTTGGTGAATATATTCTGCAACTGGATAACGATCCCCCTTCTCATATTGTTGTACCGGCGATCCATAAAGATCGCTACCAAATACGTAAAGTGCTAAATGAAAAATTAGGTTATCAAGGTAGTGAAACCCCTGAAGATATGACCCTTTTTATCAGGCAACGTATTCGACAAGATTTTCTTTCTGCTGATATTGGAGTCACAGGTTGTAACTTTGCGGTTGCAGAAACGGGCTCAGTCTGTTTAGTAACTAACGAAGGTAATGCACGAATGACGACCACATTACCTAAAACCCATATTGCCGTTATGGGAATGGAACGTGTTGCGCCTACTTTTGAAGAAGTCGATCCGCTGATCACGATGTTATGTCGTAGTGCGGTTGGCTCACGCCTAACCAGTTATAACACTTGGGTAACTGGACCTCGTGAAGCGGGTAATGTTGATGGCCCTGAAGAGTTTCATTTAGTGATTGTCGATAATGGTCGCTCTGAAATTTTAGGCTCACAATTTAAAGATATTCTACGCTGTATCCGTTGTGGAGCCTGTCTAAACACCTGTCCTGCTTATCGTAATATCGGTGGTCATGCTTATGGCTCTATTTATCCCGGCCCTATCGGTGCAGTTATTTCGCCACTCTTAGGAGGCTATAAAGATTTTCATGACTTACCTTATGCCTGCTCATTATGCAATGCATGTAATGTGGTCTGTCCAGTCAAAATCCCTTTAGCACAATTGATCCTTAAACATCGTCGAGTCATGGCTGAAAGTGGTTTAACACCAAAAGCTGAGCGTCGTGTAACCGGTATGTTTAATTACATTAATGCGCACCCCACGCTTTGGAAAGTTGGCATGAATGTAGGGGCTAAGATGGCGGGCTTGATGATCAAAAATGGCTCAACTCCAATCAAGATAAGTGTACTCAATGATTGGATGGCATCACGTGATCTCCCAAAACCCGATGGTTATAGTTTCCGTAGTTGGTTTAAGCGCCACAAAGCAGAAGGAAAAAAATAATATGTTAAACGAACAAAATCGTGCTGAGTTTCTGCAAACTATTGCTCAAAAATTAGGACGTGAGGTGACGCATACGCCAAAACCACAAGATCCCCCTATTAATAATTTAGCTAAAACACGCTTAACAAATTTAACCCAAGATGAATTATGCAAAGAATTTACTGATTTTGCACAAACCCAGCAAGTAAGATGCGTTATCACTAAACCAGAACAAGTGATAAATAGCTTAATAGCGCTTTGTGAAAGCTATGATTGTCAAGGTTCAGTGATAATAAGTGGTGATGAGCGCTTAAATGCACTTGGTGTAACACAAGCTATTAGTGAAAAATATGAAACTTATATTTGGGATCCTAAACTCGGTCATGAAAATATTATTCATGCTGAGCGCTCTCAAATAGGGATTGTCTTTGCGGAAGCGGGATTAACAGAATCTGGCGGGATTGTGCTGTTTTCTTCTCCGGAAAAAGGGCGTTCTGTCAGCCTGTTACCTGAAACCTCGATTGTTATTTTACGCAAAAGTGACATTTTACCGCGAGTGGCTCAACTTGCAGAGCGTTTACACAAAATGGCACAAGATGGGATCAGAATGCCTTCATGTATCAATTTAATTGGTGGTGCAAGCTCAACGGCTGATATTGAATTAATCAAAGTATGGGGAGTTCATGGTCCAGTTCATGCCGCTTATCTTATTATTGAAGATTGTTAGTTTAAACGAAACAATATAAAAACGATAACCAAATAACTTAACGTCATGGTCAACGGATTGACCCAAATACAAAACACCTTTTATACAGGTGTTTTGTATTTATGGCTTAATTAGTGAGTAATAATTTAGCTCGCCATTGATTTAATTTTATTTCACAAGCCAGCAGTACTTCATCAGCACCATTGCCCCCCATCATTAAAGCAGATTGACGTTGGCATTCACTACTTCTAAAAAGAATAAACTGCTCTTGTGAACTGACTAATGCATCAATAGCACTTTTAGCCGCGATAGAGTCACTATCTTCAAGGTCGCCTTTGCTTTTATTATAGATAACATTCAACTGCTCTTCAGATAATCTTAGTTCATCTAATAGACAAGCTTTAATGGTTGTTTGGCTTGCATCTGTTGACAACTCATAACATTTGGTCAGGGGATCGTGATTTACTTGAGCAAAGGAGGAAAAAGAGAGCAAACTCATTGTGAGTAAACTGTAAGAAATTAAAAGCGTACCTATCTTCACGTTGGCTCCCAATAATAAGTTTTTTACTAAATTTGACTGTCAAATATAAGGTATTAAAGAATTAACACCACATCTATTAGTGCGAAAACACAAATTTAGGATATGTCGCATTAAGTGTAGAAAATAAATCTTAATAAGAAGTAAAACTATAATTAATAAGTCTTTAAATCTATCTATTTTATTAGTATTTTTTATAAAAAAAGATGTTTTAATAATAATCTTAGTAAGCGTTATATTTATCTATTGAGAGGATAATATAAAAAAATCAGGTTTAGTGTTTTTTCTCGATTTAAGTCAATTTTTTTTGATCCTCCGAAGTTCTATTTTTAGCAATAGAAGCAAAAAAATAGACTTTTTTTACTTGATGTCAATAGCAAAACAAAGCGTTTTGCAGTAATCTCATCGCTGATTTTTTGCTACTTTCTCCCTTTAAAACCTCTGGTGGTATGACAAATATGTTGTATAAATTTACCCCCATTATTCTGCTGATAATTTCCAATATCTTTATGACTTTTGCTTGGTATGGCCATTTAAAATATGGTAACAAGCCGTTAATTATAGTGATCTTACTCAGTTGGTTAATCGCTTTTGTTGAATACTGTTTTGCAGTTCCTGCAAACCGTATCGGCCACAACTATTACAGCGCAGCCGAATTAAAAACCATTCAAGAAGTCATCACACTAACCATTTTTGCTGTTTTTTCGGTGACTTATTTAGGTGAAAGTTTCACACTTAACCACTTTATCGGTTTTATTTTAATTGGTGCGGGTGCGCTATTTATTTTTAAGGGGCCATTTTAAAGAATAAAAAATAGTTGCTGATAAAATAAATGAAAATTTTCAAAACCTCATTTCGAAATGAGGTTTTTTGTTTTGTAGAGCCCCGCATCAGTCGAACAAAAAACAATCAAAATAATTGATTGCTATTATTAAGTACTAACCAGTAATTCACGGCAAGATTAAGTTATATCATTCAATAAATTACCACATCCCATATTATGCACTGCATTAGTAAAAATTTGACTACAAAAAGCAAATATTGCTCTTGAAAAAATATTTTCATTCAGCGCATAATAGCTAGCTAAGAGAGGCATTGTTTCTCTTTCTTTCTTTGTTGCTTCTCTTAAGTGAAAACGATTTTCAAAAACTTCTTATATTACTTTAAGGTCAGATAAAACGGTATCTGGTATGAGCAAACATTCTAACGATTTTATTTATATGCAGGATAATCCCTGTATGCATTGTGGTGCATGTTGCGCCTATTTTAGAGTCTCTTTCTATTGGGCTGAAATGAAAAGTGGTGGTGGTGTTGTTCCTGACGAATTTACCGAACCCTTAACCCCTTTTCTATCATGTATGAAAGGAACTAATGAGAAACAACCACGCTGTGAAAAATTGATTGGTGAAGTTGGTGAATGCGTGAGTTGTGCAATTTATGAACAGAGACCATCCCCTTGCCGTGAGTTTGAACAATCTTGGGCTAATGGCGTAAAAAATGAAGCTTGCGATCGGGCAAGAGCCGCTTTTGGGCTTCCTCCTCTTCCTAATATTTCTCTACCGCATTCTGCGTAGAACATCAGAGGGGCTAGCCCCTCCTGAGTCTCTTTGATCACAATTTTGCACTTCTTTGCATAAAATAAAGAATTTTCACTAAAAATAGCATTATAAAATAATAGGTTAGTTTGACTTTATTTATAAATCATCTAGTATAGAGAGTAATCAATTAATAACGTGTATTTAGTGAGGTTTTTTATTTAAAAATAGCAATAAATTAGGAGGTCACTATGATCAGTAGCTCATTTTTCATTCTTTTCCTTTCCTTTATTTGTTCCGTTGCCGTTGTCAGTATGTTACTCGGTGGCTTAGAGGACTAATTATGAATATTTCTGATGAAAATATTCTCCCCCAGAAATAGACGCCCATACCAAAATAATTATTTTTAGTATGGGCGTCTATTAATATTATATTAATTAACTTTCTTTTTATTTTGTTATTACTCGTTATTAGTAAATATTTTTATATTCTATTTAAATCTAGTTTTAATAACTGTAATGACCGGTTATTTTCCACGAAAATAAAACATCTTCAGCGACTTGTCCAAAACCAATATTATGCATCACTAAATAGCGCTGATTATCACTGCTTTTCTTGTCTATGACGAGACCAATATGAGGACGCCCATTATCTAAGCGCCAGCTAACAATATCACCAGGCAAGTAGTCTGACGCCTCTTTGCTAATAGGTTTCACCTTTCCCTTACGCGAGAAAAAAACTTCCAAATTGGGTACTCTGCGGTGATCAATATTAGTATCAGGTCGACTAAGTCCCCAGATACGCTTACTAGGGTAAAGTGCAAAATTGGCTTTGATATCTTCATGTAACAATTTTTGTAAATCAATGCCAATTCCTCGGTAACTACGAATAATCACATCACTACACACCCCATAATGAGCAGGCACATCACCATTAGGATAATTAATTTTACGGTAGGCTGGATCATAAATAACGGCTCTAGGTAGATCCGTTGCATAAGCCACCAGCTGTTTATTTTGTGTCGGTGTTATCGCTTGGGAAACAGAAATGGGTAAGATAATCAGAGAGAGAAAGCCAAATATGAATATTTTCAAAGAATTATTTCCATGTTGTATCAATCGATGATAATTAAAATCATCTTTATTTAATGACTTTATCATTTGCTAAATAGTGGGGTAAAAATATGAGAAGGATCTTAATTAGCCATCACGCATCAAATAAAAAAAACCGAGTTACTCTTAAAAGCAACTCGGTTGATATCAAAGAATGAAAGTGTTTAACGCAATTAGTTAAGCACAATATGGCTTTTGCGTCGTAAACTGGCAAATAACATATATACAGCTGTCGCTAATAACACGACAAAGAAAAAGTTCATAATGCCGTTACTTGCTTGTGACATAAACATACCTGCGCCTAATGGCCCCATTGCTGAACCCACGCTGTAACTTAATAACATCACCTGAGTAATTGCCACAATATAGCTCGCATTAACATGATCACAAGCTAATGTGATAGCAATAGGATAAAGTGCAAAAGATGACATTCCTAATAAAGCTAATGCAATAATTAACACCACATAGTCATTAGACAGATAAGTCATGCCCATCGCAAATACCCCAACTAAGCACATCATGGCTAATAATAGGGTTTTACTCATCATCACCGACAATTTGCTAATAATAGGCTGAACAACCATACCACCTAAAATAATTGCTGCCATCAACACCCCAATTTGGTCGGTGTTAAATTGTCCTTGATTTAAAGCCAATGGCATCATGCCATAAATACTCCCCATCACAACGCCAGAAACCATACAGCCTACTAAAGAAGCTTTATTCAGCCGGCTAATCTGTTTAAGTGACAAACTTTTATGCTCGTGGCATTGGGGTTGTCCTTGTTTAAAAAACAAAGGAGGTAACACTGCAATTAATAGCAATGCCAATACCGCGATAAAAGGAATTGCCCCTTGCGTACCAATGGCACCAATAGCAAGCTGACCTAATGTTGTGCCACCATAAAGTGATGTCATATAAAAGCCCAAGCGTTTAGCTCGCTCTTTAGGATTATCACCAATTAATAACCATGATTCGACTACAACAAAGATACCCGCAACCGCCATACCACCGAAAAAGCGAGATACTAGCCATACCGATAAATAAGGTAACAGTGGCAAAATACTCACGGTGAATGCTAACAACAATAAAAACAGCACAAAAGAGAGCCTATGCCCTATTTTTGCAATAATAGGTTCGATCATCACTGAACCTATAAGTAATCCAATAAAGTAAATGCTTGCTAACCAGCTAGCATAAAAAGTATCAATACCAAAACTATCCATAGATAGTGGAATTAAACTCATTAAATAGCCTGATGCGATAGCAAATACCGTTAAACCCGCGACAGGTACTAATGTACTGTCACCTTTGCGTACCAAAGTAGTGTTCTGTTTCACTACCCTCGTCTCCACAATCAAAACGGTTAATCATGCGCTGTTTTCTCGAAGCCAGACATTGGCACTCCTTTCATCTAGAAAAGATGAAAGCAATAGTGATGAAAACAGTGGGTGGCGTCCCTAAGTTAGGGGTGCGTGAATATAGCTCGTTACTAAAAATAAATAAAATTATAAAATCTAATGCTAGCGAGTAATTTTATTTATCCTATCCGTTATTATCGTCCTTTCACGGTAAAAAAGTAGTCCTTGGCGCAAATTATTTTTTAAAATTGAGAATAATCTATAACCTTTGTGATAACAGCGCACAGAGCAGAATAGCGGCTATTTTATTAAATAAAACAGCCGTTAATAACAACGCTTATTCTGTACTTTGTTCTAAAGCGGTTTTGATTGCATCAGGGATTGAACTGCCATGTCCTTTACCCGTAAAGAGGTAAAATTGGCATGTTTTGCCGGCATCAGTAAGATAATCACAGAGTTGTCGAGGAGTAAGCCAGCTACTACGCGTTTGATAGCGCAAGCGTTGCTCTTCGCTCATTTGAGAAAAATCAGGGGTTTCTTCTAATTCACCTAATGTAATGGTCACCGCAACATTATTGGGGATCTGTTGCCATTTATCTTGAGTGATCCACTCACCTTTTCCCCACCAAAGAGATGGGCTAGCAGCAATATAGCGTTGAAAAGCGTCTGGATGATTAAATAATACATATAGCGTAAACACGCCACCAAAGGAGTGTCCAAATAGTGATTGCTCAGTAATAGTGATGTTTTCTTGCGCCGCCTGTGCTAGTACATAGGGTTTTAATTGGCTTACCATAAACTGATAAAACTGTTCAACATTACCGCCTTTGGCAAAGGCTTCGCCATGTACTCTTGGGGTATAGTCGTGAGTTCTTTCCGCTATAAAATAGGCCTTTTCACCTACATAGCCTAGGCTTGCAATAACAGGCAATGGCTTTTTCGCTTGCGCTAGTGCTTCATTCACAATAAGTGGAAATTGTGCATTTCCATCAACACTATACAGCACTGTTGTCTTAGGCGTATTTTTGGGGATCGCAAGAAAAAA
The DNA here is from genome assembly GCF_000160755.1 of Proteus mirabilis ATCC 29906. GTDB lineage: Bacteria > Pseudomonadota > Gammaproteobacteria > Enterobacterales > Enterobacteriaceae > Proteus > Proteus mirabilis. Next base: position 1,132,201 of record NZ_GG668576.1, read on the forward strand.
GCGATACTGCTTTCCTTGATGCTCAACCTCTTTTTCCATAATGTGATAATAGGTTGATACTTGTGGTGTGAGTTGAGGAACTTGTTGATTAGGTCTTGCTTGCACAATAGAAGATAACATTATCATTCCACATAACATTAGTATTCTCATCAATCAGATACTCTGTAAGTTATTATCAAATGATGGCAGTAAGCCCCATAATAAATGAGGCTTACCTTTACTGGGATAGATTAAAAACTATATTTGATATTTGCCCAATAACGACGGCCTTCATCAACGACCCAGTTCCCCCCTTTATCGTTGACCGCAGGACCCGTTTCATCGGTAATATTCAATACGGCTAAATTTAGCATGGTATTTTTATTAAAGTTATAGGTCATTCCTAAATCAAAGGTTGTATAACCACTACGATAACGAGCGCCAGTATAACCATTTCGTTGAGCCGCCCAAATTTGCTTACCAGTATAGGCAGTATTGGCATAGAAACTGGTAGCTTCATCGTATTGCCAATCAACACGCGCATTGGCGCTATGTTTTGGTGTCATATCCAATGGATAACCTTTTAATGATTCACCAGAGCCTAATTTTTCGTCATCACTTTTACGCTTAGAGTTGATATAAGTGTAATTAGCACTTACTCGCCAATTATCAGCGACAGGGAATGCAACCGCGGTTTCAATCCCTTTAATATTAGCTTTACCCACATTATCATATTGGTACAGTTTTAATCCGGTAATAGGATCGATTTCACCGGTATCGTAGTTGGTAAGCTTATCTTTAAATTCTGTATTAAAGAAGGTCACATTGGCGGTAAAACCATCACCATTGTCATAACCAACACCAATTTCTTGGCTAACCGAAGTTTCAGGTTTTAAGTCACGATTACCATACATAATCGCTCGCCCTTTTTCCGTTGATGTACCATATTGAGGGCTAATTTCTCGTAAACTCGGGGCTTTAAAGGCCTTAGCAATCCCTCCTTTTATGGTAAATTCGTCGGTTAAATGGTAAACCGCGTATGCTCTTGGGTTCCAGTGCTTACCATAGTATTCATGATCATCAAGACGTATTCCCCCAGTTAGGGCTAAATTATCTGTGACACTAAATTCATCTTCTAAAAATAACGCTTTTTGATCAGCGGTGATCGTAGATTGTTTGACCTCTTTACCACCGACTGAAGATTCGTCTTTTAAACGTGCATATTGGTATTGACCACCAAAAGTCATCACATTATCAGGAAGGAATGCGGTAAATTTAGCATCGAAAACAGTATTAGTGATTTCAGGGCGGCGATCTTCATAATATTTGTAGCTATTTCCTGTCGCTTTATCTACACCTTCCGTCTTTTGAACACGCTTGGTTTGCTCTTGATAAACACTTAACTCAGAGTGCAAAATATCAAACTGATTTTTATAAGTTAATGCCCAATGGTTACGGTCATTATTCGTTTCTAGCATTTTGTTTTTATCAAGACGTCCACCACGATTGGTAAATTCGCTCATCGATTTACCCGGTGTTGTCGTGCGTTGTAGCGAATTGCGTCCAGCTTCTAATAAAATGGTTTGGTTATCTGTAGGAGTAAAAGCTAATTTGGCCGTAATATTTTTATTATCGTTACGCCCTTGCCCATACGTAATTTTATCTTCTGCACGTAAGTAGCTACTACCATAAAGTTGTAAACCTAATTTATCTTCAATTAATGGGCCGGAAAGATAAAAATCACCATTGATAGAATCTCCCGCGTCACGGTTATGTTGCAATGTTCCCCCCATGGAAACTGCACCATGCCACTCTTTAGTAACAGGCTTAGTAATAATATTAATCACACCGCCCATCGCATCTGAGCCATAAAGTGATGACATTGGCCCACGTATTACCTCGATCCGTTCAATGGCATCCGCAGGAGGAATAAATCCACCTTCATATCCACCACTTCCATTAGGGCGTGATTCACGACTATTTTGACGTCTGCCATCAACCAAAATCAGTGTGTATTCTCCGGGTAAGCCACGAATAGTAATTTCTTGTTTATTTGCATTACCATTCACACTGACGCCTTCAACCCCTTTTACGGCATCAGCAAGATCGTGTATCGGTTTTTTCTCTAATTGTTCTTTGTTGATTACCGTAATGCTAGCGGGTGCATCTGTTTGTTGCTGTGCAAACCCTGAGGCTGATACAACTAATCGTTCTACTTTATCTTCTTGTGCATGTAGTGAATAAGAAGTCATTAAAATACAGGCTGTTAAAGCACTTATTTTAAATTTCATAACAAATCCCTGAAGTCAAATAATGGTTATAGTAATGAGAATGATTAATATTATCTTAATCAATTGACTGTGAGAATAATTTTCTTTTGCAATTTAGTGATATTTTTTAATCTGCATCAAAGCAATTTAGAGCAACAAAGATAAGAAGATTTGAATAGGCATTGAAGTGACAAAAAAAGCAGAGCTATTGGCTCTGCTTTTTTTTGTAATACATTGATAAATAAAATTAATTACTAATTACCAAAATACAGCATAAAGCACACAGAGGATGATCATAATGATATAAGAAGCAATATTGAACCCACTTTGGGTTTTAAATGTTGCATCAGTTAATACAATCGCCCCTACGCTATCATCACTTTTCGTTGAGGTTAAGCTGACCAAACCAATAACAACCGCGGTGAAAATAAAGGTATACATCATTTGGTCAAGGAATGGCATTCCTAGTGGCATTAATTTTAGGAATAAAGCAAAAGGAATAGAGAGTACAACCCCTATAATTGCCCCTTTGGCATTAGTTTTCTTCCAAAATAGTCCTAACAAGAATACAGCTAAGATACCAGGACTCACTAAACCTGTGTACTCTTGGATATATTGGAATGCCTGATCAATGCCCCCTAACAGTGGCGCAATAAAGCAAGCAATAATCAATGCAATCACCGCACTAATACGTCCCACATTAACTAAGCGGGTTTCTGAGGATTTTGGCCCAATATATTCTTTATAAATATCCATCGTGAAAATAGTCGCGATAGAGTTAAGCATGGAAGCTAAAGAAGAAACGATAGCTGCTGCCAGTGCTGCAAACACAACCCCTTTAGCCCCAATAGGTAAGAATTGTGTTAACCAAGGATAGGCTTTATCCGCTTGTGCTAAGGTTGGGATATGCTCCTGTGCCATTGTTCCTAATCCTGCCATCAGCGTAGGATCGGTTGTGATAACAAAAGCTGCGATCCCCGGCACAACAACTAAAATAGGCACAATCAGTTTTAAGAAAGCGGCAAACACTAAACCTTTTTGCGCTTCATTAATAGATTTAGCAGCTAAAGCACGCTGAATAATGTATTGGTTAAAGCCCCAGTAATAGAGGTTAGCAACCCATAGCCCACCGATTAGCACAGCAATTCCTGGCAAATTCATAAATTGTGGGTTTTCTTTTGCTAAGATCATTTTAAAGTGATCTGGCGCGGCGGCTGTCATCTTACTTAAGCCTTCCATTATTCCGCCATCACCACCGATATAGCTAACAGCAAGTACGGTGGTGAAAAGTCCACCGAGGATCAGGAAGAAAACTTGTACAACATCCGTCCATGCAACCGCTGAAAGTCCACCGTAAAGCGAGTAGATAACCGCAAATAGTGCCAGACCAATAATGGCATACATCATCGGCACACCAAGAATGGTTTCTAACGCCAATGATCCTAAATACAATACAGATGTTAAGTTAACGAAAATAAAGAGTGCTAACCAGAATACGGCGAGGATCGTCTTTAAATTACGACTTTTAAAACGATTCTCAACAAATTCAGGAATGGTATAAATGCCTTTTTCAATAAAAATAGGTAAAAAGTATTTAGCAACAATGATTAACGTCAATGCTGCCATCCATTCATAAGATGCAATAGCAAGACCTATCGAAAATCCTGAGCCAGACATACCAATGAATTGCTCAGCTGAGATATTAGCAGCAATAAGAGAAGAACCAATCGCCCACCAAGGCAGTGTTTTACCCGCGAGGAAGTAATCCTTTGTTCCTTTTTTAGCTCCATCTTTTGAACGAGAAACCCATAATCCAAGGCTAATAATAATGATGACATAGAGGGCAAAGATTGCATAATCTATTGTGCTTAATCCAACACCTTCTGTATGCATAATATTTTCCTTTCAGACCCATAGAGAGAAGAGAATATTAATGTAAACGTTTCCACTTGCTTTTTCCGTTACTCCGTTCACAATTTTATCGCCTATGTTAAAAATCGGATCGATAAAGCACATAACAAACGATTACCTTAACTAATAAATCAACAAAATTCGCTGATTTCACTTTATGCTCTTTTAATTGAGAAAAAAGTCATCGCTAAAAATAAACAAAATAGAGAGAGTTTGATAACGATTACAAGAAATAACCAGGTAATAATAAGAATATTTTTAAGCGATAAAACAGATAAAAAAGGCGCTTAAACAAACTGTTATAAACTTCTGAGCCTTTTATCAGAAGTTTGTAACATGTTTAAAGTATAATGGATGATTAAGAAAGATGGCTTAAATTATAAACGGAGTTGCGCTGAACCAGAGTGGGTGAGTAAATACGCTGCTTTTGGGTTAGGACTTCCCCTTGAGAAAGCTTTAACGCTAATGTTGCTGCTTGCTCTGCCATCATATGTATCGGATAACGTACCGTGGTTAGTCGAGGATGAATATAACGAGCGATAAGTACATCATCAAAGCCAATCACTGAAATTTTTTCAGGAACAGGGATCTCATTTTCATCAAGCACCGATAATGCCCCAGCAGCCATAAAGTCGTTATAGGTGACCACTGCTGTAAAATCTATCGACTTGGTTAATAGACGCATCATCGCTTGCTCTCCCCCTTCGCCTTCTGGCTCGCCATATTCAACATAGCTTTCAGGCAAACTAATATTATAAGCCGCTAAAGCAGCTTTATATCCCGCAAGCCTTTGGCTGGTATCTTCAATATGGTGAGTGGATGAGATATAGGCGATTTGAGTATGGCCTTGGCGAATAAGGTGTTCGGTAGCAATCCATGCCCCTTTATAGTTATCTAAGGCGACACAACGTTCCGCAATTTCTGGGATAAAACGGTTAATTAATACCATGCTATTAACTTCATTGGCATAAGCTAACAACTCTTCATCAGAAAGTGCCTTAGAGTGGATCACTAAACCATCACAACGGCTGTTGATCAAGAGTTCAATAGATTGGCGTTCATCTTGCGCATCATGGTAACCATTACACACCAGAATATGTTTTCCCGCTTTTCTGGCGATATTATCGACCGCTTTGACCAAGGTCCCAAAAAAGGGATCGGATACGTCATGCACCAAAACACCTAATGTTTGGGTACTTTGACTGACCAGCGCTCGCGCAGCAGCATTGGGGCGATAACCTAATTTTTGCATTGCCGAATTGACAATCTCTATCGATGCTCGGCTCGCTTTTGGTGAGTTATTAATGACCCGAGATACCGTAGCAACAGAAACACCCGCTTCTTTTGCCACATCCTTGATAGTTGCCATATCCACCTCATAAATAACTCTTATTCTGCATTAAAAACCTTGTGTCATTAATCGATGGCTAAGAAAAAGAGTAAGTTATAAAACAAGTGGCATGATTATCAGTGAAGATAAGAAATTTAAAAAGTAAAATGATCAAATAAACAGTAAAAAAGGAAAGCGTTTACACTTTCCTTTATCTATTACTGATAAAATTTATATATTGTTTGGCTATGCCACGGAGTATTTGCAGCTAAAATACCTTGGTTCTCACCCCATTCAGGATGATTCGGCCCATCAGGAAAATATTGTGTCTCTAAAGCCAGCCCCGAATAATTACCATAACGACGAGTTTTTCCTTTACTCTGTGCCAAAAAATTTCCTGTATAAAACTGTATAGAAGGCATGGTAGTAAAAACATCCATTTTAAGCTCACCTTCAGGGGCAATAACTGTGGCAATCGATGCTTTATCTGCTATTTTTTGTTTGTCTAAAATAAACGCATGATCATAGCCATTAGCGACTTTTTGACATTCATCTCGCATAAAATCGATGCCGATACGTTTTAATTGGCGAAAATCGAATCCCGTCCCGGTCACATCGACAATTTCCCCTGTAGGAATATTACCCGCGCCATTTTTTAAGTAGTGAGAAGCGTGGATAACTAAATCATGTTCAAGAGCCGTTCGCTGAGTATGCTCCCCAGCTAAATTAAAATAGGCATGATTAGTTAAACTCAACGCTGTCGTTTTATCACTAATAGCCTGATAATTGATATGAACTTCATTATCATCCGTTAATGCATATGTCACACTGGCTTCGACAGTACCGGGAAATCCTTGTTCACCATCTGCAGATAGCAAGCTTAAAGTGACCGACTGTGTGGATTGCGCCACAATAGTCCAGCGACGATGGCTAAAATTTTGTTTACCACCATGTAGCGTATTGTTGCCTTCATTAGCAACAAGGCGATACTCAGTTCCGGCGATGGTGAATTTAGCCCCTGCAATACGATTAGCAAAACGCCCTACCGTTGCGCCAAAATAGGCCGTTTGCTGTTGATGGGCTTTCATATCTGCAGATCCTAAAAGCACATCGCGACGATAGCCATTCACAGGGACAATACAACTTAGCCATGTCGCACCAATATCCATAATGGAGATAGACATACCAAAACGGTTTGTCAAAATCACGACTTGAGCAGGCAAACCATCAAAAGCGGCTTGTGTGGTCATCTGTTCAGGCTTAAAAAAACGGTTTTCATTTAATGCCATTAGTTATCTCCAGATAGCCCGCCCCTTGGCTTGCAGAGCAGACATAAATAGTTTCTTTTAAACCTGTTTGGTTTTTATATTGGGCTTCAACTGCTTGTGTCACTTTTGCGACTAAATCAGGAGTCACCAGCGCCACCACACAGCCCCCAAAACCTCCGCCAGTCATTCTAACGCCACCTTGCGAACCAATCACTGATTTAACAATTTCTACCAGTGTATCCACTTCGTTAACGGTTATTTCAAAGTCATCACGCATAGAGATATGTGATTGTGCCATCAATTCACTAAGTTTAGTAAGATCGCCTTGTTTTAACGCCTCAGCCGCTTGTAAAGTACGCTCATTTTCGGTGATCACATGACGAGCACGTCGATACACTTTATCATTCATCAGTGCCTTTTTCGCTTGCAATTGCGCTAAGGTCGCATCTCGTAATGCAGTAACATTTAATATTTTTGCCGCTTCCTCACACTGTTGACGACGCGTATTATATTCGCTATCGACTAACCCTCTTTTTTTATTTGAGTTAATAATCATCACTACTGCACTTTCTGGCATTTTTACCGCCGTAGTGGCTAATGAACGACAATCAATTAATAGTGCATGGCTCTCTTCACCACATGCAGAAATAAGCTGATCCATAATACCGCAATTGCATCCAACAAATTGGTTTTCTGCTTTTTGACCGTTAAGGGCAATTTCTTTTTGACTAATAGGAAGTTGATAAAGTGTTTTTACTGTTTGTCCTATAGCAACTTCTAATGCAGCTGAAGAGCTTAAGCCAGCCCCTTGAGGCACATTCCCTGTAATGGCAATATCCATACCCTGAAATACATATTTGGCTTGTTGTAAAAAATGAATAACGCCACGAATATAGTTAGCCCACATTTTATTAGGTAAAAACTCAATGGGATGTTCGAGAGAGAATTGATCTTGCGCATTCTGATAATCAACCGCAATCACACGAATAAGATTATCATCTCGTTTGGCGGCAGCAACTACCATTTGATAATCAATGGCACAAGGAAGAACAAAACCATCGTTATAATCAGTATGCTCACCAATCAGATTAACTCTGCCTGGAGCTTGAATAAAATGTGTTGGGGCATAACCAAAAATAGAGGTAAAAGAATGAGTCACATTATTAATCAGTGCCTGCATAATAAATCCTTAACTTAAAATTAAGTAATAACAACCTGTTACATCAATATAATAGTGATGCATCCTAGGCTAGGTAGTGATTTAAAAAGCGTCCGCCATCAACCCGTTAAACTAATTTTCTTGCTCTTTATAATGGATATCGCTTACTTGGCGTAAATTATAAGCAGCTTGCTCTGGCGTTAAGTCGCGTTGCGATTCAGCCAACATTTCATAACCCACCATAAATTTACGTACTGTCGCAGAGCGTAATAACGGCGGATAATACAGGGCATGTAATTGCCAATGCTCGATGCTTTCGCCCTCTTTAAAAGAAGGTGCAAAATGCCATCCCATTGAATAAGGAAATGAGCAATGAAATAGATTATCGTAACGACTGGTTAATTTTTTTATTGCCAAGGCTAAATCATCACGTTGTTCAGCCGTTAATTCACTCATTCTGCGAATATGGCTTTTTGGTAATAGCATGGTTTCATAAGGCCATGATGCCCAATAAGGCACGACAGCTAACCAGTATTTAGTTTCAACCACGGTTCGACTACCGTCTTCAGATTCAGCTTTAACATAATCCATTAATAGATTACGGCCATATTGATTAAAATAGTCTTTTAATTGGCTATCTTTGCGTGCTAATTCATTAGGTAAAAAATCACTCGCCCATATTTGCCCATGAGGATGAGGTTGAGAGCACCCCATTGTTTCACCTTTATTTTCAAATACTTGTACCCATAGATACTCTTTACTTAGCGCTTCTATTTGGTTATCCCAAGTATCAATGATTTTACGTAGGCTACTAATAGGTAATTCGGGAATAGTTTTACTATGATCGGGGGAAAAACAAACAACACGACTGATCCCTCTCACCGCTTGAGTCTGGAAGAGTGGATTATCGGATACCTCAACACTATATTGGTCTGTCAATAATGCAGAGTGATCGTTATTAAAAACATAAGTACCTGTATAATCAGGATTTTTATCACCCGAAACTCGGGTATTCCCTGGGCACAGATAACAATGTGGATCATAAGAGGGAAGTGTCGCTATCTGAGGTTTTTCATCTTTGCCATTCCATGGTCGTTTTGCTCTATGGGGTGAAACTAATATCCACTGCCCAGTCAAAGGGTTATAACGACGATGAGGATGCTCAACGGGATCAAAAATCAGTTTTGACATAATCTTCTCTCTTATTTATTAAAGATTATCTGATAGCGTTTTTATGATCTATTTCAGATAACCGTTAGGATTTTGTGATTGCCAACGCCAAGCATCGGCTGCCATATCATCAATAGAGCGAATGGCTTTCCAGTGTAAGTCTTTTTCTGCTTTGGCAGGACTTGACCAACATTGTGCGATATCTCCCGGGCGACGTGGCTGAATTTCATAAGGGATTGCTTTACCACTGGCTTTACGAAATGCTTCAATCATTTCAATCACACTGGTGCCATTCCCTGTGCCTAGGTTATAGATATGTAACCCTGCTTTTTCTCCTAACGCATTTAAGGCGGCAATATGACCATCAGCTAAATCCATAACATGGATATAGTCACGTACACCAGTACCGTCTTTTGTTGGGTAATCATCACCAAATACCGCGACTTTTTCACGACGACCTATCGCAACTTGCGAGATATAAGGCGTTAAATTATTAGGAATACCCTTAGGATCTTCCCCCATAGTGCCAGATGGATGAGCACCTACTGGATTGAAGTAGCGCAGTAAACTGATAGACCAACTCTCATCTGCAATATAGAGATCAGACAAAATACGCTCGACCATATATTTACTGGTGCCATAAGGATTGGTAGTGCCACCAACAGGTGACTCTTCAGTAATAGGCACAGTTTGAGGATCACCATAAACCGTGGCTGATGAGCTGAAAATAATACTTTTTACGCCCGCATCACGCATACAACGAACTAATACCAAAGTACCGTTAACATTGTTGTCATAGTATTCGATGGGCTTTTCAACAGATTCACCTACCGCTTTTAATCCAGCGAAATGGATCACTGATTGAATAGAGTGCTGAGTAAAAATTGTGGCCAGTCGTTTTTCGTCACGAATATCCCCCTGATAAAACAGTGGGCGTTTTCCTGTTAATGCTTCAATTCGGTTAAGTACCTCTTCATTTGCATTACTGAGGTTATCCAAAATAATAGGCGTCATGCCTGCTTCTAACATTTGCACGCATGTATGACTACCGATATATCCCATTCCACCCGTAACTAAAATTTCCACATTCACCTCTTTTGATTTATTTCAAATGAAAAGCGTCAAGCGGTTTTGTTGATTGCCTCAGAGTTTAACAAGTTCAACAAACTAATTTCGTGATCAAACCGACATTTAGTGTAAACGTTTACACGCTTTTCTTATTCCTTAACTATTTAATAAAAACGACCTAATATAACCGTATTACAGCAAATTATTGTTAATAATCGTTATATAGTTATTTTAGAGAGAACTGCCCTCTTCACCATAAAAGTAAACGATTACATTATACTGAATACTTTAATTATATGATAAAACTGATATTAATTGGTTTTTATCATACCTTATTAACATCCACGCTAATATGCTTTACAGTGAAATTAAGAGTAGCCTCAATAGATGAATTGAAGAGAAGAGAGTGTGATTTATATCTATTAGTTAATACCAATTAGGAGAACGCTATGAAACCCGTTGTAATACTTTATCAACCGCTTCCAGAAAAACTGCAACAAAAATTATCTGCCGTTGCTGAGGTAAAACAGTTTAACGCGCTCTCTCTCGATTGTGCCGATTTTAAAGCCACCCTCGCTCATGCTGAAGGATTGTTAGGTGCAGGCGGTAATATCGATAAACACTTTATTGAAAAAGCGCCAAAACTAAAAGCCGTATCAACGATTTCTGTCGGTTATGATAATGTGGATGTTGCCGCGCTCACTGAACGTCATATCAAATTGATGCATACACCTACGGTATTAACTGATACTGTCGCTGATACAATGATGGCGCTTGTTCTTACCGTCTCTCGTCGTATTCCTGAACTAGCTGATAATATAAAACAAGGTTTATGGGTAAAAAGTATTACGCCGGATTGGTATGGTACTGATGTTCACCATAAAACCATGGGGATTATTGGTATGGGGCGTATCGGTAAAGCATTAGCACAACGCGCCCACTTCGGTTTTGATATGGATATTATTTACCATTCTCGTACTGAATATAACGATGTTAACCAGCATTTTAATGCTAAATTTTGTTCCCTAGAGATGCTTTTACAACAAGCCGATTTTGTCTGCATTACTTTACCGCTAACACCAGAAACTCATCATCTGTTAAGCGCAAAACAGTTTGCATTAATGAAAGCTGACGCCTATTTAATTAATGCCGGACGCGGTGCCGTGGTTGATGAAAAAGCATTAATTAACGCATTAGAGCAGCGACAAATAGCTGGAGCCGGATTAGATGTGTTTGAGCAAGAGCCACTGCCAACCTCTTCACCACTTTTAACCATGAAAAATGTTGTCGCCTTACCCCATATTGGCTCTGCGACTAAAGAGACTCGCTATGCAATGGCTGAATGTGCCGTTGACAATCTGATTGCTGCATTAACCGATAATGTAAAAGAAAACTGTGTTAATTTTTAATTAAGCAAAGAATAAAAACAAAAAGGTAATAAATACAATTTATTACCTTTAAACTATCAAATAGTTAACGCTAAATTAAGCAGGATCGACGTGTATCATCACACTTAAAATCTGTGCATGCTGTTTAAGTACTCTATCATGGGCATTGACCACAATATCATGACTTTGATTGACCGTTAATTCGCCTTTAATTTCTAAATGGACATCAACTAATAAATAATCACCTGCACGACGGGTTTTTAAATCATGTACCCCTTGTACTCCTGGTGTGGTGATTAATGTATTGGTGATCTGTTCAAGTGTTTCTTCATCAGCGCCTCTATCCATGAGATCTTGCAAAGCTTGATAGGTAAAACGCCATCCCATACGGCCAACAAATAGCCCGACAATAAGTGCTGCTAGTGGGTCAAAGAATTTAAATCCAGCAAGGCTACCAATGATCCCTATTGCAACCACTAAAGAAGAGGCGGCATCTGAGCGCGCATGCCAAGCATTTGCCACTAACATACTAGAATCGACTTTTTTGGCTACAGCTAACATATAACGAAATAACCCTTCTTTAGCCGCTAATGCCAATAAAGCCACATAAAGCGCGATGCTATGAACATCAGGAATGATTGAAGGATCTAACATTTTATGGATAGCAGAAAATATCATTCCCAAACCAACAATCAATAAAATCGTCCCTAACACTAATGAAGCGGCATTCTCATAGCGAAAATGTCCATAAGGATGATCGGCATCGGGTTGCTTTTGACTGCCTTTATTCGCAATTAACACCACGAAGTCAGCAATTAAATCAGACAGTGAATGAATACCATCAGCAATTAAGCCTTGGGAATGTGAGAAGAAACCAATTGTGATTTGAAATATGGATAAAAATATATTAACAAAAACACTGACCAATGTGCTTTTCTTGGCCGCTTTGAATTTGTCAGATTGTGTTTTCTCAGCCATATTCAACTCAATATCATCAATGTGATTATGTGTCATAATAATAATCTTATTCTGTATAAATAGCCTACCCTATTTGTTTATAACGAATAGAGTTCCATAGGTTATTTCAGGTTCCATAACTCATTGGTGAGGATAAAGGATGACTCTGAATAACAATCCTGTTTAGGGACTAAGATTGCTGTCCAAACATCATATTGAGATGCTATTAACGGTTAATATGCCATACTTTATTGATTAAGTCTCTAAAAAATTACCAATAAAATCCTATAGATACAGAACAATAATATAATTGATAATCATTCTTTTGTGCATTTTCCTCTAGATAGCTAATTAAAATACTTTTATTTTAAATATCATCTTATTTAACTCATTCCTGTCAATAAGTTAAGATTGATATAGTTTTATTCTGCCTTTTTAGCTTTTTATTTTAAAAGCACTAATTATTACTATAATATAAATAATTAAGTGATAGAATAATCATTCTCACTCTTATTTAGAACGTAGATCACAGCTATATTTTTTATATTCAGTGATAATAGAGTTATATTTTAAAACTAACGTTAAGTGAGGTTTGTAATGTACAAAAAAATTCTAGTTCCTATCGATATTCTAGAAGATGAGCTTTCTCAGGAACTGATCACTCACATTGAACAAATTGCTCAAGTTGGCAAACCCGAGATCCACTTCCTCACCGTTATTCCAAATGCAGAACTTTTCTTCGGTATTGAGTTTGCCGCTATTCCTGAAAAATTTAAAGACTCTTCAGAGCGCACTCGCCTCGCTTTTATTGCTCTGCAAGATATGATCAAAGATACGAAAATTCCCGATGAGCAAATTGTTTGCAATGTCGGTGTTGGTAATGCAAAAGATGAAATTTTAGAGTATGCACGTCAAATCGATGCAGATTTAATTGCTATTGCTTCACATCGTCCTAATGTTTCTTCCTACTTATTAGGCTCAACAGCATCATCTATTGTTCGCCATGCAAAAATGTCGGTATTAGTGATCCGTTAGTTGTAAAAAAAGCCCTTTGAAAACAAAGGGCTTTCCACTCAATAATCATTAAAGATCAATCATTATTTCTTTGTTGAATCTTTAACCTCGTCAGAAGTAGACCACACACGATATTTCACATCTACATCTTTTGGTGCATAGACAACAATAGGTAATTTGCTGTTATAGCGGATAAATGCCGCTTGCCCCATATTAGCTTGAACAAAGGCGGGTTTTTTAGTGTTATCAAGACAACCCATCATCGTAGACATTGGGCCATTTAAGTCGCTTACGATATAGTAATCATAACCCCAACCTTCGAGATCTTTTTTATCTAACTCAGCACCAAACCATTGACGATTACAATCAACCATCATCTCTTTACCCACGATCAACTCAACTTGGTAATTGCCTTCGTTTTCTTTTTGTTCTAACTCAATAACATGACGAATTTGATTTTCCTTTGCTTTAGGATAAGGAGCGACTTTTTCTAAACTATCAACCGCTTGTGCGCAAGCAGACAAAGACATCGCTGCAACCAAAGATAAAATTACTTTATTCATCATTTTCTCCATATTCACAGCGCCAAATCGCTGTTAACAAATTTTGCTTAGATATTTTTATTAGTAATCATCTTAATACTAGCATTTTATAATATAGATGCTAACACTTTAGCAGATCTCTCTCTGAGAGGATTATTCTGATAATTTTTAAAGAACTCATTCTTTTATTGATGAAATGTAAATTTGTGATGCACTAACGTGCAGATCAGCTATCTATGATTATACTGAAATAGAGATCGCAATTTCTTTCATTAGGAGGTTATATGTTCTCAGAAAGACAATCACTGGTTTCTCAGTTAAAAAATACCCATCCTCGTTTCCAAGCTCTCTATGATAAACACCATCGACTTGATCAAGAAATTGCTAAATTAGAAGGACCTAATGGCGCAGGCTACAATGATGAAGTTGCAAAACTAAAAAAAGAAAAACTCTATCTAAAAGATGAAATGCAAAAAATACTTCAACAAGCTGAGAAATAAACCGTTCTTTACTACGGCGCAAATATTATTTATCAGCGACCTGAAGCGATGACCTTTTGTCATCGCTTTTTTATGATTAAAAACAAAGTTTCCCTCCTAAAAAGATGCATAATAAATACATCTTATATAATTAAGGGCTAACAAATGGCATCTATACATGGTCATGAAGTATTACATATGATCCTTTCATCAAAAGTGGCGTTTACGCAAAGATCACTTATCGAGGCAATTCATCAACGTTTTGGGGAAGAAGCGCGCTTTCATACCTGTTCTTCTGAGAATATGACAGCGGCCGAATTAGTGGCATTTTTAGAAAAAAAAGGAAAATTTATTGCTGCTGATGGCGGTTTTACTACCAGTGAAAACAAAATTTGTCGCCATTAGTAATATCAATAAGTAGATTGCCAGTAAGCAACATGTTTGGCATGTTGTTAACTATCTATCTGATCAATAAAAGTAAGATGCTCTGGCAATCTCTGTTTAACTTAATTGGTCGTTAATCATCATTCGTTTGGAGCCAACTATCATCTTCCCAAACACTTTGAATTAACTCCATAATATGCTCATGCTTAGCTTCATCTTTTACGCCCGTGACTTGGATCGTATTCATGCTACTAAAAGCGATACGAAACTGCATATCAGGATAAATAGGAATAATTTTTTTTCTTAGTTCATGTTCTAACAGCGGAAATAGTGAGTCAGTGACATTAGATTGTTTGTTAAATAAAATTTCCACACGCATTATTTTCACCATACCAAGGCAAATAAACTGTATATAAATACAGTATTATATAATCAAAAAAAAGAAAAGTATTTTTGCAAAATTTTTTCTTTTTTTGCCTTAAAAATAGCCAATTAATTTATCATCCCAGTCATGCGTTATGATAAAATGCATTTTAAATGCAACAATAAGAAGTGAGAGTACCATGTCAGGTAAAAGAATTAATCGAGAGAAGCAAACCATCCAAAAAATGGTTGCTCTGTATGAACGAGCGCATCCTAATACCGACCCCGAGTATTATCAGCAATTAGTGACATATGCTTATAAAAGACTAGATAAATGTCGCTATGGTGAGGAAAAACCCGCCTGCAAACAATGCCCAATTCACTGCTATCAGCCAGTAAAAAGAGCAGCAATGAAACAAGTCATGCGTTGGGCGGGGCCTCGAATGCTAATTTATCATCCCTATTTAGCAATTAGGCATCTTATTGATGATAAGAAACCCGTTCCTGCATTACCGGCTAAAAAATCTAAACGTTTATCGGGAAAATAAAGTCTGCTTTTTTTAATCGGTATAATACATGTTGTGCTAAAGGGTGTGTTTTATCTAGAGATGGATGCATAAAATATTCAGACTTCTTCATACCGAGTTTTTTCATCACCCCTTCTGAGGGTAAATTGGTCACGGCGGTAAATGCCACCACTTCTTCCAGTTTCAACTGTTCAAAAGCATATTTTAATACTGTTAAGGCCGCCTCATAAGTGTACCCTTTACGCCAATGAGATTGTGCAATACGCCAACCTATTTCAACACACGGATTAAAAGGCAAAGGGGCATTAGGAATATTTAATCCAACAAAGCCAATAAGCTCTTGAGTCTCTTTTAATTCAACGGCCCAAAGTCCCCAACCATTTTGCTGAATAAATTTATCACGCAATGTATCAACCATTGCATCGCTTTCTGCGCGGGTAAGTGGTGAAGGGAAATAACGCATCACCGATGCTGAGGCGTTAATATGTAAAAAAAATGGCGCTTTATCACTTTCACGCCATTCTCGTAAACGTAATCGAGGAGTAGCCAATTCCATCATTATTCTCATTCTAATTAGTTAGGATAATAATGATAAAATAAAACAGATCATAAGTAATAAAAAGAGAATCGCTTTTATTTTTTATTTTCTTTTAGTTTACTTTCTGCAGTTACAGACTCTTTATTGGTATTAACTGTACCTTCTTTAATAGATACAACACGTTGCTGTGCAACGGCTTTAGCTTGGTGTTCAACCTGTTCAGATTGTCCAGTAAAGACACCGCCACGTTTAATTGACATACTGCCACAACGACTAGTGCCACGTAGTTCACCATGCTCTAGAATATCAAGATTGTTTGCGGCACAAATACCTTTAACAAAACCATCAATAATGATGTCTGGCGCCGTTAATTCCCCTTCAACTTGGCCTGCATGCATAACACGGATCACGCCATCTTTTACATTGATATTCCCTGAAATTTTACCCCAAATTTGAATATCACCATCAACGTTAATATCACCTTGAAATACAGTGCCTTTAGCAATAATGGTATACAATTTTTGCTCCGGCATAGGCTTTTTTTCTTCTGCCATAACTGGAGCAATAGGCTCCGCGGCTTTTGGTGTTTCTGTTTTTCGACTAAACATTGCCGTTTTTTTTAACCTCAAAGTTATAGAGTAAATAATAATGCTAAAAATTAGGATAAGGGTGATCAAAAGCTCACCAGCTATTTGATATCGCCAAAAAGCCATTAATGCACATGACCAAATAATCCATATTATGCTAAATATAATATCCCGCTGTGTTCGCTTATTATCCATAATTAGCTATATCTGAACCTCCCTGATAATAAATACACCAGCTCTACTTATTATTTTAATAAATAATTATTCAAGTCGATGGCGATAATAACGCCATATATCATCCCCAATTTTGGGCTTTGCTTTTTAGGGAAAAGGTCGATTTATAAGTAGATAAAAAAGAGATAACAATTAATTTTTTGCTAATTTATGAATAAGATGCACACTTTCCCATCCTATAATGATGATAATTTATAACACGAATTAACATATAGCTAATCGCATCTATTGATAACAACTTGATTATTCAAAAATCTTCAACAAATGGAGGAGAGCTAACAAAACAACAATAAAACCATCACAGATAAAATATGAGACATTAGTCACAAAAATAAACCACCGTCTATTTTTAAGACTAATTTCTTGATACATTACTGGCCATTTTTATGATAGACGTTAATTTTTATGTTTTCATAATGTTAAAACTATATAAAGACGAAAAAATATACTTGGGGAAAATTTATAGCAAGTTTATTTGCTTCTTTGCCATACTAAAAAAGATAATAATATATAGTGAAAATAACCTATAAAAATTACATTTTATTTTTTTTATCAAATAAATTCATTGCAAAAAACACTCATTTAATATACAAAATAAAAACATATACACAAAAATTTATTAACAACTCATATTAAACAACTTTATAGTGTTTAAAAAACACCCTTATTATGCTTTACAGTGTAAATTTTAAAATGAAATATAACTAATTGTTATTTATAGAATAAATAACTCTATTTCATTATCTGTCAATATATTATTACAAAATTCTACTAAATTTTGTCGCATTCTTTTCATTAAATGACTAGCTTAATTAAATTGTTTTTGCAATCTATAAAAAATGACATTAAATTAAACAAATGATTTATCTTAAATTAGAAATGGCAACTTCAATGTCTAATATCTAAAAAAAAACCACATCATAATAAAGAAAACATTCTATTTTTTATTTTTAATACTCTTTAAATAATAAAGAAGCTACTACTTTATATTCTTTTTATTTATTGGTATTAAATACAGTGATACTTATATAATAATTTTGGGCGAAAAATGAATACAATACAATGTGGTGAAAACACTAAACAAGATTGCGTTATTCAAAAACTCTCTTATTTTTATCCGCAATATCAAATATTAGAAAATAACCAAAAAGCTTTATACATAATCAGAAATAATGCGCTGGTATTACAAAACTGCACAAATACAATAACTATTAACAAAGATCAGATTATTTTCTTACAACAAGGAAATTATACCATAAAAACGCTAGGCAATGAGCCTTGTGAAACAATTTATATTCCTCTTTCTGATGATTTCTTAAGAAATTTCATGTCAAAAAATAGTGATATTCTCAGTAATATCGATAGAGAGGAAAATTTCTCATCGGCTTTTATCTGTTTTGAAGATTCACCTCTGATCCATTTTTGTAGTAATGGTTTTGATTATCTTTCTTCACAAAATTGTCCAGATACTTTTACTCAATTACGTATTGAAGAAATGCTCATTCTATTACTTTCTTCCGAGCAAGGTGCCAATCTTATGGCGTTACTACGCCAATTAAGTCATAGGCAAGTTGATCGCTTGAAAATATTTATGGAAAAAAACCATCTAAAAAATTGGAAGCTAAAACAGTTTGCTCGCGAGTTTGGTATGGGTCTCACCACATTTAAAGAGTTATTTAATCATGTTTATGGAACATCGCCAAGAACATGGATATGCGAAAGAAGAATTATTTACGCACATCAATTATTATTAACAACAGAAATGAGTATTGTCGATATTTCTATGGAGTCAGGATTCTCTAGCCAATCTTACTTTACACAAAGCTATCATCGACGTTTTAATATGACACCGAGTAAAGCGAGACATCTTAAATTAAAATTATAAAAAATCCGACCTATTATCATAATATCATCATTCAATTCATCGCTAGAATATGCAAAATTTGTTCTGATGAGTGAAACTATTGTGATAAAGCGACAAACTAATACTAGCAAATACCAATATTATCGTTATTTTAATTTGCTAAAAAAAATGATGGCAGATGAAAATAAGAAAACTGTTGATAATTTATTTAATCTTCAGTTTTCTTTACTTATTACAAATAATGATATAAATGAGAAACAAATTAAAATATTATCTCGTTTATTATGCCGTGAAGCTGTAGACAGTTTATTGCAATCCACATGGTTTTTACGCAAAAAACATTGCTCAGTGCCATTAACTAAAGAAAATATTAATGCCGTAGTAAATTTGGCTAATAAATACCAATCTAATATATCAGATATTAATTGGAACGCTTTAAATGCAAAAATCAACATTGCTGATCATGCACGTTTAATTCAAGCTATCATAAAACCCATTTTTATTTGGTGGGTTGAGCATATAACACCGCATATATTTACACTTTATGAGATAAAAAAAGATCTCGAATATCAAATTAATCAATGTGAAAACATTAAATTATTTGAAGAAAAGGAACCATCAAATATAGCCTCTTCTTTTTTATCTTTAGAAGATATAAAAACAAAATTAGAAGCTGATAAAGCACGGATCGTTGTGATAGATGATTTGCTGAAAAAGGATATTAAATTAGTTATAGAAGCTTGGGAAAAAGAGCCGGTATTCAATAAAAAAATAAATAATACATTAGAGTACTTACAAAATACACAACCGCATTCTGAGTTATTACAACCATTATGGGATATTTTAATCACTATTCCACAACACCCTGAAAATTGTAAAAAACTAAAACACTGGCTAGTAGAACACTCTTTATGTTTAATTAATGATGAATTTATGTGGCATGTATAAAATATCAGCTCTTCATTATTTATAGAAGAGCTGACAACGGTAATTTATTAAAGGATGCTATTTGATAGCTAAAATTTCAATTGTCACTATAGACATCGATTCTGGAGGTACTTGCCCTGGGATACCATCTTTCCCATACCCTCCATCAGGTTTAATATAAATTTTAGCTTTGCCATTTAAGCCTGCTTTAGCAACAAAAGTATTAAGAGGCAGTGGAAGTTGGCGGTATGGTAAAATTAACGGCTTAGCTTTGTCATAATTAAGTGTTACTGTACCATCGGTTAATTGTTCATGCATAGCGAAAACAACTGTTTTACCTGCAATTGAATCCACAGGTTTCCCTTGTTTTAGGATTTTAAAGTAAGTGTTATCATCGTATTGCACATAGTTCTGTTTTTGTATTTCCGACAGAATTGATTTATTTCGTTGGGCATTATCTTTACCGATAATTGAATAGGCATATGCAAGCTGACTTGCAATAATCTGCCCTTCTCCCATAGCTTTATCCAATTGCTGTTTTAATGTTTTATTCTCTTTTTGAACACTCGCACTTTCGCTATTTATTTTTTTAATTTCACTCTCTTTTTCTTTTAATTGCTCACTTAATTTTAATTCTTTTTCTTCAAGAGTCTTCGTTAGCGTACGCTGAGCTTCAAGCTGCTTAGAGACTTCATTAAACTCTTTTTGAGCATTCGCATTTTCGCTATTTATTTTTTTAATTTCACTCTCTTTTTCTTTTAGTTGCTCACTTAATTTTAATTCTTTTTCTTCAAGTGTTTTCGTTAGCGCACGCTGAGCTTCAAGCTGCTTAGAGACTTCATTAAACTCTTTTTGAGAATTCGCTAAAACACTTTCTTGTTGCTTAAATTGAGCCGTCGATTCTACTTGCTGCTGTTTTAATGAAGCAATTAGTTGGTTACTTTCAGAATTTTGTTTTGCTAACTGATCTTTAGCTTGTGTTAATTGTGTCGTTAATTTATCAGTAAGCGATTGTTTTTCTGCTAGTTGTTTCTCTAATTGAGCATAAGCGTTATCGTTCGCTATTTTGCTCTCTTTAAGTTGCCCAATGGTGGTATTGTTCTCTTTAAATTGGGTATCCAATGCTTGATACTTATTGGCGAGATCTGCCTGAGCTTTCTCTAATTTAGCGATTACACCATTTTTTTCTGAAATCAAAGCATCAAAAGCTTTCTCGCCCGTAGATAAACTTTTTTTCAGCTCAGCTAATTCATTAACCTTATTTTGTAACTCAAGCTTCAACGCTGGGATCTGTGTTAATTGATCATCTGCTTGTGCTTTTTGTTGTTGAAGAGTCACTAACGAATGATTTAACTGTTGTTGCTCTTGGTTTATTTTTTTTATGTGATCGTTAAGTTGAGCTATCTGTTGGCGTTGGGTATCAATTAACTGATTATTCTTAGCTAGAGTAGCTTCAAAAGAGGCTTTGTTTTTAGCTAATTGATTTTCTAAAGATTGGCGCACTGCTGATAAATTAGTTAAAGAATTTTGTAGTACCTCAATCTCTTTTTTAGCACTGTTATTTGTTAATAACCGTTGAGCCTGCCCATATTGTGATTGTAGCTGCTGTTTTTGTTGCTCAAGTTGAGCAACATGGGTAGTCAATTGATTTAATTTTTGTGCCTGAATATCAAAATCTTCTTGCTGTTTAGTTAATACTTTATTTTTTTCTGTCGCATCAAACAGCAACTGATCTTTTTCAGCTAATTGTGCAAGCAACGTATCCTGCTCTTTTTTAGACTGTGCTAATTCATTTTGTAACTTAGCCACAGACTGTTTTAGGCTATCATCATTAAGTAAATTATTCGCTACAGCCAGTTTATCTTGCGTTTTTGCCAATTCCGCTGTTAATTGTTGAACTTTTTCTTCTGCGGTTTGCAGTTTAGTTAAACTTTCAGTTAATAACGCGGTTTGTTCAGTAAATTTCTGATACAGACGTTGATATTTTTCGCGAGTATTTGCTAAACGATTTAATAGCTCTTTATTAAAGAGAGGTTGCTTATGGTCAAGCAAAGAACGTTTAAATTGATATAAAAAATGAAAAGGTATTTCAGTCACTGAATACACTGTATTTGGAATGAAATCTAATAAAGTATTATCAGTAGACTGATATGGCTGCCCTGGATAACGCTTACGCGTATAAAGCATTAGAGGATTATAGACCACGGATTTACTTTGATAATACCGATTCAAGTCCTCAGGGGTAAATTGCGGTTTAATCGGTACAAATGAAAGCAGTGGTGTTAAATAATGAGTGTAATCACTGTTTATTTTGTTGGTATTTGTAGATACCACAGAGCATTGTTCAGACAAAGTCACCTGAGGTACAGAGGGAGTCGCCACTACTGGCCGATGCTCATTGCGTACCACGGTTTGATGTTCATTCCGTACAACAGGCTGTTTAGGCTGAATTTTTTGTTGTGGTTTTTGTGGTGGCTTTTCCTTTAATGTCACAGTGGAACGCACCGTTCCACTACGCTGATCGGGAGTAGATGAAGATGAAATTGTTGCAGAGGGTTCAGGCTTAATATCAACGGGCTGTTGTGCTTCTAAATAACGGTCAAAATCTTCAATGACAAAATTAAACTCATTATTAGCAAAAGACAGCGCCGGAAACATCATAAAAGCGAGACAAGCACTCTGCTTTAATTTCATAGTAATTATTCACCTAATTTCTTCAGTGTCGAATTCACAGACATAACCGAAAGATAGCGCACTTTAGCACATAGTACTTCGGTCTTAGATTCGATACTCATTTTTAATAATGCTAAGCTATCTTTACTGGCGGTATTTTCAACACTACGGTATAACGCATTAATTTCACTGATTTCCTTAAATTCATCCACCATAGATTTATACTCTGCTGGTGAAAATGTTTTTAAAGAATCAAGTTGCTTGATACATGCTGTTTGTGATGCCAGTTTTTGCTCCCCTACGTTCATCTGTTGATAATTATTATCAGCAGGTGAAGTTACCGTGGATTGCACCTGTGTTGGCACCACCTCCACAGGTTGGCTATCACCAGATAAAATGCTACATCCCGATAGTGTGAGAACAGTAACTGCCATAGACAGAGCTAAAACATTGTTTTTATTTTTCAATAAGGACATCATTTTTCCTTAATTCCGATCAGTCTAAATAAGAGCGTATGTAGTATCGCATTTTAAGCTATCTTATTATAATTTTCTATTGTCTATTGCGTACTAAGTCAATAACCTAGCGCATAAATGACAATAACGGCTCCTATCCTTTCATTTCATTATTTTTTCTTACAACATTGCATCCGTCACATTAAAATCATCATTAAATGAGTATCGGTATTTTTAATTGGAAAAATGTTGTCGTGTTAGAAGCAGTTATTTCTACACAATGAAGATAATAGCAGATAATCAGAAAAATAATAACATCTAATTTTATCATTTAATTACCTTTATAAGGTGTAAAATAATACTCTTTTAATGTGTTATAATTACTTTTATTTTGTTGCTGTTTTCTATTATCAGGATAAAATCAAAATATGAATATCAAAATAGTAATTGATATTCATTGTTATCCTTCAATATAGGAGAGTTAAGATGAGTCATTTTAACATTGGTGTTGTAGTCGGAAGCTTAAGAAAAGATTCCTATAATAAACAAACAGCAAAAGCATTAACCTCGCTATTTCCTCAAGAATTTACTTTTCAGTTCCTTGATATCGGTACTCTTCCTCTCTACAACCAAGATGATGACGACAAAACACCTGAAGCCGTTGTCGAGTTTAAGCAACAAATTAAGCAATGCCAAGGCATTATCTTCGTGACACCTGAATACAACCGCTCAATCCCTGGTGTGCTAAAAAATGCGTTAGATCAAGCCTCTCGCCCTTATGGTACTAATGCATGGGATAGTATTCCTGCTGGTATCATCGGTGTTTCAATCGGTAATATTAGTACTGCTATTGCACAACAGCACCTGCGTAATTCATTAGCATTTTTAAATATGCCAACCTTAAATCAACCAGAATGTTTTTTAAAATGGTATGATGGAATGGTAGAAAACGGTCAGTTTTCTGAAAAAACAGCAGGTTTTATGCAAAACTGGGTTAATAGCTATATTAACTTTGTAAAGCATAATCAAAAATAGCTTAAAATAGTCCTAAATAGATTTCACAGAGTGTGGTTTATAATAATTACACTCTGTTTTATTTTAAAGAGAGGAAAAGTAAAACTAACTTGCTAACCAATCAATAAAAATATAATTAACTATTAATTATCAATATTTAAATAGTACCTCCTAATAATAACTAACTTTATTATAGCAAGTAGCTCATGTATAAAAATGACATTTAATAATCTATTTAAAATAGTAAGTGGTATGGTATTTTTAGTCTATTAGTTAGCACAATTTAAAAACCAATCAATAAAATCATTATTGTTATTCTTTCTATCTAGCTCATAAAAACTAATAAATTAGATATTACTTTAGTTACCAAAACAAGGGGGAATAATTATTATCACTCATTTCACACATCTTGCGCCTATTAAACATATTGTGCGTTATATCTCTCAATAATCTCTTTCTATAATTGTGATATATAAAAAAATTACTTATATTAATAATCCATTAGATACTGACAGGTAAATCATGGATAACAACTTAAGAGAAATCGAATGCGAGCTCGCTGCTTTAAAAATAGTCACTAAATCTCTACTTTGTGCATTAAATGATAAGCAACGACGCGATATGTTAGGCAATATATCTTTAGTTATTGAAGATACTTCAAGCAGATATCCACATCACAATGAAGTTATAAATCTTACTGAGCAATATGTGAAAAAACTTATCCAAGCATAAACTCATTATATGATTTTAATGGTTTCCCCACCAATTTAACATCATAGGATGCACAATATTGCATCCTATGCTCTTCTTTTTACTAAAATAACGTTCACTCTTTTCTATTACTTAAGTCAAATATAACCTCTTACACTCTATCTTTATCCTCCAGTGATTAAGTTAATAAAATAGATCACTTTAGATAAAGCGCATTTGTAAAAGCGTTCTTTCTGTACTAATACATTTTTTACTTGGATTTACTTAAATAATTAATTAATATGCAAAATTATCGCATTGCTATCGTAATAGTTCCTCGGAAGAATATATGGAAAAAAAATTAGTTAACATAGAACATGAAGTTGCGGCATTAAAAGTGATTTTAAAATCACTATTACTTACATTAACAAATAAACAAAAGGAATCTGTTATATATGATATAAACAAAACCATTAGAAATGCTTATGCTGAACATCCACAATACCAAGACATAATAGAAAAAACCGAACAATACATAAAAAAGATACTCCAAAAATAGTTGTGATTTACATCACTATCAGTAAATAGCTATAACTATTTATATTGTTATTCATTATTTTTAGCTTTATATCTATAAATGCTGAGTTATTTTAATATGACATCATCAATGATTGATTGAGTTATAATATATAGCTATTATTTGCCATGTTATAAAAAAACAACAACACAAAGAATTATTAAATTTATTAATAAATTACATACAGTTAAAATATTAAATCTAGTATATTATTTTTTTAGATATTCTCTACCCATTCTCTCCCATTGATCAGTTTGTTAAAGTTGTTGAATACACTCGCCAATTTCCTGAATCATTGATCACGGCATAATCTATCTTAGTTCCTTCAACAACGGATTGTGGTAAATCAAGATAGTTTTTTTCATAGGGCGCCAGCATAATATTATGCTGTCTACGCTTATCAATGCTAGTCATGATCACTAGACTCATATACCACGGTGTGGGGTTTGTTATCATCACACCATGTGAGGTAGCACTAAAATGTAGACGCTGTTCATCCTTTTCTGTCGGTACTTTTAATCCTGCGGGGCGAATAAAAACTTTTAATCGCAAACGTAGTGGTAAAATTAATTTTCGTGACACATCTTGTGTTGCGAGGTTTTCTGGTGGTATCTGATAAAGGTTAAGCCAAAATACACTTTCTCTATCGGTGGGTAAATTATCACGAGAACTAAGCACTAAACGAAGTGACCTCAACTCACCAGGAGCCATTTTAAAGATAGGTGGTAATATAATAAGTGGTGTTCTGTTCGTATCTGGTGAAGAGTGAATATCACCAATATCGGACCAAACCTGTACCAACATAGGTATCGCACTATCATTTGCAAGTGTTAGTGATTGGTTTATATCATTTGCTGCAAAAACTATCCGAGTTCGATCAACATTAATCGCAGCAAATGATGATATGACAATACCAATTGATAGAAATAGTAATATAACTAGCTTATTGAAAACTAACCACGGCTTGTAATTGTGCATTAACACTCCCCACGGTTACGGTTTGTCCACTAAGAGCTTCTAAAGAAGCAGTAAAATCACCATGCCAAGTTTCTATAGAACCATTTTCTTTTGTACCAGAAAACGTAGTAAGATCTTTATACGCATACCACCCTCGAGTACTTCCACTTCCCGTCACCATCCTGTCCGGTAGCAAATTAATTGCAGCACCTTGTTTATCATAGATTTTGATCCCAACCCCAGAAGCAACGCCTTTTTCACCATAATGTGTATCCAATAGCCATGTTAATCCACCACCAGATGTTGTTAGACCTAAACGACGGGCGGCCGCAACCGCCGTAGGTTGATTAACTAAAAAGCCCATTGCTACATTCGCAATATTAGTTGTAGGGTGAGTTGAAGACATTGCTCCTGATTCGCAATTAAGTGTAAGACTAAATGTTGCTTGACTGCTTTGCCCTGAAGAGAGTGCCCTAACAGTAATTTGAGGCAAGATAACTATTGAGGGATAATCCTCTATTGTACAAGTTGCACCTCGAATATAAGTAACTTGATTATAAGTTCCCCATGCGCCCGGCCATACATATGGCCATCCCAAATATTTATTGGCATGATCATCTCCTTCTTGGATAGCAAAAGTATCTAAGCCAGGCCCTTTAAAAGCAATATAACCTCGAGGTTGGTTATAAGTATCTTTATTAATTCTACCCGCATAAATAAACTGATCTGAGGCTGAGATTTTTATCATCTCATACAATATATTGCTAAATGCGCTAGCAGGAATATAAATCGCGTGATCATCTTGAAACCAACTATCTGCCGTAAGTTGGCGCTGTTTCCAATAACGACTATAATACTCTCCTGTACTAAGATTAGTCATACGTACAGCGACATTACGTTCTACATCATAATAGGCTCCTTCCAATTCTTTCGCCGGACGCCCTCCCACAAATATGTTATCACCATTGGTGGAATACAATTCATAAAGTTGCCCTGCATCCTTTAGCTCACAACGAAAAAGGATCTGTTTCGCACTATATGGTGTTCGAGTTGCTGATGTAAGAAAATTAGCAATAGAGCTCGCTAGTACAGTACCAGCAGGTTGAAACTTATTACTGGTACTCACACTAATAACAGATGGTAAGCCTAAATGCCCAATATTATCATCAAAGGCACCATACCAGTTACGAGCAGTATAGCCTGCCTTAATTGCACTATCGGATAGAAAACTATTATCTGTTACCTTAATACATACCGCTTTGCTTCCAACGCTAAAGAGCAGACTAATAAAACAAATGACTAATAGTAACATTCGGTGAAAATACAACATGGCTTATTTATCCTCACAAATTGTCGTTAGATAAATCACCTTTTTAGATGAATGTAAATCAATCTGGTAAGGAACTCGACAATATTGATTAACACTTTTTCCCCAACGAATAAGTAGTCTTCCTGAATTATGGTTAATTCGGGCATAAACTTGCCCTCCTTGTCCGACCATTCCTATTACCGCCCCTTCATCACTGAGCACTTCAGCGCCCATTGGCGGTATACTGCCATCTTTCTTTTTCACGGCTATTAGTACCGCCTTACCTGTAATTGTTGCAAAATTGACTTTAGCTATTGCACCGGAATATGGAACAACTTGCTGGCTTCCCCCTGACAATTCGGTATCACGGTTCATATGGCGGGTATCAAGGGAGATATTATTGCGACGGTATGGTGATAAAGTGGGCAAAATGGCATAACCAAAATGATCGATGACGGCTCCTTGCCCATTTTGTACAACAGCACCTTGCGCCCCATCAGCATGAATTAAGGCAAAGGTATCACTAGTGTAAGGGCCTAAAGTTATCCCACCAGAATGCAAAACTAAGGTTCCTGACGTACCTAGGGATAATTGACGATAATTTTTACCCTGATCAAAACCTGCTCTCAGTGTTCCCAAGCGAGTATTTTGTTGAAAGCCAGCACCAAAGTTTGTTGATAAATGTTCCTTACCATAACGATGATGATCATAACCACCATATAATGACCAAGAAAAATCACTTTGCTCTCCACTAGAGCCGGTAATAGATAGCGTTGAAGATTGACTGTTTCGTGATTGACTATAATTTATTGCTGCCGAAGTACGGTTGTCTTTCCAATCAAATGGAATAGAAAGAGTCAATGATAGTATTGTTTCAGTATATTTTTGCTTTTGGCTTTGATCTTGCAATTCATCAATATGGTGATAAAAATGATCACCATAATCCTGAGTAGTACGCTGTCTTGCAAGGTTAAGACCGTAGCTTAACTTTCGCCACTGGTTGCTATAACCTATTTGTAACTGAGTGATCCGCGATTGATTATGGTAATAATCAGCGGTACTGGCACTAAGATTAACAGTACCGAACTGGCCTAATGGCTGGCTGATTGTTGCAGAAAGACGATTTTTTTGGTGAAGAATATCGGAATAGTAATCAATACCCGTTTTCAGTTGGCGACGTACACCAAGTACATCTTGTAAATCACGAAAACCATCCGTTGAATAGCGGTAAGCGGCTAAAACTAAGTTAGTCCCTGAAGAAAACGTTTTACTATAACTTAACTCTGCACGCCAACCTTGTTTGCGATCATTATGCTGTATACGCGCATGAGACAAAGTTGCATTCATGCCAATAGCGCCAAGGCGAGTTGCCCATACTGCGCCCCCCAACCAGGCGTAATAATCTTTGGCTAATCGCGATCCAAGATTAATGGTGAGGTTGTTATTAATACCAAACTGAGCAGTACCTTCAAAAAAACGGTTATCAACATGCTTATATTGCTTCACCTTCCCCAAAGAAAAAGAGTAGTGCCAATTACCAGGACGTACCGAATCAGGAACCGATGAATAAGGAACAATAAAATGTGAAATTTTTCCGTTAGCTTCAATTACCTCAACCTGTAAATCCCCTTGATTCTTTGTGTTATAAAGATCATCAATATAGAATGGACCTGGTGGAACGTGAGTTTCATAAATTACTTTTCCCAACTGCTTAATCACGACTTGAGCACTGCTAGCCGCTACACCATGCACCTCTGGTGCATAGCCACGTTTACCTTGTGGCCACATACGTTCATCAGTTGCGAACTTTATGCCACTAAACAATAAGCTACCAAATAGACTAGGATCTGTGTAATTATCTCCTAGTGTCATGATACTGTTAATCGCAGAAATTGGCCGTTGCAACCATGTACGAACACTCGTGTAATACCAGTCGCTACCCTGATTATGACTATCGGTATGGCGTAGATTTCCTTGATGCCGCACCTGCCATAATCCAAAATTGCTACCAACATTGATGCCACTCCATAAATATTGTGAGTGCAAGTGCTGGTCTGTATTTTCAGTATAAGTCCAATTGGTATTGTGACGTAAAAAAAGAGCTAGTACACCACTATCCCATTGTGAGGGAGATATATAGCCCCGTGGCCGATGAATTAATTCATTCATTGGGATGCTAAGTCGTAATTGTAAAGTAGCTCGATCAAAATGCCATTCCCCTTGTGATACCCATTGCCTAAGAGAACGACAACTTTTACCATGATCTACCGCCTTATCTGATAGCGATTTAACTTGTGCTTCTTGCATTAAAGATAAAGGTAAACACGGTTCCACTTGTTTTCCATTATTAATGGATTTGAAAATAATTTTCAGGCTTGATTTTATGAGAGTATCATTCACAAAAACATCCACAATGTACTCACCTGCCAATATTTCACCTCCATTAATACTGGCAATGCTTTTGCTATAAGCAGAACCTTGTAAAAGAGTGGGATCAAAATAGTACTCTTCCTCCGCCGCCTGACAGGTAAAGCAAATCGCTATCATAAAGGCCATATTTTTATAGTGAAATTTAACCTTCGTTAACATGATAATGCTCACTTATCCTTGCACCTTGATCATTAATGAGTGTCACGGTAACAGTACCTCGTAGTGATTTGAGATTAAGCTTGCGAGGTAACCAAAAAGTATGGTGAGAAAAAGGGGATATCATTTCAATATCAAGTTGATGCGTCGTACCATTTAATGTAACGCTTAAGTTACTCATTGATGCAAACCATGGATTAGGGTTATCAACGGTGATGCCAATCCCTTTTTTAGTATCACGAAACATAGTTACATGGAGTTTTTTGACTAGATTATCTGGTGAGCCGATCTGTTCTGGTCGGTAAAAGAGTTTAATACGAGTGCGTAACATCACCAGGACTTTATTTTGTTTTTCCCCGCCTATATTGGCTGGAGGAACTTGTAACGCATTAAACCAAAATAAAGACTCACGATCTTGTGGTAAAGATTTATTAGCTCCATAAACAATGCGTACTATCTGCCCTGATTTCGGTAAAATACGAAACACTGGTGGGGTGGAGATAAAAGGAATAGTACTCGCGTTTTCTGGTTTAAGATCAATATCGCCATCATCAAACCAAGTTTGCACAATATAAGGGAATGCATCGTTATTTTTTAGTTGCACATCAACTGAAGGAGCGGTTGATGGATAAATAATACGACTACCAATAATAGTCACACTGGCCCATGATATAGTCATGGGAAAAATAAATAGCATTAGCGTAACGAGATAACGAATTGCAACGCAAGTAGCATCCTTTTTCATCTTAATAACTCCATGATGATTAAAAGCCCGACAAGTGATATCGGGCCGAATAACGGTGTTACAGATAAGAAACCGCATATTGTAGAGTTGCTTCAACAGTACCCGCTGATGCGGCACCTGTAGCATAGTATTGTGCAGTGTAAGTTGCGCTGGCTTGCGTTTCTCCTGGCTTTAATTGCAGATCTCCCTCACCTTTAAAACCACCAGTTAAATTGATAACTTTCTGAGCAGTATCCAGAAGTTGAATTTCCACATTGGTAGCGTTTCCCGTATTGCCAAGGTTGCCATTGCTGGTAACTTGATTACCGACAAAAACTGTCGATATTTTAGTGGGTTTATCTGTATTACCTGTACAACCAGAAAGACCAATATCAAATGTTACCTGTCCTGCGGTATCTCCACTATCTTTTAGCTCCTTGGCACTAACAGTCGGTAAAATAACCACAGGTTTTGCCTGATTACCATTAATTGAGACAGAACAAGTTTCATCAGAAACTTCCCCCTGAAAAGTAATAGTATTATCAGATAACGCCAATGCATTAGTAGAAAGAAAGAACGTTGCAACAAATAAAGCTAGTGTTGTTTTTTTTAACATATTCGTATATTTCCTTTATTGATATTTATTTTTAATTAATATTACTTCTCTCTATAAGAAAACAGATAAAGTAGATATATTTATTCATTTTATATGACATTATTTTCTCGTTATATTTATATACAGAGGGTGCCTTAATGTTTATATGTTGATACATTAATCGCAACTTTCCCTATAAATAAATTAATTTGTCACATTAATCTTAAGCTAAGATTAAGAAACAACTTTATAAAAGTGCTTACAACACATCTGAATAACTCTTAATTTTTTCTTACTCACTAATTAAGTTAAATTTCAGAAGTTAGAATAAAGGTAAAAAAATAGCCCAAAACAAGAATAACGCATTGATAATTAATAAATAAATATCTTAATACACCTTATAAAATCATATCCATGCCCTTTATCCTAATATGAGAGATGTTAATAATGTGAATATATTGCTTTTATCCATGTTAATATAGTGTTCTACGCACAAAACTAGATAGTAGTATTAGATGAATTTAAATTCAGGCTTACTATGGATGAGAAAAAATTCTTAATTGATGAAAAAGTAATATTTGACAGCAATAAAATGATATTAGCTAACAATAATAAAATTATTAAGATCTCGGAATCAGAATCTAATTTATTACTTGCTTTCTATCAGGGGATATATAAGAAAGAAGATATTATTAATTTTGTTTGGAAAAACCGTGCAGGTTGTGTTTCTGAATCGAGTTATTACAAACTTATTAATCAGATACGTAATAATTTTACCCTTATAGGTTTAAATGCAGATGACATAGTGACTCGTCCAAGAATTGGTATCTCACTAACGGTAACACTAGAGCCAATAGTAACGGAAGAAACTACACCATACGAAAGCAGTAAAGAGTTAGAGAATACAAGGGATCAACAACCAAAAATAATTTCTAGCAATAGCATAATCCCCAGAAAAAAATTATTGATTATTTTGGGGAGTATCCTAATTCTACTGTCTACGATAGCGTTACTGATAGTGCATGGTCATGAATCACATAGATACCATAGTCACTTCCAGCTCCTTGGTCACTATGATAGTTATCATTTTTATAAAATGACTACAGATAAAGTGGCATTTGAAGAAGTGGTTGCAGCATACGATAGTCTGACACTACCAATATGTCGCGCAAATGGGCACTATCTTTATTATATCCGAGAGCCAAATATGGATCTTTTTTTACAATGTTTGAATCCTGTTGAATCGGCGGTACCTAAATGCATGACAATAAAAGAACGTTATTAATCATCCTATGTCTTTTGTTATGTGGATGTATCGCGCTAGTAATTTGGGTATTAGGCAGCTATAAACGTGATACGCTGGAAATACAAAATCTTATTTGTACAGCAAAATCAACTATCTATATAAAACCTAAACATCTTATAATGAAAGGGACATTGGTTCTTGATTTACAATCGAATCGAATCGCTATCCACTATACCGTTCAACATAACCAACAGGAGCAACAGCTATTTTTTCAAGATATCATTATCAGTCCTCTTAGCCGTACAGGAGTGCAAAATTATACTTTCGCCGTTAAGTCAGTGCATAAATTTGATTCAGATACTACAGGAGAAATGTTTGCTTGGTTACGCCTTTTACAACCAACAACCATTAACGAGCTGACGATAAATAAAATAGGTCAAAACACCTATCTTTTTTCACTTAATAGGCAGATATATAATTTCTGTACAACAGGAGGAAGAGAAAAATTGTAGTTTTTATAAAACGATATAAGGTGATTTTGATGGCAACCATATCCCCTTTGGAAGATTAATGAGATGCTAGGAGAATTATGATGCTCTTGTTTATTTTTCGCTTCAAATATGACTGATTAAAAATAATGATAGTTATATTGTGATCTTTTAATATAGCCATATTCAACACAGCGATTATTATGGCTGAGTCCGATGATGATATCTTAACAGAAGGCCGTATAAGTAATGAGTAATAAGTATTTAATTGATAATAAGGTCATTCTTGATATCGATAGAATGACACTATCACACGATCATGAAAGTATTAAAATTTCTGAATCTGAGTGTAATTTGTTATGTGCTTTTCATGAGGGACTCTTTAAAAAAGAGGATTTAATTGATTGGGTATGGGGACGTAAAGGTGTCGTTGTTTCTAATGCCAGTTATTATAAATTACTTAATCAATTACGAGGTTCATTTGAAAAAATAGGTCTTTCGGCATCCGCTATTTTAACTCGCCCTAAAGTAGGTGTGACGCTTTCTGTCACTATTGAAAAACTTCCTGATGAAATTGACTCCCCTTATTCAACAGAAGCTCCGTTGAATGATACACATGAACCAATTATAGAACTACCTGTGGTAACAAAACTCATACCTCGGCGAGTTTCTCTGCGTAAAGAATGGTTTTTTTTAGTTTGTGCTATCCTGTTCCTTGTGAGCTTACTATTTCTATTTAACAAGCAGAATACCGACTATTTTTCTCCACTTGGAACCTACAATAGTTATCAATTTTATGGTGTCACCAAAGATAATCGTACTTTAGAAAATGCCGTAGAAGCTTATACGGAACTCAGTAGCCAAGTGTATAAGCAAAATGGTAATTTTATTTATTATATTCGTGTTCCTAATACGAATATTTTTGTTCAGTGTCTTAATCAGCTGAATGTTGAGGAGCCCAAATGCATAACTATAAAAGAAATATACTGAGAGGAAGCACATTGCTTATTTTAGCGGTGGCTATTGTGTTACTGATTTTATTAATACAACGCCAACGCCAACCTAATCCTGATTCCTTTTTATGCACAGCCAAAACAGTAACGAATATTCAACCTAAGAATTTTAATGTAAGTGGTAGTATCGTTCTTGATTTTAAAAAGAAAAGAATCACTTTGCAGTATGACATCATCACAAATGAACAGGTGAAAAAAGTACTCTATCGAGATATCTACATTAATAACCTACATACTCCACAACCGGGTGTTTATACTTTCGATGTTGACTCAGTGAAAATTTTTGCCACTGATACAGCGGGCGATTTTTTATCTCATTTTAGGCTACTACACTCAGGTGCAGCGAATGAAATACGGATCACAAAAGTAGGGAATAATACTTATTTATATTCATTAAATAAGCAAATTTATAATGTTTGTACTGCACAATAGTTCTATTAATTATTTGAAAAATAAAGATTGATATACCACTTACAATCTTAATAACTGCATATTAAATTTTCTGAAAATGTTAGTAAAAAATCTGTAAGACTAATTTCATAACTTTCACTCACCATTTCTGGTTATATAGTTGGCGCAATTATGTCTTATTACGATTTGCCATAGATATAGTCATTTTTCTACTAACAAGGGGTTTTTAAATGCAGCGTATATTGTCGTTATTCATGCTGTCAGCACTATTATTCGCCACGCCATTTGCGTTTGCGACAAAAAATACCACGGTATCACTCGGCTATGCTCAAACCCATATGGGAGCATTAAAAAACTCTGCCAGTAACGACCTTCGGGGATTAAGTGTAAGGCTCCGTTATGAGTCTAGCGCAGTATCTAATGCCAATTGGGGATTATTGGCCTCTTATACAGTAACAACCCGCGATATAACCAACTATCGCTGGGAAGATGGAAAATTACATAAAGAGAATAATGATACCGTAAGATATGGATCCTTTATGATGGGTCCCACTTATCGTGTTAATAATTTTCTGAGCTTATATGGCAATATTGGTGGAGCGGCGATGAAAATAAAACATAAAGAGCGAGCTAGTGAATCAGAAACTTCATTTGCCTATGGTGCAGGTTTTATTATGGAGCCATTTACTAACCTTTCACTCGATTTTTCTTGGGAAGCAAGTAAGTTCGATTTTGCAAATACAAATACTTTTGGCATGGGTATTGGCTATCGTTTTTAAGCCCGATTATCTCGATAAATTGAGTCAACGATGATTCTCACAATGATATTACTGGCTATACCCTATAAATAACGAGCTCTTTTATTAACACATTAACAATATATGAGTCTTTCAAATATAGAAAGGACTAGCCTTGTATTTTTTGATTTTCAGGAAAATCATATGAACAAGATCTTTATTTTTATTACCACATTACTATTAACCGCATGCAGT
Organism: Proteus mirabilis ATCC 29906; assembly: GCF_000160755.1. Classification (GTDB taxonomy): domain Bacteria; phylum Pseudomonadota; class Gammaproteobacteria; order Enterobacterales; family Enterobacteriaceae; genus Proteus; species Proteus mirabilis. The sequence continues at coordinate 1,167,890 of NZ_GG668576.1, forward strand.
GCCAACTCACTTCACTCAGGTGCACAAATGGTACGTATTACACACAATGAGCCAAATGCATCTTGCCGATATTTAGGTGATGTCACAGGAAGTCAGGGAAACTTCTTCACTGGTGGCTGGACATCAAATAGCAACCTAGAAACAGGCGCCCGCAATGATCTAAAAAATAAAGCATGGAAAATGGGGGGAAATGTGGTTGTATTATTAACTCAACGGGCAGGACAAACGGGAAGCGCTTACCGTGGAAGTGGCTCAAGTCAACAAACCAACGTTACATTAAGTGGTGCTGTATATCACTGTCCACAATAATAGTCGTCTTATGTAGCTTTAGATACATGATCAAACTCATTGATCAGGATTGATAGAGTTGAGTAAATAGATGGAGCGGGCGAAGGGAATCGAACCCTCGTATAGAGCTTGGGAAGCTCTCGTTCTACCATTGAACTACGCCCGCAGTAGATTTTCTGATTATACTCCAGCAAATTTTAACGGCAATCCCCTGCCTATTTAAATGGTTATCAAATAGACAATACAGGGTATAACTATTTGAAATTTAAATATAAAAAAGCCATCTTGCGATGGCTTTTTTCTATATAGCGTATTTATCGTGATTCGATAATTATTTTCCCGGACGCATCGCTGGGAATAAAATAACATCACGAATAGTATGACTATTGGTAAATAGCATTACCATACGGTCAATACCAATACCTAAACCTGCTGTAGGTGGTAACCCATGCTCTAATGCAGTGATATAGTCATGATCAAAGAACATGGCTTCATCGTCACCCGCTTCTTTTTGACGCACTTGCTCTTCAAAACGCTCCGCTTGATCTTGCGCATCATTAAGCTCAGAGAAACCATTACCGATTTCACGACCACCAATAAAGAACTCAAAGCGATCGGTAATAAATGGATTATCATCATTACGACGAGCCAGTGGTGAAACTTCTGCTGGATATTCAATGATAAAAGTTGGCTGGATCAAATGGCTTTCAGCTACTTCTTCAAAAATTTCACATTGAACACGGCCTAACCCCCAACTCTTTTCAATCTTAATACCAATAGATTGAGCAATAGCAACGGCTTTATCCATATCATCTAGATCAGCCATATTGGTTTCTGGACGATATTTGCAAATAGCTTCTTTCATGGTCAGTTTTTCAAACGGTTTACCGAAATCAAACTCTTCATCACCATATTTGACGATAGTCGAACCTAATACATCTTGAGTTAATGTACGGAATAACTCTTCTGTCAATTCGATAAGATCACGATAATCAGCATAAGCCATATAGAGTTCCATCATTGTGAACTCAGGGTTATGACGTGGTGATACACCTTCATTACGGAAGTTACGGTTGATTTCAAAAACGCGATCAAACCCACCAACAACTAAACGTTTTAAATATAATTCAGGTGCAATACGTAGATACATATCAATATCTAGCGCGTTATGGTGAGTGATAAACGGACGTGCACTTGCTCCACCTGGGATAGTTTGCATCATCGGTGTTTCTACTTCCATAAAGCCTTTATTCACCATAAATTGGCGAATAGCAGACATGATTTTCGAGCGGATCTTAAAAGTATTACGTGAATTTTCATTAGAGATCAGGTCTAAATAACGCTGACGATAACGTGTCTCTTGGTCAGCTAGACCGTGGAATTTATCAGGTAACGGACGTAGTGCTTTAGTCAGTAAACGTAACTCAGTACAATGAATACTCAGTTCGCCTGTTTTGGTTTTAAATACACGGCCACGGCCACCTAAAATATCACCGAGATCCCATTTTTTAAACTGCTCGTTATAAACGCCTTCAGGCAGATCATCACGAGAGACATAAAGCTGGATACGGCCGCCCATGTCTTGCAATGTAGCGAAAGATGCTTTCCCCATAATACGGCGAGTCATCATACGACCTGCAATAGCAACTTCCACATTAGCAGCGTCTAACTCTTCTGCACTCATTGCATCATATTTTTGATGTAATTCGTCAGACATGGCATCTCTGCGGAAATCATTTGGGAATGCGTTACCATTATCACGTAAAGCTGATAATTTTTCGCGGCGAGTTTGCAGTTCGTTATTTAAATCAGGTGCCTGCTCCGCACCTTGTTGCTGTTGCGACATGTTTTTCCTCACAGGCCCGCTTTTAAGCTAGCTTCAATAAATTTATCGAGATCACCATCTAACACTGCTTGTGTATTACGCGTTTCCACACCAGTGCGTAAATCTTTAATTCGTGAATCATCTAGAACATAAGAGCGGATTTGGCTACCCCAGCCAATATCTGACTTATTATCTTCCATCACTTGCTTATCTGCATTTTTCTTTTGCATTTCCAGTTCATACAACTTCGCTTTCATCTGTTTCATTGCCTGATCTTTGTTCTTATGTTGAGAGCGATCATTTTGGCATTGTGTGACAAGCCCTGTAGGAACGTGGGTAATACGTACCGCAGATTCTGTTTTATTAACGTGCTGACCACCAGCGCCTGATGCGCGGTAAACGTCGATACGCAGATCGGCTGGGTTGATTTCAATATCAATATTGTCATCAACTTCAGGGTAAACAAAAGCAGAGCTAAATGAAGTATGGCGACGTCCGCCGGAGTCAAATGGGCTTTTACGCACTAAACGGTGAACCCCGGTTTCTGTACGTAGCCAACCATAGGCATATTCTCCTATGATTTTGATTGTTGCTGATTTTAAACCTGCAACATCACCGTCAGACTCTTCAATAATTTCTGTTTTAAAGCCTCTAGATTCAGCCCAACGTAAGTACATACGCATTAGCATACTTGCCCAATCTTGTGCTTCTGTACCGCCAGAGCCTGCTTGTAAATCAAGATAGCAATCAGCACTGTCATATTCACCAGAGAACATACGACGGAACTCTAATTGCTCAAGCTTTTTGTTTAATCCTTCTAACTCAGCAACTGCTTCGTTAAATGTTTCTTCATCATCGGCTTCAACAGCAAGGTCAAGTAAACCAGAAACATCTTCTAGTCCTTGTTCGAGTTGGTCGATTGTTTCTACAATAGCTTCAAGAGATGAGCGTTCTTTTCCTAACGCCTGCGCCTTTTCAGGCTCATTCCACACGTCAGGTTGCTCTAATTCTGCGTTGACTTCTTCTAAACGCTCTTTCTTGGCATCATAGTCAAAGATACCCCCTGAGGACTTGAGTCCGCTCAGCGACTTCTTCTATTTGGTGTTTTACTGGATTGATTTCAAACATACTTTTTCGTCTTAACGTTGTTTTTAAAAACAATTGGAATAAATTTTGAACCGCATATTGTAACGGATCTCAGCGCGGGTTTATAGCATTTATATACAATTGTCTATCGGATTATTGTGCTCATAACAGCGCGCTACTCAATACAACCATAAAATGACTTATCTATCGCGATTAACAAGGCCAAATATGCTCCACCAGCAGTTGTGCATTGCGCTGTCCTCTAAATTCATTGACGTCTAATCGGTAAGCAAGCTCAACCGTTTTAATACTGTTATCCGGCCATATATTAACATCAACATTAAATGCAATAGCATCAATCATTACATGGCTATTTATCGGTTGAAGCATCATTTTTAAATGTTTGCTTCCCACAATACGTTGCTGTAGTAAGGTGAATTTGCCATCGAAAAGTGGCTCAGGAAAGGCTTGTCCCCAAGGCCCTGCTTCTCTTAACATTTCCGCAATAGGTAAAGATAACTGACTGTCGCTTAACTCGCCGTCTGTTAAAATCACGCCTTGTAATTGTTCAGCAGAAACTAATTCCGCCATAAGTGCCGAAAAGTGACGCTGAAAAAGTGGAAATTTATCTTCTTCCAGTGATAGTCCTGCCGCCATCGCATGGCCACCAAACTTCACCATTAATCCCGGATTTAATGTATTCAAACGTTCTAATGCATCTCGCAAGTGTACACCATGAATAGAGCGTCCTGAGCCTTTTAGTAAACCATCACCGCTTGGGGCAAAAGCAATCACTGGGCGATGTAGTTTTTCTTTAATTCGTGAAGCGAGAATGCCAACCACACCTTGATGCCACTGTGGATGATAAATAGCTAATCCATTCGGTAAGTCATCTTGGGTAGTAATAAATTGGCGAAAGATTGTCGATGCTTCTTCTTGCATTCCCGCTTCTATTTCACGACGAGTCTGATTTAATCCATCCAGTTCATTGGCAATTTCACGGGCGACACCAATATCATTAGTTAACAGTAAAGCAACGCCAACAGACATATCATCAAGACGCCCTGCCGCATTAAGTCTTGGCCCTAATGCAAAACCTAAGTCACTGCTGACTAATTGTGATAACGTTTTACGTGAAACTTCCGTCAAGGCTTTGATCCCTGCACAGCAACGTCCTGCACGAATACGGCGTAATCCCTCATAAACAAAAATACGATTATTTTCATCAAGAGGAACCACATCAGCAACCGTGCCTAATGCGACTAAATCAAGGTAATCGGCCATATTGGGGCGAGCTAATCCCTGTGCTGTAAACCAACCTTGTTTTTCTAATTCAGCTCTTAATGCGGTCATTAAATAGAAAGTGACACCGACACCCGCTAATGATTTCGACAAAAAGGCACAATCCGCTAAATTAGGATTGATAATTGCATCAGCTTGAGGAAGGGAGTGACCCGGCAAATGGTGATCAGTAACCAATACACGGATACCATATTCATGAGCAACATCAACACCTTCAAAAGAGGAGATCCCATTATCAACCGTAATAATCAGATCTACGCCTTTCTTCGCCACATCATGAACCACTTGAGGGCTAAGTCCATAACCATCATCAAAACGATTAGGAATATGGTAACTTACTTGCTGAAATCCCATTTGCCGTAACGCTTTAATAGCAAGAGCTGTACTGGTTGCCCCGTCGGCATCAAAATCCCCTACAATAACGATCCGCGATTGCAGCTTTAATGCCTCAACTAATAAAGAGATAGCAACATCAATACCGTTTAAATCTTGATAATGCAATAAGCCCTTTAACGAGCGCTCGAGCTGAGTTTCAGAGGTAATACCTCGATTGGCATAAATTTGCCGTAATAAGGGATCGAGGCTTTCTGGCAATGCTGTTGCTTTCGCCACACGCCGACGTAATGTCGGTTCAATAGTAACCATAAAACGCTATCACTTCTCTTTTTTATTTAATAATTCAAGTAGATTAGTCGCCGATATATATCCGCCATAAATACTCGCATCAGGTAATACAATCGCAGGCGTACCTTGAATGCCCATCATAGTGCCAAGTTTAAAGTGCTCATTGATATTAATTTTTTTACAGTCATCAATCGCAATAATTTTGTCACCTTTAAACGCACTATCGAGTGATTTTTTAGGAAAACCGCTACACCATACGGCATTCATCTGTTGACTGACCACATTATTTTTCACCCCGTTACGAGGAAATGCCAAATAACGTACCGTGACACCTTGTTTATTTAGCTCTGGTACTTCTTGATGCAATTTTTGGCAATAAGGACAACTAATATCGGTAAAAACAGTGATCACATATTTTTCATTAGCAGCCTTATAAACAATCATTTCATTTTTCAGTGAATCAATTTTTTTCATGATCACTTGATTAGCGATACTAACAGGCTCCTCACCATTAATATTATAAATCGGCCCTGCTGTAAGGTATTTCCCATCATCAGTAATATAAAAAATGCCTTTATCAGAAAGCACTGCATTTAACCCCACTATCGGTGTCGGTTGAATGCTCTCTGCTTTTATCTGCATTTTTGCCAGTTGCGCTTTAATAGCAGCGTTATCTGCAAACACTGGCATTGACACCATACTGAATAAAATGGGTAACCAGAGTAATTTCTTTTTCATTTGAATTCCTATTTAACACCAGCCATTCGCCGGTTATCCCCTTGGGTGATGTTGCTGATGAAGCACTTTTAAGCGCTCTGTAGCAACATGGGTATAAATCTGTGTTGTAGAGAGGTCACTGTGCCCCAATAACATCTGTACAACACGCAAGTCTGCTCCATGATTTAATAGATGTGTTGCAAAGGCATGCCGCAACACATGGGGTGATAATTTCTCTGAATCAATTCCGGCGATCACCGCGTAATGTTTTATACGATGCCAAAATGTTTGTCGCGTCATTTTTTGGCCTCTTAAGCTTGGAAACACAATATCATCGGTTTTCCCTTGCATAAGGGCTGGTCTACCATATTGCAGATATTGTTCTAACCAGTAAATAGCTTCTTCACCTAAAGGAACTAATCGTTCTTTATCGCCCTTACCTATCACACGTAACACCCCTTGCCGTAAGCTAATATCAGATAAAGACAATCCTACTAGCTCAGAAACCCGTAATCCACAGGCATAAAGAACCTCAAGCATCGCTTTGTCGCGTAATTCTATTGGCTCATCAATACAAGGAGCACTAAGTAAATTTTCTACTTGCTGTTCACTTAAGTCTTTGGGTAAACGTTTGGGTAATTTAGGTGTAGAAAGCAAAGCGCTGGGATCATCTTGGCGTAATTTCTCACGATAAAGATATTGGAAAAACCGACGTAAGGTACTTAACAGTCGTGCCGCACTGGTTGCTTTATAGCCCTCATCCAAACGAGTGGCAAGAAAAGCGTGTAAATCTAACGTCGTCACCGATAACCAATTGAGTTTTTGTGTGACCAGCCACTGGCTTAACGCCTGCAAATCTAAACGATAAGCGCTGAGTGTATTCGCAGATAACCCTTGCTCTAGCCAAATACTATCGAGAAATTGTTCTATGATAACGTCATTATCTTCTTGGTTATTATCTGTTGTCGTTTGTGTCGATAACTTGGTCTGGGTCACGGGTTTACTCTCTCTTCTTTACGTTGTTACTTGTACATTATGCCTCATAGAAAAAGTTTTCTGGTACAATAGTGACCTTTATTAGCAAAAATATCCTAAAAATCTTTATGAAAATTGGTCTATTTTACGGTTCCAGCACCTGTTATACCGAAATGGCGGCAGAGAAAATTCGTGACATTCTCGGTGAAGAGTTTATTGATCTTCATAATGTTCAAGAGTGCGATATTACTCTGATGCAAGAGTATGACATTCTTATTTTAGGTATTCCAACCTGGGACTTTGGTGAGATCCAAGAAGATTGGCTCGCAATTTGGGAAACGCTACCAACATTAGATCTCAAAGATAAACTCGTTGCTATGTATGGAATGGGTGATCAAATTGATTATGGTGAATGGTTTTTAGATGCATTAGGTATGCTCTACCACCATTTACTGCCAAGTGGTGTTAAATTTATCGGTTTTTGGCCTATTGAAGGGTATGAATTTACCAGTCCTAAACCACTTACTGATGATGGTAAACATTTTGTCGGGCTCGCATTAGATGAGGTGAATCAATTTGAAGAAAGTGATGAACGTTTATCACAGTGGTGTATGCAAATTTTACGAGAAATAGAAGAAAACTTGTAAATCGCAATCAATCTATTGCTTCAGGTTATCTACCGCAAGGTAACACTTTTAACCTTAGTCAATCAGTAAGCATTCTAACGGTTTATATACATACCCAGAATTAAATATCTGGGTATTGCATCAGCAGTTGTGAAAAATTTCGCCACTCATTTTCCGGCATACTATCAAAAGCAACCCATAGCGTGATTTGCTTATTATTTAAGATAGAATCTAACGTTATTTTTGCACCAAATCGGCTGATCCACGGTTGTTTTGCAATCTGCCATTCATGATATTTCCATTGAATACGATTGCCATTAAGCAGCACTAAATCCCCTTTCCTTTTATTGATATTTTTTTGGCTAAAATACCAACCTAATATAAGTAAAAGTAACAAAGGAACCCAGATATAAATAAAGCCAGGTGGCCAAGGATATAACAGCAATGCTATTTCAAAAATAACGTAAACACTAGTTGAAAATAACTGTGTAAACCAAGAAACTGTTAAATGTGATTTCCATAAAGTCACGAGTGATATTAGCTCCTGCTTTAATATCTTATTATTACAACAAGATATCGTCGTCGTTTTTTAATAGCATAACTGATTTTTGTAAAAAAAGGAGAATATAAAAAATAAAATGACGATCCTCTATTTTTTCTTTGAAATGCCACGCAAAATTATTGTCACTAAGATTTAATATTACCTCATTAAAATTTTCTATTCTTCGTTTTTTACTTACTAAAACGCCCTTATTCATTTAATGAATAAGGGCGTGATACTTAGTACTTCAGGCTTTATTTAATGCACTTGGTTTTATATTCTATTTTTATTAGTACTAATACTTATTAACAATTTCAGCCATACGAATTCTATTACGCTCTTGAATTAACTTTACCATGTAATAAAGATCTTCATCATCAGGGCGGCCGTGGTTCATCAACCAATTAAATAAATCAGGATCAGCACATTCAAGTAAACGAACAAAGAGCCTTTTGTCGTCATCAGAGAGTGTGTCGTACTCGTTTTCGAAAAAAGGCATGATAGAAATATCTAGTTCACGCATTCCACGGCGACATGCCCAATTTATTCGTGCTTTATTTTCTATATCGATAGTCATATTCTGCTCTTTAATATGTTCACTTCAAGAAATACCACTATTTCTTCCTGCCTTGATGATAGTCTTATCGCACTCTTTTTAACATCAAAATGATCACAATTTGTCGCTTTCGTCCAATAGCAACGCTTTGAAGCATCAATAAATTGTTATGCACAAAATTCTTTCTGTGCGCTGAAAATAATAATGACTTGCATTGTCTTGTGACTCTTTTACCATAAACAGTGTATCGGATTAACTACATAGCGGGTGATGTCATGACTCAAAATTCTACTCAGACAAAACGCCCTCATGCCGCAATCAATTTACCACTCACCTTGATCTCTTTAGATGATTGGTCATTGATAACTGCAACAGGGGCTGATAGTGAAAAATACTTACAAGGCCAACTAACAACGGATATTGCCGCATTACCGACTACAGAGCACACTTTAGCCGCTCATTGTGAAGCTAAAGGGAAAATGTGGAGTACATTGCGCATTTTCCATCAACAAGCAGGATTTGCTTATATATTGCGGAAAAATGTTGCTGAAAAACAACTTACTGAGCTTAAAAAATACGCCGTATTTTCAAAAGTGACTTTTACTGAAAATACAGATGCGGTGTTATTAGGACTTGCGGGGCAAGGCGCGGCACAAGCCTTAGCGGAATTCTTCCCTGAGATCCCTCGTAAAGCCAATGAAGTGGTTAATCACCAAAATAGCTACTTACTGCAACTCCCGTTACCTACAGAGCGCTTTTTAATTGTTACAGATGAAGAGACTGCCAAAAAACTAGCCACGACATTGCCCGCAGAAACCAGTGATAGTGACCAGTGGTTAGCCCTTGATATTGAGGCGGGTTATCCCATTATTGATACCCCTAATATCGAACAATTCTTACCACAAGCGACTAACTTACAAGCATTACCATTAAGTATTTGCTTTAAAAAAGGTTGCTATACAGGTCAAGAAATGGTGTCTCGTGCCAAATTCAGAGGCGCAAATAAACGTGCTATGTATCTGTTATCAGGTGGCGCAGCACAATTGCCGGACATTGGCGGTAGCGTTGAGTGGCAATTAGGTGAAGATAAATGGCGCAAAACGGGCACGGTATTAAGTGCGGTTCGTATGGCCGATAACACGATTATCGCCGAAGTGGTGATGAATAATGATATGGATGCTGACAGCGTATTTCGTGTCCAAAGTGATACCACCAGCCGCTTAACGATTAAACCTTTGCCTTACTCTTTAGAAGATGAGTGATAGCACTTCCATATGAACGGATTTTTATGACACAACAAACTAATGGGGCTTTTGGCCCCTTTTCAGATACCATCAATTTTATTATTGAACTCGATAAACTCAAACGCGTTTACCGCAAAAATAATGTATTAGACAATAGCCGTGCTGAAAATACCGCTGAGCATAGTTGGCACTTTGCTGTTGCAGCAATGAGTTTTCAACCTTATGCCGGTGATATTGATATAGGTAGAGCGATCCAGCTAGCTTTAGTGCATGATATTGTCGAAATCGATGCTGGTGATGTGATGGTTTATGATGTTGCCGCTCGTGAAGCGATTAAAGAGCAAGAGCAAAAAGCAGCCAGACGTATTTTTTCGTTGTTACCTGCACCACAAAGTGAATATTTTCTTAATCTCTGGCTTGAATATGATGCAGCACAAACCCCTGAGTCACAATTTGCCAATATTTTAGATCGCGCAATGCCAATGTTAATGAATCTACATAACGAAGGGCAAAGCTGGGTTGAAAATAATATCCGTTTAGAACAAGTGATTGCACGAAATCTATTTATCGAAAAACAGTGGCCAGAATTTTGGCAATACCTCTATCCTCAATTACTAGAGGCACAGAAAAAAGGCTGGTTAAAATAATTTTTTGCTGTTCATTTGATGCTGACCAAAAAAATACCGAAGGTAGATTTTGAATTTACCCTCGGTATTTTATTTAGTAATAGCGCTAAATTAACCTTTATTCATAATCACTTATTGGCGCACAAGAACAATGCAAATGACGATCACCATAAACATCATCAAGGCGTTTTACTGCCGGCCAATATTTATTGCGTTTCGTTGCTTCACTTGGGAATACCGCACATTCACGGCTATAGCTATGTGACCATTCTTGCACTAATTCATACTGTGTATGTGGTGCATTCACTAGCGGATTATCATCAATCGGCCATACCCCGTCATCGACTTGTGCAATTTCAGCACGAATCGAGAGTAACGCATCAATAAAGCGGTCAATTTCAACTTTGCTTTCAGATTCTGTTGGCTCAATCATTAATGTCCCCGCAACAGGGAATGACATGGTTGGCGCATGAAAGCCATAATCAATTAGACGCTTCGCCACATCCATTTCACTGATACCATAGTTAGCTTTGAGTGGACGAATATCAATAATACATTCATGGGCAACGTAACCTTCCGCCCCAGAATAGAGGATGTCATAGTCATCTTTTAAGCGTTGAGCAATATAGTTAGCATTTAAAATCGCTACTTGGCTCGCTTGTTTAAGCCCTTCTGAGCCCATCATACGGATGTACATCCAGCTAATGGGTAATATTGAGGCACTACCAAATTGTGCTGCTGACACGGCACCTTGGGTCGTAACACCGTCCATTTCCACGACACTATGTCCAGGTACAAATGGCGCTAAATGTGCTTTTACGCCAATAGGTCCCATACCTGGGCCACCACCGCCATGGGGGATACAGAAAGTTTTATGTAAGTTTAAGTGTGATACATCAGAGCCGATAAAGCCTGGGGTCGTGATCCCCACTTGCGCATTCATATTAGCGCCATCAAGATAAACCTGTCCGCCATATTGATGAATGATCTCACAAACTTCACGTATACCCTCTTCATAAACACCGTGAGTTGAAGGATAAGTCACCATCACACAAGAAAGCTCAGCTTGGTGCTTCTCTGCTTTCGCTTTTAAGTCTGCAATGTCGATATTACCATTTTCATCACACCCCACAACAACCACCGTCATACCCGCCATATGGGCTGATGCAGGGTTTGTACCATGGGCTGAGCTTGGAATTAAACAGATATGGCGATTTCCTTCTCCTCGGCTTTGATGGTAACGACGAATAGCTAACAATCCAGCATACTCCCCTTGCGCCCCTGAGTTAGGTTGCATACACATCGCATCATAACCCGTTATGGCAGCCAACCAATTAGATAGCTGCTCAATCATTATCTGGTAGCCTTGCGCTTGATAAGGTGGGCAGAATGGGTGCATTTCGGTAAATTCAGGCCATGTGATCGGCAGCATTTCAGCCGCAGCATTAAGCTTCATAGTACATGAGCCTAACGGGATCATTGCTTGGTTAAGCGCTAAATCTTTATTTTCTAAACGATGCATATAGCGCATCATTTCAGTTTCACTGTGATAAAGATGGAAGTTTTCATGGGTTAACACCGCATCTTTACGCAACATTGCCGTTGGAATTGAGGTCGATGAAGAAGCTACCAATGCATCTAATGTATCAATGTCATCAGAGAAAGCTTTACCACTGATAATCTCAATCAATCTGACAACATCTTCGCGAGTCGTCACTTCACTTAAAGTGACACCTATTGCGCCAACAATATCGGTTCGTAAGTTAATTTCAGCATCTTTAGCACGTTGTAATACACCCGCTTTATCCGCTGTTTCAACGGTTAAAGTATCAAACCATGTCTGATGGCGTAATGTCATGCCATTTTGAATTAAACCCGCGGCTAAAATATCCGTTAAGCGATGAATACGCTGAGCAATATTTTTTAGACCTTCAGGCCCATGATATACCGCATACATGGCAGCAATATTGGCCAGTAATACCTGTGAAGTACAAATATTCGAGTTAGCTTTTTCACGGCGAATATGCTGTTCACGAGTTTGCATTGCCATACGTAACGCTCTGTTACCTGCAGCATCACGCGAGACACCGATAATACGTCCTGGCATGGCTCGTTTATATTCATCTCGACAGGCAAAGAAAGCAGCATGTGGACCACCATATCCCATTGGCACCCCAAAGCGTTGGGCTGAGCCTAATACAATATCCGCTCCTTGTTGCCCTGGAGCCGTTAATAACACCAGTGCCATTAGATCAGCCGCTACACTGGTAATAATTTTTCGCGTTTTTAGTTCACTAATGAGCTGACTATAATCATGAATTTCACCGGTTGTGCCGACTTGCTGTAATAGCACTCCAAAGACACCTTCTAGCTCTAACACTTTTTCAGCTTTATCGACAATCACTTCAAAACCAAAGGTGTTAGCTCGGGTTTTTACTACATCTAGTGTTTGGGGATGAATATCATCAGCGACAAAAAAACGCTCCGCATTTTTTAGTTTACTAACACGTTTTGCCATTGCCATAGCTTCAGCGGCAGCAGTAGCTTCATCTAATAGCGAAGCAGAGGCTAAATCCATGCCGGTATAATCAATGGTTACTTGTTGAAAGTTAAGTAATGATTCAAGACGCCCTTGAGAAACTTCTGGCTGATAAGGAGTATAAGCGGTATACCAACCTGGATTTTCTAGCAAATTACGTAAAATAACAGGAGGCAATACAGAAGGCGCATATCCCATACCGATATAAGAGGTAAAACGTTTATTTTTACGGGCTATCGCTTTTAGTTCTGCTAATGCTTCTTGTTCAGTAGCCCCCCCTCCGACATTAGGCGGCGTTGCTAATTGGATATTATCGGGAACAATCTTTTGTGTTAATTCATTTAATGAGGAGATGCCAACAACATCAAGCATCTCTTTAATCTGTTCTGGCGATGAGCCAATATGGCGACGAATAAATTCATCACGATATTCTAATTGAGTTAAAGTTTGTGTCATTGCGGGTAATTCCTGAATTCACAATAAATGGATAAGCTGTTTTTACTGATTTGAAAATAGGCTGATAAATAAAAACGCCCCGACTTTTTAATGACGAGGCGTTTATTTTTACTCTTCGTTTTCAACTAACTCTTGGTAGCCAGCCGCATCAAGGAGATCGTTTAATTCGCTTTCATCTTTTGCTTTTATGCGAAATAACCATCCATCCCCATAAGGATCACTATTAACCAGCTCTGGTGAACCATCCAACTCCTCATTTACTGCAATAATTTCGCCAGATAATGGGGCATAAATATCTGATGCAGCTTTTACTGATTCAGCCACAGCACAATCATCCCCAAGATCAACTTCACTGCCTACTTCAGGAAGATCAACAAACACCATATCACCTAACAACTCTTGAGCATGTTCAGTGATGCCGATAGTGTATTCGCCATTGCCTTCAGAACGGATCCACTCATGAGATTGCGCATATTTTAATTCACTAGGTATTTGACTCATTGACCGTACTCTCCATTTAAAATAATAATGCTTTATACCAATGCTTTACCTGAACGAACAAAACCAGGTTTTACCACCTCTACCGGTATTTCACGATTACGCAATAAAACAATTGCGCTATCTTTAATACCTGCGGGTACTCTGGCTAATGCAATACTAAAGCCCAATGTCGGTGAAAATGTGCCACTAGTAATAACGCCTTCTCTTAATTCACCTAAATCATCGGTAAAGTGCACGGCACTACCTGCACGTAACACCCCTTTTTCTCGCATCACCAGACCAACCAGTTTATCTGTGCCTGTTGCGCGTAATTTTTCTAATGCTTCTCTACCAATAAATTGACGATCTTCGGGTAACCAGGCAATCGTCCATCCCATATTAGCCTCAAGAGGATTAATAGTTTCATCCATCTCTTGACCATAAAGATCCATACCCGCTTCTAAACGTAAAGTGTCTCGAGCACCTAACCCTGCGGGCTTAACCCCCACTGCTAATAACTTTTGCCAATAATCAACGGCTTGCTCTTTTGGCATGGCGATTTCATAACCTGCTTCACCGGTATAACCTGTCGTCGCGACGAAGAGATCATCAAGTTGTACGCCATAGAAAGGCTTCATCGCTGCCACTATTTGGCGATGCGATTCACTTAATAAACGCTGTACTTTTTCTTGTGCGTGAGGGCCTTGTACTGCAATTAATGCTAAATCATCACGTACTTGAATATCGACGACATAATCTTTGGCATGCTCAGTGATCCACGCTAAATCTTTTTCGCGGGTTGCGGAGTTAACCACCAGACGATAGAAAGTCTCATCAAAGTAGTAAACAATCAGATCGTCAATCACACCACCAGACGCATTTAGCATACCAGTATAAAGTGCTTTGCCTTTTTCGGTGAGTTTAGCGACATCATTCGCTAATAGATAACGTAGAAAGTCTTTAACTTGCGGGCCATGTAAATCAACAATCGTCATGTGAGATACATCAAACATACCTGCATCTTGACGCACATTATGGTGTTCATCAATTTGAGAGCCATAATGCAGTGGCATCATCCAACCATGAAAATCAACCATACGAGCACCACAGGCGACGTGCTCATCATATAACGGAGTCTGTTTTGCCATTCTTCCCTCTTTCTATTTTTAGTTTAGATGATCCAGAGAACGCAATTTGTTAAATATAAAATTAAACTTGATTAAAAATCAGCGTGTTAATTACAAGCTTAAGTTTATTTTTAAACATTATTTTAACAAATATGAGCAATTAACGTACAACGCAAACGATACCTTTACTTTGAACTTATCACTAAGAGAAAAAATAAACCATAAGTTAAAATAGGGTATTACCTCTACCAATCATAATGTAGAGAAATAAGTATGCAGAATGAATGATTGTAATTATGCGTATCAGCCCTCATTTTTAGTGAATAATGACTAAAAAAAGGGGAGCAATACAAAGAATAGACTGAAAAAATAGCTATTTTTAGTGTTATTTTTCCAGTCTGTTATAAAGAAAAGTAATGTGAAATGGCGGTTGAATTAGATTTTTTCAGCTGAAACAGGATTTTTATGCTTTAGCCATTCTGGTAAATCAGAAAGTCCCATCGCCTGTTCAAGTAACTTTGGTTTTACTCCTGGTAAACTATCTGCTAACGAAAGACCGATATCACGCACCCACTTTTTAATAGGGTTATTACCTTCAAATAATTCGCGGAACCCTTGCATAGTCGCTAACATGACCGCAGCGGCATGTTTACGGCGGCGCTCAAAACGTCTTAAATAGAGATACTCACCAAAATCTTTACCTTCTGCTTTTAAACGACGGATTTCACCAATTAATTCAGCAACATCCATAAAGCCAAGGTTAACCCCTTGTCCAGCTAAAGGGTGGATGGTATGCGCGGCATCACCTAATAACGCTAACCGTGGAGCGGCAAATTGACGTGCATAGCGACCCGTTAATGGAATTGTCATACGTTCACTGACTAATTCACACTGGCCTAAGCACATATCAAAAGTAACACCTAGCGTACGTTCAAATCGCGTTTTATCTGCACTCTTATAATCTTCAGCCAATGAGCTAGGTAGCGACCACACAATAGAACAAGTATGAGGATCTGCAAGAGGTAAAAAGGCTAAAATCCCCTCACCATGAAACACTTGGCGCGCCACATTATCGTGGGGTTGTTCTGTGCGTATGGTTGCGACTAAAGCGTGATGTTCATAATCCCAAAAAGTCAGTGGAATATCAGCATTTTTACGCAACCAAGAATTAGCACCATCGGCGCCAACAACCAGCCTAGCGGTTAACATTTCACCGTCATTTAAGCTGATAAAGGCTTCATTTTCTCCCCACACAATGCGTTCAATTTGAGCAGGGGAATAACAGGTAATATCACTATGACTGGTGACCTTTTGCCACAGCACTTCACGAATAAGATGATTTTCAATAATAGTGCCAAGATGAGATAACCCTTCTTGTTGCGCTGAAAACGCAATACGTCCAAAACTATCTTGATCCCATACTTCCATACCTTGATAAGGAGCTGTACGTAATGCCGTTAAGTTTTCCCATACCCCCAATTTCTTGAGTAATAACTCACTGGCAGTATTAATCGCAGATACCCGTAATGCAAAATCATCTTGCGGATGGAAATGCGTGGTGACTGGGTGATTTTCTATTATCGCTATACGTAATCCACAGCCATGTAATCCGCAGGCTAATGCAAGCCCGACCATTCCACCACCAGCAATAACAACATCAAATGATTTCATAATAAAAGTATCCTAAAAAGCAATTATGCTCAGTTTGTCCAACCTAATGTTTGGTGTGCTAATTTGTTACGAAGTGCAGGCACTAATTCCATCGTCATTAAGCCTAGATTACGGGAGATAATTAACGGCATACAACGATTCGCAAACACTTTCACTAAGCCATCAGTGATCGTAATAGTACTTTCTCTATCCTGTTCGCGAAGCTGTTGATATTGTGATAATACGCGATAACTGCCGATATCAAGACCTGATTGTATGGCCGAGGTTAATGTATTGGCTAATGTCATTACATCGCGTAAACCAAGATTAAAACCTTGCCCTGCAATAGGATGCAAGGTTTGAGATGCATTACCTATCAATGCTAAACGATGGCTGATCATTTGCTGTGCTTTTTGCAAAACTAATGGATAGCAATGACGCTGCCCTAC
The DNA here is from genome assembly GCF_000160755.1 of Proteus mirabilis ATCC 29906. Taxonomy (GTDB): domain Bacteria; phylum Pseudomonadota; class Gammaproteobacteria; order Enterobacterales; family Enterobacteriaceae; genus Proteus; species Proteus mirabilis. Next base: position 1,185,001 of record NZ_GG668576.1, read on the forward strand.
TTGTTCAATCTTACCCAAACGCCAGCCAAAATCCCGTTGTAACTGTGCAATGGTTGTTTGATCATCCCATTGTGAAACTTGCTCTAATTTTTCAATAGGATGGCACCACACCAATGAACTACGCCCTTCGCTCATGGGTAACATTGCTAATGGACCAAATTGTGTAAATCGCTCAAATGCACAACCTTTGGGATCAATCTCTGTTTTTACATTGGCGATCACCGCAACTTGATGATAAGGCGTTTTCTGCCATTGAATATGACATTGATGACCAATGGGTGAATGTGTACCATCTGCGGCAACCAGTAAATCACCGCTAAGTTGCGTACCATCATCAAGTGTCACTTCAACGTTATCGAGATGGCGCTGAACATGCTCCACTTTAGCGGGACAATATAGCGTAATATTGGGTTGTTTTTTCAACTGTGCAAACAGTTGACGCCCCGCATCATGTAATTCAATAACATAACCGAGAGCGTCAATATCGTAGTCCTGCGCATTTATGTTCACAAAACCGCAATGGCCTCTATCAGAAACATGAACGTGATTAATAGGTGTTACAAAGGGTTTTAAGACCGACCATAATCCGATTTGTGCTAATCGCTTTGCTGTGCCATGCGCTAAAGCGATCGCTCTAGCATCGAATCCGGGATGCCCATTATCTGGCTCTCGCGCTTCAATAAGCGAAATGGAAATATTACCCTTATTTAATGCAGAAAGTGCTAGTGCTAACGTTGCACCCGCCATTCCGCCACCCACAATAATCACATTCATGCTGATTTTAGCCTTAAATTTTTCCTGCCATCAGAGCTTCAATTTCATCAGGATCTTTAACAACCATAGCCGTTAAATTTTCATTACCTGTTTCAGTAATAACAATGTCATCTTCAATGCGAATACCAATACCACGATACTCTTGTGGTACATCCGCATCTGGCGCAATGTAAAGTCCTGGTTCAATAGTCAACACCATACCCGGCTCTAAGATACGATCACGATCGGTGCCATAATGTCCAACATCATGAACATCAAGACCTAACCAGTGACTTAAGCTATGCATAAAGAAGCGCTGATAGGCTTTTGTCTCAATGAGGTGTTCGATATCACCGTGCATAATGCCGAGCTTAACTAAGCCTTCCACCATGATATACACGACATGTTTAGTGACTTCTTTGATGCTTGTACCCGGTTTATACAATTCGAGGGATACATTGAGTGATTTTAAAACAATCTCGTAAATTTCACGTTGTTGACGGCTAAATTTACCATTAACAGGGAAAGTTCGCGTAATATCACCCGCATAACCTTCATATTCACAGCCTGCATCAATGAGGACTAAATCCCCATCACGCATTTTAGTTTCATTTTCAGTATAATGTAAGATACAACCGTTCTCACCACTACCGACAATACTGTTATAGGAAGGGAAACGCGCACCATGAGAGATAAACTCATGTTCAATTTCCCCTTGTAATTGATACTCATACATACCTGGCTGACATTTTTGCATTGCGCGAGTATGGGCTAACGCAGAAATTTTTCCGGCTTTGCGCAGTAATTCAATTTCAGCATCAGATTTAAATAACCGCAGTTCGTGCACTATTGGGCGCCAATCAATAAGCGTTTGTGGCGCTTTTAAATTACGGCGAGAGCCTTTTCTTAAGGTATCCAGAGCATTAAAGACGATTTCATCGGCAAACGCATATTCACCTTGGGCATGATAAACAATATCCAATCCATTGAGTAATTGATAAAGTTGCTCACCTACATCTTCGTAAGGTAGCGCTTTATCAACACCTAATTTTTCAGGGGCAGCTTCTTGCCCAAGACGACGACCAAACCAGATTTCCGCGGTTAAATCTCTAACCCGATTAAACAGTACGCTATGATTATGTGTTTCATCACTTTTAATCAACACAAGGATAGCTTCTGGCTCACTAAATCCGGTGAGATACAAGAAGTCACTATGTTGGCGATAGGGATATTCACTATCAGCATTGCGTTGTGCTTCTGGCGCAGCAAAAAAGATAGCTGCACTTGCTGGTTTCATCTGAGCTAATAATGCCTGACGACGGGATAAAAATTCTTGCTTATTCATACCCACTCCTATCCTTTATTGATCTTTTGGTTATCTAATTAATAAGGCAATTATTAATGTAATGTCCGTTGTTCATCTTGTTTATCATTTTCTGTTGTTGTCTCTTTTGAGGCGACAAAAGTGATATAGCACAGCTGAACAGAGACTTTGACATATTCTGTAACTTCTTCGAGTGCATCTTCAAGCTCTTGTTGATTTTCATCTTCTTCATAGCCTAATGCACCAATATTACGCAAATCAGTGATAACTTCCGTCAACTCTTTATGCTCAGATAACTTAGGTTGTGCAACACCTAATCCTAATAGAAAATGATTAACCCACCCTGCAAGGGCATCAGCTCGAGGAAAAACAGATTCTGCATCGTCAGGTAACAGCATAGAAAAATTAAATACGCTGTCATCAAGTTGCTCATGAGTGACGTGATAAAGTGATTCAAGGGGTTCTGATAACGATTTAGGGAACGCTAAGCCCTCATTAGTCAGTTCATGTAACAAAGTTTTCCAACTATTGTCATGTACTGCTCCACAAATAAACCCAGTAATTAGACCATGCATCTCTGCGGCAGTTAAAGGCACGGCATGTTGTTGTAATAATGAATCAATTGCTGAGTAATCTGGTAATGTGTTTTGTATTGACATAAGAATAAACGTCGCATTTAGGGGAATAGTTCAAGATATGCTACCATCAATAGAACGCACTGTACCAGTTAAGCTATGTTAAACATTGGAATTTTTGCAGTAATAGCGTTTAATACTGCCTTATAACCGTATACACTACTAAACACGTAGCACAGATTTTATGTCAGGAAGGAATCATGTCCGCACAACCCGTTGATCTTCAAATTTTTGGGCGCTCATTACGTGTCAATTGCCCACCAGAACAAAAAGATGCTTTACTGGCTTCTGCTGCTGAACTTGAACAACGATTACAAGATCTCAAAGAACGCAGTGGTGTTTCCAATACTGAGCACTTAATTTTTATCGTGGCATTAAATATGAGTCATGAGTTGGCAGAAGAAAAGTTAAAAACGAGAGACTATGCCTACAATATGGAAGAGAAAATAAAAATGCTACAACAATCTATTGAACAAGCTTTACACGATCAAGGCAAGCACCATGATCGCACTTTTTCAACATCAAAGTAGATTTGTTCAGAAAGCATGCGCACACCACGAAATTAACAGATAATAGGTTGCTTTCTACAATTAAAATAATACAATAGTTCATAGATAAGGTGCTTAACAGCACCCACCTAATTTCTCTGAGATGTTCGTCAGTGGGTAAGTCCCCTGAGCCGATATTTCAAAAAAAATAGAATGTGGTGATCTATTACTTGTGAGCATACCTGATTCGTTCAGGCAGCCTAATGGTGATAGCACTATGTTCACCTTGGACCACGGGTTCAAGGGTTACAGCCTACAACGGCATCTTGGAGACCCCAATTCAAGTTCTAAACACTGAGTACTGATTAAGTATTTAATGTTTAGAGCTTTTTTTGTTTCTTTTGCCCCTATCTTTCTTGGCTTTTCTCTTTTTTACCTCTAAAGTGTAATAAATTCATAGAAGTGATATATTTTTATTCATACTAATTCCTTGCTGATGGATTAATCATGACACAACCCCCTGTTTTCCAGCAAAGAGATCAGATACGTAAAGCTATCCGCCAAAAACGCCGTCAACTTACTGTGGCACAGCAGCAAGATGCTGCACATAAACTCTCTGCACGGGTACTCCATCATCCCAAAGTCAAGCAAGCTAAAACAATTGCCTTATTTCTCTCTTTTGACGGCGAGATTGATACCGCACCTCTAATCACTCATTTATGGGATTTAAATAAACAGGTTTGTCTGCCTGTATTACACCCTTTTCATCGCCATCATTTACTTTTTTTACGTTACGCTCCCACCACGCAGTTAGTGAAAAATCGTTTTAATATTTTTGAACCTCCACTCAATGTGAATAACATTATTCCAATATCTGATATCGATATTATCTTTACGCCACTGGTTGCCTTCGATGAAAGTGGTCAACGACTCGGTATGGGCGGAGGTTTTTATGATAGAACATTAGAAAATTGGCAGCGGCAGTCATTTTATCCTATGGGACTTGCTCATACATGCCAACAAGTTCATTCGTTACCGAGCGCAGATTGGGATATACCGTTACCTGAAATTATTACACCTGATAAAGTATGGCGTTTTAATGAACAACTGATACAGAGAAATTAAGACGAGCTTTTAACGCTATCTTTGTTTTTTTATATTATTATCTTATTTTATAAGGTTAAATCTCTATTTTTAACCACATTGTATTTAATATGAAAAATAGAGAAAGTACGAAATTTATAAAAAGCATTAATATCATTCTTAATCTTTCGGGAAAACAATTAGATAATACAAAACCAAACATTAATAAATACGATGATACTATCGCATCATTAGAAAAAAAACATGCTTTTAAACTAAAGAAAAAAAACATTCATTATATTTTTAAAAAACAATTACACTACCCTATGATTTTTTTAGATCGTTCTAAAAATATATTTATTCTTTTAAAATATAACAATAATGAATTTCTAATTTATAATCTACAAACTGACAATATGGAGACATGGAATAAAGAGAGATTAATAAATAACAGTATAAATCACTATTACTATCTGGACTTTGCAGAAAAGCATTTTTTTGATATCACTTGGTTTGTCCCAACCTTTATGAAATATCGTATATTATTTCAAAGTGTATTATTTTACTCGTTAATTCTTCAACTGCTAGCACTTGCCTCCCCGATTATTACGCAAATAATTATGGATAAGGTAATTATCCATCAAGCCCTATCCACGCTTGATGTGTTAATAATAGGTCTTATTTTTGTCGCCGTTTCAGAATCTGTATTAAAGGGGATAAGAGAGTATATTTATCATCATACAGCAAATAAAATTGATATGTTGCTAAGTTTGAAATTAACTAATCATTTATTCAAACTTCCTATCAGTTATTTTAAATCTCGCCAAACAGGTATTATTGTTACACGAGTAAAAGAGCTTGATATCATTCGAGAGTTTATAACAAAAACCTTATTAATGTTATTAGTTGATTTCTCATTTATCTTTATTTTCCTATTTGTTATGGCTTATTTGTCATTAAAGTTAACATTAATCTTTCTTGCCACCATCCCACTCTATTTTATCTTAGCTAAATTAATTGCCCCTAAAATAGAAAAAACCGTACAACAGCTTTATCAATATTCAGCAACAAATAGTGCTTTTTTAACAGAAACCCTAGGAGGTATAGAAACAATAAAAAGCCTTTCATTAGAACCACGTTTTACACAACAGTGGCATACGCAAATCCATCAACTGACTAATGAAAATTTAAAATTACAAAATATTGATAACTTATCGCAATACATTGTTTCATTTTTACAAAAAATAACGACAGCGATACTTTTATGTCTAGGTGCTTTTGAAGTCATTTCACTTGCAATGACAATAGGTCAACTCATTGCTTTTAATATGCTATTAAACCACTGTCTACAACCTTTAAGTTCTGCTATAGAAGTTTGGGGAAAGTATATCCGAGCCAAAACGGCTATTTATAATTTACAAGACATTCTTAATCTCCCAATAGAGCAAGAAAAAGCCAATAAGAAAATGGCATTACAAGGTGAAGTGAGTTTTGAGAATGTCAGTTTTAGTTATCAACATGATGCCCCCCCTGTTGTAAAGCAAATTTCATTTAGAATAAATAAATATGAAACTATTGGTATCGTCGGGACGTCTGGATCAGGGAAAAGTACATTAGCACGCATCATCGCAGGGCTTTATATCCCACAATTAGGTCAAGTTAAGCTTGATGGCATTCCGGTTTGTGAAATTCCCCCCGCAGTATTACGTCAACAAATAGGGTTTGTCTTACAAGAGAATTTTTTATTTCATTTAACCGTGCTCGACAATATCCGTTTAACGCAACCATCAGCCTCATTAGATGAGGTTATTCATGTAGCTAAATTAGCAGGTGCTCATGAGTTTATTTTAAAACTTCCTTTAGGGTACGACACACTCATTGCTGAAAATGGCAGATCTTTATCTGGGGGACAATGCCAACGTATTGCAATTGCTAGAGCCTTACTCTCATCCCCTAAAATTTTAATTTTTGATGAAGCTACCAGCGCATTGGATGGTGAGTCTCAAGCCATCATCGAAAAAAATCTTCCCCTTATTACCCAAGATAAGACCGTCATTATGATTGCTCATCGCCTTTCCACAATAAAAAACTGTGACCGCATTATTGTATTAGAAAAAGGCCAGATAATTGAAGAAGGCAAACATAATGAATTGATTAGAAAAGATGGCGCTTATAAGAAACTTTGGCAACATCAACAAGGATAACAATGATGAAATCAAAAATAAAACAAATGATTGCTCACTACTTTAAAACTAAAAAAGAGCCTAAAAACTATGATTTTTACCCTAATCATATCGCCGTACTTGAGAAACCGCCGACACCTTATAGTCGTATTATTGCAATAATAATTTCATTAAGTGTGATTATATTTTTACTCTGGGCATATATAGGTAAATTAGATGTGCTTTCTTCAGCTATAGGAAAATTAGTGGTTTCAGGTTATTCGCAACAAATTCAAATTTATGAACATAGTCGCTTAAGCGCCATTCATGTAAAAAATGGCCAACAAGTTACCAAAGGAGAAGCGTTATTAACACTTGATATTTTAGGTGTTGATGAAGAGATTAATAATCTAAAAAATAAGATAGAAAATCTATTATTACTAAAAATTCGTTATCAAGCATTAAGTCAAAACACCCGACCTGATACAATTGATGATTTTAATTTACTAAATAAAGAAAAAAAAGAAGCGGTTCTACTAAGTTATCAAAAAGAAAAGGATGAATTTGATGCTAGTATTAATCATATTAATTCTGAAATAGAAACCAACAATAAAAACAAGCTTCTTACTCACCAAGAAATCAATTCATTAAATGAATTAAAAAACAATATTGAAAAACGTTTTAATATAAAGAAAAAACTCTATGATAAAAAAATCATTAGTACCATGGAGTTTTTAGAAAATAAAAAGGAGTTATTAGAAATTAATCAAATCATTAAAAGAAAATCATCAGAACTGATTATTTTATCCAGTCAAGAGCAACAATATATAAAAAATCGCGATAGATTAGAAAAACAAAAACACCTAGAGTGGCATGACAAATTTAAACAATATGAAAGCGAAGTTTTTATTTATCAACAAAATCTTTTTCATGCTCAGAAACGTCAACAATTAAAAGTTGTTCGTTCTCCTGTTACAGGTACAGTACAACAACTCGCTGTTCATACCCTAGGAGCCGTATTGCAACCTTCACAAGCGGTGATGGTGATAGTACCCAATACTCAGCATAATGTTGCTGAGGTGAATATTCTCAATAAAGATATTGGTTTTATCTATCCGGGTCAAAAAGCGGTGATTAAAATTGATGCTTTTCCTTATACCCGTTATGGCACCATTGAAGGCACCATTGTCAATATAGCAAAAGATTCCATACAACATGAACAATTAGGCTTAGTTTATCCCGTCCTGATTGAACTTGATAAGCAAGTAATGGGTGAAGATGAAGCACAATATAAACTGGCTACAGGTATGTCTTTAGTTGCCGATATAAAAATTGAAAAACGTCGAGTGATTGATTATTTACTCAGTCCAATAGAAGTTTATCAACATGAAGCATTAAGAGAAAAATAATAGCGAGATATCTATGAACTATATAACTGAAAATACGCCATCTCTTCATCCTTCAATTATTGATGGGCTTATTTATTTTTCAAAAAAGAATAAAGGAACATTAAAAAAAGAGCAGCTTATTCATTTTTTAGGTAATGACGACAATCTCTCTGAATTAAATATCATAGAAGCAGCTCAACAACTCAATTTAAAATGCGAATTTTCATTTTTTAATAGTGAAAGTGAGTATAAAGATAAAATAATTATTGATACACTTATCGAAATTAATGGTTATTGGTATATTCTAAAAAATAGAATAAGTGATAAATTAATTATTATTGACCCAAGCACTAACACAGAGAGTCATTATCATATTGATAAAAAAATCACTTATACCACACTGCTAATTATTAATAAGATATTTACCCCTAAACAGAGCAAGTTTAGCTTAATGTGGTGCATTCCATCGCTATTAAAACAAAAAAAATCATTATATTTAATTTTTATTTTATCTTGTTTTATTCAATTATTTTCTTTAGTTAATCCAATTATTTTTGAAAAAATTATTGACAAAGTATTAACGGGGAGAAGCCTCTCTAATTTGCAAGTTTTAGGGGTACTCCTCGTGCTGATTGCCATTATAGAGCCTATCTATCTTTTATTACGAGATAAACTTTATGCTTTTGTTTCTTGTACCCTAGGTGCCGAATTCTCAGGGAAAATTTATCAACACCTTATTCGGCTACCCAGTCAGTTTTTTAATCAACGTCAATCTGGCCAAATTATTGCTCGTATTCAAGAGCTTGCTCATATTCGCCAGTTTATTACTGGCTCTGCGTTGATGATGGTACTGGATTTTATTTTTATTATCGTATTTCTTTCAGTAATGTTTGCTTATTCCGTATTATTAACTTGGATAACCATAACAGCATTAGTCGTTTACTTTTTATTTTGGCTGATACTTGGCCCCATGATCCGTTATTGGGTTGAACAAGAGTATCAAGCAAATGCTGATAATACGAGCTTATTAACAGAGGCTATTAATGGTATAGAAACCATAAAAATAACAGCAACAGAACATCAATTTATTGAAAAGTGGCAATATAAACTCACTAATTATATCCTTAAGCGTTTTTCAGCGGCCAAAAAAGCGTTATTTGCTCAGCAATTAATTGGGGCTATTCATAAAATTACTATGGCAATTATCTTGTGGCATGGTGTTAATCTGATTATGAAAGCGCAATTAAGTGTGGGCGAATTAGTGGCTTTTAATATGTTTGCCGCCCATATTACACAACCTATTTTACGTTTAGCCCAACTTTGGCAAGATGTTCAACAAACAGGCATCTCTATACGTCGTATTGGCGAGATCGTTAATACTCCCACAGAGCATCAGCATCAAGGACTTGCTACTGTACCTAATATTGCAGGAAGTATAGTATTTTCTCATGTACGCTTTCGTTATACAGCCAATACTCCAGATGTGATTGAGCAACTCTCTTTTTCGATCCCCGCGGGCAAGTTTATTGGTATTACAGGACCCTCGGGTTCAGGGAAAAGTACTATCACACGTTTAATTCAACGTTTTTATACTCCTCAACAAGGCCAGATTTATATTGATGGTATGGATCTCGCCATTGCCAATCCCCTTACTTTACGCCAATCAATTAGTGTTGTTTTACAAGATAATTTTTTATTTAGTGGCACTATTATGGAAAATATTCGGTTATCAAAACCCGATTGTAGTGAAGAAGATATTATTGAAGCGAGTAAATTAGCCGGCGCTTTTCATTTTATTACTCAACTCCCTGAGGGATTTAATACACAAGTAGGTGAAAGAGGTAGTAATTTGTCAGGAGGGCAGCGTCAGCGTATTGCGCTAGCAAGAGCACTTTTACCTGATCCACGAATTCTTATTTTAGATGAGGCAACATCGGCGTTAGATTATGCCTCAGAAGCGGAAATTTTAGCTAATCTTCCGGCTATTTGTAAAAATAGAACGGTAATTTGTATTGCTCACCGACTTAATGCTATTTCTATTTCAGATTATATTTATGTTATTGATAAAGGTCGTATATTAGAAGAAGGTACACATAGCGATTTATTAAATAAGAAAACACTTTATCAGCAATTGTGGCAACAACAGACACAGCAATAAACCGTGATAAGTAATGAACCATAAAAATAAAGGCTCTAATTATTGAGCCTTTATACTTAATATAAAAATATGCGATATTAGTACAACATACGAGCACGAATGGTACCCGGTAGTCCTTTTAGTTTCTGCAATACTAACTCAGCTTGTGCTTTCGTTTGTGTAGTAACATCAATCACTACATAACCCACATTACCAGCTGTACGTAGATATTGCGCAGCAACGTTAATATTTTCTTCTGTAAATACGTTATTGATACTATTCATAATACCCGGACGGTTTTCATGAATATGCAGTAAACGGTTTACATCATCACCATGACTAGGCAATGATACTTCAGGGAAATTAACCGCAGATAATGTAGAACCATTATCTGAATATTTAGCTAACTTACCAGCAACTTCATAACCAATATTTTCTTGAGCTTCTTGGGTTGAACCACCAATATGTGGCGTTAAGATCACATTATCAAATTTAATTAATTCTGATACAAAAGGATCGTTCGGATCGTTATTTGCCCCCGGCTCCGTAGGGAAAACGTCCACCGCTGCACCTGATAAATGTTTACTCTCTAGCGCTTGTGCTAATGCCGGAATATCAACCACAGTTCCACGAGAGGCATTAATAAGAATAGCGCCTGGCTTCATTCGTAATAGCTCTTCGTGACCAATCATATTTTTTGTTGATGGCGTTTCTGGCACGTGTAAGCTAACAATGTCACACATATTCAGCAGTTCGGATAAGTGGCGAACTTGGGTTGCATTTCCCAAAGGAAGTTTGTTTTCAATATCATAAAAATAGACATCTAAACCAACACTTTCCGCCAATATCCCTAACTGGGTGCCTATATGACCATAGCCAATAATCCCCAGTTTTTTACCTCGCGCTTCAAAACAGCCTTTAGCTTGTTTATCCCAAATACCACGATGCGCTTTAGCATTAGCTTCTGGAATACGACGCAGTAATAACAGTAATTCCCCTAACACCATTTCAGCCACGGAACGAGTGTTTGAAAAAGGTGCATTAAAAACAGGGAGCCCACGACGGGCAGCCGCATCTAAGTCAACTTGGTTAGTACCAATGCAGAAGCAGCCTACAGCAACTAATTTTTCAGCGGCTGCAAAAATTTCTTCTGTTAAGTGAGTGCGGGAGCGGATCCCCACAAAGCGTGCATCACGGATAGCTTGTTTTAATTCTTCTCCCGATAATGCACCTTTATGATATTCGATGTTGGTATAACCTGCTGCTCTTAAATTCTCTACCGCACTTTGGTGTACACCTTCCAATAGTAGGAACTTTATCTTTTCTTTTTCCAAAGATACCTTGACCATTTACCCTGCCCTATTTGTGTTACATGAATAAAAACGAAATCCTGTTTCACCAACATAACAAAAATAGATTTTGAGGCAATACAACCGATTGCACTGTTGACAGAATAAGCGATAGATAAAGTGATTTTCTACCGAGCAAAATGATTTTGACAATAAAAATGGCAGCATTTTAAAGAGAGATATCTCTATCGTGTGATATATATCACTGAATTTATGGTTTTCAAAATAATTTGCAAAAAGTCATCATTCTGATTATCTAAGGGGAAAGATAAAAGAGAGTGGGAAAACAATATAGTTCTCCCACTCTCTTTAAGAGGATGTTGTTATCTCTGACTAGAGATACAATTTAATCGTACTATTTAATGGTTTTCACACCTTCAGAAGTCCCCATTAATACAATATCGGCTCCGCGATTAGCGAAAAGCCCGACAGTGACCACCCCTGCAATACTATTAATTTTATTTTCTAGCTCAATAGGATTCAGAATAGTGAGATTATAAACGTCTAAGATCACGTTACCATTATCCGTCACGACGTTTTCACGATATTCAGGTAACCCACCTAATTTAACCAGCTCGCGAGCAACATAAGAGCGAGCCATTGGGATAACTTCAACAGGCAGAGGGAATTTACCCAAAACATCCACTTGTTTTGATTCATCGACAATACACACAAAGGTTTTTGCCACCGCTGCAATGATTTTTTCACGGGTTAATGCCGCACCACCACCTTTGATCATCTGCATTTGATGGTTAATTTCATCAGCACCGTCTACGTAGATATCGAGCGAATCAACTTCATTACAGTCAAAAACGGGAATGCCATAGCTTTTTAGTTTTGCCGTTGAAGCCTCTGAGCTAGAAACTGCCCCTTCAATTTGACCTTTCATTGTTGCAAGAGCATCAATAAAATGAGAAGCCGTAGAGCCTGTTCCAACGCCCACGATAGTACCCGGTTTTACATATTCAAGGGCGGCCCAACCTACTGCTTTTTTTAATTCATCTTGAGTCATTTACAAAACCTTATTTTTCACATTTATCGAATAAGAATAGCATAGTGCCCATAAAATCCGCACAAGGTGTATCAAAATTTGAGACACAACATTTTAACTCATAAAAACTAAAAATATGGCATAGTACACAGTAGAACATAAAATCAAAGAGAATCTGTCAATGAAACGTCCTGATTATCGGGCCCTGCAAGCCCTTGATGCCGTTATTCGAGAGCGTGGTTTTGAACGAGCCGCACAAAAACTATGTATTACGCAATCTGCCGTTTCACAAAGAATAAAACAACTTGAGAATCTATTTGGACAACCTTTATTAGTACGTACGGTTCCGCCCCAACCCACAGAGCAAGGGCAAAAGCTACTCGCATTACTGCATCAGGTCGAAATGTTAGAAGAGCAGTGGTTAGGTGATGAAAATAGTGGCTCGACGCCTCTTTTACTCTCTTTAGCTGTCAACGCGGATAGTTTAGCTACTTGGTTATTGCCTGCTTTGCACCCGGTATTAACACAACTTCCTATCCGGCTTAATATTCAAGTAGAAGATGAAACTCGTACCCAAGAGCGATTAAGACGTGGTGAAGTGGTTGGCGCTATCAGTATTCAGCCTCAAGCATTGCCTAGCTGTCTAGTCGACCAATTAGGCGCATTAGACTATCTTTTTGTGGCATCCCCTGATTTTGCCCAACGTTATTTTGCTAATGGGGTCACTAAATCATCTCTGTTAAAAGCCCCCGCCGTCGCATTTGACCATCTTGATGATATGCATCAGGCTTTCTTACAGCAAAACTTCGGTTTATCTCCCGGTAGTGTGCCCTGCCATATTGTTAATTCTTCCGAAGCCTTTGTTCAGTTAGCTAAACAAGGCTCAACATGTTGTATGATCCCTCATCTACAAATTGCCGATGAGCTAAAAAGTGGTGAATTGATTGATTTAACGCCAGGATTATGCCAACGCCGCATGTTGTATTGGCACCGTTTTGCCCCAGAAAGCAGAACGATGAGAAAGGTAACGGATGCGTTACTTGATTATGGTCGTAAAGTGCTTAAGCAAGATGAAGAGTAAAAAGTAACGTTGATGATGTTGTTTCTTGATCAATATTATCGCTATTCTTAGAAAGGGATTTAACCAGTGTGTTCCATCAACCGGTTTAACTCACAGTGAGGAGTTGATGTTTTCCTCTACCGGAAGAAGCAAATTTAAGTTTTATTGGCATTTAACGGGCATAATATTGTATAATAAATGAACATAGGAAAAGGAGATTCAGATGAGCACTTTTATTCGTCGAAGTCGCAACGTTGCTCTAGCCATTGATGCTGGACGTAAAAGTGGTAGTGCTAACATAGAAGGTAATACCCCTGCTGATATTCAAGCCAGCCTGCTGAAAAGCTTAGGTGAGTTTACTGCATCTATTCCAACTACAAAACAACAACCTTACGTGAAAGGATCTCACGGTGCCAATCATAAAAAAACCTATTTCGGGCGTTGATCTCCGTGCAAGTTTTTATTTGACTTCCCAAAGTTTAGGATATCCTTCAAATAAACAGGCAATATTAATGGCTGATATTGCCACATTAATAGCTAAATGGAGGAATGGCTTAGAGGTCGAAATTTATACGGAAAATTATGAATTTAGATATGGTAGGATTAAGTCTTCACGTTTTAACGCCTCTGGTGAGGAAAGCGTATATTATGCAACTTACTTTCATACTCGTGCCAAGCCAAAGGACAATGATCCATTTCTAATAATTACTTTTGATCCCGTTGTTGGACAAGACGATTTTATGTTCATTGAGACCATTATTGATCATAGAACCTATTTTGGTTCACCGGGTGCAGGTAAAACTAAATCTCATATTGAAAGACGGTCATCTGATTTAAAACGCCGCATTGAAAATGGAAAAAAAATTAGTTCCGAACCTTCATCTTCAGTTCAAAACGTTAATAAAAATAACAATGATTCGCCTGATCAAGAAAATAAGTAAAGATGCTTTTTATATATGTAATATTTTCTGACATAAAATCATTTTAAAATATAAGCTTAATAACTGCTTTTCGCACCCAAAAGAACTATCAAATCAGATCCTGCGCTATAACATAGATGTATCAGCTCACTGCTGAGCCAATACATCTTATCTTTTGATGGTAAAGATTATTTAGCTGTTTTTAATTCAAATACCACGTCAACGTAATCTTTAAACTCAATGCTTTGTTGTTGATAGGTCTCTTTTACTGCTTCCGGTGACGGGGCACTTAATGCCATAGCATCCATTTTCATTCGTGCTATCGGATAAGGTGTTGCTTCTGGTGCGCGATAACTTACGCTATAAACAGCCCCTAAATCAGCACCAAACCCTTTTGCCACTGAACTTGCCTGTTGTATGGCATTTTTAATTGCCACTTCTCGTGCTTTGGCTTTGTACTGTTCTGGATCATTAACGCCAAACTCAACATTATTAATTTCATTTAGCCCTGCTGCTAATGCCCCATCCAGTAAGGTATTAAGCTGATCAAGTTTTTTGATTTTTACATCTACGGTTCGTGTTGCTGTATAGCCATTAATCACCGAACGTTCTGCTTTTTTATCATACTCATAATTAGGCTGTGTACGAATGTTGGCAGCATCAATATCTTCTTTCGTCACACCGTTTTCTTTTAAAAAGGCAAAATATTTTGCAACACGCTCATCCACTTGTTTTTTAGCTTGAGCTGCATCTTTTGCTTTTTCACTAACCTGAATATTAAGTGTCGCCATATCAGGAGTCGCTTTAATTGTTGCATTACCTGATGTAGTTATATGGGGTCCTTCAGGTACCGCCCCGGCTAAAGCGATTGAGGGTGCTCCAAGGGCTAACATGGATGCTAATACCATTGCTTTTACTTTCACAAAAACCTCCTGACAAAAATCATGTATGGGTATTGTCACTAAATTACAGTTATAACAACATTAGCATATCTGTTGTAAAGTTCTTTCAGATTAAAAGAGGTTTTTCCATCCCTGAGCGGCCAATTGCAGAGCAATAAACCACATCACACACCCCACAAACAAGTTGATGATACGTTGAGCGGTCACTTGGCTTAAAATAGGTGAAAACCAAGCCGCTAGTAGTGATAAAGCAAAAAACCAACTAATCGATGCGAATACCGCGCCAAAAGTAAACCAAGGACGTAATTCTGCTGATAATTGCCCTCCGATACTGCCAAGCACTACAAAGGTATCAAGATAAACATGGGGATTTAGCCAAGTGACGGCAACTAAAGTTACAATCACCCGCCAACGACTTTTCACTTGATTTTTATGTTGTGATAATTCAATCTCTTTTGTAAAAGCGGTTTTAAACGCATTCCATCCATACCACAATAAAAAAGCCACACCGCCCCAAGTGATCAGTAATAAAAGATATTCTGATTGGCTCAGTAATGCACTTCCACCAAAGACTCCCCCGCTAATTAATATCACATCACTTAAAGCGCATAAAAATGCACTCATTAAATGGTATTGTTTTTTACTACCTTGTTGCAAAACAAAGGCATTTTGCGCACCAATGGGCAATATCATTGCCGCACTTAATAAAAACCCCTGAAAAAATGTTGTTAACATGCAAAATATCCTAATAATTATTCATTAAATTAAGAAAAATAATAAAAGGATTTTGTTATTAGAGGAAATGAATCATTCTTATTGATAATAAGAAAAACTAATAGCGGTAAAAATAAAAGAGCCACGCTTAATCGGTGGCTCTTGAGATGTGTTTTATAACAATAGTGCTTATTCTGCTTTCATCACGGTATTTTGTGCTTGATGCATATAGACATCCATTTGTGGGAATGGAATACCAATATTATTTGCATCTAGCGCGCGTTTAAAGTTTTCCATAAGATCCCAATAAACTGGCCATGCATCATCATTGGTGGTCCAAACACGTACCACAAAGTTTAATGAAGAAGGCGCCATTTCATGTAAACGTATTGTCACGCCTTGGTTATGTTGAATACGTTTATCTTGCGCAACAACATCACCGAGCACTTTTTTGACTTTATCAATATCAGCATCATAAGCAACGCCGACAATAATTTGTGTACGACGATTTGGCTCACGGCTAAGGTTAATAACCTCACTACTGATAATTTTGCTATTTGGAATAACAATGATCCGGTCATCCGCTGAACGTAATGTGGTCGAGAATATTTGTACATCTCGCACCGTACCTTCGACAGCACCAATCATCACGTATTCACCAGCACGAATAGGACGGAAGATAACAATTAAAACACCCGCTGCAAAGTTAGAGAGTGAGCCTTGTAATGCTAAACCAACCGCTAAACCTGCCGCACCAAGTACTGCGATAACAGAAGCTGTTTGAACCCCTAATCGACCTAATACTGCAATCAAAGTGAATGCAATAACGGTATAACGCACCAAGACAGACAAGAATGTCACAACAGTTGCGTCGATATGGCGTAACGTTAAAATTCGTGCAACCCCTTTACTGACCATTTTAGCGACAAAAAGACCAATAAATAGGATCAAGAATGCAGCAACGATATTCACAGCATATTGAATAAAGAGTTCTTGATTAGCAACAAACCAACCTGTTGCTTCATCTAAACTCGCAGGTAATTCATTCATTAGACCACCTTTTAAACTTATAATCCTAATAAAAAGAATAGCAACCAATAGTATATTGTGGCAGATTTATTTAATAAATATATGGGATTTGTTAACTTCTTCTATTTTCCAGAATAAATAACCGATATTTTTGTAGCATAGTAGCAAAATCATCTAATCCACAAAATGCGATGCTTTCATTATCGTAGTAGCTCATCCCTTCTTCTAAATCATCGGTTTCAAAATGGAGAGTATTCGCCCTTACCATAATTTCCTCATCATCAATAGATAAGCTGTATTCTTTACCAATCAATTGCCACTGTTTCTCACTGCCTTTAACTTCGTCCATCTCAGTCAAAATTTGATCGATTAAGCTGATATCACCTTGGATCTCATCATTTAACCAATAACCAATCGCCTCATGATCCATTGAAAAACGGGCCAATATACCGCCAGTAAGATCACGCTGAAATTCATAGTCCATGGTGTATGCCCCTTAAATTAGCTGTCGCCTTTTTCTATATAAAATATCTATTGTTATTATGGCAAAAATAACAAAAAAACAGGAGGCATTGCCTCCTGTTTCAGACTGCTGAACAACGTTATATGTTGGAATGCAGTTGTAATCAATTTTTAGTGAAAAATCAAACTCAGTTATACCGTGGTTTGGAAAATCACTTGTGTTGCTTTATCTGTATATTGCTCTAGTTGGTCAAAATTGAGATAACGGTAAGTATCTTCCGCCGTTTCATCGACTTTATTGATGAAATCAAGATACTCTTGTGGCTCTGGTAGACGTCCTAACAGTGAAGCCACTGCCGCAAGCTCTGCGGATGCAAGGTAGACATTCGCCCCCGTACCTAAACGATTCGGGAAGTTACGTGTTGATGTTGAAACAACCGTTGCCCCATCCGCCACTCGCGCTTGGTTACCCATACATAATGAACATCCCGGCACTTCGATACGAGCGCCACTCTTACCAAAGACGCTGTAATAACCTTCTTCAGTCAGTTGTGCTGCATCCATTTTTGTTGGTGGTGCAACCCATAAGCGTGTCGGTAATTGACCTTTATGTTGATCGAGTAATTTACCCGCCGCACGGAAATGCCCAATATTGGTCATGCAAGAGCCAATAAAGACTTCATCAATTTTGCTGTTTGCAACTTCTGATAATAGACGAGCATCATCAGGATCGTTTGGTGCGCAAAGAATAGGCTCTTTGATTTCGTTTAAGTCGATTTCAATTACAGCAGCATATTCAGCATCCGCATCTGCTTCAAGTAATTGCGGATCAGCTAACCAATTTTCCATTGCCGTAATACGACGCTCAAGTGTACGACGATCACCATAACCTTCTGCTATCATCCATTTTAATAAGACAATGTTAGATTGTAGATATTCGATAATCGGTGCTTTATCTAATTTAATCGTACAACCCGCAGCAGAACGCTCAGCCGATGCATCAGCTAGCTCAAAAGCTTGCTCAACTTTAAGTTCAGGTAAACCTTCAATTTCTAAGATACGACCAGAGAAAATATTCTTTTTACCTTTTTTCTCAACGGTCAATAACCCTTCTTTAATGGCATAAAGTGGGATGGCATGAACCAGATCACGTAGCGTTACCCCCGGTTGCATTTTACCTTTAAAGCGTACTAACACCGATTCTGGCATGTCTAATGGCATTACTCCTGTAGCCGCTGCAAAAGCGACTAAGCCTGAACCTGCAGGGAATGAAATACCAATAGGGAAACGTGTATGTGAGTCACCACCAGTACCAACAGTATCTGGCAATAACATGCGGTTTAACCATGAGTGAATAATGCCATCACCCGGACGAAGTGAAACCCCTCCACGATTCATAATAAAATCAGGTAACGTGTGATGGGTGGTTACATCAACAGGTTTTGGATAAGCGGCAGTATGACAGAATGATTGCATAACCAGATCAGCGGAGAAACCTAAGCATGCTAAATCTTTCAGTTCATCACGTGTCATTGGCCCTGTAGTATCTTGAGAGCCAACGGAGGTCATTTTGGGTTCGCAATATTCACCAGGGCGAATACCATCACGACCACAAGCGCGTCCCACCATTTTTTGTGCAAGTGAGAAACCACGATCGCTCTGTTCCACTGCTTTGGCATGACGGAATAAAGTGCTAGGTGGTAAACCTAAGGCGCTACGAGCTTTTGAGGTCAATCCACGACCGATGATCAAAGGAATACGGCCACCCGCACGCACTTCATCAATCAGTACTTCTGTTTTTAGTGCAAAGGTTTCCAATAACTCATTGGTTTCATGGTTACGGATTTCACCTTTGTATGGGTAAATATCAATAACATCACCCATATTTAATTTAGAAACATCAACCTCAATAGGTAATGCACCGGCATCTTCCATCGTGTTGAAAAAGATAGGGGCAATTTTGCCACCCAATACAACTCCACCACCGCGTTTATTTGGTACATAAGGGATATCATCCCCCATAAACCAAAGTACCGAGTTGGTTGCAGATTTACGTGAAGAGCCTGTTCCGACAACATCCCCCACATAAGCCAGTGGGAAACCTTTTTTATTCAGTGCTTCGATTTGTTTAATCGGGCCAACACTACCCGGTTGGTCGGGTTCAATGCCTTCGCGGGCATTTTTTAGCATAGCTAGAGCGTGTAATGGGATATCAGGACGAGACCAAGCATCTGGTGCTGGTGATAAATCATCTGTATTGGTTTCACCCGTCACTTTAAACACGGTTACCGTGATTTTTTCAGCAAGTTCTGGACGTTCAGTAAACCATTCTCCATCAGCCCAAGATTGCATAATTTGTTTCGCGTAAACGTTGCCAGCTTTCGCTTTTTCTTCAACGTCATAAAAGCTATCAAACATCAATAAGGTATGAGAAAGTGCTTTTGCCGCAATAGGAGCCAGTTTGTCGTTATCTAGCGCTTCAATTAATGCATGGATATTATAGCCACCTTGCATAGTACCTAATAATTCTACGGCTTTTTCTGGCGTGATAAGCGGTGATGTTGTTTCACCTTTTGCGAGAGCCGTTAAAAAACCGGCTTTAACATAAGCGGCTTCATCAACGCCGGGTGGAACACGGTTAACAATTAAATCAAGAAGGAATTCTTCTTCGCCTTTTGGGGGGGACTTTAATAGCTCAACAAGTGCGGCTGTTTGTGTGGCATCGAGAGGTTTTGGAACGACACCTTCAGCTGCACGCTCTGCTACGTGCTTACGGTATTCTTCTAGCACGACTTTCTCCTCGCTTCTTTGTCATTTTGTATAACCCGGCTGTCTGCACCCTATCTAGTTGGATGCCAGGTCAGAGGATCTTTTGCTCGCATAAAACATCTATGGTTGTGAAATTATGCCCAGCTAAGGGCTATCAGCATAGCAAATTTTCAACACTATGTTAATTCGTTCACATAAAAGCAACATACAACAAACGTAAATCTCACCTTATTCATATTATGACACTCAATCTAATAGGCATTTTTCACCAGCCTCGTTTTTACCAATAAACTCAGTTAATAAATAGATATCAGTGCTACTCGGTAAACGTAACTTATCTTGTAAATTAAAGTCATTTGATTTAAGTAATAAATAACTAGAACAATAAACCTTACACATACATCCTTTAGAATTATTTTAAATAGAATGCTTATAAAAATAAACCCAACATCACCAACAAATAAAAACTTAATCAATAAACTACTATAAACCCCATATAATAATTATTTTTTGATAGAGTTTTAAAATCTAACATATTAATATGAAATAGCATTACCATGCTAATTATTTAAACAATAATTTCATTAAGTTCATTTACAAATAGCACTTAGCAATTACGTTCAACCTTTACATTTAAAAAAAGAAAATTATCGATTTATTCATTAAAATGATTAATTATATGGAGAAAGTCTTTATGGCAATTAACGAAAAATTTGTCCAAGAAATATCAAGCATTAATTATAATAATAGTATATTTTCACTCTATTTTGTCGGTCAAGATCCTCATAAAATAGCACAAGGTATCATGCCAGAAAAAGATGAAGAATTAGCCCTAAAGTAAGTGATCCACATTCCTGCTTCTGGTTTTATTTATATGGCTTCAATAATTAAAAGCATGCTGGAAAATCCATGCATAAACAAAGAGTTTGAAAAGCTAATTGCAGCAGATCTACTTCCTATTCTTCAAAATGAAACTAATATGACTGAAAATTTTACTGCCCTTCATTTAATAAAAAAAACAAATAATAGAAGAATAATTTTATAGAAGAACTTATTCATCATAAATTAACTCTTACCCTGTTTATTAATAACTGAAATAAATACAACTAATTAAAGAGAGGAAACGATTATTTACAATAATCTTCTCTCTTCAGGTTTTTTGTCTTAAAAAAGACAATTCAGTCAAGTCAGACGCTAGAAGGGTATATAGAGATGCTAGAACTACTGTATTTAAAAATTACTGTACTTTTTATTAAAAATAAGTTTGAGGGAAAATGATGTCAAAAATTTTAAAAGATTTAGAGTTTACTTTTACAGGAAAACGTTATGGTACAGATGGAAATGACGATATTGATGCCATAGGTTTTGGAGGGATCATTTATGCAGGAAAGGGACACGATACAATCACAGTCGGAACATTTGCAGTTACCGCTTACACCGGAGACGGGCACGATTTTGTCAGAGGGGGAAGTGCTTATCTTAAGATTATTGATGAGAACGGTGATTTAGATGTCAGTGGATTAAATGCATGGGGAGAAATTGAAAAGTCCGGTCATGGCGATCTGAAATATGTTGGTGCTTCTGCCGCGATTAAGATTAATCATACTGGATATGAATATGGAAATATCAATTATTCAGGAGCTGCTATTGCAAATATCATCACCCGTAAAGGCGCAATTAGTAATATCAACTACCAAGGTGCTGGCGGTTACAATCAAATTTGGCATGAAACCAATACTGGCAATATGACGTTTAAAGGGGGGGGAGGCTATAATAAATTGGTTCGTACTTGGTTTAATAGCTATCAAAATTCAAAAGGAAATATTAATTTTGAAGGATTAGGCGGAGGCAACGGAATCTTCTCTCGCGTTGAAACAGGTGATATTAAATTTACCGGAGGTGGCTTAGAAAACGTCTTAATACGCGAAGGTAAATCAGGCGATATCTTTATGTATGGAGCAGGAGCCAATAATAGGCTTACACGTATCAGCCGAAATACTGATACCTATAAAGAAACAAGTGGCAATATCTATTTTTCGGGGGGGGGGAGGTTATAATCATATCTATTCCAATATAGCACAAGGCAATATCACATTTTATGGAGCTGGGGCTTACAATGAGATCATTCGTACAACTCAAGTTCATCCTCATAATGATTTATTAGTTGAATATACGAAAGCTGAAAATATTTTTCTAACAAGTGCTTATATGTTAAATCTAGACTTAGATAAAAGTATTAATTTTCTAACAAGTGATAATAAGCAAAATTTCGAATCCGGTAAACCTGTTGAAGTAAAAGCGATTAAATCATTGCGAGAACCAAATACTTATTTGTTTAAAACACCGGGCCCAGGGGATACCAATTTATTCATATCAGACTATGGTCGTCGAGATTATACCTTTAATAAAGTCAAAATTTACAATGATCCTGAAACGGGAAAACTTCAATACGATTCCGAACTTTGGCGTATAACGCCTGATAGTGGGGACATTAGGAACATACGTTTTGATAAAAAAAATTTTGAGGATACCTATAATCTTAGTGTGGTCAATAATTGTTGGAATACATTAGAAAAACAAGAAATTATCGAATCACCACGTTTCACAAAAATAAATGCTGATAGCCACTATCAATTATCTAATTTAAAAGTATTTCAACACATTAATACAGAACAAATCCAAAGAAAGTCTCTAGAAACAATCAAGTTGGGCGTAGCACAAGAACTTTTTAAAGACGATAATTCTGCTGAATGCTCTGGTGATATCAATTTCACAGGTGGTGGCGCTGGTAATGTCATTAAATCTGATGTTACACAAGGTGATATCAATTTTACAGGTGGCGGCATAGCAAATGTAATAAAACATAACTCTAATTATGGTAATACCAACTTTACTGGTGGAGGCGCAGCCAACATCATTGTAAAAAAAGGTCAAAGAGGAGACCTAACATTTGATGGAGGAGGATTAGCAAATGTCTTACTACATCAAAGTAAAGAAGGAAGAATGAACATTAATGCTACTGGTGCCACGAATGTATTAATCCGAATTGGTGACGGTGAATATAAAGCACATCTTACGGCATTAGGGAATGTTTCTATTCACAAAGGACAAGGTGATAGTCATATCACAATGTTAGGAGGATTAAATACCCATACCCAGATTGATAGTCATCAGCGTGATAAGGCTTTATGGCGAGCATTAGGCGGACTTAATGTCATGACACAAGTCGGTGCTGGTACTATTACATCTTTACTCGGCGGCGGTGGAAATGTCCTGACTAAAATGGGTGAAGGCGACCTAAGTAGCATCATGTTAGGTGGTGCTAATATCATTACACATATCAGCAATAACAAAATAAAATCAAACACTTACACTATCACCCTAGGTGGATTAAATATTTTAACAAAAAAAGGTCAAGGTGATATTTTAGCCATAATGGGGGGAGGTGGCAATGTCCTAACACATATCGGAAACGGTAACATACATGGCGTTATGCTTGGAGGTGCCAATATCTTAACTAAAGTAGGTAATGGTGATCTTTCAGGCATTATGCTAGGTATTGGTAATGTACTAACACATGTTGGCGATGGGCAAACCCTAGGTATAATGGGCGCTGTGGGGAATATTTTCACTAAAGTCGGTAATGGAACCAGTATGGGTGCCATGGTCGGTGGTGGCAATATATTCACCCATATAGGTAATGGTGAAGCTTGGGCACTAATGGGAGGTTTAGGCAACGTCTATACCAAAATAGGCAATGGGAATACTTTGGCACTAATGATCGCCAAAGGGAATGTGTTCACTCATGTGGGTGATGGAATGTCGGTTGCTCTAATGTTAGCGATAGGCAATATAGCCACAAAAGTGGGCGATGGCATGACATTAGCTGCAATGATTGGCAGTGCTAATATTTTTACTCACATTGGGCATGAAGAAACCTTTGCTGCAATGGTGGGTAAAGGTAATGTCCTTACCAAAGTTGGCAATGGATTAACGTTGGGATTAATGCTAGGTGTGGCTAATATTTATACCCATGTCGGTGATGGCA
The DNA here is from genome assembly GCF_000160755.1 of Proteus mirabilis ATCC 29906. GTDB lineage: Bacteria > Pseudomonadota > Gammaproteobacteria > Enterobacterales > Enterobacteriaceae > Proteus > Proteus mirabilis. The sequence goes on from NZ_GG668576.1 coordinate 1,209,215, forward strand.
TTGGTATTGGGCTGTTTTCTGGTAAAGCAAATATCATGACCAAAGTGGGTAATGGAACCACATTATCAGCGATGTTTGGCAAAGCCAATATTATGACCCATATCGGTGATGGGATAACTGGCATACTTGCATTAGGCCAAGCCAATATCATAACAAAAGTGGGTGATGGCATTGCGGGAATCATTGCTGGTGCGAAAGGAAATATCGTTACTCATGTAGGTGATGGAATAACCGCTGCGATCCTCGGCGGAAAAGCGAATATTTTAACAAAAGTGGGTGATGGGCTCACCGTAGGTCTGCTGATTTCAAAGGTGGGAAATATTATGACCCATATTGGTAATAGCACCACGATTGGTTTTGCCAAAGGCAACGCCAATATCATCACAAAAGTAGGCTATGGTTTAGGCATTAATGCGGCATGGGGTAAAGCTAATATTTTCACTCATATCGGCGATGGTGAACGATATAACTTCGCCAAAGGAAATGCCAACATCATTACCAAAGTAGGTAATGGACAAGAAACCTCTGTTGTTAAAGGTAATATCAATATTATTACACACGTAGGTAGTGGAAATAATTATACTGGTGCATGGGGCAATGGGAATGTTGTAACACAAATTGGTGATGGTCGTCAGGTCGCCTTAGCAAAAGGTCATGCAAATATTGTCACTATGCTCGGAAAAGGTGACAACTATGGCATAGTTTGGGGTAAAGCCAATATTTCGACAAAAGTAGGTAATGGCACGCAAGTCACCATAGCAAAAGGCCAAGCAAATATTACAACAACCGTAGGTGATGGCCTAGGTGTTACCGTTACATACGGCAACGCAAATATCAATACTAAAGTGGGGAATGGTGTATCTGTAAACGTTGCTTGGGGGAAATATAACGTAAGTACCAAAGTGGGTGACGGCTTAAATGTTTCGGTCATGAAAGGTACCGCTAATGCAAATATCCATGTTGGTAACGGTTTAGGTATTAACGCCTCTTACGCAAAAAACAATGTCATCGTTAAAATTGGCAATGGTGATATCTACAGCTTATCGGTTGCTTCTAGTAATACTCAAAGTAATAAACTCGCTACTTTCTTCGGCAATATAAAACAGAGTGTACTTGGTGTGGTCGGGAGTCAGGCTATTAACTATTTAGTACAAGGTGATGATGTAACCACTTCCGGCTCCCGCAAAGGCAAAGGCGCTATTCATTTAATTGAAAAATCTTCAATCGACGGTTTCAAAATGAACAAAATCGACGAAGTGAAGAGTAACATTGATATAAATTTAAAAGGTCATATCACAGAGGTAGAAACCCCTAGTTTAAGTGATGTTAATACAGATGAATCCAACTTAACCAATAACAGTCCGAATTTGATCATAAATGGTGACTTTAAACATGGATTTAAACCTGTAACAGAAGGTTGGAATATTGCATATACTCAGGATAAAATTACAGCAATTAGCCAATATGGACATAGAGCCTCTATTGATACACCAACTAATACTAATAATAAAGATTATTGGGATGGTGGACTTATAGCAGAATACAAGGAAGAATATGAACCAAATATCGCTATATATCAAGATATTAGTGGTTTAATGCAAAATGAGGTGATTGAATTAAGTTTTGAGTATGAACGACAAGATAATACGCCAACAGAGAATAAATTAAGTGTTATCTGGAATGGTGAGGTTGTCTTCACTTCATCAAGTGATGATAAGTCAATAGCATGGCAACAACAACAAATTAAATTAACCGCAAATGCAGAAAATAATCGTCTTATTTTTACCATTCCAGGCTCTGATGGCTTGCAAGGAAATAATTACAGACTAAGAAATATTGTCGCTAAATCAGCTGTAGCAAATATAAACAAGCATATCTCAGATTCTGATGCGACAAAAAATGCCCTCGCTGACAAAAAGAAGGCAGATGCCAATCGTCAAAAACTAACTGATGAAAAACAACGCCTATTAGACCACATCTCTACCACACAGACTGAACTTGAATCGACCGATCACCTTGCACTGGAGAAAAACGGCCATAGAGAACGCGATGCCATTCTTGAAGAAGCTAATTCAGTAACACACAATTTGACCACAGTTGGTCAAACACTGGAAGTACTCAGCGAATATTCACAAGATGCCCCCCCCTCAGATCAACCATGGAGTGAGCCATTCGCGGAAGGAATTTTAAAGGATGTACAGAAGAGCTTAATTAATACTAAAAAAATTGTTTCAGTGCCTGTTAATAATATTAAAACTCAGTATGTTGCAAACCTTACAAAGGTGAAAAAATCGATAAAAAAATCGGAATATGGCGTTATTCAAAGTGAAGAACATTGTCAAGAAGTGCAACTCGATACTTCCAAAGCAAAAAATGATGCAGATAAAAGATACTCAGACGCGATAGATAAAAAAAATAGTGCTCAAATGGCAGAGAAAAAAGCATCAACCATGGTGGAAGATGCGAGATCACGAGGAGATACGGAGCAAAAAACAGCGACTAGCATATCGGATAAAGCACAAAAAGAAGCTAAATCTGTTCAACTGAAAGAAAGTGATAAACCTAATCGTCACAGGGCGCATGGTAGCGGTTTATCCGGAGAAGCGGCCTATGTAGAGGGGGCTGATGATAATCCATCCAGTTATATCAAACCAATATCAAACTAAAAAAAATGATGGTCGTTTCAATAATAAACTGACAACATTTAATCAGGAATTACTTGATGATGCTCAGCAAGCCATTAATCGTTTAAGCATTAATGCTGGGATCCGACAAAAATCGGCAAACGTTCTTCCCTCTTTTACATCAGACCTTAATGGAGATGACGTAGCAACCTATCAACAACCTTCTCTTCGTTCAGGCAATCTTCAATATCACAAAATAGGAGCTATCGCGGTCAATCTTTCTGGATTAGGCGAAAGCCCCATTTTTGAAACGCTAAAACAAAAATTCAATGTAAAAATTAAGAATAGAAATACTTACTTTACTTTTATTTTGGAAAAAAATAGTGGTCGTATCCAAAAAAATATTTATTTGGATAACATCAATGATCCCACTCAGCAAAAAATAATAGAACACTTTATTTTAGCTAATTATTCAAATTTTGAAGCAATGCCTAATGAACTTCATTTAGAAAATGACAAAATTAAATCAAGTCATAACAACAAAGATAGGATACTTGCAGAATACGTAGAACATAAATGGCAAATGCTAACTGATTCAAAAGTCATGTCAGTTGATGAACTACATAAAGTTGCAAGTGTTAAAGGCAAAATACAAGGCGAAAGTTATAAATCAATCATTACAACTCTCTCGGAATACCATGAAAAAGAATCGAATACAAACTGCTTACCAATAGAGAAATTGAGAGTGCTAGCTCAGTTGCGAAACCAAATTGATGGTTACCTATTAGGACACCCCGACTCTGAACGCAATGATGGATTGAAACAGTTACAAACTCAAGTCAATACACGTTATAAACACGCATCGGCTTTAATACAAGATAGTCACACCATCAACGCTGATAGCAGCTTTAGTCGCTTATACGATTCACTTTCAAATGCCAATTTAAAAAGAAGTAAACACATTTATATTGATATTAACGGACACTTTGTCACTGAAGGAAAAAACAATCTGCAAGGGAAAAATAGACTAACCAGCGGAAAAGAAGTGATTGAGCGAGTAAAAAATGCCGTAGAAAAAGAATATGGCGCACCGATTGCCAATAAAGTCTTCAGTCAATTTGCAAATAATGAATTCGCTGAAAACGGCGAGGGTATTGATGTTTCAGGGTTAAAAAAAATTCACAGAGCTATTGAGCGGGAACTATCTCCTCATAGTGCAACCTTATATATCTGGAAACCAAGCAATCATAGTAATTTGGGACACGCCACACTACAAATAGGTCAAGGTCGCTTACTGTTAAACACAGAAGACGCACAAAATAATCATAAAGAAAACTACATCAGTTGGTGGCCTAACAAGGCGAAGTCATATTTTGATGTGATGGGAGTCCCCTCACAACCAAAAGAGTCGTTAGCATCGGATGTTGCAGCAGAAGAAAATGATGGCTTTGGTTTAAATTACAAATATAAAGAACTAAACAGATATGACCGACTCATGAATATTGCGAAAGGTGAAACGGTCACCACTGCAGATGATTTATCTCTTGCAGACGCAAAAAATATATTGACGATCCCAAATTATATAGAAAATTCAAAAATACCGCGAACAATTGGACAGCCTTTTATTGATGAATGGGTAATAACTCAGAAAAAACTCAACAACATCGCCACAAATTTTCTAGAAGCTGTACAAGGTAAATTTAGTGGAAATACCATAACTATAAATGGTGCCATGATACTATTGACAGAGCCCACGTTACTATCAAAAAGAAAAATCCCACTTTCTGTTGCACAGCCTTTTATTGAACAATGGGATAATATAAAAACACAACAAGAAGATATATCTATTCAATTATTAAAAGCGATGAAGACTTGGATACAAGAAGGTAAGGATCCAACGTTAACGAAAAAACGAATTGCTTTAGTAGAAAACGAATTTGCTGAGCAAAAACAAAAAAGTATTGACAGATTTAAAACCAGCTTACCTGATGAAGGACGAGTATTCCGTATTAATTTAGAGGGGTTAGACGTTGCTGCTATGCAAGCTGAATGGCAACGAATTAAAAATTCACCTAATGGTCGTTATCATTTATTAACCCAAAATTGTTCGAGTATCGTAGCGAAAATTTTAAAAGCGGGTGGCGCAGATGAACTGATTGGCTATAACTGGCAACCTAAATATAATATTTGGACACCAAATCAAATGTTCGCATTTGCTCAAGAGTTACAAGAAGCGCAAATGGCACGACAACAAAGTAGAATGATTCCACCTAACTTACACGCGTTGTCAGGTTCTGAAAATATCCGTCAAGAGCTAGAAAACACCTCCCCTCTTATTTCTGCTGAACAAAAGCTCAATATTGTTTTTAGTGAACAGGAAACGGGTTTTCTACTGACACAAGCATCAGATGAAACGAATGAAAAATTTATTTATATAAAAAATGGAGATAATCAAGAACAACAAAAAATAATGAGTAATTTTATACTCACTCATTATCGTGATTTTGACTCTATCCCTGAGCAACTTTATTTCTTAGATAATACAATCGTGTCACTCGATAAAAACCATTCACGAATATTATCAGAAAAAGTCGGTGAAAATTGGCAACCTGTTGCCTATTCGAATCTAATGACTGCTGATGAATTAACCTCCGCTGCAGAGGTGACAGGAAAAGCACGCGGTGAAAATTATAAAGCGATCATTCAATCGCTTAGAGATTATGAATTACAAAGTACAAATACAAACAACACACCAATAGATATATTTCAGCAACTATCCACATTACGTATACAAATTAATAGTTATCTGCTTAAACACCCTGATTCAAAACGTAACGAAGCATTGCAACAATTACGCGACCAAGTTGATATACGTTATAAACATGCTTCTATCTTATTAAGTAATAGCCAGCAAGTTGATTCAAATAATACTTTTAGTTATTTATATGAGATTTTTTCAAATGCTAACTTAAAAATCAACAAACATATTTATCTTGATGAAAACGGCAACTTTGTTACAAAAGGGAAAAATAATTTACAAAACCAAGACAAACTTATCAGTGGTAAAAATGCAATCACAAGCATTAAAAGATTGGTCGAAAAAGAGTATGGCAGTGAAATTACCAATCAGGTATTTAATCAATTTACAGAAAATGAATTTGCCCAAAATGGCCATGGTATTGACCTGTCAGGATTGAAAAAAATTCACCAAGCAATTGAACAACAAGTTTCACCAATCAGTTCTACACTATATATCTGGAAGCCCAGCAAACATAGTCGCTTGGGACATGCTGCGCTACAAATAGGTTCTGGGCGCTTACAATTAGATAGCGATAGTGTGCAGGATAACCATGATAATAATTATGTCAGTTGGTGGCCTGCCGGGAGCAAATCGCTCGCAAACCCACTGAATATTACAACAGAAAAAAATCCTGATTTAAAATTACGCTGGTATGATTTAAGCCAACCAGTGAGTCGCTCAACAAATTTCATGACTTTACAAATTGATATTCAAGAAGAGGAAAAGACGAATTTCAAATTAAATAAAGATGAAGGGGAAAATGACAGACAGTTAAAAGAATTTAGAGATAAAACGAATCTTACCCGAGGTCTCGAAAATATTACACCTGAAATCGCAGGCTTACTGTTGAATGCTCCTCATTGGATACCAGAAACACTTATCCCACCTGAAATTTCACACCCCTTTATTAAACAGTGGAAAAGCCCAAATAGTAATCTACTTGAAGTATCAACAAACTTTTCAATCGCAGTGAAAAACTGGCTAAAAGTCGCCTTTCCAACAGCGATGATTAACCAAACCTTTGCATTGGAAATCAAGAAAATTAAAGAAATTGAAGACCGAAAAACAGAAAATTTCAAAACAAGTGTCGCTGATGATACAAATGATGGCGTGGTGTTTCGCATTAATCTAGAGGGACTTGATGCCGCCGCCATGCAAAAAGAGTGGAAGCGCATTAATAGCCAGTCTGATCCTCGTTACCAATTATTAACCAAGAACTGTTCTAGTATTGTTGCTAGAATATTAAAAGCAGGCGGAGCAGATCAACTGATTGGTCATCATTGGAAACCTCGATTTGGCATATGGACACCAAATGAGTTGTATAAATTTTCTCAAAAGATACAGGAAGCACGCTTAGCCCAAATTGCGGTACAACAAGGCAAACCTATACATTCTAATTTACAAGCATTATCAGACCACAATAAAGTGGCTATTGATAATGACGGTACATCACCAAACGAGAGAAAAAATCTTAGCCCATTAACACGTTTTTTTAATGATCATTTTTTCGGCAGCTATGAACGTCGTAGAGACATGACAACGGTGATGAGAATAAAAAATGAAGAAAAAATAACATTAAAAGGGGATGCAGGCCGTCTTACAGGATCATATTACAGAGGAAACGACAATATTCCAGAAGCTACCGATAAGAAAGTAGTACTATTTTTACATGGTTCAAATTCCCCTACCGAAAAACAATCCTCTAGTTTTTATCATTATTATAACCAACAAGGCATCGATATGTTAGCGATTAACATGAGAGGGTTTGGCGAAAGCGATGGCTCGCCAACAGAGCAAGGAATGTATGCTGATGCACAAACCATGTTCCGTTATCTCGTTAATGATAAAGGTATCGATCCTAAAAATATTATTATTCATGGTTATTCCATGGGGGCACCAATTGCGGCTAAATTAGCCAGCGATATTTCAGCTAACGGTCAGCATATAGCTGGGCTATTCTTAGATAGACCAATGCCAAGTATGTCAAAAGCAATTGAATCTTATGATGAATATAGCCTTAAGAAATTGACTGGACAACTCGCAAAAAAAATCAATGGCCAATTCTCCGTAGAAAAAAATCTACAGGGTTTCTCAAAAGATATCCCCATTATATTGCTCACTGACTGTGGCGAGCTGGGCATTGGTGGTGAAAAAATGCGCACTAAATTACTTGATAAAGGATATCTAGTTAAAGGAGAAAGAACCGATGTTTCTCATTTAGAGAGCCTTAAGTTGATGAATCAATACGGTAAACAAATAATATCAAGTTTACTATCCCCAGAGTATGTAAATAACACCAATCACAGAAATGCGTTAGATTCGATACAAAACCCGATAAAAAAGAATAAGGTGACTGATTGGGGGATGGTATATGTAAAACCCAATGATAATGGGGGTGATAGTCGTTTTGATAGCCAGATTATTATCCAAACAGAGGATGATCCGATAGTCGCTCAAGCAGCTTCGGCACTTGCCGCTAAACATGCCAAAAATAGTATCGTGGTACAATTGGATGCCGATGGTCATTACCGCGTAGCTTATGGCGACCCAGCACAACTTTCAGGTAAAATACGTTGGCAGCTTGTTGGCCATGGTCGTGAAACAACCGAAAATAATCATTTACGCCTTAGCAACTACAATGCTGATGAGCTTTCCAATCAATTGGTTAAATTCAATACCGTATTCAGCAAAGAAAATAATATCAATACAACTCCTGAACATATCAGTATTGTCGGTTGTTCATTAATAAGTAATGACAAGCAGGCAGGATTTGCCCACCAGTTTATCAATGCATTAGATCAACAAGGCATTCGTAGTAGCGTTTCTGCTCGAGTAACAGAGGTCGCCGTTGATAGCAATGGTCACAAATACACCAAAGATAACAACGGAGAGTGGGTAGCCAAACAAAACCAAAACAAGGTAGTGTTAAATTGGAATAAAGAAGGCAAAATCACGACTGAATTTGAGCAAATACATAATGGTGTTGCTGAAGGTGATATTGATTTGACTAAAATAGGTGCTTCAGCTGACAACAAAGTACGTGGCGCAATTGCAGATAATAATGAAGTCTTTACCGCCCCCAAAAAAGGTAAAAAATCAACCAAACAAAGCTCATCAGGAAGTGATAATTCATCACTAAGCTATTCTGGCAATATCCAAGTCAGTGTGGGTGACGGCGAGTTTACAACGGTTAATTGGGGAACCTCTAATCTTGGGATCAAAGTAGGTACTGGCGGATTTAAATCACTGGTTTTCGGTGATAACAATGTGATGGTACACGTTGGTAATGGTGATAGTAAACATAGTGTTGATATTGCTGGCTATCAAGCTTTCGAAGGTATGCAATTATTTGTTGGTACACGTAACGTCAGCTTTAATCTGGGGCGTAGTAATGATCTTATTGTGATGTTAGAAAAATCAATTCCAACCCCTCCACTGATCAACCCTTTTGATGGTGCTGCTAGAATCACCAAAGTTCTAAAGTCAATCGCATGCTCAGGTGAAAATAATGATAATGATTGGTTGTCGGTACAAAACGATCAGTGGACACTCGCTGGCGCTAAAAAATTTGCCATAGATATGTCAGGAATAGACCAAACGAGCAATGTTGACTATAAAACACTGACTGATCTGAATTCACAGAATAAGCGTAGTAGCCGTGGATTAAAGAGTGATCTAGAAGCCACACTAAACAAAAAATATAACCAGTGGTTAGGTGGTAGTGGCAATAACAACGAGATGGGAAAAATCAGCCGAGCTGAGCAACTTCGTCAACTAGATAGTAAAATCGCTTTTAATTTCGCCATTGGTGGTCAAGGTGCTGATATTCAAGTTACTGCCGGGAATTGGAACTTGATGTTTGGTGATAATATCCAGTCTATTATAGACACTAATCTTGGCTCATTATTTGGCTTAATGACGCAGCAATTTACAGCAACTGGTATGGTGGAAACCACCTTTACTTATACCCCCCAAAACTTACCAACTAAGTTAAAAAATAAATTGCTAGGTCGGTTAGCCAGCGTGAGTTCAGACACGACTCTGGGGGATATTTTTGGAGTAGACTCTACCACAGATGGAAAAATAATCTCTCGTAATGGTGAGCCCATTGATGTTGTCGCTATTTTGAAAGATATGCTCGCTGTAGTGACTGAGTTTGGAGGTGAAAAACTGTCCGCATTTACTGATCCGACTAAATTATTAGATAACCTCCAATCATCTATTAATCTGGGCAAGGATGGTATTATTTCATTTGCTGAAAGCCATGGTTTAAAAGAAAAAGCGACAGAAGATCAACAAAATGAATCTGAAGTTTCAATTAATGCCCAAACACCAATAACAACGAGTCAAACTGAAAATAGCAAGATCACAGAGGAAAATGATCGCCCTTTCGGCTTCAATTCGCTAAATATCCCCAATCTATTTGCCACAATCTTTAATAAAGATAAACAAACAGATATGCGTGATCTCGCAGAAAACCTCAAAGAAAATTTAGCAGCTGATGTACTGAACATGGAGAAGAAAACGCTCGATTTCTTGCGTAATAGTGGTCATTTAAAAGGCGATGGTGACATACATGTCTCTCTTGGCAACTATAATTTCAACTGGGGGGGAGATGGTAATGATCTCGGCGCTTACCTAGGAGATAATAATAATTTTTGGGGTGGGCGTGGTTCAGATACTTTCTATGCAACGGGGATCTCAAATATTTTTACTGGGGGTTACGGAAATGATCTCGGCGTCTTGATGGGGCGCTCAAACATGATGTTTGGAGGCGATGGAGATGACACTGCTATTATCGCCGGTCGGATCAATAATGTCTATTTAGGTGACGGACTCGATAAAGCATTTGTCTTTGGGGAAGGCGGTGAAATTCACACTAATGCAGGTAATGACTATGCTGTCACTACCGGTAACTACAATCGCATTTTCAGTGGTAGTGAACAAGATTTTGTTGTCACAATTGGTAACCACAACCAAATATCCTTAGAAGAAGGCAATGATTTTGCCAAAATTTTTGGTAACTACAATAGGTTGAATGGAGGGGGCGGTGATGACGAAATTCAACTAATGGGTTATCACGCCGTAGTTGATGGAGGCGATGGAAATGATCAACTAATTGCAGCTTCATTCTCGAAATTTAGCCTTCTTAATGGTAATACAGGTAATGATATTATCATATTAGGTGGATATCAGAACCACTTCAAAGGTGGAAACGGTATCGATAGCTTCCTGATTAATAATAATGTGATTGATTGTTATATAGACGATATTAGCCAAGAAGATAATATTGTACTTGGAGATATTGATTGGAATAAATTATGGTTTGAACGCAGTGGCTATGATTTAAAGATCTCACATATTCGCTTCCCACAAAATACAGGGGAACAAGCCACATTTGAGCGCATTGGCTCAACTACTTTTACTGATTATTTCAATGGTAATCAGGCAAAAATCGTTATCGCAATGACTGATAAAGATCACTCTGATCAGCGCGAATATACGGCTTTATCAAGCAATGCACTCGCTATTCAAATTCAGGCCATGAGTACATTTCCTATGAAGGCAGGCGCATCCGGATTTTTCGATAATATAAGTGATGAGGCTAAACAAATGATAGCCGTAGCTTGGACAGATACAATTTCAGGAAAAGGCATATTAGTGTAGTTTAACCATACTCTATAACTATAATAAATCCTCTCCGTTGGATATGAACTGTGACGCGAGAGGTTTTTATCTTAAGAGTACTCTCAATGGAAAAATAATATCGTATCAAATTAAATTCCTATGTTGTTTAATCCATCATAATGAAAAAAGAGCCAAGCTCATAATGAACTTGGCTCTTAACATTTACACTTTGTCTTGATTATAAAATCAACTTATTTTTTCTTTTTCGCTTTTGGATTTGGCAGGTCAGTGATGCTACCTTCAAATACTTCCGCAGCCATACCGATTGATTCGTATAGCGTTGGGTGAGCGTGGATGGTTAATGCGATATCTTCAGCATCACAACCCATTTCAATAGCTAGACCAATTTCACCTAACAGTTCACCACCATTAGAGCCGACAATTGCCCCACCGATAACACGGTTGGTTTCTTTGTCAAAAATCAGTTTAGTCATACCATCTGCACAGTCTGATGCAATTGCACGACCAGATGCTGCCCAAGGGAAAGTTGCTACTTCATAGCTAACACCTTTCTCTTTCGCTTCTTTTTCAGTCATACCAACCCATGCAACTTCTGGCTCAGTATAAGCGATTGATGGAATAACTTTAGGATCAAAGTAATGTTTCTTACCAGAGATAACTTCCGCAGCAACGTGACCTTCATGAACACCTTTGTGTGCCAGCATTGGTTGACCAACAATATCACCAATAGCAAAGATGTGAGGTACATTAGTACGCATTTGTTTATCAACATGGATAAAGCCACGATCATCAACTTCAATACCAGCTTTACCTGCGTCTAATAATTTACCATTTGGTACACGACCGATAGCAACTAATACAGCATCATAACGTTGAGGCTCAGCAGGTGCTTTTTTGCCTTCCATTGTGACATAGATACCATCTTCTTTTGCTTCAACGGCGGTCACTTTGGTTTCTAGCATCAGATTGAATTTTTTGCTGATACGTTTAGTAAAGACTTTAACTACGTCTTTATCTGCCGCTGGGATAACTTGGTCGAACATTTCAACCACGTCAATTTGTGAACCCAACGCATGATAAACAGTACCCATTTCCAAACCGATGATCCCACCACCCATGACCAGTAAACGCTCTGGTACTGTTTTCAGTTGTAGTGCATCTGTTGAATCCCACACACGTGGATCTTCATGTGGAATAAAAGGTAATTCGATTGGACGAGAGCCTGCGGCAACGATAGCATTTTCGAAAGTGATTGTTGTTGTACCTTCACTACCTTCAACAGACAATGTATGTGAGCCTGTGAATCGAGCTTCGCCGTTAACAACATTTACTTTACGGCCTTTAGCCATGCCAGCTAAGCCACCGGTTAACTGAGAAATAACTTTGTCTTTCCAGATGCGAATTTTGTCGATATCTGTTTTCGGTGCATCAAAAACGACACCGTGTTCAGATAATGCTTTCGCTTCTTCGATTACTTTAGCAACGTGGAGTAACGCTTTAGAAGGGATACACCCCACGTTCAGACAAACACCACCTAATGTAGAGTGACGTTCAACTAAAACTGTATCTAAACCTAAGTCAGCGCAACGAAACGCCGCGGAATAACCCGCAGGGCCTGCACCGAGAACCACTACCTGTGCTTTAATTTCAGTACTCATCGTGACCTCATTATTTATTTGTCCGGCGAGTCAGACGATAATCCATATTTAACACCGAGACTTACATACCGCATGCAGTTTACAGAAATGTTAATAAACTGAAAAGCGCTCTAACATGACAGATCTCACAACCTAGAATGTATGACTGCAAAATCTGTCACGGCAATCAGAGAAACCGGTGCTTAGCACCGGTTTAGATGATTACATTACCAAACGACGTAAATCGCTCATGTACTGATTAATCAGAGTGATAAATCGAGCACCGTCAGCACCATCAATCACACGGTGATCGAAAGATAATGACATTGGTAACATTAAGCGTGGTACGAACTCTTTACCGTTCCAGACTGGTTTCATCGAAGAACGAGACAGTCCCATAATCGCAACTTCTGGCGCATTAACGATTGGTGCAAAACCGGTAGTACCGATACCACCAAGGCTAGAAATAGTGAAGCATCCACCTTGCATATCAGATGCAGTCAGTTTACCTGCACGTGCTTTCTTAGAAACTTCTGCTAATTCATAAGAGAGTTCTAAGATGCCTTTTTTGTTTACATCTTTAAACACAGGTACAACTAAACCATTAGGTGTATCTACTGCGATACCGATGTTAATGTATTTTTTCAGGATCAGTTTTTGTCCATCTTCTGAAATTGAGCTGTTAAAGCGAGGCATATCAGCCAGAGCTTTAGCGGCTGCTTTCATCACGAAGACTAATGGCGTGATCTTAACATCCAGTTTTTTCTTCTCAGCTTCTTTATTTTGCTGTTTACGGAATTCTTCAACCTCAGTGATATCTGCTTCATCAAACAGGTTAACATGAGGGATCACCACCCAGTTACGGCTTAAGTTAGCGCCAGAGATTTTCTGGATACGGCCCAATTCAACTTCTTCAATTTCACCAAATTTACTGAAGTCAACTTTCGGCCAAGGCAACATACCTGGTAATCCACCACCGGCATTAGCAGGTGCAGATTCAGCACGTTTAATTAACTCTTTCACATAAGACTGAACGTCTTCACGTAAGATACGTCCTTTACGACCGGTTCCTTTAACTTTCGCTAAGTTCACACCGAATTCACGTGCTAAACGGCGGATAACAGGTGTTGCATGGACATAAGCTTCGTTTTCAACAAATTCTTCTTTTGCTACTGGTGCAGAAGCAGGCGCTTTTGCTGGAGCAGAAGGTGCTGGTGCTGCTGATGTAGACGCTGCAGGCGCTGCTGGCGCTTGTGCTGCTGGTGCGGCACCGGCAACTTCAAAGGTCATGATCAGTGAGCCTGTTTTCACTTTATCACCGACAGCAATTTTGATCTCTTTTACTACACCGGCAAAAGGTGCTGGAACTTCCATAGAAGCTTTATCACCTTCAACCGTGATCAGAGATTGCTCTTCAGCAATGGTATCACCCACTTTCACCATCACTTCGGTGACTTCAACTTCATCACCACCGATATCTGGCACATTAACATCTTTAATAGCAGAGGCTGCTGGTGCTGATGCTGCAGGAGCCGGAGCTGATGCAGAAGGTGCTGGCGCGCTACCTGCTACTTCAAATACCATGATAAGAGAGCCTGTGCTCACTTTATCACCGACAGCAATTTTGATCTCTTTTACTACGCCAGCAAAAGGTGCTGGGACTTCCATTGAAGCCTTGTCACCTTCAACCGTGATCAGAGATTGCTCTTCTGCAATGGTATCACCTACATTGACCATCACCTCGGTGACTTCAACTTCATCACCACCGATATCTGGTACATGAACTTCTTTCAGTTCGCTCGCAGCAGGTGCGGCAGCAGAAGGCGCAGGAGCGGCTTCTTGAGCGGGTGCCTGAGCACCCTCTTCAGTATCAAAGATCATGATAAGAGAGCCAGTTTCGACTTTGTCGCCCACGGCAATTTTGATCTCTTTAACAATACCCGCTTGTGGTGATGGCACTTCCATAGACGCTTTATCGCCTTCTACGGTGATCAAGGATTGTTCTTCCTCAATACGATCACCGACTTTCACCATCACTTCGGTGACTTCAACTTCATCTGCACCGATATCAGGGACTTTAATTTCAATAGACATTCACTTTACCTCTTACGCCAGACGTGGGTTTACTTTTTCAGGGTTGATGTTGTATTTTTTGATTGCTTCTTCAACAACCTTCACATCAATCTCACCACGTTTAGCTAATTCGCCTAATGCAGCAACAATCACATAAGAAGTATCAACTTCAAAGTGGTGACGCAGATTTTCACGGCTATCTGAACGACCGAAACCATCTGTACCTAAGACACGATAGTCGTCAGCTGGCACATAAGTGCGAACTTGTTCTGCAAACAGTTTCATATAGTCTGTTGAAGCAACAGCTGGTGCATCATTCATGATTTGAGCAATGTATGGTACACGAGGCTCTTCTGATGGATGTAGCATGTTCCAACGTTCACAATCTTGACCATCACGAGCCAATTCAGTGAATGATGTTACACTGTACACATCGGAACCAATACCATATTCAGTTGACAGAATTTGTGCCGCTTCACGTACGTGACGTAAAATAGAGCCAGAACCCAGTAACTGAACTTTACCTTTCGCGCCTTCCAGAGATTCCAGTTTATAGATACCTTTACGGATACCCTCTTCTGCTCCAGCTGGCATTGCTGGCATATGATAGTTTTCGTTTAACGTTGTGATGTAGTAATAAACGTTTTCTTGTTTATCACCATACATACGCTCTAAACCATCTTGCATAATGACAGCAACTTCATACGCGAAGGCCGGATCGTAAGAGATACAGTTAGGAATAGTCAGTGATTGAATATGGCTATGACCATCTTCGTGTTGTAAACCTTCACCGTTTAGCGTTGTACGACCTGAAGTACCACCAATTAAGAAACCGCGTGCTTGTTGGTCACCCGCAGCCCAACATAGGTCACCAATACGTTGGAAACCAAACATTGAGTAGTAGATATAGAATGGGATCATTGGCAAGTTGTTAGTGCTGTAAGATGTTGCAGCCGCTAACCAAGATGCACCCGCACCCAGTTCGTTAATACCTTCTTGCAGGATCTGACCTTTAACGTCTTCTTTATAGTAAGCAACTTGCTCACGATCTTGAGGCGTATATTGCTGGCCATTCGGGCTGTAGATACCGATTTGACGGAACAGACCTTCCATACCAAAAGTACGTGCTTCATCAGCAATAATAGGGACTAAACGATCTTTAATAGATTTGTTTTTCAACATTACGTTCAACGCACGAACGAATGCGATAGTAGTAGAAATCTCTTTAGATTGTTCTTCTAATAACTGGCTGAAATCTTCCAGTGTAGGAATTTCTAATTTTTCATCAAAACGAGTACGACGAGCAGGTAAGTAACCTTCTAGTTCCTGACGGCGAGCATGCAGATATTTGTACTCTTCTGAATCTTTATCAAAAGTGATATAAGGCAGTTCTGCTACTTTCTCATCGCTAACAGGGATATTGAAACGATCACGGAAATGTTTCACACCGTCCATGTTCATTTTTTTCACTTGGTGAGCGATGTTTTTACCTTCTGCCGTTTCACCCATACCATAACCTTTGATGGTCTGAGCTAAAATAACGGTTGGTTTATCTTTGGTTTCTTTGGCTTTTTGGAATGCCGCAAAAACTTTCTTCGGATCGTGACCACCACGGTTTAACGCCCAAATTTCGTCATCAGTCATATCTTTAACTAATGCGGCAGTTTCTGGGTAACGATTGAAGAAATGCTCACGAACATAAGCACCGTCACGAGATTTGAAAGTCTGGTAGTCACCATCCAGTGTTTCATTCATTAACTGGATCAGTTTACCGGAAGTGTCTTTACGTAGTAGTGCATCCCAACGGTCGCCCCACATCACTTTGATCACGTTCCAGCCAGCACCGGCGAAGATACCTTCTAATTCGTTAACAATTTTGCCGTTACCTGTAACTGGGCCATCAAGACGCTGTAAGTTACAGTTAACCACGAAGCACAGGTTATCTAATTTTTCGCGTACAGCGATAGTGATAGCACCTTTAGATTCTGGCTCGTCCATTTCACCATCACCTAAGAACGCATAAACACGTTGCTTAGTGGTATCTTTTAAGCCACGGTGATCTAAGTATTTCAAGAATTTTGCTTGATAAATCGCAGATAGTGGCCCCAAGCCCATTGAAACGGTTGGGAACTGCCAGAATTCAGGCATTAATTTAGGGTGTGGATAAGAGGATAAACCTTTACCACCAATTTCTTGACGGAAGTTATTTAATTGCTCTTCAGTCAGACGCCCTTCTAAGAATGCACGTGCGTAGATCCCCGGAGAGATATGACCTTGGAAGTAAACTAAGTCACCGCCATCATTGTCATTATGAGCACGGAAGAAGTGGTTAAAGCAAACTTCATATAAAGTTGCAGAAGACTGGTATGACGCCATGTGTCCGCCGAGTTCCAAATCTTTTTTGGACGCGCGCAGAACCATCATTACTGCGTTCCAGCGAATAGCAGAACGGATACGACGTTCCAATTCCAGATTGCCAGGGTAAGCGGGTTCATCTTCAACAGGAATAGTATTGATATAATCACTGTGTACAGAGCCACCTAAAGCAATATCAAGACCGCCATTACGGGCTTGTTTTAATACCTGATCAATCAGGAACTGTGCACGCTCAACACCTTCTTCACGGATGACCGAGTCGATCGCTTGTAACCAATCGCGAGTTTCGATCGGATCCACGTCATTTTTCAGCATATCTGACATGGTGTATTCCTTATCTGTTATCTGTTTCTAATGGTTATAGGAGCCTATCTTCCCGTGATACCACGGGGATATGACGGGAAGATAGGCCCTGCTGTTATTACCGCTACCCCTGAATATTGCAGGGAGATAGGTAGTACAGACTCAGCGGTCAGGATCTGTGCTACTAAAATAAATCAGGATGTTGTTGGAGCCGGCGCAAAGAACGCTCACGACGAGTATGTTCACGACTCATATCCAACAAAACATCTTCAATAAAGGCCAGATGGCGGTGTGAAGCTTCACGGGCGGCTTCTGGCTCTCTATTAATAATCGCCTGATAAATCTGTGTGCGATGCTCACTTACAGCAGTTAACATCTCTTTACGTGTATAAAGAAACTCAAAATTTTGTCGGATATTCTGCTCAAGCATTGGCACCATACACCTTAATAAGTGTAGCAAAACGACATTATGAGCAGCTTCCGTAACGATTAATTGGTATTGCAATACCGCATCCGACTCCGCCGCGATATCCCCTTTATCATGAGCATCAATAATGCGAGCATGACTGGCTTTAATACGCTCAAGATCATCATCAGTACCGCGTAATGCAGCATAATAAGCCGCAATACCTTCAAGGGCATGGCGTGTTTCTAACAGATCAAATTGAGATTCTGGATGCCCACTGAGGAGTTGAGCGAGAGGATCGCTAAAGCTTTGCCAAAGGTTATCTTGCACAAAGGTTCCACCACCTTGGCGGCGTAATAAAAAACCTTTTGCTTCCAATTTTTGGATTGCTTCACGCAATGAAGGACGCGATACATCAAATTGCTTTGCCAGCTCACGTTCAGGCAGGAGTTTTTCCCCCGGACGTAGGGTGCCTTCTAAAATAAGATGCTCAAGTTGTTGTTCTATCACATCAGAAAGCTTTGGTTGGCGGATCTTTGTGTAAGCCATATTGCTAGAAGCCATTATTGGATAACTATTACCTTGGTTATTGAAATGTCAATTGGTAATACCAATTTAATGTAATGGATAATAAAGTAACAAAGTATTTACTAACTGTCCATACAGTTGTTGAGCGAAATCATAAAAACCTGCAAATTTTAACAAATTATTTGATAAATTCATCAAATTTGATAACTAGATCGCATTATTAGAAAAGATTAAAAACACTATTTTTTAACATTGATTAAACACATAAACAGTCATACTGAAGCGTGACAGCATTCATATATTGATTATCAATGCAAAAATATCAATTATTAATGCATTTTGTTGTGTTATTTTGCTAATAGTGCTCGGTAATATGACCAATTAAAATGAGGTCCTGGATCTGTTTTCCGACCAGGTGCGACATCACTATGTCCGGTAATATTTTCTTTAATGCCCGGATAGTGTTCAATAAGTTGCTGAGTGAGTGTCGATAATTGCTGATATTGCAGCGGCGTAAAGTCACACTCATCGGTTCCTTCTAGCTCAATACCAATCGAGAAATCATTGCATTTCTCTCGCCCTTTATAGAAGGAAACCCCGGCATGCCACGCTCGTGCCGTAAAAGGCACATATTGCACAATTTCACCATCACGGCGAATTAAACAGTGCGCAGAAACACGCAGGTGCGCAATCTCATTAAAAAAAGGATGATCATCAACAGCAAGCGTATTGGTAAACAGTTGATCAATATAAGGTCCACCGAATTGCCCAGGAGGAAGACTGATATTGTGGATAATCAACAATGAAGGGATTTCACCTTCAGGTCTATTGTCATAATTTGGCGATGGAACGAGCTTTACTCCCGTTAGCCAGCCTTGCTTAATCTCCACAACACCCCTCTTTTTTCTACATTTAAAATCATATTAGCTATTTTTATTAATAATATCCGCCAATTAATGCGAACTTGCTCTCAATAATAGTGGTTAATTTTGTATCACGCCTTTTTCTTTTCGATATTTTACTCAATTCTTAGCTTCTCTATTCGCCAATAAAACGCTTTTTTCTCATACTTCAACAGGTTATTTATCAAGGAGAGAAAAATGAATACATTAAATTATCACTCAACAGAGAATGGATTCACGCTAATGGAATTGATGATTGTGATTGCCATTATCTCAATTTTAAGCTCAGTGGCGATCCCTGCTTATCATGGTTATATCCAAAAGGCCGCCTTAACTGATGTATTACAAACCCTGTCGCCTTATCGTTCTGCAGTGGAACTTTGTCACTATGAACATCAATATAACCAATGCCATGCTGATGCCAGTTTTATGCCTCAACAATTTCGTAGTCGATACCTTACTGATATTCATGTTGCCAATGGCGTTATTAGTGCAAAAGGTAAGGCTCAACTAGAAGGGCTAACCATCGTAATGACTCCTGCAACAAACAGTAAAGAGACACTTCCCCATTGGCAAATTAACTGCACATCAACTAACACCGCGTTACAAACGCTATGCCATAAGGTTTTTAAATCTCATTAAACCAATCTAACGACAACCTCAACCAAGGTGGAAAAGCCAATAGGCTCTGTTTCTAGCCCTTACCATCCATAAATCATTTATCGTAAAAAAAGAGCTTTCATGAATAATACTATCCATACAGCAACAGAGTTTATTGAGCAATTGTTACGTCACAGCCTTGCTCAACGTGTTTCTGATCTTCATTTAGAGCCACAACAAAATAGCCTGAGAATTCGCGCGAGAATTGATAATCATCTAGTGTTGT
The DNA here is from genome assembly GCF_000160755.1 of Proteus mirabilis ATCC 29906. Classification (GTDB taxonomy): domain Bacteria; phylum Pseudomonadota; class Gammaproteobacteria; order Enterobacterales; family Enterobacteriaceae; genus Proteus; species Proteus mirabilis. The sequence goes on from NZ_GG668576.1 coordinate 1,229,399, forward strand.
TTTCTCCCCCTGACAATCAATTAGCTAACGAGATCCTGACACGTTTAAAAATCCTCGCGAATATTAATATTGCCGAAAAACGCCTACCACAAGATGGTCAATTTAATTGGTCTTACCAGAAAAACAATTATTCAATACGTGTTGCGACACTTCCTACTTTATATGGAGAAAAAATAGTTTTACGGCTCATGAATAATCTGCAACAGCCACAATTAGCACAGTTAGGTTTTCAAACAATTCACCTAACACTATTAAAAAAATATCTTACTCAACCTCAGGGAATGATTTTAGTCACCGGCCCCACAGGGAGTGGTAAAACTTTAACACTCTATAGTTGTTTACAATATTTAAATAAAGATAATCGGAATATTAATAGTATTGAAGATCCTATTGAATTACCTCTCCATGGCATTAATCAAACACAAATAACAGAAAAAGCTGGTATTACTTTTGCAACAATATTACGGGCACTATTACGCCAAGATCCCGATGTTATTATGATAGGTGAAATACGTGATCAACAAACAGCAGAAATAGCAATAAAAGCGGCACAAACAGGCCACCTAGTTTTATCAACACTGCATACTAACTCTACCCAAGCAACACTCGCCCGTTTGGCTAATTTAGGCATCGCAAAAGATTTAATCGACTCTTGTGTAAAATTAATTATTTCTCAACGTTTAGTTCGATGCTTATGTAGCAACTGTAAATACCCATCACCTGAACAGAAAAATTTCATTATTAATAATCAACAAATTATATTACCCAATTGGCAAGCAACAGGTTGTCAATTTTGTTATTCCGGCTACAAAGGCAGAACAGCTATTTATGATTGTTTTGAACTTGCCAAGCAATCACGCCCCTCACCTTACGCACTATTTAACTCAGGTATTGAACTGATAAAGAAGGGGATCACGTCTTTAGATGAAGTTTATCAAGTAGTCGGAGATATTGAATGAAATTACATTTTATCTATCGCTATAATGCATTAACTTATCAAGGAGAATGGCTAAGTGGCAACGTTGTCGCTCAATCTAAACATGAAGTTATTGATCAACTTATTCAACAACAAAAATTACCAGTAAAAATTCGCCTATATAGGGTAATAATCTTTCAAAATAGTGATAAACAATACCGCATTCAACTTCTTGAACAGTTAGCGTTATTACTTCATTCAGGCTTAGCACTTTTACCCGCATTAACACTGCTTAAAGAAGAATGTCGTTATTTACATTGGCAATGTGTTTTAAATGATATTATTTTTCACCTAAATCAAGGAGGCGCGCTATCTAAACAGTTAAGTCGTTATCCACTCTATTTTCCTGCTAATTTAACCCATTTTATTTATATTGGCGAAGAGAGTGGTAAGCTTGATGAAGTTCTCTTACTACAAACAACACAATTAAAAAACCAGCGGGATTTAATAAAAAAAATAATAAAAGCTTTTCAGTATCCTCTATTCTTATTATTAACATTAATCGTTATTACAATATCTATGTTGATCTATGTTTTACCTGAATATCAATCTTTATACAGTGCATTTAATACTGAGCTACCGATGCTAACATTAACCTTAATTAGATGTTCTCAATGGTTTTCTCAATATAGTTTAATTATCCTGCTGTTTATATTAATAATTTCTTATAGCTATTACACTATTAAACATCACAATGCTAAATTTCGCGACATTGAACAACGATGTTGGCTTAATCTTCCTTACTTGGGCATCTTATTAAGATATCACCAGCTACATATTATTTTTCAGATAATGACGATTACACAACAAGCTGGATTACCACTATTACAGGGGTTAAAAATTATTACAGAGCAATTAACGCATTCACTGTATCAACGAGCACTCACTGATATGATAGCGCATATTACTCAAGGAAAATCACTTAGCTCATTTATGCGACATAATCCTCTATTCCCGCCAATCTGTTATCAATTTATCTCTTCAGCAGAAAATTCTGGACAACTACAGTTTTTTTGCCAGCAACTTACCCACTGGTTTTATCATCAATTAGAAGAACGCCTTGATAGTGTAAAAACATGGCTTGAGCCTATTTTAATGACACTGATCGCATTGATTACTGGCACGCTTATTATTGCGATGTATCTTCCGGTGTTACAACTAGGTGATACCATACATTGATGCTAGCAATATCCTAAAGTCATTAACAATGCGTCTAATAATCAAAACATCAGTGATACAATGCATCATCATTACATTTTGATATATTAATAGCCGATTAAGCGAAGATTTAGCCACTTACTGTAAGCTAGGCTGTCAGGGTAGCAGAAAATCGCTTATCATAATAACTGAATAAAACCCAAATATTGCGGTTATTATCTTGTGATAAAAATCAGTTTAAGCTTTAGAATATCGCAATCAACAGTAAATTTTGATTAATTAAAAATAGACGAACGCAATGACTTATACAGTTGCTCTTACAGGTGGTATTGGTAGTGGTAAAACGACCATCGCTAATGGTTTTGCCTCACTCGGCGTCCCTCTTGTGGATGCGGATGTCATTGCACGATTAGTGGTAGAGCCAGATTCGCCGGGATTAAAAGCCTTACAGCAACACTTCGGTGACACAATTTTATTGCCTGATGGCAAGTTAAATAGAGCGCAATTACGTCATATTATTTTTCAAAATCAACAAGAAAAAGCGTGGGTAAACCAGTTACTCCATCCACTTATACAACAAGAGACGCAAAAACAAATTCAACAAATTCGCGCCCCTTATTTTATTTGGGTTGTTCCTTTATTAGTTGAAAATAAACTAACACATTTAGCCGATCGTATTCTTGTGGTTGATGTGACTGAAGAAGAACAAATTACCAGAACTATGCAACGTGATGGTGTAAGCCGAGATCATGTACTCAAAATTTTACAAGCCCAAGCTAAAAGAGAACAACGATTAGCCGTTGCTGATGATATTATTGAAAATCACGATAATAGCTTAAATCAAGATGAACAAATAAAACAACTTCATCAGCATTACTTAGAATTAGCTCAAAAAAGCAATACAGGACAATAGCCATGAGTGAAGAAACCTCAACAATTATTTTTGAACACCCGCTTAATGAGAAAATGCGTTCATGGCTTAGAATTGAAAACTCATTAATTCAATTAAATAGTTTTCAATCTATTAATTCATTATCTTCTGCATTATCTTTTTTTCGTGCCGTTTCAGAATTTATTGAAGTTTTAGATCGCGGGGAGATCCGCGCAGAGCTACTTAAAGAGTTAGAAAAAAGACAAAAAAAACTGCAACAGTGGTTATCCTTTCCTAATGTCGATAAAGAGATTGTCAGTCATATTATTAATGAGTTATCAGAAAGTGCTTGCGCATTAAGTAAAGCACCACGTATTGGACAACATTTAAAACAAGATAAAATCATCAGCTTAGTAAAACAACGCCTCAGTATTCCGGGAGGATGTTGTAGCTTTGACGTCCCTACTTTGCATTTGTGGTTAAATCTTCCTCAAACGGTGCGTACTGAAAAGTTAACTTGTTGGCAGGAAGGGTTATATCCTCTACAAAATGCATTAAATGCCCTATTAACACTTATTCGTCAATCAGATACATTTAAACCGGTATTAAGCCATAATGGTTTTTATCAAGACAGTACGGAAGAAGGTGAATTATTACGGATCAAACTACTTGCCAGCCAGCAAATTTACCCTCAAGTCTCAGGACACAAAAACCGTTATGCTATTCGCTTTTTGCCTCTTGACAGTGAGCATGGCACAATCCCTTCTGAACTACCTTTTGAGATTTCATGTTGTTAATATAGCTTAATATCAACAACAGAAATCATCTCAATTAAATTCAGGAGAGATAATGAGCGAAAAATTAATAGTGAAATGCCCAACATGCCGAACCGAGGTAATATGGGATGAAAGTAGCCCTTATCGTCCTTTTTGTTGTAAGCGTTGCCAGTTAATCGATTTAGGCGAATGGGCGGCTGAAGAGAAGCGAATTCCAAGTCAAAGCGAAAGCAATGACAGCGATGAATGGAGTGAAATGCCAGAGCAAGATCCTAAGCCGTTTAATTAAACGCCCACAGCATACTCATACAGCCACAACAATCATGAAGTGGCTGTATTGATTATTTTTGCAATAAGGCAACAATAGAGCGATTAGCTGGTGGAAAATCTTCGGCATTTAAGGACATAATAGGTATCCAGCGGGAAAGTTGCCCCTCTTTACCGTAAGGTTTATTTTCCCACTCTGTGACTAAAAAGAATGATAATGTAATATGCCTATCAATAAAATCATGCTCTACCGTTTCAAGCAACTGGCATTGTGTCACATTAATACCTATTTCTTCTTGCAACTCACGGTATAATGCCTGCTCTGGCGTCTCTTTATCTTCTAGTTTTCCACCAGGAAACTCCCAATATCCTCCCATATGAGATGTCAAAGGGCGTTGGGTAATAAATACATTATTTTGCTTATCACAAATCACACCTGCAGCAATATGTAGTTTTTTTTTATCTATCATAAACAGCCTTATTAGATCATACGTTTCACTGACAAACTTCACCATTATACCGTAGATCCAATAGTATGAGGTTGATTTTCTTTCTTCACTATTCGGCATCTGCTCCCCCCCCTGATGAACGACCCGCAAAAGTTGGACTCTTTTCGTTTAAACTCAATCATCACTATTTATTAAGATAAATAAATAGTAAAAGTATAAATGCTTTTATATTTTATTTATTAAAATGAAATAATTATTCACAGAATAAATATTTTATATAATGAAATAAATAAATCACTGCCAACAAATGAAAAGTCACTTTTAACTTAATTAAATTTTTTCAAAACCGCTCTCAGTATTCTTCTTTTTTCTCTAAAAAACCTATTTTTTGGTTAATTGATTTTTTCTAACTGGTAATTTACATAGCAAAAATTACAACAAATACAATAACAATAAAAATTAAATAAATGATTTTATTTGTAGATAACGTTTATTCTCTCTAACAAAATCATACTGATTATTTTACGTTTATTGATAGTTAATACTAAAAAAAGGGAAAGTTTTACTTAAATCCATCAATTTTAAGAATATATTCAATTAAAGAGTAACTGGTATTTATTATTTTTAATTTCAATATAATAATAAAACATTATTCATTATCTATATATATTAAAGCCCTATTATTATATTTGAATTAATACCTTTATCTCGAGGTAAAATGAAAAAAAAAGTTGTTTTATTAACACTATTAAGCTGTTTTTCTACCAGTGGATTAAGCGCAAATGAAACAGGAAATTTAGGCTCAATCAGTGAATCAAGGCGTGCATTGCAAAATAGCCAACGTGAAATTAATCAATTAATAGAACAAAATCGCTATCAGCAACTGCAAGAAAAAGCGGTAAATATTTCACCTACCCCAACTTTAATTACTGAGTCAGAACACTGTTTGCCTATAAAAGGCGTTTATATTCAAGGTATTACTTTACTTACTGAGAAGGATCTCAATTCATTATCTCCGTTACCTGATCAATGTATTAAGAGTGCTGATATTAATCGCCTCGTAAAAGAACTCACTCAGCGTTATCTTCAACATGGTTATATTACCGCGCGTATCCAATTTTTACGTCCTAACCAACATGGCGAATTAGGTCTGTATGCTATTGAAGGGTTTGTTGAACGTATTGAAGGGGGTGATCGAGGTGTTAACACCACACTACTATTTCCTCGAATCAAAGGGCAACCATTAAAACTCGCTACACTCGATCAAGGCTTAGATCAAGCAAACCGTTTGCAATCAAATAAAGTCACAGTGGATATTCTTCCCGGTACCGAATTGGGGGGCTCTGTCATTAAGTTGTCTAATCAACGAAAATCACCTTGGCATCTCAATATCGCTAGTGACAATTATGGACAGAAAAATTCAGGCCGCTGGTTAATACGAACGAATGCTAGTTTAGATAGCCCATTAGGTTTATCTGATTTTGTAAGCTTAAATGCCAATATAACCACAGATAACCCGAATACCCGTTTTAATCGTGCTTATACTTTGCTCTATTCAATTCCTTATGGTGGTTTTACTTTTAGCTCTTTTGGTAGTTATTCGGAGTACCAATTTCACCAAAAATTACAAACACGTACTGTCAGCTTATATGGCGATACCACTCAAGTAGGTATTAGAGGCGATTATGCTTTTAGCCGTAGCCAAAAACAAATTGATACCTTAAATATTCAAGTCACTCATAAACGTATACGCAACTACTTTAGCCAAATTCGTTTAGATCTCAGTAGCCCTAAATTAACCACGATTGAATTAGGGATTAATCATTTGCAGATTATTCCAAATGGCGTATTGAGCACTAATCTGAGTGTTGAAAAAGCGGTCGGCTGGTTTGGCGCAGAGGAAACACCCTATATCGCTAACGGTAATGGTAACGACTATCGCTTTACAAAAGTTAAGCTATTTGCCAATTGGTATCAACGCTTTTCTCTATGGCATTCAACATTTTTATTCAATAGTTCTTTTTTAGGCCAATACAGCCACGACACACTCCCCGGCGTTGAATGGCTAAGTTTAACAGACAAAAACGCCATTCGTGGTTTTGATCAAAGCACACTTTCTGGTGATAACGGTGGCTATTTACGCAATACCCTCTCCTATCCCTATCGACTTAACCACTTTTCTATCACACCTCGTATAGGGGTAGATATCGGTCAAGTAAAACAACATGGTAACTACAAAGGATGGCAAGGTGGTTACGGCCTAAGCTCCGGCTTAAATATTCAATATCAACAAGCACAACTCGACCTTGAAGTTGCAAAAGGCGAGTTACTGTATCACCAAACAAATTCCAATAAAACCAAAGATCCTACTCAACTACTGGTTAAATTTTCATACTTATTTTGATCTACATTCATAGCAACAAATGGAGATAACTCTATGAAATCAAAAAACTTTAAACTTTCACCCTCTGGGCGACTTGCTGCGTCTTTAGCAATAATTTTTGTCTCTCTTAATGCTTATGGCAATGGCATCGTGCCCGATGCAGGCCATCAAGGGCCGGATGTCTCTGCTGTTAATGGTGGTACGCAAGTGATTAATATAGTCACGCCAAATAACGAAGGGATTTCTCATAACCAATACCAAGACTTCAATGTTGGCAAGCCTGGGGCTGTATTTAATAACGCATTAGAAGCGGGACAATCTCAACTTGCGGGTCATTTAAACGCTAACAGCAATTTAAATGGTCAAGCTGCCTCTTTAATTTTGAATGAAGTTGTTAGCCGCAACCCATCATTCTTATTAGGTCAGCAAGAGGTCTTTGGTATCGCTGCTGAATATGTGCTTTCTAACCCAAATGGTATCACATGTGATGGTTGTGGTTTTATAAATACCAGCCGCTCTTCATTAGTTGTTGGTAATCCGCTCTTTGAAAATGGTCAGCTAAAAGGCTATAGCACCCTCAACAACACAAATTTACTATCGCTTGGTAAAAATGGCTTAAATACAACAGGGTTGTTAGACTTAATTGCTCCTCGTATTGATAGTAGAGGGAAAATCACTGCTGCTGAAATTTCAGCCTTTACTGGACAAAACACCTTCTCACAACATTTTGATATTCTCTCTTCACAAAAACCCGTTTCAGCATTAGATAGCTATTTCTTTGGTAGTATGCAATCGGGTCGTATCCGCATTATTAATACGGCTGAAGGTAGTGGAGTTAAATTAGCAGGTAAATTTACCGCAGATAACGACCTAAGTGTTAAAGCCGATAATATTCAAACAGATAGTCAAGTCCGTTATGACAGTTACGATAAAGATGGCAGTGAAAATTACCAAAACTATCGTGGCGGGATCACGGTTAATAATAGTGGCTCTAGTCAAACACTCACTAAAACCGAATTAAAAGGTAAAAACATCACATTAGTAGCGAGTAGCCATAATCAAATCAAAGCCTCTGATTTAATGGGGGATGATATCACTTTACAAGGTGCTGATTTAACTATCGATGGTAAACAGCTACAGCAAAAAGAGACCGATATTGATAATCGCTGGTTCTACTCGTGGAAATACGATGTGACTAAAGAGAAAGAACAAATACAGCAAATTGGTAGCCAAATTGATGCTAAAAATAATGCGACATTAACCGCAACTAAAGGAGATGTTACCTTAGACGCGGCTAAAATTAATGCGGGGAATAACCTTGCAATTAATGCCAATAAAGATATCCATATCAATGGATTAGTTGAGAAAGAAAGTCGTAGTGAAAATGGCAATAAACGTAATCATACTTCTCGCTTAGAAAGTGGTAGTTGGAGTAACAGCCATCAAACTGAGACGTTGAAAGCCAGTGAATTAACGGCAGGTAAAGATCTTGGTTTAGATGCTCAAGGCTCAATAACGGCGCAAGGTGCTAAACTGCATGCGAATGAAAATGTGCTGGTCAATGCCAAAGATAACATTAATTTAAACGTCCAAAAAACCAATAATGATAAAACAGTCACCGATAATCATGTTATGTGGGGAGGTATTGGTGGTGGTCAGAATAAAAATAATAATAATCAACAACAAGTTAGTCATGCAACACAATTAACCGCTGATGGTCAATTGCTCCTTGCTGCAGATAACAATGTCAACATTACCGGTAGCCAAGTAAAAGGCAACCAAGGTGCTTTTGTTAAAACCACACAAGGTGATGTCGTCATTGATAATGCGCTGAGTGAAACCATCAGTAAAATCGATGAACGCACAGGAACCGCGTTTAATATCACTAAAAGTTCACATAAAAATGAAACTAATAAACAAACATCTACAGGTAGTGAACTCATTTCCGATGCACAATTGACCGTTGTCAGTGGCAATGATGTTAATGTCATTGGTAGTTTGATCAAAAGCGCTGATAAATTAGGTATTCATTCTTTAGGTGATATCAACGTTAAATCAGCACAACAAGTCACTAAGATTGATGATGAAAAAACATCATTAGCCATTACTGGGCACGCCAAAGAAGTTGAAGACAAGCAATATAGTGCGGGCTTTCATATCACTCATACCACCAATAAAAATACTAGTACTGAAACAGAGCAAGCTAACTCAACCATTAGTGGCGCCAATGTTGATCTGCAAGCGAATAAAAATGTGACTTTTGCGGGATCTGATCTAAAGACTACCGCAGGGAATGCCTCTATTACGGGTGATAATGTTGCCTTTGTTAGCACGGAAAATAAAAAACAAACGGACAACACAGATACCACTATTTCAGGAGGTTTTAGCTACACTGGAGGTGTAGATAAAGTCGGTTCTAAAGCCGATTTTCAATATGACAAACAACATACACAAACAGAGGTAACAAAAAATAGAGGCAGCCAAACAGAGGTTGCAGGTGATTTGACTATTACCGCGAACAAAGATTTGCTTCACGAAGGAGCTTCTCACCATGTTGAGGGGCGTTATCAAGAGTCTGGTGAAAATATTCAGCATCTTGCCGTCAATGATAGTGAAACATCTAAAACTGACAGCTTAAATGTTGGTATCGATGTTGGCGTTAATCTTGATTATAGCGGTGTAACGAAGCCAGTTAAGAAAGCAATCGAAGATGGTGTTAACACAACCAAACCGGGTAACAATACCGATTTAACTAAAAAAGTTACAGCAAGAGATGCAATTGCTAATTTAGCTAACCTTAGCAATTTAGAGACCCCCAATGTCGGTGTTGAAGTGGGTATTAAAGGTGGTGGTAGTCAGAAATCACAAACCGATAGCCAAGCCGTTTCAACCTCTATCAATGCAGGAAAAATCAACATTGATAGTAATAATAAGTTACATGATCAAGGTACTCACTATCAATCAACCCAAGAAGGTATTTCTCTCACAGCAAACACCCACACAAGTGAGGTCGCGCAAGATAAACATCAAACGACATTCCATGAAACAAAAGGCGGTGGACAAGTTGGTGTCAGTACTAAAACGGGCAGTGATATTACCGTTGCTATTAAAGGTGAAGGCCAAACAACTGATAACGCCTTAATGGAAACAAAGGCTAAAGGTAGCCAATTTACCTCAAATGGCGATATTTCGATTAATGTAGGTGAAGATGCCCATTATGAAGGTGCTCAATTTGATGCACAAAAGGGCAAAACAGTTATCAATGCGGGGGGTGATCTCACTCTTGCACAGGCGACTGATACTCATAGCGAAAGTCAATCTAATGTTAATGGTAGTGCAAATCTGAAAGTGGGCACCACGCCAGAGAGTAAAGACTATGGTGGAGGTTTCAATGCAGGGACCACTCATCACAGCAAAGAGCAGACTACCGCAAAAGTGGGCGCTATCACTGGCTCTCAAGCTATTGAATTAAACGCTGGGCATAACCTGACTTTACAAGGTACTCATTTAAGTAGCGAACAAGATATTGCATTAAATGCAACTAATAAAGTCGACCTACAATCAGCGAGCTCTGAGCGTACTGAAAAAGGCAATAATTTATCTGGAGGAGTACAAGCAGGTTTTGGTAAAAAAATGACCGATGATGCTTCATCTGTGAATGGTTTAGGTAGTGCCCAATTTGCTATTGGTAAACAAGATGAGAAAAGCGTATCTCGAGAAGGAGGAACGATTAATAACTCAGGAAACTTAACGATTAATGGCAATAGCGTCCATCTTCAAGGAGCACAAGTTAATAGTAAAGATACTCAGTTAACATCACAATCCGGTGATATCGAGATCACATCTGCGCAGTCTACTGATTATAAAAACAATTGGGGAACAGATATTGGCTTTAATGGCAAAAAAACCAGTACCACCCCAAAAGAAGTTACAGAGGAGAAACCTGCTACCTCTATTCATAACATAGGGGGTAAATTACTGGTTAACGTGGAAGATCAACAAAAAACGAGCCACCAAAATGCAACCTTAGAAACAGGTACATTAACGATTAATAGTAATAAAGATCTGACACTATCTGGTGCTAATGTGACTGCTGATAGCATTACGGGTAATGTCGGTGGTTCACTCAATATTGCTAGCCAAAAAGAGAGTGATCGCCATGTCACTGTTGGCGTCAATGTTGGCTATAACCACACCAATGATCCTAAATCAAGCCAAGTGAATAAAACGGCTAAAGCCGGAGGGTCATTATTAGAGAAAACTATCAAAGATACGATTGATTCAGGAATTAAATCATCAACCGATGCTATCTCTGATAAATACAATTCCCTCTCTTCAACTATTGCAGATAAAACAGGTATCAGTGATGAAACTAAAGCCAAAATTGATCAAGGTTTTGGTAAAGTTGGTAATGGTATTAAGAATATCGTAACAGGTGCTGAAGGTCATACTGCTAATGCAGATATCAAAGTCACTCATGTAGATAATGATGCTGTCACTAAAACCACCTCCTTAACTAGCAACAACGACCTATCATTAAATGTGAATGGCTCGACAAAACTCACCGGAGCAGAAATTGCGAGTAAACAAGGCCAAGTTGATTTAGGGGGAAGTAGCGTTAAATTAGAAAATATTGAAGGTCATCATTATGAAGCCGGCGCCGATCTTGATCTGAAATCCTCTGTGGTGGATTTAGCAAAACAACTGGTAGGTGGAGATATTTCTTTTAAATCCCCCGTTAAAACGAATGAAACCGTCAATACAAAAGCATCTATTTCTGAAAAATAGTCGATACTTCATAAAAGAATAACTGCCTATTTTTTGTAAGCTAAGCCCACTTGATTGTCATTATTACAAGTGGGCTTTTTATTATCACACTTATGACATCTGCTCCCGATAAACTTACAATTCTTTAATATTTAAAATAAGCCAAAAAAAATAACCCATTGAATATAAACAAAATAAAAGCAAACAAAATAATTATATAATCCTTGACCTTCCCCTAATGGTAAAGCTTAAGCTTTGTCCCATACCATATTTAAGAGGGAAAGTTTGATGAATACACCTACAACATTATCCTCAGCAAATAGGCTGAGCTTACCTGTAGAAGGTATGACATGTGCTTCATGTGTCGGACGTGTTGAACGAGCATTAAAGGCAGTACCTGAAATAAAAGATGCTGTCGTGAATCTTGCAACAGAACGTGCTGATATTACATTTAGCAGTACCCCCAATCCTGTACTTGCTGTAAGCGCGATTGAAAGCTCTGGCTATAAAGTTCCTGAAGAGATCACTGAATTAGCTATTGAAGAAATGACCTGCGCTTCCTGTGTCGGGCGTGTTGAGAAAGCATTAGCTCAAATTCCTGGTGTATTAGAAGCCACCGTGAATCTTGCCACTGAGCGTGCTCGTGTGCGTCATTTATCCGGCGTAGTATCTATTACTGATTTAGAAGTGGCGGTTGTCCATGCCGGTTATAAACCACGGCGGCTATCAGATAATCCAGCCAATACTCGTGATTTAAGTGAAGAGCGTCGTGAAAAAGAAGCCCGCTCGTTACGCCGAGCATTACTTATTGCCACTATCTTCACATTACCAGTGTTCGTTATTGAGATGGGCTCACATTTTATCCCCGGAGTCCATCATTGGGTAACGCAAACATTAGGGCAACAGCTCAACTGGTATATTCAATTTGTTCTTGCCACCATAGTGATGTTTGGCCCTGGCTTACGCTTTTTCAAAAAAGGAATACCCGCATTATTACGCGGTGCTCCTGATATGAACTCATTAGTATCAGTCGGTACAGTAGCCGCTTATGGGTATTCTGTCGTTTCAACCTTTATACCCCAAGTCTTACCTGCAGGTACGGCAAATATCTATTTTGAGGCTGCTGTCGTGATTGTTACCTTGATCTTATTAGGGCGAAATCTTGAAGCAAAAGCCAAAGGAAATACCTCACAAGCGATTAAGCGTTTAGTGGGTCTTCAAGCCAAAACAGCACGTGTTTCACGTCATGGTGAAATACTAGAAATTCCATTAGATCAAGTTATGATGGGCGATATCGTTGTTGTTCGTCCTGGTGAAAAAATCCCTGTTGATGGTGAGGTTGTAGAAGGCCATTCTTATGTTGATGAAAGCATGATAACCGGTGAACCCGTCCCTGTAGCAAAAGAGATAGGGGCTGAGGTTGTCGGTGGCACCATCAATAAAACAGGCACTTTTAGTTTTAAAGTGACCAAAGTGGGTGCCAATACGATACTCGCACAAATTATTCGCTTAGTTGAGGAAGCTCAAGGTTCAAAATTACCAATCCAAGCGCTTGTTGATAAAGTTACCATGTGGTTTGTGCCCGCAGTAATGATAGGTGCAACGATCACATTCTTTATTTGGCTCGCATTTGGTCCTGAGCCTGCACTAACCTTTGCGCTCATCAATGCTGTTGCGGTACTCATTATTGCTTGTCCGTGTGCAATGGGATTAGCAACACCAACATCAATTATGGTTGGCACAGGACGAGCTGCTGAATTAGGAATACTTTTCCGTAAAGGTGAAGCTTTGCAAGCCTTACGTGATGTTAGTGTGGTCGCACTCGACAAAACTGGTACATTGACAAAAGGCCGCCCTGAGCTAACTGATCTGATCCCAGCAGAAAAGTTTGAATATAACGAGATATTAAGTCTTGTCGCTTCAATTGAAACTTATTCAGAACACCCTATTGCACAATCAATTGTTAATGCAGCAAACGAGGCAAAATTAACGCTTGCTAGCGTCGATAATTTTGAAGCTATTCCTGGTTTTGGTGTTAGTGCAACAGTTGATGGAAGGTCTGTCTCTGTGGGTGCCGACCGCTTTATGAAACAGCTTGGGTTAGATGTCAGTCAGTTCGCTTCATCCGCTCAAAAATTAGGTGAGCAAGGTAAAACACCACTGTATACCGCCATTGATGGCCGTCTTGCTGCGATTATTGCCGTTGCAGATCCAATAAAAGAAACAACACCTGAAGCTATTAAAGCATTACATGCATTAGGTTTGAAAGTAGCAATGATCACAGGTGATAACAAAGCAACAGCAAAAGCAATAGCAAAACAACTTGGTATTGATGAAATAGTTGCAGAAGTCCTTCCTGATGGAAAAGTTGCAGCATTAAAACAACTTAGTCAGAAAGGAGATAAAGTTGCATTTGTCGGAGATGGTATCAATGATGCCCCAGCTCTTGCACAAGCTGATGTAGGATTGGCAATTGGTACAGGAACTGACGTTGCCATTGAAGCTGCTGACGTAGTACTAATGTCAGGTGATTTACGCGGTGTTGTTGATGCGATTGCACTTAGCCAAGCAACCATTCGTAATATCAAACAAAACTTATTCTGGACATTTGCTTATAACGCATTATTAATCCCAGTCGCTGCGGGTATGCTTTATCCTATCAATGGCATGTTACTTTCGCCTATATTCGCTGCCGCAGCAATGGCGCTTTCTAGTGTATTTGTTTTAGGAAATGCACTACGACTAAAACGTTTTCAAGCGCCCATGAAAACACATTAAACATAAATTATCTTTATTGCCAGATCCGAAAAAGATCTGGCTCATGCTGATAAAGCAATTATCTCTACTTAGAAGAAAAGCGCTTTATTATCAGATAAGGAGAATAAGATGAATATTGGTCAAGCTGCAAAAAAATCCGGTATTTCAAGTAAAATGATCCGATATTATGAGCAAATTGGTTTAATACCTAAGGCAATTCGTACTGACGGAGGTTATCGTGATTACAATGATAGCGATGTAGATTGTTTTCGCTTTATCAGCCATTCACGTGCTCTTGGTTTTTCAACAGAGCAAATATCAACATTATTAGTTTTATGGAATAACAGAGAACGGACAAGTGCTGATGTAAAAGCTATTGCTCTTTCTCATATCGATGAATTAAACCGTAAAATAACGCAATTGCAACGAATGACGCAAACATTATCGCATTTAGCACAAGAGTGCCAAGGTGATAATAATCCTGATTGCCCAATTATTGCTAAGCTAGTCGAACCCCAAACAGGGACAGAACATTAAACAACAAAAAAACAACCTTTATTACCTCCACTCTCCTATTTTATGTTTTTTTATCCATGATAAAAAAAGCCCACCTTTATTCGAAGGTGGGCTTTCTATTTTTAAAATGGTGTTACATTCTTACCCATATAATAAGCAATAAGTAATTAACCTAATTTACCGTGACAATGCTTATATTTTTTACCTGAACCACAAGGGCAAGGTTCGTTACGACCCACTTTTTTGCCTGATGCCACTTGGCCATCAACGGCTGACATTTGTGATTCTTTTGTCACTTCATGGCTAAGTTGTTGCTGTTTAGCTAAACGCTCCGCCTCTTCACGACGACGACGCTCTAACTCTTCAACTTCTTCAGGTAAACGAACTTGTACTTTACTTAATGTGCTGATCACTTCATATTTCAGTGATTCCAACATATTAGCGAACATAGCAAAAGATTCACGTTTGTACTCTTGTTTTGGATCTTTTTGTGCATAACCACGTAAATGGATACCTTGACGCAGATAATCCATCGCCGCTAAGTGCTCTTTCCACAGTGAATCCAGTGTTTGTAACATGACACCTTTTTCAAAGTTACGCATCATTTCAGCACTGACAATCTCTTCTTTTGCTTTATAGACTTCGATTGATTTTTCTAAAATACGTTCGCGCAGTGTTTCTTCGTGTAGTTCAGGCTCTTTATCTAACCACTCTTTGATAGGTAAATTTAAATCAAAGTCATTTTGCAGACAGGCCGTTAAACCTTCAATATCCCACATCTCTTCTAGTGATTGAGGTGGAATATAGTTATCAATCATCGAAGTAAACACATCTTGGCGAATACTGTCGATAGTTTCACTGACATCAGCAACATCTAACAACTCATTACGTTGAGTATAAATAGCTCGACGCTGATCATTGGCTACATCATCATACTCAAGTAATTGTTTACGAATATCGAAGTTACGGTTTTCTACTTTACGTTGTGCATTAGCAATCGCTTTAGTTACCCATGGATGCTCAATAGCTTCTGTTTCGTTCATTCCCAGTTTACGCATCATGCCTGATACTTTATCAGAGGCAAAAATACGCATTAAGGAGTCTTCCATTGACAGATAGAAACGAGAAGAACCCTCATCCCCTTGACGCCCCGCACGACCACGTAACTGGTTATCGATACGACGTGATTCATGGCGTTCAGTACCAATAATATGTAAACCACCAGAAGCTAATACCGCATCATGGCGTTTTTGCCATTGTGCTTTGATCTCTTCAATTTGCTCTTCTGTTGGATTTTCCAGCTTCGCAACTTCAGTCTGCCAACTTCCCCCTAATACGATATCGGTACCACGACCAGCCATATTAGTTGCGATAGTCACCGCTGATGGTAACCCTGCATTAGCAATGATATCTGCTTCCATAGCATGGAATTTGGCATTCAGGACATTATGATGAATATTCGCTTTTGTGAGTGCTTGGGAGATCTCTTCAGATTTTTCAATCGAGATGGTCCCCACCAGTACCGGTTGTCCATTTTTAGTACGTTCACGAATATCTTCAATAATCGCGGCAAATTTACCTTTTTCATTCATATAAACTAAATCAGGTAAATCTTTACGGACCATTGGGCGGTTAGTTGGAATAACGATAGTTTCTAAACGGTAGATAGAGTTAAATTCAAAAGCTTCGGTATCTGCAGTACCAGTCATCCCCGCTAATTTCTCATATAAACGGAAATAGTTCTGGAATGTAATGGACGCTAATGTTTGGTTCTCATTTTGGATCTTCACACCTTCTTTTGCTTCTACCGCTTGGTGTAAACCATCCGACCAACGACGGCCTTGCATGGTACGACCGGTATGTTCGTCAACAATGATAACTTCGCCATCTTTAACAATGTAATCAACATCTTTTGTAAATAATGCATGGGCACGTAAGGCTGCCGTTACATGGTGCATAAGCATGATGTTAGCAGGTGAGTAAAGTGACTCGCCCTCTTTCATCATACCTGCTTCGGCTAATAACCCTTCAATTTTAACTAAGCCACGCTCAGTAATATTCACTTGACGCGTTTTTTCGTCGACAGAGTAATCCCCTTCCCCTTGGAAGGTATCTGAATCTTCTTTTTCTTGAGGCACTAAATGAGGAATAACTTTATTCATTTTAATATAAAGTTCAGAGCTATCCTCAGCAGGCCCTGAAATAATCAGTGGAGTACGAGCTTCATCAATTAAAATCGAGTCAACCTCATCCACTAATGCATAGTGTAATTTACGTTGGACACGCTCTTCAGGGCTAAACGCCATATTGTCACGCAAATAGTCGAAACCAAATTCGTTATTTGTACCGTAAGTGATATCTGCGTTATAAGCTTCACGTTTTGCTGGTGGTGCCATATTAGGGAGGTTGATACCAACACTTAACCCTAAGAATTCAAATAGTGGGCGGTTATTTTCCGCATCCCGTTGCGCCAAATAGTCATTGACGGTAACAACGTGCACCCCTTTACCTGATAGCGCATTTAAATAAGCAGGCAGTGTTGCAGTTAAGGTTTTACCTTCCCCTGTACGCATCTCTGCGATACAGCGATCATTTAATACCATACCGCCAATAAGCTGTACGTCAAAGTGACGCATACCAAAAACACGTTTACTCGCTTCACGTACAGTGGCAAAAGCTTCAGGTAAAATATCCTCTTCTTTTTCACCTTTTTTTAAACGCTCACGAAATTCATCTGTTTTGGCTT
Source organism: Proteus mirabilis ATCC 29906 (assembly GCF_000160755.1). Classification (GTDB taxonomy): domain Bacteria; phylum Pseudomonadota; class Gammaproteobacteria; order Enterobacterales; family Enterobacteriaceae; genus Proteus; species Proteus mirabilis. Next base: position 1,247,065 of record NZ_GG668576.1, read on the forward strand.
TCAATTCATCGTCGGTTAATTTTTCAAATTCTGGCTCTAGTTGATTGATTTGAGCAACCACTTTACGCATACGACGAATAGCGCGTTCATTACGACTACCAAAAATTTTGGTTACAATTTTACCTAACATAACTCTTTATTCTCATTTATGGCGTAAATACGCCGAATACAGCCTCTATGTTTATCGACGATAAATCATAGAGATAAGCATAATCTAACAAAGATTAACAAACTCAATTAAGCTGTTAGGTAAGGTCCAGCACGGATACCACGGATCTGAGCAAGCCATAATCCGGTATGATAGGAAATACGATTTTCCGTTAACACGCCACGGGAAATCGGTAAATTAACTAGGGTAGAAGATGGCGCTTGAGTCAGTAACGCATAAAGCGTATCAAGCATGACCTCAGCAACATTCGCAACAGGTGATGGCTCATCTTTTGCTTTTACCATCAATTCAGGTGAATGAATGGTAAAAGCAAAAGAGAGCTGCTTAATCACATTTTTAACGGCATGCTGTTGCCAGTAATTAAAGGTGAAGGATGAAGCAGGATTCTGTACACTCTGGCGTAAGAATAAATTATCAAAAGCGATTAATGCTTGGCTTTGACGATTTTGTGAGGAAGGTGTATCCGTTTGTGATGGATTTTCAGCATGGGCAGACACCAGCGAAGGCATACCAATACCTGCTGCTACCATCCCTAATAGCAGATGCGACCAAAAATATCGTCTGCCAAATTGTCGCCAAAAATTTATAATGCTCATTAACCTTCGTTATTTAATTTTATAATTTGTGGAGTCAAAATCTATGCGGGATAGCTACCCACAATCATTGGAAAACATCCTAAAAGAGCTTGAAGGTTCCAATAAAAGCACATTACAGCTTATACAACAGCGTGCAACAATTTTACTCAAATTAAATCGTACCGTCATGGCACTTTTACCAGCACCGTTACAAGGTAAATGCCGTGTCGCCAATTATCGCAATGCTATTTTAATTATTGAAGTCACAAACGCAAGTTGGATGACCCGATTACGTTATGAAATTCCATCATTACTTTCTGCATTAAGAAAGGAAATTTTACCATCGTTATCCTCAATAGACATCAAAATAAATCCTTCTTTAAGCATAAAAGCGGGAAAAAAGAGTGTCACTTCATCATTAAAAGATCCAACACCCGTAAAAAAACGCCATTTAAGTGTAGAGAGTGCACAATCATTGAAATATTTGGCAGAGAAAAGCCCGAAGAAATTAAGAGAAAGATTAGAACGGTTGGCTGCACTTGCCGGAGAGAGTACAAGTACAGCCAAAGATGACGCTAATTAGAGATAATTAACGTGCTTTCCAATTGAGCGATTAAGCAAAAACTGTCGATGGCGCTTTAAATGCCACTGGCATTTTCGCTTCGTCTTCAAAGGTGACGAATTCCCAAGCAGACTCTTTTGCTAAAACAGCTTGAAGCAATTTATTATTTAGTGCATGACCTGATTTAAACGCGGTAAATTCACCGATAATGTTATAGCCACACATAAATAAATCACCGATTGCATCTAACATTTTATGACGAACAAATTCGTCTTCAAAACGTAAACCATCATCGTTGAGGACACGATAGTCATCAACCACGATAGCGCAATCAAAGCTACCGCCTAAACACAATCCTTTCGATTGTAAATATTCAATATCACGCATAAATCCAAATGTACGAGCACGACTTATTTGACTCATAAAGGATTCTGCAGAGAAATCTAATTTATAACGTTGAGTACTTGCATCGATAGCAGGATGGTTAAAATCGATAGTAAAATCTAATTTAAAACCATTATAAGGACGCATTTCCGCCCATTTATCGCCATCTTCAACACGTACTGTTTCCTTGATACGGATGAATTTTTTCGCAGTGCGAAGCTCTTCAATACCTGCATCAAGCAATAAGAAAACAAAAGGTGCTGCACTGCCATCCATAATAGGAATTTCAGGTGCATCCACTTCAATTACGATATTATCAATGCCTAAACCAGCCAGTGCTGCATTTAAATGCTCAACGGTTGATATACGCACATCATCTTCATTCACTAAGCAAGTACATAACATAGTGTCACGAACTGATTTTGCGTCTGCTGGAAAATCCACCGGTGGATTTAAGTCAGTACGACGGTAGATGACCCCAGTATTAGCTGGCGCCGGACGCATTGTAAGCGTAACTTTTTTACCCGTGTGGAGCCCCACACCAGTTGCTTGTACAATTCGTTTTAATGTCCGTTGTTTGATCATCATTTTATCTCGCAATATTATCCGTCCTACCAATTATTATACTTATAATTGGCAGGACAGTTTAGCACAAAAAGCGGAGATGCCAATCTTTTTGACGATTAATCAGCCTGTTTTCTTAAGAAAGCAGGGATATCTAAATAATCTGGCTCTTTGTTAGCTTGAGTAGATTGTTCATTAACCGCTTTAGCTGCAGGCTTGCTCTCTTCTACTGTAGAGAAAGAGGACATGCTATTTTGCATTTGCTGATAACGATTTTCCATAGCGTTTTGTTGATTTTGCTTATTAGTTACCAGCGTAATTTCTGGACGTTTATCCATGCCGATACCTGTAGCAACCACAGTAACACGCAGTTCATCGTTCATTTCAGGGTCAAGAGAAGTACCAATCACCACTGTGGCGTTATCTGATGCAAATGCACGAATGGTGTTACCGACGGTTTCAAACTCATCAAGACGTAAATCAAAGCCTGCTGTAATATTAACTAACACACCACGTGCGCCAGACAGGTCGATATCTTCCAGTAATGGACTTGAAATCGCCATTTCAGCGGCTTCTTCAGCACGATCTTCGCCTTTAGCTGCACCAGATCCCATCATGGCATAACCCATCTCTGACATCACCGTTCTCACGTCAGCAAAGTCGACGTTCATCAAACCTGGGCGAGTGATCAGTTCTGCGATACCTTGAACAGCACCTTTTAATACATCATTTGCCGCACCAAATGCGTCAAGTAACGAAATACCACGGCCGAGTACTTTTAGCAACTTGTCATTTGGAATAGTGATTAATGAGTCAACATGCTTAGATAACTCAGTAATTCCCTGCTCAGCAAATGCCATACGCTTTTTGCCTTCAAAATTAAAAGGCTTAGTCACAACAGCAACCGTTAAAATACCTAACTCTTTCGCAACTTCAGCAACGACTGGCGCAGCACCTGTACCTGTACCACCGCCCATACCCGCAGCGATAAATACCATATCCGCACCTTCTAGTGCAGCGCGTAACGCTTCACGATCTTCTTCGGCAGCATTACGGCCTACCTCAGGGTTTGCACCTGCACCTAAGCCTTTCGTAATGGCATTACCGATTTGGATAGTTTGTCCAACTGCTGTTTTACGTAATGCTTGAGCATCAGTATTGACCGCGAAGAAATCAACGCCTTCAATACGTTCACGAACCATGTGCTCAACCGCATTACCGCCGCCGCCACCAACGCCGATGACTTTGATCACCGCATCGTTGGTTAATTCCATAGGTTCAAACATAATTTCTCTCCGTTTTGTGCCTTTTAGGGTCGCTTGCTCAAACGACCTCTTTTTAAATTTGTCTGATGATTAAAACTCTCTTTTTAACCAGCCAGTGAGTTTTTTTAGCCAACCACTAACTGCAGAGCGTTTTTCGGTTTCAGTTTCCTCACCAAAGTGAGATTCTTTACCGTAATGCAAAAGCCCGACTGCCGTAGAATAGAAGGGATCCTGCGCATAATCTGTTAGCCCGGTAATATTTAACGGTTTACCGATCCGTACTTGCGTGTGGAAAACACGTTGAGCACATTCAACAAGTCCATCTATCTGTGCAGCACCACCTGTTAAAACAATACCTGCCGCTAAATGGTGCTTTATTCCTTGCTGACGTAATTGTTCCTGAACACTCAAAATCTCTTCATTAACAAGATTTAGAAGCTCGGTATAACGCGGTTCAATCACCTCAGCAAGTGTTTGCCGTTGTAGACTTCTTGGTGGTCTACCTCCGACACTTGGAACTTCGACATTTTCATCTTTGCCAACTAAAGAGCCTAATGCACAGCCATGACGCACTTTTATTGCTTCGGCATCATTTGGTGGTGTACCAAAAGCGTAAGCAATATCGCTAGTCACAACGTTGCCTGCATAAGGAATGACACGAGTATGTCTTAATGCACCACCGGTATATATGGCGATATCCATGGTTCCGCCACCCATATCAACGACACAAACACCTAATTCGCGCTCATCTTCTGTTAGCACAGCAAAACTTGAAGCCAGTCCTGCAAAAATCAGTTGATCCACTTTTAAACCACAGCGCTCAACTGCTTTTACTATATTCTTCGCCATATCGTTATGGCAGGTAATCAGATGCACTTTAGCCTGCATACGTACACCAGATAACCCAACAGGGTTTTTGATCCCTTCTTGGTAATCAATGGCGTACTCTTGCGGTATTACGTGTAAAACACGGTGTTCATCTTTTACTTTGACGGATTTCGCAGTATGCACCACGCTATCAACATCATCTTGTGTTACTTCTTCTTCTGAAATTGGCACCATACCAATTTCATTTTGACAGCTAATATGTTTGCCTGATAACGCCAAATATACTGACGATATTTGGCAATCTGCCATCAATTCAGCCTGATCTACAGCCCGTTGTACACATTTTACGACGGATTCGAGATCGTTCACGCCACCTTTGTCCATACCCCGAGATGGGCAACTTCCCACCCCGATAATATTCACTACGCCATCAGGCAGGATCTCACCGACAAGGGTGGCTACTTTGGCCGTACCAATCTCAAGACCAACTACTAATTTTCTGTCCGTCGCTTTGATCATTATTGTTCTGCCTTCGCCTTCATCGTGTCATCTGCCACGTCTTGTTTATTCATTCACATCAAGTAATAAAGGAGCCCATCCAACTGCACCACCACTGTCATAACGTAAATCGACATAATCAACCCGTTTGTCAGTCTGTTGTTGCAAGATAGGATACAGCTCAATAAAGCGAGCAATCCGTTTTTCGGTATCCTTACGCCCTAACTCCAATCGGACATCATTGTCTAAGACTAATTGCCATCCTTGACGAGCTGACATTGATGCTGCTTTTAATTTCAGATTACTGGCAAGAAGCTGATCTCTCATTGCTAAATAACCTGCTAATACCATTTTCTCACTTCCTTGCGGCCCATATAATAGTGGGTAATTTCCTTGTGTTTCCAATCGCGTTGGCAGACTGAAAATTCGGCCTTCTCTATCAAGAAAATGTGTGTCATTCCAACGGGTAAATGGCACATACTCCACCAGATGGATTTTTAATTCGTCTGGCCATTGTTTACGTACGGTCACTTGCCTGATCCATGGCATACGTTCAATTTGTTGCTGAATGATATTGACATCCTGTGTCATAAAAGTGCCTGGTTGGCCTAAAGATAAAATGGCCTGACGCACATCATCATTCGTTGTGTAATGCCGCTCACCAGTAAGTACAAGCTTTGATATCGGTAGACGATTAGCATCTTTCATCCAATTCACAACTTGTATTCCGCCCCAAATAATGGTGGCAATCACACATAAGAAGAAGATTAATCCTGATAAATAGCTACCATTACTCGGTCTATCAGAATGACGTTTCTCTTTTATCTCTTTATTATTTAGCGCTGCTTGTGACATAGTAAATTCATTCACCCCTGCGCAACATTCAAATAAGAGAATCGGCTATTCTTTTGTACGATATTCCTACGATTAATACTTCCACTAGATATATATACTCTATAAATACCTTTAGCTTTGATAATTAAATCACTAAATTGTTCAATCTGTTGAGAATTATTTACCTTAAAAGTCAAAATAGCGAGTTTTTCTTTAAATTTCGCTACTTTTAACTGATAAATTTTTCCCACATCTCTTTGAGCAAGCAAATTACCGATCGTATTTTTCGCAAATAAGATCTCTTTTTGACTAAAATCTCCCACCATTACAGTCATTTTCTTAACCATTTCACCATAAATGATGTTCACTTGCTCAAACATCCGTCTTAATCCTCGCTTAAAGATGGTTGTAATTTTGTTTCTGCTAAGCGACGCGCTATTTTACCAATATTTCCAGCACCTTGAACTAAAACAAGATCATTATCTGTTAATACACCCGCTAATATTGAGGAGATGTTCTCAACATCAGAAACCCAAATCGGATCTAGTTTGCCACGTTGACGAATAGTACGACACAGTGAACGACTATCTGCACCGGGAATAGGCGCCTCTCCTGCTGCATAAACATCGGTTAATAATAAAATATCAACTTGATTAAGCACCGTTGCAAAATCTTCATATAAATCACGAGTACGTGTATAACGATGTGGTTGAAATAACATCACTAAACGTTTATCAGGCCAACCTGCTCGTGCCGCTTTTATCGTTGCATCAACTTCTGTTGGGTGATGTCCATAGTCATCCACCAGCATGACTTCCCCTTCTTGGCCATTCACATGCTCAAGACTGAAATTTCCCAAGAAATCGAAACGACGCCCAGTGCCTTGGAAATTAAGTAGTGCGGCTAAAATATGCTCATCCGCAATCCCTTCTTCTGTAGCAACAGCCACAGCTGCGGTTGCATTTAAGGCGTTATGACGTCCCGGCGCATTTAATACCACATCTAAATCAGGCATATCTTCACGAGAAATAGTGAAAAATCCTTGCGCACCTTTTTGTTCGTAATGAGTAATGCGTACATCAGCATCTTCACTAAAACCATAGGTAGTAATATAACGCCCTACTTTAGGAATAATTGACCGAATAACATCGTCATCAATACACATCACTGCGCGACCATAAAACGGTAAGTTGTGTAAAAAAGTAATAAAAGTCTCTTTTAAATTATCAAAATTACCGTGATAAGTGTCCATATGGTCAGCTTCAATATTCGTTACCACCGCAACCATAGGTTGAAGATGTAAGAAAGAAGCATCACTCTCATCCGCTTCTGCAATTAAATAGCGGCTACAACCTAAACGAGCATGGGTACCGGCTGATTTCACTAAACCGCCATTAACAAAGGTTGGATCTAATCCTGCTTGTGCATAAATGTTCGAAATCATCGCCGTTGTTGTTGTTTTACCGTGGGTTCCTGCAATCGCAACCCCGTGACGATAACGCATTAACTCCGCTAACATTTCTGCACGACGTATCACAGGAATACGCGCTTCTCTTGCTGCAATAATTTCTGGATTATCTGCACTAATTGCGGTAGAAACCACCACAACACTAGCATCACGAATATTTTCAGGGCGATGATTAAAATAGATTGTCGCCCCTAATGCAACGAGTTGTTGTGTGACTACGTTAGGTGCTAAATCAGAACCACTGATTGCATAGCCTTCATTAGCCAACACTTCAGCGATCCCGCCCATGCCAGCACCACCAATGCCAACAAAGTGGATATGCCTAACTTTTCTCATCTCAGGCACAAAAGATCTTAATTTCGCCAGCTGTTGTGTATTCACTATTTACTTCTTCACTCTAAGTTAATGGTTACAAGTTACGTTTATTTTTTAGCCACTTCGATAATTACATTAGCGACTCGCTCAGTAGCATCCGTAATCGCAACACTTTGTGCTTTTTCTGCCATTAGCATTAGCTGATGTCTATCCCAATTTTCTAGGGTGTCAGCTATCGCTTCTGGCGTTAAATCATTCTGTTCAATAATACGCGCCGCACCGGCATTTTCTAATGGCAATGCATTCCAATATTGCTGTCTATCTTTATGTTGAAAAGGAACAAAAATAGCGGGTAACCCCGCAGCGGCAATCTCGCTAACTGTTAATGCACCTGAACGACATACAACAACATCAGCCCATTGATAAGCTTGCGCTATATCATCAATAAATTCAGTAACTTTATACTCAGATTTAACTGAATTTTTAGAAAGTTCATTTTGATAGCGTAATTTGGTATCACTTTCGCTCCCTTTGCCGGCCTGATGCCAAATTGTAACTCGCTCTCCTAATAATCCAGCCACCACTGGCATTGTATGATTTAAGATACGCGCACCTTGGCTACCACCAATAACCAGCACTCGGACAGCACCTTCTCTGCCTTTTAATCTCTCTGCTGGGGCTTCAAGTGCTAAGACATCGTCACGAACCGGATTACCAACAACAGGCGCATTAGCAAACGCACCGGGGAATGCTTGTAACACACGTTTGGCTATTTTTGACAACCAACGGTTAGTTAAGCCTGCAATACCATTTTGTTCATGTAAAACAACGGGAATACCACAGCTCCATGCTGCAACACCGCCTGGTCCAGAAACATAGCCTCCCATGCCTAATACGGCATCAGGCTGATAGCGCTTCATAATCCGACGGGCTTGAAAAATCGCTTTTATAATACGAATAGGTGCCGCAATTAACGCTTTTACCCCTTTACCTCGCAGACCCGAAATACGGATATACTCGATTTCAATGCCATGCTTAGGCACTAATTGTGCTTCCATTCTATCCGCGGTTCCTAACCAACGAATATCCCAGCCTTGGGATTGCAGATAATGAGCAACTGCTAATCCAGGAAAGACGTGCCCTCCTGTTCCGCCGGCCATCACCATTAATCGGCGTTTACGTTCGCTCATTTAGGACTCCTTACAAACGCCTGAGCCTGTGCTAGGCGTGATTCATAATCAATTCGTAACAACATCACGATAGCCGTTGACATAATAATCAAACTCGAACCACCGTAACTAATAAGAGGTAACGTTAACCCTTTTGTTGGCAACATACCGGCTGCCGCACCAACGTTGACTAACGTCTGGAAGGTAAACCAGATCCCAATCGAACAGGCTAAAAAACCTGAAAAACGTTGATCGAGCAGCAAAGCACGGCGTCCAATTTGCATCGCACGAAAAGCGATGAAGAATACCATTAAAAGCACTAAAACCACACCGATATAACCAAGTTCTTCTGCTAAAATGGAGAAAATAAAGTCAGTATGAGCTTCAGGTAGATACTCCAACTTTTGTACTGAATTTCCTAACCCTTGCCCCAGTAGATCACCGCGTCCAAAAGCCATCAAGGATTGTGTTAACTGATAACCACTACCAAAAGGATCTTCCCAAGGTTCTAAGAACGAAGTGATACGTCGTACACGGTAAGGCTCAACAATAATTAACATCACAACAGCGGCAATACCTGTACCAATAATGGCGAGGAATTGCCAAATTTTTGCACCGGCTAAAAAAAGCAACGCTAATGTGGTCACAAACAACACGACCACCGTACCTAAGTCGGGTTGTAATAGCAGTAACACGGCTAATATTAACATCACCCCCATAGGTTTACAGAATCCCCAAAAATTGTTTCTCACTTCTTCTACTTTTCTCACCAAATAACTGGAGAGATAACAAAACAGTGCCAATTTAGAAAGTTCTGCCGGCTGAATACGTAAAGGCCCAAATGCAATCCAACGTGATGCGCCATTTACTGAACTGCCCACTGCCAATACCACGAGTAATAGCAAGATAGAACCAAACAGCATTAAGCTACTGTAGCGTTGCCATACCGCCATTGGCACTCGCATTGTCACTAATGCAAGGCAAAGGGCAACAATCATATAAATGCCGTCACGTTTAGCAAATAGAAAAGGATCTTCTGCTAAACGTTGTCCAACAGGCATTGACGCCGAAGTTACCATCACAAACCCGACAACCGCTAATCCGAATGTAAACCAGAGCAAAGTGCGATCATAAGGCACGAACGCGCTGTTATCTGTTTGATAACTTCCCACCAGCCACTGTTTTAATCTTCGCATTGCGTATACACTCATCAGCCAAGCTCCTGCGCTAAACGGGCAAACTCATCACCACGTTGTTCGAAACTTTTAAACTGATCTAGACTTGCACAAGCGGGTGAAAGTAGCACCATATCGCCAGTTTGCACTGTTGGTGCAAGTAATCGCATCGCCTCTTCCATAGTCGCGGTTAATTGTGAGACTTGTGGTCGTAAATTTGCCAATGCTTGACCATCTTGTCCGAAGCAATATAAGCGAATATTATCGCCACTGAGATAAGGTAATAGCGCGCTAAAATCAGCAGACTTACCGTCCCCACCTAACAACAGGTGCAAAGTCCCTTCTACTTCAAGCCCTCTTAAAGCTGCTTCTGTGCTACCTACATTAGTCGCTTTAGAATCATTGATCCAACGTACCCCATTATGGGAGTAAACTAATTGGAAACGATGAGCAAGGCCATGATAGGTGTTTAAAACAGCCAGTGATGCTTTACGAGAAATTCCCACCGCATCAGCTAACGCTAATGCGGCTAATGCATTGGTGTAATTGTGTTGACCAGAAAGGAACATCTGTGAAGTGGCAAGAATATTTTCACCATTTACGTTCAAGTAACGATTGGTATTATCAAGTTGATAATCCCCTTGTCCGATACCAAAACTCACACAACGTGCATCTTTGCCAGCTAAAGGCAATGTCAGAACATCATCTGCGTTATAGACACAGGTTTTAGCATTATCATAAATACGTAATTTAGCTTCACGGTATTGTTCTAATCCTAACGGATAGCGATTCATATGATCTTCGCTAATATTTAATACCGTGGCAGCCGCCGCTGTTAAGCTATAGGTTGTCTCTAATTGAAAGCTCGATAGCTCTAAGACATATAAGTCATAAGGCTGTGTTAATAACGTTAAAGCAGGTACACCAATATTGCCACCGACACCGACAGGGATCCCGTCAGCTTTAGCCATTTCCCCCACCAACGTCGTTACGGTACTTTTGCCATTAGAGCCTGTTATCGCAACAATAGGTGCTTTTGCCTCACGGCAAAATAGCTCAATATCACCGACAATTTCCACTCCATGATCTCGCGCTTCAACTAACTCAGGCGTTGATAACGCAATACCCGGACTTGAGACAATTAAATCAGCATCATTAAGCCATACTTGATGAAAACTCCCCGTATGATACTCAACATCAGCAGGTAGCTTATCTAAACCCGCGGGATGCTGGCGAGTATCTATCACTTTAGGTGTTACACCTTGGCGGATAAAAAAGTCAACGCAGGATAGACCAGTAATGCCTAGTCCCACGATAACAACTTTTTTCCCCTGATAATTTGCCATGTTAACGTACCTTTAATGTCGCTAAACCAATAAGGACTAACATAAGAGAGATGATCCAAAAGCGGACAATCACACGAGGCTCTGGCCAACCTTTTAATTCATAGTGATGATGGATTGGCGCCATACGGAAAATACGTTGGCCGCGCAGTTTAAATGAACCTACTTGTAAAATAACCGAGAGCGTTTCAACAACGAACACGCCCCCCATAATCACTAATAAAAATTCTTGGCGTAATAAGACGGCGATAGTACCTAATGCGCCACCTAATGCTAAAGAGCCAACATCACCCATAAAGACTTGGGCAGGATAAGTATTAAACCAAAGGAAGCCTAATCCCGCGCCGACAATGGCGGTACAAACAATCACCAATTCGCCTGCATGCATTAAATAAGGAATTTTTAGGTAGCTGGCAAAATTGACATTACCTGTAGCCCATGCAACTAATGCAAATCCAGCCGCTACAAACACCGTAGGCATAATGGCTAAGCCATCTAAACCATCGGTTAAATTTACCGCGTTACTGGTGCCAACAATGACAAAATAAGCCAGTAAGATATACAACATGCCAAGTTGTGGCATGACATCTTTAAAGAAAGGCACGACAAGTTGCGTTGCTGGGGTATCTTTACCAATCGCGTACATACTAAATGCAGCCGCTAAAGCTAATACCGATTGCCAGAAATATTTCCAACGCGCTATTAAGCCTCGAGTATCTTTACGCACTACTTTGCGATAATCATCGATAAAACCGATGATTCCATAACCAATTAGCACCAAGAGTACACACCATACATAAGGATTATCTAATCGCGCCCACAATAAGGTTGATACAGCGATAGAAAATAGGATCATGATCCCACCCATGGTCGGCGTACCACGTTTGCTAAAGTGTGACTCAGGGCCTTCGTTACGCACCACTTGCCCGATTTGCATTTTTTGTAACCATGCAATTAAATGGGGTCCCATCCATAACGCAATAATTAATGCCGTCAATAAACCAACAATCGCTCTGAATGTCAGATAAGAAAACACATTAAAAAATGTATGATATTTAACCAAATATTCGGCTAGCCAAACTAACATTCAAAGCACTCCTTTAATGCGTTCACGATATCCTCCATTGCTGAGCTTCGTGAACCTTTTACTAAAACTGAAACAACATCATGCTGCTGTAATAATGGAATTAATTGGGTAAGCAAATCAGCTTTAAATGAAAAATGCTCACCGCCTTCATTTTCTTGACTAATAAACTGGCTGTAATGACCCACGGTTAATACCCGATCGATACCGACTTGATGAGCAAAACGTCCCACATCACGGTGACATTTTTCTGAATCCTCGCCTAGTTCAGCCATATCTCCAGCAACAAAGATTTTATATCCTGGTAATTGAGATAAAACTTGCAGCCCTGCCATCATCGACCCATCATTAGCATTATAGGTATCATCTAACACTATTTTTCCTGTTGTTAACTCAACAGGATAGAGTCTGCCAGGTACGGCTTTCAGTACCGCTAAACCTTGCTGAATATCCGTTAATGTCGCCCCTACCGACAAGGCTAACGCACTTGCGGCTAACGCATTGGCAATATTATGGCGACCAGGTAAAGGTAGGGTGATTGCTACACACCCTTCTGGCGTATGCAATGTAAAATCGGTGGTGAGTTGATTAACAACGATATCCGTTGGGTAGAAATCGGCCTGAGTGTCTGCAGATAAAGAGAAAGACCACTGAGTTTGACGTGAGTTAAAATGCTGTTGCCATAGCGCAACATCATTACTTTGCTGATTAATAATGGCTGTGCCTTGCTCTTTTAAGCCAGTGAATATTTCACCTTTAGCTTGAGCAATCCCTTGTAAGGAACCAAAACCTTCAATATGTGCAGAAAAAAGATTATTGACCAATGCACTATCTGGTTTAACCATATCCACGGTATAGGCTATTTCACCAATATGGTTAGCACCAAGTTCAATCACGGCAAAACGATGTTCAGGGGTTAGACGAAAGAGTGTCAGGGGAACACCAATATCATTATTTAAATTGCCATGTGTATATAAGGTTTCACCACAGTGACGCAGTATCGAAGCCGTCATCTCTTTAACGGACGTTTTACCCGAAGAGCCCGTTAACGCCACAATTTTAGCATTGCTAAGCGAACGGATATAAGCGGCAATATGCCCCATTGCTAAACGGGTATCTTTTACGATGATTTGTGGACATTCAACATCGATTTTCCGATTAACTAAAACCGCAACGGCACCCTTTTGTTTGACATCAGCAATAAAGTCATGAGCATCAAAACGATCACCTGCTAAAGCAATAAACAGACATGCATCATCAATTTTACGGCTATCGGTAGAAATTGATTTGATCATTAATTGATTGGCTTGGCTTTGAGTAATAGTACTCAACGTGCCTTGAGTGACTTGTGCAATAGTTTCGAGAGAAAGCGCTATCATGCGATCACCCCCAATAACCGTGCAACAGTTAATCGGTCAGAATAATCAAGACGGCGAGTGCCAACGATTTGATAATCTTCGTGCCCTTTTCCTGCCACTAAGATCATATCAGCGGGAGAGGCTTGCATTACTACATTCGTCACGGCTTCTGCTCGACCTTCAATCGCTAATGCACGACCAGGATCCATTAACCCAGAAAGGATATCTTGAATAATGGCTTGAGGCTCTTCACTACGTGGATTGTCATCGGTGATAACCACTTTATCGGCAAACTGCTCTGCTACAGCTCCCATTAGTGGGCGCTTACCTTTATCTCTATCACCACCACAACCAAAGATACACCACAGTTTGCCAGTACAGTGTAAGCGTGCCGCTTGTAACGCTTTTTCTAAGGCATCTGGCGTGTGGGCATAATCAACGATCACCGTAGGACGATTATCCGCACTAAATACTTCCATACGACCACAAACGGGCGTTAATGCACTGGAAGCTTTAATCACTGCATCAAGAGGGTATTCAAGTGCCAAAAGTGTAGCTAAAGCACAGAGTAAGTTACTGACATTAAAAGCCCCCATTAATGGGCTTTCAATTTCACCTTCTCCCCAACTTGAATTAAAATGGATAGTGGCACCCGCATCATGGTAATTGATTTGTGTCGCTTGCACATAGCGTCCTTGCCAATTTGCCGGCAATTTATCCGCCATAGTCACCGCCACTGCATCGGGTAGATGCGTCAACCATTTATGCCCTACCGCATCATCAGCATTAATGATTTTTTCGCCACTATGGTGGGTCGAAAATAACAACCATTTAGCCTGTTCGTAATTGGCCATATCACCATGATAATCAAGGTGATCGCGACTTAAGTTGGTAAATACGCTGGCGACAAAAGGTAGCGCACTAACGCGCCCTTGAACTAAACCGTGTGACGAAACCTCCATTGCGGTAAAGGTAGCGCCTTGATTAACTAATTGCTGTAATTCTAATTGGATATCAACCGCTGAACCGGTTGTATTCATTGCCGGAACAATATGATCTAATAACCCATTGCCTACCGTTCCCATAACGGCACTGACTTCACCTAAACCTTGCGCCCACTGTGCTAACAATTGTGTTGTTGTCGTTTTTCCGTTAGTACCAGTGACACCAATCAGCTTTAATTTATTCGCTGGCTGATGATAAAAAATTCCTGCAAGTTTTGATAATTGACAATTTAGGTTTTCAATATAAATAACGGGTATACCATGACTTTCACGAATTTCGCCATGAGTAGCAATACCTTCAGCTTCCGCTAAAACAGCGCAAACACCTTGTGCAATTGCCTGAGGAATATAGCGTCTACCATCCGTTTCATGGCCTTTAATTGCCACAAACAGATCACCACTCGCGGCTTTTCGGCTATCGAGTGTCATGTCTTTAAGCGTTAAAGACGGTGCTTGTATCCCGAGTGCCCCTAATAGGTCACTTAAATTAGGATCTGCCACTTGTATCCTCTTTTTTATTAATCACTATTTCACTTTTATCGTCTGGCGTTAATGCATCAGGCTCTACATTCATCGTACGTAGAACCGCGCCCATAATTGTGCCAAACACTGGTGCAGAAACTGCACCCCCATAATATTTGCCCGCTTTTGGCTCGTTAATGATCACTACTAAGGCAAAGCGTGGACGGCTTGCCGGTGCAACACCGGCTGCATAAGAAATGTAGGCATTAATATACTTTCCATCTGGGCCGACTTTTTTCGCGGTCCCGGTCTTAATCGCAACACGATACCCTTTGATCGCAGCACGAACGCCACCACCGCCCGGTAAGGCGACACTTTCCATCATATGAACCACTGTTCTCATGACTTTTTCAGGAAAAACGCGAGTACCCGGTACAGGAGGGTCAACTTTAGTAATAGAAAGCGGTCGATAAATACCAAAACTACCGATAGTTGCATAGACACGCGCTAACTGTAATGGCGTTACCATTAGCCCATATCCGAATGAGAAGGTGGCCCTTTCAAGATCGGACCACCGTTGTTTTTTTATTGGAAATATGCCACTACTTTCACCAACTAGCCCCAAGTTAGTTGGTTTTCCGAGGCCAAAACGGGAATAAACATCTACCAGTTCAGACGCCGGCATCGCTAACGCAAGGCGAGATACCCCTACGTTACTCGATTTCTGTAAAATTCCAGTTATCGAAAGCTCACGATAAAGCGCAACATCTTTTATCTGATGACCACTAATTCGATAAGGAACAGTATTAATAACGGTATTTTCTTTAATAATATTATTGTTTAGCGCACTCATAACCACCATCGGCTTTACCGTAGAGCCTGGCTCAAAAATATCGGTGATAGCTCGATTACGCATCGCATCTTTCGGCGTTCCCGCTAAATTATTCGGGTTATAGGATGGGCTATTTGCCATCGCTAACACTTCGCCTGTATTGACATCAACCAAAACCGCCGTACCTGATTCGGCTTTATTTTCAATGACTGCATTGGTTAACTCTCTATACACAACAGATTGTAAACGCTCATCAATGCTTAACATTAAGTTGTGAGCAGCTTGGCTATCTGTTTGAGCGATATTTTCAATCACACGGTTAAAGCCATCTTTGCGTACAACTCGCTCTCCGGGGGCACCGGTAAGCCATTGGTTAAAGCTTTTTTCAATCCCTTCAATACCATCGCCATCAATGTTTGTAACACCAATGATGTGAGCGGTCACTTCTCCTGAAGGATAATAGCGTTTGGACTCTTGGCGCATGTTTATCCCTTTGATTTTCAGCTTACTTATGTAATCACTAATTTCAGGATTAACTTGGCGCGCAAGATAAATAAAACGAGCGGAAGGTGTTGCAGAAATTTTTTGAGAAATTTGATTAACGGGAAGTTTTAATGCGTCAGCAAGTGCTAACCAACGTGAATCGGTCATATCAGGGTTAGCTTCTAACACAACTTTAGGATCAGCCCAAATAGCATATACAGGGACACTCACCGCCAATGGTCTTCCCATACGATCGCTTATCATGCCACGAGCAGTGGGGACTTTTTGCACACGTAAAGAGCGCAGATCCCCTTCGCGGATCAGGGGATCTGGGTTAATAATCTGTAAATAGGCAACTCGTATTAATAACGCCGCTAAAGCAATACCAATACCACCGCAAAGCAACGCAAAACGCCAACTCACAAATCCTGTTTTTTCTTCAGGTTTACGGAGTTTGGCATTTGACTTTGTCTTTGTCTTCGCTTTTGCCGAACGTGAAAATTTCATACTTGCCTTAATTATTTAGTAACCACAATATTCTCTTTAGTTGGATCAACATGAACCATGCCTAACTGTTCACTTGCAAAACGTTCAACTCGGCTATGGTCCGCCAATGCATTTTCCTCAAGGATCAAGTTGCGCCATTCAATATCCAATACATTTTTTTCTAACACTAAGCGCTCTTTTTCTGCTGTCAGTAAGCGTGTTTTATGTGCTGTCGTTACCACATAGATCGCGGAGATAATAACGGCGAAAAAAAGAATAAGTGGCAATTTGCCATGACGCAGTAAATCTTGTCCTATTACTCCCGGTAATGAATGGCGTTCAGTAGACATTTATTCCTCAATACGCTGTGCGACGCGTAAAACAGAACTTCGCGCTCGTGGATTCTCCTCAACTTCAACACCGGTAGGTTTCATTTTATGAATGCTACTCAGGCGAGCACTTCCTAGTGCTTTAATTTGTTCTTCTGTTAATGGGATCCCCGCTGGAACAACAGGCCCTTTACTTTCATCTCTTATAAAGCGTTTAACTAATCGGTCTTCTAAAGAGTGGAAACTAATCACCGATAAACGCCCTGCTGGCGCTAAAATAGACACGGCGCCTTTTAATGCTTTTTCAATCTCATCTAACTCACTATTGATATAGATACGGATCGCTTGAAAGCTACGTGTTGCAGGGTGCTTATGTCGCTCTTTTACTGGACTTGCTTCACTAATCAAATCCGCTAACTGTTTAGTACGTGTTAATGGCTCTTCAGTTTTATTACGCGCCACAATGGCACGGGCAATGCGTTTCGCGAAACGCTCTTCACCGAAGGTTTTTAGCACCCAAGTAATATCATCTTCTTCGGCATTCATTAACCACTGTGCAGCTGATTGTCCTGTGGTTGGGTCCATACGCATATCGAGTGGCCCATCACGCATAAAAGAGAATCCTCGTTCAGGATCATCTAATTGCGGTGAAGAAACGCCTAAATCTAATAATACGCCATCAACTTTGCCACTTAAACCTAACTCATTGATATAGTGTTCAATATTTGAAAAAGGCCCATGAATAATAGAGAATCGTGGATCATCAATTTCATTTGCCACTGCGATAGCTTGTGGATCTCTATCAATCGCAATGAGACGGCCTTGTTCACCTAATTGCGATAAAATCAGACGAGAGTGCCCGCCACGGCCAAAAGTACCGTCAATATAAATACCTGAAGGTTTAATATTCAGGCCGTTTACTGCTTCATCCAGTAATACACTGGTATGGCTAAAATTATTCGTTGTCATTATTTAAAGTGATAAATCCAATAGTCGTGTCGATAACGGTTCCTGTGAGGTTTGCTCTGCCAAAATGTCTTCTTTGATCTGTTGATACCAGACCTGTTCATCCCACAATTCAAATTTATTGAATTGACCGACTAACATGACCTCTTTGGTTAGCCCCGCGTGCTGTCTTAGCGTGCTAGCTAACAAAAGACGTCCTGCGCTATCCATTTGGCATTCACTGGCATGCCCAAGTAATAAACGCTGCACTCTTCGTTCGGCGGGATTCATGGAAGAAAGCGCCGCCAGTTTTAACTCAATTTTTTCCCATTCAGGAAGGGTGTACAGCAATAAACATGGCTGATTGAGATCAATGGTACAGACCATTTGACCTTCAGAAGCCTCGTTCAGCGTTGTTCGATAACGGGAAGGAACTGTTATTCGCCCTTTGCTGTCGAGATTAACGAGTGTTGCACCACGAAACATCCTCATTTCCCTCAGCGTTATAATTTACACCACATTATCCCACAAATCCCCACAAATAGAGTTTACGGATGGTATGAAAACGTTGTCAAGCCAGTTGTAGGACGCTTTATTGATATTTACAGTAATTTTATAATCTCATCGAAATGAACAAATTATCAGCAGGCTAAAAAAGCAGAATATTAACACTATGATTCCTATCGGTTATTTTTTATTTTTCTTATTTGTTCTCAAATAGTGATTATTTATAGAGATGAAAAAGGGAAAAATAAGATAAAGAAGTCATAAAAAGAAAATGACCTATTTAATGAGATAATGCCTATTTATTGTCGTTCATTTACCTTTAACCAACATAACAATACAAAGCCCTCTTTAAATTAAAAAACCGGCTTAATCTACTGAAAAAATAATGTGATATCATGTAGATAATTTTTTACTGTCGAGTTTTCTTTCTGCAAAGTTAATAAATAAATTATTTTATTTAAGTAATATCACTTATAGAAATATCAAAATTTCACCCGCGAATTAAACAAAACACGATAAATTGTAAAAAAACGTTTAAGATTAATCTCAAATTTTATTTTATTTAAGTCACCCGACATTATTTAACCAAATAAACTATCCCTGCTTTAATTTAATAAAGCAGGGATAGTCATTATAAAAAATGCTGAGTCAGAAAGTGAACGCTAATTAACGAGTACGTCCTAAACTACCTCGGCGACATAAATCACGTCGAATACGCGTAATACCCGCTTGTGGTTTTTGCTCTTCTTCAAGACTTGCCAAAACCAGCTCTAATACACGTTGTGCAATATCACGATGTCGCTGAGCCACCGATAATACTGGACATTCGAGGAAATCTAATAATTCATGATCACCAAATGTAGCAATCACTAACTGCGTAGGTAAGCGTCCACTTCTTTGCAACGTTACATCCATCACACCTTGTAATAGCGCAAAAGAGGTCGTAAAGAGTGCATCAGGCATCGGGTTATTATTTAACCATTCCGAAAATACCTCCGCCGCCGCTTCTCGTTCATAACTATTCGCATAAAGATAAGTCACTTGTCGTGGATCATCTTGCCACACACTACGAAAGCCCTGTTCACGTAAAAAACTGACTGATAGTTCGGGCAATGCGCCTAGATAGAGAACCGATTGAGAAGGAAAAGCTTTAAGCTCACTCGCTAACATTTTTGCGTCTTCTAAATCATCACCGACGACGCTAATAAAATGTTCACTCTCTAACGCCCTATCTAAGGCAATGATAGGCAACGAACGATTAGCCCAACGCTGATAAAATGGGTGCTCTGGGGGTAATGCCGTTGATACAATAATGGCATCAACTTGGCGTTGTAGTAGATGTTCTACACAACGAATTTCGTTGTCAGGTTGATCTTCTGAGCAGGCAATCAGCAATTGATAACCACGTTGACGCGCTTGTCGTTCAAGATAATTGGCAATTCTGGTATAACTGGTATTTTCCAAATCAGGAATAACCAAACCTATAGAACGCGTACGACCAGCACGTAATCCCGCGGCAACAGCGTTCGGGTGGTAATTGTGCTCTCTGACCACCGCCATCACTTTTTCAACAGTCTTGTCACTTACACGGTACTGTTTAGCTTTACCATTAATGACATAACTCGCTGTTGTTCGTGAAACACCAGCCAAGCGGGCGATTTCATCCAGTTTCACTTTAGCCTCTTCTAATTATTAATAGGGTATTTATTACATTATTGCTATGGTTTTCAGTCATCATGCTGATCTGAATCTGCATTTTAACACAATTTACTGATAAAACCGTATGCGTCAACGTTTCCGTTTATACCTTTTACCAATTACTTGCATTGTTACTGCCTATGACTTACCTAAAGTGCAATAAAAAAGCACCTTTACGGTGCTTTTTTATCTGGTGATCACGACTCTTGATACATCTGCTCAATTTCATTTCGATAGCGTTCAGAAATTATTTTACGTCTTAATTTTAAGGTAGGTGTCAATTCTCCAGACTCCATCGTAAACCCTTCCGCTAATAGGGTAAATCGTTTAACTTGATGGAAACTAGCAAAATTACGTTGCATTTCACGCAAGCGTTCATCAAATAATTCTTTGATCTTAGTATGGCGTAATAACTCTATCCGATCGTGATATTTTAAATTTAATGCTCGAGCATGTTCTTCTAATGCATCAAAGCAAGGCACGATCAGTGCAGAAACAAATTTACGGGTATCTGCAATCACAGCGATATGCTCAATAAAGCGATCTTGCCCTAATGTACCTTCAATCATTTGCGGTGCAATATATTTTCCATTTGAGGTTTTCATAAGATCTTTCAAACGTTCGGTAATATATAACATCCCTTCTTCATCTAATGCACCCGCATCACCGGTACGTAACCAACCATCTTCAGTAAACGCAGCAACTGTCTCTTCAGGCTTATTAAAATAACCTTTCATCACGATACTACCGCGCACTTGGATCTCGTTTTCTTCGCCTATACGTACCTCAACCCCCGGTAACGGAGTACCAATAGAGCCTAGTTTATAATGGTTCTCTTCCCAACAAGATACCGTGGCACAAGTCTCTGTCATGCCATAACCATATTTAATATTAATACCAGCAGCTAAGAAAAAGCCGATCACCGCATCATCTAAACGAGCGCCTGCGGCAGGTAAAAAACGAACTCGCCCACCTAAAATTTGACGTAGTGGTTGAAGAACTTTTTTATCCGCAAAGCGATAACACCATTGAGATAGCATGCCTAATGAACGTCCAGCTAAGTGTGCCTGACGTTGTTTTTCACCCTGTTTAAGAGCCCATTTAAACATCCATTGGCGTAGTCGAGGTGCTTGAGAAACTTTCTCTTGAATGGCGCTATATACTTTTTCGTAAAAGCGTGGCACTGCACACATAACCGTTGGTTTTACTGCAGCCATTGCTTCCCTTACGGCATGGGTATCTGTGAGATAAACATTAATAGCCCCAGTATGCATAACATAGAAGCTCCATGCCCGTTCAAATACATGTGATAACGGTAAAAAGCATAATGAAACATCTTTATCCGATAATGAAAGGCGCTGATCATGCAGATAAAGTTGAGAAGCCAGATTGGTGTAATCAAGCATAACACCTTTAGGCTCACCTGTTGTACCCGAGGTATAAATCAGTGTAAACAAATCATCTAAACAACATTCATCAATACGTTGTTGTAGCAGAGAATCATATTGAGATTGACAGTCACTGATTAAGTTTGTCAGATGATAAGAAGGTATTGTCGGATTTAAAACGACCTGAGAATTAAACACAATAATATGTTTAAGTTGCGGGCATAATAGCGCTAACTCAGAAACAACGTCATATTCCTTTTGGTCACCAACAAAAAGAATACGAATATTCGCATCGTTGATGATATAAGCGGCTTGTTCCACACTACTTGTTGCATAAAGAGGAACTGTGACAGCACGCAACTGCAAAGTAGCAATATCGGCAATAGACCAATCAATGCTGTTTTGGGAAAAAATCCCCACATTTTCTTGAACAGCCACGCCCATATCGAGTAATGCATTTGAGAGTGCACGTGTTTTCTTTGCTACTGACGCCCATGACATGGCGATTTCAGACTTAGCATCCCACTGACGATAAGCCGTTTTTTCCCCAGAAGATGAAAATTGCATCTGCAATCTTCTAATTATATGATAATCATATAGATTATTATTATTTATCATGATTTTCCTGTTATTTATGGAAAAGCGTAGGAATAATTAAGTTGAAATAAAGAATAATGTCATCTTCTAATTTCAGCTTACACCTGTTCGCTGACTTATCTGAAAGTCTAAGTGATCCGCAAAAATAAAGGAATCTAATTTTACATAAATTTGTAAAATTGTGAGTCATGAAAAGTTTTGTCAATTTCATCATACTAATGAAAATGTAAAAATGAGCCTGAACACTTTGTGAACAAACAAAGTATTAACAAGAAAAATATAATAAAATCAAAAGCTAATTATAAAAATTTATTCATTTACAAGATTAATAACAGAGAAAATAAAGAAAAAAATCGATTAGATGACAATAGTTGCAACTGATAGGGATAGGATAACAATTAGGGCAAAAATAGTGACAGCTACCCAAGAGACTTATCTTTACTATTTACTATTAAAGAATATCTTTTATTGGTTATTAGCAGTAAGCTAACGTTATCTGCCACTATTTCTGCATAATTAGCATAGAGTGCTAATTATGAGTGAATCACTCTTAGTTTTGACAAACCTCACTAAGTAAATTTTTCATCCATAAATGGCCTTTATCTCGTGCCGTTGACTCATGCCAAATTAAATAGCATGGACGTTCTACCTTCTCCCAAGGTAATGATATCGCCTTAATGTTCAATTGTTCTGAATAGCTTTCAACTAACCATCTAGGCGCAATAGCGACCGAATAAGTTTTTGAGACTAGATTTAATACACTATTTAAATCAGTACCTTCATAAGTAATTAAATCTTCTAACTCTGTATTCTTATAATAAGCCGCACTAAAAGACCCCACATCTTCTAAAGAAACAATAGAATGATGCTCATTTAATAACATCTCTTCAGTAACGCTTTCTTTAATTCGTGGGTGTTGGTTAGAGACAGCCAAAACCACTTCATCATTGAATAAAGGGTGTGAATGAAACTCTGGTTTATCAAATTGTTTATAATTAATAAAGAACTCAACTTCCTGATATTTTAATTGGTGTTCAATATTACTATTCAAATAAGACTTAATATTTACATTAATATTAGGGGTTTTATTTTTTATTCTCTCTACAATTTTTGGCGCTAACTTGATATCTAATGGACTGCAAATAGATAAGCTAAACACACGATCACTTTGTTCCGGTTCAAATCCCGCCCCTGGCAATTCATTATGGACTAATTGTAATGCTTGTCGAACAGGGCCAAATAACTGTTTGGCTCTTAATGTTGGTTGAATACCTCGGCCATACCGAACAAATAACTCGTCATTAAACATGATCTTAAGACGAGAAACTGCATTACTGACTGCCGGTTGAGACATACCTAACACCTGTGCTGCTCGTGTGACATTTTGCATTTGCATAACAGCATCAAACACCGTTAATAAATTAAGATCAACATTACGTAAATGCATATCTGCTGACTCTTTATTGGTCGTTGTTGCTGATGTGTAATCCGTCATTTTTTACTCCACTATGTTATTATAATTGGCGAATTAAAACTTATTAATAATATAAAAGCATATTAATAAATTATATATCTAACCATGACTGTAACTTTTATAAAAATATTACTACTTATTATTCATCATCCATGTACATCACAAAATGTATAACACAAACACCAAAAAATAATTCATCTTTATATTAAAGAGAATAAATTGACATTTAAATTACATATTAATGAAATGATTATACCGATATATATTACAACCTGTTTTACCTTATGCCTTGCAAATAATAAAACAAAATATGATAAAAATCATAATAAAATAATAAAATCTATCACCTTACAGGACACTTTCAGAACTATTACAGTCACCACGGTAATAATTTTTATTCTTATATTCAAAATGTTGCTCAAATTTATTGATATTGTTGTTAACTACAACCGCTCATCCCCCTGATAGTTAGTTGTTCAAAAAAAAAGCAAACAATTGTTTAATTTTTTATTTCACTCCCCGAGAGCGATTATGTGAAACATTAACCTAATCAATGATTGTTTGATAGATATAATCATTACTAAAAATTTAGATATTAGTCAGAATTACTAAGAATAAAATATAATTCACACATCAAAACAAATTAAAAAATTCCAATGCTTGACATGATGATTGGTATCCGGTATCAATAAATAAACATTATTAAGAACAAATGTAAGGATGTTTCATGTTAAACGCAATTTTACTATCAAGCCTACTACTATTCGCAACATTGATGCGCGGTCGGCTGATGGGTAAAAAATGAAACATACCTACCCTTAGAGAAAAACCCGCGCTAATCGCGGGTTTTTTTATACCTGGGAGAGCGCAAAAAACGAAATAAAAAAGTATAAGGAACAGATTATGAGCAACAATGTGATTATTTTTGACACCACATTAAGAGATGGCGAACAAGCATTGCAAGCTAGCTTAAGCGTAAAAGAGAAGTTACAAATTGCTTATGCCTTAGAACGTTTAGGTGTAGATATCATTGAAGCGGGTTTTCCTGTCTCTTCCCCTGGGGATTTTGAATCTGTACAAACCATCGCTCGAGAAATTAAAAATAGTCGCATTTGTGCGTTAGCTCGCTGTGTTGATAATGATATTGACGTTGCCGCAGAGTCATTAAACATTGCCGAGGCATTTCGTATTCATGTTTTTTTAGCCACCTCCGCTTTGCATGCTGAACATAAGTTAAAAAAATCCTTTGATGACATTATTGAAATGGGAACACGCTCAATTAAACGCGCCCGACGCTATACTGATGATGTTGAGTTTTCTTGCGAAGATGCGGGGCGTACCCATATTGATAATTTATGTCGCATTGTGGAAAGTGCCATCAACGCGGGCGCAACAACCATTAATATTCCAGACACCGTAGGTTATACCACGCCTTATCAATTCGGTGGCATTATCACTAATTTATTTGAACGTGTACCTAATATTGATAAAGCGGTGATCTCCGTTCATTGCCATGATGATTTAGGTATGGCTGTTGCAAACTCTATTACCGCAGTACAAGCAGGTGCAAGACAAGTTGAAGGGACTATCAACGGCTTAGGTGAACGAGCCGGTAACTGCGCTTTAGAAGAAGTGATTATGGCGATAAAAGTACGTGAACAAATGATGAATGTACAAACGCGTATTAATCACAAAGAGATCTACCGTACCAGCCAGTTAGTCAGTCAATTATGTAATACCCCTATTCATGCCAATAAATCCATCGTTGGATCGAATGCCTTTGCCCACTCCTCTGGTATTCACCAAGATGGCGTACTGAAAAATCGTGAAACTTACGAAATTATGACACCTGAATCAATTGGTTTAAAAGAGGTGCAATTGAACTTAACGTCTCGCTCTGGTCGAGCTGCGGTAAAACACCGTATGGAAGAGATGGGCTATCGCGAAACAGATTATAACTTAGATTCTTTATATGCCGCTTTCTTACGTTTAGCTGATAAAAAAGGCCAAGTTTTTGACTATGACTTAGAAGCATTGGCTTTTATGGGGCAACAGCAACAAGAGCCTGATGAGTTTGTAATGAACTATTTTAATACTCAATCCGGCTCCTCAACAGTTGCCACGGCCAGTGTCAGCATTAGTCGTAAAAATGAAGAAATCACTGAAGCAGCAACAGGAAATGGTCCCGTTGATGCTGTCTATCAAGCTATTTCTCGTGCTACAGGTTATCCCTTAAAACTGGTGACTTATCAATTAACAGCCAAAGGTGAAGGACGAGATGCATTAGGACAAGTTGATATCGTGGTTGAATACCAAGGACGTAAATTTCATGGCATGGGATTAGAAACTGATATCGTCGGTTCATCCGCCAACGCCATGATGCATGTTATCAACAGTATTTGGCGTTCAGAGCAAGTCGAAATAGAAAAACGCAAACACCATACAACACAAGAAGCGGTTTAATCATTATGTCTAAACATTATCATATTGCAGTATTGCCCGGAGATGGCATTGGCCCTGAAGTTATGGCGCAAGCACAAAAAGTGATCGATGCGGTAAATAAACGATTTTCACTGAATATCACGACCAAAGAGTACGATATTGGTGGTATTGCTATCGATAATCATGGCACACCATTACCGGCAACCACCTTGGCTGGATGTGAGCAAGCTGATGCGATTTTATTCGGCTCTGTGGGGGGGCCTAAATGGGAGCATTTACCGGCAGATCAACAACCGGAACGTGGCGCATTATTACCTTTACGTAAACACTTTAAATTATTCTGCAATCTGCGCCCAGCTCGTTTATATAAAGGTTTAGAAGCTTATTGTCCATTGCGTGCTGATATTGCACAACGCGGTTTTGATATTTTATGTGTTCGTGAATTAACTGGGGGGATCTATTTCGGTCAACCTAAAGGCCGTGATGGTGAAGGTCGCGAAGAGCGTGCTTTTGATACCGAGGTTTACCATCGCTATGAAATCGAACGTATTGCTCATTTTGCTTTCAAATCAGCGCAAAAACGTCGTTATAAAGTCACGTCGATTGATAAAGCCAACGTTTTACAAAGCTCTATTTTATGGCGTGAAGTCGTCACTGAGGTCGCTAAGCAATACCCTGATGTGACCTTGCAACATATGTATATCGATAATGCGACAATGCAATTAATTAAAGATCCAGCGCAATTTGATGTATTGCTGTGCTCCAATATCTTTGGCGATATTTTATCAGACGAATGCGCCATGATCACCGGTTCAATGGGCATGTTGCCCTCTGCAAGCGTAAATGAAGCACATTTTGGTTTATATGAACCCGCAGGTGGCTCCGCACCAGATATTGCCGGTAAAAATATCGCCAATCCAATAGCACAAATTTTATCAACCGCCCTATTACTGCGTTATAGCTTTAATGAAGATAAAGCAGCCCAAGCCATTGAAGAAGCAATTACAAGAGTACTAGCAACAGGCTATCGCACCGCAGATTTAGCGGGAGAAGGAAACGCAATAACAACCGCAGAAATGGGTGATCATATCGCTCAGTTTATTCAAGAAGGGGCATAACATGGGTAAAACATTATATCAAAAAATTTACGATGCACATGTTGTCAGAGAAGTAGCGAATGAAACACCTATTATATATATCGATAGACATTTAGTGCATGAAGTGACTTCACCTCAAGCTTTTGATGGTTTAAGAACCAAAGGTCGTGCTGTTCGTCAACCCAACAAAACCTTTGCCACAATGGATCACAACGTTTCAACTCAAACCAAAGATATCAACGCCTGTGGTGATATGGCGCGTATTCAAATGCAAGAGTTAATGAAAAACTGTCAAGAATTTGGTGTGACCTTGTATGACTTAAATCACCCATATCAAGGAATTGTTCATGTTATGGGGCCTGAACAAGGCTTAACTTTACCAGGCATGACAATTGTTTGTGGCGACTCACATACAGCAACACATGGTGCCTTTGGCGCATTAGCTTTCGGTATTGGCACTTCTGAGGTTGAGCACGTATTAGCGACACAAACCTTAAAACAATCACGTGCTAAAACCTTAAAAATCGAAGTACAAGGCAAAACAGCCAATGGCATCACGGCAAAAGATATCGTATTGGCGATTATCGGAAAATTGGGTAGTGCGGGAGGTACGGGGTATATCATTGAATTTACGGGAGAAGCTATTGAAGCTTTGAGTATGGAAGGGCGAATGACGTTATGCAATATGGCGATAGAGATGGGGGCAAAAGCAGGCTTAGTTGCTCCTGATGAGACTACATTTGCTTACTTAAAAGGACGTCAATTTGCCCCTCAAGCCCCATTGTGGGATGAAGCTGTCGCCTATTGGAAAACGTTAAAGTCGGACGAAGATGCTATTTTTGATGCTACTGTGACGATTAATGCCGCAGAGATTGCACCACAAGTGACTTGGGGGACGAATCCGGGACAAGTGATTGCTATTGACCAAATTGTTCCGCGATTGAACAGTTTTAACGATCCTGTTGAACGAGCTAGCGCCGAAAAAGCCTTAGCTTATATGGGATTAACTGAAGGTGTTAACTTAACTGATATTACAATAGATAAAGTTTTTATAGGCTCTTGCACTAACTCTCGTATTGAAGATTTACGCGCAGCAGCAAAGATAGCTAAAGGGCATAAAGTCGCCTCCCATGTACAAGCAATTGTTGTTCCCGGCTCAGGCCCTGTTAAAGCCCAAGCAGAAGCAGAAGGTTTAGATAAAATTTTTATTGAAGCCGGTTTTGAATGGCGTTTACCCGGTTGCTCAATGTGCTTGGCAATGAACAATGACCGATTAAATCCCGGAGAGCGTTGCGCATCGACCAGCAATCGTAATTTTGAAGGTCGCCAAGGTCGTGGTGGCAGAACTCATTTAGTCAGTCCGGCAATGGCCGCTGCCGCCGCCATTCATGGACATTTTGCTGATATTCGCACTTTTGCAACAGTATCATAAAGGAGACCCTAATGAATAAATTCACACAACACACTGGAATTCCAGTACCTTTAGATGCTGCTAACGTGGATACTGATGCGATTATTCCCAAACAATTTTTACAAAAAGTCACTCGCACAGGATTTGGTAAACACTTATTTCATGATTGGCGATTTTTAGATGATGAAGGCACCCAGCCTAACCCATCATTTATTTTAAATCAGTCCATCTATCAAGGTGCTTCTATTTTATTGGCGCGCGAGAATTTTGGTTGTGGATCTTCTCGCGAACATGCGCCTTGGGCGCTCACAGATTATGGCTTTCATGCGGTGATCGCGCCGAGTTTTGCTGATATTTTTTACGGCAATTCCTTTAATAACCAGTTATTGCCAATCAAATTAAGCGATGAGCAAGTTACACAGTTATTTAATTGGGTAACAGAGCATGCTGGTATGCCTATTACCGTTGATTTAGTTGCCCAACAAGTGATCGCCGGTGAATTATGCTTCTCATTTGAAATCGATGCATTTCGCCGTCATTGCATGATTGAAGGATTAGACAGTATCGGATTAACGTTACAACACCAAGCAGAAATAAGTGCTTATGAAGCTAAACAACCTGCTTTTATGCGTTAATCACTGACTCAATTACCTTATTTCACTGTTTGTTATCTGTAAAAATTTAAACTTTGTCATTCTCGCCGCTATTTACCTCGCGGCATTTTTTTTCAGTAAAACGAACAAAAAAGCCAGTGAACTATTATCACTGGCCGGTAATCACCGCATGCTCAAAGGGGGAGTCTGTTAGTATTCATAATTTGTGATAACTAACATAAGAGCTAACTTTAAACACAAACATTATCGGTCTAATATAAGGAAATTAAAATTGATCACTTTAATAAGGTATTTCCTCTTTTATGACATCACCCCGCTTAGAGTTGCAATTTATTCGCTTATGGCAAGCTTTTGAGGGAAAAGAGACTGAAACCACATTACAAGAGCTTGCTGAAACATTACATTGCACTCGTCGCCATGTGCGTTCGTTACTAAACAAAATGCATCAAACTGGTTGGATAGATTGGCAAGCAGAAGTAGGAAGAGGAAAAAAATCCACCCTGACTTTTCATTCTAACGCCTTTGACATCCAACAAAGCCGAGCAGAGCGATTACTGGAAGAAAATGATATAGAAAAGCTCGTTGCACTGATGGGCGATAAAGACTCGTTACGGCAAATGGTGCTTTCACAGATTGAAAAAAGCTTTCACCCTAGCCAACAACGTCTACGAATAATTTACTATCGCCCTTTTCGTAATTTATTACCCGGTACGCCGCTTCGGCGCTCTGAATTACATTTAATGAGCCAAATATTTAATTCATTACTTCACTTAAAAGAGGAAAATGGGGAAGTCGAAGCGGAATTAGCCCATCACTGGCAGATGCTCAGCGAGCAACATTGGCGCTTTTATTTACGCCCTGCTATCTATTTTCACCATGGACGAGAATTAACCATAGAGGATATCAGCACCTCTTTAATGAGAATGAAAGTCTGCAATCCACTTTATGCACATATTGAGAAAATAACCTCACCGCAACCTTATGTTATTGATATTTATTTAACCGTACCGGATAAACAATTTGCCACCCTATTAGGTAGCCCACAAGCAGCGATCTTGCCCCAAGAATGGCGAACTCTCGCTAATTTTTCTCAGCACCCCATTGGCACAGGGGCATACCAAGTGATGAGCAATGATCAACATAAACTGCAAATCAAAGCGTTTGATAGCTATTTTGGTTTACGCGCACTATTAGATAACATCGATATTTGGGTGGTTCCTGAATTAAAAGACAAAATGGTTTGCTCTACCCTTCATTTAACCGATGATGATACTCATAACAACTCACTGGAAAGCCGCAAAGAGGAAGGCTGTTATTTTTTACTTTACGATAGTCGTTCAACACAATGCCAACAACCTGAGATCCGCGAATGGCTTAGTAGTGTATTAACACCGGTGAATATGTTGGCCCATTGTGCGCCCTCTTATCAACGCCATTGGTCACCTGCTTATGGTTTATTGTTACACTGGCACCATAGCAAACTGATCCCACCGCATACTAAACCCGCTTCACTCACAAAACTGACCATTACACTGTATAAAGAGCACCACGAATACAGCACTATTGCTGAACTGATCAAAAAAATCTTATCTGACTATGATATCGAATTATCCATTCAAGTGCTTGATTATGAACAGTGGTATTATGGTGATGCAAAGAGTGATATCTGGTTAGCTACCGTCAATTTCTATAAACCGCTCGAGTTTTCTATTTTTGCAGCACTTTATGAACTGCCCCTATTTCACCAGTGCATGGGTGAACGTTATGAAGATGCCCTAGCCTTATGGCGTCAAAAAGTATTACCGCTTGAAGAGTGGTGTCGCCAATTAACACAAAATAATTGGCTTTTCCCGTTATTTCACCATTTACTTGAATTACAAGGGCAACGTACGATACGCGGTGTAAAAATGAATACCTTTGGTTGGTTTGATTTTAAATCGGCATGGTTTATACCTGATTTAGAAACGCCCCCATTAAAATAGCGTTTTCACTTATAATTATGTTAATTCACAGAAACCCGCAAAGTTATAAACACCAACAGTAAGGCCTAGGGGATTTATTCACTTTTTCTGTGGATATCTATGTGAAAAAGAGTGAGATAATCAGGGTATAGTTTTTATATTAGCCTACAGACTGTTGAAACATTTTTTAAAATATCACTTATAATTCAAATTAGTAGATAAGTTTTTATCCCTATTTCAACGATTGGATAAACCAATGAATAAAGTCCAATGGTTAAATTGTACGAAAAACAACCACAGTCGGTTTTATCCACAGGTTGTGCCGATTAGTTAATCGAAATAGGCAGATTTTGGGGAATATCGGCAAAAGTCAAGGCTGTAAATCAGAACAGTGATCTCACTTTTGCGGAGTTATCCCACAAAGCTGTGGATAACCTAGTGCAAAAGCCTGTTTATGATCTAAGGATAACCCTGAACAACTTATATCATTTATTATTAAAACCTCGATTCACATAAAAAAATGATGATATATCATGCTATTATGTTTTAACTTAAATCAGTGAAAAAACATTTTCCATCATCCTTTTTTTCTGTTTATTTATTGTACAGGAAGACAGTTATTTATGTTTACGCCACCAGCAGCACCTGAAAATGAATCCGTTTTATTCGCACGAGCACAAGCGCTGGCTGGTTATACCTTCGGTGAACTCGCTGCTTTTGCACAGCTTCCTATTCCTGAAAATTTAAAGCGTGATAAAGGTTGGGTCGGTATGCTATTGGAATACTATTTAGGTGCCAGTGCCGGCAGTAAACCTGAACAAGATTTTTCTCATATCGGTGTTGAGCTAAAAACCATCCCTATCGACCGTTTTGGTATGCCATTAGAAACGACCTTTGTTTGTGTTGCCGCACTTACAGGAAACAGTGGGATCACATGGGAGAATAGCCATGTAAAACGCAAGCTGTCAAAAGTATTATGGGTACCTGTAGAGGGAGAACGGGAGATCCCATTAGCACAGCGTAGAGTCGCTTCCCCGCTACTTTGGAGCCCCAATCATCTTGAAGAAGAGCTACTGCGTCACGATTGGGAAGAGTTAATGGATATGATTGTCTTAGGAAAAGTAGAAAGCATTACTGCGCGTCACGGACAAGTATTACAAATTCGCCCTAAGGCTGCTAACAGTAAGGCATTAACCGAAGCCATTGGTGAAAATGGACAACGCATCATGACACTTCCCCGTGGTTTTTATTTAAAAAAGAACTTTACAGCGCCACTGATTGCTCGTTATTTCCAACTTTAATGCGTTACAGTAAACAAAATGCCCCGAGTTATCTTAGTGAATAACTCGGGGCACATCGTATTTTTTGCTGGTAAATTATTAAACACAGTGAGTTGATGCTAATCGAACGCCTACTGCTCTGGTGATTTCTGTCAATGTTGTCAGTGTTGGATTACCATTTTCAGATAATGCTCGATAAATATGTTGTCGAGATAATCCTGATTTTTTCGCAATCACGCCCACTCCACCATGAGCCTCAATAATTTGCCGTAATGCAATTAAAAATGCACCTATTCCCCCAGGCTCATAAATACCTTCTAACGCCGTTTGCAAATACACCTCAGCATAATCAGGATCTTCTCGTAGTTCATTTATCATCTCTAAATCATGGTCAAGATATGCAGGAACAGTTTTTCTTTTTACTACATCTATTTTATTGGTCATTTTTCATCCTTACATGATAATCTTCAAGATAGTTCACTGCTTTATCAATATCTGCTTGTTGAGTACTTTTATTCCCTCCAACAAGTAAAAGAATAATAAATTCATTTTCTATTGAATAATAAACCCGATATCCCTGCCCGAAGTTTATTCGTAAAGCCCAGACTCCATCACGAACAAATTTATGATCGGCGAAGTTACCATAACATGCTCGAGTTACTTGTACTTCAATTTTAGCAGCCGCTTGAGGATCTCGTTTCCTAAGCTTTTGTATCCACTCTCGATAGGGTACTTTTTGGTTTCTGTCCTGATAACGCACTATTTTATATGGCATTTGCTTTCCTTATTGCCAAAGTCCTAATTGTTGCTTATAAATCACACTAAAAATGTAACTTATAACAGACAAAAATCAAAGAGGAAATATTTTTCGTACACATATCATAAAAAAATGCCCCGAGTTATCTTAGTGAATAACTCGGGGCACAAATAACAATTATGATTAAGTAATCAATAATTAACGATAGACAATACCGCCATCGGTTAAGATAGCTTGGCCCGTAATATAGTCGGAATCATCACTTGCCAAGAAGGAAACTAACGCAGCTACGTCATCAGGAGTTTGAGCACGACCTAGAGCAATACCGTCCACATATTTTTTATAGGTCTCACCTTTTGGTGCTCCAGTAATTTCAGCAAAACGCTCGTCAATCTCAACCCACATATCAGTGCCAACAATGCCCGGGCAATAAGCATTAACAGTGATGCCTGCGCTTGCATACTCTTTAGCTGCCGCTTGTGTTAATGCACGTACTGCAAATTTAGTGGCAGAATAAACCCCTAACATGGCAAAACCATCGTGCCCAGCAATAGAAGATGCATTAATAATCTTCCCTTTATGGCCTAATGCTTTAAATTTCTCAGAAGCGGCCTGAATACCCCACATCACACCATTAACGTTAATTTTGAAGATCCGATCCATATCTTCCGGGGTCACATCTGCAAGAGGTTTCACCTGTGCAATACCTGCGTTATTGATCATAACATCAAAACCGCCTAAGGTTTTTTCAGCATGTTCAACTGCCGCAAAGACTTCATCACGGTTGCTAATATCTGCAGCAAAGGTCGTTACTTTACGCCCTAACGCTTCAATTTCTTTTGCTACATCGGATAATTTATCTGCTTTTAAGTCAACCAGAGCAATATCGGCACCCTCTTTAGCAAGACGTAATGCGATACCACGACCAATTCCCTGAGCAGCACCTGTAACTAAAATTACTTTACCATTCAAAGCCATTGTCTTTCTCCTGAATATTTACAGATGAAAAAGCTCTTCCAAAAAAGAACTTTATTAATAATTTAACAGTAGCAATTAAAGTGCGATGTGACAAAGAAATGATCATTCACTAGTAAACACAATAAGTAGAATAGAATATAGTGAAAATAATTATCATTTAGAATAACAAGTTACCAAAAGGCCATCATCTGTTGCAAAAGAGCAGATGATCTTTTTTACTCATTAACTTTATAGTTAGCAAAAAATGCTTAACTCATTCATTTAATGGATAAAAATAAGGCAATATCTAAATAGATATTGCCTTGACATTATTTATGACAAAAAAGTAATTATTTTTTAGCCGCTTGCAGATATAGCATATCAAGTGCAATGGTTGCTCCGGCAAGGGCAGTAATATCTGATTGATCATACGCTGGCGATACTTCAACTAAATCCATGCCTACAATATTTAACGGCTGTAGAGCACGCAGCATTTTCAGCGCCTTATCCGTGGTTAATCCACCCACAACCGGTGTTCCTGTACCCGGTGCAAATGCGGGATCAAGGCAATCAATATCAAAAGTCAAATAAACAGGAAGTGAACCCACAATCTCTTTAATTTGCGCGACTAAATCATCAACCCCACGATCATTAACTTGTGCAGCATCCAAGACAGTAAAGCCGTTATTAGTGTCATGCTCGGTACGAATACCAATTTGCACTGAATGCTGTGGATCAATCAAACCTTCATTAGGAGCATGATAGAACATCGTACCGTGATCAAACTTACTGCCATTAGCATAAGTATCGGTATGAGCATCAAAATGCACCAAAGCCATTTTGCCAAAGTGTTTAGCGTGAGCACGTAATAGAGGTAATGTCACAAAGTGATCACCACCAAAGGTTAAACATCTTTTACCTGCTGCTAGCAATTTTTCCGTATGAGCTTGTAGCTTATCACTCATATCTTGCGCATCACCGAAGTTAAATACTAAATCACCACAATCAACAACTTTGAGGCGTTCACGCATATCGAAGTGCCAAGGCCAGCGATGTCCTTCCCACGCTAAGTTAGTCGAAATCTGGCGAATAGCGCCGGGCCCATGGCGAGTACCTGCACGACCTGAAGTTGCCATATCAAAAGGCACCCCAGTGATCACCCAATCAGCATCACTGCTATAAGGTTGAAAATTCAGTGGAAAACGTAAAAAACCAAATGCATTTGAGATCAAAGAATTATCAGTCTCATTACCTAACGTACAATTTTTCATGCCATTACCTCTGTTACTTATTTTAACAAGCAACATATAAATCAATATGATAGATAAAGAGTGATGTATCAACACCACTCTGCATTAGGAAGTAAGCATTACTCCTCTTCTTCCAGATAGGTATAACCGTATAAGCCACTTTCAAATTCAGTTAGGAACTGCTCTTGGAGTGCTTTATCTAACTGTGCATTTTTCACTTGAGTACGGAAGCGCTCCAACAATACCGCAGGATTAAGTTTTACATATTGAAGCATATCCGCAACGGTATCACCCTCTTCACTCAACTGATAAGTAAGATTGCCTTTCTCATCAAGATAAACATCAACAGCAGCTGTATCACCAAATAAGTTATGCATATTTCCAAGGATTTCCTGATACGCCCCCACCATAAAGAAGCCAATCATTGGTGGATATTCAGGATCATAAGCTGGCATTGGCATCGTGGTTTCGACCCCATCACCATCGACATAATGATCGATAATACCATCTGAATCACAAGTGATATCTAGCAATACTGCACGCCGATCGAGCGGTTTATCTAAACCTTCAATTGGTAATACAGGGAATAATTGATCAATTCCCCAAGCATCAGGCAATGACTGGAACAGTGAAAAGTTGACATAGAACTTATCTGACATACGCTCTTGCAGTTCATCAATAATCGGGCGATGGGCTCGATTACTTGGATCTAAATCATATTGAATATGACGACAGATATTCAGATATAACTCTTCCGCCCATGCACGCTCTGTCAGACTTAACATACCGTGTACATATTGAGTATGGACATCATGTAAATCTAATTGGCTATCATGTAGCCATTCACGTAATGAACGGCTATTCCCTTTGGTTTGCATCTCTTCCCATGTTTCCCAAAGGCTTGCGATAGGTCTTGGAGCATCTTCGGCCGGTGGCGTGATTGCAGTAAATTCGTTACGTTCAACACCAATAACATTGGAAATAAGCACCGTATGATGCGCAGTTAATGCTCGACCTGATTCTGTAATAACGGTTGGATGAGGTAATTCATTTTCATCACAAGCATCACCAATCGCCCAAATCACGTTATTAGCGTATTCATTAAGGCCATAGTTAACAGAGCAATCAGATTGTGAGCGCGTACCTTCATAATCAACGCCCAAGCCACCACCAACATCAAAATACTGAATATTGACCCCTAACTTATGTAGCTCAACATAAAAACGGGCTGATTCACGCACACCTGTCGCAATATCACGGATATTAGCCATCTGTGATCCAAGGTGAAAATGCAATAACTGCAAACTATCTAAACGACCAGCTTGGCGTAGCGTATCAATCAGTTGTAGTACTTGTGTTGCAGCAAGGCCGAATTTTGATTTTTCACCCCCACTGGCTTGCCATTTACCGGAGCCTTGAGAAGCAAGGCGAGCACGAACCCCTAAGCGGGGGATCACTTCTAAACGTTCGGCTTCTTCAAGTACCATTTTTATCTCAGACATTTTTTCAATGACCAAGAACACTTTATGACCGAGCTTTTCCCCTGTAAGGGCTAAACGAATATATTCGCGATCTTTGTAACCATTACAAACAATCACCGAACTGGTCATGTTGGCATGAGCAAGCACTGCCATTAATTCAGCTTTAGAGCCAGCTTCTAATCCTAATGGCTCTCCAGCATTAATTAGCGATTCAATCACACGACGCTGTTGATTGACTTTAATTGGATAAACTAAAAAGTAATCCCCTTTGTAGCCATAAGACTCACGTGCA
Source organism: Proteus mirabilis ATCC 29906 (assembly GCF_000160755.1). Classification (GTDB taxonomy): domain Bacteria; phylum Pseudomonadota; class Gammaproteobacteria; order Enterobacterales; family Enterobacteriaceae; genus Proteus; species Proteus mirabilis. The sequence goes on from NZ_GG668576.1 coordinate 1,284,403, forward strand.
CGATGAAAAGCGGCATTAATTGAGCGCAAACGGTGCTGTAAAATTTGTGGAAAACAAAACAGCGCAGGAAGGCGTAAATGTGAATGCTCTTCTTGTACTTGCTTAACTAATTCTGTTAAATCCAGCGTTGCTTCAGGCACATCAGGATTTGGGCAAACACTAATATTGCCGCGATTATTCGCGCAGTAGTATCCTCCCCCCCAATATGTGATGTTATAAGTCTGTTGCATCTTACGAGCGATGTTATCATTCATGACATTCTCCTTAGGGAGTATGAGTTTATACCTTGCCTGTCACTATAGTAGTCAATAATTTCATGGCTAGCTGAAATGACCGATAAATAACAGTTAGAAGTAATGACTCACTATATATTTTTGTATGATTATCCAGCCTAACGCAGGATATAGTAGTAGAAAGCGATGAAGTTAACCGACTAATAGTTAACACAATCACCTATTGGCAAGTAACAGACAACTTCGCTCTAAAGAAAAAGAGCTCAAAGAGGAAATCACTCTAGACATACTACGGGTATAGTATTGGCGAGTACTGTTTTGGTTTTTGAAAAGAATAACCAGTAGACAATGGATCATTACCCATTCACTCCACACATGGCTTAACCTTATAAGCCATTTCCCTAACAGAGAAACAGGATCAGCAATCCTGCGGTTTACACTGTGATTCAGTTTTCACAGTAACGGCGAGGTTATACCTGTAGTTGAATCAAAATGCAAAAACAAAATAGATAAATCGCTTTTTTTTATTATTTTTCTTTTTGCTCACTTGAAAAATTGTGTCACACAAAAAATGATATCAACTATTGGATGCGAGTTTATCCCTATATTTGATTAAAAAAAGCTGGAATTAAAGAGAAAACAGTCCTAAAATGGACGTCTAGATGTTAAAACATCCATCCTTAGACCATCTGTATTAAGGTAACGAGATATAATGACTACACACCTTTTTACTTCTGAATCAGTATCAGAAGGTCATCCAGACAAAATTGCGGATCAAATTTCTGATGCCGTATTGGATGCAATTTTAGAACAAGATCCAAAAGCACGTGTTGCCTGTGAAACTTACGTTAAAACAGGCATGGTGATGGTAGGCGGAGAAATTACCACCAAAGCTTGGGTTGATATCGAAGAGATCACACGTAAAACAGTACGTGAAATCGGTTATACCAGTTCAGATATGGGCTTTGATGCTAATTCCTGCGCCGTTATCAGTGCGATTGGTAAACAATCCCCAGATATCAACCAAGGTGTTGACCGCGCAGATCCTCTTGAACAAGGTGCCGGTGACCAAGGCTTAATGTTTGGTTATGCCACTAATGAAACTGACGTTCTGATGCCAGCGCCTATTACTTATGCTCACCGCTTAGTCCAGCGCCAAGCTCAAGTACGTAAAAATGGCACACTACCATGGTTACGTCCAGATGCTAAAAGCCAGATCACTTTCCAATACGACAATAACAACATTGTTGGTATTGATGCCGTGGTTTTATCAACTCAGCATGCTGAAGATATTTCACAAAAAGACTTACATGAAGCGGTAATGGAAGAGATCATTAAACCTATTCTGCCAACAGAATGGTTAAATGAACAAACCAAATATTTCATTAACCCAACAGGTCGTTTTGTTATCGGTGGCCCAATGGGCGACTGTGGATTAACAGGTCGTAAGATCATTGTTGATACTTATGGTGGTATGGCACGCCACGGCGGTGGGGCATTCTCTGGTAAAGATCCTTCCAAAGTTGACCGTTCTGCGGCTTATGCTGCACGTTATGTTGCAAAAAATATTGTTGCTGCGGGCTTAGCAGATCGCTGTGAAATTCAAGTGTCTTACGCTATTGGTGTTGCAGAGCCAACATCTATTATGGTCGAAACATTTGGTACTGAAAAAATCCCTACCTCACAACTGATCTTATTAGTACGTGAGTTCTTTGATTTACGCCCTTATGGCTTAATTCAAATGCTGGATTTACTGCATCCGATCTACCAAAAAACAGCAGCATACGGTCATTTTGGTCGTGCTGAATTCCCTTGGGAAGCAACAGATAAAGCTGAGATTTTACGTGAAGCTGCGGGTTTAAAATAAATTTCCCTTGTTTCATAGCAAACTCATTAAACCACATCTTTTAGGTGTGGTTTTTTTATTCCTGAAATTTATCTGTTTGTTAACCATAAAAAAACCCCGCAATATTAACGGGGAACTCAAAGTCAGTAAGAGAACAGGGAGTGATGATGAAATAAACAAATCAATCAGGGTAGTCTATCCACTCTCCTTCATTTAATTTGATATAAGATTTCCCTTGATAATCAACCACAATGGTATTTTGATTTTCTGATACTGTCGCGGTTTGTGGTAATTCACGGGTTAAAGCATTCCAATCTATGGTGGATTGATTAAAGATATCGCCATTCACATTACGGAGAATAAAATCGGATAACGCTAAATAACTGCTTGGTTTATCGATCATCATAGGCGTATGAGGTAAACGTTGATTTTTAAGTCCAGTAAAACGAATACCGACAGGAACCGTAGTAATACTTTGGCTTGGAATATCTCGCAAACCAGACATCTGAGTTATATCACCTTGTAATGCGGCTCCATGTTCAGGAACAATCACTACCATCACTCTTCTGCCACGTTTATCAAGGGTATTAATAAAAGCATTTAAGTTATCAAGTAGTGCTGAGGCTCTTTTGCCATAATCAGCCGTTGTATTTTCGCCAACGAACCTATTACCATCATGAAGTGACACTAAATTGACAAAGGTCACCGTCCGTTTTTCATCTGATTTTTCTCGTGCTTTTAACCAACGCTCTAAGGTCTCTTTATCGTTATAGATTTTAGAGCCATCAAAAGCGGTAATTTGATGAGAGAGTCCGCTTTGATCTTGCAACGGCACATTAAGATTACCTAACTCCCTAATTTCTTGAAGATAATGACCAAACTCGCCATTATGATCGAGCACCAATTTCTTCTCAAAACCTAAAGCAGCCAGATTATCCATCAATAAGCATTGCATATCGGCAGGATCATACAAATCAGCGTGTTGTGTTTGCCCACAACTGGCTCTTAATAAACGTAATGAAGCGGGACCACTATAAGAAGCAACACTATTAAAGCGATTAAATAACACATCAAAGTTACCCCAAATAGGATGTTGCTGTAATCCGACGGCTGCCGCATCAGCGGTAGAGAGTGAACAAATATTAATAATTAAAATATCAAAGGGTTGTGCATGAGAAGAGAGCTGAGCGGGAGCCGGTGTGCTGCGTTTATTTTCGTAACGATAAAACTGAGCAAGCCATTCATCTAACACTTTGTTATTAGCTGGCTGTTTTTGTGGCGGGTAAGGTGAACTCAGTACGTTATTATTTTGCGCTCTAGTCTGCGCTGTCGATAATATTTCTGTATTTTGCGGTTGTGGCTGATCGATAGATGTGTTGGTTTGCTGAGTAAAGCTATTGGCAGAAACAGCAGAAACCATAGCGCCTGAAAAATGGGTAAAACCACTAATATTAAGCCACACTACACCCGCGATAATAAACACCGACACTCTTACCCACTGTTCAATAAAGAGATACCCTACCAGTAAAATAAATGCCACCCCGATCATCTTTAAGTTAATAAAATTAACAGCTAATTCAATGAGGTAAGAGAATGAAAAATTTTTTAACTGCCCTCCTTGTTCTAATACCGTTGAAAAACTAGGTAGCCAAGTGTCGTGGTAGAAAAGCATAACCCCTATAGGGATCGCTATCCAATTACGTAATTTATGCCAAAATGTTTTCGGTAATGGAAATAATAAAAATGCTAGAAAGAGTAAATTGCTAAATGCATCAAATTTTAAATAACCATACCAAAGCAAAACAAACTTTAGCAAAAAATAAAAATTCCAGGCGCCCAACCCATGCCAGTAATGTAAAAAACTGAACCGAGTTGTTTTAGTCTTGTTCATTTTAATTACCTACTTATTCGTATCTATATAATATCCGACATTGATATGAATATTCATATTTGCCTTTTTATACTTCTTATTTTTATAAATAACTATAAAGTTAATTCTTAATAGAATATTCCCCCATTAATTAGTAAAACTACTTATATGCAAAAAGAAAGAGTACATAAAAATAAATTACTGACAAATAAATATAAGCAATCAACTTAAAAATAATTAAGTTGATTAATAAACAAAACGCCACTTTATATTTATATAATAGACATAAATTTTATAGTTGTGTTGTTATTTTAAAAAATAAATAGCAACACAGAGTTATCTTATTTTCTTATATCCAAAACCAAACAAAATAATCACAAATAGAACGGTTAAATTAACAAATACATTACAAAACAAACACTACAAGAACATAAAGCTAAAAAACAAAATAAAAACAATAACAAACAGATGATTTAACTAATTTAATGGTATTTTACTTGATAAAAATCAAATCTTTTTTGATCATCTAAAAAAGACTATCTTAGAATTTGTTATAAATAGGTAATTTACAATTATCTTATATTTAGTTTTTTTGACTAATAATGGTTTATTTATTATTTAAATGAATTTATTGAGAATATTATCATTGTCAAAGAGGGTTATTATTTATTCCCAATGGAATTTAAATTCGCATATTTAATTTATGTATTTATACGTAATTGAAATAACTATTTTTAAGGCATATCCTTAAATAAAGAATATTAATATTTTATTTAACACTTACCCCTTCTTTGACTAAGAAAAATAAAATTACAGGTTAAGAACTTATTTTTATATGAGGGTTCAAAAATGGAAAATAAAAAATTTATTCGCTCGGAGATAAAAAGAGAAAAAGAGAGTACAAACCAAGACATAAATAAATTAAAGAAATTATTTTCAATAAACAACTATCACTATAGAGATATTAATAACGAAGAAAATCAACATAGCCTTATTTATCGTTGGCCATTACTCAACACATTTAATTCAATAACTAAATGAGAAAAACTATGCCACTAATTGTATTAAAAGGGCTCAGAGGTGGAGTAGGAACCACCTCAATAACCGTTGCACTGGCTCGCCAATTTCATCACCATAAATACAATGTCATTGTTATCGATAACTGTGTGAATAATATCTTACATTTCTATTTTCCAGAAAAATCACAAGTCACCACATTAGGACAAGCACTACTCGCGCATACCCCAATAGAACAAGCGATTTGTGATTATCAAAACGGTTATCAAATTTTACCTTTTGGAGTCGTTAATTCAGAAGATAAATTGCACTTGCAAGCATCTGCCACTGCCAACCAACATCTACAGCATTTTTTTACCGCTTTTACTCAACAATACCCAGACACTTTAATTTTTCTCGATTTACAACCAGAGCACGATACCCTTTTTAAATCATGGGTTGCGAAAGCCAATATCGTATTAACCGTTACCACACCTGAAAGTAACTGTCATATTCGGCTTAACCAACATACCTTTGCTGCCAATGAGTATATTCTGGTGAATCAATTTTGTGCCACTAGCCAAATCCATCAAGATTTTTATCAATTTTGGCAAACCAGTCAGTTTCCTTTCTGCCCAATAAAACTTCATCGCGATGAAGCATTATTAGAAGCCTGTGCTTCACGCTTACCTTTATATGATTACCGCGCTAATTGCATGTTAGTTGAAGAAATTAATCAACTTCTACAATGGTGTTTGCCTTTATTGTTAAGCAAAAAAGGATAGCCACAATGTCAACCATCGATTATCCAGAGAAAAAAGCGTCCCGCTCGATAAGGCAACAGGCTACTGTGCAGCCGCATATCTTAACCCGTTATTACAAATTTTATCGTCATAATGGGGCTTCATTCAGTGCGGCTATCGTGAATGAGCTTTTCTGGGTATTAATGTGGCTCTTTTTGCGTATGGAATCCCCTTTTTGGCAGAAAATAGCACAAAAACAACAACAACTATTTCCTCATATTAATCCGCGTCGCCCTAAATTATGCGATCCGATCCGATACTTATTACAAAGTATTTGGCTTATTTGCCATTATTTGATGCTCACCTTGGTGAAAAAACCGATTCAATTTATTGTCTATATTAGACAGTATTATCAAAATCTCTTTGCTCGCTTATCTCCTGTTGCGCGAGATATGATCCATCATAAGAAAACAAACACGCCACTATGGCAATACGCTCTATTATCGCTCGTTGCTGTTTTTGCCATTTTTATTATCTTATTAAGTATTACTCAACCTTTTGATTTAAAACTACAATTTGTTTTTGTTCTCGTGATTTGGCTGATAGCCTTAGCTATCCGCGATATCCCTGGCCGACTGTCTTCTATTACCATTATTATTTTATCGCTGACTATTGCTTGCCGATATATTTGGTGGCGCTATCAATACACACTCTACTGGGTGGATAATCTGAGCCTTTTCTTTGGGATCTTACTATTACTGGCTGAAACCTATGCATGGATTGTGTTATTTCTTAGTTTTATGCAATGTATTTGGCCACTCCATCGACAACCTATTTCAATGCCTCAAGATACAACACAATGGCCTACTGTCGATATTTTTATTCCCACATATAACGAAGCGCTACAAGTTGTAAAACCAACACTTTATGCCTGTTTAAACATTGATTGGCCTAAAGATAAATTAACTATCTATTTATTAGATGATGGCTCTCGCCCTGAGTTTGCGGCTTTTGCTAAAGAAATTGGTATTCGGTATATCACTCGCGAAAAACATGATTTTGCCAAAGCCGGTAATATCAACCATGCATTGAGCAAAGCCTGCGGAGAATATGTGGCTATTTTTGACTGTGACCATATTCCGACACGCTCATTCTTACAATTTACTATGGGCTGGTTCCTAAAAGACGAAAAAATGGCATTGGTACAAACACCACACCATTTTTTCTCTCCTGATCCCTTTGAACGTAATTTAGGCAATTTCCGCGAAACACCGAATGAAGGCACGCTTTTTTATGGATTAGTGCAAGATGGTAATGATACTTGGAATGCGGCTTTTTTCTGTGGCTCCTGTGCTGTATTACGTCGTTGTGCTTTGGATGAAATTGGCGGGCTGGCAGTTGAAACTGTGACCGAAGACGCACATACCTCATTACGCTTACATCGCCATGGTTGGACTTCTGCTTATATTCGTATCCCTCTTGCCGCAGGATTAGCAACAGGATCACTTTCAGCACATATTGGCCAACGCATACGTTGGGCAAAAGGAATGATACAAATATTTCGTTTAGATAATCCACTCTTTGGCAAAGGGCTGACACTGCCACAGCGCTTTTGTTACCTCAATGCCATGTTGCACTTTTTATCAGGCATACCAAGGATGATCTTCTTATTAGCACCACTAACGTTCCTTATCTTTCATGCCTATATTATTTACGCACCCGCCATCGCTATCGCTTTGTATGTCGTGCCTTATTTATTACACATTTGGTTAGCCGCGACCAAATTACAAGGTCCTTATCGCCACTCATTTTGGGGAGAAATTTATGAAACGATTTTAGCTTGGTACACCACTCGTCCCGTATTAAGCACCCTATTCTCACCTTATAAAGGTAAATTTAATGTCACAGAGAAAGGGGCAATCATGAAGAAAAGTTTTGTCGATTGGCAAATTAATCGCCCCTATATTCTGTTTCTTAATCTTAATTTGCTAGGAATTCTATTTGCTTTCTGGCGTATCGCAACAGGCGATCCCGATGAAAGGTTAGCCGTACTCATGTGCTTAGTTTGGGTATGCTATAACTTAGTATTACTAGGTGTTGCCATTGCTGTTTCTGTAGAAGCAAAGCAAGAGCGACAGTTCCCACGGGTACGTCTAAGAGTACCCGCAATGCTATTACTCCAAGACGGTTCGCTTTATTCTTGTCAGCTCAATGACTTCTCTGATAATGGCTGTGCCATTGTATTACCAGATAATTTTACAGTTCCCTTATCTTGTCACCAAGAGATCACCGTTATTCTCAAACAAAATCAACGTGAATATGCTTTTGAAGCACGTATTTTACGGATTGATAATCGCATTATTGGCTTACAACTGCTTAATATGGATACACAAAAATCCATTGATTTTACCGCCTGTACTTTTGAACGAGCCGACACTTGGGCTAATTGGCAACACGCTCTCCCTGCCGATAATCCACTGAATAGTTTAAGAAATATCATTTATATCAGTATGCGGGGCTATAACACCTTACTTAAACGCGCCCCGTATCTTGTTTACCTCTTATTTCGTTTATTAGGGCAGTGTTTATTGTGGCTATTATCGCTACTTCCACGACGTGTCAATGTTTCACAAATATTTCATTAATCTTAACGGTAAAACTCAGCTTTTTGGGAATTTATTAATGAACAATAAGATCTATGGGTAATAATAATGAAAAAATATTTTCTACTATTCGCCTTACTTATGCTTTCCGGTTTAGCTTATAGTGATGACGAAAAAGAAGTGCCAGCGGTTATAACGGAACAACCTTTCATAAAGGTTGAAGAAGAGAAAGTCACTTTAACATCACCGGATCAGATAATCCCATCTCGCCAAGAAACACGACTATTTGCAACAACAGCACCTACTTATGGTGCTCTAAAATTACAAGGCGCTAGCCCTGATGGTTATCTAGAATTTGGTGTTCGTAGTGATGAATATGTTTCACAGGCAATATTAGATCTAGAGTTTACCCCCTCGCCTTCATTACTGCCTATAGAATCACATCTTAATATCTATTTAAATGATGAAATCATGGGCGTGATCCCCCTGAAAAAAGAAGATCTCGGCCATAAAAACCACATTACATTACCGCTCGATCCACGGTTTATTCAAGATTTTAATCATTTAAAATTTACTTTTATCGGCCATTACCGAGAAATTTGTGAAAACCAAGCCAATACCACCTTATGGCTTGATATCAGCAAAAATAGCCAACTGCATCTCACCTATCAATCATTGAAATTGAGTAACGAATTAGCCAATTTCCCCGAGCCTTTCTTTGATAGTCGCGATTTTGGTACTTTTACCTTACCTATGGTGTTTAGCCAATCCCCTAATCTTACCCAACAAAAAGCGGCGGGAATACTCGCTTCTTGGTTTGGTACACAAGTCGATTGGCGCCAGCAACACTATCCTGTGTATTACAATCAGTTGCCCAATCAACACAGCATTGTATTTGCCACTAATAAACAGCGCCCCGACTTTCTTAATACACATGCCAATGTCAATGCTCCCACCATTGAATTAGTCTCACACCCAACGGATCCTTATGTAAAACTGCTGTTAGTAATGGGTCGCGATGACAATGACTTAATTACCGCCGTCAATGGTATTGCCCGGGGACAAGTTATTTTTAGAGGGGATACCGTCACCATTAATGATGTCAATCTATTGGCACCACGTGAGCCTTATGATGCACCTAAGTGGGTACAATTAAATAAACCAATCTACTTTAATACCTTGCAAGATTATCAAGGTCAGTTGCAATCTCGTGGACTAGAGCCTGCTCCCATCACACTCAATATGACCTTACCTCCTGATTTATTTATGTTTAATAATACAGGACTACAGATGCAATTGCGTTATCGTTATACCGCTCCGGCATTTCAAGATGATTCTCGTATGTCGATTTCAGTCAACGATCACTTTATCAAAGCCTACCCTTTAGAGAGAGATAAAAAAGAGAACTTTATTGTGGCTTATCTACCGTTAATTCAAGGTTGGATCGAAAACAAAAATCTCCTCAATATCCCCGCGGTAAAATTAGGTGAACGTAATCAGATCCGTTTCTCTTTTGACTATACAAATCCGATCCCCGGAGGCTCCGTTGATCAATGTATTACTTATCACCCAGTCCCTAACACGGTAGCATTAGATGAATTATCAAGCTTTAATTTTACTGGTAACTATCGCCACTATATTGCTCTACCTGATTTGCGTGTTTATAGTCATGCTGGGTTCCCATTTAGCCGTTATGCCGATTTGTCAGAAACCCTTATTTATGTCAACCAATCCCCTTCACCTGAGCAATTAACAACGTTATTGATATCATTAGGTAATATTGGTGCACAAACTGGCTATCCCGCGTTAAATGTCTCTTTAACTGCATCATTAGAGGAATTATCAAAACAAGAAGCTGATTTATTATTAATCGGGACAATTCCCCCAGCACTCAATAATGATAAACAGATGAATGTCTTGATTGATAAAGCACGTAGCGAAATTACACTGCCATCACGTGAAATCACCATTTTTAGTCATACCAATTATCAAGATCTAGATAAGCGTCCAGATAGCAGAACATCTTTAACATCAACCGGATCACTCGGCACTATTATTGGTTTTCAATCTCCGTTCTTTTCACAGCGTAGTGTCGTGGCGCTATTAGCCGATAGTCCCCAAGGTTATCGATTATTAAATGAAGCGATAAGTGATAGTGGTAAACGTGATGCAATGCATGGCTCTGTGGTATTAGTCAGAGAATCTGGTGTCCATAGTTTACGTGTTGGTGATACCTATTTCGTCGGTTATTTACCTTGGTGGGAAGAGGTTTGGTATGTTTTTGCTTCACACCCTATTTGGCTGGGGTTAGCTGCCATTGTCGGTATTGTGCTTATTTCTCTTCTTATTTGGCGAGCAATGAAAATAAGAAGCCAACGTCGTCTTGCGGATAAGGAGTAAGTTATGATGTGGCGCATTTGTTATCAATATCGCCAATATCTCCTTGCTCTTGGTTTGCTGGCAGGCATATTGCCTGTCACGCAAGCCGCAGATGATCCGACTGAAACTTTTTTATATGAGCAAGTTAGACTAGGTAACTCGAAAAGTAACGATGTTTTAGTTTCTCAATCACTGTATCGTTTATCACTTATAAAACCGAACGATCCTAGTGTGTTGTTAATGCGTATCCAATTTGCTGTAAAACAAAAAGAAACAGCAAAAGCACAACAACTGATTGAGCAATTACGTATGCATGGCGAAAATACTGAACAATATCAACGTGCGATTAAGCTACTATCATTAACCCATGAAGATAACCGCCAAATCCTACAAAAAGCCTACCTTTATCAGACTGCGGGGCGTTATGATGAAGCCTTGCAATTATATGATGATATTTACCAAGGCACGCCCCCCGATGAAGGGTTAGCCCTTGAGTATCTCAATGTATTAATTGCTACAAACCATGCCAACAAAATGGCGCGTATTAAGCAAATTTATCACACTTATCCCAATAACCAACAGATAGCTAATATCTATCAGCAATATCATCTTACCCCAGCATTATCTACTGCCTCAGCGACCTCTGCCCCCAATAACACAATATCTATTCGTGCATTAAAACAGCAGTTACGCCAGCAGCCTGATAATGCAGATATAATCGGAACATTAGGCGTGCGCTATTCGCGCGCAAATCAACGAGCACCCGCGATTTATTATCTTTCTCAAGCACTCACATTGGCTCCCAAACACAACGATAGTGATTTGTGGCGTACGTTGTTGCAATCAAATCAATATTGGCATTTACTTGCCAAGGCTGATGAAGCGTTATTAAATCAAGAGTACTCTGTCGCTAAGCGCTATTTTACCCAAGTACGTCAACTCAGCCCCTATAAAAGTGAAGCTTATATTGGTTTAGGGGATATCGAGTTGGCGCAACATCAATTAGAACAAGCTGAACGTTATTATCAACAAGCGCTACAATATCAGCCTAATGATGCGGCGACTTTGCATAGCCTGACCAAGCTCTATCGTCAACAATCGCATCAAAAAGCCGCCCAATTTATGGCTAACTTAACATCACAGCAATACAAAAATTTAGCCCAAGACTATGGGTATATCATTTCAGGTATACAACAAGACTTAGCTGCTGATGATGAACAGCAACAACACTATCTCAGTGCGATTGAGAAACGTAAGGCTATCGCTAAAGCGTATCCTGATGAAGTCTGGAATATTTATCGTCTGGCGGATGATTTACTTATCACTCAACAACCCCAACTTGCTGAGGATTACTTTAATCAACTTAATCAACGACGACCTAATGATCCCTCTCGACGATATGCCTATGCGTTATATCTCAATAAAACAGGGCGAGCACAACAAGCACTTAACACCTTAAAGACGATCCCTTTATCGCAGCGCAGTGAAAGTATGAACGCCTTAGATAGCCAATTACGTTTTGGTCAAATTATGGCGCATGCACAATCACTAAGAGAACATAACCAACAACAGCAAGCTGTCGAATATCTTTTCACCCATATTCCTCCTGAGCAAAAAATAGAAAGCTATCTGTTATTAGCGCAATGGGCCGAAGAAGATGACCAACTCAATCAAGCATTAAATTATTATCATACAGTATTAAATTTAGCGCCTAATAATGAAACAGCACTATTAGGTGCAACAGAGATATCTTTAGCGCAACATCAAATAGATCAAGCTCGTTATTACTTAGCTCAGATAGAACAATTATCTCCTGAAAAATTTAACCACTATTCACTAAGACGTTTAGCAAACGCTGAAAAAACGGCGGGAAATATTGATAAAGCCAAACACTATTTTATCTATTTAGCTCGCCAAGTTGACAAGGAGCCAGATAGTGCTGATGGATTAATTTTACGTGATATTGGTCGTTTTTATCGTGATAGCCAACAAGTTCAATCCGCTCATCACTATTATCAACAAGCGATGCTAAAAGAGGGTATCACGCATACACTGCCAAAAAACAATATTGAATACACCACACTTATGCGTAACAACCCAAATGATAATTGGCTATCACGTAGTGTACGTGATGATGCAAGTACCCTTTATCGTCAACAAGAGTGGCGTTTTACCCTAGAGCATGATTATTGGGGATCAAATGGCAGTGAGGGGTACTCTAAATTACGCGCTCATACCACCATGTTACAACTGGATCATCCTATTTATCATGGCCGTTTCTTTTGGCGTACTGATTTTGTGCACTTAAATAGTGGCACATTAGGTACAGCGCCATACGATGCTAAATTTGGTAGTTGTTATCGCACAGGTTGTTTCCCTCTAAAGCAAAAAGCCTTTGGTGTTAGTCCTGCTATCGGTTGGGAAAATGAGCAATGGCAATGGGATTTAGGTACCACGCCACTCGGTTTTAATGTGACTGATTGGGTAGGTAAAATTGCTTATAACGATAGTTTTTATCATCTCGGTTGGAGTGTAGATCTTCACCGTCGCCCGGTAAATAGCTCATTACTTGCCTTTGCAGGCCAACGTGATAGTTGGACCAATCAAGTTTGGGGGGGAGTAAGAAAAACGGGGCTTCGTTTAAGTGGCAGTTATGATCTGGGAGGCAAGGATGGGTATTGGGGAGAAATATCGTTTGATAGATTAACAGGAAAAAATGTTAAAAATAACAGCAGTGTAAAAGCCATGGGTGGTTATTACTATAAGTTAATCAATGAAAATGATCGCCACATTTCTGTTGGCTTAAATAGCATGCTTTGGCATTACAATAAAGATCTTAGTGGCTATACCTTGGGGCAAGGGGGTTATTATAGCCCACAACAATATCTCTCATTCTCACTGCCCGTTAATTACCGTCAACGTACTGAAAATTGGTCATGGGAAGTATCTGGCTCTCTCTCTTGGTCTTATTCAAAAACCGATGATAGCAGACGTTATCCATTACAAAATCTCGTTTCAAGCGATAAATTTAATTCTGATCCCATAAAAGAAATATTTAAGCATGAGAGAAATATCATTGATAAGGGGGATTCGGGTCATGGTTTTGGTTATACAGCAAGAGCATTAATTGAACATCGAATAACACCACATTGGTTTATAGGTGCCGCTATCGATATTCAGCAAGCGAAAAACTATACGCCAAGCCATGCACTAATGTATTTACGCTATTCATTTGATGGATGGAATGGTGATTTAGATCTTCCGCCTAACCCGCTTATTCCTTACGCAGATTTTAAATAATCCCGTAACAAGATTAAACAACAAACAGACAGCTAATGCGGTCCGTTTGTTGTTTTTTATCGCGTGTGATTAAAATAGTGATGATTATTGTGGTTTGCGAATTAACCCAATAAATAGCCACCCAACAATCATAGCTGACACAAATAATACACCTTGGGTAAAACCACCCCCCGCTAATACCAAACCGGGTCCAGGGCAAATACCCGCAAGCCCCCATCCTAAACCAAATAAGATACTGCCGAAGACGAGAGGTTTATCAATCACTGTTTTAGTTGGAATGGCCAGAGGACAGGCTAATAAACTTTGTTGACGATGACGTGCAATTTGGTAACTAATAGCACTGACGATAAGACCCGCCCCCATAATAAATAACAATGACGGATCCCAATCTCCACGAATATCTAAAAATGCCAAGATCTTTTGTGGGTTGCTCATACCACCGATGATCAATCCAGCACTAAATAATAGGCCACTAATAAAAGCAATTAATTTGGTCATTATCTTAGCCTCCGATGACATGGCGTTGAATATACACAGTCACAAATGCCGTCACCATAAAGACAAGAACTGCAACAATAGAACGACGCGATAATCGTGCTAATCCGCAAATTCCATGCCCACTGGTACAGCCATTCCCCAGACGTGTACCTGCTCCCACCAGTACACCGGCAATGATCAACTGCCAAGGTGAAACGTCGATAATAGGTGTTAACGGTTTATCAAATAGATAAAATAGTGTCGGTGTAATCAACATACCGAGTAAAAATGCCCATCGCCACCCATTACCTTGTTGGTTAGTGGTTAATACTCCTCCTAAAATCCCACTAATACCTGCAATACGACCATTAAACAGTAATAAAATAGCCGCTGCTAAACCTATTAATAGCCCACCCAATGCCGAGCTCCAAGGCGTAAAGTGAACCCAATCTATATTCATAAGTTAACCTGCTATAGGACAATATAGCTGATAAAGTGTATTTAATAGCACCAATACTTTTTCATCAGCAATAGAATAAAAAATACGTTTTCCATCACGACGAGTATTCACAAGCCCTTCATTTCTTAACACAGTAAGTTGTTGAGAAAGCGTAGGCTGGCGGATCCCTAAACTTTCTTCCAATTCACTGACACTTTTTTCGCCCTGACTTAATTGGCACAGTAAGAGTAGTCGATCACCATTACCTAGCGTTTTCAGCATACTAGAGGCTTCATTAGCCGCTAATTTCATGGCTTCCAATAAATCAGGTTGAACTCGTTGTGTCATGGTAAACTCCATAATCAATATACTTTTTAATAATATGTTAATTTATATATTGTGCAAGTTTTCTTTTATTGCGTGTTTTAATAAGGCGCTATATGCTCTCTAATATGAAAACAGTAAGAGTCCCTATCGCCTTAGTGCAAAGTGTTATGCGTACACTGCGTGAAAAACTGCAACAGGCCAATAAATATCTTAATACAGATTACCCAGAACCCACTCTACAATATAACCAGAGAGGAACTATTGCAGGCAGTGCCTATTATGCAAATTGGGAAATCCGTCTTAATCCTACATTATTGATTGAAAATAAACAGAATTTTATTGAAGAAGTTATTCCTCATGAATTAGCACATCTGCTAGTTAGTCGCCATTTTGGTCGTGTGGCACCTCATGGCAAGGAGTGGAAATGGATGATGGAAACTGTGTTACAGGTTAATGCGAAACGGACCCACCATTTTGATATCAGCAATGTAACAGCAAAAACGTTTAGCTATGCTTGTCGCTGCCAAGAAATACACCAGTTAACTCTTCGCCGACACAATAAAGTACAACGAGGAGAAACCCAGTATCGTTGTCGTCATTGTCAGGCGATTTTACAATTAATTAAAGAGTAAAAAAAAGTAAGCTTGGTCTTTAAGACTAAACGTCAGCCGAGGTTCTGAGTGACACTGAGCAGGGATGTTAGTATAAACACTGGCAATAAAACTGCGGGAAGTCATTTCAAATTTTGATGAATTCAAATGATCAATTAAGTAAAAGTATATCAGGCAAAAAGATAGAGAAATTTATTGAATTTTATGCAAACTATATTCAAATACTTCACAAAATTACAGTGAATTTATCAAGCGTTGCATCATTGCAAGTAAGGAAGTTTATGATGAAAATAGAAAGGCAAATGCAATATCGCATGTAATTCAAGTAAAGCCTGAAGAGCCAAAGAAAAATATTCCTCCTAAAAAAGATCAAGAGTAATTTCTCACTGAGTCATATAGCCAAGATCAAATCATCTAGCCCATCCTTGAGATGGGTGATGGTATATATCCTTTAGCTTTAAATGATGTATACTTTGTATGCGTATCTATTTCAGCGAAGGTAATAAACTATGATTTCTGAGGCTATTATGATGGCAATGCTATCAAATCCAATGGATAAAAAAGATGTGGATTCAGGCTTGGCTAATTTAGCCATGTCGATAGCTACCATTGTTGATAAAAAGGCAAAAGGTGATGTATCACCAGATGAAATTATGGATTTAATTGTTGGTGGTAAGACCGTGCTAACGACCCTTGTTACATCAATCGATGAAATAGTGGCTTTACTTGATGACCCAACAAAAGATGACATAAAAAAATATGCAGGTAATAACCCTGATGAGGTTATGCGTGAATTGGAACGAGTGATTAACCATGGTAATAATGTAATTATGATGATTGAGGCAATGTATAGCATTGCTAAAACTACCAAGGCTTTTCATCCATTTGAAAGCATAGCTGATGGTTACTTCAAAGAAGTTATTCTTAAAATGGCTGCACTAAGAAACCATACACAAGCACTTTATAGACAATTTAATCAGCATATTAACCCGTTACCCGCAATGGAGGTTGAAGATGGATTCGGTGAAGAGGATATAGCATTGTTTAATTCCTCAATAGCTGAATTTAATCAAGATCTGCTTGCAGGTAACTTGCAATGCCGATAGTCACAATCACGCCCAGATATAAAGATAACGATGTTTATCGGAAGTATGCGGCTAAGCTATCAGCTGCTCTTAATGGCTCATCCCTCTCTGGGTATATAGGTAAATTTGCTGATTTTAGGAATAGCGCCATAGCGCGTCAGTCATTTATTGAAAAGGTTCATATAAGAACGCCAAATGAAAAACCTTGGGATGGCGAAACTCGACAGGCTGTTAGAGTGAGCGATAACTTTTTAGTGTTTTGTAAGCACTGTATGTACGATGATTATTACCAAATTCTGGCAATCATAACTCCTGATGCACATGCTCGTTCAGATGCGTTGCTTCCAATATTGGCAGATATGGCAGAAACTTATTTTCATTCTTTATCGCTTAAAGAGTTAGCTGGATTAGATCAGTTCTAGCCACACATAGCTCAAGGACGACTTGCTTGAGATCACATAGCGGGTGGTTTTATATTTAAGACGCTGACGCGACTTAAACAGGCTAAAGCCCATAACAAAAAATAAAGCCGATAACTTGTTAGTTTATCGGCTTTATTCGGTATAAATAAGGGAGGATTGATATATTAAGCAAACACACTCATAGTATGAGATGCTATTTCAAAGTAGATAATAAGCCCAGTACCATCAATAAATGTTGCAATAAAAGGTGCAGACACCACCGCTGGATCAACACCAATACGCTTTAATACCATTGGAATAATAGAAGAGACAATAGCACTCCAAACCGTAATTGAAATTAGCGTTAATCCCACCACTATCATCACTTCCATGCCAACCCCTAAGGTCCAAGCACGAATAAATCCTGCTATTCCCATGGTTAAAGCCACCATTATCGAGGTCGTGATCTCTTTTCTTAATACTGACCATACATTACGCAAGCTCACCTCACCTAATGCCATGGCACGTACTAATGTTGAGGTAATTTGTGTACCGCTATTGCCACCAGTACCAATTAATAATGGAATAAAGAAAGCTAAAGAGATAGCAGCTTCAAGTCTGTCTTCAAAAGCATGTAACACCGTACTGGTATAAGCTTCAGCAATAAACAGCATTAATAGCCAGACAACACGTTTACGCCACAAAGTAACCGGACTTGTCTCTAAATAAGGTTGTTCTAATGGCGACGTTGCCCCCTGCATTTGTGCATCTAGCGTATTTTCATCTTCAATTAAATCAGCAATATCTTGAGGCCGTAATACACCAACTAACTTACCAAAATGCATCACAGGTACACTGTCTAAACCACTTTGGCTAATTAACTGATAAACATCATGTCGGCTTTGCTCCGGTGAAACTGAGAAAAATGTTTGGCGCATAATATCCGAAACAAAAAGCCCATTATCAGCAAGTAGTAATGATTTAACCGGCAAAATACCGTTAAGATAATTATCTTTATCTACGACATACAGATAAGTTGGAATTAATTCATCTTTTAAATCATTAACCAGCTGTGCTTTTACATGTTCAACCGAATCTGCGACAGAAACAGAAATATAATTCTGGCTCATATAAGCACTAACGGTAGCATCATCTTTTAAACGATGATGTTGCTCTTGTATTGAATGATTATTGGGTGTGTTTAAGGATGCGCCTGCCATTAATGCAGCATCCATTTTATGTTGAGGAGTAAATTTCATTTTTTTGGTTCCCTATGACTGTTTGTGTTTAGCAAATCAGTTCTCAATAGGGGCGAAACCAGATGCGAGAATGCAAAAGCTATCTACACGTCTCGGTTTTAGCACTATACAACGTATCCGATGAATACTGGAAGTTACATGGAGATATACCTTCGGTCGATATATCTTGTCCTAATCTTGGGCGTCTCTCGACGTCGTCAGATCAGTAACCTGTGTTTGTATAGGAGCCTCGCCTAACGAGATACTGCACTTTTCTTGCGAATGCGGCGCGCATTATAACCACTCACATTATAATGAAAAGTCTCATCGTAGTTTTGTTTAAGTTCTATTGATAAATCTTAAATCGCTTATTTTTTACATCATTAATTAAATACTCACCTCAAATAGAGATGAATAAAATAGTTTTAAATAAATTGGTTATTAATTGATTATTTTAATGCTAATTTTTGTACTTTTATTTCTTCAGCTTGTGAGAAGATCTCATTGACTGTTTTACCATCTAACGATTGACACATTTTTCGCGTGATCATATCAGCATTTTTATTGCGCCCAGCAATGACTAAATCATTAAAATTAATATCATTTAGCATGGCTAATTCTATTGCTTCATCAAAGCGTTGCTGCTCTTCAAGCGGTAATGAATTGCGCATTTCTACAATCGATATTCGTAATGACTCAACATTAGAGCCATCTAGGGTTTGATTTTTTTCGCAACCAGAAAGTATGACAGTAAATAAACAAATAAATAACAATTTTCTCATATATCCCCCCTTTCCCTATCATAAATTAAATAATAGCAGAATGTGTATCAGTAAACTGCTAATTAAGTAAAATAAATATTTAATTCATTATAGCTTTACGTGTTATATATTATATTGAATAAATAAACTCTCTTTTTAAAAATAATAACAAAAAACCCCGCTAATAAATTAGCGGGGTAAAATAGAAGGATAGATAAAGAATAGATAATAAAATGAATGATTAGGCTAGTTCAACATCACCTGTTAATCGACAACTACAGGCTAAAACATAACCTTGTGCTATCTCATCAGCAGTTAAAGTACTGGTGCTGGTGACCTCATAATCACCTTTCACAATGCGTGTTTTACAGCTACCACACACTCCAGCACGACAAGCAGCCAAAACAGGAACACTATTTTCTTCCATCGCTGTTAATAATGTCATCCCCACCGGTACGTTAATTTGCTTTAACGGATGACGAATAGTCATAGTAAGTTGTTGTGCTTCATCAACACACATTGGCTCATCACCAAAACGTTCCATAAAAATATTCTCTGCACAAACACCAAGATTTTTGGCAAAACGCGCAGTATCTTCCATATAACTATTAGGCCCACAACACATAACAGTACGATTGGCAATATCAGGCACTAAAGCGGCTAGTTTTTCTTGTGAAATACGTCCACTAAAAATTCCCTTATCATCCGGCAACTTAGGCATCATAATAAAATTGAGATTATAAGGATAAGCATTAGCTAACTCTAACCACTCTTTTTCAAAAATAAATTGGCTCTGTTCGCGAATATTAAAAATGACCGTGATATCCGCTTTAGGTTGATTATTTAACAACCAACGCGTCATCGACATAATAGGGGTCACACCGCACCCCGCAGCGAGCATTAAATAACGCGTTCCTTCTCTATCTGCACAGGTGAACTCCCCTTGTGCATCTGATAACCAGAGATAATCACCCGGCTTAACTTGAGATGTTAACCACGTTGACCCCACCCCATTGTCGATACGACGAACCGTTAAAGAGACAAAAGGACTTAATCCCGGAGAAGACGAGAGCGTATAAGCTCGCATTGTTTCATCGCTATTATTAATACTGACTAGTGCAAATTGGCCGGGTTTATAACGATAAAAATCATGGTTAATTAAATTCAGTGTCCACACTTCCGGGGTTTCCTGATGGATAGAGTGAACTTGCATACGATTAGGACAAAGAGCTGTTGGCATCGTCATGGATATTGCTTCCTTACCGAAGCCTTTAGGCTTC
Organism: Proteus mirabilis ATCC 29906; assembly: GCF_000160755.1. GTDB lineage: Bacteria > Pseudomonadota > Gammaproteobacteria > Enterobacterales > Enterobacteriaceae > Proteus > Proteus mirabilis. The sequence continues at coordinate 1,304,992 of NZ_GG668576.1, forward strand.
GGCAATGATGATGAATAAATAAATTAAGCAGAAAGAATTTCTTGAAGATCTTGTTCTGGCGTGGTGATCGCACGCATACCAAATTTTTCATTAAGTATTGCGAGCAAATTATCGGTTAAAAATGCAGGCGCAGTCGGCCCAGTATAAATATTTTTTACCCCTAATGAGAGTAGGGTTAATAAAATAACAATCGCTTTTTGTTCAAACCACGACAAAATCAAGGACAGGGGTAAATCATTTACACCACAACCTAATTTTTCTGCAAGATTAACCGCTAGCATAATCGCAGAGTAGGCATCGTTACACTGACCCACATCAAGTAAGCGCGGTAAGCCCTCTAATGTGCCAAAATCAAGTTTATTAAAGCGATATTTACCACAAGCTAATGTCATAATTAAGCAATCTTGGGGAATGGCACGAGCAAGATCGGTATAGTAGCTACGTTCACCACGACTACCATCACACCCCCCAACTAAGAAGACATGACGAAGTTTTTTCTGTGAAACTAAATCAATCACTGTATCAGCCGCATTTAAGAGTGTTTGACGACCAAATCCAACAGTAATTAAGTGTTCAATTTCACTGTACGGAAATCCCTCTAAAGAGAGCGCTTGCTCAATCATTTCAGAGAAATCATCACCTTTAATGTGTTTCACACCCGGCCAACCAACAATACTACGCGTCCAAATACGATCGCCATAGTTCCCCACATTAGGATCAATAATACAGTTAGATGTCATTAACACAGGGCCAGGAAATTTGGCAAATTCACTTTGTTGATTCTGCCAACCACTTCCGTAGTTACCGACTAAGTGTTTATATTTTTTCAGCTCTGGATAACCATGGGCGGGTAACATTTCACCATGCGTATAAACATTAATGCCTTTACCTTCGGTTTGTTCAAGTAGCATCTGTAAATCTTTCAGATCATGGCCTGAAATTAAAATAGCTTTACCTGCTACTGGGCGTACATTAACGGAAACAGGGGTTGGATCACCATAAGCTTGAGTTTCACCTTTATCCAATAATGCCATAATACGAAAGTTCATTTGACCAATGCCCATTGCATTGTCTAGCAACTCATTCATATCCGCAGGATCGGTACCTAACCATGCCATGTAACGATGATATTCAGCATAAATTTCATCATCGTACTGGCCTAAAACATGAGCATGCTCCATATAAGCAGCAGCACCTTTTAAGCCATACAAGCAAAGCATACGTAAACCATGTAAATCATCCCCCACTTGCGCTTTATCATTATTTAATGCAAAGCGTTGGGCTTGTTTCTGTAGACTGGCTAAGTCGTTGCCTTCTAATTGAATTTCGGCTTTAGGATGAGCGACTTGGATGGCTGCATTTTTGGCTAACGTACGTGATTTTAAGCTTTCACGTAAATAAATAGCCTCTTTGGCATATCCAACAATACGTTCAGAATCAAAATTAACATTGGTTAACGTCGAGAAGAAAGCCCGTGGCGCAAAGCTGTCTATATCGTGATCAATAATATCAACACTACGGGCAGCTAATGCCCATGCTGACAGCCCTTCTAATACTGCCACCAATAAGTCTTGTAGATCAGAAGTTTCTGCTGTTTTACCGCACATACCTTGTGCATAGGCACAACCATTACCAACAGGTGTTCTCATTGTTTGTTCACATTGCACACAATACATATCGAATTCCTTCTATAAGATGACGCTTTATTTTTATAAGTTGCATTACATATGCAACATAAGAATACGCCATTTTTATAGTAGGAAAAGTGTCAGATGAAATAATCTGCGCCATGTTTGATCTAACGCAATTTATTGCTGTGCTTAAGAGCTTGCTTTTTTTCCTGTTGATTTGGCTTCACACCTCGTAAGAGGGTGAGTAAACAAACTAAAGGGCTTTTCTTATAAGGGAAATTGAGAAGAAATGTTGCAGTGTCGCACGGGATGATTTTGTTACATCTCAGCTAAAAAAGAGTGAGATGAATCGATTAAATTAATTAGTTCTCATTGTATATATAATATCTATTTATTATTTTTGATAGTTAATATTACCTATTGCATCAATAGCTAATAAAATTACTACAATTGATATATTTTAATAGTACGAGTATTACGAAATGAAACTATAGAATTTGACGATACTCCCCCTACACTGGAGATTAAAAATGATTAAATTAAATAATGTTCCATCCGAATTTCGTCCCTTAGAAAGCTACAAAATGTTAATTGGCGGCGAATGGGTATCCAGTACATCGCAACAAACGACCAAAACCTATAGTCCCGCAACCGGTGAGTTATTAAGTGAATATCCATCAGGTACAGCTGAAGACGTTGATCTTGCTGTAAAAGCGGCTCGTAAAGCTTTTGATCATTGGCGTAAAACCTCTCCTGCTCAACGCCAAGCGCTATTATTAAAAATTGCTGACCGTTTAGAACAAGAGCAAGAACGTTTTGCTTGGATTGAGTCTCTTGATAACGGTAAACCACTCAATGAATCGAAAAACATCGATTTACCCGCCTCTATTGACCATTTTCGATATTTTGCAGGCGTGATACGCTCTCATACCGATGAAAGTGCTGTCTTAGACGAAAATACCCTGAGTCTTGTTATTCGTGAGCCCATTGGTGTCGTTGGACAAATTATTCCATGGAATTTTCCATTATTAATGGCTGCTTGGAAATTAGCCCCTGCCATCGCCGCTGGAGATACCGTTGTTATTAATCCAGCCACACTCACCTCACTTTCATTATTAGAGCTAGGTCGTATTTTAAATGAAATATTACCAGCCGGTGTTATAAATATTGTTACTGGTCGTGGATCTGTTGCTGGACAAGCTATTCTAGAACACCAAGACATTGATAAACTAGCATTTACCGGTTCAACCAATGTAGGTTATACCGTTGCAGCTGCGGCGGCGAAAAAAATGGTACCAGCCACTTTAGAATTGGGGGGTAAGTCAGCCAATATCGTCTTCCCTGATGCGAATATGAAAAAAGCCGTTAAATATTCCGCATTAGCGATATTAATGAACCAAGGACAGGCCTGTGAATCTGGCTCCCGTTTATTCTTACATAGAGATATTCATGACGCATTCTTAAAAGAGTTAAAAGCAGAATTTGAGCGTATCCGTGTTGGTGATCCACTTGATCCTAATACACAAATGGGTACCCAAGTCAGCCAAGCGCAAATGGATACCATTTTAGGTTATGTTGAGCTGGCCAAAAAAGAAGGTGCAACCATACTCACAGGAGGTGAGCGTATTACGGGTGAAGGGTTTGATGATGGCTTTTTTGTTCGCCCAACCATTATTATCAATGCCACAAACCAAATGCGTGTCGCACGTGAAGAAATTTTTGGCCCTGTATTATGTGTGATCCCATTTGATAATGAAGAAGATGTTATTGAAATGGCTAATGACTCTGAATATGGCCTTGGTGGTGGTGTCTGGACTCAAGATATTAACCGCGCACTACGAGTTGCAAAAGCCGTTAGAACTGGCCGTATGTGGGTAAATACTTATCATGAACTTCCTGCTCATGCACCATTTGGCGGTTATAAAAAATCAGGCTTAGGTCGTGAAACGCATAAAATGATGTTAGATGCCTACAGCCAAGTGAAAAACATCTTCATTAGTACCAAAGAATAATTAACCTCTAGTTAAGCATATTCTTATAAATATAATTATCTATACTCATCTCTTAGCCTTCTCCCCAGAAGGCTTTTTATTTGCTGTAAGCAACAAAAAACCGTATGCGCTTTTCCTAATATCTAATATTAACTGCTCACATACGGTTATTCGTTTAGATGGTCATTTAGCCTTAGATAAACAAACGCGTTTATTCCGCTTCTGCTTCTTTTTTGCTTACAGAATTCACTTGTTCATTTAGATCAATATCAACCGCATTAACATCTTTTATATAGTCTTTTGTTAGACGATAAACGATGGGGCTAAGCAGTGCTAATGCAATTAAGTTAGGAATAGCCATCATCGCATTTAATGTATCAGCAAGTAACCAAACAAATTCTAAGGATTGAGTCGCGCCAATTGGCAAGGCAATTAACCATGCAATACGAAAAGGCATAATGGCTTTCGGTCCAAATAGATATTGCACACATTTCTCACCGTAATAGCTCCAACCTAAAATAGTGGTAAAAGCAAAAACAGCCAATGCGATCGCAACAATATAGTTACCTCCAGGGATAGCCATAGAGAACGAACTTGCAGTAAGTGTTGCCCCACTTTGCCCTGTCAGCCACTGTCCGGTGATCACAATCGTTAATCCGGTGACAGAACAGACAATAATGGTATCAATGAAAGTCCCCAACATGGCAATTAAGCCTTGACGGATCGGGTTTTGTGTTTTGGCTGTCGCATGAGCAATGGGTGCACTACCTAATCCTGCTTCATTGGAGAATACACCTCGTGCAACACCAAAACGTATTGCCGCCCAAACAGCCGCACCAGCAAACCCACCTTGCGCAGCAACCGGTGTGAAAGCAGATTTTACAATCAACATAAATGCATCAGGAATAGCAGTAATATTCAGTGCAAGTACGACAATCCCTGCCCCAAAATACCCTACTGTCATAATGGGCACTAATTTACCGGCAACATCAGCAATACGCTTAATTCCACCAATTAATACAGCACCGACTAAAATAACTAATGCAATTGCTGTCACTGTGGTAGAAATACCAAAATTACTTTGCAAAACATCCGCCACTGAGTTTGCCTGTACCGTATTACCTATACCGAAGCCGGCAAAACTACCAAAAATAGCAAATAGCGTTCCTAACCAAAGCCATTTTTTACCTAAACCGTTTTTAATATAATACATCGGTCCGCCAACGTAGTTGCCGTATTTATCAACCTCACGAAAACGTACCGCTAACACAGCTTCTGAATATTTAGTCGCCATACCGACTAAAGCAGTCATCCACATCCAAAATAGCGCTCCCGGTCCACCTAATACAACCGCTGTAGCGACTCCAGCAATATTGCCCGTACCGATAGTGGCAGAAAGCGCCGTCATTAATGCATTAAAAGGTGAGATTTGCCCCTCACCTCTTTTATCATTTTTCTCAAATAAGAGTTTAAATCCTGTACCTAATTTTCTAATTGGCAGAAAAGAGAGTCTAAACTGCATAAATAGACCGATGCCTAGAATGCCGACTAACATCGGTACTCCCCACACCACGCCATTAATAGCGCTTAATATATTTGTGATGAAATCCATACGTTACCCTTTTTATCCAAATGTTATGTAAATATATATTTTTTGTTATCAGATACACTAAAGATGAAAAAAAGGAAATATGCTAGAAAAAAAACCGACTAATTATGAAATTGATTACATTATGTGAGAAATATCACTTGATGATTAAATTACGCTATTATTAGATACATTGTTATTTATATATAAAACATAAATTATGTATCAGCGAAACACGATCAAAAAATCGCAAAATCAACAACGCTTTAATTGGTTTAGAAAAGCGAAAGAAACTAACCTTGCCCCGGTGAAAACGCTTATTCTTTCCGCCATTATCGGTACGTTAGCCGGATTAATTGGGGTACTATTTGAAAAAGCCGTTGGCTGGGTCATTCATTTAAGACAAGATAAATTAGCCGAGGTATTAACCAACCCTTATCTTTTGGCTATTGGCACGTTACTTGTTTCCTCTCTTTTAGCCATGAGTGGCTACTACTTAGTGAAGAAGTTTTCACCAGAATCTGGTGGTTCAGGTATACCGGAAATCGAAGGGGCAATGATAGATATTCGGCCAGTTCGTTGGTGGCGGGTATTGCCAGTAAAATTTATAGCCAGTATCGGTACCTTAGGCTCAGGTATGGTACTTGGTCGTGAAGGCCCCACCGTGCAACTAGGGGCTAATATTGGTCAACTCGTTAATGATGTCTCTCGCGTTAAAGATAAAGGAACGCGCCAAACACTATTAGCCACAGGGGCTGCTGCCGGTTTAACGGCTGCCTTTAATGCTCCCTTGGCAGGCATTCTATTTATTATTGAAGAGATGAGACCACAATTTAAATATAATCTTATCTCTATTAAATCCGTCTTCATTGGCGTGATCATGTCTTGTATTGTATTTCGCCTAATTAATGGTGAAGGAGGCGTCATACAGATAGGTAAATTTTCTTCAGCGCCGATGAATACACTGTGGCTCTATTTAGTGTTAGGAATGTTATTTGGTGTTGTTGGGGTTATTTTTAGTAAATTACTGTTTTATGTTCAAACACAATTCCAACATTTTTATCAAGATAAAACCTCACGTTTTGTTTTAGCCGGTGGCGTGATTGGTGGTGCATGTGGTTTACTTGCGTTGATTATTCCTGAAATAACCGGAGGCGGTTTTAGTATTATTCCTGCATTAAGTGCCGGAGGATATTCGTTAACTGCACTGCTAATATTTTTTGTGTTACGTACCATCACCACCATTATCAGCTTCTCCTCCGGTGCACCAGGAGGAATTTTTGCCCCCACATTAGCCTTAGGCACACTCTTTGGTAGCGCTTTTGGATTAATGGCAACCTATCTTTTCCCTGATTATCAAATTCAAATTGGCACTTTTGCTATTGCTGGAATGGGTGCTTTATTTGCCGCAACGGTGAGAGCACCACTAACTGGGATTGTGTTAGTTCTAGAAATGACCGATAACTATCAACTTATTTTGCCAATGATAATTACCTGTCTTGGCGCAACCATGCTGGCGCAATTATTAGGCGGGCGACCTATTTATACGGTTCTACTCGAAAGAATACTACAACGCTCAGAAGCCAAAGAAAAAACAGAGGCTCCCAAAGAGCCCCTATAGTTTTCAAATACTAAAATACCCTCGCTGTGATCTAACGAGGGTATTTTTCTCACCATCTATTTATTATTTTTTACGCGCAATTAATGTCGCAAAATTAAGTTGAATACGATTACCATTAGCATCAGTTTTATGTAGATGCCCTGGATTTTCATTATATTTAATAATATCCCAGCCTTGGTAATAATCCGCTAACTCACCTTGGCGCAAGAAGGTTTTGAAAGGAACTTCAGCAGATCCACTATTTGCTGTTTCAACAGGACAAACAATGACATTAATCCCCTCTGGATTTGTACACTCCTGCATATTTTTAATAATATCTGCGATACGTTGACGCTGGCAAAACATCAAAACCACAGTAGAAATAATAATATCGTATTTCTCATTTAATGCTGCTTCATTTATATCATATAAGCCGCTTTTGATCGCTAAACCGGTTTTAGCTTTGACGGCTTCAATCGCATCAATATGAGCGGCATTAATATCTAATGCGGTCACATCATAACCTTGTAATGCTAAATAGAAGCTATTACGACCACGCCCTGCGCCTAAATCAAGCACTTTACATGGGGTAGTCAATGTTGCCATATAACGCACTTCCGAATGAGGTAATGACAAATCATTTTCTTTAAAAAATTTATCTTCGGGAGTGCATAAAAAAGAGAGCTGGCAAAGTACATCATCACTCGCTTTATCGATTTTATGCCATTGCTGAGGTTGAATAAGCGGAGGCTGATTTTCGCTATCACACTCTAAGAACACTTGTTCTCCATCATCCTTAAATAGCACAAATGTCATACTCCCTTGTAATATCCGCATTTGCGCATAAGTGCCTTCTTTTGTGTTATGACGCTCTAATAATGCTAAAGGGATCGCTGTTAAGTGCCATTCAGGTAGCGTTTTATACGTAACAAGTTCCATAATTCAACCTCTATTAAGATGCATTTTAAATACATCTTATTGCAATCACTCTCTTAGGTAAAGGGTGATTTTTGACATACATTATTTTAAATATTTATTGATTAATAAATCAGTAACATCAGACGAATTAATAGATTCACCACAAAGGACTTTCATCATAATTTCTTTGCCTAACGAAGCTAAAGACAACAGCATATCTGGACGTAATCGACTTATTTTTTCTCTATTCTCATCTTTATTAATGATAGTGATTAATTTCGCTTGAAGGTCTGGACACTCTTGAATAGTTAATAAAATAAAGGTATTTTCCGCATCACTTTCAGATAACGTCGCCACCCAACTCGCTTGGCGAATATTTGCCGTTTGTAATGTTTTTACATTGGTTGGATCACCTTCAATAATATTGGCTTCTTTATCATACATGGCTTGCTTTTTATCCGAACAAATCGCAATAACCGGTTTACCTTGCTCTCTAAGCCCTTTCTCTAATTGTGCTGCCAACATTGAAGAGCCAATAATAATAAAATGATCATGCATTTTAGCGATCCTTTTCTTCACAATATCGCGAGTACCACGAGCCAAAAATCCCATCACATAAACAATAGAAGTCGTAAAAACAGTGATCCCCAAAATAACCACTGTTAGGGTAAACATTCTCGCATTACTTGAGATAGGAACGATATCGCCAAAACCAAGTGTTGTCATACAGACAATGGAAAAGTAGAAAGCATCCATTAACGTTGTGATATGTGGTTTAAATTCATCACCAATATAGAGGCTGCCTAACATAGAGAAACTCAGTAGCGAAATCGTACAGATAAAAGCAACAAAACCGGCACTGGTTAAGCTATGATGAGGAAAAGCACGCCGGCTGATAACCAATACAATGGCTAATGCTAATGAAGTATAGGCTTGAGTACCAGCTTGGTGATAAACCGCGACATCTAAAAAAACGATCGTCACTAATAATATTAATGAAACGCACCACGCAATCCGCGCCCCCATATACATAAAGAAAGAGAGCAAAATAAGTGCACTCGCTAACATCACTTTAGGAATATCAAGTAATTTCAATATACCTAACGATTTTAGCCAGTCAGCAAAACCGTGTATTTCCCAATCAAGATAAACACCACGAGAAAGTAATATCGAGTAAATAATAAAAAGACTATTCAAGATCAATAAGAAAGACATCATCTTTCTGCTAAAAGACGATGTCTCCATAAAATTAACGACTGCCGATAACTTCATTTTTATCTAATTTCTATTAATTTTGTATTGGTATATTTTCTAACCCTTTAAATTTAAAAGGTTTCGCTGGCTTAAACTGAGAGCTTGCATCTCCTGAATAAATCGTTGACTGCTCTTGGCCTAACGCTAACATCATCACTTTTCCTGTTTCTTTTGAAAAATCAATTTGTTTCAAATCAACCCAAAAAGTATTTGGTGATAATGCAGATTCAAAAAAGTAGAGCTGATTTTTATGATCAGCGACAGTTCTCCAACGAGTCGATGATATTTCTGGAGATTCTACGGTACTTAATCCATAAGGCACCGAAACATTGCGGATCACCCCAAATACACTGGCAAGTGATTTTTTGCTCGATTGCGATTTAGGAATAGCATTAATATAAAAAGAGGCTCTTGCAAAACGATCCGATGCTCTATTAGTACCCGGTAACATTACCGTACCACCAATCTGCTGCCAATAGCTATTTAATGCTAACTGTTCAGAAAATATAGGGGAGTTAGTCATCACTTGATATTTTCGGCTATGGTGGATCACCTGTTTACCATCAATATATTCAATAATTGCGCTATCACCAGAACTGTCAGACAATGATAAATGTAACGTTGCGACTCTATCCTGTCCGGGTACTTTGTCTGTTAAGACAATAAAAGGCTCATCTTTTAAAGCAGTTACCGCCTCTTCAACAGTAGCAAAATTATCTAATACATATTGTGCCCATGCAGAAATAGCCATTGCAGGCTTATCTTTGGAATAACTTGGGTAATCTGATTCAGCAAGCCATAATAAATTAGCCACTAATCCTTTTTCATTAATACCATCAGTAGTAGAAATATCATAACCTGATGCAATCACACTACCATATTTTGATTGCCATTGAACTGAATTATCACCAGCCTCACCAGAACGTTGCATTCCTTGAGGGAATATCCATAAATTAGTACCAATTTCGTATTTCCAGTCCATAGAACGAGCGGTAATTATTTGGTTATTTTCACCTAAATAAACAACTCGGGTACAAGCTTGCGCCGTAGTTATACTACTTAAAAAGGTACCTGAAATAATTAATGTACTTAATAAAGTATGTCGTAATTTTTTTAGCATAATTTTTCACCTTTAAATTATTAGATAAGCTTAATCTTATTTTCCTCATTTTGACCACTTTCTTATCACTTATAAAAAATAAACTCTCTAATAATTAATAACGATTTATCTATCTTACAGAAATTTTCTTAAGTAAGTATAAGACAAGTTACGTATCTTAAGTAAAAAAAAACTGATGCTAAAAGCATCAGTTTTTAATCTATTAGGTGATATCGCAAATTATTGCTTACCAATATTCGCTACGTTTAATTTTTTTTCACACCTTCAACAGAGATGATTAATTCTGCTTCTTGCGATTTTGGTCCTAAATCTGATTTAAAGTTAAACTCTTTCAGATTAACTTTACCTGTTGCTTCAAAACCAGCGCGATACCCTTTCCACGGATCAGTACCTTCACCAATTAATTTTGCATTTAGTGAAATTGGTTTTGTAACGCCATTAAGTGTTAAATCACCCGTCACCGTATAATTTTCACCATCACGAGTCACTTTGGTTGAGACAAACTTAGCTTCAGGATATTTACTGACGTTAAAAAAATCAGCACTACGTAAGTGTTTGTCACGTTCAGCGTGATTAGTATCTAAACTACCCGTTTTAATCACAACATCGACTTTATCTTTTGAAGGATCTTCTTTATCGTAAGTGAAGCTTCCATCAAAATCTTTAAATGTGCCGTATAACCAGCTATAACCTAAGTGTTGGATACGAAATTGCACAAAAGCATGTTGCCCTTGTTTATCAATTTGATAATCAGCCGCTAATGCTGAACTAGCATTAAATAATAATGCACCTGCAGTTAAACTCAATAACGCCTTCTTAAACATTGTTCTCTCCATAATATTGTTATTAACAGGGTAATATAAATTTAATTATTGTGTTTTTATGCCAAGCATACGTTTCAATGTAATATCTTTATCTATAAAGTGATGTTTTAATGCACCCGCGGCATGTAATAGCGATAACACAACAACCGCCCAGGCTAAATAAAGATGTACATCACCGGCTAAATCAGCTTGTTCCCCTTCCCCTGTGAAAACAGCAGGTACTGAGAACCAATCGAATACAGATATTGGCTGACCATCAGCAGTAGAAATTAAATAGCCACTTATAATGATGGCAAATAAAATTAGATATAACAGCATATGAGCCACATGGGCACTAATGCGAGTAAGTCGACTATAGCTGGATAATGCTGTTGGTGGAGGAGAAATCCAACGCCAAATTGCTCGGAAAAGAAGAACAATAAATAGAATTATCCCTATACTTTTATGTATTTCAGGGGCTGAATGATACCAGCTATCGTAATAGCCTAAATTTACCATCCACAATCCTAGGGCAAACATGCCATAGACGGTTAATGCTGTCCCCCAATGTAAAAGAAGCGACAAGTGCCCATAGCGAGTAGATGTATTCCGCCACTGCATAATGATCCTCAATCGATATTTTATTAACAAGCCGTTAACTATATTAGTAGATTAAATATAAAATGTTAGTCTAAAATTCAACAAATTATTTGTTTATCTTTTTCAATAATAATCAATGAGTCATTATCGCTTATTAGTTGCCTTATTGATTAATTTATCAATATAATTATTGATTATAATATATACAAAAAACAGTATATAGGCGATTTATGTAACAGTAAAGTCGAAGGTGTAACAAAAAATTAACTTAATATTATTACTGTATTAATATTGTTACGATAAAAGAAAAGTAGCGAAATGAAATGAGAATAAATAGGCGAGTCAGTTAATTTTAATATCGAAAAAATTTACAAAGCTATATATGATTTACTTAACATCGCCTAAACTCAAGAATTAGAAAAAATGAGTCCAACCACAAAAATTAACAGCGGTAGTGTAAAAAAAACAGATAGCCAGCGCATTTCATGAATAATACCCCAAATAATTCCAATAAAGCTAATAATAAAAATAACTGAAATAAGTTCAGAATAGTGTTCATGAAAATAACACATCAAGAAATAAAACCAAACATCCTCACTATCCATACAACAATCTAAGCCTTCAAAATAATTTAAAATAAAGATAGCAATAAATTACTATTATTATCTAATAAGGCAAGTAACCTATTATAAATATTAGCCATTGCGCACAAAAACACTAATCTATTTTAAATTAGTAATAAACACCAACAAAACAACTTAAAATATGGTAATAAATTAAATTTAAAATGAATTAAAAAACACAATCACAAATAAAAAATAGCCCACCATAAGACTTAAAATAATATAATGGGTTTTACTTTAGACTTGAAATAATTATTTCACCCAAAGTTAAACTCAAAAAAATAGTTTCACATTATGATAATAAACCATCTTACTTTTAACACGAATAGAGATTTTAACATTGAATAATTACCTTTAGGTTATTTATTTAATTAAAATTAACTCATGATTTCATTTTAATAGTTATTAACTAAAAACATTCAATTTGACTTGAAAAAACACTACAATTGTAGCCGTATTTTTATTGAGGGCACTATGTCTACTGCAACAAATCTGAATGAACTACAGGAACAAGTTCGCTCCCGCTATAATGGATTAAGTAAAAGGCTACAGCAGGTTGCACATTATCTTTTGGATAATAAAAACAGTGTAGCATTTGATACAATCGCGATCCTTGCAGATAAAGCAAATGTTCCTCCATCAACATTAATCCGTTTTGCCAATGCATTTCATTTCAAAGGATTTAATGAAATGAAACTTTTATTTCAACGTCATTTAATGGGTGAAATGGATAATGAAAAATTAACCTATAAGCAGCAATACAAAAAGGAACCACCAAACTTAAATGAGCCAGATTATATTCTGCAAGAGTTTGCACAAGCCAATAGCCACGCTTTGCAACAGTTAGCTCATCAAACCCATAAGGATATGTTAAATAAAACTATACAACTACTTGAGTATGCAGAAACTATCTATATAGGTGGTTTTCACCATTCTTTTAGTGCTGCGAGCTATTTTTTTCACGCGCTTTCTCATATCCCTTGTGAAACCGTCTTTGTTAATTGCCTAGGGGGAATGTATAAAGAACAACTTAGGAATATTACACATAGAGATGTGCTGTTTGGCATCCATTTCCACCCTTATTCAGAAGAAATGCAAAAAATGTGTGAGATTGCTGCTTATAAAGAGGCTAAACAAATTATTGTAACAGATAGCCCCATAAGCCCATTAGCAAGTCTAAGTGATGTTTGTTTAACTGTAAAAGAAGCACAAATAAAAATGTTTCGTTCTCAAACCTCAACATTATGTTTACTACAAGCACTTTCAGTTGCATTCGCTTTTAGAAAAAAGAGCCATTAACATATTATTTAAAACTGCATCTTATATAAGGTGCGGTTTTATTAAAAATAGAATAAATAATAATTAATAAAAATAAATTAAATAGCATGCTATATTAAACAAAATTAATTTTAAGAGTGATTTCATTTATTCTAGATTGTGATGAGAAAAAGAATCATTTAGCATTTATTGGCAACTCTGTTATCCATTACAGGACGAATAACATGCTATTAAAAAAAATATTTTTAGTGTCTTTTTTATTCCCTACTCTCTCTTACGCTAATACCTTACCAACATCAAATATAGATAATTCACTAACTCCCAACCATGATAATCTTGCCCGTTTTTCACTCGGTGACAATAGTCAAGCATCCGGCAGCGGTGCCACTGCTATAGGTATCAATAGCCAAGCCACCAATACTCGTTCGGTTGCTATTGGTTATGGTGCATTAGCCAATGAGGAAAATACGGTTTCATTTGGTAATAGTGAAGAGAAACAAACAGCACGACTCACCAATGTCAGTGAAGGTAAAAATAATACTGATGCAGTCAATCTGGCACAAACAAAAGCACTACTTAGTAAAAATAAAAGGTTAACTGATAGCCAAATAAATGTTTTTAGAAATCAAACTAATAATAACTTAAACACCATCAAAAAAACCATTCATGAGTTTGATGATTATTATCGAAGACGCCAAGCATCAATTACCGATGCAATTGAAGCACTTGATAAAAAAGTTATTTCATTAGAAAAAAAAGTCTATGCAGGTATTGCTTCCTCAATTGCCATGAGCAATATTCCTTATCTTACTCATCATACTTTTAGTGGTGGCCTCGGTATTAGTAATTATCGTACTGGCATAGCACTTGCTGGAGGTATCCAATATCAGCCAAATAATGATATAGCATTTCGATTTAACTCATCAATTAATAGTGAACAAGAGCTTATTTTTGGCGGCGGATTAGCTTATGGCTGGTGATCTTATTAATTAACCTCACCTCTTAATAAGAAAGTTTTTTATTATTTAAGCAGTAGTATCCTTATTGCTGCTTAACAATATTTTTCTAAATAAAATAAATGCATAACACTTATTAAAAAGATAAGCTTATCTTCTGTTTTTATTCCCTTTTGTGATAGTGACATTTTTCCTATAATGACATAATTCTCCATGACTAAAAGAGACACAACATGAGTTATCCATTACGAAAAATGACCTTCGCTGATATCAAAGCAGTGACTTCATTACTACAAGAAAACTCACAGTCACAGCAAGGTGGATTATATGGTGATTATCCACACGATAAAGTTGAAGCTATGTACCAAAGTAGTACCAATGCCATAGTCGCAACTGACCAAGAACAGATTATAGCGGTTGTTTTCAGCTTTCCGGTCAGTTCTTTTTCTCTTCCACCTATTGCTCAAGAAATTAATCGACGTTTTCCTAGCCTTACATACAATAATTGGTTTTACGGTCCTGTATGTATTGATAAATCATACCGCGGAAAATCGCTATTAACCGAGCTTTACCAATATATTGGTGCGTTACAAGGTGGTCGCCCGATTGCATTTATTAATAGTGAAAACATCCGCTCGCTAAAAGCACATCAAAAATTAGGTATGAATATTGTTGAAAATTTTCAATTTCAAGGAAAAGCATGGTGGGTAATTAGTGGATAATGAAAACAAATGAAAGAAAAAGTACGCATATGTATTCTTCAATGAGTTACGATATAGAACAGTGATAATGAGTATTATTTATAACAAAAATCAATTTATATATAAAATTAATTAAAAATCAATCAGTTATTAATATTTCATAAATTAACTCATAATTATTAACAATATTTGAATCCGACTTTTCTCTATCAAATTGCTTACAATTTGACACCATTCTGTGATCTCTCCTTCAATTCTAGATCTTTCGTTAACTTACTTTTTGATCTTACATAAAAGTATAAATAAGATAAATACCACCAATTCGAAAGCAAACGTAAAATAGGAGGAAGCAATGACTGTTTCCCGTAGAACTTTTATCAAAGGTCTTGCCGCCAGTGGGGCTGCAATCTCTGTTTCTACACCTGCTCTTGCTACTTCAGGTGACTTTACAGCAAGCAAACGCACTCGACCAGAAAATGCACCTAACTTATTAATTGTTTTTCCTGATGAAATGCGAGCCCATGCTCTACAGTTTATGGGGGAAGATCCATCGATTACACCAAATCTTAATAAATTTGCCAAACAAGCCAAAGTAATGACACAAATGGCATCAAATTACCCTCTATGCTCCCCTTTTCGAGGCATGTTTATGACAGGTCAGTACCCTGTGCGTAATGGTATCACAGGTAATGCCCATGATTACGGTGGAAAAGTAGGTATTGACTTGTCTCCTTACGCAAAATGCTGGTCTGACGTACTTAAATCCTTAGATTATAGCACTGGGTATATTGGCAAATGGCACCTTGATGCTCCCTATGAGCCTTTTATTGAAAGTTACAATAATCCAATGGAAGGTCGTTATTGGAATGAATGGGCTGCTCCAGATAGGCGTCATGGTTTTGATTTTTGGTATTCTTATGGTACTTATGACTTACACTTGAAACCGATGTATTGGGCAAACGATACACCTCGTGATAAACCGATTTATATCGATCAATGGGGGCCTGAACATGAAGCCGATATGGCAATCAAGTTCCTCAAAAATGAAAATAATCAATTTAGAGATAATTCAAAACCATTTGCATTAGTGGTTTCAATGAACCCACCTCACTCTCCTTATGATCAAGTACCGAAAAAATACCTCGATGCTTATCAAGGTAAGACATCAAAAGAGTTAAATACACGCCCTAATGTACAGTGGGACAGTGAATATCAAGAAGGTTATGGGCCTCAATATTTCAAAGAATATATGGCAATGGTCAACGGTGTTGATGAGCAATTTGGTCGCATTGTCGATGAATTAGAAAAACAGGGCCTTGCAGATAATACTCTCGTCGTTTTCTTCTCTGATCATGGCAGTTGCTTAGGATCAAATGGACAAGCAACAAAAAATAATCCGTATGAAGAATCGATGCGTGTCCCTATGATGTTTCGCTTACCGGGTAAAATCAAACCAGGTTTTGATGATGCATTAATGTCAGCACCTGATATTTACCCAACTATTTTAGGGTTACTTGGTTTATCAGAATGGATCCCTGATTCAGTAGAAGGCACAGATCTTGCAGATAGAGTCATCACAGGCAAAGGCGACACAGCAAACTCTCAGCTTTATCTTTTTATTCCTTATGGTGAACCTTCATTCGGTAAACGAGGTGTAAGAACAAAAACTCATACTTTGGTGATAGATAGGCAAGATGGGCAACCATTAAAATATACTTTATATGACAATGTGAACGATCCATATCAAATGAAAAATATTGCCAAAGATAATATGCCTTTAATTGATAAATTAATTAAAGAAGAATTAACCCCTTGGTTAGAAAAAACAGGAGATTCTTGGAGAGCGACTGAGTTTATTACAGCGACAACGAATAAATTAAATAAAAAAATATCAATATGTGAAGAAAAATAATAAAAACATCTGCGCCATAACCTTATGGCGCTATATATAAACCTAATTCGCTAATATAAAAATCCTTTTAATAAAATAAAAGGAAGACGTCCTACATCTAAAAATAGATATAAATAAAAGCGAATAAAGAATTGGATATAGACCATGAACAAACTTCGTATTGTGCTTTTCTTACCTCTTTTTGGCTTAGCTTTAACTTCTTTTCATTCTCACGCAGCAACAGTTAATGCGATGTTCTCGTGGGAATCTGCTGATTATGATACATCGAATAACTATTCTGGTTATCGTGTTGATTTTAATATTAATCCAGACAAATCGAACTGGTATTTTGACGTCGGTTTTCGTCAGCGTGAACATGACAATAAAAATCGTTATCAGCGTTATGATTTACAAGGTAGTTATCGTTTTAAATTAAATAATGGTTGGATACAACCAGGATTAAAAATACGTCAAGATTTAACTAACTATGATAATGGTAGCCGTTTAACTATCGACTTTTATGAATCAAAAACAAATTATCAATTTCCTATTAATAAAGACTGGGTTTTAACCGGTAGTGTTTTGTTTGGATTACAAAAAAAAGAGGACAAACGAAGTAATGGCGTCACTAATACGGATTATTTAGGTTGGGAAATTGAACCCGGTATTCGCTACTTTATCACCCCGAATCTCAATACAACAGTGGCTTATTTTGATGGTGGAAAACAAGCAATAAGACATGAAGAGTATGATACAAAAGAAACAAATCACAACCAGCAATTACGTATGTATGTAAACTGGACGACACCTATCGGTGTTATTATTTCTCCCTCAATGCGTAAGTCTATTTTTGGAAAAATAGAAGACAGAACAAATAAAGGTGAATATATCGATAAAGATATGACTCGTTATACCTTACAAATGGCTTACCAAATATCTCCTCAATGGCGTGTTATGACAGAATATTATAATGAGCGTGTTGAGAATAAAAATAACGGCAGCAAGTCAACTCAAGATTATTTTAAAGTATCGGTAAGAGCAACTTTCTAATAATTAAAACCATATAATAGTCATAAGGTTATATCTCATGAAAAATAAAAATTTGTTATTTTTAAGTGCTGCTGTCCTTTCAGCTATATATGGCTCAGCCGTAGCGGCTGATTGCGATAGTACTTTAACCATTTGTGAAACCGTAAACATTAATAATGGCGATACAGCGCAAATAAATAAAGATGTTAATGTATCACAAGGTGACGGTGTAGTATTTAATGGCTCATCAACAGAATATAAAGCTCAAGCAATTACAAAAAATATTACTGTTACTGGTAATGGAGCAAATGCAATTAAAATAAATCAGGGAGCTACTTTTAGTAGTAATATTAATTTAAATGGCGCTAACGTTACTAGTGAAAATGGTACAGCAATATTAGTTGAAGGTAACTTTCCTAAACGAGGAACAGGTGTTTATATCCGAGATGGCGCTATTATCAGAGGAAA
Organism: Proteus mirabilis ATCC 29906; assembly: GCF_000160755.1. Classification (GTDB taxonomy): domain Bacteria; phylum Pseudomonadota; class Gammaproteobacteria; order Enterobacterales; family Enterobacteriaceae; genus Proteus; species Proteus mirabilis. The sequence continues at coordinate 1,323,443 of NZ_GG668576.1, forward strand.
AACCGCAGCGATTGATTTTAGCACTTTAAAAACAGGCTTTAGAAGTGATGTTAATGGCGAGATCCACGGTGATATTTTAGGGAATAATCATGTGGATACCAAAATCAATTTTGCTTATCAGGGAGGAGCACAAAATGCATTATTTGACGGCTATAAAATTACCGGTGTTCCTTTAATTGAAAACCATGGCAATTTAACTATCCAAGGTAAAGATAAAACCATTCAATGGGAAGGTAACTTCATGAATAAGGAAAATAGCCAGCTTATTTTCCGCCTTGATGATAATACCAATACTGATGAAACTATCTTACATGTTACCGGCGATGTCACCTTTAAAAAAGGTAGCCAAGCAAAACTTGATTTTAAAGGCACCAGTGTTGATAACATCATTAATAAAGATATTGTATTAATTGCTTTAGACTCGGCAATTAAAGATGAAGCGGGCATTACAGTGACTGATGCAAATGCCATAGCGCCAGATATTTCACCTTTATTAGAAAAAACAGATTCATGGTTAGAAACGACACCACCAAATATTAGCGGTGGTGTCAGTGGTAATCAATTAATTGCGCGTTATGGTATTAGCTACGAAGGGGGGGATAATTTTATTAGCGCTGCTGAACGTGGCAATGTCACAGAGAATGGATTAGCAGCAGCTAAATTTATTATTCCAACAGTATTAAATGAATTTAATAATACACGTAGCCAGATTTCAGATGAAGCATTAAGTTTATTAGTCGCCGCTGGTAATAATGATAATAATATTGCTGCACTATCAAATGATCTGGCGCCCATTGCTGACGGTAGTGATATTCAAGCAGGATTAATCATGGTTGAAGATATGCGCAACAATATTGCTCATCGCTACTTACGCTATGATAATCAGCTCCCCATTGAAGAAAGAGAAATAGGTTGGAATAGCTGGGCAAATATTCTGTACGGTTATGGTACGCAAAGTCAACAAGGTGGAATTAACGGCTACAATACTTATCGCACTGGTATTCAAATCGGTACTGATTATGAAATAAATCAAGATGCGCTAATTGGCGTTTCTTTAGCATATAACTACGCTAAAGCCGATGCTAAACAACGTAATGCAAGCAAAGAAATTAGCCATTTTGAATTTATGTCTTATGCCGGTTGGTATAGTGATACATTATTCTTAAACGGTAATTTAAATATTGGTTATTACACTGTCGATAGTGAGAGGGATATCGGTGGTAATACGGGATGGCAAGGAAATACCAAAGCAAAAGGTGACTACTCTGGTGTGCAATTAGGCTATCAGATTAACGCTGGCACCTATTTGGATTTTGATTTTATCCATATTAAACCGATGCTAACTTACCAATATCAATGGCTCAATATTGATTCTTGGGAAGAAACAGGCTCTACATTATCTATGCGTACTTATGGCCAACGCTACGCAGTTAATCAATTAGGTGGCTCTGTTGCTTTATGGAATGACTACCAAACCTCTTATGGCAAATTAACCCCTTCTCTTAACCTTCGTTATATCAAAGATATTGCAGGTAATAACGATATTAATCAACGCCACAGCCTTACCTATTTTAATACTGGAGGAAGCACCTTCGATATTAAAGGAAATACCGTTGGTGGTGACATCATTAGTGCTGAATTAGGTGCAAACCTTGATATTACCCAATCGTTAAATTTAGGTACAACAATGGGATATCAGCGTTATGACAAATTCAATGAAGGGCGTATCGGCTTTACTGTTAGCCAGCGTTTCTAAGGAGAAAATATAATGCCGATATTTCGTTTTACTGCGCTTGCAATGACATTGGGGTTATTATCAACCCCCTATCATGTTATTGCTGCCACCAGCAATCCTGCATTTGATCCCAATCATCTTATGCAATCAGAAATCTATCATTTTGCACAAAGTGATCCATTAGCTGATTTTTCATCAGATAAAAATTCAACACTAACTTTATCTGATAAACGTAGCATTATGGGAAACCAATCCCTTTTATGGCAATGGAAAGGTGGTAGTAGTTTTACTTTACATAAAAAGCTTATAGTTCCCACAGATAAAGAAGCCTCTAAAGCATGGGGACGCGCTTCTACACCTGTTTTATCATTTTGGCTTTACAACGAAAAACCTATTGATGGTTATCTCACTGTTGATTTAGGGGAAAAGCTCAATGCCACCAGCGAAGCCCAAGCTGGCTTTAAAGTAAAACTAAATTTCACTGGCTGGCGTGCTATTGGTATCTCTTTAAATAACGATCTTGAAAATCGCGAGATGACTTTAAATGCAACAAATACATCATCCGATGGTACTCAAGATAGTATTGGTCGCTCTTTAGGTGCAAATGTCGACAGCATTCGTTTTAAAGCCCCTTCTAATATCAGTCAGGGTGAAATCTATATCGACCGTATTATGTTTTCTATTGATGACGCCCGTTATCAATGGTCTGATTATCAAATAAAAACACGATTATCAGAGCCGGAAATTGAATTTCACACTGTACAACCTCAATTACCTGTAACACCAGAAAATTTAGCTGCGATAGATCTTATTCGCCAACGTCTTATCAATGAATTTGTTGGTGGTGAAAAAGAGACGAATCTTGCTTTAGAAGAGAATATCAGCAAGCTAAAAACGGATTTTGAGGCACTGAATATTCGCCCTCTTTCGGATGGAGGAATGCAAGGTCGACATCTTATCACCGATAAACAAACTATCATCTATCAGCCAGAACAGCTTAATTCTCAAGACAAGCAACTTTTTGATAATTACGTCATTCTTGGTAACTACACCACATTAATGTTTAATATTAGCCGTGCTTATGTGCTCGAAAAAGATCCAACACAAAAAGAACAGCTAAAACAGATGTACCTCTTGATGACCAAGCATCTATTAGATCAAGGATTTGTCAAAGGTAGTGCCCTAGTAACCACTCACCACTGGGGATATAGTTCACGTTGGTGGTATATCTCTACATTATTAATGGCTGATGCACTAAAAGAAGCTAATCTACAGACAGAAGTCTATGATTCTCTACTTTGGTATTCACGAGAATTTAAAAGTAGTTTTGATATGAAAGTTGGCGCAAATAGCTCTGATTTAGACTATTTTAATACCTTATCTCGTCAACATTTAGCGCTATTATTACTTGAACCCGATGATCAAAAACGTATTAACTTAGTCAATTCTTTTAATCATTATATCACTGGTGCCTTAACTCAAGTACCACCGGGGAGTAAAGACGGTTTGCGTCCTGATGGTACGGCATGGCGACATGAAGGTAATTATCCCGGCTACTCTTTCCCAGCATTTAAAAATGCCTCACAGCTGATTTATTTATTACGAGAAACACCTTTTGCTGTAGGTGAAAGTGGCTGGAATAACCTAAAAAAGGCAATGATTTCAGCATGGATCTATAGTAATCCTGAAGTTGGCTTACCTTTAGCGGGAAGACACCCCTTTAACTCACCTTCCCTACAATCTATAGCACAAGGTTACTATTGGCTCGCGATGTCTGCCCAACCAGCGCCAGATAAACAGTTAGCATCTATTTATTTAGCAATTAGTGGTAAATCGCGAAATGAATCTCCCACTATTTTTGGTGAAGAGATAACGCCAGCGTCCCTTCCTCAAGGGTTCTATGCCTTTAACGGTGGTGCCTTTGGTATTCACCGTTGGCAAGACAAAATGGTGACATTAAAAGCCTATAATACCAATGTATGGTCATCTGAAATTTACAATAAAGATAACCGTTATGGCCGTTATCAAAGTCATGGTGTTGCTCAAATCGTTCGCAATGGCTCTCAACTTTCACAAGGCTATCAGCAAGAAGGCTGGGATTGGAATAGAATGCCTGGCGCCACAACCATTCATCTTCCGCTTAAAGAACTTGATAGCCCTAACCCACACACCTTGATGCAACGAGGTGAGCGAGGATTTAGCGGCACATCAGCCCTTGAAGGAAAATATGGCATGATGGCGTTTGATCTTCTTTATCCCGCTAATCTTGCGCGTTTTGATGCTAACTTTACCGCTAAAAAAACCGTCTTAGCGGCGGATAACCATTTAATTTTTGTCGGTAGCAATATTAATAGCAGCGATAAAGATCACCCTGTGGAAACAACGTTATTCCAACATGCTATTACGCCTGAGTTAAACACTATTTGGATTAATGGCCAAAAAATAGAAGGTTTTCCTTATCAAACTACGCTAAAACAAGGAGATTGGATAATCGATAGTAATGGTAACGGTTATTTAATTACTCAAGCAGAAAAAGTGAATGTCAGCCGCCAACACCAGACTTCGGCTGAAAATAAAAATCGTCAACCCACGCAAGGAAATTTTAGCTCCGCATGGATCGACCACGGTATTCAACCCAAAGATCATAGTTATGAGTACATGGTTTTCTTAGATGCAACACCGGAAAAAATGGCGCAATTAGCCGAGAAATTCCGTGCTAACAATGGGTTATACCAAGTTATTCGTAAAGATAAAGATGTACATATTATTTACGATAAACTCAGTCAAATAACAGGTTATGCATTTTATCAACCAGCAGTCATTGACGATAAATGGATCAAAAAAGTCGATAAGCCGTCCATTGTTATGACACATCAGGAAGGAAATATACTGACGGTGAGTGCTGTAACACCTGATTTAAATATGACTCGCCAAAAAGCGGCAACCCCCGTCACCATTAATGTGACAGTGAAAGGGAAATGGCAACCCACAGCTCAAGACAGTGAGGTAAAATATAACGTTTCTGGGGATAATACCGAACTTATTTTCACCAGTTACTTTGGCATTCCACAAGAAATTAAACTCTCTCCTCTCTCTTGATTAAACCTTTAAAGGAGCGCATTCGCGTTCCTTTTTTATTTTGCAGGAAATCTGATTATGCTAATAAAAAATTCTTTAGCTTATGCGATTACACTAAGTTTCTGCTTATCCTTACCCGCACAAGCATTACCTTCTCTTTCTCATGAACCTTTTGGCGATCTTTATCTTTTTGAAGATGAAATGCCAAATACCTTGAGCACCTCAAATGACCATCAGCTATCACTAAGTAAAGAGCATGCTAAAGATGGCGTACAGTCACTCAAATGGCAGTATCAACCCCAATCAACATTAACACTTAATAATGAAGTTAATTATCAAGATGATAAAAATACAGCAACACCACTCACTTTTATGATGTGGATTTACAATGAAAAACCACAGTCAACGCCCCTTACATTACAATTTAAACAAAATAATCAAGTAGCATTAAGTTTTAAAACGGAACTGAATTTCACAGGTTGGCGAGGTATTGCAGTTCCTTTTCGTGATATGAAAGGCTCAGCAACAGGCAAATTAGATAAATTAGTCATTACTGCACCAGATCAAGCAGGTACGCTTTTTTTTGATCAAATAATTATGAGCGTACCTTTAGATAATCGTTGGCCTATTCCTGACTATCAAATTCCATATGTTAATAATGCAGTAAATACAATGGTGAGTAAAAATTGGAGTGCATTATTGATGTACGATCAAATGTTCACAGCGCATTATCCTACATTAAATTTTGCGACTGAGTTTCGTGATGATCAGCCTGAAGTGGCATCTATTTATCAACGTTTTGAATACTATCAAGGTGTCAGTCGTGATAAAAAAATCACCGCTGAAATGATCGACAAAAATTTAGCATTATGGAAAAAATTAGCCTTAGAACAACATGCTGATGGCTCAATAACCGCAAAAGCCCTTGATCATCCTAATCGCCAGAATTTTATCAAAGTCGAGGGGGTCTTTAGTGAAGAAACCCAAAAAGCATTACTTGATGCCAACATGCTAAGAGATGTAGGCAAAACGCTTCTTCAAACAGCGATTTACTTGCGTAGTCACTCCTTATCAGCAATCGATAGAAAAAAATTAGAAACGCTCTATTTATTAGGCACTCGTTACGTTCTTGAACAAGGTTTCACACGGGGGAGTGGTTACCAAATTATTACTCACGTAGGTTATCAAACAAGAGAGCTTTTTGATGCATGGTTTATTGGTCGCCATATTCTAGCAAAACATAATCTGTTAGCACCGACACAACAAGCCATGATGTGGTATAACGCAACAGGGCGCATATTTGAAAAAGATAATGAAATCGTTGATGCAAATGTCGATATTCTCAATACCCAATTACAGTGGATGATAAAAAGTTTATTGATGTTGCCAGATTATCAACAGCGCCAACAAGCCTTAGCACAATTGCAAAGTTGGCTAAACAAAACCATTCTTAGTTCTAAAGGTGTCGCTGGTGGCTTTAAATCTGATGGCTCTATTTTTCACCATTCACAACATTATCCAGCTTATGCCAAAGATGCATTTGGTGGCTTAGCGCCTAGTGTTTATGCCTTAACTCATTCCCCTTTTCGTCTTTCATCACCAGCACATGCACGCTTAAAAGATGTATTATTAAAAATGCGTATCTATACCAAAGAAACACAAATTCCTCTGGTATTAAGTGGCAGACATCCTACGGGGTTACATAAAATAAGTATTGATCCCTTCAAATGGATGGCTCTTGCAGGTACGCCCGATGGTAAACAAGAGCTAGATACTACATTAGCAGCCGCTTATGCAAAATTAGCAAACAAAGATAGCTTTGAAGGTATTAAAGCAGAAAATGAACCGGTAGGTGCATGGGCAATGAATTATGCTTCAATGGCAATCCAGCGTAGAGCATCAATAACAGCGCCACAGCAAAGCTGGCTTGCTATCGCTCGTGGTTTTAGTCGTTATTTAGTGGGTAATGAAAGTTATGAGAATAACAACCGTTATGGTCGTTACTTGCAATATGGGCAACTTGAAATTATTCCTGCGGATTTAACTAAATCTGGTTTTAGTCATGCAGGTTGGGATTGGAATCGATATCCAGGAACGACTACGATCCACCTTCCTTATGATGAACTAGAAGCAAAACTAAGCCAATTGCCAAGTGCAGGCATAGAAGAAATGTTGCTTTCAACACAACGTTATTCTGGTGCCAATACACTAAATAATAACAGTATGTTTGCCATGAAATTACATGGTCACAGTAAATATCAACAACAAAGTCTAAGAGCGAATAAATCCTATTTCTTATTTGATAATAGAGTGATCGCATTAGGCTCTGGTATTGAAAATAATGATAAACAACATACAACAGAAACGACACTGTTCCAGTTTGCTGTTCCTAAGTTACAATCAATTATAATTAATGGTAAAAAAGTGAACCAACTCGGTACTCAATTAACCTTAAATAATGCCGATACATTAATTGATCCGGCGGGTAACTTGTATAAATTAGCTAAAGGGCAAACGGTAGAATTTAGTTATCAAAAACAATACTCTGTTGATGACAGAAATTCACAGCAAACAGAACAATTGTTTGCAACAGCCGTTATCTCTCACGGTAAAGCCCCTAAAAATGCAAATTATGAATATGCAATAGCCATAGAAGCACAAGATAATAAAGCGCCTGAATACACCGTATTGCAGCATAATAATCAACTTCATGCAGTAAAAGATAAAATCACGCAAGAAGAGGGATATGCTTTTTTTAATGCCACCGAAGTCAATTCATCTCAAGCTTTATTATTATCAAGTGATTCCCCCACTATGGTAATGGTAAAAAAACAAAAACAACAATTAACGCTAAGTATTGTTAATCCTGATTTAAATTTATATCAGGGTATTGAAGCTGACCAAATTGATAATAAGGGTAACCAGGTTGAAGTGAGTGTTTATTCTCGCCAATGGCTTACAGCCGATCCTCAACCAATAAGTAGTACAGTTACTGTAAAAGGGATTTGGAAATTAGCCACACCACAATTAGGTGTTAATATTAGATATCAAAATAATAATACGCTAATTACAACAACGACTATACAAGCAATACCAATAACAGTTTATTTAATTAAGTAAAAGTCGTAAATTTTAAATTAAAGAGTCTCGATATAAAACATCGAGACTCTTTTTATTTATAAATCAAT
>NZ_GG668576.1:1332030-1466724 GCF_000160755.1 Proteus mirabilis ATCC 29906
CCAAACAGTTTGATTCTGCCTCCATTTTTATCGGAGCGCAAGAGGAAATGAAAAAGTCGACTTTTATTTTAGCCAATATATTAGTTAGAAACAAATTAAAAGGAATAGGTATTAAATTACCAATTATTAATATAAAGAGCTAATTATTTAACGTCATTTTTAATACTTCACTACCCGCTAATAAGTATGCTCCAGCGCCATAATCCATATTATGCTCAAATTTTACCTCTCGCGGATTAAATGCCGGAAGTTGTACCCAACCAATCATGCCATTATCATGAATACAGGATTGTAATGCTGACCACGCTCTATGTAATGCGGGAAAATATTCTTCTTTATTTAATTCACCCTGATTTATTCCCCATGCAAGTCCATAACAAAAAAGCGCGGTAGCTGAACTTTCAGGTGCAGGGAAATTATCAGGATCTAATAAACTGGTGCGCCAAAAACCATCTTCATGTTGGTAATCTAGGATAGAACGCGCTAATTGTTTAAACAGTGTTATATAACGATCGCGCTCATGATAATCATCAGGCATATATTGAAGAATGCGAGGAATAGAAGCCAAAACCCAACCAATACCGCGACTCCAAAATACTTTTTCACCATTAGCTTCACGCATTTCATTTCCCTGACCATCAGGAATATAGCGGTGATCGCGGAAAATAAGTCCAGTTTCAGCATCACGTAAATGTTCAATAGCATCCCAATAAGCGGTATGCATATAATCCAAATAACGTCGTTCGCTAATAATTTCAGCCAAAGCAGCAAAACCAGGAGGTGCCATAAAAAGTGCATCGCACCACCACCAGTCTTCACGCCCTGGTTTTGGATCATTTAGCATGATATCAAACGCTTTAATCGTCGGTTCAAGAATTTCAGATTGTTCAAACAAAGGACTTATCGCCAAATAAGCTTGAGCGCAAACATGATCATCCGCAAAACGTGCATTAGGACCTGTTCTAAATCCAGTATGTAAGGTGTAATTTAACACACCATTAAGGTACTCTTTATCTTGTGTCGCTTGCCATGCCGCACTTACACAGGTCCATAAAACACCGCGTTCCCAATCTGTATCTTTAATAAAACGAGTTTTACCACTACGGCGACGAACACTACGAACTTGATGAGCCGATTGATAACGATAAACCCGTTTCATATTTTGTAACACGAGATCTCTTTGTAAAGCCTCTGTATTAGCGTGTTCCATCCTAGTTCTCCATAAGATTATCGAGCTAACCAACCACCATCAACCGCAATGGTATATCCATTGATATAATCACTAGCTTTAGAGGCTAAAAATATGGCAGGACCTGCGACATCTTCAGGTGTTCCCCAACGCCCCGCAGGAATACGCTCTAAAATAGCAGCATTACGCGCTTCATCAGCACGAAGTGCAGCGGTGTTATCGGTTGCCATATAGCCAGGAGCAATTGCATTTACATTAATATTATATTGTGATAATTCCGTCGCTAATGCTCGTGTTAATCCCATTACCGCGGATTTACTTGCCGTATAAGAAGGAACTCGGATACCTCCTTGATAAGAAAGCATTGACGCGATGTTGATTATCTTGCCACCTTCGCCTTGTTTGACAAACTGGCGAGCCACTTTTTGCGATAAGAAAAACAGTGTCTTTTGGTTAATATTAATCACATCATCCCAATCTTTTTCACTAAATTGCAAAAGATCTTCACGGCGAATAATACCGGCATTATTCACTAAAATATCAATACGTCCCATCACCTTAACAGCCTCATCCACTAAAGCATCTAATCCATCTTGTTGGATTAAATTTTGCGTGATGTAATGAAAACGACGGCCTAACGCTTCGACTTTTTGACGCGTTTCAGGAGCATCTTGAATACCCACGCCAACAATATCCGCACCGGCTTGTGCTAAACCTATTGCCATTCCTTGCCCTAAGCCTGTATTACACCCAGTAACAATGGCAACTTTGCCTGTTAAATCAAATAAATTCATGATTAAAACCTCTAGAAGTGTGGCAATAATTGCCACACTTTTTTTTGTAGGAATAAAGAATAAAATGTAATTAATTATCTGTTATTTCAGATCTTTCATAGCAACATGATCCATATCGTGGAATACCTGGTTTTCACCCACCATTCCCCAAATAAAGGTATAAGATGCGCTTCCTACGCCAGAATGAATTGACCAACTAGGACTAATGACAGCTTGTTCGTTGCGTACCACTAAATGACGAGTTTCAGTTGGCTCTCCCATATAATGGAAAACCACATTGTCATCTTTCATATCGAAATAAAGATATACTTCCATACGACGTTCATGAGTATGACATGGCATTGTGTTCCACAAGCTACCCGGCTCAAGCACTGTCATCCCCATGGATAATTGACATGTTGGTAACACTGAAGGATGTAAAAACTTATAAATCGTACGAACGTTACAATTTTCTGCATTACCTAACTTTTCAGGTGAGGCCTGCTGTTGAGTAATTTTGCGAGTAGGATAAGTGTGATGTGCTGGTGCACAGTTAATATAAAAACGCGCCGGTGTCTCTACAGAATCACTGGTGAATTCAACAGATTTGGCTCCCATACCAATATAAATGGCTTCACGAGGGCCAATTTCAAATACCTCACCGTCTATAATAACTTTACCCGCACCACCAATATTAATAGCACCTAATTCACGTCTTTCTAAGAAGAAATCAACACCAAGTGCTTTACCCGCCATTAATGCTAAAGGTTGAGTTGTTGGGACAACTCCCCCAACAATAATCCGATCTATATGGCTATAAGTGAGATTCATTTCCCCTTCACAGAATAGGTTCTCAATCAGGAACTCTTTACGAAGTCCTTCTGTATCAAGCCTTTTAGCATGTTCACTATGAATTGGCTGACGAATTTCCATTATAAATACCTCATTTTTACTGATGGGAGCATAACGAAAAGGTTATGCATTATCCCCGGATACAGAGTAAATATGATTTCCTCTGATGAATGTATCGGTAAGATGAAAACACTCATCCACCACGGCAAAGCTGGCTTGTTGACCTGCTTTGATATAACCCAATTTATCCCCTATGCCGAGATACTCAGCGGGGATCGCCGATGCCATTTGAACTGCTTCCCACTCAGGAATATGTGCAAGTTGCACCATGTTTCTTAACGCACTATCAAGACTGCAAGTGCTACCAGCTAGCGACCCATCGGCAGTTTTTGCCTGTCCATTGGTGACGGTGACCGTTTGAGCACCTAATGTGTAATCACCATCAGCTAAACCTCCCGCTCGCATACAATCTGTAATTAGGGCAATCTGTTGATATCCTTTCATGCGATATGCCAGTTGCATCATTACAGGGTGAACATGGATACCATCAGCAATAAGTTCAGCTAATACACTGTGATATAACACTGCACCACAACATCCCGGCTCACGATGATGAAGCCCGGTCATGCCGTTATACAGATGCACACCACAATCAGCACCGTGTGAAAAAGCTCGTGAAGCTTGTTCATAAGTTGCTGCTGTATGTGCCACACTTGGTTTAATTCCTCGGCTGACCAACCAATCAATCGCATTCATCGCACCTTCAGCTTCAGGTGCAACAGCAACACGCAATAGCGATCCCCCAGCACTGTCGAGTAATGTTTCTAATTCACAGATGGTCGGCGCTTTGAGATATTTCACAGGGTGTGAACCACGATGGCGTTCTGTAAAATAAGGGCCTTCTAAAAAGCTACCGAGTAACAACGCACCTGTTGCTTGAGGTTTTGATACAAACTCACGGACTTGTAATAGCGCATGACGGATATCCTCCATCGGTGCTGTGACAGTCGTTGCAACCCAAGCCACACCCCCTGTTTTAACCAGCGCATCGGCTATAGTTTGTAGCCCTTGTTGCGTTGCATCCATCACATCAGCCCCTTCACGACCATGAATATGGATATCCACAAAACCGGGTAATAATGATTTTCCTTTTAAGCGAATAACTGGGCAATCTGTTGGTGCTTGTGTGGTGATTGATTCAATATTTTCACCATTAACATGGACATAGCAGAGATAACGGATACCTTCAGGTGTAAAGGTTCTATCTGCTAAAATGGCATATCGCTGATTCATAAGCCGTCTTCTTCTTCAACATCATGACTATCTATTTGTGCCAATTGCTCTCGAATATCTTGAATGCTGTCTTGACCAATTTCGCGTAGCGTTTGCACCAATTCCGTCGTTGAACACCCTTCCCGTTCAAATGCCGCATTAACAATCATGGGTAAATTAACCCCAGCTAACACCTCAACAGAGGGATTTTGCATCATGATTGCCATTGCGCGATTACAAGGGGTACCACCAGGTAAATCTGTTAAGAACAGATATTGCTGGCATGACATAGCGTTAATCGCTTCACGCATTTTTTGTTCAAGCTCATCAGGAGAAATTGACTCAATAAAATCAATAAACGCGATATTTTCTTGCTCACCAGCAATCGCCTTTACAGCGGATGCCATACCTGTAGCAAAATTAAGATGTCCTGAGACAATAAGACCTATCATGAGTAACTCCTTGCGAGTAGCAGATAGTTCTACTACCCGTTTGTAGCAAGTTAATAATGTATTTCGATTAACAGTGTCGACAATTAGGGCATCTCTTTTTTATAAGAATCCTAATACATGCCCAATAACGCCAAATGCTAGGGTTGAAAAAATCAATACCGGGGGCTTACCCCAAAAACCGGTACTTTTCACCATTTTGTACATTAAGAAAACTAAGCACAGTGGCAGTAAATTCGGCATAATTTTGTCGAAGAGGGCTGTTTGTAATTCAACGACTTTTCCGCCAAGTTCCAGCGAGGCGGTGGTTTGCACTTTGATAAAGGTCGCCGAGAGCGCACCAATAACAAAGATCCCCATAATATTTGCCGCTTTCGCTAATTTTTCAGTGGCATCGCTCATATTGACCATTGCCGCAGTACCTGCGCGATAGCCCATAAACATCAGTCCGAAATACACTAAAAAATGCACAATTTGATACAAGAAGAAGAAAACGAAAGGTCCTGCAATCGAGCCTTCCATTGCAATAGAAGCACCTAATGCTAAGGTCAAAGGCATTAAGGTCATATGGTCGATAGCATCGCCAATGCCCCCAGTCGGCCCCATTCCTGCCACTTTCATCACATTAACAGTCGATGGCTTTTCTTTGTTCTCTTCCATTGCCACCGCCGTTCCTAATAAAAAGGTAAACAGCTTTGGACTGGCATTAAAAAATTGCAGATGGTTTTTCAACGATGTTGCATAATCGCGTTTATTATTGCCGTGAATTTTCTTCAATGCTGGAATAATTGAGAAAGCGAATCCACCACCTTGCATACGTTCAAAGTTGAAGTTACCTTCCATAAATAAGCCACGGAATGCACACTTCCAAAGTATGCCTTTAGTAATAACTTTTCTGACAGCAGTATCTTGATACTCATCAATGCCATCAATCAAAGAACCTGTTTCTGGTTTATCCTGCGTTTTCAATGCGGTGCTGTTATCAGATACCATCTTCGAAATCCTCATTCTGCTGACTTGAATTTTTATTGTTACCACTAAAGAAGAAGTAGAGTGCGGCGGCTGATGCGCCTAAAATAGCGACGGCCATAATTGGGAGTTTGAGATAGGTTGTCATCACGAAACCAATAAAGAACACACCGGCCACTTCTTTTGACCACATAATTTTTAGAAGCATTGCAAAACCAATTGCGGGTACCATTTTCGCCCCAATACCTAATCCTTCTAATAAGACTTTTGGCGTGTTCTCATCAATCCATTGAGCAGCATGTTCACCAAAATAAACAGTAACAAAAGCGACTAAAGCATAAAGGAGTGAACGGACAATAAGTGTAATAATCAGCAAGCGAGAGATCCCCGCACCGTCAGCCTTTTCTGCATATCGATCCGCTTTACCCATGGTAAATGCAGTCATAGCAAAGAAACCAATCACCAACATCTGCATTAAAACAGCAATAGGCATACCTATTCCCATTGCAACTTCCGGTGATTGTTTTGTCATTACCGCAAAAGCAACTGCTGCAATGGTGCCTAATGTCACATCTGGTGGCTGAGCTCCGGCATTAGGTACAAGCCCTAACCATGCAAGTTCTAAGGTAGCACCTGCAATTAATCCTACTTGCATATCTCCCATAATCAGACCGACAACGGGCCCTGTAATTAATGGTCGATGGATATTTAATGCCACGTCGTACTTATCGATACCGCAAAAGAAGGCCCATAAAGCCACTAAAGAAGCTTCAAAAATCATAAATTATCCTCAAACCTGCCTATAGCAGGTTTTCTTGATCAGGAAATAATCAGGCTGATGCGAGTGTTAGTACATCAACAGGAGTTTGATCTGGTGTGTTTTGGACTGTGCAAGTAACCCCTTTTTCGATAAGACGCTTAAAAGCACTAAGATCTTTTTCATCGATAGAGACTGTTTTCGCAATTTGACGTTTACCTTCATGAAAATGCATATTGCCAACATTACAATGAGTAATAGGCACGCCACCTTCAACTAAACGGGCTACATCAGTTGGGTTATTACACAGAACAAAAATTTTCTGACGAGGAGATGCTTTGCTAATAACATCAATAGTTTTTTGAATAGAGAAAAAGCGAACCGCATATTCGCCGCCAGCAGATGCTTTCATTCCCGCCTGCATAAATGCAGCATTGGGACCTTCAGCAGCATCATCATTAGCGACTAAAATTAGGTTTGCTTCCGTATGTTTACCCCATGTAATGCGGATTTGTCCATGAAGTAAACGTTCATCAATGCGGGTCCAGACAATATTAGGTGTGTTCATAACTAGCTCTCTTATTATATTTTATTAATTTAAAGCAGACTGTGTGTCTTCTGTTTTAAGTGAGAACGGATAAATTGTGACGCCTTGTACAACTCGATTGATTTCTCCGGTTGGAGATGGATTATCAGGCGTATTCCCTAGTGCAATAGAACTGTGAAATGCAAATGATTGCGCCAACATCAAATAAGGGAACAATAGCGCCACATCTGAACAGTTCTCTAACGCTGGAATATAAACAAAACTCTCTGGTGAAAAAGTTTTATCATTTCGTGCGGTGATCGCGATCACCTTGCCTGATGCATTATCGTGAATAACCTCTCGTAATAAATCTGTCTCGTATTGACGTGTATAAGGATCATTAGAGAAAAACATCACCACAAGGGTTTCTTTATTTACGATGGATTTAGGCCCGTGTCGAAAGCCTAATGGGGTATCAAAATTGGCTACGACTTTACCCGCCGTCAGCTCTAACATTTTTAATGCGGCTTCTTGTGCTAGCCCTTGTAATCCTCCGCTACCAAGATAAATAACGCGTTTGAATTTTCCTGCGTATTGATGGCGGATAATTTTATTTGCTTTGTCAAATTGCGCTTTGTAATCACTAAAAAACGGCGCAATAGCATCAGTAAATACACTATCGCCTAAAAAGATAGTGACCGCCGCCATCATCATTGAAGAAAAACTTGATGTCATTGCTAATGAGCGATCGTTTGACTCTTCCGGCATTAATAACGCCAATGCCTTATGACTATTTTGGCAATATTGATAAAGCTGGCCCTGAGGGTTACAGGTTAAAACTAAGTGGTAACATTGCGATAAGCACTTCTTTGCAATATCTAACGCAGCCACACTTTCGGGGCTATTCCCTGAACGAGCAAAAGAAATCAGTAATGTAGGGATATCTTCGGCTAAATATTCTTGAGGATCAGCAACTAAATCCGTTGTGGCAATAGCATCAACACGACGTTTTATAGCTCCCGTCAAAATAGGTGCTAACGCTCTACCGGCAAACGCGGATGTTCCAGCTCCCGTAAGAATTATTCTGCTATTTGATGCCTCCAATGCTTTTTCTAAAAAAGACTCAATATCAGCACGTTTTTCTCGAATTGATAGCCATGTTTTTTTCCAGCACTCTGGTTGCTGGTCAATTTCTTTCGCTGTCCAAAATGCGTTTAACTGCTCAAGTTCAGCGGTTTGATAGCTTAAATATTCCATGGTTTCCCTCAATTAATGGACATTGCACGCATCGGCATAAACCGACAACACATCACGAATTTTCGCAATAACAAATGACTCAGGCGTACCCGCAATTTTCCCCTCTCTAAACTGGGTAAATTGATAAGGCAAATATTGGCTAAGTAAGGGAAGTGGAATAGGCTTAACAGATAAATTATCCATTAATGTGTCAATAGCAGTATTAATCTCGGCATCAGGCCAATAATAACGAATACGATCACTAAAACTATAAACACGAGCAAAGGCGAGTTGACGTTCATCACCGTGATAATATTTTTGCCAAAAATTAGGCTCACGGCACATCAATTGTTCCATTTTTTCACGTAATCGAGAGCACTTCTCAAGAGGAAATAATGTTTCTTCAATGGCGCAAAGTGCATATAAACCTTCACGCATAGCAAATGTTAGCGCCGGCCCAACTTTTAAAATAGCAAAGTGATCATGGACGAGTTGCTGATAAGCTTGATTGGTTTGATAATCTGTAGAGTGAGCTTCAAAAACCAGATGAGAATAGTCATTTACTACTTGGCTTAACGCTTGTGCTTTTTCAGATTGATAATCAATAATACCGGTATGATCAAATTCAACCCCAGGCTGTACAACTAAACCTATAACACGAGTCCAACACTCTCCCACACCAGCGTCATAAAATGCTTGGCGATGGCACGCTAATGTTTTACGGGCAGCATCAGGTGAAGTCACCTCAACGGTATCAAGCTCTTCAGCAGCACCACCAGGAACGGGGACTTCTGTGCCAACAACATAAACAATATCACTAAAACCAAATATCTTTTTGGCGGTATTTTCTGCAATAACAGCAAGACGAGCTGCACGCGATGCCACGATTTCATCTGTTAAAGGAATAGGATCATCTGCACAAGACATACTGCAATCAAGATGGATTTTTTTAAATCCCGCGGCAACATAATGTGCAATAAGTACATCCGCATTTGCCATCGCTTCTTCAGCATTAAGATGCTGCCAGCGATTAGGCCCTAAATGGTCACCACCAAGGATAAGCTTTTCGACAGGAAAACCGACATTTTCCGCTTTCTCAATAACATATTGGTAAAAATCAGCGGGAGTCATACCTGTATAACCACCAAACTGATCAACCTGATTAGAGGTGGCTTCAATCAGCAGAAAGGAATCATCGTCCAGCGCTTGTAATAAAGCAGCTTCTATTACTAAAGGGTGGGCAGAACAAACAGAATAAATACCATTCTGTTTGCCTGATTTATGTTGCTGAACAATCTTTTCTAAAGGATGCATGTAAATACTAACTCCATAATCAACACCGGCGGTGTTGCTAATGGAGTTAGCAAATTACGCTGTCTTATCGTCCACGATGATAACGTCGATTTTATGATCTTTCAGTTCCTGAACATACTCATCAGGAATACCTGAATCCGTCACTAACACATCAATATCACCAAACTCTCTGATCATATGACAGCTGCGTTTACCGAATTTCGTAGAATCTGCAACCGCAATAATCGTTTCTGAGATATCACACATTAAACGGTTAAGACTGGCTTCCTGTTCATTGTGAGTAGTGATACCAACACGTAAATCAAATCCGTCAACACCAAGAAAAACCTTATCGAAACGGTAATTTCTTAGACTATTTTCAGCTTGTGAGCCAGAAAAAGACAATGCACTTTTTCGCAATACACCACCTGTCATTAAAACTTCAACACCTGTGGTATTTGCTAACTCCATTGCGACATCCAGACCGTTAGTCATGACGACTACATTTTCGCGCGACTTTAAATGTGTCGCGATTTCGCGTGTAGTTGTCCCCGAGTCAAGAATGACGGTGTCTCCATCCTTTATCAGCGTTGCGGCAGCTTTCCCGATTAATGTTTTAATGCCCGCATTTTGTCCACGTTTTTCATGGATACTCAGTTCAGCAATAAAGCCTGTATTAGGAATTGCTGCGCCATGAGAGCGAACGATATAGCCATTTTTCTCAAGAAAACTTAGATCGCTGCGGATAGTGACACTTGAGACTTTAAATAATTCAGCGAGATCTTCGACTCTGGTTTTGCCCTGTTGGTTAACCATATCGAGGATTTCCATACGCCTCTCAACTGCCGCTTTCACTTTCGTCTCCTTACGAAACCAAAAGATTTACTTTCGATTGATTTCGAATGTAGTTTACTACGCCAAATTTAACCGACAACGCAAAAAAACAAAACTTTTGATCTCTTTCACAAAGTTTCGATTTAACTGTCGATTGCTTACGATTATTTTCGTGTCATGTCAATGATAGCCTTGAGGGCATCAGTTTCCAATAAATAAAATGATATAAGGTAATGTCACTCTTATGATTACACCATATATAGCTATATAAAATGCCATGAAATAGAGTTAATAGCGAAATATTTCACAAAAATCAGATTAAAAATTCAAAATGATTATTTATTTTCGAAAAATAAAAGAGTCATATCGCTCAAATAATCAAAAGAACACGAAATTATCGCCATGAGAACATCGTTAAATTGAAAATTATTGTGTTATATACTTATCAATAAACTTTCATTTACTTTCGATATTCTATATTTGTGATTTTAATCTCTTTTGTTTTGTAAAAATTTACGTAATGTAACAGGATAAAAAATAAACTCAGGAAATAAATAATGGCATCAAATCAACCTGCTTTATTTCATATGATGGCAAAGCCGACAAGCTACCACTGTAATATTAAATGTGAATATTGCTTTTATCTGGAAAAAGAAAATATTTTTCAAGATGAGACAAAAGAAACAGGCCATACAGTGATGCCTGATGGTGTACTTCGTCGTTATATTAAAGACTATATTCAGTCACACAGTGGCGATCAGGTTGATTTTGCTTGGCAAGGTGGTGAACCAACGCTGGCAGGATTAGCTTTCTTTGAGAAAGTGGTCAAATACCAAAAGCAATTTGCTAACGGCAAGACAATTACCAATAGTGTACAAACCAATGCGATTGCCATTAATCGCCAATGGGCACAATTCTTTGCTGATAACCACTTTCTATTAGGCGTTTCAATTGATGGCATTGAAGCCGTTCACGATAAATATCGTATTTCAGTCAATGGTAGCCCAACATTTGAACGCGTAAAACGCGCCATCAATTTACTAAATGAGTATGGTGTTGAATTTAATACATTAACCGTTGTAAATGATCAAAACTGGAATAAAGGAAAAGAGACTTATCAAGCTTTAAAAAATTTAGGTTCAACTTTTTTTCAATTTATTCCCATAGTCGAAGTGGATAGACGTTTCCCACACACTCATGGCGGACATTATGCTCCCGGTCCTAACGCACAATTAGCGGCTTTCTCTGTTCCCGCTGAAGGTTACGGAAAATTTATGACCGATATATTCAATGAATGGATACGCCAAGGTGATGTAGGAAAAATATACATTCGCTTATTTGATAGCTTATTAGGGACATGGATGGGATATCCTGCATCAACATGTATTCAATCTAAAACTTGTGGTCAAGCATTAATTATTGAAGCCAATGGTGATGTTTACTCTTGTGATCACTATGTTTATCCCGCTAATAATTTAGGCAACATACAACTAACAAGTCTTACACAGCTTGCAACATCAAAAACACAGCAACGCTTTGGTCAAAATAAATACGATAAACAAACCAACCTTTGCAAACAGTGTGAAGTGCAAAGCTTATGTTATGGCGGTTGTCCTAAACATCGCATTATTGCTATAGAAGGCGAAAAATATCGCCACAATTATCTATGTCACTCTTATAAAAAAATATTTCATCACACGGCAATCGGCATGCAATTAATGCGTCAAGCGATAGCTCGTGGAGGCCTTGCCAGTGATGCACTTGGGGCGATGCAAAAAAACTATCTCAAGTGACTCTTATTTTATTTTATTTCATTTTATTTATTTTGGAGACAATCTGTGACCTTACCTTTTGTTAAAAAAAGCATACTCGCGGGGATCATTGCCACGTCATGTTTAAGCCTTCCAATATCAGCCCATGCTGGTGGCACACCTGAAAAACCGAATGTACTGTTAATCGTAATGGATGATTTAGGCACAGGACAACTTGATTTTGTACTGGATACCTTAGATGTAGATGCGTTAGCTCAGCGACCAACACCTCCTCGTTATAAAGGTGATATCAATAAAATGATAGAAGCCGCACGTATTGCGATGCCTAATGTCAGTGATATGGCAGAAAACGGTGCAAAAATGACTAATGCATTTGTAGCTCATCCCGTTTGTGGCCCTTCTCGTGCAGGTATCTTTACAGGACGCTCACCCGCCAGTTTTGGTACTTACAGCAATGATGATGCCATTTTAGGTATACCCCAAGATATCAAATTGTTACCCTCACTTTTCCAAGAAAATGGCTATGCCACTGCCAGCATTGGTAAATGGCATAATGCAAAAGTTATCCGTAAACCGAAAATAAATGAAAATAAACAAACCCGTGATTATCACGACAATATGATCTCAACCCCTGAAGCGGGTTATGCGCCTCATGAGCGGGGCTTTGATTACGCCTTTAGTTATTATGCATCAGGTGTTGCCTTATGGAATTCGCCTGCATTTTGGCGTAATGGTGTCAATGTTCCTGCTCCGGGTTACACCACCCATCTATTAACGGATGAAACACTAAAATTTATTGATGAACATAAAGATAAACCTTTTTTTATCAATCTTTCTTATAGCGTTCCACACATACCGTTAGAGCAAGCATCTCCTGCTAAGTATATGGATAAATTTGATACAGGGAATGTGGAGGCAGATAAATATTTTGCCGCCTTAAATGCAGCAGATGAAGGTATTGGACAAATCATTGCGAAATTAAAAGAAAATGGTGAGCTAGAAAATACATTAATTTTTTTCTTATCTGATAATGGTGCAGTTAATGAATCCCCCATGCCCATGAATGCCATGGATAGAGGCTTTAAGGGCCAGATGTTTAATGGTGGAGTTAGAGTACCTTTTATTGCTTATCAACCCGGAACTATTCCCGCGGGAACAAAAAGCGATGCGATGATCTCCGCACTTGATATTTTGCCAACCGCGTTACAAGTCGCTGATATTCAAATTCCTGATAGCCTGCAAGTAGAAGGTAAAAATATTATGCCATTGCTTAAAGGTGAAACAACGCGTTCGCCTCATGCTTATCTGTATTGGGCAGGCCCCGGCACTAAGCATTATAGTGAAGAAAACCAAGAGTTTTGGCATGGTTATCATCAATGGATCACCTATCAACGTCAAACGCCTCCAGTAAACCCTAACTTAGAGAAACTGTCTAAAGGTGCTTGGGCAGTGCGTGATGGTGAATGGGCGCTCTATTTTTATGATGATGGTAAAAATCAACCACAGCTTTTTAACGATAACACCGATCCTGGCGAATCAATCGATTTGGCAAAACAAAATCCACAAAAAGTGGCTGAACTAAAAAATGCGTATTACCAGTGGATCAAAGATAAACCTAAACCTGTTATTTGGGGGCAAGATCACTATCAAATACTAGTAGATTCAGCCAAACCTTAAACTCAACTTCCGTTTTGTTTCGCAAGGATGCGTCTTTTTTCTGAGATACGAAAATGGTTATTGAAATTGCATCTAAACCACGGCCTAAACTGCCTTATGAGCACCCTGATGTAAAAATTTATCAACGCTTATTTAAAGAAAACATAATCCGGCGATTAGTCAGAAAATCGGCTTATCACCGTCATGATAATGCTATTGCTGATTTTTTTAAGGATGAAACACACTCTCTTTTTTCGCTCTGTGAAAGACTTACTCAGTATATTACAGAAGCTTTTCATCACTATCAGGTTTGGGGTTATTCCCATGCCTATTACCCCGGTAGTCCTGGCCAACAAACCGTCAGAACCGATGCGCTAGAAGGGGTTAGTCGAGTACTTCCTTTACTTGCCGCATGGACAGTAAATAGCAAAAAAAGCACATTACTAGGTTTAAACCAGCAAATTTACCATTTACCCTCAATGATAAAACAAAGCTTTATTCATGGAACAGATCCTCTTCATAAAGGCTATTGGGGAAAACTTGAAAATTACGATCAACGAATTTGTGAGGCATCTGATCTCGCTCTTACTCTTTGGATCAGCCGTGAATGGGTTTGGGATACGTTATCTTCGGAGATCAAACAGCAAATAATTAACTGGTTTGAACAAGTTAATCACTGCGAAATTGTTGATAATAACTGGCATTTTTTCCCACTAACCGTCCAATTTGTTATTAAAGCACTGACAGGTAAAGATACCATTGCCCATTGGCGTTATGAAAGATTAAAAGAATTTTATGTCGGTGATGGATGGTTTCGTGATGGGGCAAAAGGTAATTATGATTACTACAATGCGTGGGGATTTTATTATTCTCTTTATTGGCTAGCGCAAATTGATCCACAATTTGATCATGATTTTATTACTCAATCCCTGAATAATTTTAATCAACACTACCTTTATTTTATCACCCCAAAAGGTATTCCTTTTTTTGGTCGTAGTGCTTGTTATCGTCTTGCTGTTTCTGCGCCATTACTCGCAGGCGTTGATTTACAATGCCCTTTTGTCAAAGTTGGAGAGGCTAAACGGGCTTTTGAAAGCAGCTTACGTTATTTTATTTCTCAAGGTGCACTCAAAAATGGCGCTCCCACTCAAGGGCTATTTAATCATGATGCTCGTTTAGTTGATAATTACAGTGGTCCAGCAAGCTCTTTTTGGTCATTACGGGCTGTCATTATCGCTCTTTATTGTGCTGATCGTATTAATTTATGGCAAGCACCATCACTTCCTTTACCTATCGAAAAAAATGACTTTCGTTTCGAAATACCCGCTATCCAAGCATCAATTATCGGGGTGAAAGCAACACAAGAAGTCAGTGTTATTTTTCGAGAGGATTATACACAACAACAATCACCTTTAACTCGCCGTTTAGAAAAACAAACGCGAGTACAAAAAATCACAGAAACTGTAATTGGACAATCAAGACGCCCTAAAAACAACCTATTACGCAAAGGAGTCACCAGTTACAGTTCTAAAATGACACATTTCTTCTGACTTACTTTCATTTGCTTTCGGTGCGAAGGGAATAAAAATGTGATTTAGATCTTTTACCTTTCTATTTCTTTCGTTTATTATTAATCGTAATTAAACGAAAGATGAGAGGCAAACATGTATCTGGTTTCTACTCGTAATATGCTCAATAAAGCACAGCATGAAAACTATGCTGTGCCCGCTTTTAACATTCATAACTTGGAAACTATCCAAGTGGTAATGGAAACTGCGGCTGAAATGGCATCACCTGTGATCTTAGCAGGCACACCTAGCACGTTTGCTTATGCTGGTAGTGATTATTTAATTTCGATTTGCCAGCAAGCGGCTGAACAATATCGCATCCCAGTAGCACTACATTTAGATCATCATGAAAATATTCCTGATATTTGCAATAAAGTGATTTCGGGGGTGCGATCAGCCATGATCGATGCTTCTCATTTTCCTTTTGAAGAAAACATTCGCCTGGTTAAAGAGGTCGTCAATTTCTGTCATTATTGGGATTGCACCGTAGAAGCTGAATTAGGTCGTCTTGGTGGGCAAGAAGACGATTTAATCGTTGATGCGAAAGATGCGCTATTTACCGATCCTGATTCAGCAGTACAATTTATCAAAGCCACGGGAATTGACTCATTAGCAGTGGCGATTGGTACAGCACATGGTATGTATAAACATGAACCACATCTTGATTTTGATCGTCTACATGCCATCCGCCAAAAAACAGAGATCCCTTTAGTACTACATGGCGCGTCAGGTATTCCTGATACTGATGTACGTCATTGTATCGACTTAGGTATTTGCAAAGTTAACGTAGCAACCGAACTTAAAATTGCTTTCTCTAACGCAATTAAGCAGTACTTTTTAGATAATCCTGATGCCAGTGATCCTCGCCATTATCTAGTGCCAGGTAAAGCGGCGATGAAAGCGGTGGTTGCAGATAAAATTCGCGTCTGTAAAAGTGATGGGAAACTGTGAAAATAAATAGAACTGTCGCCATTATTGGCGAATGTATGATAGAGCTAAGTGGCCAACCTTTTTTGCCACAACAACAGCGTTTTGGGGGCGATACATTAAATACAGCACTGTATTTAGCGCGCCTCATTCCTACATTACATCCGCAATATATAACAGGTTTAGGCACTGATAATTACAGTGCCTTAATGCAAAAAGCATGGGAAAAAGAGGGGATCAACTGCCAGTCAGTGATCACCATTCCCGAAAAACTTCCCGGTTTATATGCCATTGAAATTGATACTTGTGGTGAGCGTAGCTTCCATTATTGGCGTAGTGATGCTGCTGCACGTTATATTGCAACGGACAACCGTTTTGCAACACATCTAGATACCTTGCCCGACGATAGTGTTATCTATCTTAGTGGTATTTCACTGGCCATTTTAACGCCGAAAGGAAAAGAAGCGTTAATCACGCAATTAATCCGCCTTAAACAGCGAGGGCTCACCTTAATTGTCGATTCAAACTTTCGGCCTCGTTTATGGGATCTAATACCTCATGCGCAAGAGTGGTTCGAAAAACTATATCGACTCAGTGATATCGCTTTAGTCACCGGAGATGATGAACAAGCTCTCTGGCAACAACCCAGCCTTACTGAGCAAAAAATTGTCGAACGCCTTCATCAATGGGGCAATAAAAACGTCATTGTTAAACTAGGAGCAAAAGGGGCTTTCTGGTCTGATGGTGAAAATACCGGTTATATCTACCCCAAACCGATACAGCATGTCATAGACACTACAGCAGCCGGGGATTCTTTTAATGCTGGTTTTATTGCTGCATGGCTACAAAACTACCCTTTGCCTACATGTTGTTTATGGGGAAATACATTAGCAGGATTAGTTATCCAACATCATGGCGCCATTATTCCCCATAACATCACTGATTCATTCTATTCACTCATCAAGGATAACCATGAGACAGTCAATTGTTGATACACTTTCAGTACTGAAAGTGATCCCCGTGATCCAAATTAATCGCGCCGAAGATGCAATTTGGCTGGGTGAAATACTAACCCAAAATCAATTACCTATTGCTGAAATTACCTTTCGTACTCCAGCAGCCGCCAAAGCAATAAAGCTGATGAGAGAACACTTTCCTGAGCTTATTCTTTGTGCGGGTACCGTATTAACAGCGCAACAAGCTGATATAGCAAAAGAAGCGGGTGCAAGCTTTGTTATTTCTCCCGGTTATAATCCAAAAACCGTCGATTATTGCCTTCATAATGGCATTGATATTGTGCCTGGAATAAATAACCCAAGCCAAATTGAAGTTGCTCTTGAGCGGGGTTTAACCTTGCTAAAATTTTTCCCAGCAGAAGCTTCTGGTGGAGTAAAAATGCTAAAAGCAATGGCGGCACCTTACTCTCAAGTTCAATTTATGCCTACTGGAGGAATTAGTCTAAACAATGTTAGTGATTACCTCGCTATCGGGCAAGTTATCGCATGTGGTGGCAGTTGGATTGCTACTACTGAGGCAATTGATAATCAAGACAAACAGACTATTGCTCGCAATATTCAAAATATCCATTCATTACTTAAGAATAAAGGATAAACAAAATGAAACAGGTTGCCGTTTTATTGGCTGATGGTTTTGAAGAAGGTGAAGCGGTTGTTTTTATTGATATCATGCGTCGCCTTGATATTCATGTAGATGTACTTTCTTGCATGGATACACTGGTATTAAACACCTATTTTAACACTAAGATCAGTGCTGATTACCTATTAACCGAAAAATTCACACACAGTTATGACGCAGTAATGATGCCGGGTGGTCCTAAAGGTACAGATCGTCTATGTGCAAATTCACTCGTGATTGATTTTATTAAACGCCATATTGCACAAGACAAATACATTTGTGCTCTATGCTCTTCCGGTGCAAAAGTATTAGCAGCACATCATCTTCTTGAAGGTCGTTATTACAGCACTGGTGATAAACTTGCTGATAAATATGATGATGGTCATTATCTTGACCAAGATGTTGTTGTTGATGGGAAATTTATCAGTGCCAAAGGATTAGGTGTTAGCTTTGAATTTGCCTTTACGGTAGCTAAATATTTGCTCAGTGACAATGTAGAAAAAGTAGATTGGCAAGCTAATCACATTTACTTTAAACATTGGCCGTTGTCTTACCTTGACTAAATATTAAATAACTAAGCCCTCTTTTTAAACCGCCGTTAATAACAGAGCGGTTTATTAGAGGGCTTTCATTTCTTATCAAAAAAAAGAGTTAGAAACGATACAGACTAAATGGTTTGGCATCTAATACTGGTTTTTTGCCTAATAATAAATCTGCTGTAATTTCTGCTGATACAGGGCTTTCAGTCATTCCCCAACCTGTTGCAGTATTAATAACTAGACCTGGATACTCTTTAACATCAGAGATAATTGGGTTTTCATCTGGTGCAATCGCCATCGCACCACTCCACTGATCAATTAACGTTGATTCTTTAAATGCTGGGAACTCTTTTTTCAGTTTTTCCAGTGAGGCATTTAATTCTGGCAGATCAGGCAGAGCGGTCATATCACGATATTTTTCAAATGGCGACTCTTCATTAAGATCCCAATGTGTTGATTGCATAAAGGAATTAATCAACTGCTCATTTAACGAAATATGTACTGGGAAATCAGGTAAAGCCAGCAGAGGTAAATATTTATAGCCGTAAGTAAATGATTCTTTTACTACCGGAGCAACAATGACACGAGGAGAAGTTGCATACGTTCCATCCGCTTGTTCACGAAAGAAAATTCCGCCGGGTAAAGCAACGTTTCCACCTGGCGCATTTGGTGCTGCGCTAATTAATTGCTGTGATTGATAAGCAGGTAATGTTGGTACATCAACATTTAGGTTCTGCATAAATAAACGTGACCAAACACCACCGGCGACAACAACACGAGAGGTTTTAATTGGTCCTTTTTCTGTTACAACATCAGAAATAACACCAGCTTGCGTTTCTAAACCACGGGCTGCACAGTTTGTGAAAATTTTGATACCCATTTTTTTGGCATATTCTGCCATCACAAAAGTCGCAACTTCAGGATCGAAACTTCCTGAGTCTTCTTCGAAACCAGCAATTTTCCAATCAGTGGTAGCGCCACGTAAACGCTGTTTTAACTCAGCGCCTTCAATCATTTTTGTTCTAAATGGAATGTCTGAGCCAACATCTTTGCTTTTAGCATCAATCCATTTTCTTACGTTTTCTAAATCTTCTTCATCTAAAGGAACTTCTACACGACCTTGTGTACGATAAGTGGTATCAATACCAACTTTAGCGTTCATCTCACGCCAGCGGTGCTTCCCGAGGTGATGTAATAAGAAGGTTTCATCTGGCATTTTATAGCTAATAGCTTGACCATAGAATCGAGATGATTGTTCGCCGGCAATATTTCCTTTTTCAACGATTGTGACAGATAAGCCACGCTCAGCAAGGTTAATCGCGGTCATGATACCTAAAATACCCGCACCAATTACAACAACATCATCTTGTTTCGGTAATGGACCGCCAGTTCCCTCAACAAAACCATGTCTCGGCGTACCAGGAACAAAACGCCCTTCTCGCGTTAACATAGGTGTTAAAACCCCAGCGCCTGCAGCAACAGCAACCACTGTGCCACCAAGAATAAATTTTCTTCTACTTATTGCCATTTCGAAACAATTCCTTTCATGCAGTGAATAATTATCATTATATAATCACGGCATTTTATTCTATTTGTAACGCAATAGTAAACCAGTTGTGATTATTTTTTTGGTGAATAGTATATGAATGAGCTAATATATTCAAAATGTAAGCAATTGATTCAAGATGTTAATATTTAAGGCATTATTGGATTAAAATAATTTTTTTAATAAAAAATTTAATATTTTCATTAGGTTTATATAAATCAAGTTCATAATAACTGATAGAAAAATAACTATTGATACAAAATTTTTCACTAAAAAAGCTATTATCATGGCGTTTTTTATCATAGCGGTGTTAATATAATTTCATCTATTAACGCACTTTTTGATCAAAGAATATTCAGGCAGATAAATAACGTTGGAATAATGTTAATCTTTTCCTCTATTTTAGAGATGCGTATTGATGCTTATTTCAATAGTGTGTTGTTCTTTCAGACTAGATATTTATATAATTCAAATTGCTTAAAAAATAACGCCCTACCCATCATCAAAATTAATTATCTATTAAGTACTGCTATCCCATTATTTAATAACTATAAATCAATCGGTTAGCCTCAAACACGGTGAGTAAATGCAAAATCAAGTCGCACAATCAATGAAAAACAGTATCAAGGTATACTTGGTAAACTCATTTACTCGTGATCATTGCGGTGGCAACCCTGCCGGAGTCGTTCTCAATCCTCCCAAGCTAACGACAGAACAAAAAATCGCCATTGCTCAACAAGTTGGATTTTCTGAAACGGCATTTGTCTATTCGGGTGATGACACTGATTTTAAAGTAGATTTTTTTACTGCTGAAGGAGAAGTTGATTTTTGTGGGCATGCAACATTAGCGGTTTTTTTCACTCTGTCATCGCTTAAGTTACTCAAACCTGGCGATTATAGCCAAAAAACCAAGGCAGGAATTTTAACCGTTACCATTAATCACGATAATATTGTGATGGAACAAACGCTTCCTATTACCCGTAAGGGGCCTTGTGTTAACGATGTCGCAAAGGCGCTGGGCATTCTACCTGAAGTGATAGAAAAGACAGATTTACCAATAGAGATTGTCTCAACAGGATTAAACGATATTTTTGTTCCCGTACAATTTAGCTATTTAGATGCTTTACAGCCTGACTATCAAGCTATCACTGCTTTAAGCCATAAATTTGATACTATCGGCTTTCATGTCTTTGAACTTAGTCATGATCAAAATATTACTGCCCACTGCCGAAACTTTGCACCACGCTATGGCATTAACGAAGAATCAGCCACAGGTAGCTCAAGCGGTGCTTTAGGGTGTTATCTTGTTCATCACCTTTTGCCAAACAAAAGGCAATTTTTGTTCGAACAAGGTAGAGCAATGCAATGCTCTTCTTTAATTGACGTATTTATTGATTCGACAGCAAAAAACGTCACTCGCGTTCAAGTTGGTGGAAAAGCGACATTGATTGGTACAAAAATAATTGAGATCTAAAAATACTATATTTAATAAGTGGCGTTGAACCGATGATTATTTATCATTTGGCAACGCCACTATTACGAATCAAAACAAGTTGATAGAGCAAAACGTCACAATTTAACAGGTGATAGTCACTGTGTTGCTCTTAATTAAACAGTGAAAGCCGAAGCACTAAAGCAACGAGTGTAACAATGAGCACAGGGATAGTCATGATGATCCCTGTTTTGAAATAATATCCCCATGTGATCGTCATATTTTTTTGTGATAAAACATGTAGCCACAATAATGTTGCCAAGCTACCTATTGGTGTAATTTTTGGCCCCAAATCAGCACCAATCACATTGGCATAAATCATCGCTTGTTGAATTACCCCTGTCGCGTCACTTCCTTCAATGGATAGAGCACCAATTAATACCGTTGGCATATTATTCATTATTGATGATAAAAAGGCGGTAATAAATCCCGTACCAATTGTTGCTATCCATAACCCTTTATCAGCAAGGTAATTAAGTATTTCAGAAAGATAATTAGTTAATCCTGCATTTCTTAAACCATAAACAACCAAGTACATACCTAAAGAGAAAATGACGATTTGCCACGGTGCGCCACGCAACACTTTTTTAGTATTAATCGTACGGCCTTTGGCTGCAATTACCCAAAGAATTAAAGCGCCAATTGCCGCTATTGCACTAACAGGAATGCCTAATGGCTCTAAAATAAAAAAACCAATGAGCAATAACAACAATACAAGCCAACCTGCTTTAAACGTAGTCATATCCTTAATAGCTAAAGCTGGCTCACTCAGCTTTTTAACATCATATTGGTTAGGAATATCTTTACGGAAAAACCAATGTAGCATCACAAGCGTTGCAACAATTCCCGCAATATCGACTGGCACCATAATTGATGCATATTCAGTAAATCCAATATTAAAGAAGTCCGCAGAAACGATATTCACGAGGTTCGAAACAATCAGCGGCAAGCTCGCTGTGTCTGCGATAAACCCAGCTGCCATAACAAAGGCTAATGTCGTACCTTTGTTGAAACCAAGTGCAAGTAACATCGCAATCACAATAGGTGTTAGTATCAATGCTGCACCATCATTAGCAAATAAAGCAGCAACCATTGCACCAAGTAGCACGATATAACTGAATAGTAATCTTCCTTTCCCACCACCCCACTTGGCAACATGTAATGCCGCCCATTCAAAAAAGCCACTTTCATCTAAAAGTAGGCTAATAATAATTACTGCAACAAATGTCGCTGTGGCATTCCACACAATGTTCCAAACAGTCGGAATATCTTGAAAACTGATCACACCAAAAAGGAGTGCCAATATAGCGCCGGCCGTTGCACTCCAACCAATACCCAACCCTTTCGGCTGCCAGATAACCAAGGTGATCGTTAAAACAAAAATTAATGCAGCAACAAACATAACAACCTCGTTTAAAAGGTGCATTCACACACACCTAATCATATATGTTTTTTCGAATATATTTAGTTAAATTTTTTACACAGAACAACGATGACCAGACTCTTTTTTCTCTAGGATCTTGAGTAAATCTGCAACTCTATTTTTCTCTGTGGTATAAGTTATATCAATGATACTTTTCACCCACGGCAGTAATACAGGAGATAATCGATAATGAACCCATTTGCCTTGCTTCGAATCGAGCAAAAGACCCGACTCTCTCAGCATAGCTAAGTGTCGAGATGTCTTGGGTTGCGATAAATTTAACGCAGTATAGATATCACAAACACATAGCTCACCAGATGCTTTTAAAAGCAATACGATATCTAGTCTGGTTTGATCACCTAAAATTTTAAACAGTTGTAATGGTTTCATGTATCCCCCTTTACGATCTTTAGCTTAAAAATACCCCCATCAAACACATACGTCAAATCATATATGAGTTATACATTATTGTGGCATAATGTCGCTATCTATTATGCCTATAATAAATACTTATTATCGAGTTCTATTTAAATGAATTATTAATTTAATTAAATATTGATAGGAAGATTATAGAGTTAAAATAAAAAAATCAAAATAAGATACGTTATTTATCATAATTTCACTGCCACATCCAACCTATTAAAAATAAAAAGTTCAACTTGAATTATTTAAATAAAACCTACTATTAAAATAACATCAAATTAAGAAAGTCTTAATTAGAGAAATTAGAAATATATACTTACTCATTATTAATTAAATAAATAAAAGGTGTATCATATGTATATTAGTTTGTTGTCTACTTTATAAAAAGGAATAATTATATGAAAAAAACATTACTCAGTCTTGTTATGCTGACTGTAATATCAACGCCAGTATTGGCTAAAACGCCTATCGCTAATTTGAAAATCAATGGTGATATCAAACCACCAACTTGTACTATTAATGGCGCAACACAAAGTGATGTTATTTTTGATTTAGGTAAAATTAGTCCATCGCTGATCCCTAAATCATCAAATTATATATATCCTCATAATACAACCTCGACTAACGTCACTATTGAATGCGATGCAAACACTTATCTTACATTTAAAGCCACTGATACTTATGTAAACAGTCAGCTTGATCTTGATCAAACCAGTAAAACTAAAGCTAGTGGGATATTTCACCTGGTTAATAAAGACCAGGTAGACACTTCCGTGGGGGGAATACTATTCGTTTGGTACAATGTGACTGTAGATGGAAAACCCGCATTTATTAGCCGGGCAAATGATGCAACGGTAGGTTTTTCAGATAATAAAACTGTTATAGTTAAAGAAGTCACTAATGGTTGGACGACAAAACAACAAGAAAATGTAGATAAAAATAGTTTAGATTTAATGCCAGGTCAGATTTTTTCTACCAGCATTTCAGCAGGAAAAGCATCTTCTGCATTTATTTTATCTAAAGATTCATTAAATAAAAAAGGCATAGATATTTCTAACGGATTAGATTTTATCGGCGAGGCTGTTCTCACTTTTAACTTTGGTGTCTAAACCTAAAAAATAATTGATAATCACAATATAATGAAATTAATTTTTGTATTGTGATTATCTTTTTATGTCAATATTAATAAACTATCGATTTACAGCTCTTAGGTAAAAGTGATAATAGTAACATCATTACCTAACATGTTAATTTTGATATTTTATGGGATTAGATATTGTCATGTTTAAAGATCAATTTACACCACAACAAAAAATGGATATTTGCACTTTTGAAGAAGGTGATCCGACGGAAAACCCTTGGGTTAAAGGGAAACCTGCCCAAATACACATTGAAATTGTCCCCCATAATCCTAATTGGCTTATACAATTTAATGAACAAAAATCGTTAATTCAGAATGCATTGTCAGATATAGCATTATCAATTGAGCACATAGGATCTACTGCGGTTGCAGGATTGGCTGCTAAGCCAATAATCGATATCGATTTAATTATAGAAAATCCTAAAGATGAATCGTCCTATATTCCCCAATTAGAGGCATTGGGCTATGAACTCATTATTCGTGAACCTTCATGGTATCAGCACCGTATGCTTAAACTGAGTAATCCGATGGTTAACTTACATGTATTTGGAAAAAATTGTCCCGAACATTGGCGCCACCTATTATTCAAGCAATGGTTAACAACACATCCTGATGATTTAGCCAATTATGCGACGATTAAACAGTTTGCTAAGCATAATGTAAAGACGACTCAAGATTATAACCTGAAAAAACAGAGCCTTGTACGTGCAATTTATCAGAAGATTTTTACCTCATTGATTGGCGACTAATAACCCGTTATCAGTGCACAGTGCGTTATTGATGTTCTGTATATCAATTTTTTAGACCGTCTTTATGGGTTTTCTAAGGTGTCCAAAAACTATTTTAATTCCAATGCCAACTTGTCAATGACTAACTATTTACTCATCATAATTAAGCCCCAACTCACCGTTAAAGGGCTTTAATATGATGATATATCTGTTACTTATATAGTGTGAAATATTCAGGAGTTACTAAGAATGGAACCATACCGTATTGCATTAATTGGTTTACTGACACATCTGATAATTTAAAAGTCAGTGGTTTATTGCCAAATTTAATTCTGCTTATTAATACTGGATCATTTTTAGATGTATCTCCTGTAAATGTCACGCCTAACGCAACTACCTTATCCATTTTCACGTTACCGGGCATAAGAATAATGCTGATACTAAAATCCATCTTTTGATGTGAATTTTTTTCTGCTTGCTTGATCCTTTTAATTACCCCTTCTGAAGCATAAACCCCCGCCAATATCTCTTTGTAAGAGAAGACCATTAGATCCGTATCAACAGTGTTTTGGCCGTCTTCAACCTTGCCAACACCAACAGGTATTGAGAAATGGGCGAATGAATTAAGTTTTTGCTTATAACATTCAACATATTCCGCATCTCTGAAAATCTCAGGAACTTTATTTTTTAATTCTATCAATGACTTAGACTCTTTCCTTGAGTCTTCAAAATCATTACATGAAGAGACTTCGAAATTAATATCTCCTTTAACAATATTTTGCTCACTAGACAATAAGTTATCTGTATTTATTTTCGTTTCTAAATCAACCTTACAGCCAACTAATAAGGAAGATATAACGGCAACCATAAATATTTTTTTCATCAAAAAGCCCTTATGATAATTAAATAAAAATTTACAATTCTATTTAACCATCACAAGGGCTTATAGCAAGCAAAAAAATAAAGAAGAGGATTTTATTAAAGATAAGTGTTCTAAATTTTGTTAATTTAATTATATTTATATGGCAATATAAAACCATCAAAATAAGAGTATCTAATTACACGTCTTATTTAATAAATATAAAACCCACACTTACCACATCTAAGTTAACACTCTATTTTTAATTCTTTCTTTTAAAGAATATCGGATAGTAAAATAAACTCACTTTAAGAAAGTCTTAATTAGACATATTAAAAATACATATTCTTTTAACATTAAATAAATAAACAGAAGGTGTATTATATAATATTACTTTGTTATTTATCCTCTAAAAAGGAATAATTTTATGAAAAAAGTATTACTTAGCCTTACTATGTTGGCTATAATGTCAACGCCAGTATTGGCTAAATCCCCTGTAGCTAACTTAAAAATCAACGGTGATATTAAGCCGCCAACTTGTACTATTAATGGGGCGACACAAAGTGATGTCCTTTTTGATTATGGAAGAATAAGCCCATCACTTATCCCTCAATCGAAAATTTACTCTTACTCTGGCATTGTAGCTCA
The DNA here is from genome assembly GCF_000160755.1 of Proteus mirabilis ATCC 29906. Taxonomy (GTDB): domain Bacteria; phylum Pseudomonadota; class Gammaproteobacteria; order Enterobacterales; family Enterobacteriaceae; genus Proteus; species Proteus mirabilis. The sequence goes on from NZ_GG668576.1 coordinate 1,358,538, forward strand.
TAATGTCGTTACGGTTGAATGCGATGCAAAAACATATTTAACATTTGTTGCGTCTGATACTTATGGTGACACGGAATTAAGTGTTAATAATACGTCAGAATGGTTTCATTTAGTTGATAAAGCAAATCCTGAAAATACAGTTGGAGCGGCTGATTTCATATGGAGTGATGCTACGGTCGATGGTAAGCCAGCATTTATTTCACGGGCAAACGATGTTGCTATTACAGGAAAAAGCTACAACAACGTCCTATACAAAGGGCCAACTAATGGTTGGACATCAGAACAACAATCAGGCGTTGATAAAAACGCCCTGGCTCTAATTCCAGGTGAAGTTTTCCAATCAAATTTCAGGCATGGTAATTCAAATGGCACCTTTATTTTATCTAAAGATGAATTAAGTAAAAAAGGAATAGATTTATCTAATGGTTTAGATTTTATCGGGGAGGCTGTTCTCACTTTTAACTTTGGTGTCTAATTTTTAGAATAATTGATAATCACAATATAAAGATTTATTATATTGTGATTATCTTTTTATATTAATATGAATGAATGTTATTTATGCTATCCTAGCTTTCTTCCTCTTCTTTCTGTCTGCATTTTTTCCGCTTTCTGTGCTTCTTCTATCTCACGTATTCTCACGAGAATAGAACCGTCCTCTATAACTGCAGAGTCGTCCCAAATAAGTGACTGTTTATTAACATCGAGTGGCGTTTCAATACTGTTATCAACACAGCCCAATTTAGTTGACAGAGAAAAGTAAAACTACGTTATGGAGAATGTATGCAAAGAGAAAGGAGTTTCCAAAACCACAAAAAACGAAAGCTGGCACATTTTTAGATTAGCCAGAGCATGTCTATGAAGAGTGGGTTAAAAGCGAAAAATGGTAATGCTAATTTGACCCGTTACTTGACCCGCATCTCTCGCGGGTTTCTTTTTAAAATCTCATAACTCATTGATTTTAAATGGTACGCCCTACAGGATTCGAACCTGTGACCTACGGCTTAGAAGGCCGTTGCTCTATCCAACTGAGCTAAGGGCGCCTAGAGGGGAAATAGACGTTAGCATTTATGCTGATAACGGGTGTGAATTATACTTTCAACATTCTGAGAGTCAACGATTTTTCCACAAAATCAAACTAGATGGTTAAAATATGGTAAGTAATCAACTGACAGATTGCTTATGATCTGACAAAATAGAGCAATACCATAATTGAATAATTTGGATGTATAGATGTCAGCAAGAATTATAGATGGGAAAACGATTGCGCAGACCATCAGAAGTGAAGTGGCAGAAAAAGTAAAACAACGTATTAAGATAGGAAAACGTGCACCGGGTTTAGCGGTTATTTTAGTCGGTGATAACCCTGCATCGCAAATCTATGTTGCTAGTAAACGTAAAGCTTGTGATGAGGTAGGATTTATCTCTCGCTCTTACGATCTACCGGATACTACAAGTGAAGCAGATTTACTCAATCTCATTGATACTCTAAATGAAGATAATACTATTGATGGTATTTTAGTGCAGCTCCCTTTACCTGCGGGAATTGATAACGTCAAAGTATTAGAACGTATTCATCCTGATAAAGATGTTGATGGCTTCCATCCTTACAATATTGGTCGATTATGCCAACGCGCACCTAAGCTACGTCCTTGCACCCCTCGTGGTATTGTCACACTCTTAGAGCGTTGCAATATTCCAATGAATGGCTTAAATGCGGTAATTATTGGTGCTTCAAATATTGTTGGTCGCCCAATGAGTTTAGAGCTACTGCTTGCAGGTTGTACAACGACTGTCACTCATCGTTTTACTAAAGACTTACGTTTTCATGTTGAACATGCTGATTTGGTGGTTGTGGCAGTTGGTAAACCTAACTTTATTCCTGGTGAATGGATAAAACCTGGCGCTATTGTCATTGATGTCGGTATTAATCGCCTTGAAAACGGTAAAGTGGTTGGTGATGTTGATTTCGCACAAGCCTCTCAACGCGCGGGGTGGATCTCCCCTGTTCCGGGTGGTGTAGGTCCAATGACTGTAGCGACTTTGATTCAAAATACGTTGCAAGCCTGCGAAGAATATCACGATCCTGATATAGGAAATAATTAATCAATGGAAACATTTCAATTAGATGGTCACCCCTATGTAGAACTGTGTGATCTATTAAAACTCCAAGGCTGGACAGAAAGCGGAGCCGCTGCAAAAAATATTATTGCTGAAGGCCTCGTTTGCGTTGATGGTGAAGTAGAAACACGTAAACGCTGTAAAATTACTGCCGGTAAAGTCGTCACACTCGGTGAGTTTGCTGTCACTGTCAGCAACTAGTTCAGCTAATCATACTCGTTACTCAAGCGTTACTCTTTAGTAACGCTTTTTTTATCTTTCTACCCTTTTTTTACTAAACACGCTATTTTTCGAGCTTTTATTTGAGCCTGTAAAATTAGTGGACTAATCCATTGATTTTAAATTGATTTAATTGCATCATTTTAAGATAATAATAGTAGGTTATTATTTTTGCTATTCATATCAGTGATAATACTTTATCTCGCTTCAGCACATTAACGCTTTGATAAAGAATAAGTTAAATATTGATTACATAACCTATTATTTTTTATATAAATAATACTTAGTCTGCTAGTAGTAAGAATTTCAGCAACCTTATTCCGTTGGATGATTTTTACGTATTAATAATCGCTTTAATATGCTAAAACGTGATTTAGATCTAACTTTTCCTTTGTTTTATTAGGCAAAAGAACATTGTTTATACTAAATTAGACATTATAGTTTGAAACGATTCAGCCTGATAATAAAGTATGAAGCGTTATTTTTAATTTTTATGTTGTATTTGATCCTTAATCTAATAGGAGTTCTTATGTTTAACCTACCAATCCAAGGTGTCTCTCTGCTTTTCTTGCAACAGAAAAGTGATACCTATGATTTTACTACAGGTAAGGTACAAGCATGAGACGTCGAGTCGCTACCATTACATTAAATCCTGCTTATGATCTTGTGGGATTAAGTACCCCTATTGAATTGGGTGAAGTTAACCGAGTAACAACGGCGGGATTTCATGCTGCCGGTAAAGGTATCAATGTAGCCAAAGTATTAAAAAGCCTTGGTATTGATGTCACTGTTGGCGGTTTTTTAGGTAAAGAGAATCAAGATGGCTTTCAAAAAGAGTTTAGTGAAGCCGGGATTGCTAATCGCTTCCAAATGGTTGAAGGTCGCACACGTATCAATGTCAAACTCACTGAACCCAGCGGTAAAGTAACTGATTTTAACTTTTCAGGGTTTGAAATCACTAAACAAGATTGGACTCGTTTTGTAAATGACACACTCAGCTGGGCGGGTCAATTTGATATGATTTGTGTCAGTGGAAGTGTACCACCAAGTATTGATTTAAATGATTTTACTGCTTGGATGAAGCGACTACGTAGCGAATGTATGTGCCTTATTTTTGATAGTAGCAGAGAAGCATTTGTCGCGGGGTTAAAAGCGTTACCTTGGTTAGTAAAACCCAATCATCATGAACTAGAAATTTGGGCAGGTAGACCCTTACCTGAACTCTCTGACGTAGTACAAGCTGCCCATGAATTACGCCAGCAAGGTATTGCTCATGTTGTTATCTCGTTAGGTGAACAAGGCGCTATGTGGGTTAACGCCTCTGGTGCGTGGATGGCAAAACCGCCTAAATGTGATGTGGTCAGCACGGTAGGTGCCGGTGACTCTATGGTAGGTGGGTTGATTTATGGTTTGATGATGAGGCAAACCAGTGAACATACCTTACGTCTTGCTACAGCAATTTCAGCTCTTGCCGTCAGTCAAACTAATGTTGGAATAACTGATCGTGAACAATTGGCAAGAATGATGACCGAAGTTGAATTAACGCCACTAAAAATCTAAAAAAATATCGGATAATAATTACCCGATATTTTTGACTTTATCTGCTTTATCAATAGGTAGCAATATTAGCTATTACGACGCCATGTTGTACCTTGTGGGCCATCTTCTAATACAATTCCCATTGCTGTTAAAGCATCACGAGCGGCATCCGCAGCTGCCCAATCTTTATTCTTACGAGCATCATTGCGTTGTTGAATTAACGCTTCAATTTTTTCTACTTCATCAGCATCGTCTGCTTGCGCACCACTTTGTAAGAAGTGTTCTGGTTGTTGCTCTAATAGGCCTAATACTTTGGCCAATTTACGCAACACCGCTGCTAAACCATTAGCCGCCTCCATATTGACGGTTTTTAAGCGATTCACTTCGCGTGCTAAATCAAATAATACAGAATAGGCTTCTGGTGTATTGAAATCATCGTTCATTGCTTCAATAAACTGCGCTTCAAACGCTTCACCACCAGCAGGTTGAGCATTTGCATCAGTGCCACGTAAAGAAGTATATAAACGCTCTAATGCGGTACGCGCCTGTTTTAAGTTCTCTTCGGTATAATTTAGTTGGCTACGATAGTGTCCTGATAATAAGAAATAACGTACCGTTTCAGCATCGTAATAGGCAAGAACATCACGAATAGTAAAAAAGTTATTCAGTGATTTAGACATTTTTTCTTTGTCTACCATCACCATACCGGAATGCATCCAATAATTAACATAAGGACCATCATGAGCGCAGGTTGATTGTGCAATTTCATTTTCATGATGCGGGAACATTAAATCTGAACCACCGCCATGAATATCAAAATGATGACCTAATTCTTTACCATTCATGGCTGAACATTCAATATGCCAGCCTGGTCGCCCTTCTCCCCATGGTGATGTCCAACTTGGTTCACCGGGTTTTGACATTTTCCAAAGCACGAAATCCATAGGATTGCGTTTTACGTTAGCGACTTCAACCCGAGCCCCTGCTTGTAGTTGCTCTAAATCTTGACGAGAAAGCAAGCCATAATCCGGATCGGTATCAATGGCAAACATCACATCACCATTTTCTGCTACATAAGCATGACCACGTTTAATTAATGTCTCGGTAAGAGCAATAATTTCTGCAATATGATGTGTGGCTCGTGGCTCTGAATCAGGGCGTAAGATATTCAATGCATCAAAATCTTTATGCATTTCCGCTAACATACGTGTCGTTAATTGTTCGCAAGTTTCATTATTTTCAATCGCACGCTTGATGATTTTATCATCCACATCAGTGACATTGCGCACATAATTCACATCATACCCTAAATAACGTAAATAGCGGGTTATGGCATCAAATGCCACAAATGTACGTCCATGACCAATATGACATAAATCATAAATAGTGATGCCACACACGTACATACCTATTTTTCCTTTATGGATAGGTTTAAATTCTTCTTTTTGTCGAGTAAGAGTATTAAAAATCTTTAGCATCAGAGGACGTTCCCATTTTTAACTGTACGTGTTGATTACGTATTTATGTATATAAAATAACGACTACAGCGATAAAAATAACCACATAACATTACCTTTATAAGGGTTTTAATGCCTAAACTCAAAGGTAATCCAATTAATAGCCTCTTATATTACTCTGCTCTGCGTTTATTTTCACTGTTCAATCGTTAACAGTAAGGCGCCAAATTGAGTTTATTGGTGAAATAATTGGCGAAAAATGTTTTCTATTACTATTTTCGCGCTTTTTAGCGTGAAAGTCGCCATGAACAAAAGATGAATACTGACTAAATAAGGTAACTGTGGTATAAAAAAACGGTCTATTGTTTCAGCCCACATCTGGGTAAAACTAAAATTATACTAGGATCTGAATATGGTTACTTTTCATACCAATTACGGCGATATCGTGATTAAAACATTTGCAGATAAAGCACCTGCAACCGTAGAAAATTTTTTAGATTACTGTAAAGAAGGGTTCTACGATAACACTATCTTCCACCGTGTTATTAATGGTTTTATGATCCAAGGTGGTGGTTTTGAACCTGGTATGAAGCAAAAAGAAACTAAAGCCCCGGTAAGAAACGAAGCAAACAACGGTCTTGCCAATAATCGTGGTACATTAGCGATGGCTCGTACCAACGATCCACATTCTGCAACAGCACAATTCTTTATCAACGTAGCAGATAACGACTTCTTAAACTTCCGTGCAGAAAATGCCAATGGTTGGGGATATTGTGTATTTGCTGAAGTTGTTGAAGGGATGGATGTTGTAGACAAAATCAAAGCCGTTTCTACTGGTCGCAGTGGTTTCCACCAAGATGTTCCTCGTGAAGATATTATCATTAACAGTGTTACTGTTAGCGAATAAGTAGCGCTTTTTATGTGCACCCTGTTTATTGCAGATCTGCATTTAAGTGAGCACGAACCGGCAATTACTGCCGGTTTTCTTCGCTTTTTACAAGAGCAAGCGATCCACGCAAATGCACTTTATATTTTGGGTGATTTTTTTGATTTTTGGATTGGTGATGATGATCCTAATCCACTACATCAGCGCATAGCCCAAGCATTAATGGCATTAAAAAATGCGGGAGTGCCCTGCTATTTTATTCATGGTAACCGCGATTTCTTAATCGGCTCTCGCTTTGCAAAAGAGAGCGGAATGACACTGCTACCACAAGAAAAAGTGCTTGAGATAGAGCAACATCGCATTTTAATCTTACATGGTGATACACTTTGCACCGATGATGATGCCTATCAACGCTATCGTAAAAAAGTCCACAATAAGTTTATTCAACGCTTATTCCTACTCCTTCCTCTGACCATTCGATTACGTATTGCTAAAAAAATGCGCTCTCGTAGTCAAAGTAGCAACCAATACAAATCTGAAGCGATAATGGACGTTAATGCTCAAGCCGTTATCAATACCTTTAAACAATTTAATACCCAATGGATGATCCACGGTCATACTCATCGACCCGCGATCCACACCGTCGACATTGATGGGAAACCACATTATCGAGGTGTATTAGGAGCTTGGCATACTGAAGGCTCAATGTTTAAAGTCACCTCGGATAAAATCGAACTGATCCAATTTCCATTTTAAATAGATGATACTTTTTCGGCTATTGTAGCATATTTTTCTTTACGCAAACGTTTTCCTTGACGTATTAGCGTGATACTATCATGCTCAGTTTCTCTGGCTATATCCGTTTATGCTTACAGGAGCAGTTAAGTAATGTCTTCTCAAGTTGGTCTCAATACCTCATCCCCTCGTATCGCCATTGTGATGGGTTCGAAAAGTGACTGGGCGACAATGTGTCATGCCGCAGAAGTCCTAGACGCGTTACAACTTCCTTACCATGTTGAAATTGTTTCCGCACACCGAACACCGGATAAATTATTTCGTTTCGCAGAACAGGCCAAAGAGAATGGTTTTGACGTGATTATTGCGGGTGCTGGCGGTGCTGCACATTTACCGGGGATGTTGGCAGCCAAAACCTTAGTTCCTGTATTAGGGGTTCCTGTACAAAGTGCTGCATTAAGTGGTGTTGATAGCCTTTATTCTATTGTACAAATGCCGAAAGGTATTCCCGTTGGCACACTGGCTATTGGTAAAGCGGGGGCTGCTAATGCCGCGCTACTTGCCGCACAAATTTTAGCATTACACTCTGCTGATATTTTTAATGCATTAACACAATGGCGAGCAACACAGACACAAGAAGTCCTTAATCACCCTGATCCAAGGGAGGCGCTATGAAGCCGGTTTGTGTTCTTGGTAATGGACAGTTAGGTCGAATGTTACGTCAAGCGGGTGAGCCATTAGGTATTGCGGTATATCCCGTGGGACTTGATGCTGAACCCGAAGCGGTACCTTATCAAAAGAGTATTATTACCGCAGAAATTGAGCGTTGGCCGGAAACCGCATTAACCAATGAGTTAGAGCACCATGCTAACTTTATTAACCGAGATATTTTTCCATTACTCGCAGATCGCTTACCACAAAAACAACTCCTTGATGAGCTTCATTTAGCGACGGCACCTTGGCAACCATTAACTTCGGCTGAGCAATGGCCTGAGCTATTCAATCAGCTAGGGGAGTTTATTATCGTTAAACGCCGTGTTGGTGGTTACGACGGACGAGGTCAATGGCGGATACACCCAGGTGACGAACAACAATTACCAGCCGAAATATATGGTGAATGTATTGTCGAACAAGGTATTCCTTTCTCTGGAGAAGTCTCTTTAGTTGGTGCAAGAAATCGTCAGGGGGATTGTGTTTTTTATCCACTCACTCACAATCTTCATCAAGATGGCATTTTACGCATGAGTGTTGCGCTACCAAATCCTCCCGAGGCATTACAACAATTAGCAGAGGATATGCTTAGCAAGATCCTCAATAAACTAAATTATATCGGTGTAATGGCCATGGAATGCTTTATTGTCGGTGATAAATTACTGATTAATGAACTCGCACCTCGCGTCCACAACAGTGGTCACTGGACACAAAATGGTGCTTCTATTAGCCAGTTTGAACTTCACTTACGTGCTATTCTTGATTTACCGATGCCCAAACCTAATGTTTGCCAATCGGCGGTAATGGTTAATCTTATTGGAACGGAGATCGACACCAAATGGCTATCATTACCTTTAGTTCATCTACATTGGTATGAAAAAGAAGTGCGTCCAGCCCGCAAAGTAGGGCATCTCAACTTAGTACATAATAACCATCAAGCTCTGCAAAAGACCTTAAGTGCATTAAGTCCCCTGCTCGATGAAGCCTATCAATATCCGATTAAATGGGCGCTAGAAAAATTAAGCTAGCAGTCCGACTCAGAAAGTTAGAGAATAATAGCCTTTAAATGTACTGGCCTGTGAATACAAGGCCAGTTATTCGCTATTTTTTCCTGAACATTCAGGATACTGCACCCGTTCTATGGAGTCAGGATGCCAGTCACGCAACAAAATTTTGGTCCTATCTATCAGTGGAGCATACTGATACTGCTAGGTTTAGTGTACTTTCTCGCTACCGCAACAACATTTACCTCTTTAGGTGTGGTTCTACCTAGTATGATAGCTGAACTAGAGTGGAACTGGACACAAGCTGGCCTTGGTTTTACTTTATTGGGCTTAACCTGTGGACTTGCGAGCTTTTTACCCACTTTACTTATCCGTAAATTAAACGTCCGCTTCACACTCCTCATTGGACTGATTATTTTTGTCAGTGGATTCTATTTTCTATATGAAACCAATACCATCACACGCTACTTTCTTGGTACCGCCTTACTTGGGGTAGGTTTTACGCTATTAGCAACCGTACCGGGCACTTACGTGCTATCGCGTCTATTTGAAAAACAGTCTTTTGCTTTTGGTGTCTATTTTACTATTGGTGGATTGGGAGGGGTTGCTGGCCCTTGGATCTATTTTTTAGCCACACATCTTTGGCACACATGGCGTATGCATTGGCTTATTTCAGCTATTATTCTATCAATTATTACCCTGCTGACTATTTTAGTATTACGAGAAGGCTCAGCAGAAAAAGCGCATGCGAAAAAAATCAGTCAATTACAAAGTAGTAAACGTATTTATCAAACCAAAGCGATATGGACCGCACGTCATGCTTTACGAACATGGCAATTTTATGTCATTGCTGCCACTTACACCGCTTTTCTATGGTGCGGGATCACAGTAAATAGTTTTGCAGTTGCACATATTATTGAAAATGGTTTTAGTGAAACTATTGCTGCAACGCTACTGAGCACCATGGCTTTTATCAATGCATTCTCACGATTAGCCGGTGGGGCGATTGGGGAATGGTTAGAGCCAAAAAAATTACTGATTGCCAGCTTAACGATTATTATTATCGGTCTATTAGCACTGAGTATGGCTAATAGTTGGATCTACCTAATGCTATTTACCCTTTGTGTGGGGATCGGTTATGGTATGACCTTCTTAGCCTCAAGTGTGTTACTGGCTAACTATTTTGGTCGCGCACCTTATTTAGAACTATTTTCGGTGATGAACCTGATCTCAACATTGGCCTGTTTAGCCCCCTTCTTTGCTGGGGCTATTAAGGATATTTCAGGTAGCTTCACACCTGCATTTTTAATTCTCACTATCCCTGTTTTAGTTATTTTGGTGATCACACTATTTATGCGCCCACCAATTTATCCTAACTTCCAACATGCCAGTGAAAAACATAATGCGCCAAGATAAAAATAAAACCGCAAATCTAGTTTAGAAATCCAATCAATATTATAGAGAAGCGGTTTTAGCGAGGAGAGATCGAGCAGATGAATGAAGAATTAATCATGAAATACTCAATTGGTATCGGCATAGCTTTGGCGTGTTTTATCGCCTTTCTTGCCATATCTTTTTTACATGATAAACAAAAAAAACGTCGTAGAAACATAATTATTCACATCATCCAAGCTATTTTACTTTGTAGTTTAGTGGCTATTGTAAGCCAATACTGTGAAATGGCGGTGGTAGATTTTAAACTACACTTTATCTCTTTTCAGATGATTAATTTCTTTAGCTATCTTGCTATCGCATTAATCCTGATGAGAAAATTTTTCTTACTCATTAATTTATTAGAAAAATCACAAATTAAAAAAGGCAGTGATCCTACCTCAGCCCGTATTATTTCGCGTATATTTAAAATCACTCTTCTTGTCATCATGATCTTACTGTTCGGTGAACATTTTGGCATGAGCTTATCGGGCTTAATGACATTTGGTGGTTTAGGCGGTATTGCCATTGGTATGGCAAGTAAAGACGTTATGAGTAACCTTTTTTCAGGTGTTATGCTCTATTTTGATCGCCCTTTTAACATTGGTGATTGGGTACGTTCACCCGATCGCAATATCGAAGGAACTGTTGTTGAGATTGGCTGGCGTATCACGAAGATAATGACCTTTGATCATCGCCCGTTATATATTCCAAACTCAGTATTTTCCTCCATTAGTGTTGAAAACCCTGGCAGAATGACCAATCGACGTATTGAAACAGAATTAGGGTTACGCTATGAAGATTCGGACAAAGTTGGGGTTATTGTCGAAGATATCCGCACGATGCTACAACAAAACGACAAAATCGACACCAAACAGACTTTATTGGTCTATTTTAATCAATTCGCCGATTCATCATTAAATATTATGGTGTACTGTTTTACCAAAACCACGGTATGGGCAGAATGGTTAGATGCGCAGCAAGAAGTTTATTTAAAAATGATTGATATTGTGCATCAACATGGCGCTGACTTCGCCTTCCCATCACAAACTGTATATATTGAAAAATCATCGCCTGTATCACCATAAGCATCCGATAAAAAAATGCTGATATCCGTTCGATATCAGCATTTTTAATTCAATATCACGTATCACTTCATTTAATGATAACTAGATAACTAATGGCGACTATTCTCCCTGAATACGACGATATTGGCCTTTATCTTGTAATAGCCTAACCCCTAAAATACTGCCACAAAGTGAAAGTAATACGGCGGCAAGAGCGGGAACAACTATCCACATCATCCATTGTGGTTGCCATGGGAAATTAAATACCGATTTTTGCAACAACCCTAATGCAACTTCAGCCCCTATCGCTGCAGCTAAACCGGCCATTAACCCTAATAAGGCAAACTCCGCCCAAAGCGTGCGTCTTAATAGTGACTTACTCGCGCCTAATGTTCGATAAACCACCAACTCGATACGACGTTGTGTCATACCGACTTGAATTTGTGCCACTAATAGCAATGCCCCACACAGCATAACTAATCCAACCATAATTTCTAATGCTCGGCTGACTTGCTGTAAGATCTGCTGAACTTGCTGAATTAATGCCCCCGTATCTAGCACACTGACCGTAGGAAATTGTCGATTTAATGCGGTGATCAAACTTCCATCACCATTGTAATAAAAACTGCTCATCCATTTTTCAGGCTGATTGCTTAGCCCTTCTTCTGCGAAAATAAAGAAGAAATTTGGTCGCATATTTTCCCAATCAACATGGCGAATGCTGGTGACAACAGATTTAAACTCGCGAGTATCACCAACAAAAGTTAGCTCATCCCCCAGCTTTATTTCTAACTTTTGTGCAACCCCCTGATCGATTGAAACGCCATTACCGACGGGAGGCCATGAGCCTTCGACAATAACATTATCTTTAGGAAGTTCACTGTGCCACGTTAAATTAAGCTCTCTTCGTACGGTATTATTCCCCGCATCCCGTGCATCTGCCCACACTTTCGCATTGTGATCATTAATCGCTGTTAAACGTGCTAACACAACCGGATAAGCATCTGTCGGTGCCACATGATAAGTGGCTAATAATGTATTAATCTGCTGTACCTGAGGCTTTGACATATTAATCAAGAAATAGTTAGGACTATCTTCAGGTAACTGCTGTTGCCATTTTTCCAATAAATCCCCTTGCAGCAAAACCAATAGCGTCAATAGCATAAAGGATAATGAAAAAGCGGCTAATTGCGTCATGGTTTGGAAAGGCTGGCGTAATAAACGTGTCACCGCTAAACGGGCACTCAATTGCTTAAATTTAAATTGCTTTAAAAGCCATAATCCAAGCCAACCAATCACGCCAAGCAAGAAAGCAATGACGACGATACCTAATAAAATAGACCACAATAAAACACCCGTTCCGGCAAACAGAGTTAAAGCGCCAACAACAATCAATGCAACGATGGGTAAATAATAACGTAGTGGCCAACTAGGTGCCGTAGTACCACTTCTCAACACGCGGGAAGGTTGCGTTGACATTAATTGATGATAAGGGCGTAACCCCGTCAATAACGCGATGAGTAGTAAAGAGCCAACCGACCATAGCCATGGCATAAAGCTCGCATCAGGTAAACTTTTTGGTAATACCGGTGCTAAAATCTGCAACAATACTAATTCAAAGCCCCAACCGACCAGTGAGCCGACCACGATAGCCGCAACAATAATCACCCCCCACTGCCCTATAATCCATTTACGTAATGCATGATTATCGGCACCTAAGGTTTTTAATACCGCAATTAGCGTATGTCGACTACGGCAATAATGTGTCATTGAAACCGCGACGGCAGAAATCGCCAATAATAGTGTTAATAATGCAGATAATAGTAAAAAGTTTTTTGCTCTCTCCATTGATTGAGATAGCGCACCATTATCTTGTTTTAAGCTATTCCAACGCTGGTCAGGTTTTAATAAGGGATCAAAGCGTTGTTGGTATTCATCAATTAATGCTTCATTACCCGCAAACATATAACGGTAAGTTAAGCGGCTTCCCGGCTGAACGGCACCAGTCGCTTCAACATCAGCAAGATTAATTAAAATACGCGGGGCAATTTGAAAAGGATTAAAACCACTGTCAGGCTCTTGAACTAATACACCGCTAATTGTAAAAGTGGCATCACCGACATCAATATTATCACCAACCTTGATACCCAAAAGCGCCAGTAACCTTGCATCTACTAACGCCGTGCCTTTCTCCGCTTTTAGCCCTGTGGGCTGAGTTTCTAGCTCACCATAGAGTGGATATAAGTTATCCGCGGCTTTTACCAACGCCAATTGAGGAGTATCACCTTCTGGGGCATAAGACATGGTGGTAAATTGCATTTGACGACTGAGTGTTAGCCCCATTCTTTTAGCTTCAGCTAGCCAATTTTCATCAACAGGATACGAGGCGCGTAGCACTAAATCACCGGCGATAAGATCACGACTTTGAGCATAAATACTTTTATCAATGCGATCACCAATACGCCCTAACGCCAGCACACAAGCCACCGCCAGCGCTAAAGAGAGCCAAACAATTAATAAAGCCGGCGAGCGCCACTCACGCCAAAACCAACGCCAGATCATGACTCCTCCTTAAGTTGCCCATCAACAAGACGTAATCTTCGCTGACAACGAGCGGCAAGCTCATTATCGTGGGTGACCAAAATTAATGTTGTGGCATAATCACGATTAAGGGAAAACAGTAAATCGGCAATTTTATCTCCCGTTTTTCGATCAAGATTACCTGTTGGCTCATCAGCAAACAGGATCGCCGGTTGGGTACAAAAAGCTCTTGCTAATGCAACACGTTGTTGCTCACCACCGGAAAGTTGTGCGGGCATATGATACAAGCGCTCACCCAAACCCAATTGTTTAAGTAAATCAACGGCTCGCGTATGGCTCTGTTTTTCTGACTCACCTTTTAATAACGCAGGAAGTTGCACATTCTCTAAGGCATTTAACGTTGGAATTAGCATAAAAGATTGAAAAACAAATCCGACATGTTGTGCACGTAATTTGGCCCGCTCTTCTTCATTCATTTCGGTCAGATCGTGTCCCATTAATTGCACACGACCAGCGCCTCCATCATCTAATCCTGCAATAATACCTAAAAGTGTAGATTTGCCCGATCCTGACTCACCAATTAAAGCAATTGTCTGTGCAGACTCGACAACTAACTCAACACCCTGCAATATAGAGATCTGACTATCACCTTCTCCTACTTGTTTGGTTAACTGATGAACTTCAAGAACCTTTTCCGTCGACATACTTGTTTCCTTATCGTCATGATGATGTTTAGCTTTAAGTCTATCGCTGCTGATACCTTTTTGATCTTTGGTGACAGCCTAAGTGCCGGATATCGCCTTCCTATTGAAAGCGCATGGGCGCAACGCCTCGCGGATAAGTGGAAATTAACTTATCCTGAAATAAATGTCGTGAATGCAAGCATCAGTGGCGAAACCGCATTTCAAGGTCAAAATAGGCTCCCTGATTTATTAAAACAGCACCAACCTCGTTGGGTTTTGATTGAACTGGGTGCAAATGATGGCTTACAAGGCTACCCTGTAGCCCAAACGAAAGAAGCGTTGCAAAACATCATTACCCAAGTAAAAGAAGCGGGAGCAACGCCACTCTTTATGCAAATTATGATTTCGCCTAATTATGGTAAACGCTATACGCAATCTTTTTCTGCGATTTACCCACAATTGGCGAAAGACAATGCTCTTGAGCTTATCCCATTTTATATGGAGCAAATAGCAGATAAACCTGAGTGGATGCAAAACGACAGCATTCACCCAAATGAAGCGGCTCAGCCTTTTATTGCTCAATGGATGGATAAAACCCTATCCCCTTACCTAACACGTTAAACTATTGTGACAGTAGTTAACCTAGATTAAATGAGATTAATTGTAAAATTATGCAAAAAACGGTATTGATTACAGGAAGTTCTAGTGGGATTGGACTATGTGCGGCAAAAACACTCAAGCAAAAAGGATATCGAGTACTGGCTGCTTGTCGCAAAGAAGATGATCTTAACCATATGGAAACATTGGGGTTTGAGCCTATTTTTCTTGATCTCGATGATGCAGAAAGTATCGAAAAAGCCATATTAGAAGTCATTCGCCTTACTAATGGGCGTTTATATGGATTATTTAATAATGGTGGTTTTGGGGTTTATGGTCCATTAAATGCGATTAGTCGCCAGCAAATGGAAAAACAATTTTCCACTAATTTCTTTGGCTTACATCAGCTTACTATGGGGTTACTGCCGGCGATGTTACCTCATGGCGAAGGACGTATTATTCAGACGAGCTCGGTAATGGGATTAATATCCACTCCCGGCCGAGGTGCTTATGCGGCGAGTAAATATGCCGTTGAAGCTTGGTCTGATGCATTAAGAATGGAACTTGCCTCTACGGGGATAAAAGTCAGTTTAATTGAGCCGGGTCCAATAAAAACACGCTTTACTGAAAATGTTAATCAAGCCCAACAAGATAAACCGGTAAAAAATCCGGGGATTGCGAGTCGTTTCACATTAACACCTGATGATGTAGTGAAAAAACTAATCCATGCTTTAGAAAGTCCAAGACCTAAGTTACGTTATCCTGTGACCTTACTCACTTATGCCGTCAAAGTGTTAAAACGACTCCTCCCTGATAGACTTATGGATAGGATCTTAAACGGCCAAAGTAACAAGGCTTGATTTTTGTAAAATTCATCCTTATTTATTAATGAAATAGCGTAATAAACAGCATTTATATTTAAAACTCTCAAAAAGGGATAAGTTAATGTTAGCAACTGCACATATTGTTGATGTAAATGAATCGAATATTCAGCAAGTTATAGAACAATCGATGACAAAACCGGTCATGATGTACTTCTATTCAGAGCGTAGTCCTCATTGTGCAGAGCTTGGGGCAACGTTGGATAAACTAGCGGCTGAATTTGCTGATCAGTTTGTATTAGCTAAATTAGATTGTGATGTTGAACAGATGATTGCCTCGCAATTTGGTCTACGTGCGATCCCAACTGTTTATATATTGCAAGAAGGTCGTCCTGTCGATGGGTTCCAAGGCCCACAACCTGAAGAAGCTATTCGCCAAATCCTTGCCAATATCTTACCTAAACCAGAAGAATTAAAAGCAGCGCAAGCTTCAGCACTATTAGCAGAAGGTAAAGCAGACGAAGCATTACCACTGTTAAAAGAAGCACACCAAATTGATCCTAAAAACAGTGAAATTACCTTAGCCCTCGCAGGTGCTTTAATTTCATTAAATAAACATAATGAAGCAGAAGAATTATTAGCCGCAATTCCATTGCAAGATCAAGATAGCTACTATCACAGTTTATTAGCTCAAATTGAACTGCAAAAACAAGCTGCCGACACACCTGAAATTCAGCAATTACAAGATAATTTTAATCAGCAACCTGACAATACTGAACTCGCTATTCAACTGGCGTTAAAACTGCATGAAGTGGCACGTAATGATGAAGCCCTTGAATTGCTATTTAATTTTCTGAAAAAAGATCTTAATGCCGGTGAAGGACAAGTTAAGAAAACCCTGATGGATATTTTATCTGCTTTAGGGACTAATGATAATCTAGCATCTAAATATCGCCGAATGGTGTATTCTTTACTTTATTAATATTCATTTTATTTATTAAAGCAGGCTAAGGACAGATACATGGAAATAGTTATTGGTATTATTATCTTATTCGCCATTATTTTAGTTTTAAGTGGTGTAAAAACCGTTCCACAAGGTTATCAGTGGACTGTCGAGCGTTTTGGACGTTATACACGTACCCTTGCTCCAGGCCTTCAACTCCTTATTCCATTTATTGACCGTATTGGTCGTCGTATTAATATGATGGAACAAGTATTAGATATCCCTTCTCAGGAAGTGATTTCTCGTGATAACGCCAATGTCAGTATTGATGCGGTCTGCTTTATTCAAGTTATCGATCCAGTAAAAGCTGCTTATGAGGTGAATAACCTAGAGCTTGCAATCATCAATCTAACGCTAACCAATATCCGTACTGTGTTAGGCTCTATGGAACTGGATGAAATTCTTTCACAACGTGATCAGATCAATAGCCGTTTATTACTGATTGTTGATGATGCAACTAACCCATGGGGTATTAAAATTACCCGTATTGAAATTCGTGATGTGCGCCCACCACAAGAGCTAATTTCAGCCATGAATGCGCAGATGAAAGCTGAGCGTACTAAGCGTGCTGATATTCTAGAAGCAGAAGGTATCCGTCAAGCGGCAATCTTAAAAGCGGAAGGTGAAAAACAAGGGCAAATCTTAAAAGCAGAAGGTGAACGTCAGTCTGCTTTCTTACAAGCCGAAGCCCGTGAGCGTGCAGCAGAAGCGGAAGCAAAAGCGACGCAAATGGTATCAGAAGCTATCGCTAAAGGGGATATGCAAGCCATTAACTACTTTATTGCACAAAAGTATACCGATGCCCTGTCACAAATTGGTTCTGCCGATAACAGCAAAGTTGTAATGATGCCATTAGAAGCCAGTAACTTAATGGGTGCAATTGGTGGTATTTCAGAATTATTAAATACCAAAAAAAGTGACTCAGGTAACAAGAGCAATTAATGATGATTGAATGGATTAGTGCTCAGCCAGCACTTTTCTGGCTTTGTCTTGGTGTCTTACTATTAATCGCCGAAATGCTGGGCACTGCAGGCTACTTACTATGGTCTGGTATGGCCGCATTATGTGTTGCATTAATCGCATGGATCTTACCTATTGGTTGGCCCATTCAAGGTATTCTATTTGCATTACTCACCGTTATTAGTGCAATCCTTTGGCGTATCTGGCTTAAACGCAAAAAGTTATCCAAAGAAGCAGAAAACCTAAACCAAAAAAGCCACCAACTTATTGGTATAAAAGCAGTTTTGTTATCGGATACTGAAAATGGTTTTAGTCGCATAAAGCTTGCTGATGGGAGTTGGCGAGTCTATTCTGACACGCCATTAAAAGCAGGTGATACAGTCAAAGTGATTGCTATTGATGGTATCACCTTGCACGTCACCTCATTTTCTCCCACCACTCGCTCGGCATCATCAACACAGCATGCTGCTGTTATTGATGATGACAACAACCAGAAAGATGATTGATGATTGGGCATTCCGCCCCATCATCGCCAGGGCATTCATTTGCTAATAAGAGAAGCCGTTGACGAATGGCATTTAATTCGTTAATGGTTTTCTCTATCTCAGCCACTTTCTTTAAGGTTGCCTCTTTCACATCAGCACTGTGACGTGAGGGATTACGTAATAACATCAGCAATGAACGACACTCTTCTAAACTAAACCCGACTTCACGAGCTTGCTTTAACAGTGTTAATTCTTCGATATGTTGCGGTAAATAGTATCGATAGCCATTTTCACCTCGATGAGGTGGGGTTATCAGATCTTTTTCCTCATAAAAACGGATTGCTTTTGTCGTCAAACCGGTTTTGGTTGCGATTTCACTAATATTCAAAATTCCCCCTTGACCTTCCCCTTGCGGAAAGGTTTAGCCTTTATCTCAGATAAGAAAAAACCTTTTCAAGAAAGCAAGTTATCCCATATTACGCCATAATAGAGGTAATCGCTTTTTATTTGGAGATATTGACCATGGCAAAAACTACGCTACTCGCACTACAAGGGCTTTCATGCTCCCACTGTGTTAACAGTGTAAAAAAATCACTTGATGCCCGCAATGATATAGAACAGTCCACGGTGACTATTCAATACGCTAAAATTGACAGCGACGCAACTGTTGAAAGCTTAATCAAAACCATTGAAGAAGCCGGATATGAAGCTCATCTAGCCACTCAAGCTGATGTAAAACTAAATTTGAGTGGACTTAACTGTATGAAATGCGTTGGTAAAACAGAAAATGCGTTATTAGCCGTTGACGGTGTTGTTGCGGTCAATGTAGACAAAACATCAGCTGAAATTTTTGGTACAGCAAACGCAAAAGATTTAATTGCCGCCGTTGTTGCTGAAGGTTTTGAAGCCTCATTAGCAAACGAAGAAGAAAATAAACCAAAAACTATTGAACTGACTTTATCAGGCTTAAATTGTGGTCATTGTATTAATTCAGTGAAGAAAGCTCTTGAAGGGACTGATGGGGTAGAAAGTGCACAAGTGGAATTAACTCATGCCACAGTAACAGGTACGGCAAACACAGAGCGTGTGATCACAGCCATTCAAGATGCTGGTTATGATGCAAAATTAGCAGGAGCCAACCACCCAAAAACTGAGCCGCTGACGCAAACGGATGCACCACTGGAAGCATCGTCAGCGGCGATTTGTGATATTCCAGTAGAAGAAGCCATCCTTGATAATAATAATGCTGATATCAGTATCGATGATGATAGCACTCAGCTATTAATCGACGGTATGACTTGTGCAAGCTGTGTTAGCAAAGTACAAAAAGCCTTACAAAGTGTTTCCGGTGTTGAAAATGCACGTGTTAATTTGGCTGAACGTAGCGCACTTGTAACGGGTCATGTTAATCATGATGACCTGATTAATGCGGTCGAAAAAGCAGGCTATGGGGCAGAAATTATTCAAGATGATGTAAAACGTAGAGAGCGTCAACAAGAAGTCGCTGTTGCTAATATGAAGCGTTTTCGCTGGCAAGCAGCCTTAGCCTTAGTCGTTGGTATTCCTGTAATGGTATGGGGAATGATCGGCGATAATATGATGTTAACGGAAGCTAATCATAATATCTGGTTAACTATCGGTATTATTACGCTTATTGTGATGATAGCTGCAGGTGGGCACTTTTATCGTAATGCGTGGCAAAGCCTAAAAAACGGCAGTGCCACCATGGACACGCTCGTTGCGTTAGGTACAGGGGCGGCTTGGCTCTATTCAATTAGTGTTAACTTATGGCCTGAGGTGTTTCCTGCCCAAGCAAGACATCTCTATTACGAGGCCAGTGCGATGATCATTGGTTTGATAAACCTTGGTCATATGCTTGAACAAAGAGCCCGTCAGCGCTCTTCTAAAGCATTAGAGCGTCTATTAGACTTAACACCACCAACAGCAAGAGTAGTAACAGATAATGGCGAAGTTGAAATGCCATTAGCGGATGTGAAACAAGGTATGATCTTGCGTTTAGCAACCGGTGATAAAGTTCCCGTTGATGGTGAAATCACCCAAGGTGAAGTGTGGATGGATGAGGCAATGTTAACTGGTGAGCCTATTCCACAACAAAAAAGCCTTGGTGATACTATTCATGCAGGTACTACCGTGCAAGATGGCTCAGTGCTGTTTAAAGCTGCAGCAGTAGGCAGTCAAACTACCCTTGCCAGAATTATCAAACTGGTACGTCAAGCACAAAGCAGTAAACCCGAAATAGGTCAATTAGCAGATAAAATTTCCAGTGTATTTGTTCCTATCGTCGTCGTTATTGCGTTAATTGCAGGGGCTATTTGGTACTTTTTTGGTCCTTCACCACAGATTACTTATGCACTCGTCATTATCACAACGGTATTAATTATCGCTTGTCCTTGTGCTCTAGGATTAGCGACCCCCATGTCGATCATTTCAGGTGTGGGACGTGCCGCAGAATATGGCGTATTAGTGCGTGATGCGGATGCATTACAACAAGCAAGCCAATTAGATACCTTAGTTTTTGATAAAACAGGTACCTTAACTGAAGGCATGCCACAAGTAACTGAGATCCACACATTCAATCAGATAAGTGAAACTCAAGCGCTAGCATTAGCAGGCGCACTAGAAAGTGGCTCTAATCATCCATTAGCAAAAGCGATTTTAACCAAAGCTGAAGGCATTAAATTACCGCAAATAAACCAATTTCGAACCCTTGCTGGTATGGGATTAAGTGGTGAAATTGACGGCAATATTGTGCTGTTAGGTAATCCTAAACTAATGAAAGAATCTGGCATTGATATAAGTGAGATAACCCCCCTAATAGAAAACCAATCAGCGAAAGGGGTAACCCCCGTCTTATTGGCGCAAAATGGGAAAATAGCGGCCCTACTTTCTATTCGTGATCCACTACGAGAAGATACCGTCAGTGCATTACAGCGTCTACATCATCAAGGTTATCGTTTGGTCATGTTAACTGGAGATAACCCTATTACAGCCAATGCGATAGCTAAAGAAGCAGGTATTGATCAAGTGATTGCAGGCGTTATGCCAGAAGGTAAAGCGCAAGCGATTAGTCAACTACAGGCAGAAGGTCGTCGCGTAGCAATGATTGGGGATGGTATTAACGATGCCCCAGCACTGGCTAAAGCAGACGTTGGTATTGCGATGGGTGGTGGCAGTGATATCGCCATTGAAACTGCGGCCATTACCTTAATGCGCCATAGCTTACATGGTGTTGCTGATGCGGTTGAGATCTCAAAAGGCACACTGCGCAATATGAAACAAAACTTGTTTGGTGCATTTATATATAACAGTTTAGGCATTCCTATCGCTGCCGGTATCTTATATCCTTTTACCGGTACATTATTAAACCCTGTGGTTGCAGGGGCTGCCATGGCCTTATCATCAATCACTGTCGTCAGTAATGCCAACCGATTATTACGTTTTAAACCGAAAAAATAGTCGCAATTAATCAGTCAAATACAGCCTCTTCTATCTTTAGATACCAGAGGCTTTTTTATTATCCAGAGAGAATTATCATCATTTCAATAAGTTAAAAAAAAGCCGATATTGCTATCGGCCAGTCAAAGAGGAATTTTTCATTATACAAGAGAGTCATCACTCCGCCCTCTTAACGATAGAATAGCAATTTATTATCAATAATTCATTATATTTTATTATTTATAAATATATTCATTAATAAAAATTAAAAGGCGTTTTATTTATAGTGATTAAAAAAACATTTTATAAAATAAGCCACTTATTTTTATACTTTATATTTTTATAAGGACTTTTTAATGAATTATAATAAATTATTTCTTATTTCTTTCTCTTTAATTTATTCTGCAAATGTTTTTTCTAATACGGATAGCCCATTACCAATGGATAATCTATCTCCATCTATGACTTTTAGTCCACCAGTAATTAGCCCAAGCCCATTACCAACAGATAACCCTTCACAATTAGGAAATGGTTCTATGGTAGAATCAAGTGTAGATATTCCCCCCACATCAACGGCTTATCTGCCACAACCACCATTAATGCCTCATCTACCGCAACCACCATTAATGGGTTATCGCGCACCAACAATAGGTAATACATCAGGATATAGGACACAATTTCCAAATACAGATGCTAATCCAATTAAAACAATTAAAGCAATTAAAACATACCTTGACATGACTGATCATGCAACCGATTATCATAGTAAATTGATAGGTGAATACATTTCAGCCTTTATTTCTATTTCTAGACCTTCTACATCTACATCATCTGAAAATATTTTAGTCAGCCTTTCTAAACCTTTTTTTGATCATATGTCTAAAGCAATAGATGTTGATTCTGATGAAGATGGAAGTATGTTAGTGGATAAAAGTAAAAAGGATATCGCTCGTACTATGTCTTCTTATTTAGAAAGTCTAGAAGCAGGCTTTTTAGAAACAATGAACGATGAAAATACTAGTGAGATAAGACTAACACAGATGGCATTATTACATCAGATACAAGATTTTAAAAATATTGTTGACGAAAGTATAGAAAAAGGTACCTCTTTTACTATTGTTGCAAATCAAGATCTAGAAACAGCAGAACCATTAACTGAAATCCAAATGATTACTAAGCGATTATCGCAACCAGTAACACGAGTTGATATTGCTAATGCATATGTTTTATTATCAGGAAAAATAGATAATGAAGTTGGAGCTATAGCGAATCAACAACAAATAACTACTGAAACGTTAACTTTACAGGATAATAAAATTACTAAAGTAGAAAGTGATGTGAAAAAAAATGAAGGTAATATAGCTGTTAATAGAGAAGGTATTACTAAAGTAGAAAGTATTGTAGAAAAAAATAAAGAAGATATACAAACAAATAAAGAAGATATACAAACAAATAGAGAAAATATTAATCAAGTTAAACAAACTGCTGACGAAAATAAAAAATATGTAAAGCAATACCTAGCTAATGATTTCGATGTTAATGAACAATCTAAAAGTTTAGTAGGTCATCTTGGCTCTTTATATGCAGGAAATAAGTTAAACACAGATAATATTAATGCCATTAGAAATGATCTTAGCCATTTTAAAAATGAAACCAATAATCGTTTCTATAAAGTTGAAAAGCGCGCTAATCAAGGAATTGCCTCTGTTGCAGCGATGAGTAATTTACCCTTTAATGATGCAGCAACCTTTAGCACCGCAATGGGTATCGGTAATTATCGTAATGCCACAGCATTTGCATGGGGAATGCAATACCGTATCAACGAAAATGTTAAAGTTAAAGCCTCAACCGCTTGGAATGACGCTAACAATTGGGTCTCTGCGGGGGGGATCGGTATTAGTTGGTAATATAAATTTATAAATATAGCGGTAAAGATAAGGAAAGCTAGGTAAAACTCAGTTTTCCTTGTTTTATTCAATACAAAATCCGTTATGCTACAACCTTGTGGTTTATCCCATGAGGAGCGTATCAAATGAAGGATATAATACAGAAAATCAAGAAATGGATCGGTATACAGAAAACATCTTATTACCCCTATCCTGCTATTGATATTTCACTCCCTAATCATGTCTCTTTACATCTTGTTGGTAGTATCCATATGGGCGTGCCAACGATGTCACCATTATCCAATGTGCTGATTAATAAAATAGCAACAGCGGATGCGGTTATTGTCGAAGCTGATATTTCAACCGAAACTCAGCCCTTTGATCAGCTATCGTTATTGCGAGAGCCATTAGAACAACGAGTAAATGAAACACAACTTGCCACTATCATCAGCCATTGTGATCTTCTTTCTATTCCACGTTACCAAATTGATGATAAACCACTGTGGCAAATCGCGCTGATATTACAATCAACCCAAGCGATGCAACTTGGATTACAACCACAGCACGGCATTGATTATCAAGTTATCCAACAAGCCAATAAACAACAAAAAGCGATTATAGAGCTAGAAGGTATTGAGCGTCAGGTCGCATTATTATTAGATTTTCCACAAGACGGCGCACAATTACTCGAAGATACGCTAAAAAATTGGCATGAAAATGCACGGGCATTGCAAATTATGATCAATTGGTGGTTAAATTATACCAGTGAAAAGCACCCTTCTCCTTTGCCAAATACTTTTAGCAAAGCAGTATTTGATATTTTAATGGAAAAGCGCAATCAAGTCTGGGCAACAACGCTTTCTAATCTTCCAGCAGGCCACTATGTTGTCACCGTCGGTGCTCTTCACTTATTTGGTGAAGATAATTTAGTTGATCGATTAACTTATCAAGCATAACAAGATCACGTTCACCATTGCTCTCACCTTATGAGTAGGAATAATTATGACTCCCGCAGTGAATTTACTGGAAAAACAAAAAATTAAATTTACTCTTCACCCTTATGAACATGATGCGAATGTACATAACTTTGGTGATGAAGCCGTTGAAAAGTTAGGACTAGATAACCGTCAAGTGTTTAAAACGCTTCTTGTTGCGTTAAATGGTGATGCTAAAAACCTAGCCGTTGCGGTCACCCCAGTATCAAGTCAACTTGACTTAAAACGAGTCGCCAAATGCCTTAAAGCTAAAAAAGCAGAAATGGCCGATCCACAAATAGCACAAAAAGTAACAGGTTATTTAGTCGGCGGTATAAGCCCATTAGGACAAAAAAAGCGCCTTCCCACGGTGATTGATGATCAAGCACTTAAGTTTGACACTATCTATGTCTCAGGAGGTAAGCGAGGGCTGGATATTGAACTAGCGGCTGAAGATTTATGCTCAGTATTAGGTGCACAATTTGCCCTGATCCGTAAAGAGGATTAAGAGTAACTGATTGCTTATTTTAGGCTTTTATATCAACCAAGCTGCCAATAAGAAATAAAATAACAAAAGGCGACATCCTCTGCCGCCTTTTGGGAATTATCTATTGTATATTTTCAATAAATACTATTTTTTATACACAATCTCGCCTTGCGGTTCAAAATCAGCCGCTTTTAGTGGTGAGTGTTTTTCGATATAACCTTTTAACACTTCTGCATCAACAAAGCCGGTATTGACATATCCTGGGTGTGAATCAATCTTAGGATAACCATCACCACCAATACCGTTAAAGTTTAATGTCGCCATACGATAATTTTTAGTTTTATCTAATGGTTTGCCCGCAATTTTTACATCACTCACTTTACAATCTGCATCTACGGTTAAACTTACATTGTAAAATTGTGCATAAGCGCCTGAGTCTACTTTCATGCAAGCAACTGCGGATAGATAAGGTTCAACTTCTTCACCTTTGAAATCAACATAGACGAGTTCGTTAGCAAAGGGTTGTACTTTTAATACATCTTTATAAGTAATATCGCCAGATTCAATCGAATCACGTACACCACCACCACTCATAATGGCAAAATCAGCATTTGCACGCTCCGCCTGAGCAGATAACAGTAAACGCGCCATATTCGTTTGTTCAAAACGAACTTTGCTACGATCGCCTTCTAATTTACCAACCACTTCCCCCACTTTCACATTCAATTGCTCACCACCTTTCTCTTGATAAGGGGTCAGTAATTTCATCATTTCAGGGTTATGAGGGATCTCCTCTGTGTAGTAAACTCGCTCAGTAGTTCCGTCTTCTTTTTTCACTTTCTTATTTAAGTTAATTGGAATTAACTGATAGTGTTTTAATGTGAACTCACCATTACGGAACTCAAAATCAGCGCGACCTACATATTTACCCCATTCATGGGCTTGAACAATCCATGTGCCATTTTGATTATCTGGAGCGCAAGGTGTGCCGGGAACATAATCTGCTTGTTTGTAATTTTTATTCTCTTGAGACATACAAACCGGATCTTGTGAGTGTCCACCGACAATCATATCTAAATAGCCTTTCGGCAAAGCACGCGCCATTTCAACATCACCCGGTGCATTAGAGCCATGATTACCATCGTCATAATGCCCCATATGGGTAGCAGCGATAATAATATCGGGTTTTTCTGTGGTACGTAATTCTTCAACGACTTTTTTCGCTTCATCTGCCGGTTTACGGAACTCAGTATCAGGGAAGTTAGCAGGATTACCAATACGCACCGTATCATCGGTAGTTAAACCTAATACCGCAATTTTCACTCCTTGCTTATCAAAAATAGTATAAGGTTTAAATAAACGTTCACCGGTACTTTTTTGATAAATATTCGCAGATAGGAAGGGGAAAGTAGCCCATTTTTCTTGTTGGCGTAGCACTTCCAGTGGATTATCAAACTCATGGTTACCCAGCGCCATAGCGTCATAACCGACAAGATTCATCCCTTTAAAATCAGGCTCTGCATCTTGTAAATCAGATTCAGGAACCCCCGTATTAATATCACCACCAGACAGAAGCAATACGCTACCGCCATTTTTAGCGACTTCATCGCGAATATTGTCAACGACGGTTTTTTGAGCAGCTAAACCGTACTCGCCATGATCATTGTGCCAAAAGTGACCGTGATGATCATTAGTATGTAGGATGGTAATTTGGTAAGTTTTATCTTTTTCCCATGCCTGAGACATCACAGGCGCCATTGCTAAAGTCACTGTCAGTGCGCATGCAGATAATTTAAACGATAAGCTCATGGTCTATCCCCATGTATATTATTTATTGAGAAGGCTCTGCCCTGTATTCACAGTAGAAAAAGCAGAAAGAAGTAAATAGTTTTACTGTGTTTTATGACGTAGGTTATATATTTTTATTATTATTTCATTGTTCCAATAGTTTTTTTGAGACATCAGTCAAACTCTATTTGCTATAAATGGAGTTGACGTAAAATAGATATGGACGACACTAATAACAATAGCAATAACTTACTAACAAAAAAGCATCCATTAAGTTGTGATAACAAATTTTTGGCTATTTTTACTCCATTATAGGTAAGAACGACTATAATTTAACTTAAAAAATAAATTTCAGTTATGAACATCTCGGGGACAATGTTGCCCGTTCCCCTATCGCAAAAACAAAGTCTGCTTATTGATATTATGTTAATCACAGCATTTTCTACTGTGTAGCATAGTGCTCAATAGTTATTCACTACTGAAATAACCATAGTTAGCATTTTTTATTTTATCTGAGTTTTACTTGGGGCAATATGAGGGATACTCGTCTTAGCGATTGCTCTCTAATTTAAAAAACATTGAACATGTTGAGCCTAATGACACTTATCTATCTTTATTGATTATTTCCATACTTTTTCTTCACCAGATCCTGACCAATAAAGCTAAATAAGTTGTATTTATTTTTACAACCTACAACCAATCTAAATACTCTATATCAAGCTTATACAAAGAATAACTACCAAAAATAACACAGAAACACTCAGTTACATTATAAATCTAAATCAAATTGATATTTTTATAAAAATTCAATAAATTTTAGCGAATTTAGCGCTTAGATACGTTAAACTAACAGTCTGCTGTACCACTCGCCCCCCGATACATGTAGTTTAATAACAAGAAGGAGAATTGATGCCGCATTCAACCCCCCTCATTACCACCATTGTTGGTGGCTTAGCACTTGCTTACATCTTAGGCATGATTGCTCAACGGCTAAAAATCTCACCTTTAGTAGGATATCTTGCTGCGGGTGTGCTCGCTGGCCCATTTACCCCCGGCTTCGTTGCTGATACCTCTTTGGCGCCTGAGCTTGCTGAAATCGGTGTTATCTTACTGATGTTTGGCGTAGGTTTACATTTTTCTTTAAAAGATCTAATGGCTGTAAAAGCTATCGCGATCCCCGGTGCCATAGCACAAATTACCGTTGCCACCTTATTAGGGTTAGGGTTATCCACTTTCTTTGGCTGGGGTCTATTTAGTGGCATTGTCTTTGGATTATGCCTTTCAACGGCAAGTACTGTGGTATTGCTACGCGCACTCGAAGAAAGAGGTTTAATTGATAGCCAACGCGGTCAAATCGCTATTGGTTGGTTAATTGTCGAAGATCTCGCTATGGTATTAGCCTTAGTATTACTACCAGCTATTGCCAATATGCTTGAAAGTAGTGACCAAACAAGTATTTCACAGTTATTAATTAACTTAGGTATCACTATTGGTAAAGTAGTTGCCTTTATTTTAATTATGATGATTGTCGGTCGTAAGCTTATTCCGTGGATCTTAGCTAAAACGGCTGCCACTGGCTCTCGTGAGCTTTTTACCCTATGTGTGTTAGCACTAGCTTTAGGTATCGCTTACGCAGCAGTGACGCTATTTGATGCTTCTTTCGCATTAGGCGCTTTCTTTGCCGGTATGGTACTTAATGAGTCTGACCTCAGCCACCGAGCAGCACAAGATACTTTACCTCTACGTGATGCCTTCGCCGTTCTGTTCTTTGTCTCTGTCGGCATGCTATTTGATCCTATGGTATTAATTGAGCATCCTCTAGGCATTTTAGCCACACTTGCGATCATTATTATAGGTAAATCCTTAGCAGCCCTAGTGCTCGTTCGTATGTTTGGGCATTCACGCAGAACCGCATTAACCATTTCAGCCAGTCTTGCGCAAATTGGTGAATTTGCCTTTATTTTAGCTGGAATGGGGGTTGCACTAAATGTTTTAGAGCCAGATGCACGTAACTTGGTTCTTGCCGGCGCCTTAGTCTCTATTATGCTTAATCCTGTTCTCTTCTCTTTGTTAGACCGTTATCTAGCAAAAACAGAAACCAAAGAAGAGCAAGAGCAACTTCAACAAGAAGAGATGGAAGAAGAGATGCCTGTGCCTGTCGATATTTGTGGGCATGCCATTATCGTCGGTTATGGTCGTGCAGGTAGTATGCTAGCTGAAAAGCTACAACCACAAGCTATCCCATTGGTCATTATTGAAAATAGCCGTAATAAATTTGCTGAGTTAAAAGAAAAAGGCTTAAACGCCGTACTCGGTAATGCTATGACCAAAGAATCGCTGGCATTAGCGCGTGTTGATTGTGCTAAATCGCTACTACTAACCATTCCTAACGGTTATGAAGCAGCAGATATCGCAGAAACAGCAAGAAAAATGAACCCTGATCTTAATATTATCGTTCGTGCTCATTTTGACGATATTATTGTTCGTGCTAACTATGATGAAGAAGCTTCCTTTATTCTTGAGAAAGGGGCAAATCATGTGATAATCGATGAAGATCAGACCGCTTCAGCAATGGCTGAGATGCTAATACAAGAAGTCGAGTTCGGTTGCGCCATTGATGACACACCTGAAGAGGGTCAACAAATTATTGCGCCCAATGCAGCGCAATAATAGAGATTTATTTTTAAAATAAAGGATTAACAAACTAAAAAAGCAACACCTTTATCGCGTGTTGCTTTTTATTTTCTCTCTTTCACAAAAGAAGAGCGCGACGACTTAACTTAACGTTCCCAGTAAGCTTCTTCTAAGCTATCTTCTTTCTCAGGCAAACCGCGAGTCAAACGTGGTGAGTGTTGGCTTAATACTTGATAGCTTACACGGTTAGCATATTTACACACTTGCGCCAATGAAGAGTAAGTCAAATAACTACGTGGGTGTTTACTCGAATTAGGTACATTAATGCGATGATAACTATTTGCCGTAATATCATGTAATAGTGCAGATAATGCCGCATCGCCAGCACCATTGGTATTCATGATTTTTTCCGGCCCTCCCATATAAGGCTCTATATGCGAATAGACTTTTTCCGGCGTTTGGCAATCTTTAAAACGCATAGCACGGCTAAACTCGTAACGATTAAATTCAGCAATTGCACCTGGAAGTAACGGATGAGTGGTTTGGCGTTTAAAATCACTCTCTGTAAAACCTGCCATATACAACCCTGCAGGGCCTGCGGTACATAAGACTAAATCAACCCACTCTAAAGCCGCATCTGATGCTAACAATGGATCAGCATGACCTGTAAGCTCTAGGGCTTCATCTTCATTCATTGCCACTACCGAGACATGCTCTTTTAAGAAATCTCTCCACCACTGAGGATCGTCGGCAATCACGTATTTAGTACCCAACGTTAAGACAACCGGTACATCATGCTTTTTGGCATATTCTATCGCTTTCATAGTTGCCAACGGCATTGGCTCTCCCGGTTTGCAACGGACGAGATAAGCAGTTAAAACTAATGCCGATGCATCTGCAATCACATCCTCAGGAATACTTTCGGGCTGAAGTTGATTCATTTGACCAGGACTGATAGCAAAAGTACGTTCACCATTTTCAGTAATGAGGGTAAAGCAACGCCCTATTGCACCATCAACACCTTGTAAATAGTTTAAATCAGTACGGCTTGAGGTATTACATAAGTAGCGATAAGCATAACTACCAATCTGAATATTGTTGCACATAGTCCCCAATAAAACAGAACGATCATCCGCTAATACGGAGTAGTTATGTAGTGTGTTACCAATAGTGCCACCCGCAAATTCATGGGTAATAAGATTATTAACCGTTAATTCGCGATAAAGGGCTTCCGCTACATCATCTTCAATAACCAGAGAGTGTCCCTGACTCAAGTTATAGCGATTGATAAACGCTTCATCTACCTTAGCTTCAATATCAACTAATGTTTGGTCGATGCCAACAATATAAGCCCGAGAAGATTCGCTCTCAGTCATATTGATGATAGGTTTTAATAATGGATCTCGTAAACTAACGGGAAAATAGTGTTTGGATTTTCTTTTGCCAGGGAATTTCATTGTGAACGATGCTACAAGCTAAAAAAGATGCGCAATGTTAACACAATATTAGTGGAGAGACAGTAGGTGTACGTCTGTACACCTACTTTTATTTGTGGATATTTACGCTGTTTTACGGCGATTTCTTGCCATATAGCCCAGTAAAACACCCATTACAGAAAGGATAAAACCAACAAATGCGGCACCGACTAAGATTAATGCACGTTTAGGCGCATCTTTCTTAGTTGGTTCATAAGGTTTTAGCATATATTTGAAAGGAACAAATTGCAGATCACCCAATTTTATTTGTTCTAACTGCTGGATATTATATAAGCGGTTTTTTAATTCAGAACTGACCGTTGTAGGATCAGTAATCGCTTCTGTTATCGCTAATTTGCTACTAAGTGCATCAGCCCCCATGGCAATGGAGTAATCAGGATCATCTTTAATTTGTGCACCTTCACTAGAAATAGGCTTTTTAACCCCCGCAGCATTGGCAATTTCTAGTGCATATTTTAAGCGCTGAACATTAACATTACGCGCATTCGCAATACGTTCTAAATCCATTTGATACGCTTTTTGCGCATGGTTTAATTTACGCTCAATTTGATCATCAATTTCGTCTTTCACTTCTACCCGTACTTTAGTAGAAATAAAGCGAATATAACCTGATAGTAAATCGTAAGCTTCTTCAGAGGTTGGCGCAGTAAAGCTTAAGTTAATTTCGCCACTAAATTCTTCATCACTATTTTTACTGTCTGATGCTTTTAAATTAATATCTTTAGTAACAATAGTTTCGATTAATTTACGTTTATCCAATGGCGTAGGATCGTCCATCTTAGCCAATAAGTTTTTATAGTAATCCGTATTGACTAAATATTCTTCACGTAATACACGGGAATTGTAGTTATTGATAAATTTTTGGTAAACAGAAGAAGCATTTACGCCAGTATCAACATCAACCAAGCTTAAATCATTTAAGGTTGCTCTTAACTGCTTCATCTCATCTAACATTGGTTTTGTAATAGCCGCTTGGCTTGTCCATTTCTGGGGCAGAAAGCTCGCAACAGTAAAACCTACGATAGCAAATAAAAGTGTGATCCCAATAATGACAAATTTTGATTTATAAAGAACAGAGAATAACTCAAACAGATCGATTTCATCGTTCTGTTTTAGATAAAAATCGTCGAAATGCCCTTTATCAACTTCTGAAGATTGTGGTTTTGAAAGCTTACTATTCATTTTCCTGCCTAAATTTGTGTAATGCAGCGTCCGTTTATCAGCCATTTTAGTGCACAAGACTAAAATGGTTAAAAAATGAGAAAAGATAAGTTTATATATAACTGAAATATGATCAAATGAATATATCACCTAATCCGATAATCGTATTTAGTGAGCTTATCTATTATTTTTCACATATGTCGCGGATTATAGCTTCAAGTAAGTCAATATGCTCAACTTTATCATTCAAAGCAGGAATGTATTCATACTGTTTTCCACCACCATGTATAAAGAACTCACGGTTCTGTTCATTAATTTCTTCTAATGTTTCTAAACAGTCTGATGAAAATCCGGGACAAATAACCTGTACATGTTCAACCCCTTCACTACCCAGTTTTTCCATCGTTTTATCAGTATAAGGTGATAACCAAGGCTCACGACCAAAACGTGACTGGAAAGTCATCATCACTTTTTCTGCTGGATAATCAAGTTGCTGTTTTAATTTTTCTACTGTAAGGCAACATTCATCAAAATAGATATCCCCAGTTTTAATAAATCGTTCAGGAATGCCATGAAATGAAAGTACTAAACGATCCGGCTTACCATGTTGCTTGAAACTCTCGTCAATGCTATTTACCAGCGCTTTAATATAAAGTGGATGTTGAGCATAACTACGAACAAAATGCAGTGAAGGAATAGTTCGCATCGTTTTAAACAGTTGGCTAATACCATCAAATACCGCCCCCGATGTCGAACAAGAGTATTGAGGATAGAGAGGTAATACAATTAACTTTTCAACGCCCTGCGCCAATAATCGCGTCAGTCCTTCGTTGAGGGAAGGATTGCCGTAACACATACCTAGTTCAACAGGTATATGCGCAAAACGTTGTGCTAACGCTTTTTGCTGTGCACGGCTATAGACTAAAAGAGGAGAGCCGTCTGGCAACCAAATTTGTTGGTATAATTTGGCCACTTTAGGTGAGCGAAATGGCAAAATAACCCCATGAAGAATGGGTTTCCAAATCCACGGGGAAACATCAACAACGCGAGGATCGCTAAGAAACTGAGCTAAATAGCGCTTCACTGCATCTGGTTGAGGTGCATCAGGGGTGCCAAGATTGACCAAAAGAACGCCGTATTTAGCATCATTCATACCAAGACTCCTTAGAGCTGTTTTATTAACATAACCAAAAGTAAAAGAGTAAAGGAAAATAGTGAACTCTGTTTGTCAATTAATCGGATTGTATTCTTTTTATAAATATTTTGTAAAAAAAATCCCGGTCTAACCGGGATTGCTCTTCGGTGCTATAGATTAACCGAGGATGTTTTTCAGTTCAGCATTAATTTCGCTTACTTTCTGTGTACCATCAATTTTGTGGTACTGCGCGTTACCCGCTTTAGCTTCATTTTGGTAATAAGAAACTAAAGGTGCTGTTTGAGAATGATATTCGATTAAACGTTTACGCACTGTTTCTTCTTGGTCATCTTTACGAGTTGTTAACTCTTCACCTGTCACATCGTCACGGTTTTCAACTTTAGGTGGATTAAATTTAATGTGATAAACACGACCTGATGGCGCGTGCACTCGACGACCAACAATACGTTCAACAATAATTTCATCAGGTACAGCAAATTCCAGTACGAAATCAACATTGATACCCGCTTCTTTCATTGCATCAGCTTGTGGAATTGTTCTTGGGAACCCATCCAACAAGAAACCATTACGGCAATCGTCTTGTTTGATACGCTCTTTCACTAATGCTATTACTAATTCATCAGTCACTAATTGACCGTTATCCATCAATGCTTTTGCTTTCAGTCCTAATTCCGTGCCTGCGCTAACCGCAGCACGTAACATATCACCGGTTGAAATCTGTGGGATACCATAGTTTTCTTTAATGAATTGAGCCTGAGTGCCTTTACCAGCGCCTGGAGCGCCTAGTAGAATGATACGCATCGCGTAAATCCCCTTGCATTTAATTTTTTATAGTTAAACTCGAAAACGCATTACCATACCATTTTGTGAGGTCATCGCTCAAGAAATCACGTTATCGATTGCACTTTATTTTTATCGCAAAAGAAAAAAACCACGCTCTCTTGCGCAAAGAACGTGGTTTAAATGATTGAAAACGAATATGGTTACGCGTTTTTAGCTAATAGTTGATTCACTAAACGAATAAACTGGTTTGGATCTTCTAAAGTTCCTCTTTCAGCAAATAGCGCTTGATCAAGTAATAAATTGATCCAATCCGCGAACTGTGTTTCATCGGTCAACTCAGCCGTTTGTTTGACTAATGGATGGTTAGGGTTTAACTCAAAGTTGTATTTAACTTCGGGGACTTGTTGACCTGCAGCCGCAAAAAGTTTCGCCATTTGCGTACTCATTTCATCCGCGCCAGTAGTAACAATAGCAGGCGTATCCGTTAAACGATGAGTTAATTTCACCTCTTTAACTTTATCACCTAGTAAGGTTTTTACACGCTCAACAAAAGGTGCCAGTTGTTTATCTGTCTCCTCCTGCTGCGCTTGTTTCTCTTCATCAGCCAGTTTATCTAAAGATTCATCTGCTTTGCTCACAGATTGGAATGATTTACCATCGAATTCAGTGAGATAGTTCATCATCCACTCATCAATGCGATCGGATAGCAGTAGAACTTCAATACCTTTTTTACGGAATAATTCTAGATGAGGGCTATTTTTGGCCGCAGCATAGCTATCTGCAGTGATGTAATAGATTTTATCCTGACCTTCAACCATACGACTCACGTAATCTGCCAATGAAACAGTTTGTGCATCGCTGTCATTATGAGTAGAAGCAAAGCGCAGTAATTTAGCAATGGCTTCAATATTAGCGTGATCTTCTGCAGGACCTTCTTTTAACACTAAACCGAACTCTTTCCAGAAAGTTTGATACTCTTCAGGATTATTGTCAGCCAGTTTCTGTAACATTTGTAATGCACGTTTAGTTAATGCGCTACGTAAATTACGTGTCACAGAGCTATCTTGTAAGATCTCACGAGAAACGTTCAACGGTAAATCGTTAGAATCGACTAATCCGCGGATAAAACGCAAATAGTTAGGCATAAACTGTTCAGCTTCGTCCATAATAAAGACGCGCTGTACATACAGTTTTAAACCATGTTGATGTTCACGGTTCCATAAATCCCAAGGTGCTTTAGAAGGAACATACAGCAGGCTGGTGTACTCTTGTTTACCTTCAACCCGGTTATGTGCCCAGCACAGCGGATCAGCAAAATCATGAGAAAGATGCTTATAAAATTCTTTATATTCATCATCACTGATTTCTGACTTATTACGCGTCCATAACGCTTGAGCTTTATTTATTTTTTCCCATGTAACAGTGCCGTCTTCTTCATTTTTAGTTTCTATTTCGACAGGTAGGGAAATATGATCAGAGTATTTGCTGATAATACTACGCAGACGCCAATCATCTAAATATTCGTCTTCACCTTCACGTAGATGCAGGGTAATTTCGGTACCACGATCCGCTTTTTCAATATCAGCAACCGTATAATCACCTTCACCTTGTGACTCCCAGAAAACACCTTTATCAGCAGGTTGCCCCGCGGCACGGGTACGTACCGTCACTTTGTCTGCCACAATAAATGCGGAATAAAAACCGACACCAAACTGACCAATTAATTGGCTATCTTTCGCTTGGTCTTGTCCAATAGACTCTAAAAATGCTTTAGTCCCTGATTTCGCAATAGTCCCTAAATTATCAATCACTTCATCGCGGGTCATACCTATGCCGTTATCACTGATAGTCAGTGTTCTTTTTTCTTTATCAGTGGCAATGCGGACATGAAGTTCACCCTCATTTTCATAAAGAGCTGCATCGGATAATGCACGAAAACGTAACTTATCCGCCGCATCCGATGCATTAGAAATCAATTCGCGAAGGAAAATTTCTTTATTAGAGTAAAGAGAATGGATCATTAATTGTAGAAGTTGCTTAACTTCAGACTGAAATCCTCTCGTTTCCTGATCTTTCATACTCATTTTTACCTCAATTTATCCTAATTTGGCGAAAAAAATCGATATGACTTAAAAGGTGGGGATAGTTAAGCAAGTTTCAAGGGAGCAGAGCTTAATAACATTAATAAAAATACTGAAACGTCATATAAAGAGGAAAAATCAATTACATAACAGCTAGGAATAACCGCCAAGGCAAGCATGATATAAAGCCATTGGCGGTATGTAGATCACTGCGATAAATGGTTATCACCATCATGGGCTAAAATCGCTTGTGCACCTAAATTCGCCTCTTCAATAGCATGTTTTATGGAATCGGCATGAGCAAGCACCACACCTAAACGACGATGTCCTGAGATTTCAGGTTTAGCAAATAAACGAATTTGTCGATTTGCCTTAAGCGCTTTTTCTAACCCCGTATAGACAATATTAGTACTAGACAACTCAGGTAAAATCACCGCGGAAGCACAAGCACCTAATTGGCGAATACCACCGATGGGATAGCCTAAAAAAGCACGCACATGGAGCGCAAATTCTGATAAATCTTGTGAAATTAAGGTAACAAGCCCTGTATCATGAGGACGCGGTGATACTTCATTAAAAAACACCTCATCACCTTGGATAAATAGTTCCACACCAAATAACCCATAACCGCCCAAATTCTCCACTACTTTACTAGCGATATGTTGTGCTTTGGCAAGGGCAATATCACTCATTTTTTGTGGTTGCCATGACGCACGATAATCGCCTTTTTCTTGCCGATGACCAATAGGCTCGCAAAAATGAATACCATCAATAGCACGAATCGTGAGTAATGTTATCTCAAAATCAAACGGGATCATCTTTTCAACAATCACGCGCCCTTGCCCTGCTCTTCCCCCTTCTTGAGAATAAGTCCATGCACTAGTGAGATCTTGCTCTGAACGAATAACACTTTGTCCTTTTCCAGATGAGCTCATCACCGGTTTTACAATGCAAGGAAAACCAATCTCAACCGCCGCTTTTCTAAAAGCCGCTTCATCATCAACAAATTGATAAGGAGAAGTCAGTAAGTGTAATGTTTCTGCAGCGAGACGGCGTATTCCTTCCCTATCCATAGTGAGTTTTACTGCACGGGCACAAGGTACAACTTTTTGACCATTATTTTCTAATTCGACTAATAATGAAGTAGCAATAGCTTCAATTTCAGGCACCAAAAAATCGGGTTTCTCTTGAGTTATAATCTGTTTTAATGCCTGGCTATCAAGCATATTGACGACATAATGGCGATGAGCAACATGCATTGCCGGCGCATTGGCATAGCGATCAACCGCAATAGTCTCAATGCCAAGACGTTGGCATTCAATGATCACCTCTTTACCTAATTCGCCTGCACCTAATAACATCACTTTTGTGGCATTAGTGGTCAGAGCCGTTCCCAAAATGGTCATTTTCGATCCTTATCTCAGTCAGATAATACGCATTACGCAAACGTTTGCATTTAGTGGTAGCATAACGGAATTTAACAAAGAGAAAAATAGCCATAGTAAAATTTAAATACTTTATATTTTTTGGCTATGCTGACCTTTATGAATTTTTAAGGCATTAAGGCGCTTTCTAATCAGCGCAAAAATACAACACAATAGCCCTAACCAAATCAATGAAAAACTTACTCCTTTCACAGCATCAAATGCTTCATGGAATAGGAATACGGCCAGTAAAAATTGCATTGTCGGTTCAATATACTGTGCTAAACCAATAACGGTTAAGGTGGTTCTTTTTATTGCTGCGGTAAAAAACAGTAAAGGGAGAATAGTCACTGGCGCGGTTAAAATATAATAGAAACGAGTTAAATTGTCTGCAGAAGAAAACGCACTTTCATCTCGCATAATCAGCCAAATCATCACCCCTATAGCGACCGGAATTAGCCACAAAGTTTCAATAAATAATGAAGTTATGACATCAAAACGAATAAATTTACGAATGAGTCCATAAATCGCAAATGCTCCTCCCATCACGAGTGCCAGTATGGGTAATTGACCATACATCCATAATTGATATCCCACTCCTGCACAAATTAATATTACCGCCAATTTTTCAGCAGGATTTAATTTCTCTTTAAGAAAGATAACGCCCAATACAATAGAAAAAAGTGGATTAATAAAATACCCCAGACTGGCGGCTAAGACTTGTTGATGCGTAAGTGCATAAGTAAAGGTGCACCAAGAGACTGCCATTGCTAATGAACTAAATAAACACATAAAAATAGAGCGTCTATCTTGGAGAACAGCACGCCAGCGAGTTCTATTTTTAATAAATAATCGAACCAGTAATAACAGGGGAATAGACCAAATAAGACGTTGTGCAAGTAACTCTAATGGTTGAGCACCGGGTAATAGCCGATAAAAAAGAGGGGTTATTCCCCATAAAATATAGGAGCAAATGGCTAATAACACACCTGACTGAGCCCACATATGACTTTCCACCAATAGCGTTAAAGAGACCTTACTATCATACGCCGAAAACGAATCAAACAATATGATCATATCCGCTACTTATCAGCGTCAAAGTAAGCGATTATCAAAATAAACCACTGAGTAAAACATAAAAAAAATCTCTATAAATAAAGTTGTATAAACCTTATTTATAGAGATCACAAAAAGACCAGAGCAAAGGGGAAAATAGGACTTACAAGCAAATAAACAAATAATCCATTAAAAAATATCTCGTACATGTAACGGCGGTTGTTTACTGACAAATTCACGCAATACTTTTCGGCTCGGTGCTGCAGCAATAGCGCCCTTTTTAGTGGTTGCTAATGCGCCACAGGCCGCGGCTTGCGTAATAATTTTTAATAAATATTGTTCATCATCAGCAAAACCATATTCTGCAACTGCGGCTAATAATCCTGACATAAAGGCATCACCTGCCCCTGTGGTATCAACACAATTGACGGTAAAGGCACTCAAGGCAACTTGTGTTGTAGGCGTCAACACTAAACATCCTTTAGAGCCTTGGGTGATCACTTTTAAACGAGCAGGATAATCAGCTAATTTTTTTAATGCATTTTCTAAGGTAATTTCCTGAGTCATCCAAGTCAGTTCATCTTCAGATAATTTCAAAATATCTGCTTTATGAGCATATTCATCGATGATCGCACGCATTTCTTCATGATCACGCCACATTTGGGGGCGTAAATTAATATCGAAACTCAGTAAAGAGTCGCTATTTTTTACTTTACTAATAGCACTATCTAGCGTCGAGCGACAAATTGGATTAACTAAAGCAAGTGAACAAAAATGTAAAATGTCTTTTTCAAATACAGGCAGTGATTTATTGGTAAGAAATTGATCAGCAGAGTCCGCAACTAAAAAAGTAAAATCTCGTTCGCCATTTTCTTGCAACGAAACTAAGACTGTACTGGTACGATGTAACTCATCAAATTCCATTGTGCTGGTATCTACACCGAGATCAAATAAGGTTTTTTGCATAAAGTGACCAAATGCATCTTCACCGACCCGACCAATAAAGCCACTTTGCTGTCCTAATTTTGCAACACCTGCAGCGACATTCACTGGTGCTCCACCAGCACATGCTTCATATTGCATATTTTGCAGTGGAATTAGGTCAACAACCGCATCACCTAAAGACCAGACTTTCATAATCTCTCCTGAAGATAAGCCACTATTTTTATTCACTATATTGTATTTTTATCAGTATTAATAACTAAAAAAATAAAGATATTGCTCGAAAAAACATCCTGATAACGTTAACATAATGGTGTACAATAATAAAGATAAATTCAAACAACACGCTTTTTAACCCTAAATGTTATCGCTAATAAGGGTGACATATAGCTTACAGAATAACTGATAAAATCAGGATAATGAGATGAAGCAACGTTTAGAACAATCGACAACTGCCCTAAATGCCTTACAAAAAAAACGTGGAGAGCAATTTTATCCTCAATTCCATTTAGCCGCTCCTGCGGGATGGCTTAATGATCCTAATGGCCTTGTTTATCATAACGGCTTATATCATGCATTTTATCAACATCATCCTTTTTCTGAACTTTGGGGGCCGATGCATTGGGGACATGCTACCAGCAAAGATATGATCCACTGGCAACATCAGCCAATCGCCCTTGCTCCGGGCAATGAGTATGATAAAAGTGGTTGCTTTTCCGGATCAGCGGTAAGTCATGAAGGTAAATTATACCTCTTTTATACCGGCCATAACTGGTTAGCAGAAGAAGGCGATGACAGCCAAATTTACCAAGCACAATGTGTGGCAGTCAGTGAAGATGGGATCCATTTTGAAAAGAAAGGCATTATCTTACCGCCACCACAAGGATATATGCACTTTCGTGATCCAAAAGTTTGGTTTCAAGAAGGAAAATGGTGGATGGTAGTCGGTGCCCGCGATGAAAAAGACCAAGGCCAAGTGTTACTTTTCTCCAATGACACCCTATTTGAAGAAGGGAAACAATGGCGTTCGGAGTACAAGGTATTAGGCAAAACCGATGATAAAAACGTCTACATGTGGGAATGCCCTGACTTTTTTCCTATCAGTGATGATAACGAATTTGCTCTTGTTTTTTCACCACAAGGAAAACGCGCTGAAGGTTATCAATACCGTAATCTGTTTCAAACCGGTGCACTGATCGGTCAGTGGTCACCAAAACAACCTTTTATCATACATGGTCATTTTACTGAGCTTGATAATGGTCATGACTATTATGCTCCACAATCTTTTGTTACTGCTGATGGTCGCCGTGTTTCTATGGGATGGATGGATATGTGGAACTCCCCTATGCCTTCACAACAGGAGTTTTGGGCTGGTTGTTTCACGCTTCCTCGTGAAATTAACTTTGATAAAAGGGCAAACCGTTTACGTATGACCCCGATAAAAGAAGTTGAAAGTCTAAGACAAACAAGAAATACGATAAAGATGACCACACTCAATAACCAAACGCTTAAATTACTCGATAAGACACCGGCTATTGAGTTAAATTTAACCTGGTCATTAGATAGCCAAGCGGAAAAATTTGGATTATGGCTAGGAAAAGGTTTAGAGGTATTTGTCGATAATCAATCAAATCGCTTTGTGATCCGTCGCCATTATCCACAATATAATATCAGTGGATCACGTAGCACACCGTTGCCAGTAGGAAGCGAAATTAACTTACGTATATTTATTGATCGCTCATCAATAGAGGTTTTTATCAATCACGGAGAGCTGACCTTTAGTAGCCGTTATTATGCAGATGAAAATGATCGCGATTTATCGCTATTTGCCACAGATGGCAGTGCCACATTAATCGCTGGCGAATATTGGACACTATCAACGATAAGTTAAGCGTTGTGATGTTTCTATACTCTCTAACGGAAAAGAGAGTCTCGTTACAGAGACTCTCTTTCAATTAACTGACAGGGGACTTGTACTGTTTTATTATGATTACGCTCTTGAATAATATGTAATGTTGCTTCTTTACCTAAGTCATAATGTGGCAACTGTACTGTGGTGAGTGGCGGATAGAATAACTCCCCCGTTCCTATCATATTGTCATAGCCTAATACAGCCACTTGCTCAGGAATACGTAATCCCATCGACAGTAAAACTTGATAAGCCAAAAATGCGATACGATCATTACCACAGATTAAAATATCAAAATCTGCTTTTTGCTGACGACAGTGTTGCTGTAACAATCCAATCACATCACGGTAATGTTCATCGCCAAATAACATTGTGTATTGACGCAATGATGACAAAGGTAAGCCGGC
Source organism: Proteus mirabilis ATCC 29906 (assembly GCF_000160755.1). GTDB lineage: Bacteria > Pseudomonadota > Gammaproteobacteria > Enterobacterales > Enterobacteriaceae > Proteus > Proteus mirabilis. Next base: position 1,400,435 of record NZ_GG668576.1, read on the forward strand.
ATCTTGCCAAGCATCTTCGACCGCTTTACGGCGAATAGGGCCTGCAACGGTATCTTCGGGTAGATAAAAACATAACGGATGCCGATAACCTTTTTCAATCACGTGTTTTATCGCAAAATATTGTCCGTGATAATCATCAGGAATATAGGTTGGAAAAGTTTGATCTTTAGCTAGGCAGTTGGCAAGTACCACATTTTTATCACGTAGCTTTTCATGTACCGTGATTTCTCGCAATCCCATTGTGGTATAGATGATACCATCTGGACGTTGAGCTAACAGTTGCCAAATGGCTTGATCATACCCCTCTTGTTCAGTGAGGTTTACAACAAATGAACTCCAGCCAAACTGACGAGCGGTACGCTCGATGGATAAAATCATTTCCACGGAAAAAGGAGTCGTTGCGGTATCAATACCAAGCACACCGATCGATGAGACCTTAGTCCCTTGACCTCGAATTTTTCGCGCTGAAAAATCGGGCACATAATTCAGTTCTTCGATTGCACGTTGGACTTGTTTCAACGTATCTGGTTTTAATAACTCAGGGTTATTAATCGCTCTTGAGACTGTCATCAAAGAAACAGATGCAAGTCGAGCAACATCTTTCAGTGACGCCATAATATTGGCTCGATTGGGTTGTTAAGTAAGGTAATTATAAATAATGCTCTATTTTACAATAAGTAAAGAGAGAAATCCACATTCTCAAGACCATACAAATATAAGTATGACAAATTATTTTAGTTAATAAACTAATCAAAAAACAATTATCAATATTAATTATACTCACACTAGATGTTTAATATAGTTAAAAACACTTACGATAAAAAACTTAGTTACAATTAATAACAGTTATATGAACTTCGTTTATAGAAGAAAAATATCTTTAACGATAAAATAGAAATATTGAAACAAAACAAAGTTCTGATATTTTATCTATAATATAATGAAAAAGTATTAATACTTTTTTATTTAATATATCCTTATTATGGCTCCGTTACGTGAATACTACTCTACATAGAAAATTTATAAATTAGTCAAATTTCGTTACTCATTTACTCTTGATTAAGAGAGGAATAAAATTGGGAGCAACATATGGAATCGATAATCCATCTGATCACTTTCGAAGATGACAGCACAAAAGTTCAACTTAAAGCAGTGCTTTCTTCTTTAGCGGCAAATGTGAAAACCTATTCAAATGAACAGGCATTTTTAAAGTACTATTTTTCATCAACTAAAGGGGCTCATAAAGAGTGCATCATAATTAACACTAAAAGTAGTGCATCGCCATCAATTGCGTTGGTAAAAGAGTTAAACAAATTAAAGAATATCATTCCTGTTATAATTATTTCGGGAGATGCATCGATAGAAAGTTGCCGTAACGCATTTAAAGCGGGGGCTTTCGAATATTTAACTCGCCCTTTAAACGTCAATGAGCTTCTTAATATTGTGTCAGAATCTTTTTTACACTATGAAAGTGAGGTTGAGCAATTCAGAACCTATATTTCTTTAAAAGATAAGTTTAGTAAACTATCAAATAGAGAAAAAGAGGTAATGGAGATGATCCTTGACGGTAACACCAGTAAAGAAGCAGCCGAAAAGCTCTCTTTATCACCAAGAACAGTGGAAGTTCATCGTTCGAATATGTATACAAAACTAAAAATAAGATCACTACCACAACTAGTACAAGAATATGATTTCTTTAAAAAATATGACTTAAGAGCCAATTAAATTTAGCCCGTATATCTTCTTTATCATTAGATGATATCCAGCGCTTGTATAACAGCTTAATCGACTTTCGTTTCATTATTATTTATTAATGAGAGTAAACTGTATTGTAAAAATATTCTATTTTTGATGAATAAGTATTGAATATGGAAATAATAAATATACTAAGCTCCATTCTGCAACAGAAGGGAAGGCTATCCTATTTTGACGCCTCCCTTTCATAAGTCATACAAATACTCCAACCTCTAACCTGAACAATTAGTATATTTTATTTTTATAATCGCTATTATTAATAACGCCCTCCCTATTCATTGTTAATAATGGCGAAACGATAAAATAAATACTATTTAATTTGACATAAATCATTTTTCACCTCTTACAGACATAACTACTATTGACAATCAATTTCTGATTTACTGTCTTATTTTTTAACTAAAAATATTGCTGATTAAAAAAGAACAAAAAAGGAATCGCTGTCTCTTTTTTATGTCTAGATAAAGTACAGTAATTGTCTAGTGACTTTAAATTAATCTATATTTACCTTATAGAAAAAATAATTAAAATAACAAAAAAATCATAAACAACCTCATAAAATAGCTGATGGATGTCATAACTCTGGTTCTTTTTAGTCTATTATTTAGAAATTAATTCTCTTTATTGTTGAGCTATTTTAATATATAACAAATTTTTTCTACTCACCCACATCATAATAGGAATATCATTTTAGGAAAAAATGATTACGTAAAAACAACTAAACAAAAATAAGTATTAACACCTAAAGAATAAGTATTTTTTGTCGATTGAATATTTATCCTAGCTTAATCAATGAGCCTACTTTTTTATTCACTTATAAAATTTATTAGATAATCTTATAATTTGATCTTCATTTTCTTTTTACTTAAACGTATTATGCTAATACCTTGTGTACTCACTAATATTTTTTTGTAAAAAAAATGAATAATGAAGAAAAAAATCGTCGTCCTATAAAAGCAAGACAAACCAACTGGGCAACTCGCTGTAGTCGCTGGCTGCAAAGCAAAGGCGCTACCCCCAATGGGATCTCTTTATTTAGTATCCTATTCGCTGCTATCTCCGGTTTGTTTCTCTACTTTGCTCTCGCTCACTCCCAAGGCCTACTTCAATCAATCCTTCTTATTTTAGGTGCATTAGCTATCCAGGGTAGACTTATCTGTAACCTACTCGATGGTATGGTCGCAGTTGAAGGCGGATTAAAAAGTCCTGCTGGTGCCGTTTATAACGAACTACCAGACCGAATAGCTGATACATTGATTATTATTGGTGTAGGTTATGGTTTATCCATCACTTTTCCTATCGCTATTACCTTAGGCTGGGTAGCTGCTTTCTTTGCGGTAATGACAGCTTATATCCGTGTATTAGGTGGTAGTTGTGGGTTAGAGCAGCGTTTTACGGGGCCAATGGCCAAGCAACATAGAATGGCATTATTAACCGGTATTGCCATTATCTCTGCATTTATTCCCGCTGAATGGGGAGCATGGCTCTGTTTAGTCTCCCTGTGGATCATTATCTTCGGCTCTGTACTTACTACCATTTTGAGAACTCGCCAAATTTTACGCGATTTAACACAAGGAGTTGATGAATGAAAAATGGCAAACTCTCTTTCGATGCAAAAATCATATCATCAGTCTTAGTCTCTATCTGCCGTTTTTTAACCGGGATCAGAGCCAAACAAATATCTCCGATTGAGAAAGATAAACCTTGTATTTATTATGCAAATCACTCAAGTCATCTAGATGGTTTAGTTATTTGGTCTTCACTTGCCCCCCATATTCGCCCATTTGTGCACCCTGTTGCTGCAGAAGATTATTGGAATAAAAACCGTTTACGTCGTTATCTTTCTCGTCGTATCTTTCGTGCAGTTTTGATCCCACGCCACGCGAATAAAACAAATGTTAGTGAAGGAAATGGTGAAACAACAACTGCACCTCAGAAAGTAAATGCTCTTACACTGATGCAGGCTGTTTTAGATAAAGGTGAATCGCTAATTATTTTTCCTGAAGGGACTAGAGGTAACGGTGAGTCTATTCAGGATTTTAAAGCCGGTCTTTGGCATTTGTCCCGTAACAATCCACAGGCTCAATTAGTCCCTATCTATCTTGAAAACTTAAACCGCGTACTTCCTAAAGGCTCTCGGCTTGTTGTTCCTATCATTTGTAGTGCCACATTTGGCCCGCCTATTGAACCGACACATGAAAATGAAGATAAGACTGAATTTCTATTAAGAGCCAAAAGTGCGTTAGAGGAGTTACATCATGGATAGTATCAACAATGAAATTCTCTGGATCTTTATCGGGCTATTCTCCTTTTTAATTATTGCCAGTATTATTGGTGCGATCCTTGCGGCACTCAAAGGTCCTACCTCAACCATTACCAATCTTAATTCTCGAATTAAAGCTTGGTGGATCATGTGTATCATTTCTGCCGTCGCTATTAGTATTGGAACAATAGGCTCAGTTATCCTCTTCGCCTTAATTTCATGGCTTGCATTACGTGAATTGGTTACATTAACCCCGACTCATCGAGGTGATCACGAAGCACTTTTTTGGTGTTTCTTTGTCGTGCTGCCTATCCAATATATTCTCGTCGGTGTGCAATGGTATAATTTGCTAGCCATCTTTATTCCGGTTTATGCCTTCTTATTAATTCCAACACGTATGGCGCTTTCCGGAGATACTCATCACTTTCTCGAACGCATGGCAAAAGTGCAATGGAGTGTCATGATAGCTATCTATTGCCTTAGCTACGCTCCAGCATTATTAATGTTACCGATAGAAGGCTTTGAAGGACGTAATATTAACTTATTACTGTTTTTGATGATCGTGGTACAGACTTCTGATGTTTTACAATATGTGTTTGGTAAACTATTTGGCAAACATCCTATCGTACCGAAATTAAGTCCTAATAAAACCATCGAAGGTTTCTTTGGCGGCATTATTTCAGCAAGCCTTATAGGGATGATGTTATGGTGGGCAACACCTTTCACATGGTGGGCTGCTTTTTTACTCTCTTTAGTCATCACACTCGCAGGCTTTGCTGGCGGTTTATGTATGTCAGCCATAAAAAGAGACAGTGGCGTAAAAGATTTCGGTACTATGATTGAAGGCCACGGCGGTATGATGGATAGAATGGATTCTTTGTGCTTTGCCGCCCCTATTTTCTTCCACGTTATTCGCTATTTTTACGTGTAATTCCCTTTTGAATAAATGCTGGTAATCTGCAAAATTATTACCAGCATTTCTATAAATAAATCATCGAGTTATTATCGTCAATGTAATTAATCGCTTGTTTTAACTCAATTAAAAATACCTATACTTAAGCTTTATTTTTATAAATCAACATATTAAATAAGAATAATCCCATACTCGAAATCCGACCACTTCTTTTTTTAACTTATTGTCATAGATCACATTATTACTATCTTTTAATCTAGCGTTTCCTTTTTATTTTTTTGTAGATAATTATGATCACTTGGTTACTTCTTGCTTTATCTTTATTGTTATTAGGGTTCCATCGCAAACTTGCACTTACTACTTTAGCTATAACCACCATTAGCGCATTTATAACAGGTGTTATCACTTGGTATGTACTTCCGGTTATATTGAGCTTAATTTTACTCTCTTATGCATATCGCCATTACAAAACCAATCGTCTTATTGCCACTATTGTTATTCTTGCATTTATCGCCATTATTGTTGGGTTAACTTTTCATTTTATTCCTGGTTTTAATAACTTACGCTACATTAAACATGTTCCATTAGGGCAATATAGCCCCCCTTTCTCTTTTTATTTCAATGCCGATAAAGCATTAATCCCTTTTATTTTAATGATTTTTATTCCTACATTATTTAAAACGGAACCAGTAAAAAAAGCCAATAAATATCAATGGGTTTTACTGGCTATGGCGATCCCCGCACTGTTATTATTCGCAATGGCATTGGGTGGACTCGCTATTGAATTACATTTGCCACAATGGCTACCCGCCTTTATGTTAGCAAATATTTTCTTTGTCTCTCTTGCTGAAGAAGCACTATTTAGAGGAGCCATACAGCAAAGTCTATCTCGCTATTTATCTCCCTATCTCGCGCTATTTATTACCGCTATTTTATTTGGTTTAGTCCATTTTGCCGGAGGAATATTACTCATTATCTTCGCCTCATTGGCAGGTATTATTTATGGCTTAGCGTGGATGTGGAGCGGTAGGCTTTGGGTTGCTACACTCTTTCATTTTGCACTGAATCTCACTCACCTGCTCTTTTTCACTTACCCTTTTAAAATCGCGTAAGTGCTATATTATTCTGCTGTATTTTAAGTTTTAGTCTTTCCGTCTCTTTACTCGTTTAATACTAATACGAGTAAAGAGGATAGGTGAAACGTGAAAGCAGTCACACTATTAACTTATCGATCATCTTAATTTTCCCATCATTAGCTGAAATTTTTTGTTAGTATGCCCTTTATCGCTTATCTATAAATAACAAAAATTTTATACAACATATAATAACAAATAAGCCAAAATAACAGCGATTGACAGCATAAAAAATACCCACTATTGCACTGTGATAGGTATCCATCACACAAAAATAGATTATTTTTACCATACACATTATGTGACTTTTACCTCTTTCACCATCAGGAAAAAGAATATGTTAGATCAAGAGATGATCCGTACTTTTATTCAAGTAGCAGATTGCCAAAGCTTTACTAAAGCGGCGGAAATGTTACACAAAACATCTGCGGCCATCAGCTATCGGATCAAAACCCTAGAAGAGAATATTGGTACACAGTTGTTTAATCGTACGACAAGAACCGTCACATTAACGCCGGCAGGTGAATATTTATTAGAGAAATGTCGCCAGTGGATTGTTTGGCTTGAATCAATGCCTATCGAGCTACAGCAGATGAATGCAGGAGTTGAGCACCAAGTTAATATTGTTATTAATAACTTACTCTATGATCGTACCGCCGTGGCCAGTATGTTAGCCTGCCTGCACCAGCGTTTTCCTTCTACCCAATTTCATATTACTCGACAAGTTTATATGGGAGTATGGGACGCGTTAATTAATGAAGATTACCATTTTGCCATTGGTGTCACAGGTAATGAATCACTGAAAAATAATATTAATATTTGTGCTATGGGGGAAATTCAATGGCAATTTGTCGTGGCACCAAATCATCCATTAGCCAATGTTAGTGGGGTATTAAGTGATGATCAAATGCGGATATACTCTGCCGTCAATGTTGAAGATACTTCACGCCATCTTTCCAAACGCACCGCTTGGCGTCTATCTGGACAACATGAAATTAAGGTGCCTGATTTACATACTAAACTAGCATGTCATTTAAAAGGTGTCGGGATCGGTTTTTTACCATTAAGTCTATGTAAGCCACTGATTGATAGTGGACAACTTATTGCAAAGGAAGTGAAAAATCGTCGCCATAATTCTCCCCTATCATTAGCTTGGTGCGAAGATAAAAAAGGTGCCGTTGTCAGCTATCTGGTTGATTTGTTCCGACAAGGGCATCCCAGTGTGCAATCTTTTTACGATCCCCTTAACTAAAAAAGGCAAACCGAAGTTTGCCCTTGTTGATAACATTTAACTTAATGCGTTAGTTGGTCGCTGTGGCGTCAGGATTTTCTTTAATAAATAAGCTTGCCACAATACCTATGCAAATCAGGATAGCAGCAAAATAGAAGCCGGAATCCATACTTCCTGTTTTATCTGATAAAAAACCCGTTAATGTAGGGGCAAATACTGAACCTAGCATACCAATACAGTTATACACACCAAAAGATGTCCCTAATGCATGGCGTGGTGAATTATCTGCCACTACCGCCACTAATACTGGATTAGTACTAATTTTCCCTACGATCCCGTATAAGATCAGTGCACCAATCAGTACCGGCATAGAATCTGACATAGGTACAGCAAGAATAGCCACTAAAGATAACGGTAACATAATTAATAGCACAGGCTTACGACGGCCTAATTTATCAGAGAACCAGCTAAATAAGAGTGAGCCAGGAATAGCAAACCAAGGCATGAGTGATGCTATGGTAGAGATCTGTGTTCCTGTAATACCACGCTCGGTTTCAAGATAATAGGGTAACCAAGTGACTAAAACAAAGAACCCATAGATTGAACAGAAGATAGTAATATAAGCAAGGTTAATATTACGGTTACCAAATAAATCTTTAAACGTCAGTTTTGTTTTCTGTTTTGGTGCATTAGGAGCCGTATCCGTAGCTTTCGTTTTAGGTTTATCTTTTATTATCCATAACATCATCAAACCAATGATAATAATAGGTACCCCAATAATATAGAATGGTGCACGCCAGCTCATCCCCATCTCACCGACAGAAATACTAGAGATGTAGTAACCGATGGATAAACCAAACGCCATACCACTATTGATAATGGCACTACCTAGCGTAATACGATGTTTTGGAATAGCTTCTGAAGATAAACCATATTGTGGACCATAATAGAATCCTTGGAATACCCCGACCATCACCCATGCAAACATAAAGGTGACATAAGTTGGCATCATCCCTGCGATAATGGTAAATCCACCAAAGAGTACAACACCCGTGACTAAGACTTTTTTCTTACCTAAATAGTCACCAATTATGCCTGATGGAATGTTCAGTGCTGTATAACCAATAAAGAAAATACTCATAATTGAGCCAAGTTGCGCTTTGGTAAGATCAAACTCAGCACCAATATTCACCATTAAAGGACCGACAATGGCACGGCTACCATACAGTGCAATCCAACCAAAAAAGAAAATAATCGTCAGCTTGACCCAATAAGGGACTTTGCCTTTACTTTCATTCACTTGTGCATCGTTCATAATGACGCTCCTGACAGAATGTTATTAAGACTTATAAATTAAAGTGCCAGACTGACCTTCAATAACCTGTTGAATGTTTTGTAATGCGCCAATATGAGCTTGTTGTCCTGTGGCATTTACAAAATCACTGACAGCCATGATTTTTGGTCCCATTGCGCCATCAGCGACTGCCATTGGTGCAAGTTCTTCTGGTGTTGCTTCACGAATAGCAGCTTGTTCTGGTGTTCCCCAATTTTTATAAATGGCATCAGCCTCTGTTAAAATAACAAAGTGCTCTGCATTTAACTCACGAGAAATTAAAGCTGCAGTTAAATCTTTATCTATAACGGCTTCACTACCAATAAATTCATTATTTATATTATTAACGGGAATACCTCCTCCACCGCCACAAATAACAATATGACCTTTATCTAATAAAAGCTTTACTGCCTCTATATCAATTATTTTTTGAGGTGCTGGTGAAGGTACGACACGGCGATAATATTGCCCATCTTTTTTAAATGTCCATTGATATTTATTTATTAATTCTTCTTTTTCTGCTTCCTCATAAATAGGACCAATAAATTTACTCGGCTCTCTAAAAGCCTCATCATTAATATCAACAGAAACACGAGTCATTACTGTAGTAATTGCTTGCGTAGGATTATTTTGATTGATTTTCTGCATCATCATATAACCAATCATCCCCTGGCTTTCCGCGACCAAGATATCCAACGGATAGGCTGGAACCGCTTGATAAGCAAGATTTTGTAATGCTAACAACCCAACCTGAGGCCCATTACCATGTACTAAAACAACACGGTACTCTTGCGCTAATTTATTAATTGTCTCTGACATTAATTCAATATTTTTATATTGATTTTCAGCAGATAAAACTTCGCCACGCTGTAATAATGCATTTCCGCCTAAAGCAATAACAATTGTTTTCATAATTATCCGTTTCCGAACGTTTATAATTTCTTTTTAATAAAAAAAGATTAATCTATACGCTGTTGTTGTTTAATTTGATAACCAATCCATAATCCCAGTAAAGTATCTGCACCGGAATGATGACCGATAGAGAGTATTTCCAACATATCTTTAAAAATAATCTCTTTATTTTTTATTTTTTTACCTAGTTGAATAAGATAGGTAGAAAATATTCCCCGTGTGGCGTATTCCAAATAATGTTGACTCACTATCGTAGTTAATGACGATAATGGTGGTGTTTCATTAAAAAAATGTTCAATCGATTTTTCTGGCTCTGCTAAATAATGCGCAAATAACATTCCCACCAGCATATCATCTGAACTCGGTGTTAACCCTGGACCTTTACCAATAAACATCGCCCAATTAACCGCTTTTCCAGACAATTGATGATAAAATAACTTTGTTAATAACTTAATTTCATCAAGTCGGGCGATTTGACGATAGTTTTTTAATGGCCCATAGAGTCCTGTCGCTATCACCGGAGATAATAGAGAAAAAAAACTCTCTAACCATCGTAAATCTAATGTCGCTTTATCTTGTAAACGCAAATTTTCACTATCACCGGCAATCAATGTCATATTATCTGCGATTGCGATTTGATTGTTTTTCATCCGCATTTTCAAAGCGGGGTGACACTGCTTAGCCAAAGAATCAAAATCGGCTTGTTTCAGTAACCACCCCATCGGGCTTAATCCTCTTCCTTGACGATGAAAAGTGATTAAGCGTTGCTGAGGGCAAATAAAATTCAAAGCATGTTCATAAATGCCGACACATTTAAACTCACCTTCAAAAGCAAAGATATGCTGACTGGTTTGAAGTGCTTGAATTTGCATATTGCCCCCCGACGACCGTGTTATTACAAAACGTGATTAAGCTTCAATGCCTAATTCTTCTGCTAATGCCACTATCGCTTTTTCAAAACAGCCTAAAGGTGCACGTACCGTTCCTGCGCCAATTTGCCCAACCCCCGGCTCTTTATGAGCAATACCCGTATTAATTAGCGGTGTAATACCCGTTTCAACAACTCGACGAGCATCTAAACCTAAACACGCACCTTGGAAATCCCAAGTCGGTATTTGTAGCATCATATTACGAGCAAGGTAGATTTCAGCCATCTCTTCTGTCACTTCACGTGCTGCATCCATACCACCCGATGCTCCGACAAAGCGGGTTACTCCCGGAGCTGCAACCATTGCTGCACCACCAATACCGAAAGTTTCAGTAATAGCACTATCACCAATATCAGGGTTGGCATCTGCTTGGCTAAAACCAGAGAAGAATAATCCTTGTGGCGTATTAACCGGTGCAGTAAACCATTGATCACCCATACCACTTATTTTGATGCCAAAATTACTACCATTACGCGTCATTACCGTCACAATCGTACCTTGCTTAATTTGTGCTCCTGCGTCCATCGCCGCTTTACAATAAGCCATGGCTAAATTAAGGAAGAATTGGTCAGTAATACTGAGGAATTTGGTCACTTTAGTTATCTCAGCCGCATCTAAATCCAATGTGCTAAGAATTGGCGCCAGCTCTCGTAACAATAGTGCAGAAGCTGCAATATTACGTTGGTGGAATTCATCCCCCATCGTAATGGCTTGACCCATAATTGCCGTAAGGTCTATCCCATTCTCAATGGTGGCTAAAGCTGCTTTTAATACCGGAGCTAAGCTATTACGCATCCAATGCAAACGTTCTTGTACATCAGGACCATAAGCACCAAAACGCATCACTTTACCAATACCTTCGTTCATATTGCAGTAAGCATAGTTACCGTGAACATGGTTTTTAATCACTAGCATTGGCATATGAGCAGAAGTAATACCGCCCATCGGCCCTACTGCATTGACATTATGGCAAGGAATAAACTCAATCTCTCCCGCCTCTAACATAGCCAAGGCTTGCGCTTCATTTTCAGCCCAACCTTCAAATAAGCTAGCACCAATACAGGCGCCACGGACAGGGCCACTCATTTCTTGCCAAGTTACAGGAGGTCCTGCATGCAGTAATTTTTTTCCTGTTGCTAAAGTTGGTACTACTTCTTTTGCTAAACTCACATCACACCAGTGAGGACGGGCTTCACGGATACGTTCGATAACTGCTTCATTCGCTTGTTCGATAGTTGAGTACATATCTGCAATTCCTTATTTCAATTTCTTTAATATTTCAGCCAGTTTTTTATTACCACCTGCGACAGGTGCCCATTGATAATGAACAACAGGCGTACCACTGGATTGCAGATCGTCAGCAAAACTGCGTAATCCGGCGTTGATCACGGAGATCCCATTTAAAAGTGGTGAAATTTCAGCAGCGGCTTCTACTGGATGTGGCTGGATTAATTCTTTGGCTAACAGTACGACTTCTGGCAAGGTATCCATCACAATAATACCTGCATCTTGTAGCTGTTTTTGTTGCTCACTACGGTTTTGAGGATCTTCCTGCGTACCGGTAATAGTGGCGATAGTGATCAGTGGATTAGCTTCACCACGTTTTTCATTTAGTTTTTTAATTTCTTGAATTAATGCACCTGCTGGATCTGACGTTGCACCATAACCAATCACAAAGTCGACCAGTAATACGCCAATATCATGCTTATTACTTAATTCACTAATAAATTTATTGCGAGTAGAAGGATCTATCATTGGATGGGGTTTGCCTTGGGTATAAAAATCATCGCCCATATCAATAATTTTATGCCCTTGTGCATCGAGCATCGTACCTTGCTTATGTTCGTTATCTACCGCCACATTGAGTTGCTCAGATAACAACATCGCGCATTCTGCCGCTAATGTTCCACCAGCATATAATCCAATAATCTTTTTACCTGTCACTTTAGGTAACTGAGCAGCACTATCTTCAACACGTGCTAACGTAGCCGCAATACGCGCCGTTTCGTCTAAGGTGCGAGTAAAATAGATATTATCGTCTTGATATTTCTCTGGTGTTGTTCCTAAGAATTGCGCCACTATCGGTTTATTATGACGCTTCATTTCTGCAATGATTTTTTCACGTACTGCAGGCGCGGGAGGTTTAGAAACAAAAGCAATCACACGGGTTTGAGGATCTGCCGCCAGCATATTAATAGCCGTGATAGCACTAATGCCACCAATTTGCTCGCTGAGATCTCGTCCCCCCAGACCTATTGCATGAGAAACCCCTTGGCGTTGTAATACAATTTGTGAGGTGATCTCTTGAATTCCTGTCCCTGATGCACCAACGATACCAATAGAGCCTTTCGGTGCAATGTTAGCAAAGGCTAAAGGTGCGCCAGCAATATTTGCCGTACCACAGTCAGGCCCCATAACTATCAATCCGTTAGCGGCGGCTTTTTCTTTTAATGCTTTTTCATCAGCAATAGAGACGTTATCGGAAAATAGCATCACATTACAGCCATCTTCTAATCCCGTATCAGCTAATTCCGCCGCATACTCACCGGCAATAGAAATAAGCAACATATTAGCGTTAGGACTTTTTTGTTTAGCCGTACGCCAGCTACGTACAGTGGTTAATTTATTACCACTTTTTTGACCGTTAGCAATATCAGCTAAGGCTTCTTCTAACGCACTGGAGATAGTCTCGATAATAGCGGGATCGTCTGATTCAGCTTTAATCGAAACACAGATATCATTAGGTGTCGCTTCGTTAAAAATGTCATGCCAAAAACCGGTGACATCAAGGAGAGATTTATTCGCTGGTGTTCCCATCATGACGGAAATTTCTTCCACCTCAGGGGCTTCACTTAATTTTCGGGAAATTATCATCAGGCTGACGGAATCCTGAAAGCTCCCTTTTTTAATAAAAGCATGGATCATTATAATATCCTTAACGCATTTAATATATGTAACTGCACATATCTAGTTGCATTTCGTTTTTTTGATAATAAGAAGCCTATTTACTTAATAGCTTAAGTAATATAAATAAAATTCGAGATAGACATGTTTGAAACTCTGTATACAAACATACTGAATAAATATCAAAAAGTAGAGTGATTAAAGTCACAGTTATTTATTGTAAAAAATTTTTATTTAATCAGTCGCTATTTATTAAATAAATTATAATGAGTGGAATGAGTAAAAATAAAAAACAACAGATTGAGTAAATTAATTTATATAAAATAAATTAATCATATAGTTAGCCATACCAAATGGTATGACAAATCAAGGGATTTATAATAAATTTAACAAACAAGTAACATAACGCAGTTAGCCGATATTATCAACAAATAAAAAGCACTTTATTAATAAACAAAGTGCCTTAAATAATTTTCATATAAATAAACATAAGTCTACACTTTACTTTTACACCCTTGTTAAAAACAATATTATTGAAAAAAAGCAAAAATAATGCCTATAAAAATAATATTTATAGGCATTTTTAAATTAATAAGTTTTAAATAAATTCAAGAACAAATTAACGTTGTGAATCTAAAGTTTCATTATTCTTTATAACATCTTGAGCTTTACTATAACTTTCAATTAATAACTGATAAGCAGGGAATATTTGGGTATAAGCTTGAGCCCATTCAGCGGCATCTGCACGGTTCCAAGTTTTTTGCATTTCAGAAGCCACTGCTGCCGTATCCATAGGCACAACACCGGCTTGAACAATACGTGCTAAGGTAATTTCTTCTGCCATTTTGCTATACGTTCCTGATGCATCAATCACAGCAAAAACTTGATAACCTTCAGCAACAGCACTAATTGCTGGGAACGCCATGCAAACACTCGTAATAGTACCAGCAATAATTAATTGCTTTTTACCCGTTGCTTTCACAGCTTCAACAAACTCAGGGTTATCCCATGCGTTAATTTCACCTTTACGGGCAACATATTTAGCATGTGGTGCATTTTGATGAATTTCTGGAATTAATGGGCCATTAGGACCTTGAGGGACAGAAGCCGTTGTAATAACTGGCATCTTCGCTAATGTTGCCATTTTTGCTAATACCGCAGCACGAGCACGTAATTCCGTCATTGGCATATCGCCAACGGTTTGGAATAAACCACTTTGGTGATCGATCAATAACATAACAGCATCATCTGGATTAATAACTGGACGTTGACCATTGAAATTTGCAGGAGTACTCATTTATTTATTCCTTCTAATTAACAAAAACGATTATTAACAATATGAAGAAGATATAAGGAAATAGCGTTAATTATCTCCTCGCTCTCGATATAATTAACAATAGTCAATTAATTAAAAAGTCGGTAGTAGCAATAATGATAAACACTATTCTAAAAATAGAACACTGAAACACTTTTGTCATTGTTCTATTTTTAGAATAATGAAACCTATTTTCCCCTCTACTCAAATCAATATAGCTCATTAGAATACCACCTATAGAAATTTTATAGGAATATCATTATGAAAAAAGTTATTGGTGTTTATAAAGCGCCTCGTCAACATTGGGTCGGTGATGGCTTCCATGTACGCTCACTATTTAGTTATGGTGATCATGGTAAATATTTAAATCCATTTTTATTATTAGACAGAGCTGGCCCGACTGATTTTCCAGCCTCTCAAGGCCATAACCGTGGTGTAGGCGAACACCCTCACCGTGGGTTTGAGACTGTGACTATTGTCTATAAAGGGGAAGTGGCACATCACGATTCTACAGGTGAAGGAGGAGTGATTGGCCCTGGAGATGTACAATGGATGACCGCAGCATCAGGTATATTACATCAAGAGTATCACTCTGATGCCTTTAACCAAGCGGGAGGCATACTTGATATGGTGCAGTTATGGGTAAACCTCCCATCTCATGCTAAATCAGCGCCTGCTGGCTATCAGTTACTCAAAGAGAGTGCTATTCCAGTGCTTCCATTAGCGAATGATGCCGGACAACTGCGCGTAATTGCGGGGGAATATCATCAAACTCAAGGAGCGGCAAAAACCTTTTCACCTGTTGACGTTTGGGATATTCAATTGAAAAGTGGTAAATCTACGACCTTACCAAGTAAAAAAGATCGCTATGTGGGATTAGTGATACTCCATGGTAGCGCCTATCTTGATAGCCAAACTCAATTAAATACGGGCGATTTGGTTATTTTAGATAATCAAGGTGGCTCAATTAATCTTGAAGCCATTGAAGATGCGGTTGTGTTATATCTTAGCGGAGAGCCAATTAATGAGCCTGTAGTTGGTTATGGTCCATTTGTGATGAACAGCAAAGATGAAATTAGGCAAGCTATTGATGACTTTAACCAAGGTAAATTTGGTCGTATCCCAAACGAAATATGATTAATACTCTCCTTGTTCTATAACTTTTATAACAAACGGCTGCTCACTTAGAGCAGTCGTTTATATCTATTTTTTACTCTTTATATGGAGCCATATTCTGCGCTAAATAATCTAATAACACTTGAATAGCAGGTAATAAACCTTTTCGTGACGGATACACGGCATGAATAACATCTTTAGGAAAACGCCACTGTGGTAAGACTTCCACCAAAGAGCCATCTGTTAACTCTTTCTCTACGACACTCAATGGTAAACGCGTGATCCCAAGTCCCTTTAATGTTGCTTTATATAAGGTCATCACATCCGTTGTCGCTAATTTAGGTGTAACATGTTGCGTTGAAACGGTACCATCATTATGGGTAAGCGTTAGCGTATACTGCTGCGAATGTTCGCTATTAGCTAAAATAGGATAATCAGCAAGTTGCTCTGGAGAATCAGGCGCACTGTTGGTTGCAAATAATAGCGGATTAGCAACTAAAACACGGCGAGAATAGCCTAATATTTTCATCGTTAAGCCAGAATCATCCAAAGGTAATGCTCTAACTCGTAAAGCTAAGTCAAGACCTTCATTGATCACATCCACAGGGCGGTTAATCGCTAAAATTTGTATATTGATATCAGGATATTTTGCCATAAAATCCACCAAAATATCTTGAATATAAATTTGCAGTAATGCAACTGGGCAAGAGAGTTTGATCGTGCCGTGAGGGTGCCCTTGTGCTGAACAAATAACCTCTTGAGCAATCTCCGCTTGTTCAACGACATTTTTACACTGTTGGTAAAAAGTTTGCCCTATCTTAGTGACATGAAATTGACGAGTTGAACGATAGATCAGCGAGACCTTTAGTCTCTCTTCTAAATCAGCAATACGACGACTAAGTTTTGATTTAGGAATACCTAACGTTTCGGCCGCTTGTGAAAAACCGCCAAACTCCACCACTTTAACAAAATAATAGAGGTCATTTAGATCATACTTCATCGCCTATTACCTATTTAATTGTCATTATATAAAAACTGAATTGTTTCAGCTTCGGAAATTATGATACATATATTATGATCTATTTTCACGCTAATAATATATTATAGGCTGATATTTTAGTAAAATAAAAATAACCATTAATTATAGCAATATAATATAAATAAAAATGGAGATTATTTTAATTCTGTGATGCTTATTTTTAATCACATAACACAATAAAGAATAAAAAAACAGGGATAGTTAAAAAGATTATTACTATTTAAATTAATTTAACACAAAACAACTAGCCTGAGCAAACAATAAATCACCTAAACAATAATGACTATAAAACAAATAGTTACTTAAAAACTTAATAATAAATCAAGATGTTAAAATTTAATTTTATTTTTATGATATTAATCAATGTATATTTAAAAATATGTTAATAAGATTATAATTAATAAAAATACTTATTTACATAATCTGTCACTTACAATTATTTCTTACACCTGTTTTTAATGGAATAACCTGATGAATAAATTAACTCCATTACGACCTATACCTACCTTAATTGCGGTTGCTATTACCCTTATCATTTGGTTTGTTATCCCTGTTCCCCAAGGGGTAGATCCCAATGCTTGGCACTTGTTAGCACTGTTTGTTGGTACTATTGCGGCTATTATCGGCAAAGCCTTACCTATAGGGGCAGTATCCATTATTGCTATTGCGCTTGTTGCCGCAACAGGCGTCACTAACCCAGACTCAACTAAAGGGGCGATTAATGATGCATTAAGTGGCTTTTCCAACAATCTTATCTGGTTAATCGGTATTTCTATTATGGTTTCAATGAGTCTTAATAAAACTGGATTAGGTGCTAGAATTGGCTACTATTTTATTTCGTTATTTGGTAAAAAAACCATTGGTATCGCTTATTCTCTAGCTATTGCAGAAACGATCCTCGCCCCTGTTACGCCAAGTAATACAGCTCGAGGTGGTGGAATTATTCACCCAATAATGCGATCTATTGCCGATAGCTTTAATTCAAAACCCGAAGAGGGTACTAGTGGTAAGATTGGTCGTTATTTATCGCTAGTCAATTATAATATCAATCCTATCACCTCAGCGATGTTTATTACTGCAACCGCGCCTAATCCTCTTATTGTAAGCTTAATTATCGGTGAAACAGGGCCTGAAAATGAGTTAACTTGGTCAATGTGGGCAATAGCGGCTTTTGTTCCCGCCATTGTTTCATTATTTTTAATGCCGATTGTGATCTACTTTTTATATAAACCAGAGATAACCCATACGCCGAATGCTCCCCACTTTGCCAAAGAGCGTTTAGCTCAATTAGGCCCTATTTCATTGCCAGAAAAAATCACTTTGGGAGTATTTGCACTGTTATTAATTATGTGGGCAGGAATACCCGCACTATTATTTGGTGATGCTTTTAGTATTAATGCGACTACTGCGGCTTTTATTGGTTTATCAATCTTATTATGTACTGGCGTATTAAATTGGGATGATATTTTAAAAAACAAAGGTGCATGGGATACCGTGGTTTGGTTTTCCGCATTAGTAATGATGGCCTCTTTTTTAGGAAAATTAGGTCTAATTAAATGGCTCTCATTAAGTGTGGGTGCCGGTATTGATAGTATGGGGATAAGCTGGGTAAGTGGTATGATATTACTCGTGCTGATTTATGTCTATTCTCACTATTTCTTTGCTAGCACCACGGCTCATATTACCGCCATGTTTGCTGCATTCTATGCCGCAGGTTTAGCTCTTGGCGCGCCACCAATGTTATTAGGACTTATTTTAGCTTTCTCTTCTTCATTAATGATGTCTTTAACTCATTACGGTACAGGTACTGCACCGATTATTTTCGGCTCAGGCTACGCGACCTTAGGTGAGTGGTGGAAAGCAGGTTTTGTTATGAGCATTGTTAACCTCATTATCTGGATAACCCTTGGTAGTTTATGGTGGAAGGTGCTGGGGTATTGGTAAAATAATAAAAACCAAAATATGATGCCTAATCAGCCTGTTAGGCATCATATTAACTAGCGCCAAAGTTCACACTTTTCGACAATCGTCTCAGAATGATAATAACTTTCTTTATAGGCTATTCCTTCTTGATCAAAACAATCATTTATATCCTGAAAAAAATAATTTAATTTAACTTTAAAAATATAAGATAATAAGTAAATTACATCCACATGAATATTGCACTCCCCATTTTCAAAGCGTGATTGATGTTGCTGGCTTACTCCTAATAAAGCACCAAGCTCACTACCCGTCATACCATGTTGTTGTCTTAACATTTTTATTCTTGCGCCAACTATCTTTGATATTTTTTTATTCATAATCGCCTCGAATGACAAAACCATATCGAAAAATATATTATTATCACTCATATAAGATATTTACTGTTGCTGTTGAGTTAGCACTACCAGGCGTTATTTTATTACCTGTTTTTATATATCTTGCTTTCCAACCAAATATATAATCACCGGAGGAGACCCCATTTTGTAGACTATTTTTTGTATTTAGTTTTATCGGGTTATTGTTTTTATCTAATAACTGAATGGCAACACCAGTGGCTCGATTAGTGCCCGATAGGTTTAATTTCCCTGTATTTGCATCTATATATCCAGCACTACTTGTCACTGTCGCTTTAATGTTAGTGCCAGCCGCACAGTTTAATGTAATAGGAACATCTACACTTTTACTGACATCACCAATATTTTTAAATTGAGTATCATACCAAGTCCCCATATTAATATTATAATTTGATGATTTTGTAGTACATTTTAATGAATTTATCTTTATTGCATTAAGAGGCAAATAAAGTGAAGTTAAGTTCCAAGTTGTGTTTTTAGGTTGTGTATTATTTTGTACTGCTTGAGCAATCTTGCCCCATTGAAGGCTTCCTGATTGCGTTACTCTGCCTGTTTTTATAATTTTGACTGTCCAATAAGGGGTAAGAAGTCGATAAGAATTGCCACTTGGGTCCTTTGGGGTCAAATACGTTGTATTTAATGCACCTATTCCAGCAAATTTAACCTGTATCCCAATACCCGCAATATTGGTCTGTGCTATTTTATTCGCATTAGGCAACCAGCCATTAGTATAATTGGCAGTGATTGATGCGTTCCCACACCGCCCATCGTTACCTGAAAAAGTTGTTATAGGCCCATTGGCATAATTAATCTGAAACTCATCTAATACTCTTGTCCCTATATCATCATATTGAATTGAATAGGTTTTATTGGGGATCCGAGCCTGAATATTTTTTAAATTAGGATTCTGAATACAAGCTGCAAAGACGTCAGCAGAAAAAAAGAAGATTGTACCTAATAAAAAAAGTCTTTTACCCATCAAATGGTTCATTTTTATTACCTACCATATTTGATATTTTATTTTCTATTTCTACTTTCTCTTCATCATCTAATTGAAAAAGATCACTTAAACTAATACCGAAAAAGCAAGCATATTGATAAAGCCTATCTAGACTCACTCGATTAATTCCCCGTTCATATCTTGATTGCTGCTGTTGACTTATACCTATTTTCTTAGCCAATTCACTTAATGTGAGGCCATTTACTCTACGGTAATAAGCGATTTTTTTTCCTACCATCTTTGATGCTGGATAAGAGCGATTCACTTGAAACCCCTTTATGACACATTTAATTATAAATAAGAGTAAATTCAAGATGGCTCTTAAATGATCCCACCGTTATATTATTTCCATAGCCAACCATTCTTGCCGATAAAGCAAATTCAGCATTATGGTTATATTTATTAACAGCCGTCATTAATTTATCATTATTTTTTACAATACCTTTATTATTTTGCATTGCTAAATTTAGTGCTATATCTTTAGCCGTCCCACTATTAATAAAATATTCCGAATAATTAGGAACACTTTGGCCTCTTAAAATCATAGTGACTTTCTCTGTATTAACTGGGCAATTTTTTAATTTTATAGAAAAATCTATCCAGTCTGATGCTTGACCATTTTTAATATTTCTAATATTGATTTTTTTTAAATCAATTAAGTGGTTTTTCGTTTCTAACTCACAAGGTGAGGCTACTACTGATCCATATACATTAATATTAACAGTGTTGCTTAATGCGATAGGAGAATATGAAAATAATAAAAATAACGTTAGTGATTTCCACATAACACCCTCTTTTTATTGATAAATAAGCGTTGCTGTTATTTTGGCGGACACCGTCCCCGGTGTTGCATTACCTAATTTACTAAATGCTCGTGTTCTTAGTGGAACAGTAACCGATGGTTTACCATTAACCGCGATATATAAATTTTTTCCATTACCTAATGGAATTTCGCCATTACTGTTTTTATTTTGTAATTGAACGGCAATATTTTTTGCCGTCCCCTCATTTTTATATAAATTATTCACATCTGCATTATCAGGCGTTCCAGAAAAAGTCAGCTTTACTTGATTTACCCCCGGAGAACAATCTATTAACTTAATATTAAAATCATTCCAAACAGAACTAGAGTTTACTTTATTAAATAAACTTTCTGGCATCTGTTTCAAATCAATATTAATATTTTTACTACCAGAAACATTACAAGTCGCGGCTTTTATATTTCCAGAAAATTGAAGTGTCACAGTACTTCCTGCAGATGAAAAAAAACTTATTCCAATAGTAGTTATAAGAAGGAAGAGCCTCATTACTTTTATCATTTTACTTTCCTACAGGTAGCAAACATCAATAGCTATAAAAATAACCATGTTTGATATTTAAATTAATTAATAGCAAGTTACAGTAGTTTTATAGAGCCCTAAATAATCTGGAATATCAGATAGATCATAATTTACCTGACAGCTTTCATTGTTGTATTTAATAGTAAAGTTTCCTTTCTGTTTTAGCCCTGATAAATAAACTTCTCCATCATTACCTACAATACTATTTAACTGACTATTGTCTTTAAAAATAGCTTGAGCGCCAAATGGTACTGGCTTTTTGTTTTCCAAATTTATCGTCATTAATACACGATAGCCTACATTTGCTGAAAAATTCGCTTTTACTAAAGCCCCTCGACTCGGTAAAACCGTCTGACTGGTAAGTTCCATTTCAGCATTCTCTGGCAATCTTAATGTATCGATCTCGACAGTATTTTTACGATATGGTGTGACATAAGGAACTAATGCATACCCTGAGTTATTAGTCCTAACTCCCGCTTGATTTAATATCGTAATATCACCCGCATTAGGAATATCTACGATTGCCGCGGTTTCTCCCAGTTGCTGTCCAAAAACAACTCCCTGAGAATGAGCAACGACGCTACCGCTCACACCATAGTAAAGATTATGATTATCTTTGCTATAACTGTACCCCCCCGTAATATCACCTAGTTGGCCTTTGTAGGATGCATTGATATTTCCAGAAGATCCTTGATCTTGATTGGTAAATGCTTGTTGCACACTCCAATTTAGTCGATTATTTAACTGAGATGCCGATATACCTACACTTCCTGTACTTGAACTATTATTGTTACTATTCGCATTAAAATTATAATAAAAAGTATTATCAAATACGCTAAAGGGCACATTCACCGAAAAAGCCAACAAATGTTCATCATCATTTTGTCTTTTCTGATCAGAAATATAAGAATGATTAACTGTATTTTTATTGTAGGTATAATTTATTCCATAGCTGATACCTTGCCAGCTATTATTATAACCAAGTGTTGCTGATTGTTTTTTGCTTTTGCTGTTCCAATAATCCTCTTGTATATATCCGATAGCTAAAGAGCCATATTTATCACCTAAATTTTGATTAAGCGTTATCTCCGCACGATGACGGCGTTGCTCAATTTCAGGGCTATAATGAGTACGACGAAAACTATCAAATACTTCAGATAAACTATAAAAGCCACTCGTTGAATAGCGATAACCTGCTAAAGCAATATTGGTTCCTATATTGTTCAAATTCTTGTTATATCTAAACCGATAAGACTGACCTTGTTGCTTCCTTCCATCATTAAAAGTTGACTTAGCCTGTGTAACATCAACAGAAACAGCACCAAATGAGCCTAAATTCTTCCCAACACCTAGGGAGTAAGATTGATAATTTTGACTCAACTGACTTCCCCCATAAGCAGTAGTGCCATAAGGTAAACCATAAACTAATGTAAACTGACCAAACTTCGTTTTATCTACATTATTATCATAAGCACGATATTCACCGCCCGTTACGCTATAAGTGAAATGACCTTCACGCTGTAATACAGGTAAAGAGGCGAAAGGTACGATTTGATGTTGCTCACTACCATTAGCACCCTTAATCGTAACGTATAAATCCCCACTACTACCTGATGGATATAAATCATTAATTTCAAAAGGGCCAGCTGCCACTTCAGTTTGATAAATAGTATATCCATTTTGTTTGATAGTTATTTGCGAGTTACTTTTTGCAATCCCTCTAATGATAGGCGCATAGCCTCTTAAACTTTCTGGATACATCTCATCATCTGTTGATAATTGCATGCCTCGAAACGGAACACTATCAAAAACATCAGATGAAGATATCCCATCCCCTAGTATTAACTGACTTTTTATTTTATTTATATTCCTAGATAAATAGGTATAAAGGGTGTTCCACTTCCCTGATTGATTACTTGTACTCGACCATGTTGTGTAGTTTCTTAAACGCCATGGTCCTAAATTTAAACCTGGTCTTAAATTTATATAATTTGAAGTTGTATTTGAACTGCCATTCTTACGATCATAGTTTTTAGAACCACTATAACTATAGTTTAGTAATAAGGCATTTATACCATTATCAATATTATCTAACTCTATATATCCTCTTGGGTTTTTAGATAATGCAATTTGCGGAATACTTAAATATAACCTTTGTGAATCAAAATCTAATTCACTTTTAGCTTCTGGTATCGCAGACAAATTGACACAGCTAGTATATTCAGAATAAAGCCCAGGATAATCTGTTGTTTTAACCCCAAAGTCATTTAGATCATTTACTGATAAACAAGGTTTAAGCTGATTATTTTTATCTTTATCAAATCTAATATTTTTAGTTAAAATTAAATTAGTGTTAACATAAATATCAACATAATAGTCACCTGCTAGCTGTTGGTTATTCTCAAAAGAAGATAAATCAATAATATCTTTATTTGGCAGCTCTAAAAAATCTGGATCAAAATAGATATCATCTAAATTATTATTTTCTGCATATAATAAAGCTGCATAGCCTAAGTATAAAATGAGGCTAATACATACCTTACTTATTTTCATATTAGAAACCTAATTATTATATTCTAACTTCGGATAAATCCACATTAGCCCCATAATCATTAATAAGCTCCCAGCTTATAAGACCATGTTCATTATTATCATTTATATCAAATGATTTAGTTGAAAAAGGTTTAGCATAAGAAACATCATCAACCAATTTTCCATTAAATTTTATTGTTTGAAAATTCATAAAATAAGGTGTGGGATTATAAACTATGACTTTCCCTCTTTCCTTTGACCAAGATAATTTCTTTTGTTCTTCTTCAAAATTAACGTCTTTTAGACTTTTAGGTCTATAGATCAATTTCATTTGCGTTTTAAATGCAATTTGTAATGAATTTTCTGTTTTTTCTGTAGCAGGGATCGTTTTTATATTTAACCAAAAAAGAGATTCTTGATCACTTGGTAGCCCTTCTTCTGTTAAAAAGATCCTCAATGTATTCTCTTTATCTGGATTCAATCTAAATAAAGGTGGCGTGATCGTAAATTTTGACTGTTTTTTTTCCTCAAAATCATCTATCCATGACTGGATCAAATAAGGCATTTTATCTGGGTTTTTCACGTTAATGCTGACATTCTTATTGCCTTCATTATAAATTACCCTTGTGCCACTAATAATAACACCTGCATAAGATGTATTAATAATAAATAAAGAAATAAAAAATAGAATAATAGACTTCATATTATCACCATAAAATGATTGTATAATAAGGTTTAAATCCCTTTAAACCTTATGACTTACCTAGTTATTTTTAATTATAATTAATAGTAAATGTTGCATTCGCATTTGCTAAACCCGCAGTGACAGAATCTGTTTTAGCAATATAACGAGCTCTAAAGTCTAAATTATTTTCAACACCTTCTTTTAATGGATAAGTTTTAGATGCGGTAAATAAAGGGACAACAGTATTTGCATCATCCGTAATTTGAATACCGACACCTGTTGCCACTCCCGACTCTTGTTTTAGCGCAATAACAGTATCGTCTCCAGAATAAGACTCTGCATCAAATTTAACAGATGCAGTACTTACTGTTGCAGGGCAATTAATTAATTTAATCGTAAATTTAGTTGCCGCAGCAGTAACTCCGGCACTAGGTAATGCTGTTTTAGATACCTTACCTAAATTAACTTTTAGAGCATCAGATCCAGCTGCTAATTCACATGCGTTATCGATAATTTCTCCTGTAAAATCGATTGTTCCATCTGCAGCTAATGCATTATTCGCGACAAAAATAGACGTTGTAGCAATCAACATTGCAATAAAGCTTTTTCTCATTTATTTCTCCAAATAATTATTTTAAACACATTGAGATAATAGAAATAAGATTAATTAACTCAATACGCGAGTATTATCTATTTATTATTTGAAATAAACAAGTTTCGGTTATTACAGTATAATGTTAATAACATTTTAATATTAAATAGTGTTATTAACTAATAAAACACAGTATAAGTTAAACAATATTTTTTACTTTTAATAAATCTTATTTTTAATAATTTGAAACAAAAATAAAAATAAAAATAAAAATAAAATTTTTCTTTTTTAAATAAAATATTTTTTTGTTTTTTTTTATAACTCATATAGTGTTAATCGTATATTAATGTTCAATAAAAGTGAGTTTTCTGATTAAAATAAAATAAATTCTAGCTGTATATAAGCTCTAAATGCTTATTTAATCAACACTATGGCTAAAAAACATCAATACTATATTCTAAATACCTGTATAAGTTAGTGATTTACTCTAAAGAAAAGCTAAGAATTTTTTCAAATTTATATAAAAAGCATTATTTATCACAAAAATCACAGTTCGATTGTTTTCCAACCAAAAAAATATTTACTATTCATCTTTAATGATAAAAATCAAAAACCATGCTTTGTAAAAGGAAATACTTTGGTGTAAAACTAAATTTAGTTTTTACTTATATCGCATTAAGCAAAATTTTCTGCCACGTATCTATTAGGAAGCACTATGAAATATCAAGATGTAACAAAAACCCCCTGTGAGAACGCTTATTTTCTAGTCTTTAATCTTATTAACTCATCGGAAACCCGCCCTACTCTTATCGACTTTTGTAATAATCTATCAGGTCTTCTTCGTAGTATGAGAACCCGTTTCCCTGAATTAGACGTAAGTTGTGTGATGGGATTTGGTGCTGATGCATGGTCTAAACTATTCCCTAATCAAGCTAAACCGCGAGAATTAAATACCTTTAAGCAAATCAACGGCGATGTGTATACCGCAGTATCGACACCTGGCGATCTGTTTTTTCACATACGGGCACTAAAGGTATCCGCTTGTTATGAATTAGCTGCAATTATTAGCCAAAAATTAAACTCTATTGCCACCTCAGAAGATGAAGTACATGGTTTCCGCTATTTTGATGGTCGCTCAATTATTGGCTTTGTGGATGGAACAGAAAATCCTGAGTTTGAAGATGAGCGTGTCGCTTATGCGGTTATTGGTGATGAAGATCCACTGTTTACCGGTGGAAGTTATGCATTTGTACAAAAATACATTCATGATATGGCGGCTTGGGAAAACCAATCTCTCATCGAGCAAGAAAAAGTGATCGGTAGGCATAAATTCAATGATGTTGAACTAACTGATGAAGAAAAAGATCCAGGCTCACACAATGTCGTCACCAATATTCAAGATGAAAACGGTGATGATTTAAAAATCGTACGAGCAAATATGCCGTTTTCAAATCCCTCCAAAAATGAATATGGTACCTATTTTATTGGTTATGCTCGCTATTTCTCAACAACAAACCGTATGTTAGAAAATATGTTTGCAGGAACACCTGAAGGACATACCGATAAACTACTAAAATTCAGTACTCCCGTCACGGGCACATTATTTTTTGTCCCATCTCCGGCGTTTTTAGATGATATAGAATAAAAGTTGATTATCAGTACAAACAAAAAGTTAATAGCAATAGCTCATACACTGCTCTATATTCGATAAGAACAAGAAAGAGCTATTGCTATTCAATATGATGACGGCATTAACTTACAATATTAAGCGCCTGATCAGTCAACCAATACCCGCAAAATAGCACTTCCTTGAAAACTACCTTCAACAGGGTTTCTTATATCATTAGGATGAAAGGTTGATGTGATAGAAAATGTTTTCGCAGCACCTGCGTTAAGTTTAAATTTACCTTTATATTCGGTATCGTTATATTTCAACTCACAAGAGCCACCATTACCACATTTTGTATAGTTTTCCGTTTTTCCAGAAACAGGTGCACTTCCTATTAATGAAACGGATACTGATGCATCATAATCACACGTTAGTTGATAGTTATAAGGCGGGGTAACATTGTTAATAGATTCTTCTGGGGTCATATTTCCATGAGATAAGTTAATAACTTGGTTTTTAATATTACATTTACTTGTGATACTCACAGGAATATTAATATAACTATTCATATAAGGCTTCATTGCATTACCAAATTGAAGATAACCCGTACTGTTACCACCAGACCCTTTATTTTCTTCATAAGCCCATGCAAAAGGAATATTTAAATTATATGATCCCGGATAAGCCGTCGCTCTGGACACCGCCACAGTTAATGACATAGAACGATCTAACGGAAGCACTGCAGAACCTAATCCCCAAACGGTTCCAACACTATGGCAACCACTCGGTGACTGCTTAGCATAATAATTTGGCCCTACATAAACCTGATTATTGTTATTATTGGTACCTGCTAGTGTCCAAGAGAGATTGGACAAATAATAGCTCAATCCTGATGAATGTTTTTGCCAAGTATTTGTTTGTGGCAATCTAATCCAATAGCGGTAATTTCCTTCTTCTGCCATTGAGCCTGAACCACTACAGTAAGAAGCGATAACCCGCCACCCTTTAACCTGAGGTATGGTCACCTTAATTACACCACTGGCGTTAGCATCTGTCACATTAAGCGCAGGGGCTGTTGCTGATGCAGTACTACCATTTGACGGTACATGCAAAAAATTTTGTTGCCAGCCTACCGCATATGGTGTGGCTAAAGAAAATAAAGCTATTCCTATTAATGTCTTATTCATTTAAACCGTCCTACTTTTTAGGATTACATAAACCTCAGTCTCTGATACTCATCATTGACTCTGTTTTAGGTTTAGTTATAAACAATGCTTAATGATGCGGAGGCCGTAAAATTTCCAGGAGATAAATCAGCAGTACCTGTTTTAAAAGGAACAGCAGTAATAGTAAATTGGCTCCTGTCTTGCCCTGTATTAGAAAAACCTTTTGTAATGGCATAACCTCGAGGGGCTGAACCATTCAAACGCAAAGGATTATTCTCATCAACACTCTCTCCTTGATATAAGGCAAGGCCAAATCGATTTGAATTCACGCTATCTGCGGAAACTTTAAGCACATTATCAGGCGCTCCAGCTAACTGAATGCCAGATACTTTGACGTAAGGTGAGCCCTTAAAATAAGTACATGTAATAGGAATATTTTTTGTGATAGCGCTTGTTTGACCATCGACTTTATAAGTCATTATTTGATTAAAAGAAAACTGTATAGGGATATTATTATTAACAACACAAGGTGGAACATAAATAGCGCCTGTAATAGCTATATTTATATCAACTGCCCGTGCAGTTCCTGATAGTAAATATAAAAAAATAGGCAGTATAAAATATTTACTTTTATTCATAAGAAACCTCAAATTCTACCGTGGCATTATAAACTCCAGGTACAACACTTTTTTCCTGTATTGCTTTTGGTGTCGCTTCAACAAATGCATTAAAGGTTAGCAACATCGTGCCATCGTTAAGTTGAGTTCCATTTCCACCGTTATGGTTTTCACCTAAAGTAATACGTTGGTTTCCATCTATATCAATTAATCCAATGGCTAACTTACTTTTATTAACGCCAGAAGAAAGTGTAAGGTACTTTTGTTGTTCAGCCCCCATCTCTGGCTCTGGCTGCCCATTAAATTTAATTTTCACTGATTTCCATAACGATTTTGCATCACATTGGATCAGTTTAATGGTAAATTTTTCTGCAGGTCTAACCGCAGGATATTTCCAATAATCCCTTGGTGTGCTATTTAAAAAAACCACATTTTGATTTAAACTTGGCTGATCAATTCTACATGGCGTATCAATCAAAGTACCATCAAAATTCATTGTTGTAGCCGCATTTGCAACAGGTAAAAAAATAAGCATAAAAAATAATATTTTTACCCATTCTCTATAAAAATAAATAACCATATGATCTACCTTAAATTAATTATACTGCAATTTAAGAGTTAATATATTTAACTTCCGGTCAAGAATATTTCTCTTTATTTCATCTGAAAAGAGGTAATTCAAAATAACATTATCTTTATAATGCTTTAATCTATTCATTCTTATATCAATATTTTCTACGTTATCGTTGATTTTATTTGTGAAACTTAACACACTAGTAAACGCAGGTTTACTATTTGAGCTGTTTTTAAAATCACTATAAATATTACAACCACCAATAACGACATCAATATCTTTTATGTATAGCTCTTTTAAACTAATTTCATTCGAAATAAGCTCACAAGGAGCATTTAAAAATGAGCCTTTTATATATATAAAACCATGTTGATTTTTTTCATTTTGATTATAAAAATCAATTTTTGCTCTATTAATATTAAAGAATGATTTATCTCGAGCAACAGGTTCTGCAAAGCCAATTTGAGAAATAAAAAGGCCATTAATGTAAAGCATCAACATAAAAATAAATTTTCTATTCTTCACCTTTCTATCTCCAAAATCAGTTTTTATTTTTTCTCTGCTACACAACGATTAGCTTGACATTGAAATTTAATTGTCGGTCTTCCACCATAATCATTTATATAAGATAAGTATGGCGTTGAGTACACTTTACTATTAACCCTTTGTGACGATTTAGGGGCAATCATGACTGCATTAAACTCAGAATCAACCGCTTCTTTCTTTGAACCACCAATACCGAATACAGTGACGTAATAAGGTGTTGGATTCTCTATTTCATAACCGTCAGATAGCTTATTTAAAACTAATTGATCTTGCCAAATAGCATTTGGCTCTCTCAATATTTGTTTCGGTCTATAAAACAATTTTATTTTTGTATGCAAGGCAATTTGTAATACATTATTGTCTTCAGCTTTAGGTGGAACTTCTCTAACATTAAAATAAAATAATGTTTCTCTATCGTTAGGTAACTTTTCAATATCTGGTGTCGCAGATACTTTAATTAACGCTTTATCACCAGGCTCTAATCGCTGAACTAATGGTGTGGCAATTAATGGCCCTAGCTCAATTTTTTCATTCTTATCATTTTCAATCCATGTTTGGGCTAAATAAGGTAATTGTTTATTATCATTAGTAATATTAATAACTAATGCATTTGACCCACCTTCGTATATAGCTCTTGTTCTATCTAAAGAAATTGCTGCATAGGAGTTTGATGTAACCATTAATCCTAATAATAAAAATGATATTTTTTTCATTTCAAGACCTTTGTCGTTTATTAATTACCGATATTATTTTTCACACAATAATAATATCTTATTACTCGGTTCTATTTTATTTGGAAGTTTAGCGACACATTGTTGTTCAGCTCCCCAAGATACTCTAATTTCTTCATTTGGGTTAATACCTGTTAGCCAAGCAAAACCATCATCACTAATTATTCCTAGCTCTCGTCCTTTAGCATTACTAATTATTGAACCAAATGGTGGATAAGAGTTATCAGCTAACCTAATTATTGCAAAGGCCTTCTCACCTTTTAACACTTCAAATTTTCTATAACCAATAGCACCTTCAGTTAATGAAGATTCTACAATCGCCTGTGTCGCTTCTATATTATTAGGTAATTTAGTTAAATCGATCGTTGTTTCATTGCGATAATAACTATTAATATCGGTAACAACACCATAACCCCAATTATTGGTTGTTACACGGCCACCATCAACTGGTACTCCTGCAACACCTTCAGTATCAACTAATAAGCGAGTACCACCATTAAATCCATCTGGGTGAAGTGCTGCTCCTTTAGCGGTAATCGTTAAGCCCCCATTAGCAGAAAAACCAAATGATGAGGTATTTTTATTTGAGATAGTGGCATTCGCATTAATATTAGCGATTGAAGTATAGCGTCCATAATAGCCAGAGAAGCTTGAACTACTATCCATATCATCGCCATATGTCGTTGAAACATTTAAATTATAATTAGCTAAGTTATCTTCCGTGGTATTAAAGTACCCTATATTATGCGTATAGTTCCCCGAATTTCTTGAGCCATCATAATTTATAAATCCTCTATTATTCTCTAATGGAATACTGACTCTCGCAAAGAAGACATCATTATCTTTGCCATAGTATTTAGATCTCGATGCAGATAAATTTAATGAAATATTTTTAACTGCAAAAACATCCATATATTTATTTAAGTTAATAGAATAATAATCGGAATTACTTTGATCCCAATATGTCTGATGATTATATTGCACCCCAATTGATGTGTTATATTCAGAAAGACCTTTATTAAAGGTTACTGTATAGAGTTCTTTCTCTTTTCCAGTAAAATCATCACGATAACGTGCATCTAAATAATTTTGCATCGTCATATAATTACGTTCATTAAATCGGTATCCAGCGAAGGTTACATCCGCATCCAAATTATCAAAACGTTTAGAGTAACTGACTCGCCATGACTTACCTTGCATAGTGCCACGATCAGGTAATCGAGCATAAGATTGTGTAATATCGGCAGATACCGCACCGAAAGCGAACATATCGCGCCCAACCCCAAGTGCTACACTATTATAATCACCGGCGAAAATGGTACCACCATACATAGTCCAAGCATTACTTAAACCAAAAGCAGCTTCAGTCGTACCAAATATAGGTCCTTCTGTATTATGTAATTTATCTCTAGAGCGTCCTGCAACAACCTTATAACGAACTTGTCCCGGTCTTGTTAAATAAGGAACATAGGCTGTATCAATTTGAAATTTATTCGTCTTTCCATTTTGCTCAATAATCTCAACATCCAATTTACCACGCACCGAACTGTCTAAATCTTGAATGGCAAATGGACCTGCGGGTACTGTTGAATCGTAAAGAATACGTCCTTGATGCTTAACAACTACCCTTGCGTTAGTTTCAGCGATCCCTGTAACTTGTGGTGCATATCCCCTTAGTTGAGGAGAGAGCATCCGATCATCACTTTCTAAACTAATCCCCGTATAACGCCAGGAATTAAATATATTGGAGTTTATAAAGTTTTCACCGATGGTTAGGTTAGACTTTAAACTGCGGATCGCGCGATATCCATAAACTCGAGTAAAATTTAATAAATCTTTATTGTTTTCCGCATCACCAGAGGTTCGATTATAATTCCCTTGATAATCAGAACGAATACGCCAGCTACCGAAGTTATAACCAACAGTACCATTGTAATAAATACTTTGCGTATTGCTTCCTTCATGAGGGATATTAACATTGGTGTTAATATTATAATCAAGGATCAAACCTGAGATCCCATCATCCCAGCGAGATGGTGGTAACCAAGTAGCACTTGTATACTCAAGCCATATTTGAGGTATTTTAATTGATAATATACCTTCATTTAATTTTGTTGTAACTTCAACACCATCTAGGCTTAATAAGTCAATACATTTTCCATCATTCCATGTTGGTAGATTATTTTCTATTTTTTCCTTTAATCCTAAAGATGAAATAATATCACCTGTTAAACAGGCTTGAGATAACAGTTTTTTATTTTCATCTTGAGATTTATTTTCTCTTTCTAATACGTTAACAGTATATGTTGATGAACCGATCCCTTGTCCATTAAGTACTAAGTTAAGCTGATATTTACCCGGTAAAATATAACCGGCTTCACTAAACCTAGCAAAGTTAATATTATCTTTAGATTTAGAGTCAACAACATCTAAGTTAAACTCTACAGAATATACATTTTGAGAATAAATTATAAATAATATAGTTGCCAAAATGCTTGTAGATCTTCCACTCATATTCTCTCTGTTCATATTGGCTAATAACCTTAATTATTTAAGTCTTAAAGTTTTAATGAGAAGTTGAAAGCAGCTAATCATTCATAATTTATTTTGAATAAAACGCTTGCATAATAATCACCAGGAGTAATTACATCCAACTTTTTTACAACGTCTATTTTGTAATATAGATATGTATTATCCCCATCAACATATATTAATGGTAATGACTCTCCAGAATTAGCGCTATATCCATATTCATCTATTATTTTAAAATAGACTTCATCACTGTTATTAAATGAAAATAAATCAGCTTTAGATCCACTAACATCTGAATAAAATGTTAACGTAACGCCTTTCACTTTATCGATATTTTTAGTCTTATTAATAAATTGGCAATCAGATAATTTTATTTTTATTTTTTTACTTCGCTAATAAATCATCATTATTGTTCATTTTATTAACAGGTATAGTACCTAGATCAACCAATTGATATTTACTATCCATATCTAATGTGCAAGCAGGCGAAATTACTTTTCCTAAAAACTTTGCTGTTCCTTGCCACCAAACTTTATCTGATGGGATATATTTATCCAATACAGCTCCGCTTGCATATGTTGAAAAGATTTTAGTGAAAAATAATAATATTATGATTTTTTTAAACATAGATTTTGGCCTTAAATAATCGAGAGCAGATTAACTGCTCTCGTTAAATTTAATATTTTTTATTCATAGGCTAATGTGAAGTTTGTTGTAGCGTTAAACTCACCTTCAGCAATTGTTCCGTTTGTTGCTTTCTTAGCCCAAGCTGTATACATCAGCGTATTATCATTATTACCCAGTGCTTGTAATTCACCTGCTTCATTGAATTTAACCATTGAACCAGTTGTTGTTCCTGAAATAACAATAGCAGTCCCTGTATTACCAGTTGTTGCTAACTCTTCTGTTGCACCAGTAATAGTATTTCCATTAAAGGTTACTTTTACGCCTTTATAAGAACCTGCAGCACCAGTATCAGAACCGGCTTTAGTTAAATCACAATTAACCAATTTAATTGGGATTTGTTTAACTTGAGAAATACCATCTTTCTCTAATAGGCTTTTGCTGATTTGACCAAAATCGATAGCTTGGTTAGCACTTTCGGTAGCAATACCACAAGGTGCATCAATAACTTTACCAGTGAAAGTAATAGTACCATCACCTGAAGCCGCTTGAGCAACAGTCGCAGAAAAAGCCATTGATGCAATAGCGAACATCGCTAATTTATTCAATTTCATATTTTTACCTTTATATTTAACGTAGGAATTAAAGCGTTAAAAAATTAACTATGATATATAGTTACACACATTATCCTCATCCCATCCAGAGATGATATTGTTACTTCCATTACTTTTAAAAACTTATGACTATTTAAATTTTTATATAAAATTTAAACTGTATTTATACAGATGATATAAATCATCTAAACACGCAAATAGAATGGAAACGAATCACTATTTTTTAATTTATGTTTTATAATATCTACGACAAGAACTTTTCGATAAAACTCAGACCAGTCAGCATCCAATAATTTTAATATCATATCTAATGTTTCAATATTGATACTTGTTATTCCATTTTCATATCTTGATATTTGTTGCTGACTCACATCAAGTAATTCGCCTAATTGGGCTCCTGTTAGAGATTTACGTATACGAGATTCTCTAATAAAATTTCCAATATTCTTCCTTAATAATAAAGAATCAGATCCTCTATTCTTATCGATATTCATGAAAAGCCACCTTCGTATATGTAAATTACCACTTACTTTATTCTCATTAATAAATTTAAATAGAAAAATTTAAAATACGATTTACATCTGATTTGCAGAGACAATAGTTTGCTTATCAATTTATGTAAACATGTTTAAAACGATAGATAATCAAAATACGATAGTTTACAACTATTGTTTGTTAAATATTTATCTATTTTTTGTTTCATGCATGTAGAAAAAAATGAATAAATTCAATAGTAAAATTACTTAGTCTAAATTCGTTAATAAATGCAATTTTACACGCACTGCGTGTTAATTATTTTCACTTAAGTTAAATTAATTTAGTTTACTTTAATTTTTGCGATATATTTACAATCAAAAAAAGAGCATCTCAATAAGATAAAATTAAGTAATTGATGTTTTTTTAATAATTACAACGTTCATTTTGCTTAAAATAACACGGCTATATTGATTAGATATCCCCATCAAAGTGGGTAAAAATTATGATGAGAAAAATCGGTTTTGCTCAAATTCGCAAATCAATTTTTTTAAAATCATACTAATTCAGATATAAAAATAGCTGGTGTCTATCTCAAAAATAAGATTAGTAACAGGGTTTACTGACAATGTCGATTAAAAATCAGACGACCAAGCAGAAAAAGAAGATGTAAAATGGGTTGGATAATGTGAGAAAAGACAATATGGGGGCTTAAAGATAACGCCCAATAAACCATCTGGGCGTTTAATCGTTTCATTATATCAAGTCAGATCATTACTTATTTATTTGCGTCCTTTTTTAAGGTCTCAAATTGTGTTTGATTTAGGCCAAAATCGCCAAATTTAAGTAACGCAGGATCATGGAAGTCACTACCGCCACTTTTTAGCAAACCAAATTTATTAGCATAGTTTTGGGTCAGTTCATAGTCGATAGGTTTCATTCTAGAATGACTTATTTCTAATCCTTTCAATCCAAACTGGACATATTTTTCTATTTCATCATAGTTGTCATAGACACATGGGTGAGCAAGTATAGGAATACCACCATCTTGTAAGATAGCAGCAATTCCTTCATCAACAGGGATATATCCCATTTTTAAGTCTGTTTCTATTTTTGTTTTAGAGCCAAAAAGTTGTTTATAACGCTCTTTGGTCATTTCCTCTGGATATTTTTCTCTCAATGCTTGGAATATATTCATTTTAAAAACGATATTATATTTTGAGAACTTTTTCGCATCTTCATAACAAATATCGTAGCCTTGTTGATTGAGAGATAATATTAATTCTCGGTGAAACTGATCACGACAGTTGAGAGTGTTATCACACAGCTTGTCAACGTTGGGCGTTTTTTCGTTAAGCCAAAGTCCCACTACATGGACTTTTTTATAAACGTCAAAGTCATAACAACTCATTTCAACACCTTTGACGATATTTAATCCAAGACGCTCCCCTTCTCGGTAAATTTCGTCATAATGATTGGTAGTATCGTGATCGGTGATCGCAATAGTCTTAATGCCGTTTCTAAATGCATTTTCAAGGACATCTTTTATTTCACAAACACCATCACTATGGTTTGTGTGAACATGTAAATCAGCATAGATCATGAAGAAGTACCTCTGTTAATTCTTCCATTAAAAATAGTCGCGCAATAATCGTTAGTTACCATAAGCTTGTTATTCATATTGTTTTAACCCACGGTTAGTAAAACTGTATTTTGGTCGACATGTTTTTTATCGGTCTGAACAACGTCTAGCTTATTATCATCATTAGTAATGATGATCATCGTTGTTGGATCATAGCCTGCGGCTATTATCGCATCTAAATCAAATTCAATTAGCGTATCACCTTTTGTCACCTTCTGACCTTTAACGACACAGCATGTGAAGTGCTGTCCCGCTAAGTTAACGGTATCAATCCCCACATGGATCAGCATTTCAATATTGTTAACCAGTGTTAAGCCAATCGCATGACCAGAAGAAAAGGTAATATCAACAACGCCATCTGCAGGTGCAATCACTTTTCCTGTTGTGGGGATAATTGCCATGCCAGGTCCCATAATGCCAGAAGCAAATGTTTCATCATTAACCTCTGAAAGTGCAACCGTTTTACCTTGTAGAGGTGAAATTAACCCAACAGGTAATTTACTATTCGCTATTTGTGGTTTTTTGTTGGTTGATGCAGCTTGTTTATTATTTTCTTCTTCGTCACGGATTGGGTCATCAGTAGGATCATCAAAACCAATAATAAGCGTTGCAATAAAAGTGGCTACACTGGCAATCAATAAGGTGATTATTGCATTTACCACTTGGTTATCTGTATCAGATATCCACATTGGTAAACTTAATAACCCCGGAGTGACATAGACGAACGCTTTTAACTTAACAATACCAGCAAATAATCCTGCAATAGCACCACCAATCATACAAGCGTACATTGGTTTTTTCAGTTTGAGGTTAACCCCATACATAGCGGGTTCAGTTATACCACCAAAAAAGGCGGTAATACTGGCAGAAAAAGCTAATTGTTTTAAGGTTTTGTTTTTAGTACGTACAGAAACAGCTAAAGAAGCAGCAGCCTGAGACATATTAGAACATAGCGCCATCACACGAATAATGGGATCAAAGCCTTTTTGTTCCACTAACATAATACTGACAGGACTAAGTGCTTTATGCATACCAATAGATACTAACCATGGATAAATAGCCACTAATAATGGAATAGCAATAAAACCGGTGTGCTCTTGGATTAAGATCACCCCATCAGCAATTAATTGAGCGAACCATGAAGTGACAGGACCGACCGCAATCAACGCAATAGGTGTCGAAACTAAAATCACCAATAAAGGCACCATAAATACTTTAACCATTTCTGGCACAATACGAACAATAAAGCGTTCTATATAAGACATCATCCAAACAGTAATTAAAGCAGGGATCAGTTGAGATGAATATTTAACCAAAGCGACAGGAATATGCATAAATTCGACAGGCTCACCGGCTTTAACTAAGCTTGTCCATTCAGGGCTGACCATCGCTAAACAGACCATCGCAGCTAAATATTGGTTACAATTAAATATTTTCGCCGCCGAGAAACCAATAAATACCGGCATAAAATAGAAGGCCGTATTAAAGATAAAGTTAAGGATATAATAGGTTTGGTCACTTTTATCCAACCAACCTAGCATCGTTAATACAATAAGTAACACTTTCCCCATACCGGCACCCGCTAACAGAGGGATAACCGGAGCGATAGAGCCAGTAATTGCTGATAATATTTTATTTACGATAGACTGTTTCTTCTGGTCTTTATTATTATCATGAGGAGTATTATTTGTTTTTATCATTTTTGTTAGTTCATTAAATACTTTATCAACATCATTACCGATAACCAGTTGATATTGTCCTCCCTTCATCACATCAGATAATATTTTACTATTTGCTTTGGCTTTTGAAGGATCAATTTTATCTTCATTATGTAATGTAAAACGTAATCGAGTCGAGCAGTGTACTAATGACTTTATATTATCCTCGCCACCAACAATAGCGAGAATTTGTTTTGCAAATTCTTTATAATTCATAGCATTGCCTTTTATTTATTCTGTAAAAATAAATTAAAGATATATGGATAGAGTTGGTTATCGCCTAACCAACTAAATTTAAATGATTTATTATTACGGCATATTTTTTATTTATTCATCTTTTTATTATCCTCTGCAATTTTTGCAATATGGATTATTAGATATAAAATTTCATTGTCATCTAAGGTGCAATTATATTTATCTTTAATAAATTTACTTATTTTCAAACAGCACATATAAGGTTGATGGTACTTGTCTTTTATTATATCGAGTAACTCATTTTCTAAAGGTTCGTGATCATTTTCAGGTTGTGAAAATAATCGGATGGAGAAATAGCGAAGGTGTGTCACAAAACGACGATAATTTAACGATCCTATGTCGTACTCTATATTTAAATAATATTTGACTATATTAGTAATGCTTTGGATAAAGTGGGTCACTTTGTAGGTTTGCTGAATATTATCGTTTGTTCTAATACTGGCGATATGTAATGCAATAAATCCTGCTTCATCTTCTGGCATTGAAATGTTAAATCTATCATTAATTAATTTTAAGCCATAAAGACCAATATCAAACTCTTCACTATAAAAATTTTTTATCTCCCACAATATTTTATTTCTTATAAAAGTCCCTTCTTTATACCGTTCAATGCTGGCTTGAATATGGTCAATCAATGCAATATAGATACTATCTTGTGTATCTAAGGTCATTTTTTCTTTTGCATACTGAATAATATTGTCCGCAATTTCTACGTAATCTAACGTAATATTCGATAAAAGATCGAGCACTCTCTGCGGACAATTTTTAGGACTTAAGATAAATTTTTTGGTTATTTGTTCAGATGTTATCTCATCACCTACTTTTTTGGCGTAGGCAATCCCTTTTCCCATGACGATAATTTCTTTTTCTGCTTCATCCAGAGAGATCACAACACTGTTATTTAATATTTTTTTAATTTTCATGTTCATCTGGCATGCTCAAAAATTTTCTTTTATTAAGGCTTAAAAACGCAAAAACCCATTTGTAGACAAAAAATACTTTTCATCTACAAATGGGTTTTGTGTAGTAAGCCAGGTACTATTACAATCCCTACGTTTACTAGGACGTTAACATGGGATATTTATATCGTCAAACTTAGCACGGTAAAGTTAGTAATAGATCACATATTTATCCGACTTATTAAAAAAAGATTGTTTAAGGTAAGAACGATACCAGCTGATGGCTTTATATTTTAATTTATAACCATATGATAATATTTTATAAAAAATAAATATCCTCTAGATTAGCTCCAACACTTAAAAATAACTTTTTTATCAGAAAAAATGACATTAATATCATTAGTATAAGTTTATTTTAATATAATAGGTCTATCTAAAGGTAAAAAATGTTAAAAATCAGAATATCACGCCCTTCAGAAGCACCTGAAATCATACAAATCTGGAAAAATTCAGTCGATGCTACACATGACTTTCTGACAGCTGACGATCGCCAAGAGATTGAAAAAGAAGTTATCGGTTTTTTTTCCGAAACACCGGTATGGGTTGCTACTAATCAACAAGATCGCCCACTCGGCTTTATGTTTTTACATGACGGTCATCTAGAGGCGCTTTTTATCGATGCATCAGCACGAGGGTTAGGGATAGGAAAACAGTTAATATCACACGCATTAACTCTTCATCCTAATTTAAGCGTTGATGTCAATGAACAAAATCAGCAAGCCGTCGGTTTTTATCAGCATATGGGCTTTCAAATATCGGGACGTTCGGAGTTGGATAATCAAGGAAGAGCGTACCCATTATTGCATCTAAGTAGAGCTAAGTAAGACAATAAGAAAACATAACTATTATTATTTTTCCAAAAAAATAAGCCATCACTCATACTTTTATTGGCAAAGATATTTAGATGATTAAAGCAACACACTGAAACCTTATGGTATGATGTTTGTGAAATAAAACCAGATAGAGTTTAACAACCAATACTCACAAACGAGATAAACTTCAATACGTTAAGAAAGACGACACCATGACTGACAGCCAAAATTTCGAATCCCACACCCCCATGATGCAGCAGTATCTTAAGCTTAAGGCAGAGCACCCAGAAATCTTACTGTTTTATCGTATGGGTGACTTTTATGAACTGTTTTTTGATGATGCTAAAAAAGCCTCACGCTTATTAGATATTTCATTAACAAAACGAGGTCAGTCGGCAGGTCAACCTATCCCTATGGCTGGCGTTCCTCATCATGCGGTTGAAAACTATCTGGCTAAATTAGTGCAATTGGGAGAATCCGTTGCCATCTGTGAACAAATTGGTGATCCGGCCACCAGCAAAGGCCCTGTTGAACGTAAAGTGATCCGTATTGTCACACCGGGCACCGTTACGGACGAAGCGCTACTTGAAGAGCGCCAAGACAATCTATTAGCCGCTATCTGGCAAGATAAAAATGGCGCTTTTGGTTATGCCACTTTAGATATTACCTCTGGACGTTTTCGGGTCACTGAAATGCCGGATAGTGAAAGTATGGCTGCCGAGCTGCAACGCACTCACCCAGCAGAACTACTCTATCCAGAAACCTTTGAGTCAATGGCATTAATTGAGCGTCAGCAAGGTTTACGCCGGCGTCCAATTTGGGAGTTTGAGTGTGAAACCGCCAAACAA
The DNA here is from genome assembly GCF_000160755.1 of Proteus mirabilis ATCC 29906. Lineage (GTDB taxonomy): Bacteria > Pseudomonadota > Gammaproteobacteria > Enterobacterales > Enterobacteriaceae > Proteus > Proteus mirabilis. The sequence continues at coordinate 1,441,484 of NZ_GG668576.1, forward strand.
CAACTTAATTTACAGTTTGGAACCCGTGATTTAACTGGATTTGGTGTTGAAAATGCCCGACTTGCACTTTGTGCCGCAGGTTGCTTATTACAATATGTTAAAGATACGCAACGCACTGCGTTGCCTCATATTCGTAGCATTACCATGGAGCGTCCACAAGATACCATTATCTTAGATGCAGCCACTCGCCGTAATTTAGAATTAACCCAAAATCTTGCTGGCGGTTGTGATAACACCTTGGCATCTGTACTTGATCTGTGCGTGACCCCAATGGGAAGCCGCATGCTCAAACGTTGGATACACACCCCTTTACGCCAGCGTGAACAGTTAATTAAACGCCAAGATGCCATTAGTGCCTTACAACCCCTCTATTTTGAATTACAGCCTTTTTTACGTCAGGTGGGTGATTTAGAGCGGGTACTTGCTCGTTTAGCATTGCGCTCCGCTCGCCCTCGTGACTTATCACGTATGCGCCATGCCTTTCAACAATATCAAGATATCCACCAAGTGCTTGATCAGGCGGATATGCCCTATATTAAAGAATTACAGCAGCGTATCAGCCAGTTTGATGAGTTGCGTGAATTACTGGAAAATGCCATTGTTGAAACACCACCCGTATTAGTACGCGATGGGGGTGTGATAGCCCCTGGTTATAATGCAGAATTAGATGAATGGCGAGCACTGGCTGACGGTGCGAGTGACTATCTTGAAAAGCTTGAAGTTCGTGAACGTGAAAAATGGGGTATTGATACCTTAAAGGTTGGCTTTAATGGGGTTCATGGTTACTACATACAAGTCAGTCGTGGCCAAAGCAATTTAGTCCCAATGCACTATGTGCGTCGTCAAACACTGAAAAATGCTGAACGCTATATTATTCCTGAACTAAAAGAGTATGAAGACAAGGTATTAACCTCTAAAGGTAAAGCATTAGCAATTGAAAAAATGCTCTACGAAGAGCTTTTCGAAAAACTATTACCTCATCTAACCGCCTTACAAACCAGTGCTGAAGCGTTAGCTGAAACCGATGTTCTGGCTAATCTCGCTGAGCGTGCAGAATCACTCAATTATACACGCCCTGAATTAACAGAAAAAACAGGTATTCAAATCACTGATGGACGTCACCCTGTTGTAGAACAAGTACTGAGTGAGCCATTTATCTCAAACCCTCTACAACTCGCGCCTCAACGTCGTCTACTCATTATTACCGGCCCTAATATGGGCGGTAAAAGTACCTATATGCGTCAAGCGGCATTAATTACGCTACTGGCTTATATTGGTAGTTTTGTGCCCGCAGAAAAAGCGGTAATAGGCCCAATTGATCGTATTTTTACCCGCGTGGGTGCCTCTGACGATCTGGCTTCAGGTCGTTCAACATTTATGGTGGAAATGACAGAAACCGCAAATATTCTTCATAATGCCACTGAAAACAGTTTAGTGTTAATGGATGAAATTGGCCGAGGCACTTCTACTTATGATGGGCTTTCTCTCGCTTGGGCTTGTGCCGAAAATTTAGCGAATCGCATTAAAGCGATGACACTCTTTGCCACACACTATTTTGAATTAACGACACTGCCAGAAAAACTAGAAGGCACTGCCAATATTCACTTAGATGCGGTAGAGCATGGGGAAACTATTGCCTTTATGCACAGTGTTCAAGAAGGTGCTGCCAGTAAAAGTTATGGTTTAGCGGTTGCGGCATTAGCCGGTGTGCCAAAAGAGGTGATCCGCCGTGCAAAGCAGAAATTAAAAGAGTTAGAAACCCTATCTGGTCATTCAGGGGCAAGCCATGTAGAAACGTCACAACTGATGTTATTAGCAGATATTGAGCCTTCTGAAGTTGAATTAGCATTAAATAAAATTGATCCTGATTCATTAACTCCAAAACAAGCGTTGGAATTGCTCTATCACTTAAAAGAGCTAAATAAATAACAAAAGAAAAGCCGATTAGTTAATTTAACTAATCGGCTTGATAACGCATTGAGCATCTAAAGCAACTAGTTCATCTTAAAAAGTGCCTCTATGCATAATCCTTGCCCTTGCAGAATATCTTTTAAACGACGCAATCCCTCAACTTGGATCTGACGAACCCGCTCTCTTGTCAAACCAATTTCTCGACCAACATCTTCTAATGTTTCAGCCTCGTAACCCAGTAATCCAAAGCGACGCGCTAATACTTCACGCTGTTTTGGATTTAATTCAAATAACCATTTTACGATATTTTCCTTGAGGTTATTATTTTGAATGGTTGCTTCTGGCCCTTCTTCATTTTCGTCTGAAATAATATCTAGTAAGGCTTTATCTGAATCCCCACCAATCGGTGTATCAACAGAAGAAATACGTTCATTTAAACGTAGCATTTTGCTGACATCATCGACCGGTTTATCCAGCGTTTGCGCAATTTCTTCAACACTTGGCTCATGATCGAGCTTATGTGCTAATTCTCTTGCGGTTCTTAAATAGACATTGAGTTCTTTAACGATATGAATGGGGAGACGAATAGTGCGGGTTTGGTTCATAATGGCACGTTCAATAGTTTGACGTATCCACCATGTGGCATAGGTTGAAAAACGAAACCCTTTTTCAGGATCAAACTTTTCAACAGCACGAATAAGGCCTAAATTACCTTCTTCAATTAAGTCAAGAAGAGCTAACCCTCGGTTCGTATAACGGCGAGATATTTTAACAACTAAACGTAGATTACTCTCTATCATCCGTTGTCTTGATGGGATATCACCTCGTAACGCTCTACGAGCAAAGAATACTTCTTCTTCAGCACTCAACAATGGAGAATAGCCAATTTCTCCTAAATAGAGCTGAGTTGCATCTAACGCACGCTGATTGACTCCTTCAATGAGTTCAATTTCATCTTGAGCGTCAGATTCATTTTCAGCCTCTTTTGTTGCGGCTGCTTCATCGAACTCTTCCATGTTCTCATCAATATCATCAGTATATAACTCGTCTACTCTTAGCGTACTTTGGCTCATCAGCTGCTCCTACCCTTGATAATTTAGGTAAACGACGCTCTTAATGAGATCGATTTACCAGTTTATCGCTGTGTCACGACACAACGGGTTTACTGATTTTCCCTTGTAACGAATTACAAAATAAAAAAATAACATAATCTGTTTTACTGTTAATTTACTTTATAGTTTATTCAATATATTTATTAACTATAAGTATTAGTTATTAACAGCAATTATTATTATTTTACGTATATTTATCTATACGTATATTCACTGTTTAACAAGCAATATGTGACAATGTACATCAAAAAAAAGATAAACAAAAATCCGCAATAATAAAATAATATTCAATAATATATATTATTCTAAAGATAAGACAAAAAACAAACCTATAATAAAAACAATAAGTTAATTCAATACACTATCTTTGAATACATTAGATTTTTATTCATACTTTTAACTAACGTTTTTTAGCATACTCATTCATTGTTCGATAATCAACAGTCTAATTTAATCTTATCTATAATTTGACAGAAATATCTCATTTTGCTTACGTTCCAACTAAGCAATCTTACTTAGTGAAAGAAATTTATTTTCAAGGTTTTAATTAATTTAATAACTAAAAAAGCCCTTTTGTTAATATTAACAAAAGGGCTTAATTTTCAGATTATTCACTAACAACGTTAAGCGTTTATTTATCTTTTAGGTAAATAGCTCATTGGGTTAAGTGATTTTTCTTTATAACGGATCTCAAAGTGTAATCGAACAGAACTAGTACCAGTACTTCCCATGGTCGCAATTTGCTGTCCTGCATTTACATTTTGCTGTTCACGTACCAAGATTGTATCGTTATGAGCATAAGCACTGAGATATTCATCATTATGTTTAATGATAACTAAATTACCATAACCTCGTAATGCGCTCCCTGCATAAACCACTTTACCTGCGGCTGTTGCCACAATGGGTGAACCTCGTGTACCACTAATATCAATACCTTTATTACCACCAGGTGCATTTGAGTAGCTCTCAATAATTTTACCTTGTGCTGGCCATACCCATTTACCTGTTGCGGCTGCAGGTTTAGAGGTTGCCGTTGTGTTATTACTGGTTGTTGCCGAAGTTGTTGGTGTCGAAGTCGTTGTCTTTGGCGGTGTCGTTGTTGTTGGTTTCGTGATCAACGGCCCCATTGAGCTATTATTATTTGACGGCTTAGTTTGTGCCGTCTGAACGCCTTCACTACTTGGTTTATTAATTACTGAAGTATTTACATTGGTATTGGTACCGGTATTAACTTGACGGTTACCAATCTTAAGTACTTGTCCAACATTTAAGCTATATGGCTCTGGAATATTGTTCATTGAGGCCAAATCTTTTACATCACTATCCGTGATCCACGCAATATAAAACATTGTATCGCCACGTTTAACCGTATAAGTGTTACCGCTGTAATTCCCTTTAGGGATATTGTCATAATTACGGTTATACACAATGCGTCCGCTACCATCCGTATTGACATTTTGAGGGGTAACATTTTGCGTACGAGGCTGGCTTTGAGGCTGCGCGGTTGTGTTATTCACTCTAATAGAAGGAGGAGGCGTTGTTTGTAACGGAGTTGAACCTCTTTCAATAGGTGTTGCCACTCCTGCATTACTGTTAGTTGTAACAGGTGATGTAGAAACGGTACGATTTGACGAACTATCATTGACAGAGGTTATCGGTGCAGGACGATAAGGCGTGTCGGCACAGCCTGTTAATGCAAATCCGATTACCGAACACATGATTGCCCAGCGGACATGCTTAATTGGGCTTTCTGAATTCATACTTCCTTCTCCCTTTTAAAAGGCATTAGCGTCTAGCAATTTGTTGAGTAACACAAAGAGACTGCAATTTTTTGAAAATATTTCATTTATTAGTGCAGATTACGACAAGCTACAAAAAAGCAGTAATAAAAAATGGTCAGATTTATCTGGAAGTTATGCTAACTCACCCGCAATTAGGGGGACAAAGCGTACAGCCTCGATAGATTGATAGTGAAAATCATTACCTAAACGACGAATAAACTTAAGCATCTGCTGCTGTTCACCGACAGGAATGATCATCCTGCCACCATCAGCTAATTGCATCAAGAGTCGTTGCGGTACTTCTGTTGCACAGGCAGTAACAATAATAGCATTAAAGGGGCCTTTTGATACCCAACCTTCCCAACCATCACCATGACGAGTCGAAATATTATGTAAATCAAGGTGTTTAAAGCGTCGTTTTGCCTGCCACTGCAATATTTTTATCCGTTCAACTGAACTGACATGATGCACTAAGTTTGCTAATACTGCAGTTTGATAACCAGAGCCTGTGCCAATCTCTAACACAGAATCCGTTGCTTGTAATTCAAGCAGTGATGTCATTTTAGCAACAATATAAGGCTGTGAAATAGTTTGACCATTACCAATAGGTAAAGCCGTATTTTCATAAGCCTTATGGGAGAGCGCTTCATCAATAAATAGCTCTCGGGGTACTTTGCTCATAGCTTCCAACAGACGCTCATCATTGATGCCGTGTTGTTTTAACATTGTCAGTAAGTCTTTCATTGACCGACTTAACATGTTTTTTCGACCTCTGCTTTATTTAACCAATCTTTTAATAACTCAAGCGCTTTATACGCTGTTGAATCAACATGTAATGGTGTGATGGAGACATAACCTGCATCAACCGCTGCAAAATCTGTATCCGGCCCCACATCATTTTTTTCGCCAGGAGGCCCGATCCAATAAAGGGTATTTCCTTTTGGATCTGTTTGTGTATAAACATGTTGTGAAGCATGACGACTTCCACAACGTGTTATACGAAAACCTTTGATCTCCGCTAACGGAATATCAGGCACATTAATATTTAAAATATTCCCAGCTCTTAAAGGTACTCGTTGTAGCATAGCTAAAACATCACAAGTCACTTGGGCTGCGGTGTCAAAATGCGTTTCGCCATCAAGTGATACCGCAATCGCAGGTAAACCTAAGAACCGGCCCTCAGTAGCGGCAGCAACCGTACCTGAGTAAAGCACATCATCCCCTAAATTAGGGCCATGATTAATGCCAGACACCACAATATCTGGACGCGGTCTGACGAGATGATTAACACCGAGATAGACACAATCCGTGGGTGTACCTTCAACTATCGCAATATCACCATTTTCATGTCGCTGTTTACGTAACGGTCTATCAATAGTTAATGAATTGGATGCTGCACTACGATTGCGATCCGGTGCGACAATTTGTACATCATAACGCTGGCGTAAGGCTTTTGCGAGTGTCTGTATCCCTTTTGCCATAACACCATCGTCATTACTCACTAATATTTTCAGCATCAATATTCCCTAATAATATCAATTCACGGACAACGCTAGTGGCAAAACTTCCTGCTGGCAAAAAGAACGATAAAGAAACCGTAGTATCATCTAGCCAATGCCATGACATATTTTCTGGTAGCAAATTAATCGCACGGCGAGTGGTATCAACTCGCTCTTGTTGCGCTAATGACCATAATGCTTCGTAGTCAGCTAAGCTGTCGGTTTCAAATATCAGTGCTTGAGCTTGTGTACCTAAGTCACCTTTACCCGGCAGTGGAGCGGTAATATGTATATCATGCTCTTCATAGCGTGTTTGTGTTTGGGCAAGTTCCGCTTCTTCTGCCACAAACCAACTTCTTTTACCGTGCAATTGCATCGCATCACCACAAAGCACTTGAGTATAAATATGACGCTCAAGTCGTTGGCTCACCAGATGATTAAACATCGCACTACGTGCTGCTGAGAGATAAAAGCTACGTTTGCTACGCTCTTTTACCCGAATTTCATTGGTTGCCCAACGCCATGCTTGGCGTAAATTGTCGCCATTACGACCAAAGCGTTGCACACCAAAATAGTTAGGAACCCCTTGTTTCTGTATCTCTACTAGACGAGTTTCCACCGATGTCACATCGGAGATATCACGTAATACTAAGGTGAAATGGTTCCCTTTTAATGTACCAATTCGTAGCTTACGTTGCTGGCGGGTAGTTGCTAATATTTCGCAACCTTCTAACGTAAATTGACTAAAGTCGGGCATCTCTTTACCCGGCATACGTAAACAAAACCATTGTTCCGTAACCGCATTTCTGTCTTTGAGCCCAGCATAACTAGCATCTCGAGGATGAATACCGGCAAATTTAGCTAACTTTTCAGCCACAAAAGCCGTATTACAACCTGTTTTTCTGACCCTAACCATCACGTGTTCGCCTTCACCATCTAAGGTAAAGCCGAGATCTTCGCTGACCTTAAAATCTTCTGGTGTCGATTTTAATCGCCCTGTCGCTGTCGGTTTGCCATGTAGCCAATGAAGTTCTGGTAAATCACTCATTGAGATAAAGACTCTTTGATTAATAACACCACCGCTTCACAAGCGATACCTTCTTTGCGTCCTACAAAACCTAATTTCTCAGTAGTGGTCGCTTTAACATTGATATCATCGACATGACAATGGAGATCTTCAGCAATATTGACACGCATTTGTGGAGTATGAGGTAGCATTTTAGGTGCCTGAGCAATAATAGTGACATCAAGATTACCAATACGGTAACCTTTAGCCATCACTCTTGAAAAGGCTTCGCGCAATAATACTCGGCTATCCGCACCTTTATAAGCCGGATCGGTATCAGGAAATAACGTACCAATATCGCCCATCGCAACAGCACCTAAAATGGCATCTGTCACCGCATGTAGTACAACATCACCATCTGAATGGGCTAGTAGACCTTGTTCATAAGGAATTCTCACACCACCAATAATAATTGGGCCTTCTCCGCCAAATTTATGTACATCATAACCGTGTCCAATTCTCATATTATGTGTTCCTTATGCTGGTAATTTGTCGAGAGAGGAAAAATTCTGCAAGAGCCAAGTCTTCTGGTTGTGTGACTTTTATATTATCCGCACGGCCTTTAACTAATAAGGGTTCATATCCACCAAATTCCATCGCAGATGCTTCATCAGTAATGGGTACGTTCTGTGCCAATGCGTTTTCAAGATTTTGTTTTAACAAGGCCGCAGGGAAAAATTGTGGCGTTAAAGCATGCCATAGCGTGTCTCTTGCCACTGTTTTTTCAATATGGTTATCTTGTTGATGACTACGTTTCATCGTATCACGCACAGGAGAGGCTAAGATCCCACCACAAAATTGAGGATCAAGATGGTTATCATCAATGAGTTGAATAAGATTATCCAAATCACTAAAGGACAGGCAGGGTCTTGCCGCATCATGAACTAGCGCCCATGTATTTTGCGCAAGATGTTCTGTAATATAGCGAAGCCCTGATAATACCGAATCAGCACGTTGCCCCCCTCCTTTAACGACAATAATTCGTTTATCTTTAGCAAGAGCTAGGTGATAAAAATAGTCATCTTCTGGGTTAATTGCGACAATAATTTGCGAAATGCGTGGATGTTTTAATAGCGCATTAATAGTATGTTCAAGGATAGTCAATCTGCCAATTTTAAGGTATTGCTTCGGGCAGGTTGCTTGCATTCGACTACCTATGCCGGCAGCGGGAATAACCGCCACAATAGGAAAAGTAGAGTTTGGTATATTCATTATAGTATTTATATCAAGGCACACTATTAATTCAACAAATTAACGACGTGGTTGGGATTTATCATTAACAATACGATAAAAGCTTTCATTAGGCTTTATCATGCCAAGTTCACTACGAGCACGCTCATCTAATGCTTCTTGCCCGCCATTGAGGTCATCAATCTCCGCAAATAAGCGATCATTACGCGACTTTAATTGTGCGTTTTGCGCTAATGCAGATTCAACTTCTTGACTTACTTTGTTGTAATCATGAATACCATTTTTACCTAACCACAATGAATATTGTAGAAAACCAAGTAAGATCAGAAGTAAGACTGTTAATTTCCCCATTACCACCCCCAAAATGAATGGGCTAATCATCCCACAACTCTCCCATCTGCGCCACAAAAGCGCGCAGATATATTACATGAATATTCGTATTCCCCCCACCCTTAACATAAACAATCACGCTATTTTTCAGATAAAGTATAAGTTATATGCTTAAAAGCGCGTTTTTATCTACTGGAGTGGTAAGTAAAGAAGTGGTATTTACACTGTATTTGCCGCCAAATCAGTTTATTAAAAAACCCCTTCTATCCCTACATATTTTCCCAGATAAGAGAAAATGATGTAGAGATATGATTAGCGGTAAATTTGTTGTTGCTGTAAATAAGCGAGGATTTGTTGTGTAAGCTCATTAATCGCGAGTGAGCCGTCTAAATGAATTTCTGGCGCAGTGGGTGGTTCATAAGGTGAATCAATGCCAGAAAACTGTTTGATCTCTCCTCGTCGTGCTTTTTGATAGAGGCCTTTAGGATCACGTGCTTCACAAAGGGCTAAAGGTGTATCAACAAAGATCTCAATAAATCGCCCTTGAGCAAACCTTTCTCTTACTTGTTGTCTATCTTGCTGATAAGGAGAAATAAATGCTGTTAAGACAATTAATCCGGCATCAACCATTAGTTTAGCCACTTCCCCTACACGGCGAATATTTTCATGCCTATCTTGTTCACTAAACCCAAGATCATGGCATAAACCATGGCGTAGATTATCACCATCTAATAAATAGGTGCGGATAGGCGCATGGAGTGTCGAGTACTGATATAAGGTTTGCTCTAGCGCATCAGCCAGTGTTGATTTACCTGACCCAGATAACCCAGTAAACCAAAGTACACATCCTTTGTGTACCTGTTGTGCTTCACGCTCTTTTAACCCTATTTGATGAGGATGCCAGACAATATCTTGATGTATCGTCACTATTTTCCTCCCAGTAAGTCTCTTGCGCCCCAATGCGGAAAATGGCGGCGGATCAACTGATTGAGTTCAATTTCAAATGCATCGTATTGGGAAGTTGTGGGTTGCACGTTGTCGCGAATTTCTCGAATAAGACCAGCACCCACCGTGACATTGCTTAATCTATCAATAAAAATAAGCCCCCCTGTTTGTGCATTAAGTTGATAGTTATCCAGCACCAATGGCTCTTCAAATAATACTTCAACATGCCCAATGGCATTTAGCGCTAAACTTTCGGTCACTTGTTGAGTGAGCTTATCCACATCAACTTGATAGTGAATATTCTCTATTTTGGCACGACTTTTTTTGCCCGCTACTTTGATATCAAGGGTTTGCCCCTGTACTAACGGTTGTTCTGACATCCATACGATATCCACCAACGCATGATTGCTAACATTAGCAGTGGTATCGTTAGCATCAACAATAATGTCGCCACGACTAATATCGATTTCATCCGCTAACAGCAGTGTAATCGCTTGACCCACTTGCGCCTGAGTCAGATCGCCATCAAAAGTCACAATACGTTTAATGGTTGAACGCTGTCCTGAGGGTAATACTTTGATTTGTTGTCCTTGATAAAGAGAGCCTGATGAAACTGTGCCACTGTAGCCTCTAAAATCTAAATCAGGGCGATTCACATACTGTACAGGAAAACGCAATCTTTGAGATTTAGCCCCTAATTTAAATTTAACCGGCGCATCTTCAAGTAATGCCAACAGTGTTTTTCCTGTATACCAAGGCATATTTAATGAAGGAGATACTACATTATCTCCCTCCAGTGCAGAGATAGGCACAAATTCGATAGTAAGATCGCGCGGTAATTGTTGTGCAAAGTGCAGGTAATCTTGTTGGATCGACTCAAAGATCTCTTGTTGATAATCAAGTAGATCCATTTTATTAATCGCGACCACTAAGTGACGGATCCCAAGGAGTGTGCTAATAAAACTATGGCGGCGAGTTTGCTCTTGCACCCCTTTTCGAGCATCGATCAGCAGAATAGAAAGCGTACTCGTTGATGCTCCTGTCGCCATATTGCGGGTATATTGTGCATGTCCCGGCGTATCGGCAATAATAAATTTTCGTTTGGCTGTTGAAAAATAGCGATAAGCTACATCAATAGTGATCCCTTGCTCTCGTTCAGCCGCTAAACCATCCACCAGCAAAGCGAGATCTAATTTTTCACCTTGAGTACCAATCTTTTTACTCTCGTTTTGTAAGGTGGAGAGCTGATCTTCGTAGATCTGCCGCGTATCATGAAGTAAGCGACCAATTAAGGTGCTTTTTCCGTCATCAACATTGCCACAGGTTAAAAAACGTAATAACCCTTTGTTCTGTTGTGTTTTTAAATAATTTTCTACACCACCTGATTGTGCTATTTCACCGGCGATCAGTTGGTTGGTTTTGATGGCTGCAAGTCCCATAGTGACTCCTATTAAAAATAACCCTGACGTTTTTTAAGTTCCATTGAAGCAGACTGATCACTGTCAATTAAACGCCCTTGTCGCTCGCTACTGGTGGAAATTAACATCTCTTCAATAATGGCGGGTAATGTGTCTGCTTGTGAAGGAATAGCGCCCGTTAATGGCCAGCAGCCTAATGTTCTAAAGCGTACTTTTTGTTGTGTGATCACCTCTCCAGCTTTTAGGTCGATTCGATCATCGTCAACCATAATCAAGGTACCATCCCGCTCAATAACTGGACGGTGTTTAGCGAAATAGAGCGGCACAATATCGATATTTTCTAAATAGATATATTGCCAAATATCTAGCTCCGTCCAATTTGATAATGGAAAAACGCGAATACTTTCCCCTTTATTAATTTGGCCGTTGTAGTTTTGCCATAATTCTGGACGTTGATTTTTCGGATCCCAACGATGAGATCTATCTCTAAATGAGTAAATACGCTCTTTAGCACGCGATTTTTCTTCATCACGACGCGCCCCACCAAATGCGGCATCAAAACCATATTTATCCAGAGCTTGCTTAAGACCTTCTGTTTTCATGATATCTGTATGCTTGGCGCTACCATGAATAAAGGGATTGATCCCCAATTGTGCCCCTTGGGGATTACGATAAACTTTGAGATCAAAACCATACTCTTTGGCCGTTTTATCGCGAAACTCATACATCTCACGAAATTTCCAACCCGTATCAACATGTAAAAGAGGAAAAGGTAATTTCGCCGGATAAAAAGCCTTACGTGCTAGATGCAACATCACCGAAGAATCTTTGCCTATTGAGTAAAGCATGACGGGATTTTCAAATTCAGCGACAACTTCACGCAGTATATAAATGCTTTCTGCTTCTAATTGCTGAAGATGAGTTAATTGTGTTTCATTCATAACAACCTCGTTTAGGCAAAATGAACCAAAGATGAGTGGATGGCAGAGGTATGTTGAGTTTGTCTATCACCAAACCACGCAAGTTGGTGATGTAATGCAGCAACTTCTCCAACGATTAATAATGCCGGGGTGGGAGCTTGCTTAGCTAATTGCGCTAATTGTGTTAAATTTCCCGTTAAGATCTGTTGATCATGGCGTGTACCGCAACTAATGACGGCAATAGGGGTGAGTGGTGAACGACCTTGCTCTATTAAACGCTGGCTAATAAGTTCTGCTTTCGTCGTTCCCATATAAATTGCTAACGTATGATTAGCTTGCGCTAAAGCTTGCCAATCTGGCTCTATCCCCCCTGATTGGCAATGCCCAGTCATAAAAGTGACACTTTGCGCATAGTTACGATGAGTTAATGGAATACCCGCATAAGCACTGGCCCCACTAGCTGCGGTAACACCGGGAACAACTTGAAAAGGAATGCCATGTTGTACCGCAATTTCAAGCTCTTCTCCTCCGCGTCCAAAAATAAAAGGATCGCCCCCTTTTAGTCTGACAACTCGTTTACCAAGCTGAGTATATTTCACGATCAATTGATTGATTTCTTCTTGCAACGTACTGTGTTGCCCCGCTCTTTTACCCACACAAATTCTATCAGCATCACGGCGTACCAGTTCTAAGATGTCTGCACTGACTAAACTGTCATAAAGTACCACCTCGGCCTGCTGGATAACTTGCAAACCTCGTAAGGTTAATAACCCGGCATCACCCGGCCCTGCCCCCACTAAAGCAAGCTCACCTTGTGGGCTATCTGGATGAGACAGTTGTTGTTCGAGCTGTGCTTGCGCTTGTATTAATTGACCACTTGCCACTAATGAGGCAAATTTGCCACTAAACGCTTGCTCCCAAAAGCGGCAACGTGCTTGAAAACCAGTCAGTTTTTGTTTCACTTTATTGCGCCATTTCCCCGCAATAGTCGCCATAGCCCCTAATGAGGTAGGCAATAATGCCTCTAGCTTTTCCCGTATCATACGAACTAAAACAGGGGCTTTGCCCGCTGATGAAATGGCAATTAATATCGGATTTCTATCGATAATGGCAGGAAAGATAAAAGAGCATTGGGGTTGAGAGTCGACGACATTGACAAAAATGTGGCGTGCTTGCGCATCTAGATACACTTGTTGATTTAATACCTTATCGTCTGTTGCCACGATCACCAGCATCATGCCAAGTAAATGCTCTGACTGATATTGCCCAGCAATCCACTCAATTTGATTTTGCTGATAAGCAAGATGCAATTCATCACATAACTGTGGCGCGATAACACGTAACCGAGCGCCCGCTTTTAATAACAGTACGGCTTTACGCGCAGCGACATGCCCACCGCCAACCAGTAATACTGGGCGCTGTTTTAATTCCACAAATAAGGGTAGGTAATCCATACGCGTATCTCACATTTTTATTGTTTACTTATATGAATAACGACTATAAAAGGTGCATTCGGGGTTATGAAATGACAAAAAGCTATGTGATGGAACAGAAAGGAATAAGCAAAAACATAATAATTTCAAATGGTTATTATTTTACTCACGACAAAGAGGGCAACAGATGACTCTATTGCCCACTCAAAATAAATAGCGATATTAATAATGAATAATAATATTATTCGTGTAATCCACACTCACGTTTTAAGCCAAAGAATCGCGTCTCTTCTTCACTCATTCCCTCTTGCCATTTGCGTGTCGTATGGGTATCCCCCACAGACAGATAACCTTGTTCCCATAATGGATGGTAAGGTAAATTATGCTGTTTAAGATATTGATAAATTTGTTTATTATCCCAATCGACTATCGGTAGTAACTTAAAAATACCTTTCGCTATGGATAAAACAGGTAAATGCTCTCGACTTTTTGATTGCTGGCGTCGTAGCCCTGCAAACCATGTCTTCGCCTGTAACTCCTTTAATGCCCTTTCCATTGGTGCAACTTTATTTATTTGGTTATAACGTTCGATACCTTCAATCCCTTGCAACCAAAGTTTGCCGTAGCGTGCTTCTTGCCAAGATGAAGATATTTCAGCGCGATATACTTTTAAATTAAGTTGTAGTGAAGAGGTTAATTCATCAATAAATTGATACGTTTCGGGAAAGAGATAACCTGTATCTGTCAAAATTACAGGTATATCGGGATATTGTCTGGTGAGCAAATGCAAACAAACTGCCGCTTGAATACCAAAACTTGAGCTTAAAACAAACTGGTTAGGAAGATGTTCTAAAGCCCAAATCACCCGCTCTATCGCCGTTTTTTGCTCTAATTGTTGGTTGATTTCATCAAGTGCCAGTCGCTGCTCTTCAATCGATAGCAACACCAACTGAGAAAGTGATAATCGACTCATATCACCTCCTGCACTTCATAAAAATCAATGGCTGAATTAACAACGGGTTTGATAACATCAGTGCGAATAAGAAAATCACCAAAACCTTCATTTGATTCACGTGAAATAGCCCACTGACCAATTAAAGTATCAAGAATTTCAATGATTTCTTGTGATGAAATATTTTCACGATACATTCTAGGAATGCGAGTACCAATGCGGTTTCCTCCTAGATGTAAGTTATAGCGATCGGGGGCTTTACCCACCAGTCCGACTTCCGCCAACATCGCACGACCACAACCGTTAGGACACCCTGTTACACGTACAACAATATGCTCATCACTGACTCCGTATTTAGCCATGATATTATCAAGGGTATCGGTAAATGCGGGAAGGAAACGCTCCGCTTCTGCCATGGCTAATGGGCAGGTTGGAAATGAAACACACGCCATGGCATGTTTACGCAGCGGTGTAACGTTATCATTAATTAAACCATATTGACGCGCTATCGCCTCAATCTGCTCTTTCTGTGCCTCTGGCACACCAGCAACAATCAAATTTTGATTAGCTGTTAAACGAAAATCACCAAGATGCACTTTGGCAATTTCAGCAACCCCCATTTTTAACGGCGCATTAGGTTTATCGATTAATCGACCACTTTCAATAAATAAGGTTAGATACCATTTGTTATCAACCCCTTTTAACCAACCAATTTGATCACCACGGTGAGTAAATTGATACGGTCGGATCATATCAAACATAACGCCTGAGCGACGTTCAACTTCCTGTTTAAATGTTTCAATGCCAACGCGCTCTAAGGTGTATTTGGTTTTGGCATTTTTACGTTCAGTACGATTGCCCCAATCTCGTTGCGTCGTCACAATCGCTTCAGCGACTGCTAATGTTTTATCAATAGGAATATAACCAAATTCACTAGCTAAACGCGGAAAGGTTTTTTTATCACCATGGGTCATCGCAAGGCCGCCACCGACTAGCACATTAAAACCAACCAAATGCCCATTTTCTGCGATGGCAATAAAATTCATGTCATTGGCATGCAAGTCAACATCGTTATAAGGGGGGATCACCACCGATGTTTTAAATTTCCGAGGTAAATAGGTTTCACCTAAAATAGGCTCCTCATCCGTTGTCGCCACTTTCTCTTTATCTAACCAAATTTCTGCATAGGCATGGGTGCGTGGCAATAAATGCTCGGATAGTTTTTTGGCCCATTCATAAGCTTCTTGATGCAATGAAGATTGTTCAGGGTTTGAGGTACATAGCACATTTCGATTAACATCATTGGCGGTTGCAAGAGCATCAAGGCCTGTTGACGCTAGCATTTGGTGAGCCGGTTTAACATGACCTTTTAAAATGCCATGAAATTGAAAAGTTTGACGATTAGTAATACGAATACTGCCATAGAGCGTATTTTCACTAGCAAACTTATCGATACTTAGCCACTGCTTTGGTGTGATGACACCGCCCGGTAAACGACAACGTAACATCATGGCATGACGAGGCTCTAGTAGCTGTTGGGCACGCTCGGCACGAATATCTCTATCATCTTGTTGGTACATACCGTGAAAACGAATTAATAAAAAATTATCGCCCTCAAAACCACCGGTTAGACCATTTTGTAGATCATCACTAATAGTGCCTCGTAAGAAATTACTCTCTTTTTTCATACGTTCACTATCAGATAGTTTTCCTTCAACCACTAAGGGCGCTTGAGTTTGTGATTTCATTTTAATAAACATCCCTCTGATAACGACGTGCTAAACGTAGCTCACTTAAATAATCATCTGCTTGTTCAATATTTTTATTGCCATGGGTCATTACTATTTCTAACAATGTTTGTTCAACATCTTTAGCCATTCTTGATGCATCACCACAAACGTAGAGATAAGCACCTTGCTGTAACCATTGCCAAATTTCCTGACCTTGCTCCCGTAATTTATCTTGCACATAAATTTTATCGGCTTGATCACGCGACCATGCTAAATCAATACGTGTTAACAACCCGCTTTTGACATAACGTTGCCATTCCACTTGATAAAGGAAATCTTCTACAAAGTGAGGATTGCCAAAAAAGAGCCAGTTTTTCCCCGTCGCACCTTCACTTTCACGTTGTTGCATAAACCCTCTAAAAGGCGCAATCCCCGTCCCCGGGCCAATCATAATCACAGGGACTTGATTATCTTCAGGTAAACGAAAATGATCATTACGTTCAATAAAAACGTTTACTGTATCGCCTTCTTGAAGTTGATCAGCTAAGAACCCTGAGGCACCTCCTGTATAAGCACGCTGATCGACGTTATAACGAACAACACCTAAGGTAAGATGAACTTCATCATCAACTTCTTGTTGTGATGAAGCGATGGAGTAAAGACGTGGAGTTAATGGGCGCAATATATCAATAAACTCTTGAGCATTAGGTTGCGCACTATATTGACGTACCATTTCATTAATTGGGTAGGTTTGCGCATATTGCTGAAGTTTGCTTTTATCAGCCACCAGCGATAATAACTCTTCGTGGCGGGATAATTGGGCATACGCTTTAATAATTGGTGCACTATTTTGAGTTAATTCAACATGATGCAATAATGCTTCTTTTAACGTTAATGTTTGTGATTTAACATTTACCTGCTCATCCCCCGTTAACCATAATAGGGTAATAAGCTCATCCACTTTTTCTTCCGAATTCTTAAACCATACTCCTAGTGCATCTCCGGGAAGATATTGCAATTCAGAGCCTGCTAGACTGATTTCAATATGACGGATATCTTTATCTGAATGTCGACCGGTGATCTTCTGATTAGTTAATAAAGTGGCACTAAAAGGTGCATCACGATGGTAGCGTGCGGTATCGACACTGTCGGTTGTTCCTGATTGTGTTTGTTGTAATACTTGAGTATTTTGCTCAGGTATACGTATTTTTAAAATATCAGTCAGCTGAGTTATCCATTTATCAGCGTCAGCTTGATAATCAACATCTGCATCTAATCTTTCTAATAGACTGGTCGCGCCAAGTTGCGCCAATTGATGATCAAAATCTTTACCTGCTTGGCAAAAATGTTCATAGCTACTATCGCCGAGACTCAGTACAGCATAAGCCGTTTGCTTCATTGGCGCGGCTTTTTTAGAGTGCAAATATTTATAAAATGTGATGGCTTCTTCAGGAGGTTCACCTTCCCCCTGTGTTGAGGTAATAATAATTAAGGTTGTCGTTTTGTGGATCTGCTTAAATTTATATTCACTCGCACTATAGAGCTCAACATTAAGTTGATTACCAACCAATTTATCGCGTAATTGTTCAGCTAAACGACGTGCATTGCCAGTTTGTGATGCTGATATCACGGTGATGGTTTCTTGTTGAGGAACCTGACTTTGTACACTTACCAGTTCATCTTTAGTGGATGAATGCTGATTGAATTGCCCCCAAAAATAGCCAGAAAGCCAAGCAAATTGGGCTGGAGTTAAGTCTTTCGTCACATCCTGTAATTTATTCAATTGCTCCTGTGTTAATGGAAGCATTGATAATAATGGGGGTTGATTGCTCATCGATCCTGCCTTAAAAAAACATTGCACTGCATCGGTGCTGTTATTGTGGTTGGACTTTTTTAATGAATAAGAGGGTATCGCACGATCAGAGCACGACTTAAAGACTGGTTTGCTCTATCTAATAACCTTAAAGACTAAATTTATTTACCGATTTCCTTTATCGATATAATGAATAAACGAAAAAGAATATAATAAGTCGCTAAGGTTAAGCGATTAGGCGTAACACACTAAATCAGATACACTAAATAGACACCGTTTTATCTGTATTTTTTTACTATTTAAGTCAAGAGAGTTTTGATGATAACCACCATCTTTAAAGATTTTCAGTTTGAAGCTGCGCACCACTTACCCCATGTTCCCAAAGGCCATAAATGTGGACGTTTACATGGGCATTCATTTTTAGTGAGATTAGAAATCACTGGTGAAGTAGATGCGCAGTCAGGTTGGCTAATTGATTTTGCTGATGTGAAAGCCGCATTTAAACCGACTCTTGATAGGCTCGACCACTATTATCTTAATGACATTGAAGGTTTAGAAAATCCAACCAGCGAAGTACTGGCAAAATGGATTTGGCAACAAGTTAAACCATCACTCCCCCTGTTATCCGCCGTGATGGTTAAAGAGACATGTACCGCAGGATGTATTTATCGTGGTGAGTAATTTTCACCTAAAAAAATCAGCCACTCATAGGCTGATTTTTTTTAACGATAAATGACACACTAGGCGATATTTAAATATTTATGTGTTTGCATTGAAAAACGCCAATTACGCTCAATACAGGTTTTAATACATAACGCTGTTGCACTCTCTTTACAACTGATTGGTTGTAAGGCAACGATCGCCATAGGTTGTTGAGTTCTTAATCGCAGTAAATCATCCAGTGCTTCGATATCTTTTTCACGAGCAACAGGGTGTTTAATTTCATTGGCACGATTAATCGCACTAGATAAAACATTCAATCCACCTCGCATACCGACTTTCGGCGAAAGTGTTACCCATGTTGCTTCACTACAGAGAATGTCATGCGTGCCACTGGTTTCTATTTGGCAATCAAAACCTGCTTTTTCTAAGCCTTCCGTCAAAGGCCGTAAGTCATAAAGGCAGGGTTCCCCTCCCGTTATCACCACATGCTTTGCGCTATAACGTTGTTGCCGGAAAAGTGATAAAATATCTTCGACAGTGGCTATACCCCAAGTATCACTTTCTTGTGTTTTAATGGGAATATCTCCAAGAGGGACTTTCTTGCTCTCTTCTTTTTCCCAGGTATGTTTGGTATCACACCAACTACATCCTACAGGGCATCCCTGTAATCGAACAAAAAGCGCAGGAACGCCAGTAAAAACACCTTCACCTTGCAAGGTTTGAAACACTTCATTAATGGGGTATTGCATAAGAAACTCTGATATCCAATGAATGCTGATGATTATTACAGATAACTGTCTCACCGTAAGAGGCTTTATGATAAGGTACATGCTTTGTTTTGGATAGCTAACGTGCGAAAAGACACTGAAAAAAAGAGAGCCGATTTTTCGGTTGGACAGAGATGGGAAACACTTTAGATGCAAAAAGAGAATAAACTTTCACGAGGACTATCAGGGCGGCATATTCGTTTCATGGCGCTAGGCTCTGCTATTGGGACAGGGCTTTTTTATGGTTCAGCCGCGGCGATTGAAAAAGCAGGCCCCGCTGTACTTCTTGCTTATCTTATTGGTGGTGCCGCAGTATTTATGGTTATGCGCGCATTAGGGGAAATGGCGGTCCATCATCCAGTGGCGGGTTCTTTTTCACAATATGCTAGCCATTATATGGGATCATTAGCCGGATTTTTAACTGGCTGGAACTACGTTTTTGAAATGCTTATCGTTTGTCTTGCAGACGTCACCGCATTTGGTTTTTATATGAAACTTTGGTTTCCCGATGTCGACCAATGGATATGGGTATTAGGCATAGTCTGTTTTATTGGTGCCTTAAATTTATGTCATGTGAAGATATTTGGTGAAATGGAATTTTGGCTCTCTATCGTTAAAGTGACTGCGATTATTGCCATGATTATCGGTGGTGTAGCCATAATGATCTACGGCTTTGGTCAGCAAACAGAACATCCAATTGGTATTTCTAACCTATGGGAGTTTGGTGGCTTTATGCCAAATGGTATAGAAGGCATTATTGCCTCACTCGCCATTGTGATGTTTGCCTTTGGTGGTATTGAGGTTATTGGTATTACCGCCAGTGAAGCTAAAGATCCAGAAAAAACGCTCCCTAAAGCTATCAATGCGGTGCCATTTCGTATCTTACTATTCTATGTACTGACCATTTTTATTTTAATGTGCATCTTCCCATGGCAACAAATTGGCCATAACGGTAGTCCATTTGTACAAATTTTTTCCAATCTGGGTATCAATTCAGCCGCTAACATTCTTAATCTTGTGGTGATCACCGCCGCTATCTCTGCGATAAACAGTGATATTTTCGGTGCTGGTCGCATGATGTACGGCATGGCACAAGAAGGGCAAGCACCTAAATCCTTTATGAAACTGACGCGTAACGGTGTACCTTGGATGACCGTATTAGTGATGTCAGTGGTGCTATTATTAGGGGTTGTGCTTAACTATCTTATTCCAGAAAAAATCTTCGTACTTATTGCCTCTATCGCGACATTTGCCACTGTATGGGTCTGGTTGATGATCTTACTTTCTCAAGTGGCTATGCGTCGCCAAATGAGTGCTGAAGAGGCGAAAAAACTAAAATTCCCTGTACCATTTTGGCCAATAGCACCCGCCATTACCATTATTTTTATGGCATTTGTGATAGCAATTTTAGGCTACTTTGAATCAACCCGAATGGCATTAATCGTTGGGTTAGTATGGGTGGCTATTTTAACTGTTGGTTACTATATTGGTATCAAACCAAGAATAACGCAGAAATAATCTACTGTTATCAAGAAAAATAAAGGCTGTGAGTCATTCACAGCCTTTTCTTTATCCATTATCTGCGCTCAATACAATTAGGCTAGCGCTTGGGTTAAATCAGCAATTAAATCATCAACGTCTTCAAGACCGATTGATAAACGAATTAATCCATCACTAATACCATGGCGTTGACGCTCTTGTGCACTGTATGTCGCATGAGTCATAGTCGCAGGATGCTGAGCCAATGATTCACAATCACCTAAACTCACCGCTCGAGTAAAAAGCATTAAGCGATTAAGAAATTCTCTGCCAGCTTTTATTCCACCATTCAACTCCATACTTATCATGCCACCAGGTAACGCCATCTGCTTTTTGGCAAGTTCATATTGAGGAAAAGAATTTAATCCGGGATATGAAATCGTTGCCACCTTAGGATGATTTTCAAGAAATTGTGCAATACGCTGCGCATTCTGGCAAATTTTTTCCATTCTAATGCTAAGCGTTTTTATCCCTCTTAAGACGAGTGCTGCATCATGAGGTGATAAACAAGCCCCCGTCATATCTTTTAAGCCCTCAACGCGAATTTTATCTGCTAATTGATAATTAGTGATAATTGCGCCCGCCATCACATCACCATGACCTGATAAATATTTAGTCATAGAATGTACGACAATATCAGCGCCTAAGGTTAGTGGCTTTTGTAAATAAGGTGAACAGTAAGTACTATCAACCATGACTAAAACATCATGTTGGTGCGCAATATTAGCGATCTTTTCAATATCACTAACCCTCATATTAGGATTAGCCGGTGTTTCAAAGAAAATAAGCTTTGTTCTATCTGTAATTGCTTCGGCTAATTTTTCAGGATCGGTTAAATCAACATGTTTGATAGTGATACCAAATTTAGCCAGCCCATGATTAAAGAAAGTAAAAGTACAACCATAAACGGTCATATCAGCAATGAGTTCATCTCCTGGCTGCAATAATGACCAACATGTTGAAGTGATAGCTCCCATACCGGAAGAAAAAACAACAGAAGCGTCTCCTTGCTCTAACTGAGCTAATCGTTTTTCTAATAAATCCAATGTAGGGTTAGATATACGAGTATAAAAATGCCCTTTTTCTTTCCCAGCAAAACAATCAGCACCATATTGAGCCGTGGGAAATGCAAAAGTGGACGTTTGAAAAACAGGAGGCACCAATGCCCCCTGATAATCTAACGGAGAGTAGCCATAATGTATTGCTTGAGTATTAAAACACTTATTACTTTGCGTCATTATATCTCCTTGACATTAATTAAACTTCTATTTTCTGATTATTTTCCCCAATAATTTGTAATGTCCTTAATACAATAGTTAATCCTTTTAAGGTGTCAGGATTTTTTAATAATGAAAAAGTCGCACCTAAGGTATATTTTTTATCCTGATAAAGAGATTCTTTTTTAGCCATATTAAAGGCCGTAGTTAATTCCCAAACCGGAATTAATGTTTCTTCAAAAGCAACCGCCAATTTTTCTACCGTTGCGTTATCCATAATATCGACGGTATCTGAGGCTAAAGATAATAAATCAACAATATTATCTAGGCGCTTTAATACTAATAAAGGCCTTATTTTTTCTAGTAAATGTTCTAAATGAATTTTATCTTCATTAGATAACAACGGTTTTTCATTTGGGCTTAAATTATTTTCACTCATTATTTTATTCCCCTACAATAATCCTCTGACCGTTGCCCAATATAAGCCCCGGTTATAACCGTTACGTAACATGCCACCGAGTTTTGTTGGAGGTGTTGGAATAACATCATGTTTATAGTCATACTGTAATGGCATACCCGCTGATAATCCCATTTGGGCAACAGCTTGTACTCGCCCATCATAAATTGCTGCCGGATAACCATAACGCAGTTCACCACAAATATTATTAGCTATAACACCCGCTTGGTTATGACAGCTACCACCGGCCTTACTAATAGGCAAATCAACCGTATCACCTAACACATAAACTTGATTTAACCCATATACCTGTAATGTTTCAGGATCGGTCGGTAGCCAGCCTTCACCATTGTTATATTCACTTAATCCTGTATTACGAATGGCTTCTACCGCTGTTATAGGAGGTGTGCTCATTAAGATATCAAAAGGCTCTGCTTCTCCTTCTTTCGAATAGGCGATTTTCTTATCAGGATCAACATGACTTAATGTAAAACCACGCTTTGCTTTGATATCTCGTTCAGAAAAGACCGCAGGAAGTACTTCACAAACTTCTTGCTGCATAAAAAGACAATTTCTTAATAGTTGAGCTACGGTAGGATAGGTATAAACAATTTCTATATTACTTCTTACCCGTCGCTGACGTAAAAATTCATCCAGCATCAAGGTTGTTTCCATTGGCGCAATACCACATTGGTGAGGTACATTTGGCGTTTCAGGAAAAGTTACCGTGATAAATACACGCCCTTTTTCAATGGTAGCAATTTTATCTGCTAATTTTCGTGCAGCTTCATATTGATAAAAATGATTTCCAGCTTCAGCTAAACCTTCAATTCTATCAAGACGAGGAACACATCCTGTGGCTAATACGAGAAAATCATAGTGATATTTTTTCTTAGAACAACAATAAACTATTTTATTATTAAAATCGAAACTTTCAGCTTTATCTATAACAAATTCAATTTCTGGTCTTAATAAACTTCTTTGTGATCGCATTAACTCTTCTTTTAAGAAAAGGTTAAATGCAATATACATAAATGCAGGTTTGTAATAATGGTATGGATTATCTGAAATAAGCGTAATTTTTATTTTTTTTGAAAATATTTCATCATTTAATTTTTTAGCTAAGATATTAGCGAGAATAGTACCCCCCGTACCACCGCCAATAATAACTATATTTTTTGTTGCCATATTATTTCCTATATTTGTAGGGAATTAGATAGACAAAAAAAGTATAGTAAAGCGCGTTAATATAACAAATAGATTAAATAGATAGATAAATTAAATATAGAGTAATAATACTAATCAATAATAAATACAATCATATTATATTAAAATATTTATATTTTAATATTAACGAATGTTATTATCACGAGTTAAGAAAAGGTCGCCACCAAAGGATTATGATCAGATGCATCTGTGATTAAGATTTCCGCTTTATTTAGTGATAATCCACGATAAAATATATAATCAAGTGGCTTACCAAAAGCGCGAGTGCGTAAATCCTTTTCAAAGATCACTTCTTTAAGTTTTAATCTTCTAGCAAAACGCTTTAACACATTAACTCTTGGACGACTCCAGGCGTTAAAATCCCCCGCCAAAATAACAGGCCCTTTATGATCGATGATATGAGTCGATAAGCTGTTTAATTGTCTTTGATAAACATCAACACCGAAACTAAAATTGATCGCGTGTACATTTATCACCATTAAATGCTCACCAGTAATAAGTGGATAAACCGTAATTAATGCAGATTTAGCAAGCCTTAAAAAAGGCTCTTTTTCTCTTAATGGGCAACAATAGATAGGATGAGAACTTGATAAGGTCATAACACCCGCAGGGTGCTGTTGAAAGGCTAAAGCAGGAACTTGATCAGCAATTAAATGGTTTTTACCCGCAAAACGAACTAATTCAGGTGTTGTTTGCGCTTCTTGTAAAAGTAATAGTTGAGTATCGGTGGCAAGCGTTTCCAGCATACTACGCCAATTGACCCGTTGCTGTTTGTAAATATTCCAAACAGCAATTTTTAAAGTGCCTTCTGTATATAGTGGCATCCCAATCGGTAGCATCTCTTCTATTTGGCCTAAAGGTAGACTAGGTTCAATCCTTTCTACAGGTTGACCTGCTACAAAACGTACTGAATAAGTCGGTTTTTTCGCCATTAAGCAACCTCAGATAACCAATAGGATCTCTTGCTACCTATCTAGTATACCAAAGCTGGGATCTCCCCTCACCCTTTTAAAGAATATAATGATAAATAAGTGTAACTATTTTTGTAAAAAATAGCTTTAATGGCGAATTATTATGAAATAAGCACTGGTAATGTAGACAACTTTAAATTTTAAACAAAAAAAAACCTAAGTCATTAGACTTAGGTTTTCTTATGTGTTGGCGGAACGGACGGGACTCGAACCCGCGACCCCCTGCGTGACAGGCAGGTATTCTAACCAACTGAACTACCGCTCCGCTTATTCTTTACGCACTTAATGTCTTTTTACAC